>NZ_JBIWKP010000010.1:0-237671 GCF_044765725.1 Streptomyces sp. NPDC102406 | reverse complement strand
ACCCGCTACGACAAACGCGCCCGCCACTACCAAGCCCTCGTCACCATCGCCTGCCTACAACTCTGGCTCCCCTGACATTGCGGACACGACCTAGGGGCCAACTGCCGCGTGCGCCCGCGCCCGGTACGAGCGGGCGCGGGCGCGCGGCGACACGGGGTCGGGTCAGGCTCGGCCGGCCTTGCGGCGGCGGGCGACGGTGAACAGCGCGGCGCCCGCGGCGAGGGCCACGGCCGCGGCGGCCGTGTACCAGCGGACGGCGCCGGCGCCGGTGGACGCCATGGGCCCGTTGCCGGTGCCGCCGGAGGTCGTGGTGGCGGAGCTGTCGCTGCTGGGGGAGGCCGGCGAGGCACCGGTGCTGGGGGAGGCCGTGGAGCCGCCCGACGTCGAGCCCTCGGTACCGCCTGCGGGGGGAGTGGAGCCGTCGCCCAGTTTGCCGTCGACGGTCACGGTGATGGGCGCGGAGTCATTCTTGGGGCGGTTGTCACCCACGTTGATGACCTTGGCGGTTCCCGGGGCGAGGGCCTTGGGCTTGTCGATGCGCAGTTCGAAGACGAACGGTGTCGTCTGGCCCGCGTTGAAGTAGAAGTCGTCGAGGTCCTGGTGGCAGGAGTAGCGCGTGGTGGGGCTGGTGGAGGGGGTCATCAGATTGCAGTCGTGCGGGACGTTCACCGCGCTCGTTCCCCGGGGGAGGGTCACCGAGAGGCCGCTGGTGGCGTCGTCCCCCGGCTCCTCACCCCAGTTCTTGAACGTGGCGGGTCCGCTGTTGCGCAGGCCCAGTTCGGCCTTGACGACCTGTCCGGGCTTGCCGTCGACGGTGGCTCCCACCGCTTCCGCGTCCCGGAAGGTGTCCGCGACGATCGAGCCGGACACCTCTCGGCTCATCGGCAGCGCGGGTCCCTGAGCACGTTTCGTCAGCTTCAGTTCGCGTCCGGTGCCCTGGTGCGGGTCGTGGAGGGAGCTGCCGGTGATGACCCTGTCGGTGATGGTCCCGTTCCAGTGTTCCGCCCAGGCCGTGGCGCCGACCTTGAGCGCGGACACGTCCAGGTCATAGGCGGCGCCGGGTTCGACGGTCCCCTTGATGTGGCACACCATGCCCGCGTCCTCGACGAGGTAGTCGCTGCCGTACTTGCAGTTGCTGAACTCCTCGGCGAACGTCAGGCCCTGGGTGAGATGGAGGTAGAAGTAGACGTCGTTCATGGTGCGGGTACTGAAGTTCCGGAAGCCCACCACCGGCTGGACCGTCGTACCGGGCTTGGGTTTGGGGGTGGGGCTGCCGTCGTCGGGGGCGTTGCGGTCGGAGTACAGGCCGAGGTCCGCCACGGCGGCCTTGAAGGTCTTCTCCCCGATCAGGGAGCCACCCGCCTCGGCGGACACCCGGACGTCACCCGTGAAGCCGGGCCGGGCACCGTCCAGCGCGGTCAGCTTGAGGGCTGCCGCGTAGAACTTGGCGCCCGGCGCGACCGGCTTGCCCTGGTTCAGCTCGTCCGGCCCGCAGACGATCACCAGGTCGCCCTTTTTGGTGCAGGACTGACTTTCCATGGTGATCTGGCCCTTGAGGGCCGTCGCGTCGATGGTCACCGTGGCGTTCTTCACGTCCTGGGTACCGGCGTTGCGTCCTTGGACGAGGAACGTCTCGGAGTAGTCGTGGAACGGTTCGGCGGTCACGATCCCGTCCTCGTGGTTGGGCGAGGAGAACTCCATGGAGGGACCGCCGTCGGCGGCCCGGCCGGGCGAAGCCGTGCCGAGCGCCAGCAGCCCTGCCGCGAGGGTGGCGCAGCCGGCGCGTATCGCGAAGCCGGGCAAAGTTCTTGGTACGGCGCTGGGCATGACGCTCCTCGGGCGGGTCGATGATCAGAGGTGTTCCGATCGGCGACTCAGACCGGTGAGACCGGATGAAGGTTGTATGAACGCGGAACCAACTGTCCGTGGTGAGGGCCACTGCGACCGGTTGGTCCGGCCCACCACCACAGGTGGGTCAGCCGAACTGGGCCGTGGTGAAGCGGAGTTCCGGTGGTGCGGCCAGCGGTTTCGGGGTGGGTGCGCCGCCGCGCTCGTCGCGGACGTGCCGCCGAACCGGCCGGACGCCACGTCCGAGGCCGCCGGGTACGCCGTGCCGGGGCGTGGCGGGGCCCTGGGGGCCGCCGAGGACGAGGGCGGAGCGGGCGGTGCCGGGTTGGTCACGTGGCGCGTCGTGTGCCGTGTCCGGGCAGTGAAGAGGGCGCCCCGTTCGCACGGGGCGCCCTCGACTACGTACGGCGGATGCCTACTTCACCGGTTCCGGCTCCGGTGCGTCGGCCGGCTCGGCCTCGCCCGCGGGGGGCGGGTCGGACGGCGTCTTCACCGAGTCGAGCAGCAACTGGGCCACGTCGACGACCTGGACGGACTCCTTGGCCTTGCCGTCGTTCTTCTTGCCGTTGACCGAGTCGGTCAGCATGACGAGGCAGAACGGGCAGGCGGTGGAGACGATGTCGGGGTTGAGGGACAGGGCCTCGTCGACGCGCTCGTTGTTGATGCGCTTGCCGATCCGCTCCTCCATCCACATCCGCGCGCCGCCCGCGCCGCAGCAGAAGCCGCGCTCCTTGTGGCGGTGCATCTCCTCGTTGCGCAGACCGGGGACCTTGCCGATGATCTCGCGCGGCGGGGAGTAGATCTTGTTGTGGCGGCCCAGGTAGCACGGGTCGTGGTACGTGATGAGGCCCTCGACGGGCGTCACCGGGACCAGCTTGCCCTCGTCCACCAGGTGCTGGAGCAACTGCGTGTGGTGGATGACCTCGTAGTCGCCGCCGAGCTGCGGGTACTCGTTGCCGATCGTGTTGAGGCAGTGCGGGCAGGTGGCGACGATCTTCTTCGCCGACTTGGGCTTGCGGGACTCGGCGGTCACTTTGCCGTCGTCGTCGAGCTCCTCGCCGAACGCCATGTTCAGGGCCATGACGTTCTCCTGGCCGAGCTGCTGGAACAGCGGCTCGTTGCCGAGGCGGCGGGCGGAGTCACCGGTGCACTTCTCGTCGCCGCCCATGATCGCGAACTTGACGCCCGCGATGTGGAGCAGTTCGGCGAAGGCCTTCGTCGTCTTCTTGGCGCGGTCCTCCAGGGCGCCCGCGCAGCCGACCCAGTACAGGTACTCGACCTCGGTGAGGTCCTCGATGTCCTTGCCGACGACCGGCACCTCGAAGTCGAGCTCCTTGAGCCACTCCAGGCGCTGCTTCTTCGCCAGGCCCCAGGGGTTGCCCTTCTTCTCCAGGTTCTTGAGCATCGTGCCCGCCTCGGACGGGAACGCGGACTCGATCATCACCTGGTAGCGGCGCATGTCGACGATGTGGTCGACGTGCTCGATGTCGACCGGGCACTGCTCGACACAGGCGCCGCAGGTGGTGCAGGACCACAGGACGTCCGGGTCGATGACGCCGTTCTCTTCGAGGGTGCCGATGAGCGGGCGCTCGGCCTCCGCGAGGGCGGCGGCGGGCACGTCCTTGAGCTGCTCCTCGGTCGCCTTCTCCTCGCCCTCCATGGACTTGCCGCCACCGGCGAGCAGGTACGGGGCCTTGGCGTGCGCGTGGTCGCGCAGCGACATGATGAGGAGCTTGGGGGAGAGCGGCTTGCCGGTGTTCCAGGCCGGGCACTGCGACTGGCAGCGGCCGCACTCGGTGCAGGTGGAGAAGTCGAGCAGGCCCTTCCAGGAGAAGTGCTCGACCTGGGAGACGCCGTAGACGTCGTCCTCGCCCGGGTCCTCGAAGTCGATCGGCTCGCCCTGCGAGGTCATCGGCAGCAGCGCGCCCAGCGACGTACCGCCGTCGGCCCTGCGCTTGAACCAGATGTTCGGGAAGGCGAGGAAGCGGTGCCAGGCCACGCCCATGTCGGTCTTGAGGGCGACCGTGATCATCCAGATGAAGGAGGTCGCGATCTTCAGCCCGGCGAAGAAGTAGGTGAGGTTCTGGAGGGTGGAGACGTCCATCCCCTCCAGCCAGTTGATCACCGGGTAGGAGACGAAGAACGAGGCCTCGTAGCCGTCCACGTGGTGCTGGGCGCCTTCGAGGGCGTGCAGCATGAAGATGCAGACACCGACGATGAGGATGACGGCCTCGACGAAGTAGGCCTGGCCGAAGTTGGAACCGGCGAAGCGGGACTTGCGGCCCGGCTTGCGCGGGTGCGTCAACTGGCGGATCACGATGAGCGCGAGGATGCCGAGCACCGTCATGGTGCCGATGAACTCGACGAAGACGTTGTACGGCGCCCATTCGCCGATGACCGGCAGCAGCCAGTCGGCCTGGAAGAGCTGGCCGATGGCGTTGACGATCGTCAGCAGCAGCGAGAAGAAGCCCACCGCCACGAACCAGTGCGCGACACCGACGACGCCCCAGCGGTTCATCCGGGTGTGGCCGAGGAATTCCTTCGCCACGGTGACGGTGCGCTGTACGGGCTCGTCGGTACGGGTGCCCGCGGGCACGTTCTGGCCGAGCCGCATGAAGTTGTAGATCTGTAGGAGGGCGCGGGCGAACAGGGCCACGCCGACCACGATCAGAACCAGCGACACGATGATCGCGGCGAGTTGCATTTGGGGGCTCCTCGGGCCTGCGAGGTGGTCTCTTCTTGAGGTACTGGACGTACCGGCGACGCACCAGCACTGATTACTAAGCGGTAACTTATGCAGTCCGTCTGAGACTACCCACTTACCCGATCGCAATGTAGTCGCCGGGGTCGTGATCTGCGTCGCTGAGGGGACCCTCGCCACAGCACATCGTGTTATTCACGCCATATGCGGATATAACGGATTAGTTTGTGCGAGCGTCGCGCGCAACGGAGTACGTCGCGCAAGGGAGTGCACGGATGACGGGTCTCGGTCGGATGCGGGAGCTGGTGCGGCAGATCGCCCACTGCGAGATCGACCTGGTGCTGGACTCCGGCGGCCAGGACGGCGCCTTCGGGCGGGCGTTGCGCCGCCGCGGCTACCGGGGGCGGATCGTCTCCTTCGAACCGTTCGGCGGAGCTCGCGCCGGGGTGCGCAGGGCCGCCGCCCGCGACCTGGACTGGCGCGTGCTGCCCTACGCGCTCGGGCACCGCGACCGCGCGTGGATGCGGCGCCTGGACGGGCTGTGGGAGGACGTCGTGGCGCCCGGGGAACGGGTGCTGCTCCAGGTCGAATCGGCGCCGGAACTGCCCCAGGTGCTCGCGGGCGCGGGGGAGTTCGGCGACGACCTGGCCCTCGTGCGGACCGGGGTCGCGCGTCCGGCGGTGTTCGCGTGAGGATCGCGCTGGTGCACGCGTTCGGGGGCGCGTCCGGGTCCGGCGGCGCGGACGACGCCGTCCTCGACCAGGCCGCCGCCCTCGGCCGGGCCGGTCACGAGGTCCGCCTCGTCGGCCGCGCCGCCACCCCGCACGGCCGCGGCCCCCTGCCCGAGCTGCGCGTCTTCGCACCGGACGTCGTCCACGTCCACCGCCTGTCCGCCGCCCTCGGCCGCTCCTGGGCCGCCGAGTGGACCCGCCCCCTGGTGGCGACCCTGCACGACCAACGCCCGCCGGGCGGTGACGGCGGCGACCGGTGGGCCGGGGTGCGCGGCGCCTGGCGCCGGGGGGCGCGGCTCGCCGCACTGCCGCTCGCCCGCGCCTCCCGGGGCGGCCTGCGGGAGGACCCGCTGCTGCGCCGCGCCGACCGTGTGATCGTCCTGTCCGAGCTGAGCCGGGAGACGTACGAGCGGGCCGGACTGCCGCCCGAACGGCTCGCGGTGGTGCCCCACTACGTGCCGCTCACCGACCGCGCCACGGTTGCCGCCGACGTGGGCCGCGCCGACACCTGGGTGTGCGTCGCGCGGCTCACCCCCGAGGAGCACGTCCTCGACCTGCTGCGCCGCTGGCCCGCCGGGCGGCGCCTGGACATCGTCGGCACGGGGCCCCTCGCTCACGCGTGCCGGGCGGCGGCCCCCGCGTCCGTACGGTTCCTCGGGGCTCTCGGACCCGCCGCGCTGCGCCGCGCGCTGCCCGGCCACCGCGGCCTCGTCCTGCCGGGCCGCTGGGTCGCGGGCGCGCTCCCCCCGGTCTACCCGGAAGCCCTCGCGGCGGGGCTGCCCGTGCTCGCCTTCGAGGGGTCGGCGGCGCCGCGCACCGTGCGGGCCGACGGCACCGGCACGATCGCCGCCTGGGACGCGCCGCTGGCCGCCGCGCTGGACGCGGCCGAGCGGATCTTCCCCACGCTGCGCGCGCACTGCCGCGGGGTCCACGCCAAGCGGTACGGGGAGGCGGCGTGGGTCGAGCGGGCCGAGGAGGTGTACGCCGCCGTCGTCCGGTCGGCGCACGACCGCGCGGGGGACAGGCCCGCCTGACGGCGCGCTACGGCGTGGCGCGTCCGGTGGTGAGGGCGCGCACGACGGTCACCGCACAGGGCGACACCATCAGCACCGGCGCCCGTACGCCGCCATGGCGCCGGCAGTACACCCACCACTGCCCCAGGGGCAGGTCGGGCCAGGGTGCCGGATCCCGTGGCCCTTCGCCGACGTGGTGCGGGGCGACGTAGGCGCGGATGCCCGCGTGCCGGGCCCGCAGGCCGTGGTCGTAGTCGCCCATGCCGTGCGGGAAGGCCTTGTCGATGTCGCCGACGCGTTCGCGTACGGCCCAGGGCAGCAGGACCACGTCACCGTCGTACGTGTCGCAGGGCTCGGGCCTGTCGCCGGGCTCCACGAGGTCGAGGGCGCGCCCTCGACGACGGCGGCCCGAACGGGTGGTGGCGGTGCCGTGCCGGACGGCGCCCACGACGACGGCCTCCTCGTCCAGACCGGCGGAGACCTCCAGGAGGCGGGCCAGCGCGTCCGGGGCCAGCAGGACGTCGTCGCCGAGCCACAGTTGGTGCGTGGGTTCGGGGATACCGGCCGCGCGGCTGTTGCGGCTGGCCAGCCGCATGCCCTCGCCCCAGCGCACGTCGGGCCCGACGACCGTGACCTGGACATCGGGGTGGGCGCGGCGCACGGCATGGGCGGTGCCGTCCGTGGAACCCGCGTCGACGAGATGCACCCGTACGCGCGTACCGGTCGGCAGGTCGCGCTGCGCGGCGAGGGCGTCGAGGGCGGCCAGTGTCGCGTCGCGGCAGTCGTGGGTGGTCATGAGGACGGCCACCACGGCTACCCGGACCAGTTCCACGAGGTCTCCTTACGTCACACGGCCTGTGGGGGTGCGTCAAAAGGCCAGGTCGGAGAGGGTTCCGGCAAGGGCTGCCCATAAGCGCAGGATAAAAGTTGAGTGGAGTCGGCTCATGTCTGTTGACGGGGAGGGGGGTGATGTTGCAGTCTTGAGTCAGTTCCACTCAAGTATTAGCTGGAGGAATCGAAATGGCACGTGCGGTCGGCATCGACCTGGGCACGACTAACTCCGTCGTCAGCGTTCTGGAAGGCGGCGAGCCCACCGTCATCACCAACGCCGAGGGCGCCAGGACCACGCCGTCCGTCGTCGCCTTCGCCAAGAACGGTGAGGTGCTCGTCGGCGAGGTCGCCAAGCGCCAGGCGGTCACGAACGTGGACCGGACCATCCGCTCCGTCAAGCGCCACATGGGCACTGACTGGAAGATCAACCTGGATGGCAAGGACTTCAACCCGCAGCAGATCTCGGCGTTCATCCTTCAGAAGCTGAAGCGCGACGCGGAGTCCTACCTCGGCGAGAAGGTCACGGACGCGGTCATCACCGTCCCGGCGTACTTCAACGACTCGGAGCGCCAGGCCACCAAGGAGGCCGGCGAGATCGCGGGCCTGAACGTCCTGCGCATCGTCAACGAGCCGACGGCCGCCGCCCTGGCGTACGGCCTCGACAAGGACGACCAGACGATCCTCGTCTTCGACCTCGGTGGCGGCACCTTCGACGTGTCGCTCCTGGAGATCGGCGACGGCGTCGTCGAGGTGAAGGCCACCAACGGTGACAACCACCTCGGTGGTGACGACTGGGACCAGCGCGTCGTCGACTACCTGGTCAAGCAGTTCAACAACGGCCACGGTGTGGACCTCGCCAAGGACAAGATGGCGCTCCAGCGTCTGCGCGAGGCCGCCGAGAAGGCGAAGATCGAGCTCTCGTCCTCGACCGAGACCACGATCAACCTGCCCTACATCACGGCCTCCGCCGAGGGCCCGCTGCACCTGGACGAGAAGCTCACGCGCGCCCAGTTCCAGCAGCTCACGTCCGACCTCCTGGAGCGCTGCAAGACGCCGTTCCACAACGTCATCAAGGACGCGGGCATCCAGCTCTCCGAGATCGACCACGTCGTTCTCGTCGGTGGCTCGACCCGTATGCCCGCCGTCGCCGAGCTCGTCAAGGAGCTGACCGGTGGCAACGAGGCCAACAAGGGCGTGAACCCGGACGAGGTCGTCGCCATCGGCGCCGCCCTCCAGGCCGGTGTCCTCAAGGGCGAGGTCAAGGACGTCCTGCTCCTCGACGTCACCCCGCTGTCCCTCGGCATCGAGACCAAGGGCGGCATCATGACCAAGCTCATCGAGCGCAACACCACGATCCCGACGAAGCGCTCCGAGATCTTCACGACGGCCGAGGACAACCAGCCGTCCGTGCAGATCCAGGTCTACCAGGGCGAGCGCGAGATCGCGGCGTACAACAAGAAGCTCGGAATGTTCGAGCTCACGGGCCTTCCCCCGGCCCCGCGCGGTGTCCCGCAGATCGAGGTCGCCTTCGACATCGACGCCAACGGCATCATGCACGTGACCGCGAAGGACCTCGGCACGGGCAAGGAGCAGAAGATGACCGTCACCGGTGGCTCCTCGCTGCCGAAGGACGAGGTCAACCGGATGCGCGAAGAGGCCGAGAAGTACGCGGAGGAGGACCACGCCCGCCGCGAGGCCGCCGAGTCGCGCAACCAGGGCGAGCAGCTCGTCTACCAGACGGAGAAGTTCCTCGCGGACAACGCGGAGAAGGTCCCCGGCGACGTGAAGACCGAGGTCGAGGAAGCCGTCTCCGAGCTGAAGGAAAAGCTCAAGGGCGAGGACACGGCCGAGATCCGCACCGCCACCGAGAAGGTCGCCGCCGTCTCGCAGAAGCTGGGCCAGGCCATGTACGCGGACGCGCAGGCCGCCGGTGCCGGTGCCGAGGGCGCCGCCCCGGGTGGCGAGGGTCCGAACATGTCGAAGGACGACGACGTCGTCGACGCCGAGATCGTGGACGACGAGAAGCCCGACGCGAAGGGTGGCGCTGCCTGATGACGGAGGAGACCCCGGGTCTCGGCGGCGAGAACGCCGAGCAGCCCGACGTCCCCTCCGGCGCCACCGCTGATGACGCCGCGCCGAAGGCCCCCGAGCCCTCCACCCAGGAGGGCGCGGCGGCCCCGGCCGGGGACGCGAGCAAGGAATCGACCCAGGACGTGGCCCTGACGGCACAACTGGACCAGGCGCGCAGCGCGCTCGCCGAGCGCACCGCGGACCTCCAGCGCCTTCAGGCCGAGTACCAGAACTACCGGCGCCGCGTGGAGCGGGACCGCGTCACGGTCAAGGAGATCGCCGTCGCGAACCTCCTGACCGAGCTGCTGCCCATCCTCGACGACGTCGGCCGGGCCCGTGAGCACGGCGAACTCGTCGGCGGCTTCAAGTCCGTCGCGGAGTCGCTGGAGACGGTCGCGGCCAAGCTGGGCCTCCAGCAGTTCGGCAAGGAGGGCGAGCCCTTCGACCCGACGGTCCACGAGGCCCTGATGCACAGTTACGCGCCGGACGTCACCGAGACGACCTGTGTGGCGATCCTCCAGCCGGGATACCGGATCGGGGAGCGCACCATCCGCCCCGCGCGCGTGGCCGTGGCCGAGCCGCAGCCAGGCGCGCAGACGGGCACGTCCGAGGCAGCCGACGCCCCGGAGGCGGAGGCAGAGAAGGAGAGCGGTGGCCCGGACGAGGGCTGACGTCATCCGAGTAGGTACTGATGTGAGTGAGGAGGGACGTCGAGGCCGATGAGTACCAAGGACTTCATCGAGAAGGACTACTACAAGGTCCTCGGCGTCCCCAAGGACGCCACCGACGCCGAGATCAAGAAGGCGTACCGCAAGCTCGCCCGGGAGAACCACCCGGACGCCAACAAGGGCAACGAGAAGGCGGAGGAGCGCTTCAAGGAGATCTCCGAGGCGAACGACGTCCTCGGGGACCCCAAGAAGCGCAAGGAGTACGACGAGGCGCGCGCCCTGTTCGGCAACGGCGGGTTCCGTCCGGGACCCGGCGGGGCCGGCGGCGGCACGTTCAACTTCGACCTGGGCGACCTCTTCGGGGGCGGCGCCCAGGGCCAGGGCGGCTCCGGCGGGTTCGGCGGCGGCATAGGTGATGTCTTCGGCGGCCTGTTCAACCGGGGCGGCGCGGGCGCGGGCACCCGTACCCAGCCGCGCCGCGGCCAGGACATCGAGTCCGAGGTGTCGCTGAGCTTCACCGAGGCCGTGGACGGCGCGACGGTCCCGTTGCGCATGTCGTCCCAGTCCCCCTGCAAGGCGTGCTCCGGCACCGGCGACAAGAACGGCACGCCGCGCGTGTGCCCGACCTGCGTCGGCACCGGGCAGGTCTCGCGGGGCGGCGGTGGCGGTTTCTCCCTCACCGACCCGTGCGTGGACTGCAAGGGGCGCGGTCTGATCGCGGAGACGCCCTGCGAGGTCTGCAAGGGCAGCGGCCGGGCCAAGTCCTCCCGCACCATGCAGGTCCGTATCCCCGCCGGGGTGTCGGACGGCCAGCGCATCAGGCTCCGCGGCAAGGGCGCTCCCGGCGAACGGGGCGGCCCGGCGGGCGACCTGTACGTGGTCGTCCACGTCGACACGCACCCCGTCTTCGGCCGCAAGGGCGACAACCTCACGGTGACCGTGCCCGTCACGTTCACCGAGGCGACGCTCGGCGGCGAGGTCAAGGTGCCCACCCTCGGCGGTCCCTCCGTCACCCTGAAGCTGCCCCCGGGCACGCCGAACGGGCGGACGATGCGGGCCCGCGGCAAGGGCGCGGTCCGCAAGGACGGCACGCGTGGGGACCTCCTGGTGACGGTCGAGGTGGCCGTCCCCAAGGAGCAGGACCTGTCCGACGATGCCCGCTCGGCCCTGGAGTCGTTCCGCAAGGCGACTGAGGACACCGACGTGCGGGCAGAACTGTTCCAGGCCGCGAAGGGAGCTTGAGAGAGATGGACGGACACCCCGGTCGGCGGCGTACCAACCCGTACGAACTCACCGAGGAAACCCCGGTGTACGTCATCTCGGTGGCGGCCCAGCTTTCCGGCCTGCACCCGCAGACGCTGCGCCAGTACGACCGCCTCGGTCTCGTCTCGCCCGGCCGCACAGCCGGGCGTGGTCGCCGCTACTCGGCCCGCGACATCGAACTGCTGCGCACCGTCCAGCAGTTGTCGCAGGACGAGGGCATCAACCTGGCCGGCATCAAGCGCATCATCGAGCTGGAGAACCAGGTGGCGGCACTCCAGTCCCGGGTGGCGGAGCTGTCCGCCGCCCTGGACGGAGCCGCCGCGACCATGCAGCAGCGCGAGGCGGCGGTCCACGCCTCGTACCGCCGCGACCTGGTCCCGTACCAGGAGGTCCAGCAGACGAGCGCGCTGGTGGTGTGGCGGCCGAAGCGGTCGCAGGAGCAGTAGCCGCTCCGCCCGGAACAGATGAAGGGGCCCGGGGTTCGTGAAGAACCCCGGGCCTCTTCGCGTGCGCCGGGCTGATCCGGGCATGGAGTGCCGGTGGCAGGGAAGTCGGGGATGGGAGAGCGAGGGGCGGCCCGGTGCGCATGGCGCGCCGGGCCGCAGTCCGCGGGCGGGGGGTCACCAGGACCCGCCGCCGCCTCCACCCGTGCCGCCACCGACCCCGTCGCCGCCAAAACTCCCGCCGCTCGAACCACTGTTGCCACTGGAACCGCTGGACGACGGGGCCCTTGCGGAGACCACCGCGGCGGTGACGAGTCCCACCGCGAGGGCCGGGCCGAGCCGGGACACAGCGGTCGCGCGGCGGGGCCCGCCCCTGGTGGCGGCCGGGGCCGTCGCGGCGGCGACCGTGCGCTCCCAGCGCTCCGCCACACCCAGCGCCACGGCCCACGCCGTCAGCGTCTCCAGCCGGTCGTCGTCCTCGGCCGCCCGCGGGGGCGCCTCGGCGAGCCAGTGCCGGAACGATTCCACCTGCGCCAGGAGGGCCGCGCCCCGAGCGCTGCGGCGCCGTAGCTCCCAGGCGCTCAGACACAGGGCCATCCCCACCCCCGTGAGCAGCCCGCCTCCGGTCGCGACCGGCCACCCCGCGCTGTTCATATGGCTGACGAGGACGCTGCCGGTGAGGGCGGCGACGAGACCCAGCAGCGTCGCGCCGAGCCCGGTCGGTATGGCCGCGTGCTGGCGCCGCTGAGCGGCCGGGTCCCAGAGGTCGCTGGTCCGCTGCCACGTGGCGAGCCGGAACCCGAGCGACTGCCAGGCCGACCGGAACAGCGGGTCGTACAGCCCGAGGACGAACTGGTCGCGGCCCGCGAACATGTCGTCGATCACGGCCGCGGTGTCCTCGTCGGGAACGCCCCCGAGGCCGGGAACGCGGCGCAGCACGGGGTGCTGGCCGCTGCCCGTGACGCTGATGTGTCCGCGGGCCGCCGCGGTGAGCAGCCACGCGACCTGGTGGCGCGCCTCGACGCGTTCGGTGAGCAGGATGCCGCCCTCGGCCGGGGTCAGCCCCTCAGGAGGCGTTCCCTCGGCCGGTCGTGCCAGGTCGGCGGGGTGCCGGTCACGACCGATCAGCCACACCACGCCCATGGTCGAGACCCCGCAGAGCAGCACGAGTCCGGCCAGGACCAGTCCCGTACGGAGGGGATCGGGCGAGGGGGCCGCGTCGGGCCGCGCGCCCGCGGGCGGGGCGGGCCGGACAGCCCGGACGAGGTCACTCACGGACCGGTTGTCGGTGGCCCCGTACAACGTGACGCCCTGCCCGGACGCGACCTTCCCGAAGGAGGCGACGAGATGCCCGGTGGAGGGCTGCTCCCACCGGCACGGCGAGACGGATCCGGTCCTGCCGCGCACACACCGGGACCCCAACCACCGGTACGAGCCCGCGACATGGACCGTCACGTCGTGCAGGTCGACCTTCCAGCCCGTGCCGACCGCGTCCCAGGCGAGCTTGCCCTTCCGCACGACGTCCGGCAGTGGATATGTGATCCGGTAGCGGTGCGGACCGGTGACCGTCCGGCCCGCGTCACCGATCCGGATGCTCCGCTCCGTCGTGTCCCCGTACGAGAGTTCGTACGGGACCGGCGCGCCGTCCATCGTGACGCGGACGTCCTCGTCGTCGACCTCATAGGTCAGGCCGGGAATGTCGCGGTAGATGCCGTGGCGGCTCTCCGGCGGGTGCCCGAAGTCGTAGTCGATCACCTCGGTGATCCGGGCACTGCCGTCCTTGGCGACCTGGGCGTTCACCCACATACTCGTGACCCGCTCGGTGTTCCCGGCGGCTCCCGCGAACCAGGTGAGAGCGCCGAGCACCAACGCGCTGATCACCAGCCCCACCAGCCCGCGAACCCTGCGCCGCCGGCTCCCTGAGCCCTGCTTGCCGCTCACGTCTCCCCCACTCTCCGTAGACGGACATGGCAGCACACTCTCCGGAGGGGGAGAAGGGGCGGGAGGGGCGAGTGCGGGTTCGCCGCCGGTCATGGCGCAGGATGGACGCCATGACCGAGATCCACACCCCGCGCCTCCTCCTGCGCCGCTGGTCGCCCGACGACCTCACGGCCCTCGCCGAGATCCAGGCCGACCCCGTCGTCATGCAGCACATCGGCGACGGCGCCCCGCGCTCCCTCGCCGAGAGCGCCGAGGACATCGAACGCTGGGAGGAGGAATGGGACGACGAGGGCTTCGGCCTCTTCGCCGTCGAACTGCTGGGCTCCGGCGAGCTGGCGGGAGCCGTCGGCCTGTACGTCCCCGACGCCCCGCCCCGCATCGCGGACCACATCGGCATCCAGTGGCGGCTCGCCCGCCAGTTCTGGGGCCAGGGTTACGCCTCGGAGGCCGCGCAGGCCACCCTGGAGTTCGCCCTCCAGGACCGCGGCATCGACCGCGTCGTAGCGGCCACGGCCCCCGGCGACACGTCCTCCGCGCAGGTCCTGGACAAGCTCGGGATGAGCTTCACGGGCGAGGACGCGGGTCTACGCCTGTACGCGATCGACCTCACGGAGTACGAGGGGTGAGCGCGCGTACGTGACGAACGCGGCCCAGGCGGTGCCGTTCGCGGTGACCTGGGGGCCGTGCGGGGGGTTCTTGGAGTCGCGGATGTGGGCGGTGCCGGGGGTGTGGGCGACTTCGACGCAGTCGGGATCGCTGCTGCCGCTGCTGTAGCTGCTCTTGAACCATGCCAGTTCGGGCGGCGGGTTCATAGGTTTTCCAGGAAGCGGGCCCAGGCGGGGTCGCCGACGGTGAACCGGGGTCCGGCCGGGTTCTTGGAGTCGCGGATGTGGGTGGTGCCGGGGGCGTGGGCGACTTCGACGCAGTCGGGCTCGTTGCTGTTGCTGCTGTAGCTGCTCTTGCGCCACGTCAGTTCGGACGAGCCCCCGGCGGAGGTCTTGCGGATCATGTTTCTCCCAGCATGTGCTCGATGAAGGCCAGCGACTCCCCCGGCGCAAGAGCCTGCGCTCGGATGATGCCACAGCGTAGTTCGATGACGCGGAGCTGCTTGAGGTCGGCGACAGGCCGGCTGCCGAACTCTCCCTCGGACCGCCCGATCGCCGTGCCGTCCTTGAACTTCAGCACCTGCATCTCTCCGCTCATCCCCGCGTGGTCGCTGCGGTCGGTCGGCATCACCTGAATCTCGACGCTCCGCAACTGGCCCAGTTCCAGAAGGTGTTCGAGCTGGCGACGCAGTACCATCCTGCCTCCGATGGGTCGCCGCAGGGTCACTTCTTCCTGCACGAAGCTGAGGGCGGGGGCGGGCTCCCGCTCGAAGATCGACCGCCGGGCCACCCGGGCGGCCACGAGTTGTTCAATGCGGTCTCGTTCGAGAGCTGGGCGCCTCATCGTGAACAGCCCGTGCGCATACTCCTGGGTCTGCAACAGCCCGTGCAGGTTGTGATTGCCGTAGGCGGTCAGCTCAACGGCCTGCGCTTCCATCCGCGCCAGATCCCGAACCTTCTTCGGATACCGAACCTCCGCCACATCCGGCTTCATCGCCTTGATGAACCCCCCGGCCCCCAGCACCTCGTCCGCCTTGTCGAGGAACTCCGGGCGCGGGATCCTCGTCCCGCTCTCGACCTTGTAGACGATCCCCTCCCCATACCCCATCGTGGCCGCCAGCTCCGGCACCCGTAGCCCCATCGCCTCGCGCCGCGCTCTCAACTGCCGCCCCACCAGCGCGATCACGGCCGCGCCCTGCTCGTCGCCGGGCTCGATCTCCCAGCCGTCACCGTCCGTCGCCGTCTCGGTCATCCCGCACCCCTTCGGTCCACCGGATCCCCGCCCACGTCCCGTCAGCGTCCGTACCCTCACGCCCCGCTGGACAGCCTGTACAGCGCTGGACAAACCCTGGACAGTCGCCGTACGTGACGGGCATGTCACTGGTGACAGTACGAGGCGATGGCCACGCTGAGTGATGTGAACCGAAAGATCGCCGAACTTCCCCGCCCCGCGACGCACTTCACGGTGCAGCTCTCCTCCACGCCGCGCGGCGCCCGCCTCGCGCGACTGCTCGCCGTCGAACAGCTCCGCACCTGGGGCCTGCCCCTCGACCTGGACGCGGCGGCGCACGTCATCGCCGAGCTGGCCACCAACGCCGTCACCCACGCCCGGCAGCCCGGCCGCGACTTCCGGCTCAGCGTCTACGTCACCGGGGGCGCCCTGCGCATCGAGGTGGCCGACGCGCGCGGTGATGTGCTCCCGGAGCCCCAAGTGGCGGCACTCGACGCGGAGTCGGGCCGGGGTCTCGTGCTCGTGGCCGCACTCACCGATCGCTGGGGCGTCGTCGCTGGTCCGACCCCGCGCAAGACGGTCTGGGCCGAACTCGATCTCGTTCGGCGACCGGTGACCGGAAACCCGTACGCCGGTGGCACGGGCGACAACACCAAAGGAACGTCCGAGAGGGAAAGAAACCTGACCAAGCCCCTCCCCACCTCCCGCGACGCCTCCCGCGACAGCGGTCGCGGCCCGGCCGACACGGTCGGGTGAACATCACCAACGCGGCTTGCGCCACGCCCGGTTGCGACCTCTACGCTCACCGCGACAGATCACCCCACACATACGTCGGCCCCCGGCCGGGACTAGCGATCCCGATCGAGGGCCTGACCACCGAGGAAGACGAAACCTTCCTGATGGATACCCAGAACCCTAGCGTGCCTTCGCGCGCCCGGTCCGGCGTTGCCACCAACAACCCCCCGGACGAGTACGGCATCGCTCACGAGAACGCCCGTCACCACACCCGGTTCACGGTCGTCGGCAACCACCTCGCCCAGCACCGCGAACTCTCCGGCCTCGCGATCGGCCTCGCCGTCCACATCCAGTCGCTCCCGGCAGGGGCCCGCGCCGACGTCAGGACGCTCGCCGCCCGCTTCCCGGAGGGCACGACCCGGATCGCCGCCGCCCTGCGCGAGCTGGAACACCACGGCTACCTGCGCCGCGAACGCCGCCGCACCCCCGATGGCCGCGTCCGCACCCGCACCGTCTCCTGCAACCAGCCGGGGGCCGCACCGGTCCGCACGGAACACGCACCCAAGCCGCCGAGGCCCAGGAAGCCGCGCCCCCTCACCGTCCCCCACCCGGAGAGCACCCCCGGCCCCGGACTGCTCCGGGCCGCCGTCGATCTCCTCGCCGGTCTCCACCGCACCGACGCCCGCCTGGCCCTCTCCACCCGCGACACCGAACGCCTCACGCCCGGTGTCGCCGCCTGGCTGGAACGGGACCTGAGCCCCGCCGCCGTACGCCACGCCCTCACCAGGGACCTGCCGGAGGACCGCCCGATCCACAGCCCGGCCGCCTTGCTCGCCCACCGACTCGTGGTCCGGCTCCCGCCGCTGAGCGCCGCGTTCAAGAGGTCCCGGGAGCCCGAAGCCGTGCGGCATCCCCTTCACAACTGCGACGGCTGCGACCGCGCCTACCGAGGCCCAGAACCGGGCCGCTGCCCCAACTGCTCACGCGACGAGCAGGGCCGAGAGGGAACGCGGCAGGACCCGGGGGCCGCGGCGCCCCTGACCCGTCCCACCGACCCCACCGACCCCACCGGCCCGGCCTTACCTCCCACGTAATCGACCCCCCACCCGCCGCCCGGCACTCTGAGGTCACCGGGACCCGGGCGGCGCACTCCGCTCGGGCTCCGGGTCTCACTACCTGCCGAGCGACCCTTCAGGAGGGCTGGAGCCATGACCGGAACCGAGACGTACGAGAGCGCCGTCGCCCGCTACTTCGAGGCGTGGAACGCGTCGAGCGCCGAGGAGCGGGGCAAGGCCGTCGCCGCCGCCTGGACCGAGGACGGCACCTACACCGACCCGCTGGCCGACGTCGCCGGGCACGACGGGGTCGCGGCGGTCATCGGCGCCGCGCGCGAGCAGTTCCCCGGGTTCTTTTTCCGGCCGCTCGGGGCGGTCGACGGGCACCACGGCATCGCCCGGTTCGGCTGGGAACTGGTGTCGGAGGCGGACGGCGGCGCGCCCGTCGCCGGGTTCGACGTGGTCCAGCTCGCCGACGACGGCCGGATCAGGGCCGTGCACGGCTTCCTCGACCGGGTGCCCGCCGGGTCCTGACGCCAAGGGTGTTACCACCGGGTACACATGTCCGGTATTCGCCGTATCTGGCTTCATGTGGGGAAGTAACGGATGCGGTTTCATTGCGGTGTCGCTTCATCTCTTGACGTGACTTGGGCGGCCGAGTTGGCTTCGAGCCACCTCGGCCGCATCGTCGCGGCCACGTCAGGGAGGTATCCGTAAATGAACACGCGAATGCGATGTGCCGCGCTGGCCGCCACCGCATCCGTCCTGGTGGTCTCGGTCTCGGCCTGCGGTGGTGTGCTGCCCGGCGGGGACAGCGAATCCAGCGCGCCCGTGCGCAAGGGCAACGATGTCAGGATCGGCCTGCTGCTGCCGGAGAAGGAGACCGCTCGCTACGAGAAGTTCGACTATCCGCACATCAAGAGACAGATAGCCGAACTGACCGACGGGCACGGCGTACTGGAGTACGCCAACGCCGGTCAGGACGCCGGGTTGCAGAACCGGCAGGTCGACCAGATGATCAGCAAGAAGGTGGACGCGTTGATCGTGGACGCCGTCGACGCGAAGCTGATCACCCCCGCCGTGCAGCGCGCGAAGGACGCGGGCATCCACGTCATCGCGTACGACCGTCTCGCCCAGGGCCCGGTGGACGCGTACGTCGGCTTCGACAACGGGCTGGTCGGCCAGACGCAGGGCAAGGAGCTCGTCCAGGCGCTCGGCGACAAGGCCTCCAAGAGCAGCAAGATCGTCATGATCAACGGTTCGCCGACCGACCCGAACGCGATCGACTTCAAGGAGAGCGCCCGCGCGGAGCTGGCGGACGCCGTCACCATCGCGAAGTCGTACGACACGGTCGCCTGGAAGCCGCAGAACGCCAAGGCCAACATGGAGCAGGCCATCGCGGCGATCGGCGCCTCCAACATCGCCGGCGTCTACTCGGCCAACGACGGCATGGCGGGCGGAGTGGTCGAGGCGCTCAAGGAGGCCGGGGTCACCAAGATGCCCCCGATCACCGGCCAGGACGCGGAACTCGCCGCGGTGCAGCGGATTCTGACGGGCAATCAGTACATGAGCGTCTACAAGCCGTACCCCGAGGAGGCGGCGACGGCCGCCGAGATGGCGGTACGGGTCGCGCAGGGCCGGACCATCGAGTTCGAGGCCCTTGCCATGGACAGGACCGACAGCCCGACGACGAAGCAGGTCCGCACGGCGAGCGTCAGCGTCGTCGCCCTGACCCGCGCCAACATCAAGCAGACCGTGGTCAAGGACGGGATCTTCACGGTGAAGGAGATCTGCACGGCGAAGTACGCGCAGGCGTGCGCGGAGGCGGGTCTGAAGTAGCCGCGTCGCGAAGTGGTCGCGTCCCGCACGGCGGGGGTGGGTCAGCGATCCTGGTCGAGGATGCCCGACTGGCCGATGAGGTAACCGAGTTGGGCGCGGCTCTCGCTGCCGAGTGTCGCGGCCAGCTTGGCGATGTGATGGCGGACCGTGCGGATGTTGACGCCGAGCCGGTCGGCGATGACGGCATCGGTGTGGCCCTCGATCAGCAGGGCCGCGATGGTGCGCTGGCGGCTCGACGGGTCGCCCTGCGGGGCGGATTCCGGTGCCGTGACGGGGAACATCGGGTCCGCGAGACGCCAGAGGCGTTCGAAGGTGGTCACCAGGTAGCTGATCAGCGCCGGATGACGGATCTCCAGGGCGACGGTGCGGTCGGGGTTGGCGGGGATGAAGGCGACGGTGCGGTCGAGGAGGACGAGCCGTTCGGTGACCTCGTCCAGGGTGCGCACCTGCACGTCACCTTCGAGTTGCTCGAAATGGGCGCGCACGGCGGGTGAGTGCCGGGTGCTGTGCTGGTAGAGCGTGCGCATCCGGCAGCCACGGGAGAGCAGTTGCTGTTCGCGGGGGAGAACGTCAGCGAGCTGGTCCGGTGGGCGGAATCCGCCGGGCTGGATGGTGAGCAGTTCCTGGGACGAGGCCAGCATCGCGTCCGCTATCGCCGCGTTGATGCGGCGGAATCCCATGATCACGTTGAGCATCGGCGCGTTGGGCACGGCCGCGCGCTCGGCGTCGAGGTTCATCAGGGGGGCGAAGGCCCGCGCCAGTTGTGCCTCACGGTGGCGCTGCCGGGCGATCTCGTCCTCGATGCTGTTCAGCAGGGCGGGCAGGGCCACGGCGGGCGCGACCGGCTGCATCCACTCGGCGTCCGCGGGGTCGGGCGTGAGCAGTCCGTGTTCGAGCAGGCAGGGCGCGTCCGCGGCGTCTTCCCTTCGCACTCTTCCCCAGTGCAAAGCGTGGGCGTAGAGGTGGGAACCAGCGTCGCAGAACTCTTCGGCCCCGTGTCTGTGTGCCCCGCCCGTCACTTGGTGCTCTCTCTGGTCGGCAGTGCGGTCTCCTGGTCCAGGATCCCCGATCTGGCGATGAGATAGCCGAGTTGGGCGCGGCTGCCGCTGCCCAGCGAGGCCGCGATCTTCGCGATGTGGGCGCGGCAGGTGCGGACGTTCATCCCGAGCCGGCGGGCGATGGCCTCGTCCACGTGGCCCTCGATGAGCAGCTTGGCTATGGAGCGCTGGACGCCGGTGATGCCGTCGGTCGACGGGGGGTAGGGCGGGTCCTCCAGGAGGGGGGTCGCGCGCCGCCACAGGTCCTCGAACACCTTGGTGAGGTACTCGACGAGGCCGGGGTGGCGCAGTTCCAGGGCGATCTGGCGCTCCTCGCCGACGGGGATGAGCGCCGCGCTCCGGTCGAAGATCATCAGGCGGTCGATGAGTTCTTCGAGGGTGCGGATCTCCACGTTCTCCCGGTGGATGCGGGCGGCGTAGGCGAGCGTTCCCTGGCTGTGGCGGACGGTGTGCTGGTAGATGGTGCGCATGGCGACGCCCCGGTCCAGGACCGTCTGGCCGCGTTTCAGCGCCACGTTGAGCGTGTTCTCGCTGCGGCCACCACCGGGCTGCACCGTGAGGACCTCGAACCGGCACTCCGCGGTGAGGCGCTCTATTGCGGAGTTGATGCGGGTGTCACCCTCAAGGACGGTGATGGCGTGGGTGGTCGGTTCCGCTCGCGCGGTGATGGCCATGAAGGGCTCGAACAGATCGGTGAGCCGGACGGCGGCCTTCCGGCGCTCCTGGATCTCCCGCTCCAGCGGCAGGAGCCACTGCGCGAGCGCCGCGGAGGGGGGAACCGGGCGCAGCCAGCTCGCGTCGTCCGGATCCGGGTGCAGCAGTGCGGCTTCGAGGAGGCAAGGTGTGTTCTCTGCCTTCGTCCGCGCGAGACGGCCCTCGGTCAACGCGTCGGCGTAGAGACGCGCTCCTTGTTCACAGAGCGGAGCTGTGGGGTGAGGATGTGTCGGTTTGGTGCTTGTTGAGAACAATCTCCACCCCCCAGGGTCCTGTACGTGCAGGAACATGATGCATCGACTCTGTGGCTTTGACGTGCCGGATTGAGACATCGTCTTGTTGCAGCCGGGGGAGAGGAACTTACCAAGTGAGGACGAAGCCGACTATGTTGAAGCGCATGCTTCGCTCGGTGGTGATCGCCGCCTTTTCCGCCGGGCTGGCCGTCAGTGCGGTGAGCGCACTCGATCTCGGATGGAACAGCGCCGGTGCGGCGGAGCCCGTCTCTGTCGCCGCGGCCCCGCCGGACCTTGGCTGGAACGCGGCACCGACGGGTGCGGGCAAATGATCACCCCGCCCGATGACAGATCCCTCCGCCGCGAGATGGCGATCGCCTACCGTTCCGGTTGGCACACGATCGACCTCGTGACGGCCGTCCCGAACCCGGGTGACTCGCTCATGGTCACCCTGTTCGGGGAGCCGATCATCGTGGTGCGGGACGACGACGACGACATCCGGGCCTACCGGTGTCTGCGTCGCCCCCGAGGCGCCCCGCAACCGGTGAGGACCGTCGTCCGATACGGAATGATCTTCGTCAACCTCGACCAGCGTGACCACCAGTTGGTCGGTGACGCGGAGCCCGAGGCCCCGCAGCACACCAGTACCACCACTGCCACCCCCCGCAGTGCCTGACGCGATTCCCCCGTCGCAGTAGATCGCTCAGGTGCTTCCCCCCGCAGCGGCGTCACCGTGGACCTGAACACGGTGGCGCCGCTGCAGTTTTGTGCCCGGGGCCCGTGTACGGCGGCCGTTGCGGGCTACTCGGCTACGCGTCGTGCACGCCGTTGCCCGTGGCCCGGTCCACCGCGATCTCGATGACCACCCGGTCCGGGTTGGGCCGCGGCGCGCGCGTGTACCGCTCGGCGTAACGGCGCTCCGCGTCCGCGATCAGGGCCGGGTCCGTGCGGACGGTGGCCGTGCCTTCCAGGGTCGACCAGCGCCGGCCGTCGACCTGGCAGACCGCGACCCGGGCCGGGGACGCGGAGGGCGCCGCCAGGATGTGGGCGATCTTCCGGCTGGCCTTGTTCGTGATCACCCGCGCCACTCGCTCCTCCGCGTCGTAGGTGACGCCGACCGGGACGACGTGCGGGGTGCCGTCCGGGCGCAGGGTCGTCAGGGTGCACAGGTGCCGTTCCCGCCAGAAGCTGAGGAAGGAGGTACCGGGCGCGTCCAGGTCGATCTTCTTGGCCATGGCTGGAATCTATCCACAATCCGTCCCTGAGTGGACTCTGAGCGGGCCCTGAGTGAACCTACGCAGACCTTGAGCGGAATAGACTCAACTTTGTGTACGCTGAATAGGTCAGAGTTGCCTGTGACGTGGAGGAGAAGGAGACGAGTGACGTGGACGCCGAGCTGACGAACCGGAGCCGCGACGCGATCAACGCGGCCACCAGCCGGGCCGTGTCCGGGGGGCACCCGGATCTCACCCCGGCGCATCTGCTCCTCGCCCTCCTGGAGGGCCGGGAGAACGAGAACATCACGGACCTGCTGGCGGCGGTCGACGCCGATCAGGCGCAGGTCAGGGCCGGTGCCGAGCGCGTCGTCGGCGCGCTGCCCAGCGTCACAGGATCGACGGTCGCGCCGCCGCAGCCCAACCGCGACCTGCTGGCCGTCGTCGCCGACGCCGCCGAGCGGGCCAAGGAGCTGGGCGACGAGTTCCTCTCCACCGAGCACCTGCTGATCGGCATTGCCGCCAAGGGTGGCGCCGCGGGTGACGTACTGACCGAGAACGGGGCCGGCGCGAAGAAGCTGGCCGAGGCATTCATGAAGAGCAGGGGAGGGCGCCGGGTGACCACACCCGACCCCGAGGGCTCGTACAAGGCCCTGGAGAAGTTCGGTACCGATTTCACCGCCGCCGCCCGCGAGGGACGGCTCGACCCCGTCATCGGCCGTGACCAGGAGATCCGCCGGGTCGTCCAGGTGCTGTCGAGGCGCACGAAGAACAACCCCGTACTCATCGGCGAGCCCGGCGTCGGCAAGACCGCCGTCGTGGAAGGACTCGCCCAGCGCATCGTCAAGGGCGACGTGCCCGAGTCGCTGAAGAACAAGCGGCTCGTCTCGCTCGACCTCGGCGCGATGGTCGCGGGCGCCAAGTACCGCGGCGAGTTCGAGGAGCGGCTCAAGACCGTCCTCTCCGAGATCAAGGAGAGCGACGGCCAGGTCATCACGTTCATCGACGAGCTGCACACCGTCGTGGGCGCCGGCGCGGGCGGCGACTCCGCCATGGACGCCGGGAACATGCTGAAGCCCATGCTCGCCCGCGGTGAACTGCGCATGGTCGGCGCCACGACCCTCGACGAGTACCGCGAGCGGATCGAGAAGGACCCCGCCCTGGAGCGCCGCTTCCAGCAGGTCCTGGTCGCCGAGCCGAGTGTCGAGGACTCCATCGCCATCCTGCGCGGCCTCAAGGGGCGCTACGAGGCGCACCACAAGGTGCAGATCGCGGACTCGGCGCTCGTCGCCGCCGCCACGCTCTCCGACCGCTACATCACCTCCCGCTTCCTGCCCGACAAGGCCATCGACCTCGTCGACGAGGCCGCGTCCCGGCTGCGTATGGAGATCGACTCCTCGCCCGTCGAGATCGACGAGCTCCAGCGCGCCGTCGACCGGCTGAAGATGGAGGAGCTGGCCATCGGCAAGGAGACCGATCCGGCCAGCAGGCAGCGCTTGGAGAAGCTGCGGCGCGACCTCGCCGACAAGGAGGAGGAGCTGCGCGGCCTCACCGCCCGCTGGGAGAAGGAGAAGCAGTCCCTCAACCGCGTCGGTGAGCTGAAGGAGAAGCTCGACGAGCTGCGCGGCCAGGCCGAGCGCGCCCAGCGCGACGGCGACTTCGACACCGCGAGCAAGCTCCTCTACGGAGAGATCCCCTCCCTGGAGCGGGACCTGGAGGCCGCCTCCGAGGCCGAGGAGGAGGTCGCCACGGACACGATGGTCAAGGAGGAGGTCGGCCCCGACGACATCGCCGACGTCGTCGCCTCCTGGACCGGCATCCCCGCCGGACGCCTCCTCGAAGGCGAGACGCAGAAGCTGCTCCGCATGGAGGAAGAACTCGGCAAGCGCCTCATCGGCCAGACAGAGGCGGTACAGGCGGTGTCGGACGCCGTCCGCCGCACCCGCGCCGGGATCGCCGACCCCGACCGCCCCACCGGCTCCTTCCTCTTCCTCGGCCCGACCGGCGTCGGCAAGACCGAGCTGGCCAAGGCGCTCGCCGACTTCCTCTTCGACGACGAGCGGGCCATGATCCGCATCGACATGAGCGAGTACGGCGAGAAGCACAGCGTCGCCCGCCTCGTCGGAGCCCCGCCCGGCTACGTCGGCTACGAGGAGGGCGGCCAGCTCACCGAGGCGGTGCGCCGCAGGCCGTACTCGGTCGTCCTCCTGGACGAGGTGGAGAAGGCCCACCCCGAGGTCTTCGACATCCTGCTCCAGGTCCTCGACGACGGCCGCCTCACCGACGGCCAGGGCCGCACGGTGGACTTCCGCAACACGATCCTGGTCCTCACCTCGAACCTGGGCTCCCAGTACCTGGTGGACCCGCTCTCCTCGGCCGAGGAGAAGAAGCAGCAGGTCCTCGAAGTCGTACGGGCCTCCTTCAAGCCGGAGTTCCTGAACCGGCTCGACGACCTCGTCGTCTTCTCCGCCCTGGACAAGGACGAGCTGCGGCGCATCGCCGGACTCCAGCTCGGCCGCCTGGCCAAGCGCCTCGCCGACCGCCGCCTCACGCTCGACGTCAGCGACGCCGCGCTCACCTGGCTCGCCGACGAGGGCAACGACCCGGCCTACGGCGCGCGCCCGCTGCGCCGCCTCGTCCAGACCGCGATCGGCGACCGCCTCGCCAAGGAGATCCTCTCGGGCGAGGTCAAGGACGGGGACACGGTCCGGGTGGACACGTTCGGCGAGGGCCTGATCGTGGGACCCGCCACCGACTGACCCCGGCGAGCCGTCGGGGGTCCGCCCACAGCGGACACCCCGATCGGTTCGCGGCGGGGGTTGCGGCACCCCTCCCGCCATGGGGGAGGATGTCGGAATCCGTACGAAGGGACCACGCACGTGAGCATCGACCCGTCCTCGATTCCCAATTTCGGGGGACAGCCCGAACCGCAGCAGGGAGCGGGACCGGCAGGCCCCGTCATCCCCGACCAGGACCTGGTGAAGCAGCTCCTGGAACAGATGGAGCTCAAGTACGTCCTCGACGACGAGGGTGACCTCGCGGCGCCGTGGGAAGAGTTCCGTACGTACTTCATGTTCCGCGGCGAGGGGGACCAGCAGGTCTTCTCGGTGCGGACGTTCTACGACCGCCCCCACGGCATCGAGATCAAGCCGCAGCTCCTGGAGTCCATCGACGACTGGAACCGGCGCACCCTGTGGCCGAAGGTCTACAGCCACACCCATGACGACGGCACGGTCCGCCTCATCGGCGAGGCCCAAATGCTGATCGGCACCGGAGTCTCCCTGGAGCACTTCGTGTCGTCGACGGTGAGCTGGGTGCGCGCCGCGATCGAGTTCGACCGCTGGCTCGTGGAGCAGCTCGGTCTGGAGGCCGAGGTCGACTCGGCCGAGGAGAAGCCCGAGGGCGACTCGGAGTGAGCTGACGTTTCGACGTGAGCTACAGCGGCGCGTGGGCGTAGGCGAGCAGATACGCGCCGTACGTCACCGAGAGCCCGGCCAGCGCGCCCACCACCAGGAGGGCGTGCGCAGGCCGGGCTCTCGCCGTTCTGGCCAGGGCGCACGCCAGCGGCAGCAGCAGCGGGAACGCGGGCAGCAGGAAGCGCGGCTTGGACTCGAAGTAGCCGGAACCGCCGAGGGCGACGAGGAGCAGGACGCCGCTGTACACGAGCAGGGGCAGCGGCGGGCGCTCCAGGAGCAGCAGCGCGTACAGCAGTACCGCCACCGCGACGATCACCAGGGTCACCGGGAACACGAAGCGGTCGCCGTGCAGCAGCATCCGCTGCACGGCCCGGACCGAACCGGCCCCGAAGTCGAACCGCGACCCCCAGCCGCGCTGCACCGTGAAATACCCGCCCAGCGGGTCGCCCTTCCTGAACCCGACCCACAGGACGTACGCGGACCAGCCGACCGGGGCGAGCAGGGCGCCCGCCCACAGCCCGCGGGGCACCCGGCCGCGGCGCCGGACGATCTCGTACCCGGCGGTGGCGAGGACGGCGGCGGCGACCGCGAACCCGTTCGGCCGGGCGAGCCCGGCGAGCGCCGCCAGCGAGCCCGCCCAGAGCCAGCGCCCCTTGAGCACCGCGTACAGCGACCACGCGCCGAGGGCCGTCAGGAGGGGTTCGGTGTACGCCATGGACAGCACGACCGAATGCGGCAGCAGGCCCCACAGGACCACCAGGAGCGCGGCCACGGTGCGGCCGTGCAGGAGTTCGCCGATCCGGTAGATGGCGAGGGCGGCGGCGAGCGTCGCCGTCCATGCCAGCAGCAGGGCGCAGGCGGGGGCGGAGAGCGGCAGCAGTTCGTACAGGGAGCGGGTCAGCGCCGGGTACAGCGGGAAGAACGCCAGGTCGCTGAAGACGACGCCGGGCCGGAAGTGCAGCGTGCGGGCGCCGTAGCCGTGCTCGGCGATGTGCAGGTACCAGCGCGAGTCCCAGGACCGGCCGAGCAGCGCCATGGGCTGCTTGCCGCTCAGCCAGGCGGTGACGGTGACGGCGAGGATCCCGGTGAGCCGGGCGGCGGCGAAAAGACCGATGGCGCGGCCCGCTCCGGGGGCGAGCAGGCGCGGCGAGGTCCCGGGGTCGGCGGTGGTGGCCGGGGGGCCGTCGAGGACGGTGGCGGATGACTCGGTCACACCCGAACCCTCCGACGCGCGTGCCGGGGGCGCGCGCCGGACGCGTCCAGACGGGCGTCTGCGGCACCCGGGTGCCAGGCGGCCTCCCGAGTGGGCCGTTGTGTACACATGGGACACTCGGTCCTTGCGCAGCACCTCGATGGAGACCACGGCTGCGACCTGCTTGCCGCGCCGGGTGGTGACGGTAGGTACGTCGTCCCGGTCGGCCCGCTGTGCCGCGAGACATGGCCCTCCGCATCTTGGCCGAACTGACCGGGCTGGAGAACGAGCCGATGGGGTGCGACACCACGGCCCTCGTCTCCCAGCCCGACCGGCGCCGCCTACGGGTAGGCGACTACCGCGTGAGCTGCACGATCGACAACGGCGAGCTGGTGGTGTGGGCCGTACACGTCGGGCATCGCTCGACCGTCTACGACACCTGAGCACTCCTGGTAGCGGGTCGGAATATCCAGCGCCGATCCGGCATGGGCTCAGGCGGCCGGCGACCTGAGCCGGGACACCGCCTCCTCCAGCACGTTTGCCCGCTTGCAGAACGCGAACCGTACGAAGGGGGCACCGGCCGTGCGGTCGTCGTAGAAGACGGCGTTGGGGATCGCGACGACGCCGCAGCGCTCGGGCAGCGCCCGGCAGAACGCGAAGCCGTCGTCGAAGCCGAGCGGGCGGATGTCGGTGGTGACGAAGTAGGTGCCCTGGGGGCGGAAGACCCCGAACCCGGCGTCGGCGAGACCGGCCGCGAGGAGGTTTCGCTTGGCGGTCATGTCGGCGCGGAAGCCGGTGAAGTAGGAGTCGGGGAGGGCGAGGGCCTCGGCGACGGCGTACTGGAAGGGGCCGGAGGAGACGTAGGTGAGGAACTGCTTGGCCGAGCGGACCGCCGTGACCAGTTCGGGCGTCGCCGTGACCCAGCCGACCTTCCAGCCGGTGAACGAGAACGTCTTGCCGGCCGAGCCGATCGTCACCGTCCGCTCGCGCATCCCGGGCAGCGTGGCCAGCGGCACGTGCTCGGCGTCGTCGAAGGTCAGGTGCTCGTAGACCTCGTCGGTGACGACGAGGAGATCGCGCTCGACGGCCAGCTCGGCGATCGCGGTCAGCTCGGCGCGGGTCAGGACGGTGCCGGTCGGGTTGTGCGGCGTGTTGATGAGGAGGAGGCGGGTGCGGGGGGTGATCGCGGCGCGCAGCTCGTCGAGGTCGAGGCGGAACGCCCCCTCGTGCGGGCGCAGGGTCACCGGCACCCTGGTCCCGCCCGCCATGGCGACGCAGGCCGCGTACGAGTCGTAGTAGGGCTCCAGGGCGACGACCTCGTCCCCGGGCTCGACCAGCGCGAGCAGCGCGGCGGCGATGGCCTCGGTGGCGCCCGCGGTGACCAGGACCTCGCGGTCCGGGTCGAGCGCGATGCCGTACCGGCGCTCCTGGTGCGCGGCGATCGCGGTGCGCAGCTCGGGGACGCCGGGGCCGGGCGGGTACTGGTTGCCGCGTCCGTCGCGCAGGGCCCGCACCGCCGCCTCGCGCACCTGCTCGGGCCCGTCGGTGTCGGGGAAGCCCTGGCCGAGGTTGACGGCGCCGGTCCGCAGGGCGAGGGCCGACATCTCCGCGAAGATCGTCGTCCCGAACTCGGCGAGCCGGCGGTTGAGCGGAGGGCGCGAGCTGGAGGTCATGGCGGCCATCCTGCGCCGAACCTCTGGAGTTCCTCAACTCTGCTTTGGCCGTGTGCGGGGGAGGGCATCCCCCTGTCACGCCCGCTCGGGGCGCCCCTCGGGGGTTTCGGGGGATTCGGGGGAAGAGAGGGGGCCGGTGATGGGAGTGCTCGTCATCATCGTCTTCACGGTCGTCGTCGTCGTGGTCGTCGCCGTCGCCGTCGCGTCGGCCAGGAGTGGGGGCGGACGTCCGCGTACGTCTTACGCGAGGGGCTCGCGCGGTGGGCGGGGCAGCAGTGGCAGTTGGTGGGCCGGGGGTGGCGGGGCCGTCGGTGGCGCGGCATGTTCCTCGGGTTCTTCCTCGGATTCCTCCGGGCATCACGGCGGGCACCACTCGTCGTGCGGCGGCGGATCGTCGTGCGGGAGCAGCTCCTGCGGGGGCGGCTCCTCGTGCGGTGGCGGGGGCGGGTGCGGCGGCGGAAGCTGACGCCGCACCCGGGGCGTGCGGCCCGCGCGGAGGCGACTGACACGGGGCAGTCGGTCCACGCGGGCCGCACGTACGTACGTTCCCCTTGACACCCGGCAGTGGTGAGTTGGGCGCGAAAGACGACGGCGCCAGTTGAACAGTTGAACTGTGGAGCCCTCGGGGGGATGGAAACCCTCCGAAGTTGGGTAAAAACGCTGTGGGGGCCTCGCAGCCCATGATTCCCTTTAACCGTCAACTCAGCCCTCGTACTGCGTGTTCAACGCGTTCGCGTGGGCACGAGCCGGTCCCTTTGACGTAGCCGGCCCCATCTCCCCTTGCGTGCAGCGGAGCCGACCCATGCTCACGACCCTGAACACCGCCTACACCGACACGAGTGCGGCCGATCTGGCCTGGGCCCTGGGCCGCGAGCCGCTTCCCGCGCTCGCCACGCTCGACCTCGAACTCGCCGACTCCAAGCTTCAGTTGCGGCTGCTCGGCGCCTCCCACCAGGTCCTTCTTGAGGAGGAGCACGGCAACTGCTCGGAAACCGTCGCCTGCATCCCCGGCAGCAGCACCCCGCTGCCGCTCGGCGTCGCCAAGCGCGTCGGCGACTGGGAGTACGAATTCGCCGCCCGGGTCGAACATCTGACGGAGGGACAGTTCGCCGGACGCGCCCAGGAGCTGCTGGCCCTGGTCGCCGACCATCCGAACGGGCTGGCGGGCGTCTTCCCCGGCAGCCCGCACGCCTTCACGGCCATGCTGGCCCAGTACCACGAGGGCCAGGTGCAATGGCGCACCTGGCACGCGTATCCGCAGGACGGCCAACTCGTCGCCACCCGCAGCCGAATGGGCGTACGCGTGCCGGTCGTCGCCGCCCTCTAGGACCCACCGGGAACAGGCGCCGCCCTTCGGACCGCAGGGGCGGCGGAGTATGCACGCGATGCGCCTGTTCCACACGTGTGGGTGACGAGAAGGAGTCGAACGGTGACGTAGCGTTCCAGGCGTGATCGAACCGCACGTGTCCGCACGGCCCTCGGGGCCCGCAGCGCCCCGGCCCGCGGGCGGGCGCGGCCGGGCCCCCCTGCCCGTGTCGCCGGGCACCGGCCGGTTCCTCGTGCTCGTCTGCGTCTTCGTCTGCGCGGCGTGCGGCCTCGTCTACGAACTCGAACTGGTCGCCCTCGCCTCCTACTTCCTCGGCGACTCGGTCACCCAGACCTCCGTCGTCCTCTCCGTCATGGTCTTCGCCATGGGCCTCGGCGCGCTCGCCGCCAAGCGCCTGCGGCCACGCGCCGCCGCCGGGTTCGGCCTGGTCGAGACGGCGCTCGCCCTCGTCGGCGGTTGCAGCGCCATGGCCCTGTACGCGGTGTTCGCCTGGAGCGGCGCCCGGGGCGCGGCGTCCGACGGGCCGCGCTGGCTGCTGGTGGCCTTCTCGCTCGGCATCGGCGTCCTCATCGGCGCCGAGGTCCCCCTGCTGATGGTGCTCATCCAGCGGATCAGACGCCAGGACGCGGGCGGCGCCGTCGCCGACCTGTTCGCGGCGGACTACGTGGGCGCCCTCGTCGGCGGCCTCGCCTTCCCCTTCCTGCTGCTGCCCCTGCTCGGCCAGTTGACGGGCGCCCTGCTGACCGGCGCGGTCAACGCGGTGGCCGGTGGCGCCCTCGTCCTCGGCCTGCTCCGACGGGACCTCAGCGCCCGGGGCCGCCGGGTGCTGCTCCTCGCCAACCTCGCGGTGCTCAGCGTGCTCGCCGCCGCCTGGGTCCTCGTCGACGACTTCGAGCGGGCCGCGCGGCACGCCATGTTCGGGGCGGAGGTCCGGGTCGCCGAGCGGACCGAGGTGCAGGAGGTCGTGGTCACCGGGGGCGAGCGGGGCCCTCTCGGCCTGTATCTGGACGGGCAGTTGCGGGCCGGGGGCCGTGACGAGGCGCGCTACCACGCGGCGCTCGTGGGCCCCGCGATGCGCGGCGGCCCGCACGCCCGGGTCCTCGTGCTCGGCGGCGGCGACGGGCTCGCCGTGCGCGAGGTGCTCCGCCACTCGGGGGTGCGGCGGGTGGACGTCGTCGACACCGACCCCGGGGTCGTACGGCTCGCCAGGACCGATCCGGGGCTGCGTGCCCTGAACCGGGGGGCGCTGCGCGATCCGCGGGTGCGCGTCGCCACGGGGGACGTGTTCGCCCTGCTCAGGGAGGAGTCCCGGGTCCGCGCCGACGCCCCCTACGACGTGGTGGTCTGCGATCTGCCGGACCCGGCCCGCACCGACAGCGCGAAGTTGTACTCCCAGGAGTTCTACGGGCTCGTACGGCGGGTGCTCAGCGGCCCGGGACGGGTGGTGGCCCACGGCGGGGACGTGTCGGACCGGTTCTGGACGGTCGCCGCGACGGTGCGGTCCGCGGGGTTGCGGGTGGTGGCGTACCAGGGCGATGGCGGGGCGGCCGGATTTGTGGTGGGGGAGCGGGGGCGGCTGCCGCCGTCCGTGGCGGGGGTGCGGGTGATTCGGCCGGGGCGGGGGTATGCCCCGTCGACGCTTGTGCATCCGCGTTATGGGGGGTGAGCGCCGTGGGGGTGGGGTTTGTCGCCGGGTGCGGTCCGGTGGGGGCTGGTCGCGCAGTTCCCCGCGCCCCTGAAAGGCGCACTCCGTGCGCCCTCAGCCCCCACCGGAGCGCACCCGCGACAAGACGCCCCCCGGCAGATGTCGGCGCGGCCCCCGCAACCACGACGGAGTCGCTACGCTCGGGCGGTATGGAGCATGAGGTGTTCGTTCCGGTTCCGGCGGAGTCCCTGCGGGCGGTGCTCTGCGACCCCCTGCGGGTGACGCGGGCCCTGCCCGGGTTCCAGCGCGACGCGTCGGGTGATGAGGGCCGCCTCAAGGTGCGTATCGAGGGGCACACCATCACCTACCGCGGAACCGTCCGCGTGGTCGAGCAGCCGGACGGTTCGTTCGCCATGACCGGTGAGGGGGCAGAGGCGCGGGGCGCGGGTGGCGTGAAGTTCGCGCTGACCGCCCGGGTCACCGCGGCCGACGGCGGCGCCGCGCTCACCTTCACCGGCACCGGGTCGGGCGACGGCCGCGTGGCCGATCTTCCGCGCGAGGCGGTGGTCTCGGCGGCGCACCGGCTGCTGAACCGTTTCGCTGGGAACCTCGGGGCGTCCGGCCAGGAACCCGGCTCGGAGGAGCCGGACGAAGAGATCGCGGCGATCGACGACATCGGGATGAGCGACGACCTCGACACGGGCGACGAGGTCGACGCCACCGACGGGATCGACGCGGCCGAGGCGGTGGACGAGGCGGTGGCCGGGTCCGCGCCGGGGTCCCTGTACGAGACCGAGGTGCCGCCGCCCTCCCTCGACCCCCTGGCCGACGAGGAGACGTACCCCGAGACCCCCGGGGGCGGGGTGGAGCTGCCGCCCGAGCCCGTCGCCGCACACGCCCGCCGCACGATGATCGGCCGCAGCGCCGAGGAGGTCGACCACGCGCCGCCGCGCGGCCGGTACGCCCCGGTGCCCGCGCCGGAGGGCGTCACGGCGAGCGCCACCCTGCGCTGGGCCGCGCCCGCCGCCGCGCTCGCCCTCGCCTCGGCGATCGTCGTGGGCCGGGCCCTGCGCAGGCGGCGGTAGCGGGAGGCCGCATAGGCTCAGGGGTCGTGACGACTCAGGAGACGACGCTGACCGCGGGCGACGCGGAAGTGACCGTGGCGCCGGGCAACGGCTGCCGCATCAGCAGCTTGAAGATCGCCGGGACCGAGCTGCTGCGGCAGGGGGAGCGCTACGGCTGCTTCCCGATGGTGCCCTGGTGCGGGCGGATCAGGGACGGCCGGTTCCGCGACGGCGGGCAGGTCCACCAGATGCCGCTGAACTCGCCGCCGCACGCCATCCACGGCTTCGCCCGCGACGCCGAGTGGACCACCGCGCGGGCCGGGCGGACCGAGGCCGTCTTCACGTACGACCTCGCCGAGCCCTGGCCCCACCCCGGCCGCGTCACGCAGGTCGTGGCCCTCACCGAGGACGCGCTGACCCTGACCCTCGGCATCGAGACGTACGGCGACTCGTTCCCGGCGCAGGCCGGCTGGCACCCGTGGTTCAACCGGACCCTCGGCGGAAGTGACGTGGAGATCGACTTCGCGCCCGCCTGGCAGGAGGAGCGCGGCGCGGACCACCTGCCCACCGGCGACCGGATCGCCCCGAAGCCCGGCCCCTGGGACGACTGCTTCGGCATGCCCGACGGCGTCGACGTGACGCTGACCTGGCCCGGCGCGCTGGAGCTGAACGTCAGGAGCCGCGAGCAGTGGGTCGTGGTCTACGACGAGCAGGAGGCGGCCGTCTGCGTGGAGCCGCAGACCGGCCCGCCGAACGGCCTGAACACCGCGCCGCGCCTGGTCACGCCGGTCGAGCCGCTGGAGGCCGGCACCACCTGGACCTGGACCCGCCTGTAAAGACAGGCTCTAAGCTCGTAGCCATGACGACGAACGACGTGCGCGCGGCGCTGCTCCAGCAGATCAAGGACAAGGCCGTGGTGCACGGCAAGGTGACGCTCTCCTCCGGCCTTGAGGCCGACTACTACGTCGACCTGCGGCGCGTCACGCTCGACGGGGAGGCCGCCCCGCTCGTGGGTCAGGTGCTGCTCGATCTGACCGCCGACCTGGAGTACGACGCGGTGGGCGGTCTGACCATGGGCGCCGACCCCGTCGCCGGTGCGATGCTGCACGCCTCCGCCGCCCGCGGGAAGCGGCTCGACGCGTTCGTCGTCCGCAAGGCCGCCAAGGCGCACGGCATGCAGCGCCAGGTGGAGGGACCGGACATCGCGGGCCGCCGCGTGCTCGTCGTCGAGGACACCTCCACCACCGGCGGCTCCCCGCTGACCGCCGTCGAGGCGGTCCGCGCGGCGGGCGCCGAGGTCGTCGGCGTGGCGACCATCGTGGACCGGGCCACGGGCGCCGCCGAGAAGATCACCGAGGGCGCCGGGGTGCCGTACCTCTTCGCCTTCTCCAAGGACGAGCTCGGCCTGGACTGAGCCCGGCACCCGGCCCGCCGCCACGTCTGGAAAGATGGGGGCGACGATGATGTCACCCCATGGTGCTTGGTGAGGGTCGGACCACCGGTCGAGACACCAGAACAACCCAAACCCGCAATCGCGCGCTTCACGAGGAGTCGACAGATGGCCATCGCAACCCCGGATCAGTACAACGAGATGCTCGACCGGGCCAAGGCGGGCAAGTTCGCCTACCCGGCCATCAACGTCTCCTCGACGCAGACCCTCAACGCCGCCCTCCAGGGCTTCGCCGAGGCCGAGAGCGACGGCATCATCCAGATCTCGACCGGTGGCGCGGAGTACCTGTCGGGCCAGGGTGTGAAGGACATGGTCGTCGGCGCCCAGGCGCTCGCCGAGTTCGCGCACGTCGCCGCCGCGAAGTACCCGAACAAGATCGCGCTGCACACCGACCACTGCCCCAAGGGCAAGCTGGACGGGTACGTGCGCCCGCTGCTCGACATCTCCGCCAAGCGCGTCGAGGCCGGCGGGCTGCCGCTGTTCCAGTCGCACATGTGGGACGGCTCGGCCGAGACCCTCGCCGACAACCTCTCCATCGCCGAGGAGCTGCTCGCCAAGGCCAAGGCCGCGAACATCATCCTGGAGATCGAGATCACCCCGACCGGTGGTGAGGAGGACGGCGTCTCGCACGAGATCAACGACAACCTCTACACCACGGTCGACGACGCGATCCGCACCGTCGAGGCGCTCGGCCTGGGCGAGAAGGGCCGCTACCTGCTCGCCGCCTCCTTCGGCAACGTGCACGGCGTGTACAAGCCGGGCAACGTCGTGCTCCGCCCCGACCTGCTCGCCGAGCTGAACGAGGGCGTCGCCGCGAAGTACGGCAAGCCCGCCGGTTCCAAGCCGTTCGACTTCGTCTTCCACGGCGGCTCGGGCTCCACCCTGGAGGAGATCCGCACGGCGCTGGAGAACGGCGTGGTGAAGATGAACCTCGACACCGACACGCAGTACGCCTTCACGCGGCCCATCGCCGGTCACATGTTCGAGAACTACGACGGTGTCCTGAAGGTCGACGGCGAGGTCGGCAACAAGAAGACCTACGACCCGCGCGTGTGGGGCAAGAAGGCCGAGGCGAGCATGACCGCCCGCATCGTCGAGGCCTGCGAGAGCCTGCGCTCGACGGGTACGCGCATCAAGTAACCCGTACCAGCCCGTGTGCGGGCCCGGCCTCCCCCTCGCGGGGGTGCCGGGCCCGTGCCATGCCCGGAGGTGCCCAGCAGTGACGTACGACTTCGACACCCCTGTCGACCGGCGCGGCACCTGGTGCGTGCAGTGGGACGGCGTCACGGACCGCTTCCCGGTCCCCGACCTGCTGCCGTTCACCATCTCCGACATGGACTTCGCGTGCGCGCCCGAGGTGCTGGCCGCCCTCGGCTCCCGCCTGGCGCACGGCGTGTTCGGCTACACCGACTGGCAGAACGAGGACTTCCGCGGCGCGATACGCCACTGGTTCCGCACCCGGTACGCCACCGAGGTCGACACGGACCGGCTCGTCTACGCCCCGTCCGTCCTCAACCAGGTGTCCCAGCTCCTGCGCATGTGGACGCGGGCCGGTGACGGCGTCGTCCTGCACACGCCGACGTACGACGGCTTCCGCAAGGCGATCACCGGGCTCGGCCGCGACATGCGGACCGTCGCGCTCGACGACTGGGCCGCCCTGGAGCGGGAGTTGGCCCGCCCCGACAGCCGCGTCCTCGTCCTCTGCTCGCCGCACAACCCGACCGGGCACGTCTGGACCGACGCCGAGCTGCGCCGCCTCGCGGACCTCGCGCGCACCCACGACGTGGCGGTGATCAGCGACGAGATCCACGCCGACCTGACGCACGAAGGACACACCCACCTGCCGTGGACGCGCTACGCCGACGGGCTGCGCTGGGCGCTCGTCACCTCCGCCACGAAGTCCTTCAACTTCCCGGCGCTCAGCGGCAGTTACGGTTTCGTCGGTGACCCGGACGATCACGCCGAGTTCCTGCGCCGGATGAACACGGGCGAGGGCCTGGCCTCCCCGGCCGTGCTCTCGCTCACCGCCCACATCGCCGCGTACCGCGAGGGCGCCGCGTGGCTGGACGCCCTGCGCGCGTACACACACGACGCTCTGCGCCTCGTCGAGGAACGGCTCGGCTCGGCGTTCCCCGAGCTCGCGTGGCGCGCCCCGCAGGCCGGTTACCTCGCCTGGATCGATCTGCGGCCGCTCGGCGTCACCGCGGACGACGAGCTCCAGCGCGTCCTCGTCGAGCAGGAGAAGGTCGCCGTCATGCCGGGCGGCACGTACGGGGCGCCCGGCTTCGTACGGCTGAACGTCGGCTGTCCGCGCGCCAAGGCGGAGGCGGGCGTCGACGCGCTCGTGCGGGCCGTGCGGACCGTCACCGGACGCGACTGATCACCGGCGTGGAGACCGGCCGCGCGGATGGCGCAGACTGGAACCCATGAGCCTTCACGAGAACCTGCTCGGGGGACCGCCCCCGACCCACCTGCCCGACGACCCGGAGCCGCGCGAGCTGCTGGCGGGCGGGACGCCCCCGGCGGACGTCGCCGCGAAGTACCCGACCTCCTCGCTCGCCTGGGCGCAGCTCGCCGACGAGGCGTTCGAGCGGGGCAGCGTCGTCGAGTCGTACGCGTACGCCCGCACCGGCTACCACCGCGGGCTCGACGCCCTGCGGCGCAGCGGCTGGAAGGGCCACGGGCCCGTGCCGTGGGAGCACGAGCCGAACCGCGGCTTCCTGCGCGCCCTGCACGCGCTGGCCCGCGCGGCCGGGTCCATCGGTGAGCAGGAGGAGTACGAGCGCTGCTCGCAGTTCCTCAAGGACTCCTCCCCGGCCGCGGCGCAGACCCTCGGCTAGTCGCTGACCGTCACCGTGGGTGAGGCCCGTCTGTGATCAGGCGGGCCTTGCCGTTCCGGGGCACGATTGTGAAGGATGCGAGGCGGGGACCGGGGCCCCGTGCCGGTAACGGCAGGGCGGACCGCTACCCGGAGTACACATTCAGGAGACAGCGATGTCCCACGACGCGGAAGCAACACCGCATCTCGACTTCGCGGGCACCACGCCTTACGAGGACTACGTCCAGGCCGATGTGCTCACCCACCTCCAGCATCTGCGCTCGGACGACCCCGGCGAGATGGTCTTCCTGGTGACGACCCAGGTCATGGAGTTGTGGTTCACCGTCATCGTGCACGAGTGGGAGACCGCGGCGCGGGCCCTCGCCGAGGACGACGTACCGGCCGCCGTGGCCGCGCTGAAGCGGTCGGTGCGCGAGCTGGAGGCGCTGAACGCCTCCTGGCGGCCACTGGCCCAGCTCACCCCGGCCCAGTTCAACTCCTACCGGTCCGCCCTCGGCGAGGGCTCCGGGTTCCAGTCGGCGATGTACCGGCGGATGGAGTTCCTGCTCGGCGACAAGTCGGCGTCGATGCTGGTGCCGCACCGTGGCGCGCCCCGCGTCCACGCCGAGTTGGAGAAGGCGCTGCACGAGCCCACCCTCTACGACGAGGTGCTGCGGCTCCTGTCCCGCCGTGGCCACGACGTGCCGCGGGCCGTCCTCGACCGTGACGTCTCGCAGCGCTACGAGCCCTCGCCCGAGGTGGAGGCCGTCTGGACGGCGCTGTACGCGGGCGACGAGAGCGCCGAGCTCGCCCGGCTCGGGGAGGCCCTCACCGACGTCGCCGAGCTGGTGTGGCGCTGGCGCAACGACCACCTGGTGGCCACCCGCCGTGCCATGGGGGCCAAGACCGGCACCGGCGGCTCCGCCGGTGTGGCCTGGCTGGAGAAGCGCGCGCAGAAGTCCGTGTTCCCGGAGCTGTGGACGGCGAGGTCCCATGTCTGACACCGCTCACCTGCGCGAGCGTGCGCGCAAGCTCGACGCCGCCGACCGACTGGCCGCCGTACGCGAGGAGTTCGTGCTCGACGAGGTCGTCTACCTCGACGGGAACTCGCTGGGCGCGCTGCCCGTCAACGTCCCCGGGCGGGTGGCGGACGTGGTGCACCGGCAGTGGGGCGAGCTGCGCATCCGCTCCTGGACCGAGTCCGGCTGGTGGACGGCGCCGGAGCGGATCGGCGACCGGATAGCCCCCCTGGTGGGTGCGGGGCCGGGCCAGGTCGTGGTCGCCGACTCGACGAGCGTCAACATCTTCAAGGCCCTGGTGGGCGCGGTCCGGATGGCGGGGGAGGGGCGGGACGAGGTGATCGTCGACGCCACCACGTTCCCGACGGACGGTTACATCGCCGCGTCGGCGGCCCGGATGACGGGCTGCTCGGTCCGCCCGGTGGCGCCCGGCGAGGTGGCGGGCGCCCTCGGTCCCCGTACGGCCGCCGTGCTGCTGAACCACGTCGACTACCGCACGGGCCGCCTGCACGACCTGCCGGGCCTGACCGCGGCGATCCGCGCGGCGGGCGCCGTGAGCGTGTGGGACCTGTGCCACAGCGCGGGCGCGCTGCCGGTCGGGCTCGACGAGCACGGCGTCGACCTCGCGGTCGGCTGCACCTACAAGTTCCTGAACGGGGGCCCCGGCGCGCCCGCCTTCCTGTACGTGCGCGGCGAGCACCAGGCCGCCTTCGACTCGCCGCTGCCGGGCTGGAACTCGCACGCCGAGCCGTTCGGGATGAGCTCCGCCTACGAGCCCGCCAAGGGCGCGGTGCGCGGTCGCGTGGGGACGCCGGACGTCCTGTCGATGCTGGCGCTCGACGCGGCGCTCGACGTGTGGTCGCGCCCGGAGGTCTCCCTCGACGTGGTGCGCGCCAAGTCGCTGGCCCTGACGGACCTGTTCCTGAGTTGCGTCGAGGCGTACGTCCCGGCCGGGCGGGTGGAGCCGGTCACCCCGGCCGCGCACGCCGAGCGGGGCAGCCAGGTGGCGCTGCGCTGCGACGACGCGGGCGAGGTCATGGAGCGGCTCATCGCGGCGGGCGTCGTCGGCGACTACCGGGCGCCGGACGTGCTGCGGTTCGGGTTCACGCCGCTGTACCTGGGGTTCGCCGAGGTGGAGCGCGCGGCGAGGGTGCTCGCGGACGCGCTCGGCTGACGCGGCGCCGGACGCTCAGCCGGTGTAGATCCCTGCCTCGGCCGCCGCCACGGCGGCGGCCACGGCCCGGGCCGCGTCCGCCTCGGTGGGCGCGGTCCCGGTCGTGAGGAGGCGGTAGTACAGCGGGGCCGACACCGCCCTGATCACCTCGGCGGCGTCGGTGCCCGCGGGCACCTCGCCCCGGGCGACGGCCTCCTCCACGGCCGGTGCCCATTCGGCGACCCGCACCTCGTAGAACCGGCGCAGCGCGTCGGCGGTCCGCGGGTCGCAGGTCGCCGCCGCGATCACCGCGCGGAACAGCGGTCCCTGCCGCGGGTCGGCGAGGGTGCGGCGTACCAGCAGCGCGTTGGCCGTCAGGTCGCCGCGGAGCGTGCCGGTCGCCGAGCGCGGCAGCGACTCCTGCGCCATCTGCGCGAGGAGGTCGGCGACCAGTCCCGCGGGGGTGGACCAGCGCCGGTAGACGGTGGTCTTGCCGACGTCGGCGCGGCGGGCGATGTCGGCGAGGTCGAGCCGGTCGAAGCCCTGCTCCGCCAGGACGTCGCCCGCGGCGTCGAGGACGGCGGCGCGGACCCGGGCGGTGCGACCGCCGGGGCGGAGGGTGCCGGGTTCGGGTTCGCTGCTCATGACGGCCAGGGTAACGGCACGCTGGGCCCGTTTGTCCGGTCACTGTGTGTGTCGACGCACGTCACGCGGCTGGTAGCGTCCGCATACCCGCTGATTTCCTGCTGGTTCCCCGTTGGTTCGCGCAATTCCACTGTGCCGTCGAGAGGTTGGAGCATGCCGGACGAAGCCGCCGCGCGCGACGAGGCGGAGGAGGCATCGGCCTTCTCGCACCCCATCGTCGCCCCGGACGTCACCGCCGCGTACGGCGATCACCCGGATCAGGTCATCGACTTCTACGCGCCCCGTGACGGTGCGACCGCGGCCCCGCTGGTCGTGGCGGTGCACGGCGGCGCGTGGCGGGCGGCGTACGACAGAGCGCACCTGAGCCCGTTCGCCGACTTCCTGGCCCGGCGCGGGTTCGCCGTCGCCAGCGTCGAGTACCGGCGCGGCCGACCGCTCCCGCGGCAGGGCGCGAAGGGGCCGGTGGCCGGGCGCTGGCCGGAGACCTTCGACGACGTGGCGGCGGCCCTCGACGCGCTGCCCGCGCTCGCCGCGACGCACCTGCCCACCGCGGACGCGCGGCGCACCGTGATCACCGGCCACTCGGCGGGCGGCCACCTCGCGCTGTGGGCCGCGGCCCGGCACGTCCTGCCCGCCGACGCGCCCTGGCGCACCCCGGCCCCGCCCGCGCTGCGCGGTGTCGTGGCGCTCGCCCCCATCGCGGACCTCGCGCTCGCCCAGGACATGGGTGTCTGCGACGGGGCGAGTGCCCAACTCCTGGGCGGCGAGGGCGCGTTGTTCGAGGCGCGGCGGCCGTACGCCGACCCGGCCGCGCTGCTGCCCACCGGTATCGCCACGACCCTCGTCCAGGGCCGCGCGGACACGACGGTGCCCTACGCGGTCGCCGAGGCGTACGCGGACGCGGCGGCCAGGGCGGGCGAGGTGGTCGGCGTCACGTTCCTGGCGGAGGTCGGGCACTTCCCGCTGATCGACCCGGCGGCGGACGCCTGCGCGGTGGTCGCCGAGGAGATCGCGCAACTGGCCTGGTGAGCCGGGGCGGGGCCGGAGGCGGACGCCGCGTAGTACTCACGGCGGACGGTGAGGACCCGTCTGGCTGGGGACGACCCGGGCCCGCCCCTGCCCGTACGGTCGGAGCCATGACCGAGACGACCACCACCGCCGGGATCCCGAGGGAGCGCAGCCCCGAGTTCAGCCTCGCGCGGTCGGCGCTGCGCGGGCTGCGCGAGGACCTGTTCCGCGATGTGCGGGCCTACCGGCCGCTGCCCGAAGCCGCCGCGGCCGGCCCGTGGGCCCATCTGTTCCCGGCCGCCGCCCGCAGGTACCTGCGGTATCTGCCGCACGCCGTCGTGCTGGGCCTCGCTCTGTTCACACTGATCGTGGGCATGGCGAGCTACAGCGTCTTCGACGACTCGTTCATGGCCCTGGTGGCCGGGCTCCTGGCGGCGGTGCCGGTGGCGCTGACCCTGCTGCGGCCGGTCCTCGCCTGGTGGCTGTCGTTCGCCGCGGCCCCGTTCCTCGTCGTGGTGACCCATGACGGCATGTTCCCGTGGTCGGGCGGCAGCCTCCTGGGCCACACCGTCGTGATGACGGTCGTCGCGGCGCGCACCCGGCCGCGCGCGGCGGCCTGGATGTGGGTGCTCAGCGCGCTCTACTCGGTGCTCGCCGGGGAGATCATGGGCGGCCTGGGATCCGGTGACGCGGGACCGATGCTGTTCTTCTCGGGCGTCGCGGTCGCGATCGTCACCCTGGTCCAGGTCAACCGGACCACCAAGCGGCAGGTCGTCCAGGAGCGTACGGTCACCGCCGTCGAGCGGGACCGGCGCACCCTTCTGGAGGAGCGCACGAACATCGCCCGCGAGCTGCACGATGTCGTCGCGCACCACATGTCGGTCGTGGCGATCCAGGCGGAGGCGGCGCCCTACCGGGTCGAGAATCCGCCGCCCGAGCTGGAGAAGGCGTTCGTCACGATCCGGGAGAACGCGGTGGCGGCCCTCACCGAACTGCGCCGCGTCCTCGGCGTCGTACGGGCCGAGGATTACGCGGCGCCCGACGCCCCGCAGCCCACGCTCGCCGACCTCGACAAGCTGCTGGAGAACGTGCGGGAGGCGGGCCTGACCGTCACCAAGGCCGTGACGGGCGCGGTGCGTGAGCTGCCGCAGGGCGTCGAGCTGTCGGCGTACCGGATCGTGCAGGAGGCGCTGAGCAACACCCTGCGGCACGCGCCCGGCGCGGACGCCGCGGTCGAGGTGTCGTACGTCCTCGGCGGCCTCGGCCTGCGCGTCGTCAACGGCCGGCCGAACGCCCTGGTCAAACCCTCGCCGGGGGCCGGGCACGGCATCACCGGCATGCGGGAGCGCGTGTCGATGCTCAGCGGCGAGATGACGGCGGGCACGACCGCGGACGGCGGCTACGAGGTCACGGTGTTCGTGCCGGTCGCCGCCCCGGTGCCGGAGCAGCGCGGGACCGGCTCCGCGCACGACGTCGCGCACGACGGGACCGACGCATGATCAAGGTGCTGATCGCCGACGACCAGATGATGGTGCGCGAGGGGTTCTCGGTCCTCCTCGGCGCGATGCCGGACATCGAGGTCGTCGGCGAGGCGGTCAACGGGATCGAGGCGATCACCAAGGTCCGCGAACTCCACCCCGACGTGGTCCTCATGGACATCCGCATGCCGGAGCTGAACGGCATCGAGGCGACCCGTGAGATCGTCGCGGCCGACGAGGGCGCGAAGGTCCTCGTCCTGACCACCTTCGACCTCGACGAGTACGTGTACCAGGCGCTCCGCGCGGGCGCCTCCGGCTTCCTCCTCAAGGACGCCTCCGCCCGTCAACTCGCGGACGGTGTACGGGTGGTGGCGGGCGGCGAGGCGCTGCTCGCCCCGTCGGTGACCCGGCGACTGATCACCGAGTTCGCGAAGCTCTCGGACGTCCCGAAGCTGCCCGCCGCACAGCACCCGGGCGCGTACGGCGAGCTGACCGAGCGCGAGACGGAGGTGCTCGTCCTCATCGCGCAGGGCCTGTCGAACGCGGAGATCGCCGCGCGGCTCGTGGTCGCCGAGTCGACGATCAAGACCCATGTCAGCCGGGTCCTGGTCAAGCTCGGCCTCAGGGACCGCACCCAGGCCGCGGTCTTCGCCTACGAAGCGCGGCTTGTCACCCCCGGCTGAGCGGCGGTTACCGTACCCGGGTGAGCACCGACACCACGCCCCGCCCCCAGTCCCTGATGCTGAGCTTCCTCGGCGACCAGGTGCTCGGGCGCGGGGTGTGCGTGTACTCGGGCAGTGTCATCGAGGTGTTCGCGCGGGCCGGGGTCGGCGAGCACGCGACCCGCTCGACGCTGACCCGGATGACGGGCCGCGGGCTGCTGCGCCGCCAGCGCGAGGGCAGGCGCACCTACTTCGGGCTGACCGGCCGTTCCGAGGAGATCCTGCGCGACGGTGAGCGCCGCATCTGGCAGACCGGCGCCGTCAACGACGACTGGGACGGCACCTGGTCGCTGCTCGGGTTCTCGCTGCCCGACTCCTGGCAGCGGCAGCGCCACGACCTGCGCGCGCAGCTCACCTGGGCGGGGTTCGGCCCGCTGTTCAGCGGCCTGTGGATCGCGCCGGGCGCGGTGGACGTCTCCGGTATCGTCGCCGAACTGGGCCTCGCCGCGCACGTCAAGGTCTTCCGCGCCACCGCGGACCTCGGCATGGACGTCGCCGAGATGATCGACGACACCTGGGACCTCAAGCAACTCGACCGCGCCTACCGGGAGTTCGCCGACCAGTGGCGGCCGTACGCCGGTCAGGACGCGCCCCGCGACCAGGACGCGCTCGCGCTGCGGCTGCGGCTCGCGACCGACTGGCTCGGCGTCATCCGCAGTGATCCCCGGCTGCCGGTGGAGCACCTGCCCTCGGACTGGCCCGCGGGCCCCGCGCAGGACCTGTTCCGCGCGGTGCACGAGCGGCTCGACGGGCCCGCGAAGGACGCGGCGCGTCGCCTGCTCGACACCGTGCCGGTGGGCGCGGAGGGCTGACGCCCCTGGGTGAGGGCTCCGGACCCGGCCGAGCTGATGTTGTGCATTTCATTGACGGGCGTTCGGAATCTGCCCTACATTCCGAGCCGCCTGACCACTCGCCTCCTCCCGCGCTCCCGCCCGCCCCGCCGATCGGAGCCCCGTCATGCCCGCACGCGTCCGCACCACCGCCGTCCTGCTGGCCGCCGCCCTCTGCCTCGTCGCGCCGGGCACCGCCCGCGCCGACACCGCGACCCCCGCCGCGGACCGCGCCCAGCACCTCACCGGCGTCCTCGCCGACGGCGCCACCTGGATCGCCGACATCCCCGCGCCCGGCCACTGGAACGGCACCCTGCTGCTGTTCAGCCACGGCTTCGGGCCCCTCGCCGCCCAGAACGCCCCCTCCGCCGCCGCCCACGACGCCCTGCTCGCCGAGGGGTACGCCCTCGCCGGGTCCTCCTACGACCCGAACGGCTCCCAGTGGGCCCTGGCCAGCGCCGAACGCGACCAGTTCGCCACCCTCGACGCCGTCACCGCCCGGACCGGCGAGCCGCGCCGCACCCTGTCCGTCGGCCAGTCCATGGGCGGCCTCGTCAACGCGCAGATCGCCCGCGACGGAGCGGGCCGCGTCGACGGCGCCCTCGGCCTGTGCGGACTCGTCACGGGCGGCACCGACCTCGACAACTACCAGCTCGACGCCGAGTACACGATCGCCCGGCTCCTGCTCCCCGGCGAACGGCCGAAGCTCGTCGGCTTCGACTCCCCGGGCGAGGCCGCCGCCACCGCCGACCGCCTCACCGCCGCCGTCACCGCCGCCCAGACCACCCCCGCCGGACGCGCCCGCATCGCCCTCGCCGCCGCCTACCTCAACGTCCCCGCCTGGGCACCCGGCAAGGACCGGCCGGCCGCCGACGACTGGCGCGGACAGGAGGAGCAGCAGTACGCCTGGCTCGCCCAGGGCCTGCTCTCCTTCATCGAGGGCGGGCGATACGCCATGGAGCGCTCGGTCGGCGGCAACAACTCCGCCAACCGCGGCGTCGACTACGCCGCGCTGCTCGCAGGATCCCCGTCCGCGCCGCGCGTCCGCGCCCTGTACCGGGCGGCCGGACTCGACCTGCGCGCCGACCTCACCGCCCTCACCGCGGGCGCCTCGGTCACCGCCGACCCGGACGCCGTCCGCGAGGCCGCCCGCACCTCGTCCGCCGGACAGGGCCTCGCCGTCCCGCTGCTCGACCTGCACACCACCGCCGACCAGCTCGTCCCCGTCGAGCAGGAGAACCGCTTCGCCGACCGCGTCCGCGCCGCCGGTGACAGCGCGCTGCTGCGCCAGGCGTACGTCGAGCGACAGGGCCACTGCGCGTTCACCACCGCCGAGACCCTGGCCGCCGTCCACGCCGTGGAACACCGCGTCGAGACCGGCCACTGGGGCACCGCCGCGAGCCCCGCCGCCCTCCAGCGGGCCGCGCTCGACCTCGGCCTCGACGGAGCCGCGTACGTCCCCTACCGGCCCGGCGAGCTGACGGTGGGCCGCCCCGACCGCGCCGCCGCGCCCGCCCCGGCCGCCCGGCACTGACGACGACGGAGGAGACCCCCACCATGGACGCATCAACCGTGCCGCACGCACCGGGCAAGACGCCCACGGCGCCCCGGCTCGCCCTCGGCACGCTCGTCGCGGGCTGCCTCGCCGTCTGCCTCGCCCAGATCGGCATCGCCATCCCGGCCACGCTCAACGGCCTGTTCCAGGAACACCTGCACCCGGTCGGCTCCCAACTGACGTGGATATCGGACGCTTTCCTGCTGCCCGTCACCGTCCTGGAGCTGTCCTTCGGCGTGCTCGGCGACCTCTTCGGACGCAAACGGCTGCTCGTCGGCGGTGCCGTGCTCCTCGGCGCCGGTGAGGTGGTCGCCGCGGCGAGCAGCGGCATCCACCAGCTCTGGGCCGGGCAGGCGCTCGCCGGACTCGGCGCCGCCGCGCTCTTCCCGACGTCGCTCGCCATGATCGCGGCGGGCACCACCGGGCACGCCCAGCGCGCCCGCGCCATCGCCCTGTGGGCGTCCAGCCTCTCCGCGGGCGGCTTCCTCGCGCCGCTGCTCGGCGGCATCACGGGCACCTACGGCTCCTGGCGCTGGTCCTTCGTGGTCGTGGCGATCGTCGCGGCGCTGAGCGCGCTGACCAGCCTCCTCCTCGCCGCCGACTCCTCGGCGCCCGAGGGCCGTTCACTCGACATCGGCGGGCAGATCACCATTGGCGTCGGCCTGTTCGCGCTGCTCTACGCCGTCATCCAGGGCCCGACCGACGGCTGGGGCTCGGCGCCTGTGGTGGCCGCGTTCGTCGTCGCGGCCGTCTTCGTCGCCCTGTTCGTGGTGGCCGAGCGCCGGGCGCGGTCGCCGCTGCTGCGGCTCGACCTGTTCCGCAACCGCGCGTTCGCCGTCGCCTCCGTCGTCGCCGTCGTCGGCATGTTCAGCTTCCTCGGGACCGCCTACGCGGCGAGCATCAGGCTCGGCCCGATCCAGCACCAGAGCCCGATGCGGACCGCGTTCGCGTTCCTGCTCCTGAACGGCATCACACCGTTCCTGACCCCGCTGACCTCCCGGCTGCTCGCCCGCGTCCCCGCGCGTACGCTGCTCACGGCCGGGCTCGCGCTGATCGCCGCGGGCGACTTCACCGCGGCCACGCTCGACGTCGACGACCGCGCCCTGACCTCGCTGATCCTGCCCCTCGGCCTGGTCGGCACCGGCTTCGCCCTCACCGTCTCCTCCATCACGGCGACGGCCGTCAACACCGTCCCGGTCCACCTCGCGGGCATGGCCAGCGCCTCCACCAACCTGCTGCGCGACTTCGGCTTCACGCTCGGCCCCGCCGTCATCGGCGCCGTCGCCCTCAGCCAGGCCGCGTCCCAGGTCGCGGGCGCCCTGTCCGGCTCGTCGCTGTCCGCCGACGCCAAGGGCGCCGCGCACGAGGTGCTCACGGAGGGCGGCCCCCTCGCCCTCAACTCCGTCGCCCCCGACTCAGCCCCCGGAGCGGCCCGGTCGTTCGCACTGGACGCGCTCGGGCACGGCTACTCGATCGGGTTCGCCGTCTGCGGGTGCGCCGCCCTGTTCGCGGCGCTGCTCGTCCTCGTCGCGCTGCGGGACGGCGGCAAGGGCGAGCCCACGGCACCGGACCGGGAGGGCCTGGCCACGCCGGTCCCGGAGGGCTAACGTCCCCGCATGGATGCCGACGCGGCGCTCTCCGCCTTCGACCCGTGGTCCCCGGCCTTCGTCGCCGACCCGTACCCCGCGTACGCGGCGCTGCGCGAGGCCGGGCGGGTCCACTGGTTCGAGCCCACGCGCCAGTACCTGGTCCCGCACCACGCCGACGTCTCGGCGCTCCTGCGCGACCGCCGGCTCGGCCGCACCTACCGGCACCGGTACACGCACGAGGAGTTCGGCCGCACCGCGCCGCCACCCGAGCACGAGCCGTTCCACACCCTCAACGACCACGGCATGCTCGACCTCGAACCCCCGGACCACACCCGCATCCGCCGCCTCGTCTCCAAGGCGTTCACCCCGCGCACCGTCGAGCGGCTGCGGCCCTACGTGGAGAAGCTGGCGGACGACCTGGTGGCGGGCCTGGTCGCGGACGGCGGCGGTGACCTGCTCACGGCCGTCGCCGAACCCCTCCCGGTCGCGGTCATCGCGGAGATGCTCGGCATCCCGGAGAGCGACCGCCCCCTGCTGCGCCCCTGGTCGGCGGCGATCTGCGGCATGTACGAACTGAACCCGCCCGCCGAGACGGCCCGCGCCGCGGTCCGCGCCTCCGTCGAATTCACCGCCTACCTGAGCGAGTTGATCGCCGAGCGGCGCGCGCGCCCCACCGACACCGACCTGATCTCCGCACTGATCGCGGCGCACGACGAGAACGACGACCGCCTCACCGAACAGGAGATGATCTCGACCTGCGTGCTGCTCCTCAACGCCGGTCACGAGGCCACCGTCAACGCCACCGTGAACGGCTGGTGGGCCCTCTTTCGCCACCCGGGACAACTGGCGGCCCTGCGCGCGGACCCCACCCTGGTCCCCGGCGCCGTCGAGGAGCTGATGCGCTACGACACCCCGCTCCAGCTCTTCGAACGCTGGGTGCTGGACGACATCGAACTCGCCGGCGTCACCCTGCCGCGCGGCTCCGAGGTGGCCCTCCTGTTCGGCTCGGCCAACCACGACCCGGCCGTCTTCCCCGACCCCGACCGCCTCGACCTGACCCGCGCCGACAACCCCCACATCTCCTTCAGCGCGGGCATCCACTACTGCGTCGGCGCGCCCCTGGCCCGCATCGAACTGGCCGCGTCCATGCGGGCCCTGCTCACCCGCGCCCCGACCCTCCACCCCGCCGCGGAACCGTCCCGCACCCCGAACTTCGTGATCCGGGGCCTGAAGGGCCTGCCCGTCACGCTGTGACCGGCCGGGAGCGACCACTGGCTGAGCGCCCGACGTCCGAGACGTCGCCGATGTCCGTGGACGAGTTCGAGAAGATCGCCGCGTTCTCCGCGTCATGTGGCTGATCCGGCAGTGCATGCAGGCAACGTCGTACGACTCCGACACGCACGCCCGGGACCGGGTGGAGTAGCCGGGGGAGGAGGCGGTGCCGGTCGTCAGCGGACGGATCCCTTCAGTTGCTCGGTGTCCGGCTCGAACCCGACCGGGTCGGGCAGCGGCACGCGTTGCGCCCACCTCAGGGCAGCGCCAGGCCCCACGCCGCCACCCGCACCGTCCACGTCCGCCGGCGTACGGGCCCGGCGATGGCCCCCGCGTCGGCCCGGTAGCGGAAATCCGCCCCCGTCACCGTGACCGTACGGGCCGTCGCGCGCAGCGGTGCCGAGCCCGCCGCGCCGCGCACCTCCACGCGCGCGAGGCCGGTGCCCGTCGCGGGGCCGACCGAGACACCCTCCACCGGCCGGTCGAGGTCGGCGAGGGTCACGCCGTCCGCCTCGACCCGCAGCCGCACCGGCGGCCCCGGCGCCAGGGCGGCCGGGCGCACGGGCCGCGCCGCGAGCGTGCGCACCAGTGAGCGGCACGTACGCACCCAGGGGCGCGCCGCGTCGGCCGGTCCCGCGTGCGCCTGCGCGAGGGGCGGGATGCGCAGATCCCCGAGGACCAGCCCGTCGCTGTCGTCGACCAGCAGATCGAGCCGGCGCTCCGTCCCGTCGAGCGCGGCGCGCGCCGCCGCCACCGTCTGCGCGGGAATTCCGAGCGAGCGGGCGAGGGAGAGCGCGCCGCCCACCGGCACCATCGAGAGCACCGCTGTGGACAGCTCCCGCTCCCGGTGCAGGAGCGCCACCGCACGCAGCAGCGCCCGGTCGTCGCCGATCACGACGGGACGCCGCGCACCCCTTCTGGCCAGCGCTTTCGCAAATTCCTCCGGGCTCTCGGGCAGGCACACCTTGACGCTGGCACCGGCGCACAGCACGTCCTTGGCGATCCGCACGGACTCCCCGTCCGCGCGCCGGGCGAGGGGGTCCACGAGCACCAGAACCTGCCGTGACAGCCCCTCGTCCGTCCGGTCAGTTGGATGGTCCAAAGCCGCCACCTCGGCCTTGCCTCGCTTCCTCGGGTAGCATCTTTGTGCAAGAGCCCCTTGCGCTATTGCGCCAGGGGCTTCGTCTATTCCGGGGCACCCCAAGGCTTACGCATTCATCAGTGGCTGCGGCCCCTGACCTTGGACATGCCCCGCCCGGAAGGGGTGTACGCCTGTGCCCGCACTTGTGCTGCTCGGTGCTCAGTGGGGTGACGAAGGCAAGGGAAAGGCCACCGACCTGCTCGGTGGATCCGTGGACTATGTAGTGCGCTACCAGGGCGGCAACAACGCCGGCCACACGGTCGTCGTGGGCGACCAGAAGTACGCGCTGCACCTCCTCCCTTCCGGGATCCTCTCGCCGGAGTGCACGCCGGTCATCGGAAACGGTGTCGTCGTCGACCCGTCGGTCCTGCTCTCCGAGCTGAGCGGTCTGAACGAGCGCGGCGTCGACACGTCCAAGCTCCTGCTCAGCGGTAACGCGCACATCATCACGCCGTACAACGTGACCGTCGACAAGGTGACGGAACGCTTCCTCGGCAAGCGCAAGATCGGTACCACCGGGCGCGGTATCGGCCCGACGTACGCGGACAAGATCAACCGCGTCGGCATCCGCGTCCAGGACCTCTACGACGAGTCGATCCTCACCCAGAAGGTCGAAGCGGCCCTGGAGGTCAAGAACCAGCTCCTGACCAAGCTGTACAACCGCCGTGCCATCGAGGCGCAGCAGGTCGTCGAGGAACTGCTCGGCTACGCGGAGCAGATCAAGGGGTACGTCGCCGACACCACCCTGATCCTCAACAAGGCGCTCGACGACGACAAGGTCGTGCTGTTCGAGGGCGGCCAGGGCACGCTCCTGGACATCGACCACGGCACGTACCCCTTCGTCACGTCGTCCAACCCGACCGCGGGCGGCGCCTGCACGGGCGCCGGTGTCGGCCCGACGAAGATCAGCCGCGTCATCGGCATTCTCAAGGCGTACACGACGCGGGTCGGCGCGGGCCCGTTCCCGACCGAGCTGTTCGACGACGACGGCGAGGCGCTGCGCCGCATCGGCGGCGAGCGCGGTGTGACCACCGGCCGCGACCGCCGCTGCGGCTGGTTCGACGCGGTGATCGCCCGCTACGCGACCCGGGTGAACGGCCTCACCGACTTCTTCCTCACCAAGCTCGACGTCCTCACGGGCTGGGAGCAGATCCCGGTCTGCGTCGCCTACGAGATCGACGGGAAGCGCGTCGAGGAGCTGCCGTACTCGCAGTCCGACTTCCACCACGCGAAGCCGGTCTACGAGATGCTGCCGGGCTGGTCCGAGGACATCACCAAGGCCAAGACCTTCGCGGACCTCCCGAAGAACGCGCAGGCGTACGTCAAGGCCCTGGAGGAGATGTCCGGCGCCCCGATCTCGGCGATCGGCGTGGGCCCCGGCCGCGACGAGACGATCGAGATCAACTCGTTCCTGTAGGGCCCCTGTAGGACCCCTGTAGGGACGCGCTCCGCGTCGACCGCGCCCCGGTCCGCCTCGGCGGGCCGGGGCGTCGTCGTCCGTGGCGGCCTCAGTCGGACTTGTCGTACGTCAGGGACTGCCTCTTCCCCGCCGAGTCGATCATGACGCGTTGCAGCCGGCCCGAGGGCAGGTACGTGATCGTGCTCGGCTTGCCGGGGGTGCAGGCCGCCTGCGGCTCGGCGACCACCGGATCGGTGTCGCCGATCTGCAACGTGGAGTCCGTCGCCGAGGTCAGCGCGCCCTGGAAGACGCAGTGGTAGGGCTCCCCGTTGTTCTGCGTGCCGTCGGCCGTCATGGACAGGACCGTGTCACCCGTCGTGCCCTGCTGGATGACGATGCGGCGCGGGTGGTGCCCCCGCTCGTTGTCGATCGCGCCCGACCATGTGCCCAGGAACTTCGTGGGGATCTCGCCCGCCGCGGACTGCGGTGAGTTCTCCGGGTCCGTGGACGGGGAGGTGGGCGTCGGGGAGTCGGGCCCCGGCCCCACGGGGTCCGTGGCCGACGGCGACGGACCGGGGTCGCCCTGGGACGACGTGCCTTGCTTGCCGTCGTCCTTCATCAGGGCGTACACGGAGCCGCCCGCGCCGAGCGCCACTATCAGGGCGACCACGATCAGCGCCGCCGTGGAACGGCTCCGCTGCGGGGGCTCCTGGTGGGCGACGAGCGGCGTGGTCCCGGGACCGTAGGGCGGGGTGTGGTTCCAACTGCCCTGCGGATAGCCGTAACCGGGCGGCGGCTGGTGCGGGTAGCCGTACGCCGGCGGGTTGGGCACGGGCGGCGCGGCGGCCTGAGCCGGAGCCGGGGCCTGGGCCTGCTGGCCGACCACCATCGTGGGCAGATGGTTCACCTGGACCGCGCCCGGCCGCCCCGGCGGCGGTACGGGGGCGTGTTCCGCCTGGTCCCCTTGTGCCGCCTGCTTCTCCTGCTGTGCCAGTTCGGTCGCGGGGTCCTCGGAGTCGAGCAACTGCACGGCGTGGCGCCCCAGTTGGGCCACGAGCGAGCCGGGCAGCCACGGGTCGCGGGTACGGCCGCCGTCGCCCAGGGTGTCCTCGGCGCCCGTGCGCTCCAGGATCTCCGCCGGCGAGGGCCGCTCGGCGGGCTGCTTGCGCAGGCAGTCCCTGACCAGGTCCTGAAGGCCCTCCGGGAGGTCCGCGAGGTTCGGCTCCTCCTGGGCGATGCGGAACATCAGGGCGTGCACCCCGCTGTTGGAGGTGCCGAAGGGCAGCGCGCCCGTCGCCGCGTACGCCAGGACCGAGCCCAGGCAGAACACGTCGCACGCCGGGGTGATCCGGTCGCCGCGCACCTGCTCGGGCGCCATGAAGCCGGGCGAGCCGACGAGCGCGCCGGTGCGGGTGAGACCGCCGTCGGTGACGGTCTCCAGGGCGCGCGCGATGCCGAAGTCGATGACGCGCGGGCCGTCGATGGTGACCAGCACGTTCGACGGTTTGAGGTCGCGGTGGATCAGCCCCGCCTCGTGGATGTCCTTCAGGGCGTGCGCGAGACCGGCCGCGAGGATGCGTACGGAACGCTCCGGCAGCGCGCCGTGATCGTGCGAGACGACCTGCTGGAGGGCGGGGCCCGCGACGTACCCGGTGGCCACCCACGGGATCTCCGCCTCGGTGTCCGCGTCGAGCACGGGCGCCGTCCACGCGCCGCCGACCCGCCGCGCGGCCCGCACCTCCTGCCGGAACCGGGTCCTGAACTCCTCCTGCTCCGCCAGCTCCTGACGGACCAGCTTCACCGCGACGGTACGGCCGCGCTCCGAGCGCGCCAGGTACACCTGCCCCATGCCGCCCGCGCCCAGCCGTCCCAGCAGCCGGTACGCGCCGATGCGCTGAGGGTCCCCCGGACCCAGCGATTCGAGCCTCTCCATGTCGCGCCACCCTCCCCCGTACGTGACCAACAGACCGAGAATAGTGCGGCCATACGACGAAGAGACCCGGAGTGGCTCGTACGGTTCCGTAACAAACGCGGAGAGTGACGAACGGAAGTTCTTTTCCGTTGGCCGGAAACCGGGAACGTCCCGCGCCGCCCGTACGTCCCTCTCGTAGTACGACGAAGTCCGCTGCCCCCTATCGTCAGGAGACCGTGTGATCCCCGCCGTACGCGCCATCGGGCGTGCCGCGCTCGCCGCCCGGCCGCTGTCGCTCGACGAACTCAACAGCACGGCCGAGCTGCTGGCCCGCCGCGACCAGCGCTACCTCGTACCGGTCGAGATCTTCGCGGACTTCGCGGCACTGCTCACCGACCCGCGGCGGGCGGGCGGCCCGTTCCGCGCGCTGTCGCTGGGCGGACGGCGCTGGTTCACCTACCGCTCGACCTACTACGACACCGCCGACCTGCGCACGTACCACGCCCACCGGCAGGGCAACCGGCCCCGCTACAAGATCCGCGAACGGCTCTACCAGGACAGCGGGGAGCGGCAGTTCGAGATCGAACTGAGCAACGCGCGAGGGGAGACGGTCAAGCACCGGCACCGCCTGACGGGTGAGGAGCAGGCGCTCGACGCGGCCGGGCGCGGCTTCCTCGACGGGGTCATCGGCGGCGCGTTCGGGGTCGAGGCGCCACCGGGGCTGCGGCCGTCGCTGGTGACCGAGTACCAGCGGGCCACGTTCGTCGCCGACGGGCAGCGGATCACCTGCGACGCGGGTCTGGTGGTGCGGGAGACGGGTCCGCGGGGGCGCGCGGCACGGGCCGACGGCGGTCTGGTGCTGGTGAAGACGAAGACGCGGGGGCCGCGCTGCGAGGCGGACGGGGTGCTGCACCGGTTCGGGGTGCGGGCGTCGGAGTTCACGAAGTACTGCGGCGGCCTCGCGGCACTCCGCCCGGAACTGGGCGCCGACCGCTGGGCCCGCCCGGTCCGACAGGCGTTCCCGCGGGGCGCGTACTGAGCGGCTCGCGAAGACGGCGGCGCGCGGGCGACAGTCTGTCGTGTTCGCCCGCGTCCCGCAGACAGGACGCCGATGGTGTGCCCGTGCAGCGCGCATCTACGCTCGGCGGTATGACCCCTCAGCCGAATCCCCAGGTCGGCGCCGCCGTCAAGGCCGCGGACCGCGCCCACGTGTTCCACTCCTGGTCCGCACAGGAGCTCATCGACCCGCTGGCCGTCGCCGGTGCCGAAGGCTCGTACTTCTGGGACTACGACGGCAACCGCTACCTCGACTTCACCTCCGGGCTCGTCTTCACGAACATCGGGTACCAGCACCCGAAGGTCGTCGCCGCGATCCAGGAGCAGGCCGGGAAGATGACGACCTTCGCCCCGGCCTTCGCCGTCGAGGCGCGCTCGGAGGCCGCACGCCTCATCGCCGCGCGCACGCCCGGCGACCTCGACAAGATCTTCTTCACCAACGGCGGCGCCGACGCCGTCGAGCACGCCCTGCGGATGGCCCGCCTGCACACGGGCCGCCCGAAGGTGCTCTCCGCCTACCGCTCGTACCACGGCGGCACCCAGCAGGCCGTCAACGTCACCGGTGATCCGCGCCGCTGGGCCAACGACACGGGCACGGCCGGTGTCGTCCGCTTCTGGGCGCCGTTCCTCTACCGCACCCGGTTCTACGCGCAGACGGAGGCGCAGGAGTGCGAGCGCGCCCTCGAACACCTGGAGTCGACGATCCAGTTCGAGGGCCCCTCGACGATCGCGGCGGTCATCCTGGAGACGGTGCCGGGCACGGCGGGCATCATGCTGCCGCCCGCCGGTTACCTCGCCGGGGTCCGCGCGCTGTGCGACAAGTACGGCATCGTCTTCGTCCTGGACGAGGTCATGGCCGGTTTCGGCCGTACGGGCACGTGGTTCGCGGCCGATCTGTACGACGTGACGCCGGACCTGATGACCTTCGCCAAGGGCGTGAACTCGGGGTACGTGCCGCTCGGCGGTGTGGCCATCTCCGGCGCGATCGCCGAGACGTTCGCCAAGCGGCCCTACCCGGGCGGCCTGACCTACTCAGGGCACCCGCTGGCCTGCGCGGCGGCCGTCGCCACCATGAACGTGATGGAGGAGGAGGGCATCGTCGCGCACGCCGCGAAGCTCGGCTCCGAGGTCATCGAGCCGGGCCTGCGCGAGCTGGCCGAGCGGCACCCCTCGGTGGGCGAGGTGCGCGGCGTCGGCATGTTCTGGGCGCTCGACCTCGTACGGGACCGGGCGACGCGGGAGCCGCTGGTGCCCTACAACGCGACCGGCGAGGCCAACGCGCCGATGGCCGCGTTCGCCGCCGCCGCGAAGAAGCAGGGACTGTGGCCCTTCGTGAACATGAACCGCACGCACGTGGTGCCGCCGCTGAACATCACGGAGGCCGAGGCCAAGGAGGGCCTGGCCGCGCTGGACATCGCGCTGGGCGCGGCGGACGAGCACGTGGCGTGAGGGGTGCCGGGGCGAGGGCGCCGGTGCCGCTTCGGCACCGGCGCCCCGCCCCGGCAGGCGCTCCGGTTCAACTGAAGACGATCATCGAGCCCTGGGCCAGGCTGCGGGTCGCGGCCCGGTGCAGGCCCAGCCAGACGTGACGCTCCCGGGCGAAGGGGCCCTCGCCCGGCGGGACCGGCGCGGCCGGTTCCTCCAGGGAGGTCGGTGCCACGGGCGGGGCCGGGGGCAGCGGCGGGTTCGCCGGGTCTATCCCGATCGCGGGCGCCACGTACTCCAGCTCGTGCAGCAACGCGTGGGAGGAGCCCAACGGACCGCCGCCCTCCAGGAGTTCGTCGTTGGACAGCGGTGCGGGGAAGTCCACGGGAACGTAGGCGCCCGCGTGGTCGTAGTGCCACACCAGATGGGAGGCCTGCGCCGTGGACTCGAACATCTCCAGCAACTGCTCGTAGTCGCCGCCCAGTTCGTCGACCGGCGTGACGGCGAGCCCGCACATCTGGAGCAGGTAGGCCCGGCGCAGGAAGTGCAGCGCGTCGTAGTCGAACCCGGCGACCGGCGCCACGTCACCGGAGAGGCCCGGCATGTACGCGTAGACCGGCACCGAGGGCAGACCTGCCGCGTGCAACGCCTTGTCGTAGAGCGCGAGTTCTTCCGCGAAAGGGTTGTCGGGGCTGTGGCACAGCACGTCGACGAGGGGGACGAGCCACAGGTCACAGGCCAAGGGGGCTCCTTAGGACTCCGGTTGCGCGGCGTGTTCTCGGCGTAGGGCGTACGCCAGGGTAATGTGCGCCTGCCTTTGCCCGTACCCGCCTTCAGGCCCCCTGATCGCCCGCGAGGCGCTCCATCAGGCGCAGCGAGTCCGCGTTGTACGCCTCGACGATGGCGTGCGCGGCCGGGGCGTCGTGGCGGGCCAGGGCGTCGACGAGGTCGCAGTGTCCCGACCACAGGCTGCCCCGGAGGTCGCCCGCCCGGCGCAGATGCGGGACCGCGCACATCCAGGACTGGACGCGCAGCCGGTGGAAGAAGTCGGAGAGGTACGGGTTGCCGAAGAGGGCGGAGAGTTCGCGCCAGAACCGCAGGTCGTAGCCGATCAGGACGTTCAGGTCACCGGCGCCCGCGGCGCGGGCCGCCTCCTCGCCGCGGCGGCGCACCCCGGCGAGGGCGGCGGGGGAGCGCGGCTCGGCCGGGGCGGGTTCGGCCAGGCCGCGGAAGATCCCGTCGGCGACGAGGGAGCGGGCCTCGATCATGGCGCGGTAGTCGGCCAGGGAGTACTCGTGGACGCGGAAGCCGCGGTGCTGGGCGGAGTCGAGCAGGCCCTTCGCGGTGAGGTCGACCAGGGCCTCGCGCACCGGGGTGGCCGACACCCCGTACCCCTCGGCGATCTCCTTGACCGTGAACTCCTGGCCGGGGCAGAGGCGGCCCGCGAGGATCTCGTCGCGCAGCGCGTCCGCGATCTGCCGGCGGAGGGTGTTGCGGGTGACGGCGGGGCCGTCGAAAGCGGGCACGGGTCGGGTCCCCCGGTTCGGCTGGCGGTGAAGGTTCGCCCGAACACTATGCCTCTACCGCGGCTCCGGGGGCCGCTGCCTCGGCATGTTGGGGCGGGCGCCCGGGGGGAGGGGGAAGCGGCCGGGGGGCGGGTCCGCCGGGCGGGCCGGGCTCGGGATCGCGGACTGCATGACCAGCGGCGCGGGCCCGGAGCGGAACTCGACCATCCAGTCCGCGGTCTCGGAGCGCACCAGCTCCGTGACGTCCTCCGAGAAGCGCCGCAGCACGGACAGGCACCGCTCGGCGGCCTCGCTCGCCGTGCCCTCGGCGGGGCCCAGCACCTCGCGGACGCACTCCGACGCCCAGTCGAACTGGAGCACGAGTAACCGCCGGTGCACGGCCTGTGCCGTGGCGACGTCCCGGGTCCAGCCCGACGTGAGCCCGAAGTAGCGGTCGCACCCGGCGCAGGCCACCGCGAGCAGCAGCCCGAGGTAGCCCCAGAGCGCCGCCCCGTGTGCCGCGCCGGTCAGGTCGAGCAGCGGCAGCAGCACCGCGGCCAGCGCCCCGAGCACCGTCCCGCCGCGCATCGCCCGGGCGCCCCGCCGCTTCCACACGCGGTCGGCGAGATACCAGGCGGCGGTGCGCAGGGCGCCCTGCTCGACCCACCGGTACAGCTCGTCGAGCCGCTCGGCCGGCTCGCCCCAGTCGCCGAGCGGGAAGGCGCGTCCCGTGAGGTCGTCCGAGGTGCTGCGGCCCTCGCCCTGCCCCTCCGGGGGCGGTCCTCCGGGCTGCATCTCCGGCTGACTCACCGGCACTCCCTCGACTGGTTACGGATCGCGACTGGACTCGACTGGGTACGCATCTTCCTACCGCCCAATGGGTGGCCGAGAGTCCCCTTTCGCGGGTTTTCCGCTCAGAAGTGGGCCTTGATCAGGTATAGGAGAGCGGCCCGTCTCACTCGAAAGAGTGCGGTGCGAGGTGCCGGGGCGGGCGCCACCCGGACCACGTAGGCTCGTTTCATGGGCGCGCGCCCACGCGGACGCGCCCGACGCAGCGCACGAGACGAGACGGGAACAGGAGCTGATCGTGATCCCCGGTGGTGGCCAGCCCAACATGCAGCAGTTGCTCCAGCAGGCCCAGAAGATGCAGCAGGACCTCGCGACGGCCCAGGAGGAACTGGCGCGTACCGAGGTCGAGGGCCAGGCGGGCGGCGGACTCGTCAAGGCGACGGTGAACGGCTCGGGCGAGCTGCGCGGCCTCGTCATCGACCCCAAGGCGGTCGACCCGGAGGACACCGAGACCCTCGCCGACCTGGTCGTCGCGGCGGTCCAGGCGGCCAACGAGAACGCGCAGACGCTCCAGCAGCAGAAGCTCGGCCCCCTCACCCAGGGCCTCGGCGGCGGCAGCGGCATCCCGGGCCTCCCCTTCTAGGACCGGCGCCGACTACCGTACGTACCAGGCAGCAGAGCAGGATTTACGGAAGGCGTTCGAGCCGTGTACGAAGGCGTGGTCCAGGACCTCATCGACGAGTTGGGCAGGCTGCCCGGCGTCGGTCCCAAGAGCGCGCAGCGGATCGCCTTCCACATCCTCCAGGCGGAGCCCACGGACGTGCGGCGCCTCGCCCAGGCCCTGATGGAGGTCAAGGCGAAGGTCCGCTTCTGCGCGACGTGCGGCAACGTCGCGCAGGAGGAGCTGTGCAACATCTGCCGCGACCCGCGCCGCGACCTCACCGTCATCTGTGTCGTCGAGGAGCCCAAGGACGTCGTCGCGATCGAGCGCACCCGTGAGTTCCGGGGCAAGTACCACGTGCTCGGCGGCGCCATCAGCCCCATCGAAGGGGTGGGACCCGACGACCTGCGTATACGAGAACTTCTCGCGCGGTTGGCCGACGGGACGGTCACAGAGCTGATCCTGGCCACCGATCCGAACCTGGAGGGCGAGGCCACGGCGACGTACCTCGCCCGCATGATCAAGCCCATGGGCCTGAAGGTCACCCGCCTGGCCAGCGGCCTCCCCGTCGGGGGCGACCTGGAGTACGCGGACGAGGTCACCCTCGGCCGGGCCTTCGAGGGGAGACGACTCCTAGATGTCTGACGCCACGCTGCACGCCACCGCTCAGGATCCGGACAGCTTCGCGGTCCAGATCTCCGACCAGATCGAGTCCTTCATCGTCGCGGTCACCGAGATCGCCAAGGGCGACGAGCCGGACTCGGCCATCCCGTTCCTGCTGCTCGAGGTCTCCCAGTTGATGCTCGCGGGCGGCCGGCTCGGCGCGCACGAGGACATCGTCCCGGACGAGCGCTACGAGCCGGACCTCGGCCCGGAGCAGGACGTGGACGAGATGCGCGAGCGGCTGGCCCGGATGCTGGCCCCCGTCGACGTGTACTCCGAGGTCTTCGACCCCTACGAGCCCCGCAAGGCGCGGGTCGCCGCCCGGATCTCCGACGACCTGACCGACGTGGTCGCCGATCTGCGCCACGGCCTGGCCCACTACCGCGCGGGCCGGGTCTCCGAGGCGCTGTGGTGGTGGCAGTTCTCGTACTTCTCGAACTGGGGCTCCACCGCCTCCGCGACGCTGCGCGCCCTTCAGTCCCTGGTGGCCCACGTGCGGCTCAACCAGCCCCTCGACGACCTCGACGGCCTGGACACCGACGAGGACCTCGCGCGCACGGAGGACACCCTCGCCGAGGAGGCAGGACAGGTCATGGTGGAGGAGATCGCGGGCCCGCTCGGCCTGCGCCCCGTCAAGTGAGCTGTCCCACTTTTCCGGTTGTCCCCGGCGGCGTCGGGCATGAGCCTGTCCGGGTGGCCGGAAGATCCGCGTCCAAAACCTCGGTGATCACCTCGTGAGCGGGACATCTCACGATGCGATACGCCGGGGGCGGATTTCGGCCGCTCGTTAAACTGAGCCGACCGCGGTACGCGTACGTACACGTGGTGACAGACGGACTGAGCGAGGAGCGCACGTGGGCCTTGTCGTGCAGAAGTACGGAGGCTCCTCCGTAGCCGATGCCGAGGGCATCAAGCGGGTCGCCAAGCGAGTGGTGGACGCCAAGAAGAACGGCAACCAGGTGGTTGTCGTGGTGTCCGCGATGGGTGACACGACGGATGAGTTGATCGATCTCGCCGAGCAGGTATCCCCGATCCCTGCCGGGCGCGAATTCGACATGCTGCTGACCGCCGGAGAGCGGATCTCCATGGCACTGCTTGCCATGGCGATCAAAAACCTGGGCCACGAGGCCCAGTCGTTCACGGGCAGTCAGGCCGGTGTCATCACCGACTCGGTCCACAACAAAGCCCGGATCATCGATGTCACGCCGGGGCGCATCAGGACCTCCATCGAAGAGGGCAACATCGCCATCGTCGCGGGGTTCCAGGGCGTCAGCCAGGAGGGCAAGAACATCACGACCCTCGGCCGCGGCGGGTCCGACACGACCGCCGTCGCCCTGGCCGCCGCCCTCGACGCGGAGGTCTGCGAGATCTACACCGACGTCGACGGTGTCTTCACCGCCGACCCGCGCGTCGTGAAGAAGGCGCGGAAGATCGACTGGATCTCCTTCGAGGACATGCTGGAGCTCGCCAGCTCCGGCTCGAAGGTCCTGCTCCACCGCTGCGTGGAGTACGCCCGCCGCTACAACATCCCGATCCACGTGCGGTCCAGCTTCAGCGGACTCCAGGGCACCTGGGTCAGCAACGAGCCGATCGCGAAGAACAAGCAAGGGGAGAAGACCGTGGAACAGGCGATCATCTCCGGTGTCGCGCACGACACCTCCGAGGCGAAGGTCACCGTCGTCGGTGTGCCGGACAAGCCGGGCGAGGCCGCGAAGATCTTCCGCGCCGTCGCGGACGCCGCGATCAACCTCGACATGATCGTCCAGAACGTGTCGGCCGCGTCGACCGGCCTGACCGACATCTCCTTCACGCTCCCCAAGACCGAGGGCCGCAAGGCCATCGACGCCCTGGAGCGGATCAAGGCGAGCGTCGGCTTCGACTCCCTGCGCTACGACGACCAGATCGCCAAGATCTCCCTCGTCGGCGCCGGGATGAAGACCAACCCGGGTGTCACGGCCGGGTTCTTCGAGGCGCTCACCGACGCGGGCGTCAACATCGAGCTGATCTCCACCTCCGAGATCCGCATCTCCGTGGTGACGCGCGCCGACGACGTGAACGAGGCGGTGCGCGCCGTGCACTCCGCCTTCGGGCTCGACTCGGACTCCGACGAGGCCGTCGTCTACGGGGGCACCGGCCGCTGATGGACCGCAACCCGGCGAGGCGTCCGACGCTCGCGGTCGTGGGAGCGACCGGGAGCGTCGGCGCCGTGCTGCTTCAGATCCTGTCGCAGCACGCCGACGTCTGGGGCGAGATCCGGCTCGTCGCCTCGGCGCGCTCGGCGGGGCGCAAGCTCACCGTGCGCGGCGCCGAGGTCGAGGTGGTGGCCCTGGAGGAGTCCGTCTTCGACGGGGTCGACGTCGCCATGTTCGACGTGCCCGACGAGGTCGCCGCCGAGTGGGCGCCGGTCGCCGCCGCCAAGGGCGTCGTGGTGGTGGACAACTCGGCCGCCTTCCGGATGGACCCCGAGGTGCCGCTCGTCGTCCCCGAGGTCAATCCGCACGCCGCGCGCGTGCGCCCGCGCTCCATCATCTCCAGCGCCAACTGCACGACCCTGTCGATGATCGTGGCCGTCGGCGCGCTGCACGCCGAGTTCGGCCTGAGCGAGCTGGTGGTCTCCAGCTACCAGGCGGTGTCCGGCGCGGGCCGCGCCGGGGTCGAGACCCTGCGCGCCCAACTCTCCCTCGTCGCCGGTACGGAGCTCGGGACCAGCCCGGGCGATGTGCGCCGGGCCGTCGGCGAGCGGACCGGGCCGTTCCCCGAGCCGGTCGCGCTGAACGTCGTACCGTGGGCCGGGTCGCTGCGCGAGGACGGCTGGTCGTCGGAGGAGATGAAGGTGCGGGACGAGACCCGCAAGATCCTCGGGCTGCCCGATCTCAAGGTGGCCGTCACGTGTGTGCGGGTGCCGGTCGTCACGACGCACTCCGCCACCGTCCACGCCCGCTTCCAGAGCGAGGTCACCGTGGACAAGGCCCGCGAGATCCTGGCTACCGCGCCCGGGGTCGTGCTCTTCGACAACCCGGCGGCCGGTGAGTTCCCGACGCCCGCCGACGCGGTGGGCACCGACCCGACCTGGGTGGGCCGGCTGCGGCGCTCGCTCGACGACCCCGCAGGGATCGAACTCTTCGTCTGCGGGGACAATCTCCGCAAAGGCGCCGCTTTGAACACGGCGCAGATCGCGGAGCTGGTCGCCGCGGAGTTCGCCGGGGCCTGAGACCCCGCGTGATCTTCCCCTCTCCCGCCGTCCGTCTGACGATCAACCCCTTCCCATATGCGGATCGCCTCGTAGGATCTGTGTAAGTTCCGTGGAGGGCAGTGGTCCACACCACTGATGCGCGCCGCGTGAACGTGCTTCTGAATCGTTCGAAGATTCCCTCCCCATCCCGCAACCGCACGCGGGGTGGGGAGCGTCTCTGTCGTCTTGAGGGGGGTCCTCAGGGTGTTCGAACGAAGCAGGCAATCGGGGCGTAGGGGAAGAGCAGGTACGCATGTCGGCAATTGACGGGTCGTCATTGGTGGGGATGACGAGGTCTGTCGCAAATGAGCCGCCGGACGCGTACAACCCTGACGGGGGGAAGCGTGTCCAACAGGCGTGGCAGAGGTACTCGACTTCACAGCGGTACAGGCGAGGGGCGCGGCGCTGCGGCCCCCCCTCGCATCACTCGCACCCCTGGGGACCCGGCGTCCCCGTCGGGGCGCGGTCGGCGGCATGCCGGTGATCGCCCCCATGCCCGCGGCACGGCCGGCGCAGCTTCCGGCACAGCAGGGCGTTGACGACGTGACGGCGACGGGTACGACAGTCGACCACCTCACCGAGACCTACCGCGCCCACTACCGGTCCCTGCTGGGGCTCGCGGCGCTCCTCCTCGACGACACCGCCTCCTGCGAGGACGTCGTCCAGGAGGCGTTCATCCGCGTCCACTCCGCGCGCAAACGCGTCCGTGACCCGGAGAAGACGCTGGCCTACCTGCGCCAGACCGTCGTCAACCTCTCCCGGTCCACGCTGCGCCGGCGCATCCTCGGGCTGAAGCTCCTCACCAAGCCGATGCCCGACATGGCGAGCGCCGAGGAGGGCGCGTACGACCTGCTGGAGCGCGACGCGCTGAAGGCGGCACTGCGCGGACTCCAGCGGCGTCAGCGCGAGGTCCTCGTCATGCGGTACTTCGCGGACATGACCGAGGCTCAGGTGGCCGAGGCGCTCGGGATATCGCTGGGGTCGGTGAAGGCGTACGGTTCGCGCGGGATCGCGGCCCTGCGCATCGCCATGGAGGCACCGGCATGAGCCCCTCGGAGCACGGGCGGGACAAGCGCTTCGGGCACGACGAGCACCACGAGCACGACGAGCACGCTGGGAACGAAACTGTGAACGACGGACCCCGTCGTCCGGCCGGTGCGGCGGCCGACGACGAGCTGGAACTGCGGCGGATGATGCGCCAGGCCGTCGCCGAGATCGACCCCTCGGACGAGGCCCTCGACCGTCTGCGCCGCGCGGTGCCCGCGCGCCGCGCCCGCAAGCGGCAGGCCCTCGTCGGCGCCGTCGCCGCGGGGGTGTTCGTCGCGATGGCGGTGCCCGCGGTGTGGCACGTGACGAAGTCGGGCTCCTCCGGTGACCGGCCCTCCATAGCGGGACACAGCGAAGCCACCCACGGCGGGGTGGACGTCGACAAGTCCGGCGGCGGGGGCGGCAAGGAGCCCGGCGATTCGCCCTCCCACGCCAAGGACAAGGACAAGGACGGCAAGAAGGACAAGGACAAGGGCGGCAAGGAGAAGGGCGCGGGCGGCGGCGCCACCGGCGGCCCGGGCCCGGCGTCCACGGCCGCCGCGAGCTCCCCCGTCTGCGACGCGGGCGATCTGACCGACGCGGTGGCCAGCGTCGGCCAGCCCGACGCCAGCGGCACCGTCTACGGCTCGTTCCGGGTGTCGAACGGCTCGGGCGCCAACTGCACCGTCGACAGCCCCGGCAGCGTCGTCACCATCGCCGAGGGCGCGGCCGACCCCAGCAGGGTGAGCGTCGTCGACCACACGGCCGGCGACCGGGCGACCGGTCTGCCCGACCCGGCGACCGAGCCGAGCCAGCTCATCCTGGAGCCCGGCATGGCCTACGAGGTGCGCTTCGCGTGGGTGCCGACCGGCTCCTGCCCGGCGACGGGCGGCAGCAGCACCGGAGGCACCGGTGGCGGCAACGGCGGCGAGCCGGAGACGCCCGCGCCGACGCCGTCGGGGGACACCACGGGCTCGACCCCCGCGACGGGCACCGCCGACTCGGGCCTGTCGACACAGTTCGGCAGCGAGGACACGGCCGACGGAAGCGTGGTCGTGTCGCACACGGCGGAGCCCGGAACGCCGAGCGCCGCCGCGACCATCCCGGACGCGTGCGCGGGCACCGTGTACCGGACGGGCGTACTGCCGGCTTCCTAGGACCCGGCCCCGGGGGGCGTCCGTTCAGGCCGTCTCTTCGGCGAGCCCCAGCTCGGCGTCGCGGATCGCCTCCGCCTCACGGCGGACCAGGCGGAACCACATGAAGAGCACGAAGCCCGCGAAGACGAACCACTCGCCGGTGTAGCCCAGGTTCTGGAACGCCTTCAGATCGAGCCCGCTGCCCTCAGGGGTGCCGGCCGGGACCGGCGTCATCCGTCCGTCGGCGTCGTCGAGCGTGACCCACGCGTCGTACACGTCGTAGGGCACCAGGTTCACCAGGGACGCCGCGCTGATCACGCCGACCTGTCCGGACGGCAGGCCGCCCGCCGCGGTCACCCCGTCCGAGCCCGCGGACTCCGAGGCCTGGAGCGCGCCGACCACCGTGACCTCCCCCTCGGGCGGCGCGGGCGCCTTCGCGGCGGACGCCGGGCCGGGCAGCCAACCGCGGACCACGGGCAGCGCCCTGCCGGTCCCGTCGACCTTCAGGAGCGTCACGACGTAGAAGCCGCGGCGCCCGTCGAGATCGCGGTCCGGCACCAGGAGCTGCTTGTCGTAGCGGCCGGTCGCCTCGGCCCGTTTGCCCGAGGTGTTCTTGTCGACGGGCAGCAGCGAGGCGAGCGGCTCGGGGGCCGCCTTCTCGTTGGTCACCGACCGCTCGGACGCGGAGCGGTGGTCCTGCACCCGGTCGTCGAAGCGGCTGAGCTGCCACGAGCCCATGAAGACGCAGACGGGGACCGCCAGCAGGACGAAGAGGTTGATCCCCCACCAGCGGGGCGTCAGCAGGAACCGGTACACACCCCCACGGTACGGGCCCGAGGTGCGGACCCGTCCCGCGACCCCTGCCTGGAACGCCCCGCGTCCCCCGCTCTCAGGCCGTGCGGGGCGGCAGGTGGCGGCTCGCGAAGTCCAGTTCGAGCCGGACCTGCTTGATGCGCTCCTCCACGACGAGCGAACCGTGCCCCGCGTCGTACCGGTACACCTCGTGCGGGGCGTCCCGGGCCGCGAGCCGGTCCACGTAGTGGTCGATCTGGCGGATGGGGCAGCGCGGGTCGTTGACCCCCGCCGAGATGAAGACCGGGGCGGCCACGTCGTCCACGTACGTCAGCGGCGAGGACACCGTGAAGCGGTCCGGAACCTCCTCGGGGGAGCCGCCGAAGAGCGTGCGGTCCAGCGCCTTGAGGGCCTCCATCTCGTCCTCGTACGCCGCCACGTAGTCCGCGACCGGCACCGCCGCCAGGCCCACCGCCCACGCGCCGGGCTGGGTGCCAAGGCCGAGGAGGGTGAGGTAGCCGCCCCAGGAGCCACCGGCCAGGACCAGCCGCTCGGGGTCGGCGAGCCCCGAGGAGACGGCCCATTCGCGGACCGCGGCGATGTCCTCCAGCTCGATCAGGCCGACGCGGTGCTTGAGGGCGTCGGTCCACTCCCGGCCGTACCCCGTCGACCCCCGGTAGTTGACCCGGACCACCGCGTACCCGTGATCGACCCAGGCCGCCGGGCCCGCCGCGAACGCGTCCGAGTCGTGCCAGGTCGGGCCGCCGTGGATCTCGAAGACCGTGGGCAGCGGACCCGTCGCCCCGGCCGGACGCTGCACGAGGGCGTGGATACGGCCGCCGGGCCCCTGGACCCACGCGTCCTCGACCGGCACCGACCGCGGGGCCTTCGGACCGGGCGGGTCGAGGACGACACCGCCCGTGGTGGACCGCACGGCCGGCGGCTGCTCCGCCGACGACCACAGGTACTCGATGCTGCCGTCCGGGCGGGCCGAGGCACCCGACACCGAACCGGCCGGGGTCTCGACCCGGGTGAGCGCGCCGGACGCGAGGTCGTAGCGCCACAGGTCGGCGCGGGCCTCGAACTCGTGGACGACGAGCAGCGCCGAGCCGTCCGGGTACCACTCGGCCGACACGTCACCGGGCAGGTCGAGGGCCAGGTCCGTCTCCTCCCCCGAGGCCACGTCCCACACCATCGGCTCCCAGCGACCGCGCCGCTGGTGCCCGACCAGGAGGCGGGTGTCACCGGGCACGGGGGCGAAGCCGAGGACCTCGAGCCCCAGCTCCTCCTCGCCGCCCCGCGTGTCGTCCAGCTCGGCGACGGTCGAACCGTCGAGGCGGACCACGCGCAGCGCCGAGTGCATCGCGTCGCCGTGCTCCGTGTGCTCGATCGCGATCAGCCGCCCGTCGTGGCTGAGGTCGCCGACACCGGCCGACTCGCGGTGCCGGTAGATCTCGACGGGGGCGGTCGCGTCCGGGCGTACGACGTGGACGGTCGTGCCGTCCTCGTCCGTGGAGCGCCCGATCACGGCGGTGCGTCCGTCACGGCCGAGCGCGAGCCCTGCCGGATAGGAGGGCGCGAGACCCGGGACGGCCTCCGTGTCGGGGCCGCCGGTGAACGGCTGGCGCAGCCATACGCCGAACTCGTCGCCGTCCGTGTCGCTGAACCACCAGATCCAGTCGCCGTCGGGGGAGAGGACGCCGTCCGTCGTCCCGTTCGCCCGGTCTGTCACCTGGCGCTGCTCACCCGTCGCCCTGTCCCACGCGTACAGCTCGTACGTGCCCGTCGCGTTCGACACGAACAGGGACCGGTCCGGGGCGTCCTCCGCCCAGTCCGGCAGCGACACCCTCGGCGCGCGGAACCGCTTCTCCCAATCCGGCATGGACGACGCAGACGGCTCGGACGACACGGACGGCATGCTCTCAGTCATGGCCCCATAGTGCCCGCTCGGACCGCACCGCCGGGGACAGGGGTGAAACGGTTCGGCGTGACCCGGCCGGGGGTGTCTCCGAGGGGATGGCCGGGTCCGCCACGCAGGTGCTCCCGCTGTGCTGAGCTGTGCCTGCCGTCCGTCGGCGAGCCGGGGCGGGGAGGGGGAGGATGAACTGCGCCGACGCGGTTCATCCGATCGCCCCGGAGCGGCGACGGTGTGGGGAATCTACGCCGGAAGGTCCCGCCCCGGAATACCCCGCGCATATATCTACGCCGATATACGGAGCGGGGTCACAGGGGCGGCCGTGCCGGGGCCGGGCCGAGGGTCGTCGTGCCGGGGGCCGCCCGGTGGCCGAGCCCCGTGCGGTAGGTGTCCAGGGCCGCCTCGATACGGCCCGAGCGGCGGTACAGATCGCCGAGCAGCCGGCACAGGTCCGCCAGGTCGCCCGCCGCGCCCGCGCGTTCGAGCAGGCTCAGGGCGTTGACGTAGTGCTCCTCCGCCTCCTCCACGGCGTCCGACTCCTGCGCGATCAGCCCGAGCAGCCGGTGCGCGCCCGCCGCGTGCACGGCGCCCCGCTCCGGGCCGATCTCGCCGAGCAGGGCCCGCAGCAGGTGGGCCGCCTCCCCCGGGCGGCCGAGCCGGCGCAGTACGTCGGCCAGTTCGACCTCGACCTGCTGCGTGTAGAGAGCGGCCCGCTTGGCGGAGAGCATGTCTCGTGCCGTGCGCAACTGCGCCTCCGCGTCGGTGAGGCGGCCCGCCTGCGCGTGGACATAGCCGCGCATCCAGTGGCAGTGCGCCAACTCGGTGCGGATCTGGAGCTGTTGGTAGAGCTCCGCCGCCTTCGCCAGGGAGGCGTCGGCCTCGGCCACCTTGCCCTCGGCGAGCAGGGTGCGGGCCACCGAGCGGTGCATCTGGGCGACGAGCGCCGGGTCGCCCACGCGCGGGGCGAGCGCGAGCGCCAGCTCGGCGGCCTGTGCGGCACGCGCGTGGGCGCCCATGTCCATGTACGGGGCGATCGACGCGGTGTAGAGCAGGACGAGCGCGTCCGGGTCGTGCAGGCCGCCCGTGTTGAGTTCGTCCAGGGCGGACTCCAGGAGGTAGCAGGCGTAGCGCAGGGACCCGGAGAGGTAGTGCGCGACGGCGCGGGCCCGGATCACCGGGGCGCGCTGGGGGAGCGGGGCCCCGGCCTCGATGAGCAGTGCGTCCGCCACGTCGAAGTGGGCGCGGGCCTGGCCCAGGTCGCCGGTCTCCAGGGCGCACTCGCCGAGCCCGAGCTCGGCCGCGGCGTGCTCCGTGGCCAGGCCGAGCGCCGGCGCCTGCGTGCTCAACTCCCGGTACAGCTCCGCCGCTTCGTCGGCCGCGCCGGTCGCCAGGGCCCGCTGCGCCTCGGTCAGGCGCAGCCGCAGGTCCGTCGCCTGGTGCGCGGGCCGGCCGGTGGCCAGTTCCTCGTACGTGACGTCGAGGCGTCCCGCGATGTGTCGCAGCGCGGCCTCGGAGGGGCGGACGCGGCCCGCTTCGAGCGTGGAGATGTAGGCGGGCGTGTAGGCGGGTTCGGCGACCTGGCGCTGGGTGAGGCCGCGTGCGGTGCGCAGCCGCAGGACGCGGCGTCCGACGTGCTCCGCTGTCTCGTCTGGTGGTTCGTCCGGCATGACGCGGGGCGCCGCCTTTCACGTGCGTACGGGGGTCACGTGAGTCTCGCCCCTTGCCTTGCCTCCCGCCAACCCCCTAAGTTATGCGCTCAGTTAAGGCGAGTTAATTCGGCTTAACCGCGAACTTACCGCTGACTCACCGCTGACACACCGCCGACTTGCTGCGAGGTCCCCGTGCGCGTCCGCAGGCCCCTGCTCACCGCGATCGTCGCGGGCGCCCTCGCGGTCGCCGCCCTGGGCGCGGCAGGCACCACGACCCACGCCGCCCCTGACGGCGCCCCGCACACCAGGTGCTGCACGGCCCCGCGCTAGCGCCTGTCTGCAAAGACGGGCCCTGGCGCCACGGCGTCCCGGCTCACCGCCCCACCAGCAGAGCCACCGCACCCCCCGCCCCCGCCGCCCCCAGACAGACCCAGCCGCACACGCGGCGCCGCAACACCCCGTACCGGTGCTCGTACTCCCCGCGCAGGGTCGTGGCGCGTTCCGCGCACCAGCGCCAGGTGTCCCGGCGCAGGCCCACGTACTCGTCGGCGTAGACCCGTCGGACCTCGGCGGCCTGGGACTCGGTCAGCCAGGGCAGCCGGTCGGTGAACCGTCCGGCCGCGGCCCGCCCCTCGGAGCGCGCCGCCTCCACCATGAGATAGCCCTCGATCTCCCGGATCACCGCTCCACCGCCGCCACCACCGGCTCGGGCGCGGGTCCGACGGCGTGCCGCAGGTCGAACGCCGGTGACTCCGAGCGGATCCGCGGCAGCGCCACGAAGTTGTGGCGCGGCGGCGGGCACGACGTGGCCCACTCCAGCGAACGCCCGTACCCCCACGGGTCGTCGGCCTCGACCGGCACCCCGTACTGCGCCGTCCGCCACACGTTGTAGAGGAACGGCAGGAACGACATCCCGAGGACGAACGAGAAGATCGTGGAGACCGTGTTGAGCCCGGCAAGACCCTCGACCGCCAGATAGTCGGGCACGCGCCGCAGCATGCCGCCCGCGCCGAGCCAGTGCTGCACCAGGAACGTCCCGTGGAAGCCGATGAACAGCGTCCAGAACGTGATCTTCCCGAGCCGTTCGTCCAGCATCTTCCCCGTGAACTTCGGCCACCAGAAGTGGAACCCGGAGAACATCGCGAAGACGACCGTGCCGAAGATGACGTAGTGGAAGTGCGCCACCACGAAGTAGGTCTCCCCGACGTGGAAATCGAGCGGCGGCGCCGCGAGGACCACCCCGGTCAGCCCGCCGAACGCGAACGTGATCAGGAACCCGATCGCGTAGAGCATCGGCGTCTCGAACGACAGCGAGCCCTGCCACATCGTGCCGATCCAGTTGAAGAACTTCACCCCCGTCGGCACCGCGATCAGGAACGTCATGAAGGAGAAGAAGGGCAGCAGGACACCGCCCGTCACGTACATGTGGTGCGCCCACACGGTCACCGAAAGACCGGCGATCGCGATGGTCGCGCCCACCAGGCCCGAGTACCCGAACATCGGCTTCCGGCTGAAGACGGGGATCACCTCGGAGATGATCCCGAAGAACGGTAGCGCGATGATGTAGACCTCCGGGTGCCCGAAGAACCAGAACAGGTGCTGCCACAGCAGCGGCCCCCCGTTCGCCGCGTCGAAGACGTGCGCCCCGAACTTCCGGTCGGCCTCCAGGGCGAACAGCGCCGCCGCGAGGACCGGGAACGCGAGCAGTACGAGCACGCCGGTCAGCAGCACGTTCCAGGTGAAGATCGGCATGCGGAACATGGTCATGCCGGGCGCCCGCATGCAGACGATGGTGGTGATGAAATTGACCGCCCCGAGGATCGTGCCGAACCCGGAGAGGGCGAGCCCCATGATCCACATGTCGCCGCCGATCCCCGGCGAGTGCACCGCGTCGGACAGTGGCGCGTACGCGAACCAGCCGAAGTCCGCCGCCCCCTGCGGCGTCAGGAACCCGCCCACCGCGATCAGCGAGCCCAGCAGATAGAACCAGTACGCCAGCATGTTCAGCCGGGGAAAGGCCACGTCCGGCGCCCCGATCTGCAAGGGCATGATCCAGTTCGCGAACCCGGCGAACAGCGGTGTCGCGAACATCAGCAGCATGATCGTGCCGTGCATCGTGAACGCCTGGTTGAACTGCTCGTTCGACATGATCTGCGTACCGGGCCTGGCCAGCTCCGCCCGCATGAACAGCGCCAGCACACCGCCCAGGCAGAAGAACGCGAACGCGGTGACCAGATAGAGCGTGCCGATCGTCTTGTGGTCGGTGGTGGTCAGCCACGCGACCCACTTGTTCTCCTTCGTGGACCTCATGCCCGGTACGTGTCCGGACCCGCCCCGCGCCTCACCACGACACCCGCCGGAAAGATCACACACCCCGCCTGTGAGGATCGGGCCCGTGCCGGACACCTACGCGACATGAGTACGACGGACGACGCCTTCGCGGCGGCCTACCGCGCGCACTACTGGGCGGTCAGCCGCTTCGTGGCGCGCCGACTCGACCCGGGCGCCGCCCACGACGTCGAGGAGGTGGTCGCCGACGTCTTCTCCATAGCGTGGCGGCGCCGTTCGGAACTCCCGCCCGAGACACCGCTGCCCTGGCTCTACGCCGTCGCCCGCAACTGCCTCGCCAACACCGTCCGCGGCCAGGGCCGAAGACGCCGCCTGCTCGACCGCATCGGCCACCACGAACGCGCCCACCGCCGCCACGTCGTCCCCGGCCCCGACGCCGAGCGGCCCGGCGCCTGGGTCCACGAGGCGCTGGCCCGCCTCAGCCCCGCCGACCAGGAAGCGCTCCGCCTCACCACCTGGGAGGAGCTGACGCTCGACGAGCTGGCCGTCGCCCTGGAGTGCGGCAAGAACGCGGCGGCGATGCGCCTGCACCGCGCCCGGCGCCGACTGCGCGCCGAGATCGACCGGATGAACATGACCGTGCCCTCAGGAGGCAGCGACCGTGCCTGACCCCTACGACGTCCCCGCCGCCCCCTGCGCCGACGACCGCGACCTGGCCCTGCTGCGCGCGGCCGACCCGTTCCCCGCCGACGGCCCCCGCTACGCCGACGGCCCCCTGCACCACCACGCCGAACGCGCCCTCAACCGGCTCGTCCACGGCGCCCGCGCCCGCCGCGCCCTCGTGCTGCGCGCCGAGGCCGCCGTCTGCGCGCTCGCCGCCCTCCTCGTCCTCGCCCTCACCTACATGGCCGCGCCCCCGGCGACCGCCGCGCCGACCCCACCGGACTCCGGCCCCGTCCCGACGGCCGAACGCTGAGAGCTGTCTTCGCCCCTTCTGCCCGGCCGCCCCTTCTCCCCGGCCGCCCCCTTCTGCCCGGCCGCCCCCTTCTGCCCGGCCGACCCCTTCTGCCCGGCCGACCCCTTCTGCCCGGCCGACCCCTTCTGCCTGGCCGACCCCTTCTGCCTGGCCGACCCCTTCTGCCTGGCCGACCCCTTCTGCCTGGCCGACCCTTCTGCCTGGCCGACCCTTCTGCCTGGCTGACCCTTCTCTTCAGTCGACCCTTCCCCCCCCAGCCGACCCTTCTGCCCGGCTGAACCTTCTCCCCAGCCGACCCTTCTCCCCAGCCGACCCCTCTGCCCGGCCGACCCTTCCCCCCAGCCGAACCCTCTGCCCGGCTACCGCAGCCCGTGCCGCCGCGCCACCATCCGCTCACTGGCCCCCCGCGGCAGCAACCGCCGCAGCGCGAACACCACCGGCGCGTTGCTGCCGACGGCGTACAGCGGCCGGGGCCGCGGCGCCTCGATCGCGGCGACGATCTTCGCCGCGACCTTCTCCGCCGAGATCCCCTTCGCCTCGTTGGAGTTGAGGGCGGCGAGCATGGTGTCGTACGCCCCGCGGAACGGCGAGCGCTCACCCACGTACTGCGTGCGGCGCTCGCTGATCCCGGTGGCGATGGAGCCCGGCTCGACCGTCGTGATGCCGACCCCGTACGGGGTGTACTCGCGCCGCGCCGCACTCGCGAACCCCTTGATCGCCGCCTTCGAGGCGACGTACGACGACCGGTAGGCGAGCGGGAAGCTGGCCAGCATCGAGCCGACCATGACGACCCGGCCGCGGCGCCGCTCCCGCATTCCGGGCAGCACCAGTTGGCTCAGGCGCACGGCCCCGAAGACGTTGAGCTGGAACAGGCGGCGCACCGCCTCCATCGGCAGCTCCTCGAAAGGACCGCTCTGCGACTCGCCCGCGTTGTTCACGAGCACGTCCACCTCGCCCGCCGCCGCGGCGCACGCCTCGATGCTCGCCTCGTCGGCGAGGTCCAGGGCCAGATACGTCACCCCGCGCACCGGGGAGCCGACCTTCTCCGGGTTCCGGCTCGTGCCGTACACCCGGTAGCCGCGCCGCACCAGCGCGGCGGCGACCGCCGCGCCGATCCCCGACGAGGCCCCGGTCACCAGGGCGGTGCCCCGCACCCCCGGCTCCCCGCTCACGCCAGGCTCCTGGCCAGCGCGCGCCCGGCCGCCCGGCCGGAGAAGATGCAGCCGCCGAGGAAGGTGCCCTCCAGCGCGTTGTACCCGTGCACGCCGCCGCCGCCGAACCCGGCGACCTCCCCGGCCGCGTAGAGACCGTCGAAGACGGACCCGTCGGGCCGCACGACCTGCGAGTCGAGCGTGGTCTCCAGACCGCCCAGCGTCTTACGGGTCAGCACGTGCAGCCGTACGGCGATCAGCGGCCCCTGTGCGGGATCGAGGAGCCGGTGCGGCTTGGCGACCCGGGTGATCCGGTCGGGCCAGTACGCGCGCGCGTTGCGCACGGCCATCATCTGGAGGTCCTTGCCGTACCCGTGCCCGGCATCCCGGTCCCGGGCCACGATCTCCCGCTCCACCTGCGCGTACTCGAGCGGCGCCGCGGGCGTCAGCGCGTTCATCCCCGCGACGAGGTCCTTCAGGTTCCGCCGCACGACGAAGTCCTCACCGTGCTCCAGGAACGCCCGGATCGGCCCGGGAGCACCCTTCTTCACCCGCTGGAGCACCAGCTTCATGTCCTTGCCGGTGAGATCGGGGTTCTGCTCGGACCCGGAGAGCGCGAACTCCTTCTCCACGATGGCCCGCGTCAGCACGAACCACGTGTGGTCGTACCCGGTCGCCGTGATGTGCTTCAGCGTGGCGAGCGTGTCGTGCCCGGGGAACAGCGGCGCGGGCAGCCGCTTGCCCGTCGCGTCCAGCCACAGCGACGAGGGACCGGGGATGATCCGGATGCCGTGCCCCGGCCAGATCGGGTCCCAGTTCTTCAGGCCCTCCGTGTAGTGCCACATGCGGTCCCGGTTCACGAGGGACGCGCCGGCGCCCTCGGCGATCTCCAGCATGCGCCCGTCGACGTAGGCGGGAACACCCGTCACCATCGACTCGGGCGGCTGCCCCATCCGCTCGACCGGCCAATTCTTCCTGACCAGCTCATGGTTGCCGCCGATCCCGCCCGAGGTGACGACGACGGCCTGCGCACGCAGTTCGAAGTCACCGACGGTCTCACGGGACGAGGCGACACCGCGCGCCTCGCCGGACGGTTCGAGGAGCGCCCCGCGCACCCCGACCGCCGCCCCGCCCTCCACGATCAGCTCGTCGACGCGGTGCCGGTACGCGAACGTGACGAGCCCCCTGGCCGCGGCCTCCAGGACGGGCTCCCGGAACACCCGCACGACCTCCGGCCCCGTGCCCCACGTGAGGTGGAACCGCGGCACGGAGTTCCCGTGCCCGGTCGCCGTCCCGGCGCCCCGCTCGGCCCACCCGACGTTCGGCGTGACCTTGAGCCCGAGCCCGTACAGGTAGTCGCGCTTCTCCCCGGCCGCGAACCGCACATACGCCTCGGCCCACTTCCGCGGCCACCGGTCCTCGTGCTCCCGGTCGAAACCGGCGGACCCCAGCCAGTCGGAGAGCGCCAGCTCATAACTGTCCTTGATGCCCATACGGCGCTGCTCGGGGCTGTCGACGAGGAACAACCCGCCGAGCGACCAGAACGCCTGACCGCCGAGGTTGGCCTCGTTCTCCTGGTCGACGAGCACGACGCGCTTGCCCGCGCGCGTCAGCTCATAGGTGGCGACGAGCCCGGCGAGCCCCGCCCCCACGACGATGACATCGGCCGAGGAACCGCCGGAACCACTGGTCTCACTCATGCGCTCTCCATGGGTGTGCTGTAGGCGTCGAGTACGTTCCTGAACAGGGCCTCGCGACGGGCCCGCACGGCCGCGTCGTCCGGCTGGAGCAGCACCTGCACGCTGGTCCCGTCATGCACGGCGACCAGCGCGTCCCCGAGGGCGCGCTCGTCGCTCACCTGCCGCCCGAGCCGCCGCAGCGCGCTCACGAACACCGGCAGCACGGCGTCCCGGACGGCCTGCTCCCGGGCGGCCACCACCCGGCGCAGCCCGGGGTTGCGCAAGGCGTGCACGGTGAACTCGGCGGTGATCCGGTACCAGGCGTCGTCCACCGGGGCCGCGTCGATCGCGGCCCGCACGGCGGATTCGGGGTCGGCCGGGTCGAGGTCGGCCAGAGCACGGCGCACATCGCCGAGCATCCGCGCCGACCGCTCCTCCCACAAGGCGAGAAACAGCTCGTCCAGGGAGGAGAAATTCGAGTAGAAGGCGCCCCGCGTGAACCCGGCCCGCTCACAGACCTGCTCGACGGTGGACCGCCCGAACCCCACCTCGGCGAACACCTCGAGCGCGGCGTCGAGCAGCCGCTGCCGCGTACGGGCGCGGCGCTTCGTCACGGTGGTGCCCGGCATCATCGCCCCCCCATCGGATACAGGAACGTATTCGATACGTTCCTGTATCCACAAGGGTCGGGACGCCCTCCGGCGAGGTCAGACGAAGATCTCCACGAGCGTCCACACGGCGAGCAGCAACATGCACACGCCACCCACCCGCTGCACGGTCTTCAACGGCACCCGCTTGGCGATGAACCGCCCCGCGATCAGCGCGAGCGCGGACACGGACATCAGCGCGGCGGCCGAACCGATGGCGGTGGACCAGGTGCCGTTGGTGGCGGCCAGGTTGGCGGTGGTGATCTGCGTCAGATCGCCCCACTCACTGATGAAGACGGCCATGAAGGCGGTACCGAACACCGGCCAGAACCCGGTCACGGTCTTCGCCCCCGCCTCGTCGTCCTCGTCGTCGTCACCGCCGCGCAGCAACATGAAGGCACCGAAGGCGAACAGCAGCGCCGAGACGACCTTCACGATCCAGTCCGGCAACAGCCCCAGCAGCGACCCGGCACCCACGGCGATGGCCACGTGCACGATGAAGGCGGCGGACGTCCCGAACCACACATAGAGGGGCTTCATCCGGGTGCCCATCGCCAACGAGGCGAACATGGTCTTGTCCGGAAGCTCGGCGAGGAAGATCAGCCCGAAGGCGGTGAGGATCGCCAGGGGATCGAGATGCATCAGCGGGTGCTTTCTGTACGGGCCGGATCTACGCAACCCACCCGCCGCGCGGAGAGGACCACTCGACCCGGCAACCACGACACGTATGCCCTACGCGTCCGTCGTTCTGCCTGGTCGAAGGTCTCGCCCACCCGAACCGCCTGCACGGCTCGAGCCCGGCCACCGGGAACCCGAGGGCTCCAGCATGTCGACAACCGGTTCGCGGGGCTACTCCCCTTCGCTTGCGGGGTCAAGGGTACATGCCGCCTTCATCGGCTTCCCCGCAGCAACCCGATGTTCATGCCCGGGGCCCCCAGGACACCGCCAAGCGTCACGTTTCCCCGCCTACGATCCGCCGATCGACACCAGCGCACCACGACGAGGGGGAGGACCCATGAACTTCAAAAAGCCCACGCAAGCGCGAACAAGAACGAAAACAACGAAAACGCTGCGCTTCGCCATGATGGCGGCGTGCGTGAGCGCGGGAACAACTCTGGCGCTGGGCGCGGCAACGGCACCGGCCATGGCGCAACCGCACCAGCCCGCACCCACCATCCAGGCTGCGACCCCGGCCGCCCCCGCACCGACAGGCCTGGCCTACACCTACGACACCACCACCCAGACGGTCACCGTCACCTGGGACCCCAAGGCCCCGACGGACACCATCACCCGCAGCTACAGCCCCGGCTCCTGCGGCCCGACCCCGGCGTACCCCTGCTTCATCGCGGTCTCCTACGTCCTCACAGCCAACACCTGGACCTTCAAAAAGACCCCGGGCGCGGAACCCACGTACTTCCGCCTCTACGCGCAGAACGAGGCGCACCGGTACGCCGGGTCGGAGATCTTGGTGATCACGGTGTGATCTGCGAGGGGTCGCTGCATTCGGCCCGTAGAGGGGTGGCGGGGGCCGTACCCGGGTCGGTGCGCCCGCCGCCTCGCAGCCAGTCGATGGCACCTGTCCCCGGCGCCTCGGCCGGTGCTCCGCCACAGGAAATCTGCGTTTGCCCTCGGTACAGCGGCCGGAGATAACACCACGTATGCACTCGGTGAGAGGCCGCACGATGACTATCGCTCTTGCTGCAGGCAGCAACATCGTCCTTCCTGTCACGGTCTGCCGCGTCACCCTGACCTCTCCCTGCTACGGACATCGATGTGCCCGCCGTCCTGCTCGGGCCGGACAACAAGGTTCGCAGCGATACAGACTTCTTCTCCTACAATCTCGCTTTGCAGGACGGGTTCAAACTAAATCGGCAAACCATCGTCGCGGATCTCGCCGCAGTCCCTGCATGAGGGGTATTGCTCACGTCGAAATGAGTAGCCCGCAGCTTGGGATCAATACTGGCGACGGTCATCGACTGCGGAGGTGCTCGGATCACCTTTGCGCCACCGCCACTCGCCATCAGGAGACGGTGGCCATTCTCGTCGAGCCCTACCGGCGCGCAGGCGAGTGGAAGGCAAGGGCGGTGGGCCAGGGGTGGGACACGGGGCTGGCGGGGCTGGCTTCGGATTTCGGCATCGTTGTAGATGACCCGGGTCCCTCCGCGGCGACGCCTTCTTTCACGACGCCCGCGCAAACCGAGCAACCGTCAGTGCTGGTGCGAGCCCGCCCCCATGCTCCGGTAGGCAAAGTAATTCTCGCCAAGGCGGGGCAGGCGACCATCAGCATGCAAGGTCCCGGACGACGTGCATGCCGCGTACGAATCCCTCATCCGCGACGGTTTCACCAGCCGCCTCATCGCTTCCTGAAATGCCCGCCCCCGGGGGCCTGTGCGCCACCCACCAGTGCAGTTCGTCCGTCGCGACTACCAGCACCGCACCCGCGTCGCGGCTCCCGGCGTGGGCCATCGACCTGCACCAGCAGTACGGGAGCGGTCGGGTCGGTCGACCTTGCCGTCACCATCGGCACGCGCGGCACCGGTGGCATGGCTTACCCGGATCACCGCCCCCACGCAGAAACAGGTGAGCCACCTACGAACAATCCGTAGGTGGCTCACCTGCTGTTACGGCTGTCGGGGTGGCGGGATTCGAACCCACGGCCTCTTCGTCCCCGAATGAGGTTCGGCCGCCGATCTTGCCAGCGTGGACGGCGTTCGCGCTGGTCAGGGCGTCGGGACGTCGTGGTATCTGGTGGCCTCAGGGGCTCGGGGAGCGGGTCGGCTCCCAAATGGCTCCCAACCTGCTGGTAGCCGGCCTCGCCGTGAGCGTGATCCCCCTACGGAAGCGTCCGATTGGTGGGCCTACAAGTCATCGGGCAGCAGCCGGAACGCTCCGTGTCCCGTCAGCGGCCGAACCATGCGGAAGTGACGGTCCGAGGTGAACATGACCTCGGTTCGGTAGGCGGCGGCCAGAGCGACGTTCATGGCATCCGTCATGCCGATGCCCTTGCTTCCGTCTGCGTCCCGGTAGCCCTCGAGCACTGTCATCGCCGTGCGCACATGGGGGGCGATGTCGGGGATGGAGAATTTCCGCCTCTCAGTGCCCTTGGCGAGGAATTCGAGCGCGCTGTATGCGGCCTGCGCACTGATTTTCGTGGTCACCAAGTAGTCGAGTTCAGCCAGGACCATGGGTGAGACCACCATATGTCCAATGGTGGAGAAGGCTTTGCGGTGAATGACGCTGCCGTCCGTCGAGGAGACGAGAAGCCGATAGAGGGCATTGGTGTCAGCGATGACGACAGCGCTCAAGAGCCCATCCCCTTCAGGGCTTCTTCGATGTCCTCATTGGTGAGATCGGGCCCTGTCCCGATGTCCGGAATCTCCATATCCGCCATGGGCTCAGTCGAGTAAGGCGGAACCTCGTCGGCGTCGATCGGCACGACACGGGCGACGGGGCGGCCGTTCTTGGTCACCGTGATGGTCTCGCCTCGCTCGGCGGCGGCGAGTATCTGCGAGGACCTCTGGTTGAAATCACGGGCAGTGGTTTCCATGTACTACATGTTACTACTTCGTGGTGGTATCCATCCCGTTGCTTGCGCAGAGGGCTCGGTCGGTGCCGATCATCGTTCAGTCTCGGTCACGGCAGGACACCTTCCGGCAACACACCTTCCGGCCGGCAAGTGAGCGGCCCGCTAACGGCGGAGCGAAAGTCCCTCAGGTTCTTGCGCGGGCACAGCAGACCCTGCTCGGTCATTCATCCACGGCCGTGGACCTTGGCGGCGTGTCCCTGAGCCTTGGCCCACGCACGGGCAAGAGGCGGTGTGACCTCTGCACATGAATCCAGTTGCCGCGGGACGGACGGATTCCCAGGTGACTCAGGACTTGATGGCCTGGGAGGAGTGGGTGGTCCTTCTCCACCAGGCCTCCATGGCGGTCCCTTGCCATGTGTCGTGCTCCTAAGGGCGGTTGAGGCGGGCGGGCACGGTGTTCCCGGCTGACTACGGGGCTGCATTCGCGAACGCGCAGGTCCGAGTTCCCTCAACCGCCGCACATCAGACGGCCTCACCGGTCACTCCCTGAGGACCCCGACCAAGATCTTCTCCCAGATTTCTCCCAAACGGTCTCCAGGAACCACTCAGGGGCCTGACCCGCTCTGCGGATCAGGCCCCTGACCTGATACTTCACTGTCGGGGCGGCGGGATTTGAACCCACGACCTCTCCGTCCCGAAGCAACTCAGGATGCCCGTTGTCCTTGGGCTGCCGCGCCTGTCGCCTGCGCTGATGCTCCGCTGACGTCCACAATCGTTCGCGGCTGTGCGTCGCGGTTGTCACGCAGTCAGACACTCACCGATCCGTCAGTGCATCGGAGATCTGTCGCGCAAACCCCTCGACGACCTGCGGCACAACGCGTTGGGCTTCCTCTGCTTGCAGAGCTTCAACAAGCGCCTGGTGCACCTCGGCATACGGCCGCCCGCCGTGCGAGGCGCGGGTGCGATCAACCGCCCGCTCGACCTTAGCGATGTGCGCCGCAACGGCCGGCATGGACTTGTCGTACTCGCTCGGATCGGTGGCCACGTACTCAGTCGATCGCTGTGGGGCGATTAGGTCAAGGCAGGAACGACTATGAGCTTGGGAAGCTCGGGTGGTCTAGGGAGTTGGACGTCTGACCTGTGGGGGAGTGGCCTGACGGCCCTCGACGCTGACGGCCCGTTGCCCGCCGTTCCCCGTGGCTTCCCGCCCAACCTGGCACGGGTGTGGCACGCCTGGCAGGTTCCGTTGTCAGTCCCTGCGGCTAGCGTCTCAGGCGCGCGGTCGGCTTCCGGGGGTTCCAGCTCTGAAGAGAATGGTTGCATCCCCGGCCTGTCAGGGGGCGGCCCGAAGACTCGTTCGGGACCTAACCGACGGTCGGGCTCTGTCGATGGCCAGGAGGTGACCTGCCAGCGCCGACCGCGCGCTGGCCCTTCCGCCAAGTGCACCCTTTACAACTGTGGTGGTGGGGCCTTGCCCTGCGTGCAGGGGTTTTCACCTGCGTTCATGAGTGTTCGGCCGCTGACATGCGAACAGCCCTGGGTCTCGTCTGAACAGTTGCGAACGAGGCTGAATGAGACGGGAACTGAGACGGCGACGAGCGGCTGGCCCTTAGGGCATGGCGAGGCACTCGCGCTCCAGAGTGAGCTGCGTCACACTGAGTGTCCGCTTAAGCAAGGGGGGATCATGAGCGACTCGTACGTCAACGCGCCCATACGGGCCCGCATGTACGCGAACATATGGCACAAGGTGGTCTGGGTCGTCGTGGTCGTGCTCTCGGCCGGCCTCTTGGCGCCGCCGCTGTTCTTCATCGCGGCCAAGAAGCGTGTCGTCAGCATGGTTGTGCCGATCGTCTACGCATTGCTCATTTACGGCTCGGCCGTCCTGTCGTCAGTGCTCGGCAACCCAAAGAACTGGGTGGGCGCCGTCTTGGCCATCACGATGATCGTCGCCGCTGTACACGCAGCCATCCTGGACACGGATTGGAAGCCCGGACGGTGACGGCCCTGGTGCTGGCGTCCGGCTAGGAGTGGAACGCCGGATCGACGCGGAGGGAGGCGACTACGGTATGACCGGATCGCCTCTTTCCACCCCGTGCTGCTCTTCTGATCCGCAGCTCTATGCAGATCGGTCAGCTACGGCCATAGCGGCTGCAGGAAGGTCTCCTGAGGGCGCTTGGGGCTGGCAGAGGTCACCCCGGTTGCTGTACCGCGTTGCTGTACAGCAACCGCGCCCGGACGCCTCGGGAGCTGCGGCACAGCTTCGTCTCGCTGCTCTCCGACAGCGGCGTACCGCTCGAAGAGATCTCCCGGCTCGTCGGCCACTCCGGGACCGCCGTCACCGAGGAGGTCTACCGGAAGCAGATCCGGCCCGTGATCCAGACCGGCGCCGTGGTCATGGACGGCATCTTCGCGCGCGATCGGCGGGATCTGAAGCCGTAGTCACGCAGATAGACACGCACCCAGAAACAGGTGAGGCGCCTACCGAATCCGGTAGGCGCCTCACCTGCTGTTTTGGCTGTCGGGGTGGCGGGATTTGAACCCACGACCTCTTCGTCCCGAACGAAGCGCGCTGCCAAGCTGCGCTACACCCCGATGTCGTTGCTCCGCTTCCTCCAGGCTTGCTGTAGGTCGCGGCGACATCGATTACTTTAGCGGACCCGCGGCCTGAGACGAAATCCGGTTTTCGGGGCCCCGGATCTGCGGCCTGAAGCGGTCCGCCGTGACGAGGAGCAGGGCGAGGGCGTAGAAGGCCAGGCCGAAGATGACGGCGTTGCCGAGGACACCCGCGTAGCCGTGGGCGTCGACGTCCAGGAACGGGTACGGGTAGCGCGCCGGTGTGCCCGGGGTCATGATCGCGCCGCGGACGAGGGCGAAGCCGAAGTAGGCCAGGGGGTAGGTGAGCCAGAGGCCCGCGTGGCGCAGGCGCAGGGCGCCGGGGCGGGTCAGCAGGAGCCAGTCGAGGACGGTGCCGATGGGGGTGACCGTGTGCAGGAGCTGGTTGGAGGCCTGGCGGGCGCCGGTCATGGCGTGGTCGGGGTCGTCCGTCATGGAGAAGCCGCTGGCGTCGTTGGACAGGATGACGTGGTAGACGAGGCCGGTGATACAGATGAAGAGGAGGACGCCGCCGGTCACCAGCGCGGGCAGGGGCGGGCGGGCGGTCCAGGCGCGCCAGGCGCCGAGGGCGAGGACGATCGCGACCAGGATGTTGGACTGGATCGTGAAGTAGCTCAGGACGCGCAGCGCGCTGTCGCTGATGGCCAGGTCGATGACGATGCCCGTGGCCGCCGCCAGCGCCACGAGGGCGCGGAAGGCGGCGGCCACGGGGCGGCGGCGGGGCGGGACGACCGCCTCCGCCGGTACCGAGTGGGCGCTGCCGGTACGGAGGGAGCTCGGGTCGATCATGCGTCCACCGTAGGCCGACGGGCAGTGCTCTGCGAAAGGGCGTCCGTCGGCCCGGGCGTGCCCGTCAGCGTCAGGAGCCAGGCTTACGGGGGCGGCGCCGTGCGAAAGGGCGTCAGCGGGTCCGGGGCGCGGGCGTCAGGGTCAGGAGCGAGGCTTCCGGGGGGCAGGCGAAGCGGACCGGGGTGTAGCGGTTGGTGCCGCAGCCTGCCGAGACGTGGAGGTAGGAGGTCTTGCCCTCGGCGGTGTGCTTCGACAGGCCCTTCACGCGGCCGGTGTCCAGGTCGCAGTTGGTGACGAGGGCGCCGTAGAAGGGGATGCAGAGCTGGCCGCCATGGGTGTGCCCGGCGAGGACCAGCGGGTAACCGTCGGCGGTGAAGGCGTCGAGGGCGCGCAGGTAGGGGGCGTGGACGACACCGAGGGAGAAGTCGGGGCCGGACAGCGGGCCGCCCGCCACCTCGGCGTAGCGGTCACGTTTGATGTGCGGGTCGTCGAGGCCCGTCAGGCCGATCTCGACACCGGCGACCTTCAGTACGCCGCGCGCGTTCGTGAGGTTGATCCAGCCCGCCTCGTCGAATCCGTCGCGCAGGCCCTCCCACGGGTTGTGGATGACGCCCACGGCGGGCGCGTTGCCGTTCAGGCCGTGCTTGCCCCGCGTCTTGTTGACGAGGTAGCGGGCGGGGTTGAGAAGCCTGGGCCCGTAGTAGTCGTTCGAGCCGAAGACGTACGCGCCCGGGAACTCCATCAGCGGGCCGAGCGCGTCGAGGACCTCCGGGACGCCCTCGGTGTCCGAGAGGTTGTCGCCCGTGTTGATGACGAAGTCGGGGCGCAGGCCCGCCAGCGAACGCAGCCAGCGCTGCTTCTTGCGTTGCCCGCCGACCATGTGGATGTCGGAGACCTGGAGGACGCGCAGGGGGCGCATGCCCGGCGGGAGGACGGGGACCGTGACCCGTCGGAGGCGGAAGGAGCGGGCTTCGAAGCCGGCCGCGTAGGCCACTCCCGCGGCGCCCACCGCCGCGAGGCCGGCCGTCACCTTCAAGGAAACCTTCAGCGAGGTCCTCAGCGGGCTGCTCGGCGAACCGTTCGATGAGTTGCTCAACGCACCACCTAGCGAACCACCTAGCGAACCAGCCAGCGAACCACCTAGCGCACCACCCAGCGAACCACTCGGCGAACCACTCAGCGGACCAGTCAGTGAAGTCTTCGGGGGAGCCTCGTATCGCACGCGCATGAGTCCCATCGTGTCAGACCCGCCAGGGCCCCGAAATCGGCGGGCGCCGGGCCCTTCGTACCTGCGACAATCAAGGCATGACCACGCTCAAGTCGAAGCTGCAGGACGACCTCAACGCCGCGATCAAGGAGCGCGATGAGCTGCGCTCCTCGACGCTGCGCCTGACCCTCTCCGCGATCACGAACCAGGAGGTCGCGGGCAAGGAGAAGCGAGAGCTCTCCGACGACGAGGTGCAGAAGGTGATCGCCAAGGAGGCGAAGAAGCGTCGCGAGGCGGCCGACGCGTTCGAGAAGGGCGGTCGCGCCGAGTCCGCGGCCCGTGAGCTGGCGGAGGGCGAGATCCTCGCCGTGTACCTCCCGCAGCCGTTGAGCGACGCGGAGTTGGAGCAGATCGTCGCGCAGGCCGTCGAGGAGGCGAAGGCGGCGGGCGCCGAGGGGCCGCGGGCCATGGGGCAGGTCATGAAGATCGCCAACCCGAAGATCGCGGGCCGTGCAGAGGGTGGTCGGGTCGCCGCGACGGTGAAGCGGTTGCTGGCCGGCTGACCACGCCGCCGCAGCGCATCACCGCACATCACCGCACCGCAGCGCATCATCGCACCGCGCAGCGCAGCGCGTACGTAGATATGTGAGAGGGGCGCCCCCGCCGGGGGCGCCCCTCTCACATACCTGGAGTCCGGGACTCAGCGGCCCCAGCCACCACCGTTCCCGTTCCCGCCATTGCCGTTCCCACCGTTCCCGTTCCCGCCGATGAGGTCCGAGGGGAAGGAGAAGTCGGGCAGCGGGTTGTCTCCGTGGTCGCCGCCGTCACCGCCGCCGTTCCCGTTCCCGCCGTTGTCGCCGCCGCCGTTGCCGGGCTTGCCGTCGTCGTCTCCCTCGCCCTGGTCGCCGCCCTTGTCCGGCTTGGGGATGTCGACGATGCGGAACTTCGGCGCGGGCCTGCCGGACAGGGCGCCGGTCATGGCGCTCCGCCAGATCGGGCCGGGGGTGTCGGCACCGTAGACCTCGCCGTGGTACCTGCCGCCGATCCAGATGTTCGTCATCTCGACGTCCTGCTGCGGGCTGCCGACCCACACGGCGCCGGACATGTTCGGCGTGTACCCGACGAACCAGGCGTTCTTGCGCGCGTCGGTGGTACCGGTCTTACCGGCGTTGTCCCGGGCCTGGAGACCGGCCTGCTTACCGGTACCGGAGTCGGTCACTCCGCTCAGCAGTGTGTTGATCTTGTCCGCGGTCTCCGTCGACATGGCGCGGGAGCACTTGGTCTTCGGTACGGCGAGCGACTTGCCGCCGGGGCCGGTGATCGACTCAATCGCGATCGGCGTGCAGTACGTGCCCTCGTTGGCGAACGCGGCGTAGGCGGAGGCCATCGTCAGCGGCGAAAGACCCGTCGAGCCGAGGGTCATCGAGGACGGCACCTGGTCGACCTTCGTGCCGTTGCCCTGCACCACACCGAGCTTGTCGGTCATCTTCACGACCGGGCACATACCGGTGTCGGCGAGCATCTGCACGAAGTAGGTGTTGATGGACTTCTCCATCGCCTCCCTGAGCTGGTAGGGGCCGACCTCCGACTCGTTCTCGTTCTCGACCTTGTAGTGGGCGTCGTTCACCCACGGCTTGCCGCTGCACGTCTGGACCTTGCTCGGGTACGGCATCTGGAACGGCGCCGGGTACTCCTGGTTCACCGGCGTGCCCTGCTCCAGCGCCGCCGCCGCCAAGAACGGCTTGAACGTGGAACCCGTGGGGAAGCCGAAGTTCGAGCCGCCGTACTTCGCGTCGACCGAGTAGTTGTACTCCGTCTCGTTCTTGCCGTAGCCGTACGGCTTGGACTGGCCCATGCCGAGGACCTTGCCGGTGCCCGGCTCGACGAGCGAGACCGCCGTGGCGACCGAGTCCGACTTACGGACGTTCTCCTTGATGGACGCCTGTACCGAGGCCTGCGACTGGGGGTCGAGCGTGGTCTTGATCGTCAGTCCGCCGCGGTCCCAGACCTTGGCGCGCTCTTCCTTCGTCTTGCCGAAGACGGGGTCGCTCTTGAAGACCTTCTCGACGTATTTGCAGAAGAAGGACGCGCCCTTGACCGCCGTGATGCAGCCGTTCTGCGGCCTGCTGACCTTCAGCCCGAGCGGTGTCTGCTTCGCCTTGTCGGCTTCCGCCTGCGAGATGTCGTGCACCTCGGCCATGCGTTGCAGCACCACATTGCGCCGCTTCGTCGCCTCGGTCTCGTCGTTGACGGGGTCGTAGCGGCTCGGCGACTGCACGATGCCGGCGAGCAGCGCCGACTCCTGGACGTTCAGGTCCTTGGCGTGCTTGGAGAAGTAGCGCTGCGCGGCCGCCTCGACGCCGTACGCCTGCTGCCCGAAGTAGGTGATGTTCAGGTAGTTGGCGAGGATCTTCTTCTTGCCCAGCTCGTCCTCGACCTGGATCGCGTACTTGAGCTCGCGGACCTTGCGGCCGATCGTCTGCTGCGTGGCCTGCGCGACCTTGGTCGGGTCGTCGCCGGCCTCCTCGATGAAGACGTTCTTCACGTACTGCTGCGTGAGGGTGGACGCGCCCTGCGAGACGCCGCCGTCACGCGCGTTGGCGTTGATGGCGCGCAGGATGCCCTTCGCGTCGACGGCACCGTGCTCGTAGAAGCGCGAGTCCTCGATGGCGACGAGCGCCTTCTGCATGTACGGGGAGATGGCGGAGAGCGGGACCACGGTGCGGTCGCGGGAGTAGACGGTCGCGATCTTGCCGCCCTGGTTGTCCAGGATCGTGGTGCGCTGGCTCAGCGGCGGCGTCTTCAGGTTGGCGGGGATCTCGTCGAACCCCTCCACGGATCCCTTGGCGGCAAGGCCGAGCGCGCCCGCGGCGGGCAGCGCGATTCCGGCGAGCACGGCCCCTGCGAGCACGCTGATACCGAGGAACTTGGCAGCCTGTTGAGCCGGCGACATACCGCCGCCGCTACCGGCCGAGCGCTTCTTTCCCATGCAGGGCAGCCTACGTGTCGATTCTCCGGACAGCCGTATATGCCTTGGCCTAAGCTGCACTCAACTGTCACAGCAGTGCGGTCTCGTATCAAGACGTGGGGCGACCCCGAATCGTTCCCGGCATCTTTCGCGTGCCTCTTGTAGTCATTTCCGCACCCCTCGGCGGGTCCCCCGCGCGGGGTGCGCAGGGTGTCCGAATCCGCCTGTGTGTCATGTGGTGTCCGGTGTGGCGCAAGTGAACTGTCCTGGTTTGCCGGGGTTATTACGCATGTCCCCCGGTCACTCCGTCGGGTGATCTGCCGCTTACGCATAGTCCGTTCGGACCATTCAAGATTGGGCCCGAAGGGGGTGTTGCGCTGTGCCCACCTTCCGTAACGTCCTCAACTGGCGGCGGTGAATATGCCGCTGCCGCCGTGGGGGAGCCTCGATTCGGGAGAGGACGGCGCCGGTATGGGCTGGGTAGTCGACTGGAGTGCGCAGGCGGCCTGCCGCACTACCGATCCGGATGAACTGTTCGTACAAGGAGCAGCGCAGAACCGGGCGAAGGCGGTGTGCACGGGATGTCCCGTGCGGACCGAGTGCCTGGCGGACGCGCTGGACAATCGCGTCGAGTTCGGCGTGTGGGGAGGCATGACGGAGCGGGAGCGTCGCGCACTGTTGCGCAGGCGTCCGACCGTCACCTCATGGCGTCGGCTCCTTGAGACGGCACGGACGGAGTACGAGCGTGGCGCGGGCCTGCTGCCCGCGGAGCTTGAGGACGACGAGACGTACGAGAGGTACGCGGCCGTCGGCTGATCGGCCACACGTCCGACCGCCAGAGCGAGCAGAGCAACGACAGAGCAACAGACAGACAGAGCAACAGACAGACAGAGCACTAGGCACAGCGACGACAGAGCAGCAGACAGAGCAAGCAGAACAAGCGGTACGTACGGCTCACACAGCTCCGGCCGGAGTGTCACCGGCCGCGAGCCGTTCTCCGATGGCCCTGAGACCTGCCAGGTCGTGTACGTCACCGGGCAGCGCCGCGACCTCGGTCACGGCGACCTCGGGGTGCAGCGCGGTGAAGCGGTCACGCGTGCGCTGTTCCCGCGCGACCACCTGCATGCGCTCGGCGTGCAGGCGGAGCAGTCCCGCGGAAAGGTGCTGCGCGGACAGTTGCCGCTCGTCAGCGGGTTGACCAATGGTGGATTGTTCAGCGGTGGGCTGATCAGTGGTGGGCTGATCAGCGGTGGGCTGTTCAGCGGTGAACTGTTCGGTGGTGGGCTGTTCTGCGGCGGGGGAGCCGGTCGCGGGATCGGCCCCGGGAACCGGAGCGGCCGTGGGCATGACCGTGGGCGTCGTACGAACGGTGTCCTTCCCGTCCGCCTGATCCACAATGCCGCGTTCCTCAAGATTTTCCGCGGCGGCCAGCGCCCGCTCGGCCGACAGCTCCGCGGCGCCGCTGCCATGCACCCGGTTGAGCACGAGCCCGGCGAGCGGCATCCGCTCCGCGGCCAGCCGCTCCACGAAGTACGCGGCCTCGCGCAGCGCGTCCCGCTCAGGCGCGGCCACCACGAGGAACGCCGTACCGGGCGCCTGCAACAGCTTGTACGTGGCGTCCGCGCGGGTGCGGAACCCGCCGAACATGGTGTCCATCGCGGCCACGAACGTCTGCACGTCACGCAGGAGTTGCCCGCCGAGCAGCTTGCCGAGCGCCCCCGTCATCATCGACATGCCGACGTTGATGAACTTCATGCCCGCGCGCCCGCCGACCTTCGCCGGCGCCATCAGGACCCGGATCAGCTTCCCGTCGAGGAACGAACCGAGCCGCTTGGGCGCGTCCAGGAAGTCGAGCGCGGAGCGCGAGGGAGGGGTGTCGACGACGATGAGATCCCATTCGTCGCGCGCGCGGAGCTGCCCCAGCTTCTCCATCGCCATGTACTCCTGCGTGCCCGCGAAGCCCGCCGAGAGCGACTGGTAGAAGGGGTTGGAGAGGATCGCCTGAGCCCGTTCCCCGTCCGCGTGCGCCTCGACGATCTCGTCGAACGTGCGCTTCATGTCGAGCATCATCGCGTGCAGTTCACCGCCCGCCGCGGCGCCGGTCGCGTCGATGTCCTTCACCCGGCGCGGCGTGTTGTCCAGCGAGTCGATGCCCATGGACTGGGCGAGCCGGCGGGCCGGGTCGATGGTGAGCACGACGACCTTGCGGCCGCGCTCGGCGGCGCGCAGGCCCAGCGCCGCGGCGGTCGTCGTCTTGCCCACGCCGCCGCTGCCGCAGCAGACCACGATGCGGGTGCCCGGGTCGTCGAGCAGCGGGTCGATGTCGAGCGTGCCCTCAGGATCCAGCGTCATCGAAGAGTTCCCCTAAATCCCTTGCTGTCGCAGTTCCTTGGCGAGCCGGTACAGGCCGGAGAGGTCCAACCCCGGAGTGAGCAGCGGCAGTTCGTGCAACGGCAGCCCCGCCTCCTTGAGCAGCGCCCGCTGGGAGCCCTCCAGGGCGTACCGCTCCGCGTACTCCTCCGCCTGGGTGAGCAGCGGATCGACGAGCTGCTGCGCGCCCCCGAGCCCGGCCGCCGTCAGGGCCTCGGTGACGGCGGGGCGCAGCGAGGCGTCGCGGCTCAGTGCCAGTGCGGGTTCCCCGAGGAGCGCGGGCCGCACCATGTTCACCATGATCCGTCCCACCGGGAGTTGCGCGGCGCGCAGTTCGGCGACCCCGTCGAGGGTCTCCTGCACCGGCATCTCCTCAAGGAGGGTCACCAGGTGCACCGCCGTCTCCCGGGACTTCAGGACCCGCATGACGGCCTGTGCCTGGTTGTGTATCGGGCCGATCTTGGCGAGCCCGGCGACCTCGTCGTTGACGTTGAGGAAGCGTGTGATGCGGCCCGTCGGGGGCGCGTCCATCACGACGTGGTCGTACGCGTAGGAGCCCTGCTTGTCCTTGCGGCGTACGGCCTCGCACGCCTTGCCCGTCAGGAGTACGTCCCGCAGGCCAGGGGCGATCGTGGTGGCGAAGTCGATCGCGCCCAGCTTCTTCAGGGCGCGGCCGGCGCCGCCCAGCTTGTAGAACATCTGGAGGTAGTCGAGCAGCGCCAGCTCGGGATCGATGGCGAGCGCGTACACCTCCCCGCCGCCGGGTGCGACGGCGATCTTCCGCTCCTCGTAGGGGAGCGCCTCCGTCTCGAAGAGCTGTGCGATGCCTTGCCTGCCCTCCACCTCCACAAGGAGAGTGCGCTTGCCCTCGGTCGCGAGGGCGAGCGCGAGTGCGGCGGCGACCGTGGTCTTTCCGGTACCGCCCTTGCCGCTGACGACCTGGAGCCTGCTCACGTATTCGAGCCTAACCAGTGAGCGGCCCGATCACGCAGGAGCCTCCGGAACGACGTCGGTCCGATGCGGCGGATACAGTCGGCCCCATGGCTAAGAAGTGGGAATACGCGACCGTGCCGCTCCTCGTGCACGCGACGAAGCAGATCCTCGACACCTGGGGCGAGGACGGCTGGGAGCTGGTGCAGGTCGTACCGGGGCCGAACAACCCGGAGCAGTTGGTCGCGTACCTGAAGAGGGAGAAGGCGGCGTGAGCGCCGTCGAGGACAAGCTGGCGTCGCTGGGCCTGACCCTGCCGCCCGTGGTCCCGCCGGTGGCGGCCTACCAGCCCGCGGTTCAGTCCGGGGTGTACGTGTACACGGCCGGGCAGTTGCCCATGGTCGACGGCAAGCTGCCGCTGACCGGCAAGGTCGGTGACGAGGTCACCGCCGAGCAGGCCAAGGAGCTGGCCCGCACCTGCGCGCTGAACGCGCTGGCCGCCGTGAAGTCGGTCGCCGGTGATCTGGACCGCATCGCGCGCGTGGTGAAGGTCGTCGGGTTCGTCGCCTCCGCCACCGACTTCACCGGGCAGCCCGGCGTCATCAACGGCGCCAGCGAACTGCTCGGCGAGGTCCTCGGCGACAAGGGCGTGCACGCGCGGAGCGCCGTCGGCGTGGCGGTGCTGCCGCTGGACGCGCCGGTCGAGGTCGAGGTCCAGGTGGAGCTCACCGAGGCGTGAGCGCGGCGCTGAGCGGCTCACAGCGGCTCAGAGCGCTCCGAGTGGCTTGCAGCGGCGCCCAGCGGCGCCCAGCGGCTCACAGCGCTCTGAGTGGCTTGCAGCGGCGCCCAGCGGCGCCCAGCGGCTCACAGCGCTCAAAGTGGCTTGCAGCGGCGCCCAGCGGCTCACAGCGGCCCTCAGCCGCGTACAACGCAGAGTGCGGGGTGGGGCGCCGGTGACGGATGGGCTCTCGAACATCCGACCGTCACCGGATAGCCTCCGGCCATGGCAAACGGGCAGTGGTATCCCCCCGAATGGCCGGACCGCATCCGTGCCCTCGCCGCCGGCACGCTGGTCCCGGCCCAGCCCCGGCGCGCCGCGACCGTGATGCTTCTCAGAGACGCCGAGGGGGCCCCAGGAGGCGCCGCGGACGTCGAGGGCGTCGAGGTGCACATGCTGCGGCGCCGCACCTCCATGGCCTTCGCCGCCGGTGCGTACGCGTATCCCGGCGGCAGTGTCGACCCCCGCGACGACGACCTCCGGGTCCGCTGGGCCGGGCCGTCGCGCGCCCAGTGGGCCGCGCGCCTGGGGGTACCCGACAAGGACGCCCAGGCGATCGTCTGCGCCGCCGTGCGCGAGACGTTCGAGGAGGCGGGGGTACTGCTCGCGGGCCCCACCCCGGACACCGTGGTCGACGACACGACGGGCGCCGACTGGGTCGCCGACCGGCAGGCGCTGATCGGCCGGGACCTGTCGTTCGCCGCGTTTTTGGAGCGCCGCGGGCTCGTGCTCCGCTCCGATCTGCTCGGCGCCTGGGCGCGCTGGATCACCCCCGAGTTCGAACCGCGCCGCTACGACACCTGGTTCTTCGTGGCCGCGCTCCCCGCGGGCCAGCGCACCAGCGACGACTCCACGGAGGCCGACCGCACCGTGTGGATCCGCCCGGAGCGGGCCGCGTCGGCGTACGACCGGGGCGAGCTGATGATGATGCCGCCGACGATCGCGACCCTGAGGACCCTCGCGGCGTACGGGTCGGTGGACGGCGCGCTGGCCGGTTCGACGGAGCGCGACCTGACGCCCGTACTGGCCCGGGCCCGCCTGGAGGACGGCGAGTTGGTGCTGTCCTGGCCGGGGCACGACGAGTTCACCAAGCACATCCCGGACGGCCAGGCCCCGACGGACGGCCCGAATCCGCAGACCGGGGGGACCCGCTGATGACCGAAGCCGCCGCACTTCCCGGACAGCCGCGCGGCGGGGTGCTGTCCGGCCCCGCCACCACCCGCGCCGTCAACGTCCTCGCGCCGAACGCGTCCGCGATGACCCTCGACGGCACCAACACCTGGATCGTCGCCGAGCCCGACAGCGACCTCGCCGTCGTCATCGACCCCGGCCCGCTGGACGACGCCCATCTGACGCGGGTGATCGCCACCGCCGAGCAGGCCGGCAAGCGGATCGCCCTGACACTGCTCACGCACGGGCACCCCGACCACGCGGAGGGCGCGGGCCGGTTCGCCGAGCTGACCGGCACGAAGGTGCGGGCGCTCGACCCGGCGCTGCGCCTCGGCGACGAGGGGCTCGCCGCCGGGGACGTGGTGAAGACGGGCGGCCTGGAGCTGCGCGTCGTACCGACGCCCGGGCACACCGCTGACTCGCTCTGCTTCCATCTCCCCGCCGACCAGGCCGTGTTGACCGGCGACACGATCCTCGGCCGCGGCACGACCGTCGTCGCCCACCCGGACGGCCGCCTCGGCGACTACCTCGACTCGCTGCGCCGCCTGCGGTCCCTGACCGTCGACGACGGGGTGCACACGGTGCTGCCCGGCCACGGCCCCGTCCTGGAGGACGCGCAGGGCGCGGTCGAGTTCTACCTCGCGCACCGCGCCCACCGCCTCGCCCAGGTCGAGACGGCGGTCGAGAACGGCCACGGCACGGCGTCCGACGTCGTGGCGCACGTCTACGCCGACGTGGACCGTTCCCTGTGGCCGGCCGCCGAGCTGTCCGTCCTGGCCCAGCTCGACTACCTGCGGGAACACGGCCTGATCTAGGAGAGCCAGAGGCTGTCCGGGAGCGCTGGGGAGCGCCGGGGGAGTGCCGGGGAGTCCGGCGGCGTCTAGAGGTCTCCGGACTCCCGGGGCTCGGGTCGCAGCGGCCAGGTGAGGCCCATCGCGGCGAGCCGCGGCGGGTCGGCGATGATGTCGACGCCGATGACCTTGCCGTCCCGGAAGGAGAGGGCGAGGACCGACACGACCTGGCCGCGGGGCGCCTGCACGATGCCCATGCCGTCGCCCACGTACGCGGGGACCGCCGTCGGCACGAGGCGTCCGTAGAACGTCGCCTGACCGGCCACCTCGCGGGCGCCCCGCACCAGCTTGGAGGCCGTGCCCGGGCCCGCGTCGACGCGCAGCAGCACGTCGGGGTCGAGGAGCGCGAGCAGCGCCTCGAAGTCCCCGGCGCGGGTCGCGGCGAGCCAGGCGTCGACGACCTCGCGCTGCCGGGCCAGATCGGTCGGCGCCGGGACGGTGGAGCCCTGCACCCGGCGCCTGGCCCGGCTGGCGAGCTGCCGGGTCGCCGCCGGGGTGCGCTCCACGATCGGCGCCAGCTCCTCGAACGGCACCGCGAACATGTCGTGCAGCACGAACGCGAGCCGCTCGGCCGGCGTGAGCGTGTCGAGGACGACGAGCAGCGCGAGGCCCACGGAGTCCGCGAGTTCGGCCTCCTGCCCCGGGTCGGCGGGCCTGACCACCACATCGGGGACATGGATCTCGGCCGTGCCCGGGTCGAGGGGGTCTTCGCGGCGCGACGCGCGCGTGCGCAGCATGTCCAGGCAGATCCGCCCCACGACCGTGGTCAGCCAGCCGCCCAGATTCCGTACGGTCGCGGCCTCGGGGTCGGCGCGCTGGAGCCGCAGCCAGCTCTCCTGGACCGCGTCCTCCGCCTCGCTCAGCGAACCGAGCATGCGGTACGCCACGGACCGCAGCCGCCCGCGCTCCGCCTCGAACCGGGTGGCCAGGTCGGCCGTGGACTGCGGATCGGGCGGGGACTGCGTCATACCGGGTGTTCCTCCGGGGGCGATGGGCGCGGGGGCACGGTCAGGGACTGCCATGAGGTAACTGTGCAGTGAAGTGCCGCGCGGGGCACGACATTTCCCCGCGCCCGTACGGCCCTACGCGAACGGGCCCCGCCACGAGGTGTGGCGGGGCCCGGGCGCCCGCGGAGGCGCGGTGACGCGGGGTGGCTCAGCGCGAACGCTTGGCGAGGCGCTCCACGTCCAGCAGGATCACGGCGCGGGCCTCCAGGCGGAGCCAGCCGCGGCCCGCGAAGTCGGCGAGCGCCTTGTTCACGGTCTCGCGGGAGGCGCCGACCAACTGGGCCAGCTCTTCCTGCGTGAGGTCGTGCACGACGTGGATGCCCTCCTCGGACTGCACGCCGAAGCGGCGCGACAGGTCGAGGAGCGCGCGGGCCACGCGGCCCGGCACGTCGGAGAAGACCAGGTCGGACATCTGGTCGTTGGTCTTGCGCAGCCGCCGGGCGACGGCGCGCAGCAGGGCCGCGGCCACCTCGGGCCGCGCGTTCAGCCACGGCTGGAGGTCGCCGTGGCCGAGGCCGAGCAGCTTCACCTCGGTCAGCGCGCTGGCGGTGGCGGTACGCGGGCCGGGGTCGAAGAGCGACAGCTCGCCGATCAGCTCGCCGGGGCCCAGCACGGCCAGCATGTTCTCGCGGCCGTCGGGGGATGTGCGGTGAAGCTTCACCTTGCCTTCGGTGACCACGTAGAGGCGGTCACCGGGGTCGCCCTCGTGAAACAGGGCATCACCGCGCGCGAGGGTCACCTCACTCATGGAGGCGCGGAGCTCCGCGGCCTGCTCGTCATCGAGCGCCGCGAAGAGCGGGGCGCGCCGCAGAACGTCGTCCACGAGTTTCTCTCCTATGTCGCCTGCACTGCGGGGGACGGTTGTTTCCCGCCGCCCATTTTGCCGGACGGTCCAAACAGTGTGATCAGTCACTCAGACACAAGTCTGCCGCACCTGCGTCACAACCCGACGGGGAGGGGGCCAATCGGGGGCCGATCCGAGGGCTCCGGGGCGGATGTCGGTGCCGGGCTCTAGGCTTGCCGAGTGTCCAAAAAGCCGGTGACCACACAGGCGGAGGGGGCTGGAGCGGTGACAGCCGACCAGAATTCCGCTGTGGGCGAACGGGGGCTCGGTGCTGCCCGGCCCACCGGCACGACGATGCCCCGGACCGTGTCCGTACAGGGAAAGGCCGCACAGCTCATGCCCGCGAAGAAGCCCGCCACGAAGAAGGCGGCCGGCCCCGCCCCGAAGGCGACCGGTTCGGCCAAAACGGAGTCGCGTACGGCGCTGGTCCGCCGGGCGCGGAAGATCAACCGGGAGCTCGCCGAGACGTACCCGTACGCGCACCCGGAGCTGGACTTCGAGAACCCGTTCCAGCTCGTCCTCGCCACGGTGATGTCCGCCCAGACGACCGATCTGAGGGTCAACCAGACGACTCCGGCGCTGTTCGCCAAGTACCCGACGCCCGAGGATCTGGCCGCGGCCGACCCGGAGGAGGTCGAGGAGCTGATCCGGCCGACCGGCTTCTTCCGGGCCAAGACCAGGTCGATCATGGGCCTGGCCAAGGCGTTGCGCGAGGACTTCGGGGGCGAGGTGCCCGGGCGGCTGGAGGACCTCGTCAAGCTGCCCGGGGTGGGCCGCAAGACGGCCTTCGTCGTTTTGGGCAACGCGTTCGGGCGGCCGGGCATCACTGTCGACACCCACTTCGGCCGCCTCGTCCGCCGCTGGAAGTGGACCGAGGAGACCGACCCGGACAAGGTCGAGAAGGCCGTCGGCGAGCTCTTCCCGAAGAGTGACTGGACGATGCTCAGCCATCACGTGATCTTCCACGGCCGCCGCATGTGCCATGCCCGCAAACCGGCCTGCGGCGTCTGCCCCATCGCTCCGCTCTGCCCGGCGTACGGGGAGGGCGAGACCGACCCGGAGAAGGCGAAGAAGTTGCTCAAGTACGAGAAGGGCGGCTTCCCCGGCCAGCGTCTCAAGCCCCCGCAGTCGTACCTGGACGCGGGCGGCATCCCGGCCCCGCCGCTGACCGGCACCCCCGGTGACACGACCGGGTGACATCCCCGGGTCGCGGAACGAAACGGGGGCGGGCAGGCGTTGGGCGAGTCACGACGGGTACGGGGGCGGCGAGATGAAGCACGTGAGCGAGATCGAGGCGATGAGCGGCGGGACGGGCGGGTCCGACGGACCGGGCGTGACCGATGCGACCGGGAGGACGCCGGACCGGGCCGGTGACGTCGGCCATGCCCGCGCCGGTGACGTCGACGCGGGTGTGCGGGGCGGCGCCACCCCGCACACCTCTGTGCCCACGCCCGCCCCGCCCATCCCGGACGTCTCCCTTCGCACCGAGGGCCTGCCCGGCTGGCTCGTGCCGGTCGCCGAGGCGGCCCGTACCCTCCGCGGGGACCAGCTCAGCCGCTTCCTCCCGCCGGAGGACGGCGCGGGGCGGCAGTCCGCGGTGCTCATCCTGTTCGGGGACGGTGAACGCGGCCCCGAGCTGCTGCTGATGGAGCGGGCGGGCTCGCTCAGATCCCATGCGGGCCAGCCGTCCTTCCCCGGCGGCGCCCTCGACCCGCAGGACGGCGACCCGCACACCGAGGGACCGCTTCGCGCCGCCCTGCGCGAGGCATGGGAGGAGACGGGCCTCGACCCGGGCGGCGTCCAGCTCTTCGGCGTGCTGCCGCGGCTCTACATCCCGGTCAGCGGCTTCGTGGTGACACCGGTGCTCGGCTGGTGGCGGGTGCCGACCCCGGTCGAGGCCGTCGACCCGGCGGAGACGGCCCGCGTCTTCACGGTCCCGGTGGCCGATCTCACGGACCCGGACAACCGGGTGACGACCATTCATCCGAGCGGTCACAAGGGCCCCGCGTTCCTGGTGGAATCCGCGCTGGTCTGGGGTTTCACGGCCGGAGTGATCGACCGGATCCTGCACCACGCGGGCTGGGAGCGCCCCTGGGACCGAGCCAAGACGGTCCCACTCGACTGGCGCACATGACAGGGTGGCCCCCGTGCCGTGCCGTCCTGGGGACCGTCCCCGTGACTCCGGCGCGGAAGTGGAAGACCGCGATGCGAGGCGAGGCCAGAATTCGGTGAACGTGCTGGACATCCTGCTGCTCGCGGCTGCCGTCTGGTTCGCGATCGTGGGCTACCGACAGGGCTTCGTCGTCGGCATCCTGTCGGTGATCGGCTTCCTGGGAGGCGGCCTCGTCGCGGTCTACACGCTGCCCCTGATCTGGGGCGCGGCCACCAGCGACGCGGACGTCACGACGACCGCCGCCGTCGTCGCCGTGGTCGTCGTGATCGTCTGCGCCTCGATCGGCCAGGCCTTCACCACCCACCTGGGCAACAAGCTGCGCAGATACATCACCTGGTCCCCGGCCCGCGCACTGGACGCGACGGGCGGCGCCGTCGTCAACGTAGGGGCGATGCTCCTGGTCGCCTGGCTGATAGGTTCCGCGCTCGCCGGTACGACGCTGCCCACGCTCGGCACCGAGGTCCGTGGCTCCAAGGTGCTGCTCGGCGTCTCACGGGCGCTGCCGGGACAGGCCGACACCTGGTTCGCCGACTTCTCCTCCACGCTCGCGCAGAACGGTTTCCCCCAGGTGTTCAGCCCGTTCGCCAACGAGCCGATCACCGAGGTCCAGCCGCCCGACCCGGCCCTTGCGACCAGCAGGACCGCGCTGAACGCCAAGCGTTCGATCGTCAAGGTCGTGGGGCAGGCGTCGAGTTGCGGCAAGGTCGTGGAGGGCACCGGGTTCGTCTTCTCCGACCGTCGCGTGATGACGAACGCGCATGTGGTCGGCGGCGTCGACGAGCCGACCGTGCAGATCGGCGGCGAGGGCGTGAAGTACGACGCGAGGGTCGTGCTCTACGACTGGAAGCGGGACATCGCGGTCCTGGACGTGCCGCAACTGAAGGCGCCGCCCCTGCGGTTCACGTCCAGGGACGCACGGCGCAGCGACGGCGCGATCGTCGCGGGCTTCCCGGAGAACGGCGCGTACGACGTGCGCGCGGCGCGGGTCCGCGGCCGTATCAGCGCCGACGGCCCGGACATCTACCACCGCGGCAAGGTCCAGCGCGACGTCTACTCGCTGTACGCGACGGTCCGCCAGGGCAACTCGGGCGGACCGCTCCTGACGCCGGACGGCCAGGTCTACGGTGTCGTCTTCGCCAAGTCCCTGGACAACTCACAGACCGGCTACGCGCTCACCAGGGACGAGATCGCCACCGACATCACGCGGGGCCGCACGGCGGTCCAGCAGGTGGACACGGACGCCTGCGCGCTGTAGGTACGAGTGTGCGCTCCAGGGGCGAATGCCCCGGAGCCGTGAAGGTGTCAGCCGCGCCCGCTGTGGCGCAGCCGGGCCGACACCCACCGGGCCCGGCGGCGCAGGATGCGCGGAATTCCCAGCCGGGGATCGTGCGCCGCGTACTCCTGCGGCGCGCCCCTCTGGGGAGAGCCCAGCGTCATCGCTGGGCGGCGATTGCGTGCTGCGTCACTGTAGTCGTGCGTCCAGCCCATACACCGACGTGTGCCCGGGCCCCATGGTCGGTAACCGCCCCCACGGCCCCCAAATTGGCTTATGCGTCGGGCATTTGGCCGTTCGTAGAACAGGCGTTCCCGCACGGATGCCGGGCGCTCACCGGTTGCTACGGCAGGGTCACCGATCGGGCTCGGGATCCTGCAGCCAGCTCACCAGTTCCTTGGAGAAGGCGGCCGGGTCCTCCTCGTGCGGGAAGTGGCCGAGGCCGTCGAACAGGCGCCAGCGGTAGGGCGCTTCGACGTACTCGCCTGAGCCCGCGGCGCTGCGCGTGCGCATCACCGGGTCGAGCGAACCGTGCAGATGCAGCGTCGGCACCCGGACCGGCCGCTTCATGCGCCGGTTGAACTGGATGCCGTCGGGGCGGGCCATCGACCGCACCATCCAGCGGTACGGCTCGATCGAGCAGTGCGGGGTCGACGGGATGGACATGGCGCGCCGGTACGTCTCCACGGTCTCGTCGTCGGGCTGCTGCGGCCCCGACCAGTCGCGGACCAACCGGCCCGCCAACGCCCCGCCGTCCGCCGCCAGTTGACGCTCCGGCAGCCAGGGCCGCTGGAATCCCCAGATGTAGGAACCGGCCGCGGTCTGCTTGACGTCCGACAGCATGGCCGAGCGCCAGCGCCGCGGGTGCGGCATCGACGACACCGCGAGCCGGCGCACCAGCTTGGGGCGCATCACGGCCGCCGTCCACGCGAGATAGCCGCCCAGGTCGTGCCCCACGAGCGCCGCGTCCGGCTCGCCGAGGGAGCGCACCACCCCGGTGATGTCGAGCGCGAGGTTCGCCGGGTCGTAGCCGCGCGGCGTCCGGTCGCTGCCGCCCACGCCCCGCAGGTCCATGGCGACGGCCCGGAAACCCGCGTCGGCGAGTGCGCCGAGCTGGTGGCGCCAGGTCCACCAGAACTGCGGGAAGCCGTGCAGCAGCAGGACGAGCGGCCCCTCGCCCAGCTCCGCGATGTGGAAGCGCGCGCCGTTGGCCGCGACGTCCCGGTGGACGACCTCTTTTCCACCGGGGATGTCACGACGTACGACAGAGGAAGGCGGTTGGGCCGAAGGAGTGGCGGGGTCCGTCATGCAGACGAGCGTCCCACAGCCTCGATGGCGTCGGGGACACGGTCACCGGACGTCACCTGACGGGGGTGGGGCTTGGCGTTCTGCAGGACGCCCGCCGACTCCTTGACGGAGGCGGCGACCTTCTGCGGCCCCTTGCCCTTCTTCGCCTTCTTGGCGAAGACGGTGCCGATCAGCGCGAGCAGACCGGCGAAGACCACGCTCGCGGCGAAGGAGAGCAGGAAGCACCAGGCGAGGTTCCAGCCGCCGTTGCCGTTGTGCCCGCCGGTCCAGGCGTTGATGCCGTACGCGAGCGCGAAGCTCAGCATCGGCAGCGAGAAGATCAGCACCGTCAGCGCCGCCGAGAACGCCCCGCCGCTGACCGCGCCCTTCTTGACGTCCTGCTTGAGCTGCGCTTTCGCCAGGGCGATCTCGTCGTGCACCAGCGCGGACATCTCGGTCGTCGCCGAGGCGAAAAGCTGGCCGATGCTGCGTTCGGCGCCGACCGTGCCGACCGCGCCGACCGTGCTGCCGTCGGGTGCGCTCATCGCGTACTCCCTGTTTCCTTTAGATGCTGTGGATGCTCCGGATGTGCGGACTTGATGTCAGATCATGCCGGACGCTCGCCTTCGGCGCCTTCCCCGCCCGCCACTTCGGCAAGCCTTCGATGCTCCGCGGCCTTCTTCTCGTGGATCGCGGCCATCCGCAGGTGGTAGTCCGGATTGCCCTTCTCGTAGATGTCGGGGACACCGTCGAGGTCCTCGTCGCGCTCCTCCGCCTCCCACAGGGAGCGGTACTTCGCGTTCCGCATCCTCAGGAGTACGCCGCTGCACACGGCCGCGACGAGGGAGCCGACGAGCACGGCTGCCTTCACCTCGTCGGTCAGCAGCGGGTCGTCGGTGAAGGCGAGTTCGCCGATCAGGAGCGAGACGGTGAAGCCGATCCCGGCGAGCGAGGCGACGGCGAAGACGTCCGCCCAGGCCAGTTCCTCGGAGAGCGACGCCTTGGTGAACCGGGCCGTGAGCCAGGTGCCGCCGAAGATGCCGAGGGCCTTGCCGACGACGAGGCCGAGGACGACACCGAGCGTCTCGGGCCTGGTGAACACATCGCCCAGTGCCCCGCCCGACACCGCCACACCAGCGCTGAGCAGGGCGAACAGCGGGACGGCCAGTCCGGCCGACAGGGGCCGCACCAGGTGTTCGATGTGTTGCCCGGGGGAGCACTCCTCGCCCTCGCGCCGGGTGCAGCGCAGCATCAGGCCCATGGCGACACCGGCGATGGTGGAGTGGATGCCGCTGTTGTACATCAGGGCCCAGATGACGAGGGCCAGCGGCACGTACACGTACCAGCCGCGTACGCCCTTGCGCAGGAGCAGCCAGAAGACGGCGAGACCGACGACGGCGCCGCCGAGCGCGGCGAAGTTCAGGTCGTCGGTGAAGAAGACCGCGATGATCAGGATGGCCAGGAGGTCGTCGACGACGGCCAGGGTCAGCAGGAAGGCGCGCAGGGCGCCCGGCAGCGACGTACCGATGACGGCGAGGACGGCCAGCGCGAACGCGATGTCGGTCGCGGTCGGCACGGCCCAGCCGGCCGTCGAACCGTCCCCGACCACGGTGACCAGGGTGTAGACGAGGGCGGGCGCGGCCATGCCGCAGACGGCGGCGACGACCGGGAGCGCGGCGGCCTTCGGGTCGCGCAGGTCACCGGCGACGAGTTCGCGTTTGAGTTCGATGCCCGCGACGAAGAAGAAGACGGCCAGCAGACCGTCGGCGGCCCAGTGTTCGAGGGAGAGGTCGAGACCGAGCGCGGCGGGTCCGATGTGGACGTCGCGGACGGTCTCGTAGCTGTGGCTGAGGGCCGGGACGTTGGCCCAGACGAGGGCGGCGACGGCCGCGAGGAGGAGCAGCATCCCGCCGACGGTCTCGGTCCGCAGGGCCTCGGCCACGAAGTTCCGCTCGGGCAGCGACAGGTGGCCGAATACTTTGCGGTCGCTCTTGTGGGGCGCGCTCACGCGGGGAACCTCCGGTCGGGTACGGCTGATGACTCCGCCGACCAGACTTCCCGGCACACCTGGGGACTACTTGTCGCGTCCTTGACGCGCTTTCACCCTACCGGGTGCACGCGGTCCTGCCTGGTGATCATCACCATACGCACGGAACGGGCACCCGGCGCGCTCGCCGGGTGCCCGTTCCGCCGTACTGGAGTGGATCAGTCCTCGCTGGGTGCCGCGGGCAGCCTGGTCTGGATCAGGTCCATCACGGAGGAGTCGGTGAGCGTGGTGACGTCACCCAGCTCCCGGTTCTCCGCGACGTCGCGCAGGAGGCGGCGCATGATCTTGCCGGAGCGGGTCTTGGGCAGCTCGGCGACCGGCAGGACCCGCTTGGGCTTGGCGATCGGGCCGAGCGTGGCACCGACGTGGTTCCGCAGGTCGGCGACGAGGTTCTCGTCTTCGGCGTTCGCGCTGCCGCGCAGGATGACGAAGGCGACGATGGCCTGGCCGGTCGTGGCGTCGGCGGCGCCGACGACGGCGGCCTCGGCGACGGCCGGGTGGGAGACGAGCGCGGACTCGACCTCGGTGGTCGAGATGTTGTGCCCGGAGACGAGCATGACGTCGTCGACCCGGCCGAGCAGCCAGATGTCGCCGTCCTCGTCCTTCTTCGCACCGTCACCGGCGAAGTACCTGCCCTCGAAACGGGACCAGTACGTGTCGATGAACCGCTGGTCGTCGCCCCAGATGGTGCGCAGCATCGACGGCCACGGCTCGGTCAGGACGAGGTATCCACCGCCGCCGTTCGGGACCTCGTTGGCCTCGTCGTCGACGACCGTCGCCGCGATGCCGGGCAGCGCGCGCTGGGCCGAGCCCGGCTTGGTCTCGGTGACGCCCGGCAGCGGCGAGATCATCATGGCGCCGGTCTCGGTCTGCCACCACGTGTCGACGATGGGGCACTTGTCGGCGCCGATGTTCTTCCGGTACCACATCCACGCCTCGGGGTTGATCGGCTCACCCACGGAGCCGAGCACGCGCAGGCTGGACAGGTCGAACTTGGCGGGGATGTCGTCGCCCCACTTCATGAACGTCCGGATCGCGGTCGGCGCCGTGTAGAGGATCGTGACGCCGTACTTCTGCACGATCTCCCAGAACCGGCCCTGGTGCGGGGTGTCCGGCGTGCCCTCGTAGATGACCTGCGTCGCACCGTTCGAGAGCGGCCCGTACGTGATGTACGAGTGGCCGGTGACCCAGCCGATGTCGGCCGTGCACCAGTACACGTCCGTCTCGGGCTTGAGGTCGAAGACCGCGTGGTGCGTGTAGCTGGCCTGCGTCAGATAGCCGCCCGAGGTGTGCAGGATGCCCTTCGGCTTACCCGTCGTGCCCGAGGTGTAGAGGATGAACAGCGGCTGCTCGGCGTCGAACGCCTGCGGCTCGTGCTCGGCCGACTGCCGCCCCACCACCTCGTGCCACCACAGGTCGCGGCCCTCGGTCCAGGCGACGTCCTGCTTCGTGCGCTGGACGACGAGGACCTTCTCGACGCCCTCGACGCGGCCGACGGCCTCGTCGACGGCGGGCTTGAGCGCGGAGGGCTTGCCGCGGCGGTAGCCGCCGTCGGAGGTGATGACGACCTTGGCGTCGGCGTCCTCGATGCGCTTGGCGATGGCGTCGGCGGAGAAGCCGCCGAAGACGACGGAGTGCGCGGCGCCGATGCGGGCGCAGGCCAGCATCGCGATGACCGCCTCGGGGATCATCGGCAGGTAGACCGCGACCCGGTCGCCCTGCCGGACGCCCAGTTCCGTCAGCGCGTTGGCGGCGCGGCTGACCTCGTCCTTGAGTTCGGCATAGGTGATGGCCCGGCTGTCGCCCGGCTCACCCTCGAAGTGGATCGCGACCCGGTCGCCGTTCCCGGCCTCCACGTGCCGGTCGACGCAGTTGTACGCGACGTTCAGCTTGCCGTCCTTGAACCACTTGGCGAACGGCGGGTTCGACCAGTCCAGCGTCTCGGTCGGCTCGGTGGCCCAGGTCAGGCGGCGGGCCTGCTCGGCCCAGAACCCGAGCCGGTCAGCCTTGGCCTGCTCGTACGCCTCGGCCGTGACGTTGGCGTTCGCGGCCAGATCGGCCGGCGGCGCGAAGCGACGCTCCTCCTTCAAGAGGTTGGCCAGGCTTTCGTTGCTCACGACATCTCCCTTACGGTGCTTTGCCGGGCGCCCGTTGTGTCCCAAACCACAGCTCATCAGACGCCGACCCCTGGTGACAAGGGGGGTCGATGAATTGGTTTAGACCTGTCGACGGCTCCCGGCCGAAGCGGCCGGGAGCCGTGCGTTCTCCTCGGGTTCCACGCGGGAGGCTGAGGGAGGGTTCAGGCCGGTACGCCGTCGCTCTCGTCGGCGGCGTCGGCCGTGACCTGTCCGAAGACGCGATCGGGCTCCTCCGTGGGCTCCTCCAACAGGTACGCCTGCGCCTCACCGACGTGGAAGTACATCCCGTGCAGCTCCAGCGCGCCGCGCTCGACGGCCCGCGCCACCGACTCGTGCGCCCGCAGATGCTCCAACTGCTGGACGACATTGGTGAGACAGAGCTGCTCGACGGCGTCGGCGGGTGCCCGCCCGGCGAGCCGCGCCCACGGCAGCCCGTCGTCGCTCAGCCGCTCCAGGCTCGGCGCACCGTGCCGCAGCCACCGCTTGAGCGGCGTCAGCGCACTGGCCCCGTCGGGCGGGCTGCTCAACAGCGCCTGCATGGCTCCGCACCCGGAATGCCCGCACACGGTGATCGACTGCACCTTCAGCACGTCCACCGCGTACTCGATGGCGGCGGCGACCGAGTCGTCCCCGCTCTCGGCCCCGGGCAGCGGGACGAGATTGCCCACGTTCCGTACGACGAAGAGGTCGCCCGGCCCGCTGGAAGTGATCATCGATGTGACGAGCCGTGAATCCGCACAGGTCAAGAAGAGCTGCGTCGGCTTCTGACCCTCTCTCGCCAGCCGCGCGAGCTCGCCGCGCACCAGCGGCGCCGTGTTCCGCTGGAACGCGCTGATGCCTCTGGCCAAGTGGTGCCCGCCGCGCGGCGGGGCGGTCTCGGGCGCCGGGTCGGACGGCCGGTCGCAGTGGTGGTTGCGCCACGGTGTCCAGGGCCGGCAGCACGAGTGGCTGGCGCTCGCGGGCTCCGCGATCCGGCTCCCGCCACGACCGGCCAGCTCGACCTGCCCGCCTTGCGCGGTGTGCGCCTTCTCCCAGTCCTGCAACGCCTCGTACGCGGCATGGTCCATGAACGACCCGTCCAACTCCACGACGCACGAGGCGCCATGGGGCACCTGATGCAGCACCCGGCTCAGCCGCGGCACGGCGAGGAAGGTCAACTGGCCGCGGACCCGCACATGGTGGGCGCCGCGGGCGTCCTCCTCGTGCGTGATGCGGGTCCGCGTGAGCCGGTGCAGCGCGACGGCGACGGCGACCGCGACGCCGAGCCCCACACCTTGGAGGACGCCGAACACGACGACGCCGAGCGTGGTCACGACGTAGACCAGCACCTCACGGTGGCGGGTGACCGTGCGGATGTGGTGCAGGGACACCATCTGGATGCCGACCGCCATCACCAGGGCGGCGAGGGAGGCGAGCGGGATCAGCTCCAGGACGGGCACCAGCAGCAGGGTGGCCGCCACCACCCAGACGCCGTGCAGCATCGAGGAGTTCCGGCTCACGGCGCCCGCGTTCACATTGGCGGCCGAGCGCACCGCGACCCCCGCGACGGGCAGCCCGCCGAGCGATCCGGACACGATGTTCGCGGCGCCCTGTCCGAGCAGTTCGCGGTTCAGGTTCGAGCGGCGCGTCTCGGGCGGCAGATCGGTCCGGGAGGAGGCCAGCTTGTCGGTGGCGACGGCCCCGAGCAGCGACTGCACGCTGCACACCAGCGTGGTCGTCAGCACGGCGGCGGCGATCCCGAGTACGGGCCCGTCCGGCAGCCCGGCCAGCGCGTGGCTGCTCCAGGACGGCAGGTCGACCTTGGGCAGCGTCAGGCCGAACAGCGCGGTGGCAGCGGTCGCCGACGACACGGCGACGAGGGCGGCGGGCACCTTGCGCAGGATGTGGCCCGCCCGGCCCGGGATGCGCGGCCAGGAGAACAGGACGGCGAGGGTGAGGACGCTCACGCCGTAGGCGGCTGGCTGGGCGGCGCCCAACTGGGAGGGCAACGACGCCAGATTGTCGAGCACCGCGCTCTCGGGACTGCCGCCGAGGACGATGTGGAGTTGGGCGACGGCGATGGTGATGCCGATGCCGGCGAGCATGCCGTGCACGACGGCGGGGCTGACGGCGAGCGCCGTACGGGCCACCCGCAGGCAGCCGAGCCCGAGTTGGGCGAGTCCGGCGAGGACGGTGATGGCGCAGGTGGTCCGCCATCCATAGCGCTGGATCAGCTCGGCGGTGACCACGGTCAGACCCGCGGCCGGGCCGCTGACCTGGAGCGGGGCGCCGCCCAGCAGGCCGGTGACGAGTCCGCCGACAGCGGCGGCGACGAGCCCCGACTCCAGCGGCGCGCCGGTCGCGAGGGCGATGCCGAGGGAGAGCGGGAGGGCGATGAGGAAGACCGCGACGGACGCCGACAGATCGGCGCCCGCGACACGGAAGCGGCGGCGGGGCGCCGGTGGGGGGCTGTGCGCCTTGACGGCGGTGGTGGTCGGCTCGTCCGTCCGGTCGGGGTCGCTTGATCGGGTGGGTACGCAGGCTGACATGGTTCCCGTCTCCTCCGGGGTGCAGCGCGGTCGCGGAATGTGGGGGGACCCCCGAGCGGTGGGTGGGGGTCGGTCGCGGCCGTGGTTCACGGCGTGCAGCGGCGGGATGAAATGAAACGCTCGGTAAATGGATCGTAATGCAGAGTAAAGGTTGTGGACGGATTAACCAGGCAAATGGGGTAATGATTCACTACAGGGAGTGAATAAGAATATTGGTCGGCTTGTCGTACTAATGGTGCGGATAGGTCGTGCAACGGTGACGGTGCCACCCGTATGAAGCGGGCGATTCAGGCACCCACATGTCTTGCAGGCCGACCCCAAGGAAGTAGGTGGGCGGAAGATGGCCGCCACCCAGAGGACCACCACCCTGAGGATCACCGCGGTCATCGGCGCCGCCGCGACATGCGCCACGATCCTGGCCGGTTGCGCGAACAGTGACCCGAGCACCGCACGCGACCCCGGCGCCCTCGGCCCGAAGAAGGCCGCGCCCGCCGCACCCCGCAAGGCGGTCCGGCTGATCGGCGACGGCTCCACCGCGTACACCGGCCGGCAGCCGCATCTGCCGAGAGCCGAGCGGCTCAGACCCGGCCAGAAGCCCCCGCAGTTCGTGGTCTTCTCCTGGGACGGCGCCGGCGAGGACGGACAGCGGCTGTTCTCGTACTTCCGCAAGGTCGCCAAGAAGAACAACGCGACCATGACGTACTTCCTCAGCGGCGTCTACATGCTGCCCGGGGCCAAGAAGGACCTCTATCACCCGCCGCAGCACGCACCCGGCCGTTCGGACATCGGCTTCAACGACGCCGAGGGAATCCGGGACACCGCCGAGCAACTGCGCGGCGCCTGGCTCGAAGGCAACGAGATCGGCACCCACTTCAACGGTCACTTCTGCGGCAGCGACGGCGGCGTCGGCCAGTGGTCCGTGGACGAGTGGAAGAGCGAGATCGAGCAGGCCAAGTCCTTCGTGCGGACATGGAAGAGCAACACGGGCCTGAAGAAGGCGGACCCGCTGCCCTTCGACTACGACAAGGAACTCGTCGGCGCCCGCACCCCCTGCCTCGAAGGCCAGGAGAACTTCATGCGCGCCGCCCACGAACTGGGCTTCCGCTACGACACCAGCGGCGTCAACGACCAACTGTGGCCCAAGAAGAAGCACGGCCTGTGGGACCTGTCCATGCAGCTCGTCCCGTTCCGCGGCCACTCCTACGAACAGCTCGCCATGGACTACAACTTCCTGGTCAACCAGTCGGGCGGCACGACACAGGGCGACCCCGCCAAGCGCGGGTACTGGGGCGACCAGATGCGCGACAGCCTGATCGCCGGCTTCCGGCGCGCCTATGACGGCAACCGCGCCCCGCTGATCATCGGCAACCACTTCGAGTCCTGGAACGGCGGCGTCTACATGCGCGCCGTCGAGCAGACGATCCGGACGGTCTGCAACAAGCCCGAGGTCCGCTGCGTCTCCTTCCGGCAGCTCGCCGACTGGCTCGACGCGCAGGACCCGGCGGTCCTCGCGAAGCTCGCCGGTCTGGAGGTGGGCAAGGCGCCCGAGCACGGCTGGGCGTCCTTCCTGGCCGACAAGCCGGCCCCGGCGCCCAAGGGGGCGCCGGGCACGCGCGCGGCCAAGCGGTGAGCCAGGTCAGGCGGGCGCGGTGACGCTCTCCTGAAGCACGTAACCGGGGTCGATCTGCGCCATCAGGTCGGCCCCGGTCCTCTCGTTGCCCCAGCTCTGCGCGTTCTTCTGGTGGAAGTGCACCATCTGGCGCGTGTACCGCTCCCAGTCGCGGGCCTCGTACGTCGCGTCGGCCGCGGCCTGGAGGGCCCGCAGGGCGGCCCTGTTGTTCTCCTCCAGGAGGTCGAAGGGGGGCGGGCTGCCCTTCTCCATGGCGCGCACCCAGTCCGACTGCCCGACGGTCACGAGCAGGTCGTCGCCCACCTCGGAGCGCAGGAAGTCGAGGTCGGCGTCGTCGTCGGCGCGCACCTTGTTCCCCACGACCTTCAGGGCGACGCCGTAGTCCCGGGCGTACTCCTTGTACTGGCGGTAGACGGAGATCCCCTTCCGGGTCGGCTCGGCGACGAGGAACGTCATGTCGAAGCGGGTGAACATGCCCGAGGCGAAGGAGTCGGAGCCCGCGGTCATGTCGACCACCACGTACTCACCGCGGCCGTCGACCAGGTGGTTCAGGCACAGCTCCACCGCCCCGGTCTTGGAGTGGTAGCAGGCGACACCGAGGTCGGCCTCGGTGAAGGGTCCGGTGACCATGAGACGTACGGCGCCACCGTCGAGTTCCACGGGCCGCGCGCAGGCGTCGTAGACCGGGTTGTTCTCGCCGACGCGCAGCAGCCGTGAGCCCTCCCCGGGGGGCGTCGTCTTGATCATCGTGTCGGCCGAGACGATTCGCGGGTTCGAGCCGCGCAGATAGTCCTTGATGAGCGGCAGTCGCGCGCCCATGGCGGGCAGAGCGGCGGCGACGTCCTCGTCGAGCCCGAGCGCGGCTCCGAGGTGCTGGTTGATGTCGGCGTCGACGGCGATGACCGGAGAGCCGGTGGTGGCGAGGTGGCGGATGAAGAGCGAGGACAGCGTGGTCTTGCCGCTGCCGCCCTTCCCGACGAAAGCGATCTTCATGTTCACCTAGCGTAGTGGAGCGATCGCTGTGCGTGCCCCGCGCGCGTGAAGAAGACCACTCCTTCGTGGGCCGCGGGCCCGCGGCCCGTAGGGTCGTACTCATGAGTACGACAGCCGATCCCCTTGCCACGCTCGGCACGTTGCCCGGCGTGAGCGAATCCGTGGACTCCGTGCGCAAGGCCGTGGACCGGGTCTACGGGCACCGGGTCATGCGGCGCCGCAGCAACGAGGTCACCTCCGAGGCGGCGCTGCGCGGCGCGCGGGGGAGCGCGGCGCTGTCCGGCGCCGACTGGGCGCTCGAAGAGGTGCGCAGGCGCACCGACTTCAGCGGCGCCGACGGCGACGCGGAGGCTCCCACGGTCGGCGCGGCTCTGCGTCTGACCGCCGAGGCGGGGCAGCTCCTGTCCATCTGGCGGCAGTCACCGCTGCGGGTGCTGGCGCGGCTGCACCTCGTCGCGGCGGCCGACCGGGGGGACGCCGTCGGCCGCCCGCGTACGCCGGGAGAACCGGTCGACGAGCCGCTCGTCGAGCTTCCGCTACCGGGCGCGGAGGAGGTGGCCGGCCGGCTGGAGGGGCTCTCCCGGTTGATCATCGGGGGAAGCTCGGCGCCCGCCCTGGTGAGCGCCGCCGTGGTCCACGGCGAGCTGTTGGCCCTGCGCCCCTTCCGTTCGCACAACGGCCTGGTGGCACGGGCCGCCGAGCGCATCGTCCTGGTGGGCAGCGGTCTCGACCCGAAGTCGATCTGCCCGGCCGAGGTGGGTCACGCGGAGCTGGGGCGCGCGGCGTACACGGCGGCGCTCGAAGGCTATGTGTCGGGGACGCCGCAGGGGATGGCCGCCTGGATCGCCCACTGCGGCAAGGCGGTCGAACTGGGCGTCAGGGAGTCGACCGCGGTGTGCGAGGCACTACAGCGCGGTGCCGCCTGAGGGCGACGTCCGGGAGTCCCGAACAGGGTTGCGGCGGTACGAGTCCTCGTACCGCCGCTGACATGACGCGCCGGGTTACCAAGCGTCCTCGATGAATGCCCATCAGGTCGGGACGTTGCCCGTGGCCTGGTGCGGCTGGCCCGTAATCGACGGGTCGACGTCGCGTGGGTGCCCGGTGTTCATGCTTCGGTCCGTGGGGCCTTGGTTGCGGTTGAAGGTGATCCTCTCGGATGTCCCTGGTCTCGCGGGCCGTTGACTCCTTTGTACTCCTCCCCTGGGGGAAGCGGAAGCCCTGGACACACTTCTTTACTTTTACGATCAAACACCCTTAAAACGGGCACGCCTCAACGCGAGGCGGTCGGTGTCCGGTGCCGACTGGCGTACCAGACGAAGCCCGCGGTGACGGCGGCGGCGCCCACCGCTGCCGCGGCGGCCACCAGGGCCGGACGCGACGGGGTGGAGAGGTTCGGCAGTCGCTGCTTGAGCCGCACCGGCTTGTGGAAGTCGAGAATCGGCCACGCGCGCGCGAGCGCCTCGCGGCGCAGCGCCCGATCCGGGTTGACCGCGTGCGGATGCCCCACCGCGCTCAACATCGGCAGGTCCGTCGCCGAGTCGCTGTACGCGTAGCAGCGCGCGAGGTCGTACCCCTCCGACCGCGCCAGCTCCTTGATCGCCTCCGCCTTGGTCGGCCCGTACGCGTAGTAGTCCACCTCCCCCGTGAAGCAGCCGTCCGCGCCGACGACCATGCGCGTGGCCACCACTCGGTCCGCGCCGAGCAGTTCGCCGATGGGCTCGACCACCTCGGCGCCCGAGGTGGAGACGATGACGACGTCACGACCGGCGGTGTGGTGCTCCTCGATGAGGGACGCCGCCTCGTCGTAGATGATCGGGTCGATCAGGTCGTGCAGCGTCTCGGCGACGATCTCCTTCACCTGCTCCACGTTCCAGCCGCGGCACAGGGCCGACAGGTACGCGCGCATCCGCTCCATCTGGTCGTGATCGGCGCCACCGGCGAGGAAGACGAACTGCGCGTACGCGGTACGCAGCACCGCCCTGCGGTTGATCAGCCCGCCTTGGTAGAACGACTTGCTGAAGGTGAGCGTGCTCGACTTAGCGATGACCGTCTTGTCCAGGTCAAAGAAGGCCGCTGTGCGCGGCATGGAGTGGGGCGACGACTGGATTTCCACGAGTTTGAGCATAGGCGCCCACCATTCGGCGTAAGCTGTGGCGCGTGGGTTTGCTTGAGAAGGCTCTCGGGTACACCATGGAAGTCACGGATCGTTCGCGACCGTGCTAACCCCGGTCTGGCTCCTCCCCCCCCGAGTCAGACCGAGGGGACGACCCCCGCTCTCCCCCCCGGCGGGGGTCGTCGCATGTCCGGACCCGTTTTCGGGTCCTTTTTTCTTGCCTCCTCGCCTCCGGCTCCGGCTGCTCCCGGCTCGGCGTACGGGAGTCGGCCTACGGCAAAGCCGTCACGCTGGGTGACCGTGAGGCTGCTCTGTGAAAGTTACGTCTCCGTCCTGTGCCGACTTCGCAGTGTCACCGGTATGGGTGATGGGGATATTCACAAGCCTTCTCGCGTCCACAGTTATTGACCAAGATCCACACGATTTACGGGATCGCTGCACGGTGATTCCACACGCGAAGTCCGGATCGGTGTTCATGGCCGGTTCGTTATGGCCGAGCCGTGCTGGGGCGGCTGGTATTCAGCGCGTCGGCGCCGGGCTTCGCGACGGATCGGACGGCCCCGCGGGTGCGGTGTGCGGGGAGAAGGGGGCGGGACATGACGGAGGCCACGGCGTGTGAGACGCGGTCTGTGCGGCGCGCACCGTTGATCGTCACGGAGGACGTCGAGTTGCTGGACGACCTTTTGCGGCTGTGCGCCGCGGCGGGCGTACGGCCGGAGGTCGGCCACGGGGCGCCGACGGGCAGAGATAGCTGGGAGGCGGCGCCCCTGGTGCTGGTCGGGGACGACGCCGCCGGACGGCTGCGCGGCGCGGCCCGGCGGCGGGGCGTCGTCCTCGTGGGACGGGACCAGGACGATCCCGGGGTGTGGAAGCGGGCGGTGGAGATCGGCGCCGACCACGTCCTGATGCTGCCCGACGGCGAGCAGTGGCTGATGGACCGGATCGCCGATGTCGCCGAGGGCGTGGGGCGGCCCGCGCTGACCGTCGGAGTGATCGGCGGTCGCGGTGGAGCGGGGGCCTCGACGCTTGCCTGTGCACTTGCGACGGCCGCCGCGCGAGCCGGGCGGCGCACGCTCCTGGTCGACGCGGATCCGCTCGGCGGCGGGCTCGACGTACTGCTCGGCGGCGAGGCGGTGGACGGGCTGCGCTGGCCCGCGTTCGCCCAGTCCCGGGGGCGGGTCGGCAGCACGGCGCTTGAGGAGTCCCTGCCGCTCCTGCACGACCTGCGGTTGCTCAGTTGGGATCGCGGGGAGCTGGCCGCGGTACCGCCCGAGGCCGTGCGCGCGGTGCTCGCGGCGGGCCGGCGCAGGGGCGGAGTCGTCGTGGTGGACCTGCCGCGCCGGGTGGACTCCGGGTCGGTGGAGGCGCTGGCCCAGCTCGATCTGGGGCTGCTCGTCGTCCCTCCCGAACTGCGGGCCGTCGCGGCGGCCCGCAGGGTGGCCGGGGCCGTGGGGATGGTCCTGCGGGATCTGCGGGTGGTGACCGCGCCTGCCTCAGGTGCGGGAGCCGCGGCCGGGACCGGAGCGCTCGACGGCGACGAGGTGGCGCGGCTGCTCGGACTGCCGCTCGCCGGTGAACTGCCCATAGACCGGAGGGCGGGCGCCGGCCCCGGCCGGGGCACAGGGGGGCCGCTGGGGCGGTTCTGCACGGAGTTCTGGGAGCGGTTGCCGCTGGGGTCGGAGGAAGGAGGGGGCTCATGAGTGACGTACGTACGAGGCCGGGGCGGGGTGAGCGCATGAGGGGCGTGGTGGCTGAGGTGTCGACCGAGGTGAACGGGGTGGGTGCGGTGCGGACCTGGTGCGAGCCGAATGCGGGGAACCGCCGGTGAGCGCGGTGGTCGGGGCGCGCATGCTGGACGGCGTACGCCAGTGGCTCGCGGAGAACGGGGCGGAGGCGACACCCGCGCGGGTGGCCGAGGCGCTCCGAGCGCAGGGGCGCATCCTCGGCGACGCCGAAGTACTGGGCGCGGCCGGGCGGTTGCGGTCCGAGTTGGTGGGGGCGGGGCCGCTGGAACCGCTGCTCGCGGACGCCTCCGTGACGGATGTCCTGGTGTCGGCGCCGGACCAGGTGTGGGTCGACCGAGGCGGCGGCCTGGAACGTACCGAGATCCGCTTCGAGAGCGCGGCAGCCGTGCGAAGGCTGGCGCAGCGGCTCGCGGCCGTGGTGGGGCGGCGCCTGGACGACGCCCGTCCCTGGGTGGACGCACGACTGCCCGACGGGACCCGGCTGCACGCGGTGCTGCCGCCGATCGCGGTGGGCTGCACCTGCCTGGCGCTGCGGGTCGTACGGCCGCGTGCCTTCACCCTGAAGGAACTGGTGGCGGCCGGGACCGTGCCGCCGGGCGGCGACCGGGTGCTGCGGGCGCTGCTCGACGCGCGGCTGTCGTACCTGATCAGCGGCGGTACGGGCAGCGGCAAGACGACGCTGCTGAGCGCGCTGCTCGGCCTGGTCGGGCCGCAGGAGCGGATCGTGCTGGCCGAGGACTCCGCCGAGTTGCGGCCGGACCATCCACACGTGGTGCGGCTGGAGGCGCGGCCCGCCAACCAGGAGGGTGCCGGGGCCGTCGAGCTGGCGGACCTGGTGCGCCAGGCGCTGCGGATGCGCCCCGACCGGCTCGTGGTCGGTGAGGTGCGCGGAGCCGAGGTCGTGTCGCTCCTGGCGGCGCTCAACACCGGGCACGAGGGAGGCTGCGGGACCGTGCACGCCAATGCGGCGAGCGATGTCCCGGTACGGCTGGAGGCGCTGGGGACGGCGGCGGGACTCGACCGTGCGGCGCTGCACAGCCAGGTGGCGGCCGCGGTGTCCGTGGTGTTGCACCTCGTACGGGACCGGAGCGGGCGGCGTCGCATCGCGCAGGTCCATGTACTGGAGCGGGACGCGGCCGGGTGGGTGCGGACGGTGTCGGCGCTGGAGTGGGGCGACAGAGGGTTCGCGCCTGGGGAGGGGTGGCCGCGGCTCGGAGAGCTGTTGGGGGTGCGGTCGCCGTGCTGAGCGGGGTGCCGGCGGGGGCGGTCGTGGGGGCGCTGGGAGTGGTGGCCGTGTTCTGGGCCGCCGGGCGTCGGGACGCGGAGGTGCGACGGGCTCGGGCGGTGTTGGGCATCGCCCCGGGGAAGGAGGGGGCGCCGGGGTGGCGGGGCGCCGTCGAGCGGTGGTGGAGGCGGGTCCGGGCGCGGCCCGAATGGGGCTGCGTGGTCGCCGGGCTGGTGCTCGGGTTCATCGGGGCCTCGGTGCTGCCGCTCGTGCTCGGGGCTTGCGCCGTGCCGGGTGTGGCACGGGCGCGGCGGACCCGGGAGGCGCGACGGGAACGGGAGCGGCGCGGGGACGCGGTGATCCGGCTGTGCGGGTTGATGGCGGGGGAGGTGCGGGCCGGACGGCAGCCCGGGGAGGCGCTGGCTGTCGCGGTACGAGAATCGGCGGCTTTGTCCGGCGCGGGAAGCGCGGCCGTGGTGGCCGCCGCCCGGTTCGGCGGGGATGTGCCGGGCGCCCTGCGGGAGGTCGCGGGGCAGCCCGGGGCGGAGGGGCTGCACGGGCTCGCCGCGTGCTGGCGGGTGGCCGTGGACCGGGGCGCGGGACTCGCGGCCGGACTGGAGCGCCTTGCAGGAGCGCTGCGGGCGGAACGGGACCAACGGGCCGACCTGAGAGCCCAGTTGGCCGGGCCCTGGTCGACCGTGGTGATGCTCGCCGGGTTGCCGGCGCTCGGGTTGCTGCTCGGCTCGGCGCTGGGCGCCCAGCCGTTGCGGGTGCTGCTGCACACCGGGGCGGGGGTGGGCTGCCTGGTGGTGGGCGGGGCGCTGGAGGCGGCGGGGCTGTGGTGGGCGGTGCGGATCGTGCGGGGGGCGGAGGCGTGAGAGGGGCCTGTGCGGGCGCCGGGTGTTCGGCGCGGGCGGGTCCCGGCGGGGAGGGCACTGGCTGGTTCGGCCGTGCCTCGGTGGATCGAGGGAGGCAGAGGCGATGGACGTTGTCCACAGGCTGGGGGTAGTGCTGTGCGTCGCCGGGCTGGTGGCCTGGCTGCTGGCGGAGGTCGCGGCGCGTCGGCGGGAGCGGGCGGTGCGGCGGCGGGTCCGGCTCGTCCTGGCGGCGGTCGCCGAGCGGCCCGGACGGCAGGCATGGCGACTGCCCGGCGCGGTCCGGCGATGGGCGCCGGTGGCCGGGGCGGTGAGCACCGGATACGTGTGCGTCGGCGGCGTACCGGGGCTGGCGGTCGGGGTGATCGCCGGGGGCGTCGTGTGGCGCTGGTGGCGGGGCAGGGAGGCGCGGGCGGGAGAGGGCGCGGCGATCGGTGCGGGAGTACGCGCCGAGGCGGAGCGACAACTCCCCCTGCTGGCGGACCTGTTGGCCGCGTGCGTCGCGGCCGGTGCGGAACCGGTGGGAGCCGCCCGCGCCGTCGGTGAATCGGTGGGCGGCCCGGCGGGGCGGGCCATGGCGCGGGGCGCCGCACAGGTACGACTCGGCGGCGAGCCGGGCGTGGCGTGGCGGGAGTTGGCGTCGATACCCGGGGCCGACGCGCTCGTCCGGCTGCTGGAGCGGGCGCGGGAGTCGGGGGCACCGGCGGCGGCACCCGTGGCGCGGTTCGCCGCGGAGTGCAGAGCCGAGCGGGGGCGCCGGGCGACGGCGGTGGCCCGCCGGGCCGCGGTGATCATCACGGCCCCGGTGGGGCTGTGCTTCCTGCCCGCCTTCCTCGTGATCGGGGTGCTGCCCGTGGTGATCGGCCTGGCGGACGGAGTGCTGGGCGGGCGCTGAGCCGACGCCCGCAGGTGTTGCCCGACCGCACGGGCGAGGAAATGAACAGCGTCGATTCGTACAGGGGGTTGTGATGGGGACGACAGGAACACGCAGGGGACGGACGCACGACCGGTTGCGCACGGGAGTGGCGCGCCGGGTGAGGGCGGTGCGGACGGCACGTCGGGACGCGGGCATGGTCAGCGCCGAGTACGCGGTGGGACTGATCGCGGCGGTGGGGTTCGCCGGGTTGCTGTTCCAGGTGGTGACGAGCGATGTCGTGCAGTCGGCGTTGCAGTCGCTGGTGGCGAAGGCCCTCCATGGGTCGTTCTGAGGCGTTGCGCGGCCGTCACCGCGACCGCGGCATGGTGACGGCGGAGGCGGCTGTGGTGCTGCCGGTGCTGGTGGCGTTCACGATGGCGCTGATCTGGGCGCTTCTCGCCGCGTCGGCGCAGATCCGATGTGTGGACGCGGCACGGGCCGGGGCCAGAGCGGTGGCGCGGCAGGAACCGCGGGGCGCCGCGATCGGCGCGGCGCGCGAGGCCGCCCCGTCCGGCGCGCGGATCGAGGTGGGCCGCGAGGGCGACCTGGTCCGGGTGACGGTACGGGCACGTTCGACGGGCCCGGGACCACTGGGCGTCGAACTCGGCGCGCAAGCCGTGGCGGTCGCGGAGGAGACGGTGGGGGAGACGTGAGGGAGACATGAGGGAGCGGGTCGGGGGAGGTGCGCGCAGGCGGCGAGGGCGCGGCCGGACGGGCTCGGACCGGGGGTCCGCGACCGTGTGGGTGGCCATGGCGCTCGCCGCGATCGGGGCGATCTTCGGCGGGGTGCTGGCCCTGGGACGAGCCGTCGAGGTGCGGCACAGCGCGGGCGGCGCGGCCGACCTGGCGGCGCTCGCGGCGGCCGACCACTGGATGGAGGGAACGACGGTCGCCTGCGCCCTGGCCGAACGGGTGGCCCGGGCCCAGGGTGCGCGCGTCATGCGGTGCGCGGTGTACGGGGAGGTGTCCGACGTGACCGCGTCCGTCGGCGCCGGGATCTTCGCGGCGCAGGTCAGGGCACGGGCGGGTCCGGCGGGGCCGATGCCGAGCGGTGATCCTGGTACGCCCGGCGTGCCTGGTGTGCCTGGTGTGCCTGGTGTGCCTGGTGTGCCTGGTGTGCCCGGCGTGCCTGGTACCCCCGGCGTGCCTGGTGCGCCTGGGGCTTCGGGAGAGGGGCGGTGACGAGAACGCGGGTCCCGTCGTGATGGCCTGCCGCCGACACGGCCCCGACCCGGCGCGTCCCCTAGGGACCTGCCTGGCCCGGCACCCGGCCGTCCGGTGCACGGCGTCAGCCGCTCACTGCTTCGCCCCCTCCGGCCCCTCGGGCCCCACCAGCCCCTTCGCTCCCTCCAGCAGCGTCGAAAGGAGTCGAACCGCGCCCCGCTTGTGCAAGGGCTCGTTGCCGTTGCCGCACTTGGGGGACTGGATGCAGGAGGGGCAGCCCGCCTCGCATTCGCAGGAGGCGATGGCCGCGCGGGTGGCGGTCAGCCATTCCCGGGCGGTGTGGAAGGCGCGTTCGGCGAAGCCCGCCCCGCCGGGGTGGCCGTCGTAGACGAAGACGGTGGGGAGCAGGGTGTCCGGGTGGAGGGGGATCGAGACGCCGCCGATGTCCCAGCGGTCGCAGGTGGCGAAGAGGGGGAGCATGCCGATGGAGGCGTGTTCGGCGGCGTGCAGGGCGCCGCCGAGGATCTCGGGGTTGATACGGGCGGCGTCGAGTTGGTCCTCGGTGACCGTCCACCACACGGCGCGGGTGCGCAGGGTGCGCGGGGGGAGGTCGAGTTTGGTCTCGCCGAGGACTTCGCCGGTGATGAGGCGGCGGCGGAGATAGCCGACGACCTGGTTGGTGACCTCGACCGAGCCGTAGCACAACCGGCCCTCGCCCCAGGGGACTTCGACGTCCGTCTCCAGGATGGAGATGGCGGTGGTGTCGCGGGCGGTGGTGGAGTAGGTCGGGCTGCCGGGTTCGACCAGGGCGACGTCGTCGTCGAGGTCGAGGTGTTTGACGACGTAGGTGCGGCCCTGGTGGAGGTGGACGGCGCCGTCGTGGACGGTGGTGTGCGCGGAGCCCGCGTCGACGGTGCCGAGCAGTCGGCCTGTGGTGGCTTCGACGATCTGCACCGGGTTGCCGCCCTCACCGCGGATGTCGGCGAGGTCGGCGGCGGACTCGCGGCGCGTCCAGTGCCAGGCCTTCACGCGGCGGCGGAGCAGTTTCGCCGCTTCGAGTTGCGGGAGGAGTTCCGTCGTCGTCGGCCCGAACAGCTCGACGTCCGTCTCGGTGAGCGGGAGCTCGGCAGCCGCGGCGCACAGATGGGGGGCGAGCACGTACGGGTTGTCGGGGTCCAGGACCGTCGACTCGACGGGCTGGTCGAAGAGGGCCTCGGGGTGGTGGACCAGGTAGGTGTCCAGCGGGTCGTCGCGGGCGACGAGGACGGCGAGGGCGCCCTGCCCGGAGCGGCCCGCGCGGCCCGCCTGCTGCCACAGCGAGGCGCGGGTGCCCGGGTAACCGGCGATGACGACGGCGTCGAGGCCCGAGACGTCGATGCCGAGTTCGAGGGCGGTGGTGGCGGCCAGACCGAGGAGCTCACCGGAGTGCAGGGCGGCTTCGAGGGCGCGGCGTTCCTCCGAGAGGTAGCCGCCGCGGTAGGCGGCCACGCGGCGGACCAGGGAGCGGTCGATCTCGGCGAGGCGTTCCTGGGCGATCACCGAGATCAGCTCGGCGCCCCGCCGGGAACGTACGAACGCCACGGAGCGGACGCCCTGCACGGTCAGGTCGGTGAGGAGGTCCGCGGTCTCGGCGGTGGCGGTGCGGCGCACCGGGGCGCCCTTCTCGCCGTGCATCTCGGTGAGAGGGGGCTCCCAGAGGGCGAAGACGAGTTCGCCGCGGGGTGAGGCGTCGTCGGCGACCTCGACGACCGGCAGTCCCGTCAGCCGGCCGGCGGCGACGGCCGGCTCGGCCGCCGTGGCCGAGGCGAGGAGGAAGACGGGGGAGGAGCCGTAGCGGGCGCAGAGGCGGCGCAGGCGGCGCAGCACCTGGGCGACGTGCGAGCCGAAGACGCCGCGGTAGGTGTGGCACTCGTCGATGACGACGTACTTGAGCGCTTTCAGGAAGGAGGACCAGCGCGGGTGGGAGGGCAATATCCCGCGGTGCAGCATGTCGGGGTTGGTCAGGACGTAGTTCCCGTACTGGCGTACCCACTCGCGTTCCTCGAACGGGGTGTCGCCGTCGTAGACCGCGGGACGGATCGACGTGCCCAGAGGTTGTGAAAGTTCCTTCACGGATCGGCACTGGTCGGCGGCGAGGGCCTTCGTCGGGGCGAGGTAGAGGGCGGTCGCGCCGCGCCCGTTCGGCGCCTCGGACCCGTCGAGCAGCTTCGAGAGGACGGGAACCAGGTAGGCGAGGGACTTGCCGGAGGCCGTGCCGGTGGCGACGATCACCGATTCGCCGTCCAGGGCGTGCTCGGCGGCGCGGGCCTGGTGGGCCCAGGGGTGTTCGATTCCGGCTTCCTGCACCGCCGCGATGACCTCGGACCGGATCCGATCGGGCCAGACGGCATGACGGCCCGGACGAGGGGGCAAGTGCTCCGTATGAGTGATGCGCGCAGCCCTGTTCGGACCCGAGGCGAGCCGCTCCAGAACCGCCCCCGGAGAGGGGCGCGAGGCAGCGGGCGACAGGGGTCGATCGGGTCGGTGATTCTTGGCCATCGGCACCGAGTGTGTCACTGGCGTGACGGACAATGCCTCCAAGGCGTCGTGCACGCCTGCCGGTAAGTGATTGAATGCCATCGCGGCTGGCGAACCGTCCCGGGGATCAAGCCGAGGTATCCCTGCGGGGCGACCGCTCGATAGCAAGGTGCTGGAGGATCCGTGGACCTGTCCCTGTCGACCCGTACCGTCGGCGATCGTACGGTCGTCGAGGTCGGTGGCGAAATCGATGTATATACCGCGCCCAAGTTGCGCGAACAGCTCGTTGAGCTGGTGAACGACGGCAGTTTCCACCTTGTCGTCGACATGGAGGGCGTGGACTTCCTCGACTCCACAGGGCTCGGCGTGCTGGTCGGCGGCCTCAAGCGTGTGCGGGCCCATGAGGGTTCGCTGCGCCTGGTCTGCAACCAGGAGCGCATTCTCAAGATTTTCAGGATCACGGGTCTGACCAAGGTGTTCCCGATCCACACCTCGGTCGAGGAAGCCGTCGCGGCGACCGACTGATCGCGTTGATCGAAGGGATCAGCCCGATCCGGCGGATCCAGTGGATCCGGCCGGTCGGGCCGGTCCGGTTGATGGTTGGGGGCCGGTCCTTGGCCGGTTCGGTCCCCGAGAGCTCGCCTGTACGTCCGAGGGGGATGCATGGCCACCGTCGAACTCCGCTTCAGCCCTCTGCCCGAGCACGTCAGGACCGCCCGACTCGTGGCGGCCGCGGTGGCGCGCAGGGCGGGCGTGGACGAGGCGGTCCTCGACGAGGTCAGGCTCGCCGTCGGCGAGGCGTGCAGCCGTGCCGTGGGGCTGCACCAGAGCAGTGACATCTCGGCGCCGGTGCGGGTGGCGCTGATCGAGGAGGAGAAGCAGTTCTCCATCGAGGTCGGCGACGAGGCACCGCGCACCGTGGTCGATCCCGACACGCCCGGGCCGCACGGCGGTGACGAACTTGAGGCGGAGGGCGAGGACGAGATGGGACTCGCCGTCATCAGTGGTCTCGTGGACGATGTCGAGGTGACCGCCGACGAGTCCGGTGGTCTCCTTCGGATGACATGGCCCATCGTGCCGTTGACGCTCTCGTAGCCCTGGACGACGACTCCGGCGCCCCGCGCCGCCGATCTTCGACGAGGCCCTGGTCACCCCCGTGGTGAGCAGGGCCTTTTCCGTGTTCCCTGGCGAGTTTCCTGCCTACGCGCCTCCCCGCGTCCCGCCCCATGCCGGAATGATTTCTCCCGAATTTCTAGATCAGCTTTACTAGATCAGTTTTATGGGTGTCTTCGTAGATCACATCGCCGGTAATGCCTCAGGGGTGTTAAAGGTTTATTCACCGGATCGCGGATGAAGAACATAAACGTTTGCCGCGTACTGTTTTGATCAGGTTCCGCTCCCTACAATCCGTCCACATCTTGAGCTCAGCCCAAGCGTCAAGGAGGACGAATGGCGGAGCCCTCTACCTTCGCAGCCGCAGTCCTGACGGACGACAACCGTCTGATCGTGATCGTCATCGCCGTCGTCGCGCTCGCGGCGCTCGCCGTCGCCGGAGTCCTGGTGCGCCAGGTGCTCGCGGCCGGTGAGGGAACGGAATCCATGAAGAAGATCGCGGCGGCGATCCAGGCAGGCGCGAAAGCCTATCTGGGTCGACAACTGCGTACCCTCGGCATATTCGCCGTCGCGGTGTTCTTCCTGCTCATGCTGCTTCCCGCGGACGACTGGAATCAACGGGCAGGACGTTCGATCTTCTTCCTGGTCGGCGCGGGCTTCTCGGCGGTCACCGGCTATATCGGAATGTGGCTCGCGGTGCGCAGCAATGTGCGTGTCGCCGCCGCGGCCCGGGAAGCGACGCCGGCGGAAGGCGAGCCGGAAAAGGATCTCACCGCCGTCTCGCACAAAGCCATGAAGATCGCTTTCCGCACGGGCGGCGTCGTCGGCATGTTCACGGTGGGGCTCGGCCTGCTCGGCGCCTCCTGTGTCGTGCTCGTCTACGCGGCCGACGCGCCCAAGGTCCTGGAGGGGTTCGGGCTCGGCGCCGCACTGATCGCGATGTTCATGAGGGTCGGCGGCGGCATCTTCACCAAGGCCGCCGACGTCGGCGCCGACTTGGTCGGCAAGGTCGAGCAGGGCATCCCGGAGGACGACCCGCGCAACGCCGCGACCATCGCCGACAACGTGGGCGACAACGTCGGGGACTGCGCCGGCATGGCCGCCGACCTCTTCGAGTCCTACGCCGTCACGCTGGTCGCCGCGCTGATCCTCGGCAAGGCGGCGTTCGGCGACGCCGGGCTCGCGTTCCCGCTGATCGTGCCCGCGATCGGGGTCGTCACCGCGATGATCGGCATTTTCGCCGTCGCGCCCCGCCGTACCGACCGCAGCGGGATGAGCGCGATCAACCGCGGATTCTTCATCTCGGCACTGATCTCACTCGCCCTCGTCGCCGTGGCCGTCTACGTCTACCTCCCCGGGACGTACGCGGACCTGGACGGGGTCACCGACGTGGCGATCCGCGTCAAGGACGGCGATCCGCGGATCCTCGCGGTCGTCGCCGTGGCCATCGGCATCGTGCTCGCCGCGTTGATCCAGCAGCTCACCGGCTACTTCACCGAGACGACCCGGCGCCCGGTCAGGGACATCGGCAAGACATCGCTGACCGGGCCCGCGACCGTCGTGCTCGCCGGGATCTCCCTCGGGCTCGAATCAGCGGTCTACACCGCCGTGCTGATCGGGCTCGGCGTCTACGGGGCGTTCCTGCTCGGCGGCACGTCGATCATGCTCGCGCTGTTCGCGGTCGCGCTGGCCGGCACCGGGCTGCTCACCACCGTCGGGGTCATCGTGGCCATGGACACCTTCGGGCCGGTCTCCGACAACGCGCAGGGCATCGCCGAGATGTCCGGCGACGTCCAGGGCGCGGGCGCGCAGGTCCTCACCGACCTGGACGCCGTCGGCAACACGACGAAGGCCATCACCAAGGGCATCGCCATCGCCACCGCCGTACTCGCCGCCGCCGCACTGTTCGGCTCGTACCGCGACGCGATCTTCACCGCCGCGCGGGACGTCGGGGAGAAAGTCGGCGACGGCGGGCCGATGAACCTCGTGATGGACATCTCGCAACCCAACAACCTGGTGGGGCTCATCGGCGGCGCCGCGGTGGTGTTCCTCTTCTCCGGACTCGCCATCAACGCCGTGTCCCGGTCGGCGGGTTCGGTGGTCTACGAGGTGCGCCGGCAGTTCCGCGAGCACCCCGGGATCATGGACTACACGGAGGAACCGGAGTACGGGCGCGTCGTCGACATCTGCACCAAGGACGCGCTCAGGGAACTCGCCACGCCCGGGCTGCTCGCCGTCATGGCGCCGATCGCGGTCGGCTTCACGCTCGGCGTCGGCGCCCTGGGCGCCTACCTCGCGGGCGCCATCGGCACCGGCACGCTGATGGCCGTCTTCCTCGCCAACTCCGGTGGCGCGTGGGACAACGCGAAGAAACTTGTCGAGGACGGGCACCACGGCGGCAAGGGCAGCGAGGCCCATGCGGCGACCGTGATCGGTGACACGATCGGGGACCCGTTCAAGGACACGGCGGGGCCCGCGATCAACCCGCTGCTGAAGGTGATGAACCTCGTCGCGCTGCTCATCGCGCCCGCGGTCGTCAAGTTCAGCTACGGGGACGACGCGAGCGTGCCCGTACGGGTCGTGGTCGCCGTCGTCGCGCTCGTGGTCATCGTCGGCGCGGTGTACGTCTCCAAGCGGCGCGGCATCGCGGTCAGCGACGACGAGGACGGCAGCGACGGACCCGGCGCGGGCCGGGTACCGAAGCCGGCGGACCCGGAGGTGGCACCCTCCCGCACCTAGTGCGACGTGCAACAGGTGGGCGGACGGCTCGTGTTGACGGGCCGTCCGCCCCTTGGTCCGTCCGCCGCTCGCTCCGTACGTCGCCCCTTGTCTTCCGTGAGCCTTCTCTCCCTTGGTGCAAATGGCTGCTAAAGGTCAACAAAGCGGTCTTACCGGGCGCCCGGGATGCGATTGTCGTGTGCTCGGCGTGTAAGTTCCGGGGCCGAGAGCCATGGAAGGGACCGATCCGGTGAACAAGAAGCTCGCAGCCGCACTGTCCGGCGGTGCGGTACTGGTACTGGCCTTGTCGGGTTGCGGAGACGACGGCAACGACAAGTTGGACTCCTGGGCCAAGCAGGTCTGCGACGCGGTCCAGCCGCAGGCCAAGAAGATCGAGGCGGCCAACGCCGCGATCCAGAAGGAGACCTCGGACAACAGCGCGCCGGCCGACGTCCAGAAGACGGACTCCAAGGCGTTCCAGGACATGTCCGACGCGTACAAGGCGATCGGTGACGCCGTCGACAAGGCGGGCGCCCCGAACGTCGACGACGGCAAGACGAAGCAGCAGAACGCCGTCAAGGAGCTGGACAAGATCTCGACGTCGTACGCCGACCTGAAGAAGCAGGTCGACAAGTTGAACACCGGCGACCAGGCGAAGTTCGCCGAGGGCCTCAAGGACATCGCGGGCGAGCTCGACAAGCTGAGCCAGTCCGGCAGCGATGCCCTGAAGAACCTGGAGGAGGGCGACGTGGGCAAGGCGATGGCCAAGCAGGAGAGCTGCAAGAGCGCGTCCGCCACGCCGTCGGCCTCCTAGTACCTGCCTGTCCCCGACGCCCCCAGCGCCGCGCCTTCCTCCGCGCGGCACCGGGGGCGACGTCGTGCCGGGGGCGCCGCCACGGAGCGGGAAGCCGTCACAATGGAGGGGTGAGTTCTCCCGCTGCCCCCGCCCTGCCCGCCGCCGACCGACCCGACGTCGCCGCCGCCCTGCGCGCCGCCCTGCTCGCCGCCGAATTCACCGCCGACGGCCTGCTCGAACTGCTCGGCGCGCCCGCCTACGCGGCGCTCGCCCGCAGTGAGACCGTGCCCGCGCTGCGCGCCACCCGGGGGGACTCGCCCCTGGAGACGCTCGTCCGGCTCTTCCTGCTGCAACAACCCGTACCGCGCGAACGCGTCGCCGAGGTGCTGCCCCTCGACGCGTGCCGGGCGAGCGGGTGGCTGCGGGAGACCGGTGACGGGGCGACCGCCGCGGTGGCCGCCACCGTCGACGTACGCCCGTACGGCGGACCCGACGGTGAGGACTGGTTCATCGTCTCCGACCTCGGCTGCGCGGTCGGTGGCGCCGGTGGCATCGGCAGCCACGCGGAAGGCGTCGTGCTCGGCGTCGGCGGGGCGTCCACCACGCTCGCCGGCATCACCGTCCGTACGCCCGTCGCGTCCGCCCTCGACCTCGGTACCGGCTCCGGGATCCAGGCCCTGCACGCGGCACGCCACGCCACCCGCGTCACCGCGACCGACCTCAACCCCCGCGCGCTGCACATCACCGCGCTCACCCTCGCCCTGTCCGGCGTGCCCGCCGCCGAGCTGCGCGAGGGCTCGCTGTACGAGCCCGTCGGCGAGGGGGCCGACGCGACGTACGACCTGATCGTGTCGAACCCGCCGTTCGTCATCTCGCCCGGGGCGCGGCTCACCTACCGCGACGGCGGGATGGGCGGGGACGATCTGTGCCGCTCGCTCGTTCAGGGAGCGGGAGAGCATCTCAACGAGGGGGGATACGCGCAGTTCCTGGCCAACTGGCAGCACGTGGACGGGGAGGAGTGGACCGAGCGGCTGCGCTCCTGGGTGCCGCGCGGCTGCGACGCCTGGATCGTCCAGCGCGAGGTGCAGGACATCACGCAGTACGCCGAGCTGTGGCTGCGCGACGCCGGTGACCACCGCGCCGATCCCGCCGAGTACGCGGCGCGGTACGACGCGTGGCTCGACGAGTTCGAGGCGCGCAAGGTGACCGCTGTCGGGTTCGGGTGGATCACCCTCAGGAAGACCGGCTCCGACGAGCCGTCCATCGTCGTCGAGGAGTGGCCGCACCCGGTCGAGCAGCCGCTCGGCGAGACGGTACGGGCGCACTTCGAGCGGATCGACTGGCTGCGCACGCACGACGACGCGGCGCTGCTGGAGTCCTCGTTCGTGCTCGCCGGTGAGGTCGTGCAGGAGCAGGTCGGGCTGCCGGGCGCCGAGGACCCGGAGCACGTCGTGCTGCGGCAGGGGCGCGGGATGCGCCGGGCGACGAAGGTGGACACGGTCGGCGCCGGGTTCGCGGGCGTGTGCGACGGGACGCTGAGCGCCGGGCGGATCCTCGACGCCATCGCGCAACTCGTCGGCGAGGAGCAGGTGTTGCTGCGCGACCGCACTCCGGCACAGATCCGTACGCTGGTCGAGCAGGGATTCCTGGAGCCGTCCGGCCCCGCGGCACCGCTCGGCTGACTCCTCTTCGCCTTGCGCTGCCCGGCAGTTCACCCGGAATTCCGCTGCCCGTGCCAGCGTCACCGCCTGGGCGGCGGGGGCTGTCCCGACAGGGGGGAGGCAAGGCGATGGAGAGTGCACCTGCGGTCTTCGCGGGCACGGTGTTCGCGCTGTTCGGCGCGGGGCTCGTCGTGTGGACGGGGGTCCGCGCGGCGCACCATGAGCCGGTGGCGTACGGGGTGCGCCCGGTGGCGTCGGCGGTGCTCGCCGGGGCGGCGGGTGTGGGGTTCCTGGCGTTGGCGGCGTGGTGTTTCGGCCAGGTGTGACACGGAGCGCCTGACGCCCGGTCAAAGCTGCCCGCATGTACGGCGACGCCCGCCTCCGGAGTGGTCCGGGGCGGGCGTCGGCGCGTGGCGCCAGGGGGTGCCGGGGGCGGTGTCAGCCGCGCAGTACCCGGCCCTGACCGTCGGTGCGGTCGTTGCTCGTGAAGAAGAGAATCGCGTCGATCAGGGCCCAGATGCCCAGGCCGCCGCAGGTGAGGAGCTGGGCGACGCCCACGCCGGCGTTGCCGACGTAGAACCGGCCGATGCCCAGGCCGCCCAGGAAGAGCTGGAGGACGCCCGCCACGATCTTCGACTTGTCGGAGTACGGGCGGCCCTGCGGGTCGTAGCCGTACGGGGCGTTCGGGTCGGACGGGGCGGGCTGAGCGGGGTGCGACATGGCGGATGGCTCCTTGGGGACAGCAATAGGGCGCGGCAGAGCCACGCTCCTGAGCGGAAGTGTGAGGCGGACGCGCGGTGGGGGACGTGGCGCGGCCTCGGAGAGCCCAAAAGTAAGGGCAGTCGGTCAGGTGACGGCGATTTCGGCGTGGATCGTGGCGGGTTTGTGACCTGTGTGCCGTCCGCACCCATCGGCGGTCGGGGAAACGCCGGGTGACGCGAAGTCAGGTCACGTTGCGCAGGATCGCCCAGGCGACCGCGGCGAGCAGGATCGCCGCCTGCGTGCGCGGCCTCGGTGTCGGTCGCCAGCGGCGCCCGCGAAACCCTTCGTAGGCCCAACGGGCGAGCAGGGCCAGGGCGAACGGGGCGGCGAGCAGCAATGCCCGGTTGTCGTGCCAGGCCATGCCGAACCGGCCGTGCATCAGGTCGTAGACCATGCGCGTCCCGCCGCACGCCGGGCACAGCAGCCCGGTGACGAGCCGGAAGGGACAGCGCGGCAGCCAGTGCCCCGACTCGTGCGGATCTGTGCCGTACAGGTAGAGAGCGCCCGCGAACCCGGCGGCCAGAACCCCCAGGGGCGCTGCCGCCGGGTGGCGCAGGACGGGCGGCAGCCGGTCAGCCGCGGAGGACACGGCCGTTGGAATCGGTGGTGTTGCTGCTGGTCAGCAGGATGATGCCGTCGATCAGGGCCCAGATGCCGAATCCGCCGCAGGTGAACAGTTGAGCGAGACCGATGCCGACGTTGCCGATGTAGAAACGGCCGACGCCGAGGGTGCCCAGGAAGAGCTGGAGGACACCGGCGACGATCTTCGACTTGTCCGAGTACGGGCGACCGTAGGGGTCGTAGCCGAACGGCGCGTTCGGGTCGTAGGCGACGGGCATCCCGGGCTGGGGCTGGGGCGGGTAGGCGCCGCCGGCGGGAGCGGAGCCGGGGTACGGGTAGCCGTAGGTGGGCTGGCCGCCCTGCGGGGGCTGGCCGGGCTGGCCCGGAGCGGCGCCGTAGCCGGGCTGCGGGCCCTGCTGCGGGTAGCCGTAGGGGTTCGCGCCGGGCTGTTCCTGCGGGGGCTGCTGGCCGTAGGGGTTGCTGTCGGACATGGGGATGCTCCTGGGTCGGGATGCCGGTGGGGACGAGCCGGGGCTTCCCTCGGGCTCCCCCAGCCGTCCGCCATCTTGTCAGGAGGAGATAAAGGAGGGGAGTGAGGGAGCGCGACCGGAGCGCAATGGGGACTTTCGTGACAGGAACGTGGCCCTTCGCGGCACGCACAGTGATCTTGCGGCTACCCGGAGGCGAAGGGTCCGCTCCCGGGTCCGGGGGCAGGATCACGAGGAGTCGGGTTACCGTTCCGAGTGGCTGCTGCGTGCTTTTCCCGTTTGACACACCGGCGGGAGGTACCGTCACACTCCGCAGCAGTGCTGTAGTCACCGACGGGACACCGTCAAAAAAGCAGCCTCAACCGCCGACCGGAGAGAAGAGCGAAGTTGTCCCCGACCAGCGAGACCGCACAGGGCGGCCGCCGACTCGTCATCGTCGAGTCGCCCGCCAAGGCGAAGACGATCAAGGGCTATCTCGGCCCTGGGTACGTCGTCGAAGCGAGCGTCGGGCACATCCGCGACCTCCCCAGCGGGGCGGCCGAGGTCCCCGAGAAGTACACCGGCGAGGTGCGCCGCCTCGGCGTGGACGTCAACAACGACTTCCAGCCCATCTATGTCGTCAACGCCGACAAGAAGGCCCAGGTCAAGAAGCTCAAGGACCTGCTGAAGGATTCCGACGAACTCTTCCTCGCCACCGATGAGGACCGCGAGGGCGAAGCCATCGCGTGGCACCTCCTGGAGGTCCTGAAGCCCAAGGTCCCCGTCCACCGGATGGTCTTCCACGAGATCACCAAGGACGCGATCCGCAGCGCCGTCGCCAACCCGCGCGAGCTCAACAAGCGGATGGTCGACGCCCAGGAGACCCGCCGCATCCTCGACCGTCTCTACGGCTACGAGGTCTCGCCGGTCCTGTGGAAGAAGGTCATGCCGAAGCTGTCGGCGGGCCGCGTCCAGTCCGTGGCGACCCGGCTCGTCGTCGAGCGGGAGCGCGAGCGCATCGCCTTCCGCTCCGCCGAGTACTGGGATCTGACCGGCACGTTCGCGACCGGCCGCGCCGGTGACCCCTCCGATCCGTCGTCGCTCGTCGCGCGCCTCAGCGCCGTCGACGGCAAGCGCATCGCGCAGGGCCGCGACTTCGACTCGCTCGGCCAGATCAAGGGCGGGAACTCGGCGAACACCCTGCACCTGGACGAGGCGAACGCGCGTGCGCTCGCCGCCGCCCTCCAGGACACGTCGTTCGCCGTCCGCTCCGTCGAGTCCAAGCCGTACCGCCGCTCGCCGTACGCCCCGTTCCGTACGACGACGCTGCAACAGGAGGCGTCGCGCAAGCTGGGCTTCGGCGCCAAGGCGACCATGCAGGTGGCCCAGAAGCTGTACGAGAACGGCTTCATCACCTATATGCGTACGGACTCCACGACGCTGTCGGACACGGCCGTCTCGGCCGCCCGCGCGCAGGTCACGCAGTTGTACGGCGCCGACTACCTGCCGGACAAGCCGCGCACGTACGCCGGCAAGGTCAAGAACGCGCAGGAGGCGCACGAGGCGATCCGCCCCTCCGGCGACCGCTTCCGCACGCCTGCCGAGACCGGTCTGACCGGCGACCAGTTCAAGCTGTACGAGCTGATCTGGAAGCGCACCGTCGCCTCCCAGATGAAGGACGCGGTCGGCAACTCGGTCACCGTCAAGATCGCGGGCCGCTCCAGCGACGGCCGGGACGCCGAGTTCAGCGCGTCCGGCAAGACCATCACCTTCCACGGCTTCCTCAAGGCCTACGTGGAGGGCGCCGACGACCCGAACGCGGAGCTGGACGACCGCGAGCGCCGCCTCCCGCAGGTCACCGAGGGCGACCCGCTGACCGCCGAGGAGCTGTCGGTCGACGGGCACGCGACCAAGCCGCCGGCCCGCTACACCGAGGCCTCGCTGGTCAAGGAGCTGGAAGAGCGCGAGATCGGCCGCCCGTCGACGTACGCGTCGATCATCGGCACGATCCTCGACCGCGGCTACGTCTTCAAGAAGGGGACCGCGCTGGTCCCCTCCTTCCTGTCGTTCGCCGTCGTCAACCTGCTGGAGAAGCACTTCGGCCGGCTCGTCGACTACGACTTCACCGCCAAGATGGAGGACGACCTCGACCGCATCGCGCGGGGCGAGGCCCGGTCCGTACCGTGGCTGAAGCGTTTCTACTTCGGCGCCGAGGCGTCCGGCAACGGCGCCGCCGCGAGCGCCGACCCCAGCGCGGCCGACGCGGGCAACGGGGACGGGGACCACCTCGGCGGCCTCAAGGAGCTCGTCACGGACCTGGGCGCCATCGACGCCCGCGAGGTCTCGTCCTTCCCGGTCGGCAACGACATCGTGCTCCGGGTGGGGCGCTACGGCCCCTACATCGAGCGCGGCGAGCGCGACTCCGAGAACCACCAGCGCGCGGACGTCCCCGAGGACCTCGCCCCCGACGAACTGTCGGTGGAGTACGCGGAGGAACTCCTCGCCAAGCCGAGCGGCGACTTCGAGCTGGGCACGGACCCGGCCAGCGGCCACCAGATCATCGCCAAGGACGGGCGCTACGGTCCGTACGTCACCGAGGTGCTGCCCGAGGGCACCCCGAAGACCGGCAAGAACGCGGTGAAGCCGCGTACCGCCTCCCTCTTCAAGAGCATGTCGCTCGACACGGTGACCCTGGAGGACGCGCTCAAGCTGATGTCGCTGCCGCGCGTGGTGGGGACCGACGCCGAGGGCGTCGAGATCACCGCGCAGAACGGGCGGTACGGGCCGTACCTGAAGAAGGGCACGGACTCGCGCTCCCTGACGAGCGAGGACCAGCTCTTCACCATCACGCTCGAAGAGGCCCTGGAGATCTACGCGCAGCCCAAGCAGCGCGGGCGCGCGGCGGCCAAGCCGCCGCTGAAGGAGCTCGGCGAGGATCCGGTCAGCGGGAAGCCGGTCGTGGTGAAGGACGGCCGTTTCGGCGCGTACGTCACCGACGGCGAGACGAACGCCACACTGCGCTCCGGGGACTCCGTGGAGGAGATCACGCCCGAGCGCGGCTACGAGCTGCTCGCGGAGAAGCGGGCCAAGGGCCCCGCCAAGAAGACGGCGAAGAAGACCGCTGCCAAGAAGGCGCCCGCGAAGAAGGCACCCGCCAAGAAGGCGGCGGCCAAGAAGACGGCGGCGAAGACGACCACCGCCAAGAAGACCGCTGCCAAGAAGGCGCCCGCGAAGAAGGCGGCACCGGCCGAGTAGGACCACGTATGTGGAGTGGGCGCCTCCGGGATCCTTTCCCGGGGGCGTCCATTTGTTCGGGTGGGCACCCGGAGTGTCGGTCCGTCCCGATAGGCTGGACGAATGACCCGTGCCGAGCAGCCAACGGCCCCCCCCACGGCCCCAGACAACGCCCTGGTAGCGGACTCCCGAGAGCGCGCCGTGCGCGCCCTCCTGCGCGTACCTCAGTTGAGGCGACTGTGGTCCGCGCAGCTCGTCGGCGGGGTGGGTGATGCGCTCGGGCTGCTTGTGCTCGTGGTGCTCGCCCTCCAGGCGGCCATCGCCCAGGGCTCGTTCGGCGGTGGGTACCGGGGCGCGGCCTTCGCCGTCGCCGCGGTGTTCGGGGCGCGCATCCTGTCGACGCTGCTGTTCGGCGCCGTCCTGCTCGGACCGCTGACCTCGCTGACGACCCCCGGCGGGCCCCTCGACCGGCGCTGGACCATGGTCGGCGCCGACGGGCTGCGGGCCGCACTGCTGATCGTCGCGCCCCTGTGGATCGACTGGACCCCGGACAACGCACCGGCGCTGATCCTCGTGACAACGTTCGTCGCCGGGGTCGCCGAGCGGTTCTGGACCGTCGCCAAGGAGAGCGCCGCCCCGGCCCTGCTGCCCGCGCCGCCCCTGGAGGGCGCGGCCGTACGGCCGTTGCCCGATCACATGGACGCGCTGCGCCGCCTCTCGTTGCGCACCGGCTTCGTGGCGATCCCGCTGGCCGCGGCCGTACTCGTCCTCGTGACGCTCATCGAGAACCTGATCGGCGCGGGCGTCGACTGGTTCGCGCAGCACCAGGTCGCGCTGGCCTCCTACGTGGGCGCGGGGCTGTTCGCCGCCTCGCTGTCCGTCGTCTTCTTCCTCGAACTGCCCGGAACGCAGACCCCGCGCGCGCGCTCGCCCCTCGAAGGGCTGCGCCGCCCGAAGACCGGCAGCGGCGTCGACAAGGGCCGCACCGGTGCGATCCCGCTGCTCGTCCTCGCCTGCGCCGCCGTCGCCGCGGCGATCGCCGCCGCCGTCGCCGTGTCCGTACTGCACGCCAAGGATCTGGGCGGGGGCCCGGTCACGTTCGGGCTGCTCGTGCTCGGCCTGACCGGCGGCACCGTCGTCGGCATCCGCACCGCGCCGACCGTGCTGCCGACCCTGTCCCGGCGCCGCCTGCTCGCGCTCGCCATCGCGCTCACCGGCATCGCGCTGCTCGCCGCCGGGCTCGTCCCCGACGTGACCACGGTCGTCCTGGTCGTCACCCTCGCCGGAGTCACCGCGGGCGTCACCGCGAACACCGGGCACACCCTGCTCGACCAGGAGAGCGAGGAGTACCGGCGGGCCCGCGTCACCGAGCACCTCCAAGCCGTCGTACGGGTCAGCGTCGCGCTCGGCGCCCTTGTCGCGCCCGTGCTCGCCGCGCTCATCGGCCCGCACCGCCTGGAGAACGGCAAGTTCGTCTTCGCGCACGGCGGCGCCGCGTTCACGCTGATGCTGGTGGGCGCACTGCTGCTGCCCGTCGCCGCCCTGGTCCTCGCCAAGGCCGACGACCGCAGCGGCGTACCCCTGCGGCACGACCTCAGGGACGCCCTGCTCAAGGGCAACGACCCGGCGCAGGCCCCGGCCGCCACCGGCTTCTTCATCGCCCTGGAGGGCGGCGACGGCGCAGGCAAGTCGACCCAGGCCGAGGCGCTCGCCGAGTGGATCCGCGGCAAGGGCCACGAGGTCGTGCTCACGCGCGAGCCGGGGGCCACGCCCGTCGGCAAGCGGCTGCGCTCGATCCTCCTCGACGTCTCCTCCGCAGGACTGTCGCACCGCGCCGAGGCCCTGCTGTACGCCGCCGACCGCGCCGAGCACGTCGACACCGTCGTACGGCCCGCCCTGGAGCGCGGCGCCGTCGTCATCTCCGACCGCTACATCGACTCGTCCGTCGCCTACCAGGGCGCGGGCCGCGACCTGTCGCCGACCGAGGTCGCCCGGATCAACCGGTGGGCCACCAGCGGGCTCGTCCCGCATCTGACGGTGCTGCTCGACGTCGACCCGGAGACCGCGCGCGAGCGGTTCACCGAGGCGCCCGACCGCCTCGAGTCGGAGCCGGTGGAGTTCCACGCGCGCGTGCGCTCCGGTTTCCTCACCCTTGCCGCCGGTGACCCCGGCCGCTACCTCGTGGTCGACGCGGGCCAGGAACCGGAAGCCGTGACGACCGTCCTGCGCCACCGTCTCGACGTCCTCCTGCCGCTCTCCGAAGCCGAGATCAAGGCGCAGGAAGAGGCCCGCAAGGCGGCCGAGGAGGAAGCGCGGCGCAAGGCCGAGGAAGAGGCCGCGCGCAAGGCCGAGGAAGAGCGCATCGAGCGTGAGCGTCAGGAACAGCTCGCCAAGCTGCGCGCCGAGGAGGAGGAGCGCAAGCGCCGCGAGCTGGAGGAGGCGCAGCGCATCGAGGCCGAGCGGCAGGCGGAGGAGGCCCGGCAGCGCGCCGAGGAGGCCCGCAAGAAGGCCGAGGCCGAGCAGGCCCGCCTCCTCGCCGAGGAACAGGCCCGCGCCGCCGAGGAGGAGCGCCGCCGCAAGCAGGCCGAGGAAGAAGCGCGGCTTCGCGCGGAGGCCGAGGAACGGCGCCTGGAGAAGCAGCGCAAGGCGGAGGAGGCGCTGATCCGCGCGGAGGAGGCGCGACGCCTCGCGGCTCAGGCCGCGCAGGCCGCCCAGGCGGCGCGCGCGAGCACGTCCGGTTCGACCGGGACCGGGCCGCGGCCGGGCTCCGACACCACCGGGACCGCCGTGACCGGTTCGGCCGCGTCCGCCTGGGCCGGGTCGAGCCGGGCGGCGGACCTCCGCAAGCCCGCCGCGCCCGACACGGCTGCCACACCCTCCGAACCGGCCGCGCCGGCCGCACCGGTGAAGCCCGCCGCGCCCGCCGCGCCGCCCGTGCCGGACAACGAGACGACGGTGCCGACGCCGATCGTGCGGCCGAAGGCGCCGTCCGACGCCGAGGAGACCGCGGTGCTGCCGCCCGTGCGGGACGCCGAGGAGACGACCCGGTTGCCGATGCCGCCCGCCGGTGCCACCGATGAGACGGCGGTCCTCCCGCAGTTCTCCGACGCGGCCGAGGACAGGGTGCCGCAGGGGTACTTCCGCGACGAACCGGTCGCGTCGCCGCCGGAGACCGGCGCCGAACGCACGGCGGAGCTGCCGCAGCTCGACGAGGAGGGCCGACCGCGCCGCCGCCCGCGCCCCGACTGGGCGGAGGAGACGCCGCTGGACGACCTGCCGACGCTGGCGGACGAACTGCTGGGCGGCCAGGACGACGATGACGCCCCCCGGGGCGAGGGCGACGGCAAGGGCCGCAAGGGGCGGCGCCGGTAGCCGGGAGACGAACGGCCGGGTGGGGCTCAGGGTTCAGGATTCAGGCCAGCCTGAGCTCCACCCAGTCGACGGTGTCGCCGTCCAGTCGGTACCGGTCGGTCTCGACGGTGAACCCGGCCCGTTCCGCGAAGCGCAGACCCGCCGTGTTCGAGGCGAGAAGGACCGTCTCGATGTGCTCGGCGCCCAGCGCCCGGGCCGTGCCGAGTCCACGCTCGTACAGGGCGGTGCCGAAGCCCCGTCCCCGGTGCTCGGGCAGCACCCGCGAGATCACCGTGGCGACCCCGTCCCGCGGGGCCCGCACCGTCGAGCAGCCGACGAGGACGTCCCCGGCGTAGGCGACCTCCAGGACGTGACGCCCGGCTCGTTCGGCGACATCGTCGAGGGAGAGATACGCCGAGGCGACCGGCACGATCGTGTTGTGCACGTGCTGCCAGTCGGCGATCAGGGCGCTGTGCGCGGCGCCGGTGCCGGTGCCGGTGCCGGTGCCGGAAGGGGCGTCTTGGGGCGCGGCGCCGGTCAGGGTCTCGACGCGGAGATCGGTGGTGGTCATCCGCGTAGCCAATCCGGTGCGGACGGTGTTGTCAGTGGCGCCCGGCACAATGGCGGGAGCAGGAGAAAGGGCGGTATCCCCATGGCCGTATGGGACGACCTGGTCGGTCAGGAGCGCGTGATCGCGGAGCTGGACGCGGCCGCGCGGGACGCGGACGCCCTGGTGACCGCCGCCGGGTCCGGCACGCCGCCGCCCTCCGGATCGAAGATGACACACGCCTGGCTGTTCACCGGGCCGCCGGGCGCGGGCCGGGTCACCGCCGCTCGGGCCTTCGCGGCGGCGCTCCAGTGCACGTCGCCGGACAGAGCGCTCGGCGGCGCCCCCGGCTGCGGATTCTGCGACGGCTGCCACACCGCGCTGCTCGGTACGCACGCCGACGTCTCGACCGTGGCCGCGGTCGGCACGCAGATTCTGGCCGAGGACATGCGCGACACCGTCCGCAAGTCGTACACGTCACCGGCGACCGGCCGCTGGCAGGTGATCCTCGTGGAGGACGCCGAGCGGCTCAACGAGAAATCGGCGAACGCCGTGCTCAAGGCCGTCGAGGAGCCCGCCCCGCGCACGGTGTGGCTGCTGTGCGCGCCCTCGGTGGAGGACGTGCTGCCCACGATCCGCTCCCGTTGCCGCCTGCTGACGCTGAGCACGCCCGCCGTCGAAGCCGTCGCCGACATGCTCGTACGACGCGACGGCATCGAGCCCGAACTCGCCGCCACCGCCGCCCGCGCCACCCAGGGCCACATCGACCGGGCCCGGCGCCTGGCCACGGACCCGCGCGCGCGGGAGCGCAGAGCCGCCGTGCTGAAGGTGCCGCTGCGCGTCGAGGACGTCGGGGGCTGCCTCAAGGCGGCGCAGGAGCTGGTCGACGCGGCGGCGGAGGACTCCAAGCAGCTCGCCGAGGAAGTCGACACCAAGGAGACCGACGAGCTGAAGGCGGCACTCGGCGCGCAGAGCGGCGGACGGATGCCGCGCGGCACGGCCGGTGTCATGAAGGACCTGGAGGACAAGCAGAAGCGGCGCCGGACGCGTTCCCAGCGCGACTCGCTCGACCTGGCGCTCACCGAACTGACCGGCGTCTACCGGGACGTCCTCGCCCTCCAACTCGGCTCGCGGGTGGCGCTCGCCAACACCGACATCCAGGACGCCCTGGAGCGGCTGGCGCGGAGCACGTCACCGGAGTCGACGCTCAGACGCATCGAGGCGATCGGTGCGTGCCGGGACGCCCTGGACCGCAATGTGGCCCCGCTGCTCGCGGTCGAAGCCATGACGTTGGCGCTGCGGGCCGGATAGGGGCGCGGCGGCACTCCGGAGAGGACCGTGACGATCACGGCGAGGGCTACCGAAAGTGACCCGGCGCGCGCAGACCGTTACGCTCGCCCGATGGACCTCAGGCGCCACCTCTTCACCGACCACCGCCACCGCGCACCGCTTGTCGCCGCCGTCACCGGATTGCTGCTGACCGGCATCTCGGCCTGCTCGTCAGGGAGTTCGGCCTCCACGGACGTCTCGCTCGCCGCTCTGCCCAGCTCCGACCAGACCCGGCTGAGCGCCTACTACGACCAGGCGCCGAAGTGGCACAAGTGCGGAGCCTCCGGTTTCGAATGCGCAACGCTCAGGGCGCCGCTCGACTACGAGAAGCCGTCCGGCGGGGACATCGAGCTCGCGGTCTCCCGCAAGAAGGCCACGGGCCCGGGCAAGCGCCTCGGCTCGCTCCTCGTCAACCCGGGCGGCCCCGGCGGCTCCGCGATCGGCTACCTCCAGTCGTACGCGGGCATCGGCTACCCGAAGAAGATCCGTGCCGCCTACGACATGGTCGCCGTCGACCCGCGCGGTGTGGCGCGCAGCGCACCCGTCACCTGCCTCGACGGCAAGCAGATGGACACCTACACGCAGACCGACGTCACCCCCGACGACGCCGGTGAACGCAGCAAGCTCTCGGCCGCCTTCGACACGTTCGCGTCCGGCTGCGAGACGAAGGACCGGACCTCCCGCCGGATCCTGCCCCATGTCTCCACGGTGGAGGCGGCCCGCGACATGGACCTCGTACGCGCGGCCGTCGGCGACGAGAAGCTGAACTACGTCGGCGCCTCCTACGGCACGTTCCTCGGCGCGACGTACGCGGGCCTGTACCCGGAGCGGGTCGGGCGGCTCGTGCTGGACGGGGCGATGGACCCGTCGCTGTCGGCCCGCGACATGAACCGGCAGCAGACCGCCGGGTTCGAGACCGCGTTCACCTCCTTCGCGAAGGACTGCGTGGCCCGCGCCGACTGCCCCCTCGGCACCGGCACCCCCGACCAGGCGGGGAAGCGGCTGAAGTCGTTCTTCACCAAGCTCGACCGCACCCCGATCGCCACCGGCGACCCCAACGGCCGCACACTCGGCGAGGCCCTCGCCACGACCGGCGTGATCGCCGCGATGTACGACGAGGGGGCCTGGCCGCAACTGCGCGAGGCGCTCACCTCGGCGATGAAGAAGGGTGATGGCGCGGGCCTGCTCGCCCTCTCCGACAGCTACTACGAGCGCGACCCCGACGGCACGTACACCAACCTGATGTTCGCCAACGCCGCCGTGAACTGCCTCGACCAGCCGCCGTCCTTCACCTCCGCGAAGGAGGTCGAGGACGCGCTGCCCTCCTTCGAGAAGGCGTCCCCGGTCTTCGGCACCGGCCTCGCCTGGTCCTCCCTGAACTGCGCGTCCTGGCCGGTGAAGGCGACCGGCGAGGCACACCGCATCACCGCCGACGGCGCCGCGCCCATCCTGGTGGTCGGCACCCTCCGCGACCCGGCCACCCCCTACCCCTGGGCCAAGGCCCTCGCCGGCCAGCTCTCCTCCGGCCGCCTCCTCACCTACGACGGCGACGGCCACACGGCGTACGGCCGCGGCAGCGACTGCATCGACGGCGCGATCAACACCTACCTGCTCACGGGCACCCCGCCGAAGGACGGAAAGCGCTGCTCGTGACGGGTGGCCCCGGGGCGCGCCCCTTGATCGGCGGAGACAAAAGGGTGCGCGGAGCACCCCGGAGGACCGTGTAGGATTGGCGACGTTGCTGACGCACTCCGGTGCGCGCGGCGGCGCCGCCTTAGCTCAGATGGCCAGAGCAACGCACTCGTAATGCGTAGGTCTCGGGTTCGAATCCCGAAGGCGGCTCTGTGGAAGCCCCAGAACTCACTCGCCGTGATCTGGGGCTTTTGCTTTTTCCTGATGCGGCTGCGATGCCGGGCATGCCGACGCCCACCTCGTTCGAGAGCGTGCCGGCTGTCGTGTGACCGCCGGCCGGAGCGAGGATCACTGCCGCCACTGAAGTACAGGTGAGCACCTTCACTTGCTCTCGTTGCGACCGGCGACGCCTGGATGTGAGGATCTGGGCATGGTGGGGAGCGGGGGAAGCAGCGAGGCGCGTCCGTGGCGGCGTTCCGCGTCGGACGATGACGAAGGGAACCCGGCGTGACCGACGGGGGCGGCAAGGATGCGAGAAATTTGCAGGTCGAGGGCCTGGAACTGATCACGAGAGGGCTTACTGAGGCTCTGGGTGAGCTGAAGGAACTCGGGATGGTCGGCGAGGCCGGTGCCGGACGGGGTTTCAGCGATATCGCCCTGTCGGGGCTGGAGTTGGGCCATGAGGGTGTGACGGCGAAGGTCCACTCGTTCTGTGAGCGGTGGGAGTGGGGCGTGCGCTCGCTGATCGCGGAGGGGAACTCGTTCGCGGAGGGTGTGGGGCTGTCGGCGGGGACGTACTACGAGACCGATCATTACGTGGAGGGGGCCCTGAAGATCGGGCTGAACTCCGCGATCGGCAATCCTTACGCCTCTGAGGACGAGGTCACGAAGCAGGGCTGGGGAGACATCGCCACCTCAGGTGTGCTCGGCGGAGCGGACTACAGCGCCGAGTCGTGGGAGCGCGCGAACGAGAACGTCGAGCAGGGCTACAAGGACGCGGGCCGCGACATCATGACCTCCCGCACCGGAATGTTCGGTCTCAACCCGCAGAACCTGCACGACCGGGCCGGGGTGTCGGACGCCGAGTACGACCAGTGGCTCGACGAACAGTTCGGCCCCTCGCCCGAAGCTCGTGCCAAGGCCGCCGAGCAGCAGGGCGGTCAGCCCGGGGGTGCGCGGTAGTGGGCATCATCGGCGACCTGAAGGACGGTTTCAACGACAGTCTGAGGGCCGGCGGGGACCTGATCGACTCGGGCAAGAAGAAGCTGGGCGAGGTCGTCGACTACGGCAGCGACAAGCTCGGCGACGGCCTGGACCACGTCGGTCTGGACAAGGCCGGTGACTGGGTCCACAAGGGTGGTGACTACGTCGCGGCGGGCCTGGGAGCGACCCCGTCCGAACAGGGCCTGGGCCACACCGACGACCCCACCGAACTCGTCCACGGCAAGCCGGACAAGATCCGTGAGGGCGCCAAGCACCTGAAGGACTTCTCCGCCGCCTTCGACAAGGTCGGCCGGGGCATGAGGAAGGTCGACGCCTCGGGTTGGAAGGGCGAGGCCGGTGACGCCTTCCACCGCAAGATCGAGGTTCACCCCGTCAAGTGGGCTCAAGCGGCTGACGCGTGTGAGAACGCGGCGAAGGCGCTGGACTCCTACGCCGACTCCGTCAAGTGGGCGCAGGACAAGGCGCAGGAAGCCATCGACACGTACAACCGGGGCAAGCGCACCAGCGAGGCGTCCGCCAAGGCCTACAACAAGAAGGTCGACGCCTACAACGTCAAGGCCCTGTCCGGCGAAGACCCCGGCGCCAGGCCGGAGCCCTGGAAGGACCCGGGTGAGGCGGATCGCGCCAAGGCCGAGCACATCCTGGAGGATGCCCGCCGGGCCCGTAACGAAGCCGCTGCCCGCGCCGAGGCCGCCGTGGACGCCGCCCTGGCGCACGCTCCGGCCGAACCGCCGCCCCTGACCCAGATCAGCAACACACTCGTCGACGCCAGTACGGCGCTCGACGTCGAGTCCACGCATCTGCTGGGCGGCGTGATCAAGGGAAGCGCGGGCCTGGTCAATTTCGCCCGCGGCCTCAACCCCTCCGACCCCTACAACCTCACGCACCCGGCCGCGTACTACCAGAGCCTGAACATGACGCTCACCGGCCTGGTCTCCACCGGCACCCACCCCGAGCGCATCATCACCGCTGCCGTCGACGGCTTCAAGAACGACCGTTCGGAGTTCATCGGGCGCCTGCTGCCGGAACTTCTCGGTACGAAGGGCGCCGGCTTCGCCAAGAGCGGCATGCGGCTCGCCATGAGGGAGGGCACGGAGGCCGCCGCGTCCGGTATGGCGAGCAGGGGGCTGCGGGCGGCGGATGACATCGGCGGCGCGCACGGTGGGTTGCGGGCGGCGGACGACATCGGCGGCGGACCGCATTTGCCGGATTCCTGGAAGATCGATGAGGGAGCGGCCGCCAAGGACCTGGACGGCGCCGCGCATGCGGATGACGGGCTCCAGCACTCGAAGAGGGTCTCGGACGAGGAGTTCACGCAGCTCCCCAATGAACAGAAGCACGCAGTCGCTTCGTCAGAATTGTATGACGGCGCGCTCACCTTCCCTGACCAGAACGCGGCTATTGCCCACGGCCGGGAAACGTGGAACAGCTACGTGGACAACCTTCCGGAGTCGACCAAGAAGTCCCTTCTGGACTACTCGGACGATCACTATGGGGGTGCAGATCCTCACTACGCGACCTACAAGGAAATGAATGGGTATCTCCGCGGCGCAGACGAGTTGGGAACTCCTCAGGTCCTGCACAACATTGCGGAGACCGACAAGGCGCTGGCCGGCAATCCGCTGGCCCAGGACACTATGGTGGTCCGCGGGCAAGACGTGAAGTACCTAGGTGTCAGCAAGCCGGAACAGCTGATCGGGGAAGAGATAAGCGACCCCGCTTACCTGTCGACCTCACTCGGTGACAATGGGGTTGTCTTCGACAAAGAAGCGATCGTGCACCTCCGTGTGCCCGAGGGGCACTCAGCCCTGTGGATGGAGAACGTCAGTCACTACGGAGTGACCGAGCGAGAACTGCTCCTCGGGCGCGACACCACGTACCGGGTGACTCGCGCTTTCGAGGACAACGGCAAGTGGCACGTCTATGGCGAAGTTCTGCCGAAGAAATAACAAAGGAAAGCCCACATGAACTCCGAGAGCGATGACGCAGAACCTCGCTTCGTCAAGCGGACGACCAACCCTCATTTCGAGGAGGATCCCAAAGTCGTCGTGTCAGGGGGGCCGCCGCGCTACGCATTCGAGACGGGCCGCCCCGTGCGCTACGTGCAGTTGGCCGACGACCAGGACGACGTGTTCGGCTACCTTTGGTGGAACGACGAGGACGATGCTGCGGACTGGACGCCGCTCGCATCAGGAGGCGCACGCGCGAGAAGTCTCGGGTCGGTATGGACCTTCCGCCTGAATGCGGGCAAAGCACGTGGGCTCACACCCTCGCAAGCTGTAACGGAGTTGATCGAACAGTGGCCCGTTGCCGGGTCCACCCACATCGTCGCAAGCCCCTTTGCCGAGGCGGAGAGTTCGGCGGCGTTGGAGGCGCTCGCCGGCCATTCCACGGTGAAGCGCGTTGGGAAAGCAGTCGCCGGTTCCCTGTTCGGTCTGGCCATCGGCGATGCCATGGGATACCCCACCGAGTTCTTGGGCATGGCGCAGATCACCGCCAAGTTCGGCCCCTGGGAAAAAATGGGTCTGCCGCTTTCCGCGGGTGACGTGGTCCGGGTGACCGATGACACGCAGATGGCGCTGGCCGTGGGAGAGGCGCTGGTGGAGGCCAGTGCCGGTGAGCCCGGAGCCCGCCGGGCCCGTGGCGCGGGCGCGGCGGCGGCTGCCCTCTCCCCCGCCTCGGTCGAAGCGGCGCTGCGCAAGCATTTCGTCGCCTGGCTGCACGACCCGGACAACAACCGGGCCCCCGGTCAGACGTGTCTTCGCGCGTGCGCGGCTCTCGAACGCGGCGTCCGCTGGCAGGACGCCACGATCATGGGCTCCAAGGGGTGCGGGGCCAACATGCGTGTCACGCCTGTCGCCCTCGTCCCCGGCCTCGGCTCCGAACAGCGCGCGGGCATCGCCCAGTTGCAGGCAGCGCTCACCCACGGCCACCCCACGGCGCTGGCGGCCAGCGATCTGACGGCCCACGCCACGTGGCTGCTCGCGCACGGCTGTGAGCGTGACGACCTGTTGCCCCGGCTGCGTGCCTACGCGCAGGAGTCCCGGCACACGTATCACGCGGAGTGGCTGGGCGACCTGGCCGCCAAGGCGGGCGCCCCTGACCCGCGCTCTTTCATCGCCTTCGGCTGGGACGAGTGCCTGCGCGCCCTCGACACCGCGGCTGCGGCCCTGCGCGTGAAGGACGTGAGCCGCGATCCCTCCGAGGCGGTCGGCGCCGGGTGGATCGCGGAGGAAGCCCTCGCCACGGCTCTGTACTGCTACCTGGTTGTCGACGGCGACCCGCGGGCGGCGGTGGCGCGAGCCGCGCACTCGTCCGGCGATTCCGACTCGATCGCCGCGCTGGCGGGCGCGTTCGCCGGGGCCAGGTCCGGGCTCACGTACTGGCCGCCGGAGTGGCGCGAGGCCCTGGAGTACGAGGGCCGCATCAGCAGGTTGGCTGCCGCCTGGGACGATGCGGCCTGATCCACGGGGAACCGGAACGATGACGAGTCCCGGGCCGGAGGGCCCTGCTCAGCGCGCGACGAAGTGGCTCGACGAGGTGTACGGCGGGCTCGTCGAGCTCGCCGCGGCGCGCCCCGTGGCCGAGACGGACACCGCCTGGATGATGGCCTGCCACACCGTTGCCCAGCCCGGGTTCCCTCGCACCCCGATGCTGGCGGCGTCCGTCGTGGTGCCGAAGATCGGTGGCTACCCGCACCACCCCGCGTCGTACGATCCGCTGGCCGATCTTCTCTCGGTGCCCCCACAGGAGTCCGCTCTCCGCATCACCGGACAGAGCCGCAGGATCAATGCCCGGGGCGCGGTCGCCGCCACACACTCGGCGATCGACGGCCATCCCTCGGTCGCCGTGCCCTGGCAGCCGGCGCACGAGGCCCCCGGATGGTGGGCCCGGCTGTGCCGGCGCTACTTCCCGCAGTTCGACCGCGTACCCGTGCAGGACTGGGACCAGGTCGTCCGGGCCGTCCAGGAACCGGGCCCGGGCACCCGGGGTGTGGTCTGGATCCGCCGTGCGATCGGTGGTCACGACGTCACGGGCCATCTGATCTACGCGCACAACGATCGCGGGCGGGTGATCTTCCTTGACGGACTCACGGCGTCGCTCGCCCGCCTCGACACACAATGGGTCCGCGAGGTGATCCTCATGCGGGCTCTGCCCGACGCGTCGCGTACTGCCGACGAGGATCGGGTGCACCCGCGTCATTGAGCGGCCCGTGTCATTGAGCTGCCCGTGTCATTGAGCCGCCCCCGGCACTGAGCGGCCCCGGAGCGGCTACTGAGCGGCCCCGGAGCGGTTGCCGCGGATCAGCGCGGATCAGCGCGGGCGCTCGGTCGAGCAGACTGCCCCGCCCCCGTGAAACATTTCGCCGGGCTCACCGCATCTATGGGGTGTAGGCGGGACGACAGGGGAGGACGCCGGGGATGAGACGGTCGCTCGAAGGGGCCTTCCGTGAGTTCGCCGAGGCGCGCGCGGGGCAGTTGTTCCGGTCCGGGTCTCTGCTGACCAGCGGGGACACGCATCTCGCCGAGGATCTGGTGCAGGAGACGCTGGGGCGGATGTACGTCGTGTGGGGCCGGTCCGCGGTGCGGCTCGGCAATCCGGCGGCGTACGCGCAGACCGTGCTCGTCCGGGCCTTCCTCGCGCATCAGCGGCGACGCTCGGCGGGTGAGCGTCCCTCGGGGGACATCCCGGAGCAGACGGCCGCCGGGGCCGATGATCCGTCCCTGCGGCTGACGCTCCTGGAGGCGCTGCGGCAACTGCCGCCCAAGGACAGGGCTGTTGTCGTCCTGCGCTACTGGGAGGACCGGTCCATCGAGGAGACCGCGGACGCGCTGCACCTCAGCTCGGCCGCCGTACGCACCCGCAGCCATCGGGCCCTGGCCCGGCTGCGTACGCAACTCGGCGGCGACATCTCCGAGTTCGCCGCCCAGTGACCAGCACGCAGGCTGACCATACGTACAGGCCGAAGGGAGTGGTCGGAGTGTCCGGAGCGGACGACGGCCGGGACGGTTTCGAGGACGGGCTCACGGGGGCGCTGCGGCGCACCGGGGAGGGTTTCACCGCCGAGGGGCGGGCGTTGGTGGATGGGGGAGTGCTGCGCGGGCGCCGTCGGCTGCGTCGCAGGCGGGTCGGCGCGGTGACCGGGAGCGTGGCGGCGCTGGCCGTGGTCGGACTCGGCTCGTCGTACGCCGCCGGAGTCTTCGACAGCGGCGACGCGACGTCCCGCGGCGGTGTCGCGGCGCGGCCGGGCGGCTCGTCGGCGACCGCCGCGTCGAGTGCCGGGCCCGACCGGAAGAAGGGCGGGCGGGGCACCGGGCCGCAGCTCAGCGGGGACGAGGTCGTCGGCATCCTCGAAGGACTGCTGCCCGGGGGCAAGGTGAGCGCACGGGACGGACGGGGCACCGCCGACCCGCTCGGACCGCTCGCGCACCTCGTCCACGACGACGGGCGCGGCAAGGCCGCCATCGGTGTGAGCGTGGGCGCGGTCGACCCGGACAGTGCCACCGTCGAGGAACAACTCAAGTGTCCCGACAAGCGGTTCGTGTCGTACGACTCGTGCGGCAACGAGACCTTGGCCGACGGGTCGCGGCTGCTGCTGATGCGTGGCTACGAGTATCCGGACAAGCGGGTCGACACCAAGTGGTGGCACGCCTTCCTCGTGACGGCCGAGGGCTACACCGTGGACGCCAGTGAGTGGAACGCGCCCGCGGAGAAGGACGCACCCGTCTCACGGGCCGAACCGCCCCTGACCACACGCCAGTTGAAGGCGTTGGTCGCGTCCGCTAAGTGGCGGCCCGTGATGCGGGCGCTCGGCACGGCGCCGGGCGAGCCGGTCGCGCAGCCGCCCGCCCAGGGCACCGACAAGGCGGCGATCCTGTCGAAGCTCACCTCGCTGCTGCCGCAGCGCGCGCGGGTCACCGCGACGGGCGGCGAGGACGACGGGTACGCGTACGTGGTCGTCGATGACGGCAAGGGCGCCTCCCTCGTCCAGATCAACGTGCAGTCCGGCATGGGCGACGTGGCGGGGGACCTGTTCGGAGCCGGTGCCGAGAAGCTGGCGGACGGCACGCTCGTGGCGACGCACCGGGACGGCGGTGACGACAAGGGCGGCTCCGGCATCGTCAGGTGGACCGCCGACGTGCTGCGCCCGGACGGGTCCCGGGTCGTGGTCTCCGCGTTCAACTCCGGTTCGCAGTCGACCGACGCGACCCGCCCCCGCCCGGCGCTGACCATGTCCGAGCTGAAGGCCCTCGTCCTCTCGGAGAAGTGGCGCCGCAGCTAGCTGATTCCGGCTCACTTCGCGTCGGCGTAGCACTCCACCACCGCCACCGTGAACGGGAATCGCACCGGCGTCTCCCCGAACGTCAGCCGGCCCGCCAGGTCCGCCGCCTCCTGGATCGCCTCGCTCACCCGGGGCGCCTCCTGCTCGGGACAGTGCACGATCACCTCGTCGTGCTGGAAGAAGACCAGCTCGGCCGCCATCCCGGCGAGGGACCGGCGCAGCGCCGCCAGCACGAGCAGGGACCAGTCGGCGGCGCTGCCCTGCACCACGAAGTTGCGGGTGAAGCGGCCCCGGGCCCGCGAGTGCGACGACGCGTAGCCGTAGCCGTACCCCTGGGTGGGGGCGCCGGTGTCCCCGTCGCCGGGCGCGTCCTGGGGGAGGCCCGCCTCCTCCGCCTCGGCCGCGCCCACGGCCGGCGGGCAGGTCCGGCCCAGCCAGGTGCGCACGAGGCGGCCCTCCTCACCGGCTCTGGCGGCCTCGTCGACGTACGCGACCGCCTGCGGGAAGCGGCGGCGCAGCAGCGCCAGGTTCTTCAGGCCGTCGCCGGACGTCTGCCCGTACATGGCGCCGAGCACGGCGAGCTTGGCCTGGCCGCGGTCGCCGGAGAAGGCGCGGTCGGAGACCGACTGGTACAGGTCGCCGTCCTGGCCCGCGACCTCCATGAACGCCGGATCGCGGGAGATCGCGGCGAGCACCCGCGGCTCCATCTGCGCGGCGTCGGCGACGACGAGCCGCCAGCCCGGGTCGGCGACGACGGCGCGGCGGATGACCTTGGGGATCTGCAACGCCCCGCCTCCGTTCGTCGTCCAGCGGCCGGAGACCGAGCCGCCCGGCAGGTACTCGGGTCTGAACCGTCCCTCCCGCACCCAGTCCTGGAGCCATGACCAGCCGTGCGCGGTGTAGATGCGGTAGAGCTTCTTGAACGCGAGCAGCGGCTTCACCGCCGGGTGGTCGAGGGACCTGATCTCCCAGCGCCGGGTCGAGGTGATCTTGAATCCGGCCTCCGCGAACGCCTTCACCACGTCGGCGGGCAGGTCGGGACGCACCCGTCGGCCGAACGCCGCCGACACCTCGTCCGCCAGCTCCGCGAGGCGGCGCGGCGCGCCCCCGCCCCCGTACCGCTCGCCGAGCAGCTCGTGCAGCAGCTCCCGGTGCACGTCGGCGCGCCACGGCAGCCCGGCCGCGTGCATCTCGGCGGCGACCAGCATGCCCGCCGACTCCGACGCGGTGAGCAGCCGCATCCGCTCCGGCAGGGCCGTCGCCGCGTGTCTGCGCTGCTGGTCCGCGTAGACCTCCACGAGATCGGCCAGCGGTACGTCCACGGGCGGGCGTGGCTCGAAGAGCGGTGACTGGGAGCCGGGCTCGGCCACGCGGGGCGGTGGGTCCGGCGGGACCGGCGCCTTCCGGAGCCTCGCGAGGGCCGCGGCGGCGGAGCGGGGTTCTCCGTGTCTGCCCTCGTGGGCGAGGAGCAGGTTCTCGGCGGCCTCGATGTCGTAGGCGCGGTCGACTCCGGTCCCGGCCCCGAGCCCGGCGGCGATCAGCCGCGGGTACACGGCGTGCGTGTCCCGCCACACCCAACGCGTCACGCCCGGCCGGTCCCGCACGGCCGTGACCAGGTCGGGCTCCCGGACGATCGGACCGGCGGGCAGCCCGTCCGGACCCAGCGGCACGACGTCGGCGCCGCCGCGCTCGGTGGGGGCGAGAGCCCAGCGTCCCTTCACATCGTCGAGTGTCACACCCGCCACTGACATTTCCCTGCGGCCGATTTCGGCCACAACCCGGTTCCGGCGCCCGACGCGGCGCCGACCCTGTTTCACTCGACGGCACAGAGATCAGAGATCAGGGATCCGGGATCAGGGATCAGGAGCAACACAGAAGAGGACGGAAGGACGGAACCCGTGCGCATCAGCCGCCGCACCCTGCTGACCACCGGCACCGCTCTGGGCGCCACCGCCCTGACAGGGGCCGGTACTGGTACCGGTATCGCGTACGCCACCGGCGGGCCGGCCCGCCGCCTGGCCGCGCTGGAGCGTGAGCACGGGGCCCGCCTCGGCGTCTTCGCCCAGAACCTGCACACGGGCACCGCGCTCGCCCACCGCGCCGACGAGCGTTTTCCGCTCTGCTCCACGTTCAAGACCCTCGCCGTCGCCGCGGTGCTGCGCGACCTCGACCGCGACGGCCGCTACCTGGACCGCCGCGTCCACTACACGCAGGCCGACATCGACCGGGCGGGCGGCGCCCCCGTCACCGGCCGTCCCGAGAACCTCGCGCACGGCATGACCGTCGCCGGGCTGTGCGGCGCCGCCATCTCCTACAGCGACAACACCGCCGCCAACCTGCTCCTGGACCGGCTCGGCGGCCCCACCGCCGTCACCCGCCTCGCCCGCTCGGCCGGGGACCGGGTGACCCGGCTCGACCGCTGGGAGCCCGAGCTGAACTCGGCCGAGCCCGGGCGGGTCACGGACACCACCACGCCGCGCGCCATCGGGACCACGTACGCGCGGCTCGTCCTCGGCCGGGTCCTGGACCCCGGCGACCGGGCCCGGCTCACGCGATGGCTGCTCGCCAACACCACCAGCGGCGAACGGTTCCGGGCCGGTCTGCCCGACGACTGGGTCCTCGCCGACAAGACCGGCACGGGCTCCTACGGCACGGCCAACGACGTCGGCATCGCCTGGACCCCCTCCGGCGCCCCCGTCGTCCTGTCCGTGCTCTCCACGAAGCCCGCCCAGGACGCCACCCCCGACAACCGGCTGGTCGCCCGCGCCGCCGAACTGATCGCCACCATGTAGCCACCCCACCCGGTCGCCCGGGTCCCCATCCCCCCTGTGCGCCCCGCACCCGGTGCTGAGACCATCGTCGGGGCGGGGACGCGGGCACGTGAGGAGAGACGTCGATGGCTGGGGTACACGGGGGCGACCGCCTCCGCCGGGACGCGGCGGGCGCGGCATGACCTCGACCGTCGAGCGCGCCTTCGCCGCCGCGCTGTTCACCGCCGACGGCGACCTGGACACCGGCGCTTCCCTGCTCGCCGCCGACCCGTCCGCCGACGCCGAACTCGCCCTGCGGGGAAGAGAGTTCGTCCGCCGGGCCTGGGAGCGGGGCTGGCAGCCCGCCGACGTGATCCGGATGGTCGTACGCGAACTGTCCCCGGAGCACGCGGGGCTCGCCGCCCGGCTGATCCGCGCGGAGACCGGCCGGTACGCGACGTTGCCGCCGCGCTGGTCCGCCCAGCTCGCCGACCTGCCCGCCGACGAGCCCCGCCGGGACCGCTTCTCGGCCGCCACCACCACCCTGGAGCTGTACCGGCTGCTGGTGCGGCTGCCCGCCGTCGAAGCCGTCGGGCCGGTGCCGGGGGAGGCCGTCTCCGTACCCGTGGCGGGGGAGCCGCGCGCTCTGGCCCGGATCCGCGCGCTGCTCGCGAAGGCGGAGGCGACCGGGTATCCGCCGGAGGCCGAGGCGCTGTCGGCCAAGGCGCAGGAGCTGATGGCCCGGCACTCCGTCGACGAGGCGCTGCTCGCGTCCCGTACGCACGCGAAGGACGCGCCCGCCGCGTGCCGGATCGGTGTCGACGCCCCGTACGAGACGGCGAAGGCGGTGCTGCTGGACGCGGTGGCCGGTGCGAACCGCTGCCGGGCGGTGTGGAACAGCGCGTTCGGCTTCTCGACGGTCGTCGGATTCGAGCCGGACCTGGAGGTGGTGGAGGTGCTGTACACGTCGTTGCTGGTGCAGGCCGCCGCCGCCATGACGCGGGCCGAGGCGGAGCAGCGGGCGGCGGGCCGCAGGCGTACGAAGACGTTCCGGCAGTCGTTCCTCGCGGCGTACGCCCATCGCATCGGTGACCGTCTCGCCGAGGTCGCCGACCAGGTGACGGGGGAGCGGGGCGAGCTGTTGCCGGTCCTCGCGGCGCGGGACGTGGCCGTCACCGGCCGCGCGGAGGAGATGTTCCCCGAGACGGTGACGACCCGGATGAGGGGGGTCACGGACGAGGCGGGCTGGACGCAGGGCGCCGCCGCGGCGGAGCGGGCCCGGATGCACCGCTGACGACTGGCGCGCCCGCGGGATCCGGGTACTGGGCGTAATGCCCGTATTCTGGCGGAGTGAGCTGGTTCCGGGCGCTGAAGGACACCGCCCGCTCGGGCCTGACCGTCGAGCGGAAACGGCTCGAACCCCTGGTCGCCCTGCGGGGCGCGGTCGGACTGGCGGTCGTGATCGCCGTCAGCCTGACCCTGTTCGGCCCTGCGGTGGCGGCGGGCTCGGCGTTCGGCGGGTTCCAGGCGGCGATCGCCACGTTCCAGCGCAGTTGGCGGCCCCGGCCCGAACTGGCGCTCGCCTCCGGCGCGAGTCTCGGCGTCTCCACCTTCGTCGGCTACCTCACCGGCTCCCACCTGCTCCTGTTCGTGCCCCTGCTCGCCCTCTGGACGTTCCTGGCGGGCCTGTCCTGGGCGGCGGGCCCCACCATCGGCATCATCGCGTCGTCGAACGTCGCGATGATGCTGGTCACCATCACCCTGCCGACGACGGTCGCCGAGGCGGCGGGCCACGCGGCGATGATGGTCTTCGGCGGCCTGGTCCAGGCCGCCCTGGTGATCCTCTTCCCCGTACGCCGCTGGGGGGCGCACCGCGACGCGCTCGCCGACGCGCTCGCCGCCGAGGCCGACTACGCGCGCCGCCTGCGCCACGACCCGGTCGCCGAGTTCGACCCGGCCCCGCTGATGCTGGCCCGCAACGCCGCCGCGCTCACCCCCCGCCAGGCCCGCACCCGCCCCGCCCAGCTCCACGGCACGCGCGGGCTGGCCGAACGCATCCGGCCGGTCCTCGCATCGCTCGCCGATCCGGCGGTCGGCGTCCCCGCCGAGGGCCCCGAGCGGGACCGGGCCCGCGAACTGCTGGCCGCCACCGGTTCGATCCTGGACGCGGCGGCCCGCGCCATCCGGCACGGCACCCCCGTCTCCGTCCCCCCGGGCGCGCTCGCCGCGTTCCGCACCCCGGACACCGGCACGATCCTCACGGGCCCGGCCCAGCGGGCGGCGACCCGCCTCGGCCCCCTCCTCAAGGACGTACTGGAGACGGCGGGCGGGGTTCCGCCCGCGCCGTCCACCCTCCGCGACCGCCTCGCCGCGCCGCTGCCGACCGGGCTGCGCCTCCGGCTCCCTTCCCGCGCTCGCCCGTGGCCGCGTCGCGCACCGCTCCCGCCGGCCTCCTCGACCGGGGCGACGCCTTCCCCCGGCCCCGCGGACCCCGGCCGGCCGTTGCGCCGCCCCACCCTCTTCCAGTTGGTGCCCGTCGCCGTGCGGGCCATCCGGCACGAGGCCCGGCCGGGGTCACCGGTGCTGCGGCACGCCACCCGGGTCGCCGCCGTCGCCGTCGCCGGGTATCTGCTCGGTGACGCGCTGCCGCTCGGGCACGGCTACTGGGCGCCCATGTCCGCCGTCATGGTCATGCGGCCGGACTTCTCGCAGACGTACTCGCGGGCCGTCGCCCGGTTCGGCGGCACCCTCGTCGGTGTCGCCCTGGCCACCGGCGTCGTCCAGCTCGCCCACCCGGACACGCGGCTGTCCGCCACCCTCGCCGTCCTGTGCGCGGGGCTCATGTACCTCCTGATGCGCACGGGCCAGCTCGCGGCGCAGGCGTGTGTCGCCGCGTACGTCGTCTTCCTGCTCGGCATGGGTGGCCAGACCTGGAGCCAGACCGTCCCCGAACGCCTCGGGCTCACCCTCGCGGGCGGTCTCCTCGCGACGCTGTCCTACGCGCTCTACCCGGCGTGGGAGACCCCGCGCCTGCGCACCCGTCTCGCGGACTGGCTCGCCGCGCTCGGCGAGTACGCGGCCGTCGTCGTCGACCACTACGCCCACCCGGCGGGCAAGGCGTCCCCCGACGTCCGCACGGCCCTGCTGAGGGCGCGGGACGCGCACATCGCCTGGCAGGCCGCCGTGGACCGGGCCAGGACCGAACCCGTACGCCACCGGGGTCTGTCGCACGCCGACGCCGACGACGCCGCGCACGCCCTGCATCACCTGGGCCGTGTCGCGATGCTGATGGAGGCCCATCTCCCCGAGCGGGACGCCACCCCCGTCCCGGCCGCGGCGGCCTTCGCCGACGCCCTGCGCTCCGCGACCCGGGACGGCGCCCGCGCCGTCCGCGAGCGCCGTGTGCCGCACTGGAGGCCGGTCCGCGATGCCTTGGACGCCTGGGACGGCGAGGGCGTCCCCGACCGCGTCGTGCGGCGCGGCGCGGGCATGCTCGTGGAGGCGTTGGAAGCACTCTCCGGCGCGCTGGACACCGACGCGCCCCCGATGACCGTCAAACCGGACGAGCCGGATGAGCCGGACGGTCCGGGCGATCCGGGAGGGGAGACGGAAGTGGCGGGGGAGGAAGCCGCCGAGCAAGGGGCGGCGGGAAAGGCGGACGGGCCGCGCGGCCCGTGAGGCCACCCGGCCCGTCGGCGGCGGGGAGGACCCGAGGTCAGCCCGTCGGCAACCCGCTGGGCAGGCCCGTCGGCAGTCCCGAGGGCAGCTTGCCGTCCGTCGACCTGGTGAACGTGTCGTCGGCCCCGGCGTCCCAGGACACCTTCATGGTCGTGCCGTCGTGGGACTCGACCGAACCCGTGGTGCGGTCGTTGTTCCCGTCCGCGCACTTGAGGGTCAGCGTCGGCTTGCCGCCGCTCGTCACGGTCCCGGTGCACAGGTGACCGTCGCCCGTGCTCAGCGACGCCTGCTTGCCGCCGACGACGAGGACGACGGCCTGCCCGCCGGTGGTGGCGCTCCAGATGCCCTCGATGTTCCCGGCGGACCCGGACGAGCCGGTCGGTGTGCCGGAGGGCGAGCCGCCGTCGGGCGCCGCCGAGGACGAGGAGCCGCCGTCCGACGTCTTGTCCTTGCCACCGCCGCCGTCACCGCTGCAACCGGCCACGGCCAGCGCCGCCACCACGGCCGCGACGCCCGCGACGGCCTGTTTCCTGATGCGCACACCATCCCCCTACGTCACTGATGTCGCGGCCGAAGCTACCAGGGGTCATGGGGGCGGGTGGGGGTGACGCATGTCTCACCTCGCGAGCCCCGACCACTATTGAAAATGGGAACCATTTTCGTATACTGGCCGCATGGCACGCAACGAACTCCGCCCAGTGATCAAGCTCAGGTCCACCGCGGGGACCGGCTACACCTACGTGACCCGCAAGAACCGCAGGAACGACCCCGACCGCGTCACCCTGCGCAAGTACGACCCCGTCGCCGGCCGTCACGTCGACTTCCGAGAGGAGCGCTGACCATGAACAACGTCATCCACCCCGCCTATGCCCCGGTCGTCTTCCGGGACCGCGCCGCGGGCCACGCCTTCCTCACCCGCTCGACGATGACGAGCGAGCGGACGGTCGAGTGGGAGGACGGGAACACCTACCCCGTCGTCGACGTCGAGATCTCGGCTGCCGGCCACCCCTTCCACACCGGCAGCCGGCGGGTCCTGGACACCGCCGGCCGGGTGGAGCGCTTCGAGCGCCGCTACGGGCGGCGGCCCGGCCGCTGACCGGCCGGACCGCGGCGAAGGGGAGCGGCGTCAGAACGGGAAGCGGCTCCGCCCGTGCTGCACCGAGATCCACTTCTGCGTCGTGAAGGACTCCACGGTCGCCTCCCCGTTGAGGCGGCCGATGCCCGAGCGCTTCTCCCCGCCGAAGGCGACCAGCGGCTCGTCGTGGACCGTGCCGTCGTTGACGTGGATCATGCCCGTGTCGATCTGATGGGCGAACGCCACGCCCCGCTCGATGTCCCCGGTGTGCACGGCCCCGCTCAGCCCGTACGGGGTGTCGTTCGCGATCCGTACCGCCTCCTCGTCCCCGTCGAACGGGATGAGGAGAGCCACCGGCCCGAAGATCTCCTGCCGCAGCACCGGCGAATCGGCCGGAAGCCCGGTCAGCACCACCGGCTCCACCAGGTTCCCGTCCACGCCACCGCGCAGCAGCGCCGTGGCGCCCTCCGCGAGGGCCTGCTCCACGACGCCCGAAAGGGCGTCCGCCTGCGTGGAGTTGATGACCGGGCCGATGACCGTCTCCGGGTCCCGCGGGTCGCCCGCCTTGAGCGTCGAGACCTTCGCGACGAACTTCTCCGTGAACTCCTTCTCGACCTTGCGGTCCACGAGGATGCGGTTCGCGGCCATGCAGACCTGGCCCTGGTGGACGTAGCGGCTGAAGACCGCCGCATCCACCGCGTAGTCGATGTCGGCGTCGTCGAGCACGGTCAGCGCGCTGTTGCCGCCGAGCTCCAGCACCGCCTGCTTGAACTGCGCGGCGCACACCGTCGCGACGTGCTGGCCGACCTTGTCGGAGCCGGTGAAGGAGATGACTTTCGGCACCGGGTGCGTGAGGAGCGCGTCACCGATCTCGGCGATGTCCGTGATGACGACGTTGAGCAGCCCGGCGGGCAGTCCTGCGTCCTCGAAGATCTTCGCGACCAGCGAGCCGCCGACGATCGGCGTGTTCTGGTGCGGCTTCAGCACGACACCGTTGCCGAGCGCGAGGGCCGGCGCGACCGACTTGAGCGACAGCAGGAACGGGAAGTTGAACGGCGAGATCACCCCGACCACGCCCACCGGAACCCGGTAGACGCGGTTCTCCTTGCCGTCCACGGGGGAGGGGACGACCCGGCCCTGCGGGCGCAGCGCGAGCTGGATCGCCTCCCGCAGGAACTCCTTGGCGAGGTGCAGCTCGAACCCGGCCTTGACCCGGGTACCGCCCAGCTCGTCGATGATCGCCTCGGCTATCTCGGCCTCGCGCTCCTCGACGAGGCGCAGGGCGCGCTCGAAGACGAGGCGGCGCGTGTACGCGTTGGTCCGCGCCCAGTCCTTCTGCGCCCGCTCGGCCGCCCGGTACGCCTCGTCGACCTCCTCGACGGAGGCGACGGTGATGGAGGCGAGCTTGTCCCCGTTGTACGGGTTGAAGTCGATGATGTCCCACGACCCGCGCCCGGGGCGCCACGTGCCGTCGATGAACTGCCGGTCGAGTTCCGTGAAGTAGTCCTGGGCGGACATCGCGGACTGCGCGGACTCTGTCGACCGGGATGACTGTGACGTCATGGGAAATCCCTTGCTGCTGCGCCGGACACCTGATGTGACGTCATCGTACGGTCGTTAACGGTCAGTTGTGCCGGTGCCTCTGTCAACGGCCGTGCTTCTCAGGCGAATTCGGACGCCACGCGCCGCAGCAGCTCCAGGCTCTCGTCCGGTGAGGGGCACTCCGCCTGCAACCGCTCCATCGCCTTCTCGTACTGCGTGACGTCCTCGCGCTTGTCCAGGTACAGGGCGCTGGTGAGCTGTTCCAGGAAGACCAGGTCCGACAGGTCGGACTCGGGGAAGGTGAGGAGGGTGAAGGTGCCGGACTCACCGGCGTGCCAGCCGTGGCTGAACGGCATGACCTGGAGTGTCACCTGCGGCAGTTGGGCCACCTCGATCAGGTGGTCGAGCTGGCCGCGCATCACCTCCCGGCCGCCGTGCACGCGGCGCAGCGTGGCCTCGTCCAGGACGAGCCGGACCTCCGGCGCGCGCTCGGAGAACAGTACCTTCTGGCGGGCGAGGCGCAGGGCGACCCGTCGGTCGATGTCCTCCTTGGGGGCGCCCCGCATGCCGCGCTCGATCACGGCGTGCGCGTACCCCTCGGTCTGCAACAGGCCGTGCACGAACTGCGCCTCGTACCCGCGGATCAGCGACGCGGCGCCTTCGAGGCCGATGTACGTCTGGAACCAGCCGGGCAGCACGTCGGAGTAACTGTGCCACCAGCCCGCGATGTTGGCCTCCTTGACGAGCGCCAGCAGCGCGCCGCGCTCGGCCTCGTCGGTCACCCCGTACAGGGTCAGCAGATCCTCGACGTCCCTGGCCTTGAAGCTCACCCGTCCCAACTCCAAGCGGCTGATCTTGGATTCGGAGGCGCGGATCGAGTAACCGGCGGCCTCCCGGGTGATGCCGCGCGATTCCCTGAGGCGCCTCAACTGCGAGCCCAACAGAATGCGCCGCACCACCGAGCCGCCCGGATCCCCAGCGGTCACGTCTCTGCCTCCCCATTGGTTCAAGGGCCGAAGTCTGCCATTAAAACGCTCCACCCCGTACTCGTTCGATTACAGAAACGGAAAGATCGCGAAAGAACTCCGCAAGAAGTCGTAGGAAGAAATGAGCAAGAAGCGGTACGGGAAGGTCCAAGTCCGGCGCGTGCACGTGCATCTGCCCTTGCATCCGATGTACGCATTCGGAACGATGGCCGTCACCACCGCTCGCTACGTACTGCGAATCTGGGGAGTGCCTCGCATGGGGACGAACGGATCGACCCTGCTCGACCCGCTCGCTGCGTCGAGGCAGAGCCTGCCTCCGCTCGAGCAGTCGGCCGTCTCCGGTTCCGCCTCGTGCGCGCTGCCCGCCCAGTACGAAGCGGTGGGCAAAGCGCGGCAGTTCACCCGCGGGACGCTCACCGAGTGGGACGTCCAGGAATGCTTCGACGACATCTGTCTGGTCGTCTCCGAGCTGGTCACCAACGCCCTGCGGCACGCACTGCCCGCGGACGCCCCCGACGACCAGGACCCGCCCGTGCGGCTGCACCTGATGCGGTGGGCGACGCGGATCGTGTGCGCGGTGCGCGACCCCAGCAACGACAGCCCGGTGGCCGGGGCCACCGCGGACGCCGCGGACGACTGCGCGGCGGAGTCCGGGCGCGGTCTGTTCCTCGTCGACTCGTTCAGCGACGGCTGGGGCTGGCATCCGCTGGCGGGCACCCTGAGCGGCAAGGTCGTCTGGGCTCTGTTCAGGATCTGAAGCCAGGGGCGTCTCACCATACGTACCAGTAGCGCGAGTTGGGCTCACCTCTACGCGCGTCGAGCCCCCCGGCGCCGCGCGTCGGCGGTCAGGCGCCGGCTATCAGATGGTCGAACTCGCCGTCCTTGACGCCCAGGAGAAGGGCCTCGATCTCGGCGGGCGTGTAGACGAGCGCGGGCCCGTCGGGGAAGTTCGAGTTGCGCATGGCCACCCGGCCGCCGGGCAGTTTGGCCAGCTCCACGCAGGACCCCTGCGAGTTGCTGTGCCTGCTCTTCTGCCAGACCACTCCACGCAGCTCCGTGGCCGCCATGCCGTTGTACACCTCGTGCACGGTTCGCTCCCCGGTGATGCGTGCTTTCTTACTGTGGACTGACCCTGTGACGGATGTGAAAGCAGGGATCGTCTGTCCCAACTGTCCAGGAGCATAGCCGCGTTCATATGCCGATGCTCGGGCAGATGCACGTGCACGCGGGGTGGCCCCACGGTTACAGGACATCGCCCGGGTTCGAGCCGGACGCGCGCCAAGGAGGACAGGATCTGACCTATATGGATCGTACCTTTCTCGGTGTCGGCACAGGTCGGCGACCGGCGAGACGAGAGGTGGCCCCATGGTCATGCACGTGAACCCCGAAGCCCGCGGCGACGAGCGCGGAGCCCTGCTCGCCTTCATCGCCGAGCAGCGGGGCGGCGTCCGCCGTGCCCTGCTCGGCCTGAGCGACGAACAGGCGTCGTCGAGGCCGAGCGCGAGCGAGCTGTCCCTCGCCGGGCTCCTCAAGCACGTGGCCGAGGTCGAGCAGGGCTGGATCGCGCGGGCTCAGCAGATCGCGCCCGACACCGAGCGCACCGCCGACACCTGGGGCGACAGTTTCCGCCTCGTCGGCGACGAGACGGTCGAGCAGACCCTCGACCACTACGACGACGTCGCCCGCCGCACCGAGGAGTTCTTCCACGCGGTCCCCAGCCTCGACGACACCTTCCCGCTGCCGGACCAGCCGTGGTTCCACGGTTGCCCCGCGGTCTCGGTGCGCTGGCTCGGCCTGCACCTGATCCGTGAGACGGCCCGGCACGCGGGACACGCCGACATCATCCGTGAGTCCCTCGACGGCAAGACGGCCTTCGAGCTGGTGGCGCTCGCCCAGCAGTGAGCCCCGGAGGGCGACGTCCTACGCTGAGCGCATGTCAGCGATTCGCCTCCTGGTCCTCGGGGCCGTACGCCAGCACGGCCGCGCGCACGGCTACCAAGTGCGCAACGACCTGGAGTACTGGGGCGCCCACGAGTGGTCGAACGCCAAGCCCGGCTCGATCTATCACGCCCTCAAGCAGATGGCGAAGCAGGGAGTGCTGCTCGCGCACGAGGTCGCCCCGTCGACGGCGGGCGGCCCGCCGCGCACCGAGTACGAGATCACGGAGCGGGGTACGGACGAGTACCTCACCCTGCTCCGTGAGTCCCTGACCGCGTACGACCAACGGCCCGACATCCTCTCCGCGGCGCTCGGCTTCATGGTCGACCTGCCGCGCGAGGAGGTCGTCGCCCTGCTCAAGGAGCGGGTGCGCCGCATCGAGGAGTGGCGCGGCTCGGTCACGGACTACTACACGCCCGAGGGCGGCCCCGGACAGCTCGGCCACATCGGCGAGATCATGAACTACTGGGTCTTCTCGGCCGACACCGGCGCCGAGTGGACCCGGAGTCTGATCGCCCGCGTCGAGGGGGGCGCCTACACCTTCGCGGGCGAGGGTGAGCCGTTCGTGGGCGTGCTCGCGGAGGGGCAGGAGAACCCGTACGCGACGGAGGAGCGGTCGCCGGAGGAGCACGGCTAATCAAGTTTGACGAATGGTGTCCGGTCGGCTACCTTCGTGCACCTAGTCAAGCTTGACTAATGGGCGAGGGGAGCCGGATGACGGACGCGATCGTGGCCGAAGGCGTACGGAAGCGGTACGGGGACAAGGCGGCACTCGACGGGCTCGGCCTGACGGTCGCCCGGGGCACGGTGCACGGCGTGCTCGGTCCGAACGGGGCGGGCAAGACCACCGCGGTACGGGTCATGACGACCCTGCTGCGCGCGGACGAGGGCCGGGTCGAGGTCGCGGGCCACGACGTGCGGCGCGACCCCGACGCGGTACGCCGCCGCATCGGGTTGCTGGGTCAGCACGCGGCGCTGGACGAGGAGCTGAGCGGGTGGCAGAACCTGGAGATGTTCGGCCGCCTGTACCACCTGGGCGCACGGCGGTCCCGGGCCCGGGCCGAAGAACTGCTCGGGCGCTTCGGCCTCGCCGACACCGGCCGCAAGGCGGTCAAGGCGTACAGCGGGGGCATGCGGCGCCGCCTCGACCTGGCGGCTTCGCTGATCACCGACCCCGAGGTGCTGTTCCTCGACGAACCGACGACGGGCCTCGACCCGCGCGGCCGCACCGAGGTGTGGGACGCGGTGCGCTCGCTGGTCGGCGGCGGCACGACGGTGCTGCTCACCACGCAGTACCTGGAGGAGGCGGACCAACTGGCCGACCGGATCTCGGTGATCGACCGGGGCCGGGTCGTCGCGGACGGCACCCCGGACGCCCTCAAGGCGAAACTGGGCGGCGACCGGATCGACGTGGTCGTGCGCGACGCGGCGCACCTCCCGCTGGTGGCGGCCATGTTGCCGCCCGGCGCGTCGACCGACGCGGACCGCCGCCTGGTCAGTGCCCCGGTGACCGACCGGATGGCGGCGCTCTCCGACGTCGTACAGGCACTGCGGAGCGCGGGGGTCGACGCGCAGGACGTGGCGCTGCGGCGCCCGACGCTGGACGAGGTGTTCCTGCACCTGACGGACGGCACGGCACGGACGAAGGAGGTGGCCGCGTGAGTGGGGGCTGGGCGGTGAGCGACTCCTGGACGATGACCCGGCGCGAACTCGCGCACTGGGCAAGGCAGCCGGTGCGGGTCGTGGTGGGCCTGGTCTTCCCCGTGATGCTGCTCGTGATGTTCGGCTACCTCGTCGGGGGCGGTAAGGGGGTCGGGGGCGACTCCTCCGACTACATCGCCTTCCTGGTCCCCGGGATGCTCGCGCTGACCATGGCGTTCGGCCTGGAGTCCACGATGCTGGCGGTCACCCAGGACCTCAACAAGGGGGTCATCGACCGGTTCCGGTCCATGCCGATGGCCAACGGGGCGGTTCTCGTGGGCCGTTCGGCCGCCGACATGCTGCAGTCGACGGCCGCCCTCGCGGTCATGGCCGGGGTCGGCCACGCACTGGGCTGGCGGGCGCACGGATCCTTCGCAGCCTTCCTCGGCGCCTTCGGCCTGCTGCTCCTGCTGCGGTTCGCGATGCTGTGGATCGGCATTTACCTGGCGATGGTGGCCGGACGGCCGGAGCTGGTGCAGGCCGTGCAGATCCTGGTGTGGCCGGTCGGATTCCTGTCCAACGCGTTCACGGTCCCCGAGACCATGCCGGGATGGCTCGGCGCGGTGGTCGAGTGGAACCCGATGTCGGCGACGGCGTCCTCGGTCCGCCACCTCTTCGCCAACCCCGGCGGCACGGACGACGTACTCCTCGCGGTGGCCTGGCCGGTGGGGCTCGTGGCGCTGTTCTTTCCGCTGGCGGTGAGGAGGTTCGTGGCGCTGAGCCGCTGACGGACGCCGGTCTCAGTGGTGGAACCCGGTGGCCGCCCCCTTGTTCCGTGTGAGGGGGTGCGGCTGGCGGCGTAGTTCGGGGAGCAGGCCGGCCAGGTCCTCGATCAGGAGCTGCGCCAGGTCCGAGGAGAACCCGTTGCGGCACACCACCCGGAGCACCGCCAGATCCTCCCGGTGCTCGGGGAAGGTGTACGCCGGGACCAGCCAGCCCCGCTCCCGCAGCCGCCGGGACACGTCGAACACGTCGTACGCCGTCACGTCCGGCGCCGTCGTGAAGGCGAAGACGGGCAGGTCGTCGCCGCGCGTGACGAGGCGGAAGTCGCCGAGCGCCTCGATGCGTTCGGCGAGGCCGCGGGCCACGTCGCGGGAGGCCTGCTGGACCGCGCGGTAACCCTCGCGGCCCAGGCGCAGGAACGTGTAGTACTGGGCGACCACCTGCGCCCCGGGGCGGGAGAAGTTGAGGGCGAAGGTCGGCATGTCGCCGCCCAGGTAGTTGACGCGGAAGACGAGTTCTTCGGGCAGTGCCTCCGCCGTGCGCCACAGGGCCCAGCCGACGCCCGGGTAGACGAGGCCGTACTTGTGCCCGGAGGTGTTGATCGACGCGACGCGCGGCAGCCGGAAGTCCCACACCAGATCGGGGTCGAGGAACGGTGCCACCATCGCGCCCGACGCCCCGTCCACATGCACGGGGACGTCGAGCCCGGTGCGTTCCTGGAGGGCGTCGAGCGCCGCGCACAGCTCGGCGATCGGCTCGTAGGAGCCGTCGAAGGTGGAGCCGAGGACGCCGACGACGCCGATCGTGTTCTCGTCGCACAGCGTGGCCGCGGCCTCGGGGTCGAGGTGGAAGCGGTCGCCCTCCATGGGCACCTGCCGGGCCTCCACCTCCCAGAAATTGCAGAATTTCTCCCAGCAGACCTGGACGTTGACGCCCATGACGAGGTTGGGCCGGGCCTCGCGCGAGGGGTAGCGGTCAGCGTTGCGCCGCATCCAGCGCCGCTTGAGCGCCATGCCGGCCAGCATGCACGCCTCGCTGGACCCGGTCGTCGAACAGCCGACCGCGGCCGAGGGGTCCGGCGCGTTCCACAGGTCGGCGAGCATCGCCACGCAGCGCTTCTCCAGCTCGGCGGTGCGCGGGTACTCGTCCTTGTCGATCATGTTCTTGTCCCGGCACTCGGTCATCAGCACCCCGGCCTGCGGCTCCATCCAGGTGGTGACGAAGGTGGCGAGGTTGAGCCGCGCGTTCCCGTCCAGCATCAGTTCGTCGTGGACGAGCTGGTACGCGGTCATGGGTGCGAGCGGCTTGTCCGGGAGGCGGTGCTTCGGCGGGGCGTCCGTCATGCCGGCGGTCGGATCGGCCTCCCCGTAGAAGGGGTTGACGGCGAGGTGCCGTTCGCCGGGCTTGTCGGCGGGGCTCTGGTGCAGCGGCGACATGGGGTAACTCCTCTGCTGGGAACGGGCCGTGCTCGGACGGGGTGCTCAGCGAAGCGGTGTTCCGTCCTGCGAGAGTTGCATCTGCGGGCGTCCCGTCACCAGGAGCCAAGCGGGCAAAGACGCGATGCACAGCAGCGCGAGGATCGCGGGGGAGGCGACGAGCACGGCGGCCGTGAAGAGGCTGACCCAGCCCTGCCGGGTGATCGCGAGCAGGACGCCGAGGACGCCCGCAGCGACGCCGACCGACACGTTCACGCCCGGTACGAGCGCGTGCGCGCACAGGCCGAACGCGGCGCCGATGAACACGGCGGGGAAGATCCGGCCGCCGCGGAACCCGCACGACGCGGCGACCAGCAGCGCGACCAGTTTCACGACGGTCATCCCGGCGAACTGGCCCGCCGACCAGCCCTCCGGGTCGGCGGCCAGCTCGCCCACCTCGTGCAGCCCCTTGAACAGCGTGAGGTGCCCCCCGAGCGCGCCGAGCAGCCCGAGCACGAGCCCGCCGAGCGGCAGCGTCAGCAGGGGGTGCCGAAGCCGCGCGAAGGCGCCGCGGACGTAGGGGAACGCGAAGACGGCGACCATGCCGAGCACGGCGCCCGCGCAGGAGACCACGACGGCGGCCAGCAGGTCGGACCAGCCGGGCCGGCCGAAGGGCGGCAGCCCCAGGTCGAAGGAGGGCGAGGCCACCAGCGTCGTCGTCAGGGCGCCCGCGGCGGCGGCGAGCAGCGGCCCGAAGAGGTTGTCCCACAGCGACCCCCTGATCGGCAACGGCTTGCCGGCCAGCGCCTCGGAGACGACGAGCGCGGCGGCGACCGGCGTGCCGAACAGGGCGCCCAGCGTCGCGGCCGAGGCGAGCGACACCCACAGCGCGCCCGGCGCCCTCGGCAGCACCTTGCGGCCGAGCCAGAACGCCAGGGCGACATTGGTGGCGATGATCGGGTTCTCCGGGCCGAGGCTCGGCCCGCCCGCGAGCATCAGGGCCGTCACGACGACGAGACCCGGCAGGACGTACGGGGGCAGGGGTTCCTCGCCGCCCAGGCCGAGCGTGGCCGGGTCGGGGCCCGCGTGCCCGGGGGCCTTCCACACCACGAGCCCGACCAGGACGCCGGTGAGCGTGAGCAGCAGGATCATCCACGGCGCCCCGTACCCGTCGACGCCGAGCGCGTCGGGCAGCTCCGTCCACACCAGCTCCTGGAGCTTCTCCGCGGCCTCGCTCACCGCCAGGAACAACAGGCTGCATCCGACACCGACCGCGAGCGCGGGCAGGACCAGGGGCAGCAGGGTGCGAGCGGAGACGGTGGGCTGGGCGGCAGGCGGCGGCGCTTCGACGGCTTCGTTGCTCACGGCGCCACCCTAAGCGGACATAAGGGGCTAAACACCCTTAAAGGGGTGCCGGTGGCGGCCGGGCCCGACGGGCTTGCACCTCACGTGACGTGAGGACCCAAGCTGAAGCACGTACCGCCGCGGCGACGCGACCGGTGACGGACAGGAGGCGTGGCAGATGAGTTACCCGGTGGGGCAGGTGGCCGGATTCGCCGGTGTCACGGTGCGCACCCTGCACCACTACGACGAGATCGGCCTGCTCGTCCCGAGCGAGCGCACCCGCGCGGGCCACCGCCGCTACAGCGAGGACGACCTGGACCGGCTCCAGCGGATCCTCTTCTACCGGGAGCTCGGCTTCCCGCTGGACGAGGTCCAGGCCCTGCTCGACGACCCGGTGACGGACCCGCGAGCCCACCTGCGGCGACAGCACGAGGTGCTGGTCGCCCGGATCGAGAGACTGACGAAGATGGCCGAGGCCGTCGAACACGCCATGGAGGCACAGAAGATGGGAATCCAGCTCACCCCCGAGGAACGGTTCGAGGTCTTCGGGGACAAGGACCCCGAGCGGTACGCCGAGGAGGCCGAGCGGCGCTGGGGCGGCACCGAGGAGTACGCCGAGTCGCAGCGGCGGGCCGCGACCTACACCAAGGCCGACTGGGAGCGGCTCCAGGCCGAGGTCGACGACTGGAGCGCCCGCTACGCGGCCCTGGTCGCGGCGGGCGAGGAGGCGGCGGGCGAAGCCGCCATGGACCTCGCCGAGGAGCACCGGGAGCACATCTCGCGGTGGTTCTACGCGTGCCCGTACGAGATGCACGTCTGCCTCGGTGACATGTACGTGGCCGACGAGCGCTTCAAGGCGTTCTACGACTCCATGGGCGAGGGCGTCGCCGGGCATCTGCGGGACGCGATCCACGCGAACGCGGCGAGGCACACGGGCTGAGAGGCATACGGCCCGAAGTACATACCGACAGGTTTGCCACAGTTGACGCACAGTGCATCCTGAGAGGGCCACTGGAACCTGGCGTGGACGAGCGGCGTTGATAACTTTGCATCGCCATTGCCTTGGCCGACCTTGTTCTGTTCTGTTTCCCAAGCCCCTCAGGAGCCCGGACCCGTGACGACGCTTGCTCTCGGACCCAGTTGGCTGGACCCGGACTACCTGCTGAACACCTTCGGTATCTGGGGCCTGCTCCTGATCGTGTTCGCCGAGTCGGGGCTCCTGATCGGCTTCTTCCTGCCCGGTGACTCGCTGCTGTTCACGACGGGTCTGCTGATCACGGCCGGCACCCTGGACTTCCCGCTCTGGGCGGCGGTCGCGCTGATCTGCGTCGCCGCGATCCTCGGCGACCAGGCGGGCTACCTCTTCGGCAAGAAGGTCGGCCCCTCCCTGTTCCGGCGCCCGGACTCCAAGCTGTTCAAGCAGGAGAACGTGCAGAAGGCGCACGAGTTCTTCGAGAAGTACGGCCCCAAGTCGCTGGTCCTGGCCCGCTTCGTGCCCATCGTCCGCACGTTCACGCCGATCATCGCGGGCGTCTCCGGCATGAAGTACCGCTCCTTCATCACGTTCAACGTGATCGGCGGTGTCCTGTGGGGCGCGGGCGTGACGCTGCTCGGCTCCTGGCTGGGCAACATCGAGTTCGTCCACAAGAACATCGAGGCAATCCTCATCCTGATCGTCCTGGTCTCGGTGGTCCCCATCGCCATCGAGTTCCTGCGGGCGCGCGGCAAGTCGAAGAAGGCGGCCCGCGCGAAGTCGGACCCGGCCGCGGACCCGGCGCACACCCCGGCCCAGCGCGGCCGACACGCCAAGCGGTAGCGCGCCGCGGGGCCTGCCGCTCTAGAAGCCCCGCGTCCGCTTCGCCGCCCGGCGGTTCGCCGCCCCCGGCGAGCGGATGAACAGCCGGGAGATCTCCCCACCGAGGTTCACCCCGATCGCGATGGCCATGGCCAGTGCCGCCGCCTTGGACAGGGAGACGAGCCCCTGGTTCACGTCGTTGTGGGCGATCGCGAGCAGCCCGAAGTACGTCGCCGAACCGGGCAGCAGCGGCCCGATCGCGGCCGTGACATAGGGCAGCGCCGACGCGAAGCGGTACCGGGAGAAAAGCTGGCCGAACAGGCCGACGAGCCCGGCCGCCGCCGCCGTGGAGGCGACCGGCGAGATCCCGCCCGCGTCGTGCATCGCCCCGTAGACGACCCACGCCACACCCCCGTTGAGCGTCACCGCGAGCACGGTCGACCGCTCCTGCTGGAGCAGCACGGCGAACGCCAGGGACAGCGCCATCGACGCGGCGATCTGCCAGTACGGCCGGTGGACGGGGGTCAGCGCCGCCTCGGGGTTGAGCTGCGCGTGCAGTTGCACACCCACGTACAGCATGATCAGTACGCCGATGACGATGCCGACGAAGAAGTACATGACTTCGAGCAGCCGCGCCGAGGCCGTGATGTAGAAGCCGGTCAGCCCGTCCTGCACGCCCGCGACGAGCGCCCGCCCCGGCAGCAGCGCGAACAGCCCACCGGTGATCACCGCCGACGCCTTCACGTCCACATGGGCGAGCGTGAGCAGCAGGCCGATCGCCGCGGGCGGCATCGCGGCCACCGTGAACTGGTAGAACTCCGGGAACCCGCGCCCCGCGCACAGCCACGCCAGCCGGTCGCCCAGCATCGCGCCGAGCGCCGCGGCGACGAACACCAGCGGATCACCGCCGACGAGGACCGAGGCGGAACCGGCGAGCAGCCCGTTCGCCCCGGTGAGCGCCCAGCCGGGGTAGGGGTGGCGGTTGCGGCGGATCTCCGCGAGGCGCCGGTACGCCTCCTCCAGCGTGACGACGACCTCGTCGTCCTCGTCGCTGATGTCGTCGACGAGCCGGAACACCGCCGCGAGCCGGTTGTAGTCGGTGCCGCGGCGGCGCACGGTGCGCGACGCGGTCACCGGGTCGTCGACGAGCGAGGGCTGAAAGGTGATCGACAGGAGGGTGAACGTCACCGTCGGCTCGCACCGGTCGAGCCCGTAGGACCGGCACACGGCGAACATCGCCGCCTCCACGTCCTCGGCGCCCTCACCACCGGCGAGCAGCAGCTCCCCGATACGCAGCGTCAGGTCGAGCACGCGCGGCACGGCGGGCCCGGAGTCGTCCTGCTTCTGCGCCGGTTCGGGCGCGGGCCGTTCGGCGACCGGCATCCGCAGCATCGTGCGCATCCGGTCCTGCCAGGGCGCCTCCTTGGTCAGCTTGACCATGGGGATGCCGTGCGCCGGGGTGAACGCGGCCGGTGACTGCCGTGAGCTGTAGGTCTTCGGCGGGGTGAACGCGGAGCCCTCGGCGTCGGCCGTCTCGGGCGGCTGCACGCTCAGCCCCTGGGGAAGCGCGAACTCCGAGGTGGTGGAGGACTCGTCGTCCACCACCGGAGCCGCCGCCACCACCCCGAGGGGCTGCGTGAACTGACTGCGGGCCTCGTCGGACTGCGGCTTGCGGTCCTCGGGGGCCTCGGACTCCCGCTCCGTCACCTGTGTGGCACCTCTGTGGTTCCTTGCCTTCGCCCGTCCGCGTACGCCTATCCGCGTACACGGATCTACGTATGCGTCTGCCTCCCGTACGCCTCAGTATGCGCATCAATACACGAACGGGCCGCACGACCCCGGCGAGGGTCGTGCGGCCCGTTCGTGAAGGTTCGGTCAGTGACCGCCGTGGTCCTGCGCCCGCTTGTACGAACGCTCGATCTCGGCCTCGGCCTCGGTGCGGCCCACCCAGTCGGCGCCCTCGACGGACTTGCCGGGCTCCAGGTCCTTGTAGACCTCGAAGAAGTGCTGGATCTCCAGGCGGTCGAACTCGGAGACGTGGTGGATGTCGCGCAGGTGCTCCATCCGCGGGTCCGTCGCCGGGACGCACAGCAGCTTGTCGTCGCCGCCGGCCTCGTCCGTCATCCGGAACATGCCGATGGCGCGGCACTTGATGAGGCAGCCCGGGAAGGTCGGCTCGTCCAGGATGACCAGGGCGTCCAGCGGGTCGCCGTCCTCGCCGAGGGTGTTCTCGACGAACCCGTAGTCCGTCGGGTAGGCGGTCGAGGTGAACAGACGACGGTCCAGACGGATGCGACCGGTCTCGTGGTCGACCTCGTACTTGTTCCGCGATCCCTTCGGAATCTCGATCGTGACGTCGAACTCCACCGGTGGCTCCTCCATGATCAACACATAACGACTGGTGATACTGCTTCTCCCGGGGGACAACCCCCGGACCCCCGGCCGACCCGGTGGCCGAAGCCGCCTTGGAGTGATCACCCGGCGAGGGGGTGGTGATTAAGTGTCCCTCACGCAGGTGTGTGATCGCGAAAGGGGCTGGTCCGCGGTGCCGGAGCCGAAGGCTTCGCAGCTCTTGACGAGCGCGGCGAAGACCGCCGCCACGTCGGTTGCGAGGGCGAGAACCAAGCACGTCACGGCGGGCGCGACGGCGGTGGGCCTGGCCCTCGCGGCCGTCGTGGTGGTCACGGCCGGTCCCTGGGACGCTTCCGGTCAGCGTAAGGCCGAGGCGGCCCGGGCGGTCTCCCAGGGGGGCGACGGTGGCGCAGATCACGGCGGCACCCCCGGCACCCGGCCCGGATCGCCGTCCGCCGCGCCCAGCGCCCCCGCCGTGCTTGCCGCGCCCGGCGCGTCGGTGCCGGGGCCGACACGGCGCGCCCTGGCCGAGCTCCTGGACCCCATCCTGAAGGACCCGTCGCTCGGCACGCGCCGCACGGCCGCGGTCGTCGACGCCGTCACCGGCGAGCGGCTGTACGGGAAGGCCCCGGGGGAGGCCCTCACCCCCGCCTCCACGATCAAGCTGGCCACGGCCGTCGCGGCCCTGACGGCGGCGGGCCCCGACCACCGCATCGCCACGCGCACGGTCCTGGAGAAGGGCCCGGGCAGGCTCGTCCTGGTCGGCGGCGGCGACCCCACGCTGACGGCACGTCAGAAGAATCCTTACGGCGCCGCGAGCCTGCGCACCCTCGCCGACAAGACGGCCGCCTCCCTCAAGGCCGCAGGCACCACCGGGATCACCCTCACCTACGACACCTCGCTGTACTCCGGCCCCACCACCCACCCCATCGGCCCCAACGAGAACCTCGCCCAGGTCACCGCCCTCATGGCCGACGAGGCCCGCACCGACGACTCCACCAGCGGCCCGGCCCCGCGCGCGGCCGACCCGGCGGCAGCGGCGGCCAGGACCTTCGCCGACCTGCTCCACGAGCGCGGCATCACGACCAAGGGCGGCGACCCCCGGCCGGGCACGGCGTCCGACGCGGCCGAGGACATCGCCAAGGTCGAGTCACCCCCGCTCTCCGCCCTGGTCGAACGCATGCTGACGCACAGCGACAACGACATCGCCGAGGCGCTCGCCCGGCAGACCGCCGTCGCCGCCGGCGAACGCCACGACTTCGACGGCGCGGGCAAGGCCGTCCACAAGGAGCTGGACAAGCTCCGCCTCCCGCTCTCCGGCACCCGCTTCGCCGACGGCAGCGGCCTCGACCGCACCGACAAGATCTCCGCCGATCTGCTCACCGGGCTGCTCGCCGAAGCCGCCGCACCCTCCCGCCCCGCCCTGCGCTCCGTCCTCACGGGCCTGCCCGTCGCCGGGTTCACCGGCACCCTCAGCAACCGCTACGCGGACGCGGCCGACGCCCCGGGCACGGGCCTCGTCCGCGCCAAGACCGGCACCCTCACCGGCGTCAACACCCTCGCGGGCACCGTCGTCGACGCCGACGGACGCCTCCTCGTCTTCGCCTTCATGACCCAGGGCGCCCCCGCACCCCAGTCGGCCCAGGCCACCCTCGACCGCCTCGCCTCCTCCGTCGCCAACTGCGGCTGCCGCTGAGCCGCAGCGGCGCGGACTCCGGGCCCAACCTCCTCCGCGTACGGAAGGGGTCACGTACCGTTGACGCATGACGAGCATCGGCGGTGCCGCATCTGCAGGGATGGTCGACTGGAATCTCGCGGTGGCGACCGCGACCCGACTCGTACGACCCGGACCGGAGGTCAGCCGCGACGAGGCGCGCGCCATCGTCGCCGAGCTGCGCCGGCACGCCAAGGCGTCCGAGGAGCACGTGCGCGCGTACACGCGCATGGCGACCGAGGACGCGCACGACACCCCCGTCCTCGTCGTGGACCGGCCGGGCTGGGTGAAAGCCAACGTCGAAGGCTTCCGGGAGATCCTCAAGCCCCTCCTCGACAAGATGCAGGAGCGCCGCTCGGGACCCAGCAGCGCCGTGCTCGGCGCGGTCGGCGGCAAGGTCACCGGCGTCGAACTCGGCATGCTCCTGTCGTTCCTCTCCTCCCGCGTCCTCGGCCAGTACGAGACCTTCGCCCCAGCCTCCCGCGACCTCCCGGCCGGACCGAACGGCGGCGGCAGGCTCCTCCTCGTGGCGCCGAACATCGTCCACGTGGAGCGGGAACTCGACGTGGACCCCCACGACTTCCGGCTCTGGGTCTGCCTCCACGAGGAGACGCACCGCACCCAGTTCACCGCCGTGCCCTGGCTGCGCGCCCACCTGGAGGGCGAAATCCAGTCGTTCCTCGCCGAGACCGAGGTCGACCCCTCCACGTTCATCGAGCGCATCAGGGAAGCCGCCCAGTCGCTCGCCGGCGGACGCCCGGAGGGCGAGGCCGGTGAGGGCGACGGCGGACGCTCCCTCGTGGAACTCGTCCAGTCCCCGGCCCAGCGCGAGATCCTCGCCCGCCTCACCGCCGTCATGTCCCTGCTCGAAGGCCACGCCGACTACGTGATGGACGGCGTCGGCCCCGCCGTTGTACCGACCGTCGGCGAGATCCGCGAGAAGTTCCAACAGCGCAGGCAGAAGGGCGCCTCCCGGCTCGACCTGGCGCTGCGCAAGCTGCTCGGCCTCGACGCCAAGCTGCGCCAGTACCGCGACGGCGAGCGGTTCGTGCGCGCCGTCGTCGACGAGGTCGGCATGGACGGCTTCAACAAGATCTGGACCTCGCCCAACACGCTCCCGACCAAGACCGAGATCGCCAAACCGGCGGACTGGGTCGCGCGGGTGCACAACAAGACGGACGGCGCTCAGGACGCTCCGTAGCGCGGGCACGAAAATGCTCAGGATCACCCATCCGAGGGACCGTAGGCCGTGGGTAGGCGTGCGATGCTCAGGGAATGGCTCGGCTCTGTCACCATCGACACACTCTGCGTGACCATCTGGACCGGATCACCGTTGAGCCACCAAGCCATATCCCTTACTGGCGCCCACCCCCTAGACAACGGAATGAAGGGAACCGGACATGGGTCCCCATCCTGCGGTCGCGGCGATACGCCTGGCGGTCCGCCGCGTCCTCCACGACATCCTCAGCGCACGACCCCAGCCCCCCACCGGCGCACAGCCGCTCGTGCTGGTCGCCTGCTCGGGCGGCGCCGACTCCATGGCGCTGGCCTCGGCCCTCGCCTTCGAAGCCCCCAAACTCGGCATCCGCGCCGGTGGCATCACCGTCGACCACGGTCTGCAGCCCGGCTCCGACACCCGTGCCGAGGACGTCCTCCTGCGCCTGACCGCCCTCGGTCTCGACCCCGTCGAGTCCGTCGCCGTCCAGGTCGGCCGCTCCGGCGGCCCCGAAGCCGCCGCCCGAGACGCCCGCTACGCCGCCCTCGACGCCGCCGCCGAGCGCCACGGCGCCGCCGCCGTCCTGCTCGGCCACACCCGCGACGACCAGGCCGAGACGGTCCTGCTCGGCCTCGCCCGCGGCTCGGGCATCCGCTCCCTGTCCGGGATGGCGGCGGTCTCCGGCAGCGGCGGCCGCTACCGCCGCCCCTTCCTCCAGCTCGACCGCCAGACGGCCCGCAAAGCCTGCCTCGTGCAGCATCTGCCCGTCTGGGACGACCCGCACAACACCGATCCGGCCTACACCCGCTCGCGCCTGCGCCACGAAGGGCTGCCCGCCCTGGAGAAGGCGCTGGGCAAAGGCGTCGTCGAGGCCCTCGCCCGCACGGCCCAGCTCTCCCGGGACGACGCCGACGCCCTGGACACCTGGGCCCAGCAGGCCGCCGACTCCGTACGGGACGCGGCCGGGCTCCTCGAATGCGCCAAGCTCTACGCGCTCCCGCCCGCCGTGCGCCGCCGCATCCTGCGCAGGGCCGCGATCGAGGCGGGCGCCCCGGCCGGCGCGCTCTTCGCCCGCCACATCGAAGAGGTCGACCGCCTGATCACCGGATGGCGGGGCCAGGGAGAGATCAACCTCCCGGGCAAAGTCGTCGCCCAGCGACAGGGTGGCAGACTGGTCATCCGGCAAGGCTGACGAGAGACCACGCAGTCGGTGGGATCCGCGTGGCCGGTGGGACGACCGAAAGTGATGCGGGTGGACGCGAAAGACATGGGCACCGACCTTCAGTCGGTGCTCATCACCAAGGAAGAGATCGACGCGAAGCTGGCTGAGCTGGCCGCGAAGATCGACGCGGAGTACGCGGGCAAGGACCTGCTGATCGTCGGGGTGCTCAAGGGCGCCGTCATGGTCATGGCGGACCTGGCGCGGGCCCTGGCCACCCCCGTCACGATGGACTGGATGGCGGTGTCCTCGTACGGCGCCGGCACCCAGTCGTCCGGCGTCGTGCGGATCCTCAAGGACCTCGACACCGACATCAAGGGCAAGCACGTCCTGATCGTCGAGGACATCATCGACTCGGGCCTGACCCTCTCCTGGCTGCTCACGAACCTCGGTTCGCGCGAGCCCGCCTCCCTCGAGGTGTGCACGCTGCTGCGCAAGCCGGAAGCGGCCAAGGTCGACATCGACGTGAAGTGGGTCGGCTTCGACATCCCCAACGAGTTCGTGGTCGGCTACGGCCTGGACTACGCGGAGAAGTACCGCAACCTGCCGTTCGTCGGCACGCTCGCGCCGCACGTGTACGGCGGCTGAGCAGACGCCGGGCGGCCGGGAACCCTCGCGGGCTCCCCGCCGTTGGAGCATGCGAAGGGTCGTTTGTCGGTCGTCCCCTGCGGCGTCGGGTGACAATGCTGGGGTACCGTCCGAAGAACAGTTCTTCAAACAGCTTCAAACAGCCTTATCAAACTCACTATGGCAGGAGGGACGGGGCGTCATCGCTCCGTATGGATGGACGTGAAGCGATACTTCCGTGGGCCGGTCATGTGGATCGTGCTGGCCGTCCTTGCCGTGGTCGTGTTGATGCAGGTCGTCGGTTCGTCCGGCGGCTACAAGACGGTGGACACCGGCCAGGTCATTCAGGCCATCAACGACAACAAGGTGAAGTCGGCCAAGCTGACGACCGGTGATGACAACACCATCAAGGCCGAGCTGAAGGACGGCCAGAAGGTCGACGGCTCAAGCAAGATCCAGGCCAGTTACATCGGCGACCAGGGCGTCGAGGTGGCCAAGGATCTTCAGGCCAAGTTCCAGGAGAAGCAGATCCCCGACGGGTACACCGTTTCCCCGTCGAAGCAGAACCCCTTCGTGGGCATCCTGCTGACGCTGCTGCCCTTCGTCCTCATCGTGGTCGTCTTCCTGTTCCTGATGAATCAGATGCAGGGCGGCGGTTCCCGAGTCATGCAGTTCGGGAAGTCCAAGGCCAAGCTCATCACCAAGGACACCCCGAAGACGACGTTCGCCGACGTGGCGGGCTCGGACGAGGCCGTCGAGGAGCTCCACGAGATCAAGGAGTTCCTCCAGGAGCCGGCCAAGTTCCAGGCCGTCGGCGCCAAGATCCCCAAGGGTGTGCTGCTCTACGGCCCGCCCGGTACCGGTAAGACGCTCCTCGCGCGCGCCGTCGCCGGTGAGGCCGGGGTCCCGTTCTACTCGATCTCCGGCTCCGACTTCGTGGAGATGTTCGTCGGTGTCGGTGCCTCCCGTGTCCGTGACCTCTTCGAGCAGGCCAAGGCGAACGCTCCGGCGATCGTCTTCGTCGACGAGATCGACGCGGTCGGCCGCCACCGCGGCGCCGGCCTCGGCGGCGGTCACGACGAGCGCGAGCAGACGCTCAACCAGCTCCTCGTCGAGATGGACGGCTTCGACGTGAAGGGCGGCGTCATCCTGATCGCCGCCACGAACCGGCCCGACATCCTCGACCCGGCGCTGCTGCGTCCCGGCCGCTTCGACCGGCAGATCGCGGTCGACCGCCCGGACATGCAGGGCCGTCTGGAGATCCTCAAGGTTCACCAGAAGGGCAAGCCGGTCGCGCCCGACGTCGACCTGTCGGCCGTCGCGCGCCGCACCCCGGGCTTCACCGGCGCCGACCTGGCGAACGTGCTGAACGAGGCGGCGCTGCTGACCGCCCGCTCGGACCGCAAGCTGATCGACAACTCGATGCTCGACGAGGCGATCGACCGCGTGGTCGCGGGCCCGCAGAAGCGGACCCGGATCATGTCGGACAAGGAGAAGAAGATCACCGCGTACCACGAGGGCGGACACGCCCTGGTCGCCGCGGCTTCGCCGAACTCCGACCCGGTCCACAAGATCACGATTCTCTCCAGAGGCCGTGCCCTCGGCTACACGATGGTGCTGCCCGACGAGGACAAGTACTCGACGACCCGCAACGAGATGCTGGACCAGCTCGCCTACATGCTGGGCGGTCGCGCGGCCGAGGAGCTCGTCTTCCACGACCCGACGACCGGCGCCGCCAACGACATCGAGAAGGCCACCAGTACGGCCCGCGCGATGGTCACGCAGTACGGCATGACCGAGCGGCTCGGCGCGATCAAGTTCGGCGGTGACAACACCGAGCCGTTCCTCGGCCGCGAGATGGGTCACCAGCGCGACTACTCGGAAGAGGTCGCCGCGCTCGTCGACGAAGAGGTCAAGAAGCTCATCGAGACGGCGCACAACGAGGCCTGGGAGATCCTGGTCGAGAACCGCGACGTTCTCGACAACCTGGTCCTCGCGCTCCTCGAGAAGGAGACGCTGAACAAGGAGCAGATCGCCGAGATCTTCGCCCCGATCGTGAAGCGTCCGGCCCGCCCCGCGTGGACCGGCTCCTCCCGCCGCACCCCCTCGACCCGCCCGCCGGTGCTCTCCCCCAAGGAGCTGTCACTGACGAACGGGGCGAACGGGTCGGCGCCCGCCATCGAGACCACCACCCCGGTGGACACGGTGAAGGAAGAGCGCCCCGAGAGCTGACTCAGAGCCCGGAATGCATGCCGCGTCCCCCACGCTTTACGGTGTGGGGGACGCGGCTTTTTGCGCTGCCGCGCCGGTTCATACGAGAAGAGGCACCCACCATGACCGACCCGGTGACGCTGGACGGCGAAGGCTCGATCGGCGAGTTCGACGAGAAGCGGGCCGAGAACGCCGTACGCGAGTTGCTCATCGCGGTCGGTGAGGACCCGGACCGCGAGGGACTGCGGGAGACCCCGGCCCGCGTCGCGCGCGCCTACAAGGAGATATTCGCGGGTCTGTGGCAGAACCCCGAGGACGTCCTGACGACGACGTTCGACCTGGGCCACGACGAGATGGTCCTGGTGAAGGACATCGAGGTCCAGTCGAGCTGTGAGCACCACCTGGTGCCGTTCGTGGGCGTCGCGCACGTCGGCTACATCCCGTCGGCCGACGGCAAGATCACGGGCCTGTCGAAGCTGGCCCGGCTCGTCGATGTCTACGCCCGCCGCCCGCAGGTCCAGGAGCGGCTGACCACGCAGATCGCGGACTCGCTCATGGAGATCCTGGAGCCGCGCGGCGTCATCGTCGTCGTGGAGTGCGAGCACATGTGCATGACGATGCGGGGTGTGCGCAAGCACGGGGCCAAGACCATCACGTCGGCGGTGCGCGGGCAGCTCCGTGACCCCGCCACCCGTAACGAGGCGATGAGCCTCATCATCGGGCGCTGACACCGCCGGGGCGCCGCGGGAGCCCGCGTCAGGCTGCCGCGGCGGTGCCCTGCGTGTCGTCGTCCTCGGGGAGCTTGCAGACGCGCTCCAGGAAGAGCGCCGCCGCGATCACCGCGATGCCCGCGAGGACCGAGAACCCGGCGTAGATCGCCTGATCACGCCGGGCCGGGACCTCCAGAAACTCCAGCAGGAACGCGCCGGTCCCGCCGTACATGCCCGCCACCAGCGCGGCGACCAGTGCGCTGGCCTGCCCGAACACGAGCGATCTCGCGGCCACCATCGGGTCGACGCCCTTGGCCTCGGGCCGCCGCTCGCGCTGGGCGCGCAGCCGGGAACGGATGGACAGGGCCGTCGCGAACAGCACGGCGGCGATCACCGCCAGCACGATGGGAGCGGCGGGCGGGACCCGCGGCAGGGTGCCGACCGAGTCCCACAGCCGGGCGCCGGCCCAGGACAGCACCCCGGCGGCCAGGAAGAGGCCGGCCAGAGTCCTGATGCGCAGTTGCTTCATCCCCGTTGGTCGCCCCTCTTGTGTCTTCGGCCTGCCCGCTAGACCTTAACGACTACTCGGGCAGTCGAAGTTCCAGGTCGGCGCGGGGCGCCACCCCGGCGTCCGTCACGGCGCCGAGGAGCTGGGCGACGGGGCCGCGGCCGGGGAGCTGGGCGTCCGGCTCCACGTCGTGCCAGGGCGCCAGGACGAAGGCCCGCTCGTGGGCCCGCGGGTGGGGCAGCGTCAGCGTCGGGTCGTCCGAGACGACATCGGCGTACGCGACGATGTCGACGTCCAAAGTGCGCGGGCCCCAGCGCTCGTCCCGTACGCGGTGGAAGGCCTCCTCGACGGCGTGGGCGCGCTCCAGGAGCGAGCTGGGCGGGAGCGTCGTCCGCAGCACCACCACCGCGTTGAAGTACGAGGGCTGGCTGCCGGGATCGACGCCCCAGGGCTCCGTCTCGTAGACCGGCGAGACGGCTTTGACGCGGACGCCGGGCGTGTCCTCCAGGGCGTCGATGGCGCCCTGGAGGGTCTCCAGGCGGTTGCCCAGGTTGGCGCCGAGGGAGAGCACGGCGCGCCGGGGGTTGGAGAGCGTGGTGTCGGCGGCGTCGACCTGCTGCACCACGGAGGCCGGCACCGGCTGGACGGTCGGGTCGAACTGGGTCTGGTTCATCCTCGGCTCCGGGTGATGGTGACGGTCACGTCGTCGAAGGGCACGGTGATCGGGGCGTCCGGCTTGTGGACGCAGACCTCGACCTCCAGCACCCCCTCGTGCTGCAGACACGTGCGGGCGATGCGCTCGGCGAGCGTCTCGATGAGGTCGACCGGTTCGCCTTCGACGACGGCCACGACCTCCTCCGCCACGATGCCGTAGTGCACGGTCTTCGCCAGGTCGTCGTCGGCGGCCGCCGCCCGGGTGTCGAGCCCGAGCACCAGGTCCACGATGAAGGTCTGGCCCTCCTCGCGCTCCTTGGGGAAGACGCCATGGTGCCCGCGGGCCTTGAGGCCGCGCAGCGCGACACGATCCACGCGAATCACTCCTGCAATCGTCGGTAGAGGCCGCTCCCGTCGGTGTGCGGTCGACGTGATGACCTCGATCGAATCTACCTGCGCGCACTGACAGCGCTCGCCCGTGGGGGCTATGGACGGACCGGCGCACGGCTGGTAGCCGCCCCTACCCAGGTGGTCGGGGGCGCAATCCCGTACCGGGATTTCCGGCCCCTTGCGGGGCGCGTACCCACTCAGGCGAGTGGTCCGTCGTCCCCGGTGTCGTCGGGCAGGTCGATACCGGGGTCGTCGGCGGTGCCGGGTTCGTCCTCCGCGTCCGCGAGCACCGGTGAGGCGTGGTGCGACCAGAGCTTCCAGCCGTCGCGGGTGCGCCGGAACACGTTGGTCGCGACGACGCGCTGGCCGACGAGCGGGCCCAGCTCCTCGCCGTCCCGCGGGGCGGGGCCGCCGCTGAGAATGTTCTCCGTGCAGGTCACCAGGGCGGTGTCGGCGACGACGCTGATCCGCACATCGGTCAGGAAGAACTGGATGTACTCGGTGTTCGCCATGATCAGCGCGTACGAGCGCAGCACCTCGCCGCGCCCGGTCAGCACCGGCCACCCGGGGTGCACACAGCTTATGGAGGTGTCCTCGGCGTCGTCGGGGTCCGCGTCCTCGGCGTAGGAGGCGTCCTCGGGCGCCAGCCACAGGGACGTCAGCTCCTCGAAGTCGCCGCGCTCCATCGCCTCGTAGTAGGCGCGGTTGGCATCGTCGACGGCCTGGGTCTCGGTGCTGGTCACAGCGCTCCCTCGACGGCGCGGGCCACCCGGACCGCGTCGGCGGTGGCCCGGACCTCGTGGACGCGCACCGCCCAGGCGCCGGCGCGCGCGGCGATAGCGGAGACGGCGGCGGTGGCGGCGTCGCGCTCGCGCGCGGGCGGCGGGGCGCCCTTGTCGTCGGCGAGTACGTGGCCGAGGAACCGCTTGCGGGAGGCCGCGACCAGGATCGGGTGGCCCGGCGCGCGCAGCTCGTCGAGGTGGGCGAGGAGGGCCAGGTCGTGCTCGGGCTCCTTGGAGAAGCCGAGGCCCGGGTCGACGATGATGCGGTCGGGGGCGATGCCGCCCTCGATGACGGCCTCCACGCGCGCGTGCAGGTCGTTCACGACCTCGGCGACGACGTCCTCGTAGCGGCCCCGCACGGTGGCGCCCGCCAGGAAGCCGCGCCAGTGCATCACCACGAACGGGGCTCCCGCGGCGGCGACGACCGGGACCATCGCCGGGTCGGCCAGGCCGCCGCTGACATCGTTGACCAGGGCCGCGCCGGCCGCGAGCGACTGTTCCGCGACGCGGGCGCGCATGGTGTCGACGGAGACGGTGACGCCTTCTGCGGCGAGTCCGCGGACGACGGGGATGACGCGCTTCAGCTCCTCGTCCTCGTCGACGCGGGTGGCGCCCGGACGGGTCGACTCACCGCCGACGTCCACGAGGTCGGCGCCCTCGGCGACCAGGTCCAGGCCGTGCTTGATCGCGGCGGTGGTGTCGAACCAGCGGCCACCGTCGGAGAAGGAGTCGGGCGTCACGTTGACGACGCCCATGACCGCGCAACGGTCCCAGACGGGGAGGTGCGCTACGTGGCCTCGGTGGACCTGGGACGTGCTCATGGCGTCCAGCCTAGGGCCGGTCATGGTGCGGTGATGTCAGCGGGAGAGGAACACCGGCAGGGCGCCCCGGGTCGAGGGCGCCGTGTCCTCGTCCGTGGGGGCCGGTTCGGTGGTGGCGGGGCGGGCCGTCCCGTCGGCCGGTTCGAGCGGGGTCAGGCCCGTCTCGCGGGTCCAGACCTCGGCGCCTTCCTCGGAGCAGCCCGTGACGGCCGGGGTCCAGGCGTGGGCCCGCGCCTCGTCCATGAAGCGCTCGATGGCGCCGGGCCACGCCTCCACCGCTCCGACGGGGTCGCCCCCGGCGAGCATCACGCCGCGGACCACGCGGTAGCGGACGGCCGCCTTGCCGCTGGGCGAGAACACCACGCCCTCGGTGCGGTGCGTGGCCGGGCGCTCGGGGCGGACCGCGAAGTAGACCGTGGTGAGGACGGTGACCATGCCGAGGGCGCGGAGCGAGAACGCGACCGTGCTCGACACGGGTCCCACGTAGACCAGAGGCCCGGCCACGCCGAACAGGCCGTACAGGACGTGCTCCAGGCGCTCGGCGAGGCTCGGGCTGCCGACGAGCTGGTGGGGGTGGGCGCTGACGACGGCCAGGCCGAGCAGGATCGAACCGGCGCCCAGGAGCGTGAAGTTGGTCAGCGCGAGCCAGCGGGTGCGCGGGGCGGGCAGCGCGCCGAACCGGTCGCGCTCCTTGCCGAGCAACCGCAGGAGCAGCAGCGGAAGGAACAGCGGTAGGACGACGTCCGCGAACGACGGCTGGTACGCGGCCTGCGCGCAGGCACCGAGCGGCAGCAGGACCATGGCCGCCCACCAGGCGCGCCGCTCACGGCGTCGCAGCCCGCGCGCGAGCAGGAGCAGCAGGACGCCGCTGCCGAGCGCGAGGGCCGCGGCGAACGACCCCGAGGTGCCCGGTAACACCTCGGCGAGGGTGGGGACCCGGCCGCGCCCGGGGCGGGGGAGGACGCCGACCGCGATGTCGAGCAGCCCGATCAGGACGCAGGCGTGGGCGGCCAGGGCCGGTACCGCTGCCGGACGGGGGCCGCGGAGCACGCCCCGCAGCAGGGCCCCCGTCCGGCGCCTCACCTGGCGCGCAAGCCCGTGCGGGCCTCCCGCCTCTGTCCTGACGAACATCGCATTCCCGTAGATCCGCGAGAAACGTGAACACGGTGCCGAAATCCGGCATCCGTGATGTGCGCCCTCTAGGACGGGTCACGGTGGGGCCCGGTTCACTCCTCGCCGGAAAATCACCTCAAAGGGAAGCGAGGAGCGGTCCGCCTCATAAGAGGTGCTACGGGAGGTGCTCCTTGAGGCGCTACTTCAGGAGGGGTGTCACCGTCTCCAGTTCGACGTCCGCGCGAGAGATGTCCTGGGCGTCCGCGGCCGTCGAGCGGCGCAGTGCCTCGTGCAGCCTGGCCGGGGTCAGGACCCCCAGGAAGCGTCCCTCGGAGCGGGCGTCGATGACGGCGATCCACCCGGCGTCGTGCTGGAGCATCGTCGCGAACGCCTGCTTCAGCGAGGCGCCGACGGGCAGCCACGCCTCCATGCGGCGGGCATGGTCGCGTACGGTGCCGCCTCGTGCGCCGCCCTTCTCCGCCGCCGCGCGCGCGTGTTCGGCGGAGATCCAGCCGTGCAGGGTGTTGTCGTGGTCCAGGACGACGGCCCAGCGGGCGTCGAGGTCCGTGGGCAGCGGGTCGTCGAGGTGGACGACGGGCGGTTGCTCCAGGTCGCCCTCCTCGATGGGGGTCACGGAGAGGCGCTTCAGGCCCCGGTCGGCGCCGACGAAATCGGCCACGTAAGCGGTGGCGGGGGCGCCCAGGACGGCCGACGGGGTGTCGAACTGCTCGATGCTGCCCTGCCCGTACACGGCGATGCGGTCGCCGAGGCGGACGGCTTCCTCGATGTCGTGGGTGACGAACAGGACCGTCTTGCCGAGCGTCCGCTGAAGCCGCAGGAACTCGGTCTGGAGGCGGTCGCGCACCACCGGGTCGACCGCGCCGAACGGCTCGTCCATCAGCAGCACCGGCGGGTCCGCGGCCAGGGCCCGCGCGACGCCGACCCTTTGGCGCTGGCCGCCGGAGAGCTGGTCGGGGTAGCGGTCGCCGAACGTCTTCGGGTCGAGGCCCACCAGGTCGAGCAGTTCGGCCGCGCGCTCGCGGGCCTTGGCGCGCTTGACGCCCAGCAGATGCGGCACGGTCGCGGTGTTGTCCAGCACCGTCTTGTGCGGGAAGAGGCCCACCTGCTGGATCACGTATCCGATCCGGCGCCGCAACCGGACCGGATCGATGGCGGATATGTCGTCACCGTCGAGGAATATCCGGCCCTCGGTGGGTTCGATGAGCCGGTTCACCATCTTCATCGTCGTGGTCTTGCCGCAGCCCGACGGGCCGACGAGCGTGACCAGTTCGCCCTCGTTCACCTCGAAGGACAGGTCGTCGACGGCAGTGGTGCCGTCCGCGTACCGCTTGCTGACGTGCTCGAACCGGATCATGAGACCCCATTCTGCCGCGCCGCCGCCGCGTTGGGCATGCCCCGGCAAGGCAGTCATGTGAAGGGAATGTTGCGGGCGGAGGGCGGGTCTCGGCCATTGTCAGTGGTGGCCGCTAGGGTCATCGGCAGTCGGAGAACATGCGTGCGCGGGTGCGGACGACTGACATACGTTCGGGGGATCGGGGGAGGTGGGCGGGGTGAGCGAGCAGAACTGCCTGGTGGCCAATGACTGGGTGTGCGGGGAGTATCTGCGCACCCGCAGCCAGGAATTGGTGGACGCGACCGTCCAGCACGTGGGAATCACCGTGGTCTCGGTGGTGATCGGTGTCCTGATCGCCTTCCCGCTGGCGCTGCTCGCCCGGCACAGGCGGGCTTTCGCGGGCCCGGTGCTCGGTCTGACGACCGTGTTCTACTCGATTCCCTCGCTGGCGATGTTCTCGCTGCTCCTCCCTCTTTTCGGGCTGTCGGCCTCCCTGGTGGTCACCGGGCTCGTCCTGTATTCGCTGACGATTCTCGTGCGGAACATATTGGCGGGGCTCCAGTCCGTGCCGGAGGAGGCCACAGAGGCCGCGCGCGGTATGGGGTACGGCCCCTTCCGGCTGCTGTGGGAGGTCGAACTGCCGCTGGCGCTCCCGGCGCTGCTGGCCGGTGTGCGGATCGCCACGGTCTCCACGGTGGCGCTGACGACGGTCGGCGCGATCGTCGACTACGGCGGCCTCGGCACCCTGATACTCGACGGGCTCGACAGCGACTTCAAGGCGCAGGTGCTGACCGCGTCGGTGCTCTGCGTGGTGCTCGCGATCCTCGCGGACCTGCTGCTCCTCGGGGTGCAGCGCTGGTTGACGCCGTGGACGCGGGTCGCCGCCGGGCGTCGCGCGCGTGGGCCGCGCATACGGGCGGCGGCGGACCCGCTGGAGCCGGAGAAGGTGGCATGAACGCGATATCGGGGGCCTACAACTGGCTGAGCACGGGGGCCAACTGGCAGGGCGAGAAGGGGGTGTGGCACCGCCTCGCCGAGCACCTGTACTTCAGCGGTGTCGCGCTCGGCGTGGCCTGCCTGATCGCGTTGCCGCTCGCACTCTGGCTCGGGCACATCGGCAAGGGCGGCGCCCTCGCGATCAACGTGTCGAACGTGGGGCGTGCGGTGCCGACGCTGGCCGTCCTCGTGCTGCTGACGCTCACCCCGCTCGGCCGCCACGGCGATGTGCCGACGCTGATCGCGCTGGTGCTGTTCGCGGTGCCGCCGCTGCTGACCAACGCGTACGTGGGCATGCGCGAGGTCGACCCTTCGGTGGTGGAGGCCGCGCGCGGGATGGGGATGAGTGGCCGCCAGGTGTTCGCCCGGGTCGAGCTGCCGCTGGCGTACCCGCTGGTCATGACCGGACTGCGGTCGGCGGCGGTGCAGGTGATCGCGACGGCGACGCTGGCCGCGATGGCGGGCGAGGGTGGCCTCGGGCGGATCATCACGGCCGGTTTCAACCTCCAGGACACGCCGCAGGTGGTCGCGGGGGCCGTGCTCGTGGCCGCGCTCGCGCTGCTGGTGGAGGGCGTGTTCGTGGCGGTGGGGCGGGTGCTCGACCCCATGAGGGGGCGGGCGTGAGTGTTCTTGGGTTCCGGCAGTGCGGCCGGTCAGTACGACTGCGGTCGACCAGTGCAACGAGGAGAGCGATGAACAGCAGGACGAGTCGAACGGCCCTGGCGGCCGTGGCGGTCGTAGCACTGGCCGCGGGGCTCACCGCGTGCGGTGGCGACAGCCTGGAGGGCAAGGACGATTCGGGGAGCGCGGGCGGCTCGGGCGGCAAGAAGGGCAAGGTCGTCGTCGGCGCCGCGAGCTTCACCGAGGCCAAGGTGCTCGGTGAGCTGTACCGGCAGGTCCTGGCCGACGCCGGATACGACGCGTCGGTCAAGACGGTCGAGAACCGTGAGATCTACGAGCCGCAGCTCGCCAAGGGCGCCATCGACGTGGTGCCCGAATACGCGGCGACGCTCGCCGAATTCCTCAACCTCAAGAAGAACGGCGCCGACGCGAAGGCCGTCGCCTCCAGTGACGTGGACGCCACGGTCGCCGCGCTGCGCAAGCTGGCGGAACCGGAGGGGCTGAAGGTCCTGGACGCGGGCGGCGCGGTCGACCAGAACGCGTTCGCGGTGAGCGAGAGCTTCGCCGAGAAGCACCACCTGAAGACGCTTTCCGACCTCGGCAAGTCGGGCCAGAAGGTCAAGATCGCGGCCGGTGACGAATGCGAGGAGCGACCGTTCTGCGCGCCGGGGCTGAAGAAGACGTACGGGATCGACGTCACGGGCATCGACCCCAAGGGCGTCGGGACGACGCAGTCCAAGCAGGCGGTGAAGAACGGCACGGACCAGTTGGTCCTGACGACCACGACCGACGCGACGCTGAAGAACTTCGGCCTCGTTCTCCTTGAGGACGACAAGAAGCTCCAGAACGCGGACAACATCATTCCGGTTGTCAACGCGAAGGACGCCGGCGACAAGGGGATATCCGACGTTCTCGGGAAGCTGACCAAGACGCTCACCACGGACGATCTTGTGGAGTTGAACCGCAAGGTCGACGCCGAGCGGCAGAAGGAAGCGGATGTCGCCAAGGACTATCTGGAGTCCAAGGGCCTCATCGGTAAATGATCTTGGCTCGGTAAGGGGTGGCGGGAGTGGCCGCGGGAGTGGGGGAGAGAGTTTCTGTGCCGCCTGTGCCCGATTTTTGCCTGGCGGGGCTTCGCGATTCGCCTACGCGCGGTAAGTTTCTGGCCATGCCACGTGGACGTCACCGCCATTCCCCACCCCTGCACCGCCTGCTGCCCCCCTCGGTGATCGCCGGCGTACCGCTCGTCTGCGCGGGCGGCGTCTGGCTGTCCGACGATCCGCTCGTGCTGCGCTGCGTCACCGCCGCCGCCGCGGCAGCGGCCGTGATCGGCGCCGTCGTGATGCGCCGCTGGGACCGGCTCGCGGGCAAGCAGGTCGCCGAGCTGACCCGGGGCGCCGCGAGCGAGCGCTGGCGGCACGAGGAGGCCGTGGCGGAGCTGGAGGGCGACCTCGAGGAGTCCCGGGAGCTGCGCGTCAAGCTGGAGGGCAAGCTGCGCGCGAAGCGATCCGAACTGGCGGCGTTGCGCAACGAGCACGCGGCGCTGCTGCGGCGGTACGCGAACGCGGAGACGGAGCGGGCCAGCGCGCTGGAGGGCCGGCGCCAGCTCGCGATAGAGGCCGCTGCCCCGACCAGGGCGGCGCTGCCACCGGCGGCCCCGGCCCAGGCGCCCTCGGCGTCCGCCCCCGGGGGCGGGGCCACCCCGTCCCTGTACCTGAGGGCCAACGCGGCCCTCGACCGGATCGCCCGCGCCGAGTCGCGCGGCGCCGCGGAGGAGACCGATTCGCAGGGGAAGTCCAGCGCGGCGTCCGGCCACTACAGCGTGCCGGTCGCCGCGGCGGTGGTGCCCGCGGCGCCCGCGCGCAAGGTCCCCCAGGGCGGCTTTGACTTCTTCGGCACGAGCGGCCCCTCAGGAGAACAGACCGAGGAGCGGGCCGCCGATCGGACGGCCGAGAAGGCGCCCGGGCCGGCCGTGGAGCGGGACGAGGACCTGGCCGACGTCATAGGGGAAGAGGCGCTGGCCGAGCAGGAGGTCATCGACCTGACGGCCCACGACGAGACCGAACAGATCGACGTGGGCGGCTTGCGGTCCGCGATGCGCGCCTGACACCGGGCGCCCCGCGCCCCGCTCGCTCAGGGCGCCTTGCTCATCCAGCGGTCGGGGCGGGCCTCGCGCCGCCCGGTGCGCGAGCGGTCCGCCTGGGCCCGCAGCAGCTCCGCCGCCTCCTGGGCGTCCCGCAGCCGGGCCGTCACCGTCTTGTCGGCCCCGGTGTCGAGGCGCAGGGCGGCGACGCGCCAGACCCGCTCCCAGGGGCCCTGGGTGAGGCGCACACTCTGCACCTTGGCGTGCGGGACCAGGGACAGCCGGCGCCGCAGGAGGCCCTCGCGCGCGGCGAACGCCGTCTCCGTGACGGCCACCCCGTAGGCCCGCCACCAGATCGGTACGCACCAGTGGCCGCGCCGGGGCGCCGGAGCGAAGTCGCCCGCCTTGGGCACCTCGACGCCCGGCAGGATGCGGGCGATGACGTCCTCGGCGTGCCCGCGTGGGGCGACGGGGACCAGGACGGAGTTGGCGGACCCCGCGACATGCAGCTCGACGCGGACCCAGCCGCGCCGCCGCCACAGCAGCGGTTCGACGAGGCACACGGTCTGCACACGGCCCGGCGGCACGGTCTCGTGCACCTGGTCGAGCAGCCCGTGGTCGATGCGCAGCCCGTCCTGGGACTCGCCGACCGTCCAGTCGTACTCCTTGATGAACCGGCCCGCGCTGTTGGTGAACGCCCCACCGGCCAGCGGTACACCGGCGGCGATCACTGTCCACAGGTTGTGGGTGACGAACCAGAGGAAGGCCGGTACGGCGATCGCGGCCAGCAGCATCGCCCACGGCATGCCCGTCAGGAGCAGCGACACGGCGAGCATGCGCGGGGGCGTGCGCAGGATCTGACGCGCCGGGGCCTCGCCCACTTCGTGCGCCGTTTCGGGCGCGAACCCCGCCGCGCGCGCGAGGAGTTCGGCCCGCAAGGCGCGTGCTTCCCCCTCGCCCAGGTAGGACAACTCGTCCTTCTTGTCGGCGCCCACTACGTCGAGCTTCAGTTTGGCCACGCCCGCGAGGCGGGCCAGCAGCGGCTGGGTGATGTCGACGGCCTGGAGCCGGTCGAGCCGGATGTGGGCGGTGCGGCGGAACAACAGGCCCGTGCGAATGCGCAGTTCGGTGTCCGTCACCGCGAAGTGCGTGAACCACCAGCTCAGGAAGCCGTACAGGGCGGCGGCCGGTACCAGGACGGCGAGGCCGATCGCCAGGGTGGTGCCGGTGAGGTGGGCGAGTTGGCGCTGCGCCTGGTCCATGTCGTGCACGGCCCAGCCGAGCAGCACGGCTATCGGCGCCCAGGCCCGGCGCAGCGGCGTGACGGGGTGCAGGCGCCGTTCTCGTACGGCGTCGGCGGGCGCGGGGCCCGCTACGTCCTCGGGGGCGCGGGCGGCCGTCACAGGCCCGCCGATCGGGCCTCGCCGAGTTCGGTGAGGCGGTCGCGCAGTCGCTCGGCCTCGGCCGGGGTCAGGCCGGGGACGGTCGCGTCGGTGGCGGCGGCAGCGGTGTGCAACTGGAGGCTGGCCAGGCCGAACTTGCGCTCCAGCGGCCCCGAGGTCACCTCGACGAGTTGCATGCGCCCGTACGGCACGATCGTTTCCTCACGCCACAGGACACCGCGGCTGATGAGCAGGTCGTCGGCGCGTTCCGCGTAGCGCCACGAGCGCCAGTTGCGGCCCAGCATCACCCAGCCCCACGCGAGGACGGCCAGCGGCAGCAGGGCGAACGCCGCCCAGGCCGGGCCCGCGAAGAGCGCGAGCAGCACGCCCGCCGCCACCGCCGGCGGCACCAGCCACAGCACGAGCAACAGTCGGCGCACCTTCAGCAGGCCGGGCGGCAGTCCCGTCCACCGCGGCCCGTCCCCCGACCGGCCGTCGACACCGTCGCTGGGCTCTGTGGCCCCCGTAGTCCCCGTTTCCATGTGACCACCCTACGTAGGAGAGACTGTCCGCATGACGCCCACGACTCAGGCCACGGTCGGCATCGGTGGTGCCGCGGAGAGCACCGACATGGTGCTCAACATCGGTCCGCAGCACCCGTCCACCCACGGGGTGCTGCGTCTGCGTCTCCTGCTCGACGGCGAGCGCATCCAGCACGCGGAGCCGGTCATCGGCTACATGCACCGCGGGGCGGAGAAGCTGTTCGAGGCGCGGGACTACCGGCAGATCGTGATGCTGGCCAACCGCCACGACTGGCTGTCCGCCTTCTCGAACGAGCTGGGGGTCGTGCTCGCCGTCGAGCGGATGCTGGGCATGGAGGTGCCCGAGCGTGCCGTGTGGCTGCGGACCCTGCTCGCCGAACTGAACCGGGTGCTGAACCATCTGATGTTCCTGGGTTCGTACCCGCTCGAACTGGGCGGAATCACTCCGGTCTTCCACGCTTTCCGTGAGCGCGAGGAACTCCAGAACGTCATGGAGGAGGTCTCCGGCGGGCGCATGCACTACATGTTCAACCGGGTCGGCGGCCTCAAGGAGGACCTGCCGCTCGGCTGGACGGGACGCGCGCGGGGCGCCGTCGCGGCCGTGCGTTCCCGGATGGACGTCTACGACCGGCTCGTCCTCGGCAACGAGATCTTCCGGGGCCGCACGCGCGGGGTCGGTGTCCTGTCCGCCGAGGCCGCGCACGCCTACGGGGTGAGCGGTCCGATCGCCCGCGCCTCCGGCGTCGACTTCGACCTGCGCCGCGACGAGCCGTATCTCGCCTACGGGGAGCTGCAAAGCACCTTGAAGGTCGTCACGCGGCAGGAAGGCGACTGCCTGGCGCGCTTCGAATGCCTCCTGGAACAGTCCCATGTCGCGCTCGACCTCGCCGACGCCTGCCTCGACCGGCTCGCCGAACTGCCGCCGGGGCCGGTCAACCAGCGCCTCCCGAAGGTCCTCAAGGCGCCCGAGGGCCACACGTACGCGTGGACGGAGAACCCGCTCGGCATCAACGGCTACTACCTCGTCAGCAAGGGCGAGAAGACGCCGTACCGGCTCAAGCTGCGTTCCGCCTCGTACAACAACATCCAGGCGCTGGCCGAGCTGCTTCCGGGGACGCTCGTCGCCGACATGGTGGCGATCCTCGGGTCACTGTTCTTCGTCGTCGGCGACATCGACAAGTAGGCCGTCGAGCAGACCGCGTGTCTTCACGGCGACCGGCTCGACCAGCCAGCCGAAGTCGCCGAGGCCGCCGCGGGCCGTCAGCTCGGCGGCCTCGCCCGCCCGCGTGAGCGCCCGGACGTACGCGGCGGGGTCCTGGGAGGCGAGCGTCAGCGGCGGACGCCCCGAGGCCACCCCCAGGGCCCGCAGAGCGGCCCGCTGCGCCACGACGCGGGCCTGGGGGGTCGTCGCGCACGCGTCCAGGGCGACATGCGCCGTGATGTCGCAGGAGCCGTCGGGCACCGGTGTCGTCTCGCGGCCGTCCCGGAACCCGGTGAGCGTGCCGAAGGGCGGGCGCGTCCCGCGCGCGTGGGCGTAGTCCACGGCGACCGCGAGCCCGCGTTCCAGGGTGCCTACGGCCGCCGACCAGGCCTCGTCGCGGGGCCGGCCGACCTCGGCGCGCAGTCCCGGCTCCGCGGGCAGCGGCCACCAGAGGTCGAGCCACCGGCGCCGTTGTGCGTCGAGGGGCGCCGTGTCGAGGCTCTCCGTGCCGTCCTCCCGGACGAGCACCAGTCGGGGCGTGCCGTCCGCGTCCGTCTCGACGACGTCCAGGGGCACATTGTCGAGCCACTCGTTGGCGAACAGCAGGCCCTGGACCCCGGCCGGGGCCTCGGACCGCCACTCGATCCGGTGGTCGAGCCCCGAGGGGCGGTCGGCCTTCTCCACCGCGACGGCACGCACGCGTGCGGCCACTTCTTCCGGCAGCTCCCGCAGGACGCCGGAGACCAGCTCGCCGTGGCCCGCCCCCAGGTCGACGAACACCAGCTCGGCCGGTTCCCCGAGCACCGCGTCGACCTGGCACAACAGCCTCGCCACGGCCCCGGCGAACAGCGGGGAGGCGTGCACCGACGTGCGGAAGTGGGCCGCGGGCCCCTCGGGCCTGCGATAGAAGCCGTGGGGACCGTACAGCGCCGCTTCGGTGGCCTCGCGCCACCCGGTCGATCCGCCTTGCCGTACGTTCTCCACGACCGAAGGCTATGTGCAGGGGGAGCACGCGCCTCCACCTTGGGGAGTACGCGCGGCCGATGCGGATCGGTCCTCCGGTTGACCCTTGCACGCTGCGGACTTACCTACTCTGGGTTACGTGCAGCGCCTCTATGACTTCCTCCGCAGACACCCGACGTGGGTCGACGGCTTCTGGGCCGTGATCCTCCTCGGGATCTCGGTGGCGAGTGTCAGCAGCCTCAACGGAGCGCCGCCCCAGCCGAACGAGGGGGCGACGGTGTTCTTCGCCGTCGTGCTGGCCGTGGTCGTGGCGCTGCGCCGCCGCATGCCCGAGAAGATGCTCGTGCTCGCGATCGTCGCGGGCGTCGGCCAGCTCGTCTTCGACGCGAAGGTCAATCCGTCGGACTTCGCCATGCTGGTCATCATCTACACGGTCGCGGTGACCGGCCCCCGCTGGGCGTCCCGGCTCGCCCTCGTCGGCGGACTGTGCGCGGCACCCCTGTCGGAACTTCGCTGGCCCACGCCCCAGACCAGCGGCGCGGGCCAGATCGCCGTCACCGTCTTCCAGATGGTGCCCTTCGCCCTCGCCTGGGTCCTCGGCGACTCGCTACGCACCCGCCGCGCCTACCTGGCGCAACTGGAGGAGCGCGCCGACCGCCTGGAGAAGGAGCGCGAGGCCCAGTCGAAGGTCGCCGTCGCGGCCGAACGGGCACGCATCGCCCGCGAGTTGCACGACGTCGTCGCGCACAACGTGTCGGTGATGGTGGTGCAGGCGGACGGCGCCGCCTACGTCCTCGACCAGGCGCCCGACCAGGCCAGGAAGGCCCTGGAGACCATCTCGGGCACGGGCCGGCAGGCGCTCGCCGAGATGCGCCGGCTGCTCGGCGTGCTGCGCACCGGCGAGCACGAGGAGGGCGGCGAGTACGTGCCGCAGCCGGACGTCGACCAGATCGAGGACCTCGTCGAGCAGGTGCGCACCGCGGGCCTGCCCGTCGACTTCAAGGTGGAGGGCACCCCGCGCCCGCTGCCCAGCGGCGTCGAGCTGACCGCGTACCGCATCGTGCAGGAAGCCCTCACCAACACCCGCAAGCACGGCGGACAGAACGCGGGCGCCAGCGTCCGCCTGGTCTACTTCGACGACGGCCTCGGCCTGCTGGTCGAGGACGACGGCAAGGGCGCCCCGCACGAGCTGTACGAGGACGGCGGCGCGGACGGTCGCGGCCACGGCCTGATCGGGATGCGCGAGCGCGTCGGTATGGTCGGCGGAACGCTGGACGCGGGCCCCCGCCCCGGCGGTGGCTTCCGTATCAGCGCCCTGCTGCCTCTCAAGCCCGCCCATTGACACGTACCAGCAACCGAACCGGCACACGTGGCCACGAGATGTGAGGACCCACCCGATGTCGATCAAGGTCATGCTCGTCGACGACCAGGTGCTGCTGCGCACCGGCTTCCGGATGGTGCTCGCCGCGCAGCCGGACATGGAGGTCGTCGCCGAGGCGGGCGACGGCGTCGAGGCGCTGGAGGTGTTGCGCGCGACAGCGGTCGACGTGGTCCTCATGGACGTCCGTATGCCGAAGCTCGACGGGGTCGAGACGACGCGGCGGATCTGCGCGGACCCGAACCCGCCGAAGGTGCTGATCCTGACCACGTTCGACCTGGACGAGTACGCGTTCTCCGGGCTGAAGGCGGGTGCCTCGGGTTTCATGCTCAAGGACGTGCCGCCCGGCGAACTGCTCACCGCGATCCGCTCCGTGCACAGCGGCGACGCGGTCGTCGCGCCGTCGACGACCCGGCGCCTCCTCGACCGGTTCGCGCCGATGCTGCCCAGCGGCACCAAGGAACCGCAGCACAAGGAGCTGGGGCGGCTCACCGAGCGGGAGCGCGAGGTCATGATCCTGGTCGCGCAGGGCCTGTCGAACGGCGAGATCGCCGCGCACCTCGTGCTCTCCGAGGCGACCGTGAAGACCCACGTCGGCCGCATCCTCACCAAGCTGGGCCTGCGCGACCGCGTCCAGGTCGTCGTCCTCGCCTACGAGACGGGCCTCGTCCGCGCCGGCGGCCACGGCTGAGACCCGCCTCAAGGACAGGCCCTCAGCGCAGCACGCCCTCGATGAAGTCACCGCCGAGGCGCGAGACCACGCTCAGGTCCAACTGGTGCTGCACGTAACGCCCCTGCCGGCGCGTCGTGATCAGGGCCGCCTTCTTCAGGACCGCCAGGTGCCGGGATATCTCCGGCGCCGACATGCCGTGCGCGTCCGCCAGCTCGCCCGTCGTGTACGAGCCGCGCGCGAGGTGGCGGCAGAGCCGCATCCGCACCGGGTGGGCCAGCGCGGACATGCGCAGCGTCAACTGCTCGACGGAGGGCGGCGCCGCGAGCCCCGGTGAGGAGACCGGGTACATGACCACCGGCTGCCAGTCCGCGCGGTGCAGGACCCACAGATGCGGCCAGCCGAGGCTGGTCGGTATCAGGACGAGGTCGCCGTCCCCGGTCGCCGTGGCCCCGTCGGTGATCTTGTCCACGACGACGGTGCGGCCCGCGTCGTCGAGCGAGACCGCGGTGGAGGCGGCCCGCAGGGCGTCCCCGAGCCCCTTGCGGCGCATCAGCTCCGTCTTGTGTCGCGCGTCCGCCGCCAGTTGGTGCTGGACCCGCGCCCACACGTCCGCGAAGAACGCCTCCTCGCAGTCCCGCAGCAACTCCCGGAACCAGGATCTGATCGCGGGCGGGTCGTCCAGCAGACGCTGCGTGAAACGCACCTGGTGCGCGCCGCGCGCCGCCGCCAGGTCGAGCGCGCGCTCGCGGGTGCGCGGGTCGTCCAGGCGGCTGACGGTCCGGCTCGCGTAGGTCGACTGGCAGGTGAACTCCAGGGCCGCGTCCACGAACTGCTCGTCGGAGAGCTTGTCGAGCAGGTCCAGCTCCTCGGCGAGCGTCGCCCCGGGCCGGGTGCGCCGCCCGGCGATCCCCGCCGAGGGCGTGAAGACGTCCGAGAACGTCGTGCGCCACAGGAAGTCCGCCTCGCACATCCGGTCGGCGAGGCAGGGGTCGAGGCGCGCGGACACACTCGTCGTCCAGCCCTGGAGCCCCGGGTGGTGCGCGGGCTCGGCCAGCGCGTGCAGCGCCATGCCCAGCTCGGCCAGGGGCGAGGGCACGACGGCGACGCGCTCGGGCGTCAGGTCCGTGATGTCGATGCGCACGCTCATGGCCCCATGGTGCACGCCGCCACTGACAGCCGGGGTCCCGATTGACGGCTCCCGTCAATCGACGTGACCGGGGAGCGGCGCCGGGAGCAGTCTCATGGTCATCGGCCCCGAAGCGCGACAGAGCAGCCCATACCGGTGCAAATCGCTGCTTTCAGGGGCGTAGCGCGACAATCGACTTGTTGAGTGAGGTGTTCACCATGTCCGTCAGCCAGCAGTACGCCCTCGACGCCTACCGAGCCGCCCAGCGCGGCGAGGCCGCGGGCCCCGCCCCCGGCCTGCACGACTGGACCACCGTCCGCGAGCTGCGCGACTACCGCCGCTTCGAGGCGGTCCTGGCCGGCCGCCCGGCCCGCGGCCGGATCCGCACCGCCCTGACCCGGCGCCTCGCCGCCCGCAGGGCCGCCCAGCACCGGCCCGCCGCGGGCTGCTGACGGCGGGCTACGACCGGCCCGGCAGCCGCCGCACGAAGTCCGCGACGGCCGCGCGGACGTCCTCGGCGCTCCACTCCAGACCCGGCCCGGCGACCGTGACCTCGGTGAACGACAGACCCGGCACCCTGTCCGACGGCGACCAGCGCCCGAACAGCACCGCCTTCGTCTCCTCCGCCTGCGCCACGGCCGCCTCCGTGAGCGCGTCCGGGTCGTACGGCAGCCACACCCGGAACTCGTGCGTGTGCGGCACCTCCGGGTGGACCCGCGCCCAGCCCACCCCGGCCTCCGCGAACCCCTCCCTGATCGCCCGCGCGACCACGCGCGCGTGGACCACGTACTCCGGCAGCCTCGGCAGCTCCCGGTCGAGCCCGACCAGCGCGGCGACCGCCTGCGGGAACTGCTGGAAGATCTGGCCCCCGTACCGGTGCCGCCACGCCCTCGCCTCGTCGACGAACGACTGCGGGCCCGCGAGCGCCGCCCCGCTGAGCCCGCCCAGCGTCTTGTAGAACGACACGTAGACGCTGTCCGCCTGCGCCGCGATCTCGTCCAGCGGGCGCCCGAAGTGCTCCGCGCACTCCCACAGGCGAGCACCGTCGAAGTGCACGACCGCGTCACGCGCGCGTGCCGCGCCGCACACCTCCACCAGCTCCTGCCAGGTGGGCAGCACGAAACCGGCGTCCCTGAGCGGCAGTTCGAGCATCAGCGTCCCGAACGGCTCGTCCAGGGCGTCCACCTCGTCGGCCGTGATCTGGCGCGGCTCGCCCGTGGGGTGCACCGTGCGCAGACCCGTCACCGTGGACAGGGCGGCACGCTCATGGACCTCCGGGTGGCTCAGCGGATGCAGGGCCACGGTCGGGTTCCCGGTGCGCCCCGCCCAGCAGCGCAGCGCGACCTGCTGCGCCATCGTGCCGCTGGGGAAGAACGCGGCCGCGTCCTTGCCGAGCAGCGCGGCGACCTTCGCCTCCAGTCGGGCGACGACGCCGTCGCCGTACCAGTCGAGGTCGCCGTCCAGGTCGGTCACCGACCCCGCCGCCTCCGAGAGCCGCGCGAGCCGCTCGCCCAGCGTCGCCTCGTTCGGCCGCCGCGCCAGCGTGCGCTTCGCGCCCCGCCGGGCCGCGAGCCGCCGCGCGGCCTGCGCGTCCTCCTCGGACCCCTCGGTCTCGTACCCGCTCTCGGCCGCCTCGGTCCCGTACGTGTCGCTCATCCCCGGATCATGTCGTACGCGCGTGCGCTTGCCCACAGCCTGTGGACAGCCGAGGCCCACCCGCCCAGATAGCGTTAACATGACGAGAAATCGTCCGGTACCCCGAGCGGACTGGAACGGAAGGCCGTCGTCCCGTGTCACTTCCCCCGCCGAACCCCCGCCCCGAGCCCACCGACCCCAGCGCCCGCCCGGCCCGCCTCACCGTGGGCGTCGTCGGCGCGGGCCGCGTCGGACCCGCGCTCGCCGCGTCGCTCCAACTGGCCGGGCACCGCCCCGTCGCCGTCTCCGCGGTCTCCGACGCCTCCGTCAGGCGGGCCGCGGCCCTGCTCCCGGACGTCCCCGTCGTGACGCCCGACGAAGTCCTCGCCCGCGCCGACCTCGTGCTGCTCACCGTCCCCGACGACGCGCTGCCCGGCCTTGTCGAGGGTTTCGCCGAGACCGGCTCCGTACGCCCGGGACAACTGCTCGCCCACACCTCGGGGCGCTACGGCGCCAAGGTCCTCGACCCGGCCCTCCGCGCGGGCGCCCTGCCCCTCGCGCTGCACCCCGCCATGACGTTCACGGGCACCGTCGTCGACATCCAGCGCCTGGCCGGCTGCTCGTTCGGCGTGACCGCGCCCGAGGAGCTGCGCCTCGCCGCCGAGGCCCTGGTCATCGAGATGGGCGGCGAACCCGAGTGGATCGCCGAGGAGATGCGGCCGCTCTACCACGCGGCCCTCGCGCTCGGCGCGAACCACCTGGTCACCCTGGTCGCCGAGGCCATGGACCTGCTCCGCGACGCGGGCGTCACCGCCCCCGACCGGATGCTCGGCCCGCTGCTCGGCGCCGCGCTCGACAATGCGCTCAGGTCCGGCGACGCGGCCCTCACAGGACCCGTCGCACGCGGCGACGCCGGCACGGTCGCCGCGCACGTCACCGAGTTGCGCAAGCACGCCCCCGGGACCGTCGCCGGATACCTCGCGATGGCCCGCGCCACCGCCGACCGGGCCCTCGCGCACGGTCTGCTGAAGCCCGAGCTCGCCGAGGACCTGCTCGGCGTCCTCGCGACCGGTGCGGAGGAGACCCGATGAGCACCGTTCTGCTGCACGAGGGCGAGCAACTGCGGGCACGCACGCGTGCCGGGCAGCGCGTCGTCGTCATGACCATGGGCGCCCTGCACGAAGGCCACGCCACCCTGATCCGCACGGCGCGCGCCCGCGCGGGCGCCGACGGCGAAGTGGTCGTCACCGTCTTCGTCAACCCGTTGCAGTTCGGCGCCGGTGAAGACCTCGACCGCTACCCGCGCACCCTGGACGCCGACCTCAAGATCGCCGAACAGGCCGGCGCCGACGCCGTGTTCGCGCCCTCCGTCGACGAGGTCTACCCCGGCGGACAGCCGCAGGTACGTATCGCGGCCGGACCGATGGGCGAGCGCCTCGAAGGGGCTTCACGCCCCGGCCACTTCGACGGCATGCTCACCGTCGTCGCCAAACTCCTGCACCTCACGCGCGCGGACGTCGCCCTGTTCGGGCAGAAGGACGCACAGCAGCTCGCCCTGATCCGCCGCATGGTCCGCGACCTGAACTTCGACGTGGAGATCGTCGCCGTGCCCACGGTCCGCGAGGCCGACGGCCTGGCGCTCTCCTCCCGCAACCGCTACCTGTCCCCGGAGGAGCGCCGCAGCGCGCTCGCCCTGTCCCGCGCCCTGTTCGCGGGCCGCGACCGGCACGCCGCCCAGGAGGCCCTGCGCGCGCGTGCCGCCGAGAACCCCTCCACGCGCGCGCGAGCCCAGGCGCTGGGCGCCCTCGGCGAGGCCCGCGCCGCCGCCGATGCCCACGCCGTCGCCTCACCCGGTGGCCCCGCGGCCGTCCGCGCCGCGGCCCGCCAGGTCCTGGACGAGGCCGCGCGGCTGCGCCCGCCCGTCGAACTGGACTACCTCGCCCTGGTCGACCCGACCGACCTCAGCGACATCGGTGACGACTTCCGGGGCGAGGCCCTGCTCGCCGTCGCCGCGCGCGTGGGAACGACCCGGCTGATCGACAATCTGCCCCTGACGTTCGGAGCCCGACCGTGACCTCCACCGGCATACGTCTGCACGCCCCCGCCCCCGGCTGGTCCGTCGAGGCCGACGTCGTCATCGTCGGCTCCGGGGTCGCGGGCCTGACCGCCGCCCTGCGCTGCGAGGCCGCGGGCCTCACCACGGTCGTCGTCACCAAGGCCCGCCTCGACGACGGCTCCACCCGCTGGGCGCAGGGCGGCATCGCCGCGGCGCTCGGCGAGGGCGACACCCCCGAACAGCACCTGGACGACACCCTGGTCGCGGGCGTCGGCCTGTGCGATGAGAACGCGGTACGCACCCTGGTCACCGAGGGCCCCGGCGCCGTACGCCGCCTGATCGCGACCGGCGCCCGCTTCGACGAGACCGCCGACGGCGCGCTCGACCTGACCCGCGAGGGCGGCCACCACCGCCGCCGCATCGCGCACGCGGGCGGCGACGCGAGCGGCGCGGAGATCTCCCGCGCCCTCGTCGAGGCGGTACGCGCGCGCGGGGTGCGCACCGTGGAGAACGCCCTGGTCCTCGACCTGCTCACGGACGCCGACGGCACCACGGCCGGCGTCTCCCTGCATGTCATGGGAGAGGGCCAGCACGACGGCGTCGGCGCGGTCCTCGCCCCCGCCGTGGTCCTCGCCACCGGCGGCATGGGCCAGGTCTACTCGGCGACCACCAACCCGCACGTGTCCACCGGCGACGGCGTGGCCCTCGCCCTGCGCGCGGGCGCCGAGGTCAGCGACCTGGAGTTCGTCCAGTTCCACCCGACCGTGCTCTTCCTGGGCGCGGACGCCGAGGGCCAGCAGCCCCTCGTCTCCGAGGCCGTCCGCGGCGAGGGCGCCCACCTGGTCGACGCGGACGGCGTCCGCTTCATGGTGGGCCAGCACGAACTCGCCGAACTGGCGCCCCGCGACATCGTCGCCAAGGGCATCACGCGCCGCATGCAACAGCTCGGCACCGAGCACATGTACCTCGACGGACGGCACTTCGGCGCCGACATGTGGGAGCACCGCTTCCCGACGATCCTCGCCGCCTGCCGCGCCCACGGCATCGACCCCGTCACGGAGCCCATCCCGATCGCGCCGGCCGCCCACTACGCCTCCGGCGGCGTCCGCACCGACCTGCACGGCCGCACCACGGTGCCCGGCCTGTACGCGTGCGGAGAGGTCGCCTGCACGGGCGTCCACGGCGCGAACCGCCTCGCCTCCAACTCGCTCCTCGAAGGCCTGGTCTACGCGGAACGCATCGCCGACGACATCAAGGAGCAGCACGCCGCGAAGCACCTCCACGCGCGCGTGCCCGCACCCGTCCCGCACCCGAGCACCCCGACCCACCCCCTCCTGCCGCCCGAGGCCCGCTTCGCCATCCAGCGGACCATGACGGCGGGCGCGGGCGTGCTCCGCTCCGCCGCATCCCTCGCCGAGGCCGCCGACCGGCTCGACCGCATCCACGCCGAGGCGGTCGACTCCCTCGCCGAGCACGGCAAGACCGCCGAGCCCGGCGTCGACACCTGGGAGGCCACGAACCTGCTGTGCGTGGCCCGTGTCCTGGTCGCCGCCGCCCGCCGCCGCGAGGAGACCCGCGGCTGCCACTGGCGCGAGGACCACGCCGACCGCGACGACGCGAACTGGCGCCGCCACATCGTCGTACGCCTGAATCCCGACCGGACCCTGGCCACGCGCACCACGGCCACCGCAGACTTCCCCGCAACGGCAACGAACCCCCAGGAGCAGTGACCGAAGTGAGCGCCACCCCCGACCTCCCCCTGGCAGACGCCGACAACGGCGGCTGCGGCGACAACTGCGGCTGCGCGCACGACGCGGCCGAGGACGCCATGGAGTGCGGCCTCGACCCCTCGCTCGCCCAGCTCCTGCTCGACGCGGGCCTGCACCCGGTCGAGATCGAGGACATCGCCCACATGGCGATCGCCGAGGACCTCGACGGCGGGGTCGACGTGACGACGGTCGCCACGATCCCCGAGGACGCCGTCGCCACCGCGGACTTCACCGCCCGCGAGAACGGGGTCGTGGCGGGCCTGCGCGTCGCCGAGGCGATCATCTCCGTCGTCGCCACCGACGAGTTCGAGGTCGAGCGGCACGCCGAGGACGGCGACCTCGTGACGGCGGGCCAGAAGCTCCTGTCCGTCACCACCCGCACCCGCGATCTGCTCACCGCCGAGCGCAGCGCGCTCAACCTCCTGTGCCGCCTCTCCGGCATCGCGACGGCCACGCGCGCGTGGGCGGACGCCCTGGAGGGCACGAAGGCGAAGGTCCGTGACACCCGCAAGACCACCCCGGGCCTGCGCTCCCTGGAGAAGTACGCGGTCCGCGCGGGCGGCGGCGTCAACCACCGCATGTCCCTCTCGGACGCGGCCCTGGTCAAGGACAACCACGTCGTCGCGGCGGGCGGCGTCGCCGCGGCCTTCCAGGCGGTACGCGACCGCTTCCCCGGCCTGCCGGTCGAGGTCGAGGTCGACACGCTCCACCAGCTCCGTGAGGTCCTGGACGCGGGCGCCGACCTGATCCTCCTCGACAACTTCACCCCGGCCGAGACCGAGGAGGCCGTGGCGCTCACCGCCGGCCGCGCGCTCCTGGAGTCCTCGGGCCGGCTGACCCTGGAGAACGCCGCCACGTACGCGAAGACCGGCGTCGACTTCCTCGCGGTCGGCGCCCTCACCCACTCCTCGCCGATCCTGGACATCGGCCTCGACCTGCGCGAGGCGGCACTCTGATGCTGCTCACCATCGACGTGGGCAACACCCACACCGTCCTCGGCCTGTTCGACGGCGAGGAGATCATCGAGCACTGGCGCATCTCCACGGACGCGCGCAGAACCGCCGACGAACTCGCCGTCCTGCTCCAGGGCCTGATGGGCATGCACCCGCTGCTCGGCGACGAACTCGGGGACGGCATCGACGGCATCGCCATCTGCTCGACCGTCCCCTCGGTCCTGCACGAACTGCGCGAGGTCACCCGCCGCTACTACGGCGACGTCCCCGCCGTGCTGGTCGAACCCGGTATCAAGACCGGCGTCCCGATCCTCATGGACAACCCCAAGGAGGTCGGCGCCGACCGCATCATCAACGCGGTGGCGGCCGTCGAGCTGTACGGCGGCCCGGCGATCGTCGTGGACTTCGGCACGGCGACGACGTTCGACGCGGTCTCCGCGCGCGGCGAGTACGCGGGCGGCGTGATCGCTCCCGGCATCGAGATCTCCGTGGAGGCGCTCGGCGTGCGCGGCGCGCAGCTCCGCAAGATCGAGCTGGCCCGGCCGCGCAGCGTCATCGGCAAGAACACGGTCGAGGCCATGCAGTCGGGCATCGTCTACGGGTTCGCGGGCCAGGTCGACGGGGTCGTGCACCGCATGGCCAAGGAGCTGGCGGCCGACCCGGACGACGTCACCGTCATCGCGACCGGCGGGCTCGCGCCGATCATCCTCGGCGAGGCGTCGGTCATCGACGAACACGAGCCGTGGCTGACGCTGATCGGGCTGCGCCTGGTCTATGAGCGGAACGTCTCTCGTTCGTAGCGAGTCGGCCCCTGCTGCCTACAACCTTCGACCGGCCGCGTCGGTCTGACCCGGCGATCGACATGCCTTGATCGCTGATGTTCCGGAGGACCGCGCCATGCCCAGACCCCTGTCCCGTACCGCGATACGCGCCGCGGTGCCCGCCCTCGCGGCGGGACTCGTCGCCCTCGGCGCAGCGGCCCCGGGCCGGGCGGCCGAGGGAGATCCGGCGATGACGTTCACCATCGGCCAGTACAAAGAGGGCCCGTCGACCGAGGTCGAGCCGTTCGGTGAATTCTCCGAGCAGCCGATCCAGGGGCACAACGTCAGCGGACGGACCCTGAAGAACGTCAAGGTGACCATGGACCTGACGGCTCTCAAGGGACAGTTGGCGGTGACGAACCAGTCGCTGTGCACCCAGCCACGGGAGCTGGTCGAGGCATGTACGTACGGCGAAGCTCTCAAGCCCGGCGACAGCTACGGCGTGGCGGCCTTGGTCTTCGAGGTGCTGCCCGGCGCCCGGCCCGGCTTCTCCGGTGAGATCAGCGTGTCCGCCGAGGCACAAGGGGTGTCCCTCGGCACGACCAAGCTGACCGTGACCATGGCGGACAAGAGCGTCCTCATCGACCGGACCGGACAGGTCCCGCCCGGCGACCCGGTGAAGCCGGGAGGGACGGTGCGGCCCCTGGCCGGCTTCACGAACTTCAGCAGCCGGCCCGTGCGGGACGTCTACGTCAGGCTGCGCCTCACCCCGAGCCTGTCGTTCGCCAGGGAGTACAGCAACTGTGAGTACGGCCTGGACGACAAGCATCCGGCGATGAGCTGTCACATCGCCCAGAACGTCGAACCCGGTGCCGCCTATGACCTGGACCTGGGCCCGCTGAGGCTCACCGACTCCGCGCTGAGCGAGAGCTGGTACGGCGACATCTTCGTGGATGAGAGCGCTTACGAGAGGTCGAAGCCGACCTCGTCGCACCGCGGGAGCGGACCGGAGCTGACGGCCGTACCGCGTGCGAGCGGGCCGACGATCCCGGGGCACGCGTTGCTGTCCGGCTCGGTCGTCGCCGACAACACCCTGGACTTCGAGGCGGTCGGCGCCACCCTCGACGGCAAGGCGGGGCAGGTGGTGACGGCGCACCTGGGCGCACGCAACAAGGGCCCGGCCACCATCAAGAACTGGACGGGCAGCGAGCCCGGAGACGAGCCCACCTCGGAGGTCAGGGTGGTCACACCGCCCGGCACCACGGTGATGAAGGCTCCGGCGAACTGCCGCGAGGACGGCAGCTCCGAGAGGTACTACTGCTGGGAGCCGGAGGCGGAAGACTATTTCCTCGCCGGGAAGCTCACCCCCTTCGACTTCGACCTGCGCATCGACAAGCCCTCCGCACTCGCCCCCGGCAAGATCACGCTGAGCCACGGGAAAGAGGACCTGAACAAGAAGAACGACATCGCGCCGATCATCGTGACCGTCGACGGCAAGCTGGGCGACGGCTCCGCCCCGTCCGCGGGCGGTACGGGCGGCACGGGCTCGGCGGCGGGCGGCGCCACGGCGACCCCGGGCACCGGTGACTCCTCGGCCTCGCCGGGCACCGGCGGCTCCGGCACGGCCTCGGGCGGCACCGGAACCGGCTCCATGGCCGCCACCGGCGCGGGCGCTCTTCCGTGGTACGCGGCCGGGGCGGGCGTGGCCCTGGCCGTGGGCGCCGGGCTGTTCACCCTCGCACGCCGCCGCCGGACCGCTCGCGCGTAGGTCCTCGCACCATTCCCGGGCGCCGGGGCACGCCCGGGAATTGCCGGTTAAGCCGATTTGTCCGTAATAAGCCGTATCGTCGCCGCATGCCCACGCCCTACGGAAACCGCGGCGGCCTGGCGTTCGGTGCAGAAGAGCTGCGTGTGCTCCGACGCGCCCTCGCCCTCGCCCTCCATCCCAGCCCCGCCTCGGACAAGGACGTCCGGGACTGTCTGCGACTCGCGGAGTCGGTCGACGACGCCGCGCGGGAGAGCGCCCGCATGCGGGCCTTCCTCCTCGCCGACCTCGACCGGTACCGGGCTGCCCTGCCCGGCTCCGTGACCGGCTATCTGAGCCTCCTCCAGGACGCCCTGGCGGCGGGATACCAGCCCGGTGCCGACGACCTCGCGGGCCTGCGCGCCCTGCGCGGCAACCCCACCGCGGCGGCCCTGCTCGGCCGCTGCCAGGTCCTCGCCGAGCAAGGCGTACGGGACCGGCTGGAAGCGCGCCGGCGACCGCGCGTCCCGGCCTCCCGTACGCATCTGCTGGCGCTGCCCGGCGGCCTGGTGAGCAGCGACCGGCAGCCCGAGAGGCCCCGGCCGGACACGCCGCCGAAGCCCGTGCCCACCCCGGCCGAGGTCTTCCCGCCCAAGCGCCGACCCGCGCAGCCCACGGCCCCGCCGCAACGGCTGGCCGCGGGCTAGCTACTCTGGAGCCATGGAATACGTCTCCGCGCTCGTGCCCCCCGTAGTGATGGCCGTGTTCTTCATCGGCCTGATCGTGACGATCGTGAAGTCGCAGGGTGGCGACAGGAAGGCCAAGGAGGACGCGGCCGTCGACGCCGCCCTCGCGCGCGCCGAGGCCGCCCGCCAGGGCGGCACCGTGCAGCACGAGGCCGGCGCCTGAGCGGGCCGGGCCCCAGGGCCGCAGCGTGAGGAGGGGCGCCCACCGGGCGCCCCTTTTGCTATTGATTGACGCCGTTTGCCACGTTGGGCGTTGAATTACCGTCTTCTCCCACTATTGTGCTGCTCGTGCCCCGCCCCTTGGGAGAACTCGAAGACGCAGTGATGACACGGGTGTGGAAGTGGAACCGCCCGGTGACGGTGAGAGAAGTCCTGGAGGATCTCCAGCAGGAACGGTCGATCGCCTACACGACGGTCATGACCGTATTGGACAATCTCCATCAGAAGGGCTGGGTGCGCCGCGAGGCGGAAGGCCGGGCCTATCGATATGAGGCCGTCTCCACCCGCGCCGCCTACTCGGCCGCACTGATGAACGAGGCCTGGGCGCGCAGCGACAACCCGGCAGCCGCGCTCGTCGCCTTCTTCGGCATGATGTCGCCCCAGCAGCGCGAGGCGCTCAGGGACGCCATGCGCATCGTTCAGCCCGAAGTGTCCGCCGAAGCCCCGCCCGAAGTGCCGACCGAAGTGCCCTCAGGACCCGGGGAAGCGGACGACGGGACCGGGCGATAGCGTCCGCTCATGCCAGCAGAGCCCCCCGAAGTCTTCGCACGCTCCGATTCGACCGCTAAAGCGGTCACCGTCCGCAGGGCCAGGACCGCCGATGTACCGGCGGTGCGCCGACTGCTCGACGCGTACAGCCGCCAGGGGATCCTGCTCGACAAAGCCACGGTGACCCTTTACGAGGACATCCAGGAGTTCTGGGTCGCGGAACGCGACGACAACGCGGAGGTCGTCGGCTGCGGCGCGCTGCACGTCATGTGGGAAGACCTGGCGGAAGTCCGCACGCTCGCGGTGAACCCGCAGGTCAAGGGCGGTGGCGTCGGTCATCAGGTGTTGGCCAAGCTGTTGCAGACCGCACGCTGGCTCGGCGTTCGGCGCGTTTTCTGTCTCACCTTCGAAGTCGAGTTCTTCATGAAGCACGGCTTCGTGGAGATCGGCGAGACGCCCGTCGATACGGTCGACACCGATGTCTACAGCGAGCTGCTGCGTTCCTATGACGAGGGCGTAGCGGAGTTCCTCGGTCTCGAACGAGTGAAACCGAACACCTTGGGCAACAGCCGGATGCTTCTGCATCTGTGATCGTCCCGTGAGGTATTCCGGCAACGGCCGTCGAGCGGTTCCCTATGTCCGAAACGCGCATGTTTTCGGCCCGGCCGGGCAGCGTACAACTCCGAGATCTCTCCCGATCTCAGCCAGGGGTTTGTGTTTTTCCCGCAAAAGCGGTTTGCTTTCCGACGTACTGCAGTACTGCATATAACAAGGGGACGGCGAAACAGCGGCCACGGTCGCAGGGGGCCGGCCCTTCAGATATCGATGAAAGGAAATCCGGTGGCACAGAAGGTTCAGGTCCTTCTTGTCGATGACCTCGACGGTGGCGAGGCGGACGAGACCGTGACGTTCGCGCTCGACGGCAAGACGTACGAGATCGACCTCACCACCGCCAACGCGGACAAGCTTCGCGGGCTGCTCGACGCGTACGTCAAGAGCGGCCGTCGCACCGGTGGCCGTTCCACGAGCGGCCGGGGCAAGGCGCGCGCCGCGTCCGGCGGCAACCAGGACACCGCGCAGATCCGGGCCTGGGCCAAGGAGAACGGCCACGAGGTCAACGACCGCGGCCGCGTTCCCCAGGCGATCCGCGAGGCCTACGAGAAGGCCAACGGCTGATTCCCCGGCGCTGCCGATGCGCGGCGCAGGCGGGCCCGGTGGCAGTGCGTCGCCGCCGTGTCCACGAGTCGTACGAGATCGGGGGCGCCCCCACCGCCCCCCACGACCGACCAGGTCGAGACGGCCGTCAGGGTCGTCAGGGCCGGCAGCACCGCTTCCACCTCGCGGCCGGGCTCGGGGGGCCGCACCCACACGGCGGCCTCCCGCGAACCGGTCCACCCCGCGGGCGTCGGCGCGTCGATGAACCCGCCCGCGCCCACGGCGACGAGGTCAAGGGGCAGCGCGCCCCACTCCAGCCAGTCCAGCAGGCCGGGCAGCTCGTCGGCGCTCCCCGCCGCGACCAACAACTGCATCGTCTCTCCCCGGACGGCCACCGGCGACCGGGGATCGCACCTGTGCAGCATCGCGAAGCCCGCGTCGGCCGGCAGCTCCAGCACGTCGAACCGCAGACCCGTACGGAGCCGGACGCCCTCGGGGCCGCTCGTCGCGGCCCAGCCGAGCTCGTCCTCGTACCACTGCCGGACCGCGTCGGCTCCCGCCGCGTCGGGCGGGAGCCGCGGCGTCGGGACGGCGCTGCCGGTGACAGACGTGAAGGCGACCATGCCCTGAGCAACCCTTCGGAGCGTCCAGGGGTTACGTTTGGTGGCGAGACGAACGCGCTGGGTGTTCGAGAACGGGGCGTACGAGAGCGTGAAGCGGCGCAATGGTGTTCGCCCGTAGCGGAGGGAACCGGCGTGCGCCGCATGGAGTGTCAGTGAGTGCGGGTAAGACATCCCTAGTGGGAGGGGCGACACGAGTTCGCCGGGCATCTCGCGTTCGCCATCGGCGTAGTGATGGTGAGGGTATCTGCCTGGCCTGCGGGAACATCGTCTCGCACCATCGGGTTGGAGCAGTTGTCGGCGTTCGGGGGCAGGAGGCCATCAACCGGTGTCGGCAGTTGGAATGAGCGGTCCCCGCTTGCGGGACTAAGCTGCGGAAGGACAGGGAGGGGACCGACCCCTTTACTGCCTGACCGCTCTGAGGAGCGATTAACGATGTTCGAGAGGTTCACCGACCGCGCGCGGCGGGTTGTCGTCCTGGCTCAGGAAGAAGCCCGGATGCTCAACCACAACTACATCGGCACCGAGCACATCCTCCTGGGCTTGATCCACGAGGGCGAGGGTGTCGCCGCTAAGGCCCTGGAGAGCCTCGGGATTTCGCTCGAGGCGGTCCGCCAGCAGGTGGAGGAGATCATCGGTCAGGGCCAGCAGGCCCCGTCCGGGCACATCCCCTTCACCCCCCGTGCCAAGAAGGTCCTGGAGCTGTCGCTCCGCGAGGCCCTTCAGCTCGGCCACAACTACATCGGCACGGAGCACATCCTGCTCGGCCTGATCCGTGAGGGCGAGGGCGTCGCCGCCCAGGTCCTGGTCAAGCTGGGCGCCGATCTCAACCGGGTGCGGCAGCAGGTCATCCAGTTGCTCTCCGGTTACCAGGGCAAGGAGACCGCCACCGCCGGCGGTCCTGCCGAGGGCACGCCCTCCACGTCCCTGGTGCTCGACCAGTTCGGCCGCAACCTGACGCAGGCCGCTCGTGAGTCCAAGCTCGACCCGGTCATCGGGCGCGAGAAGGAGATCGAGCGCGTCATGCAGGTCCTGTCGCGCCGCACCAAGAACAACCCGGTCCTGATCGGTGAGCCCGGCGTCGGCAAGACCGCCGTCGTCGAGGGCCTCGCCCAGGCCATCGTCAAGGGCGAGGTGCCCGAGACCCTCAAGGACAAGCACCTCTACACCCTCGACCTCGGGGCGCTGGTCGCCGGTTCCCGCTACCGCGGTGACTTCGAGGAGCGCCTGAAGAAGGTGCTCAAGGAGATCCGCACCCGCGGCGACATCATCCTGTTCATCGACGAGCTGCACACGCTGGTCGGTGCGGGTGCCGCCGAGGGCGCCATCGACGCCGCTTCGATCCTGAAGCCGATGCTGGCCCGCGGTGAGCTCCAGACCATCGGTGCCACCACGCTCGACGAGTACCGCAAGCACCTGGAGAAGGACGCCGCTCTCGAGCGCCGCTTCCAGCCCATCCAGGTCGCGGAGCCGTCGCTGCCGCACACCATCGAGATCCTCAAGGGTCTGCGCGACCGCTACGAGGCCCACCACCGTGTCTCGATCACGGACGAGGCCCTCGTGCAGGCGGCCACGCTGGCCGACCGGTACATCTCGGACCGCTTCCTGCCCGACAAGGCGATCGACCTGATCGACGAGGCCGGTTCCCGGATGCGCATTCGCCGGATGACCGCGCCGCCGGACCTCCGCGAGTTCGACGAGAAGATCGCGGGCGTGCGTCGCGACAAGGAGTCGGCGATCGACTCCCAGGACTTCGAGAAGGCGGCTTCTCTCCGTGACAAGGAGAAGCAGTTGCTCGCCGCGAAGGCCAAGCGCGAGAAGGAGTGGAAGGCCGGCGACATGGACGTCGTCGCCGAGGTCGACGGCGAGCTGATCGCCGAGGTCCTCGCGACCGCCACCGGCATCCCGGTCTTCAAGCTGACCGAGGAGGAGTCCTCGCGTCTGCTGCGCATGGAGGACGAGCTCCACAAGCGGGTCATCGGCCAGAAGGACGCCGTCAAGGCGCTCTCGAAGGCGATCCGCCGTACGCGGGCCGGTCTGAAGGACCCGAAGCGTCCGGGTGGTTCGTTCATCTTCGCCGGTCCGTCCGGTGTCGGTAAGACCGAGCTGTCCAAGGCGCTCGCCGAGTTCCTCTTCGGTGACGAGGACGCGCTGATCTCCCTCGACATGTCGGAGTTCAGCGAGAAGCACACGGTCTCGCGTCTCTTCGGTTCGCCCCCCGGCTACGTGGGCTACGAAGAGGGCGGGCAGCTCACCGAGAAGGTGCGCCGCAAGCCGTTCTCCGTCGTCCTCTTCGACGAGGTGGAGAAGGCCCACCCGGACATCTTCAACTCGCTGCTGCAGATCCTGGAGGACGGTCGCCTGACCGACTCCCAGGGCCGCGTCGTGGACTTCAAGAACACGGTCATCATCATGACGACCAACCTTGGTACGCGTGACATCTCCAAGGGGTTCAACCTGGGCTTCGCGGCCACGGGTGACACGAAGTCCAACTACGAGCGTATGAAGAACAAGGTGTCGGACGAGCTCAAGCAGCACTTCCGCCCCGAGTTCCTCAACCGTGTCGACGATGTCGTCGTCTTCCCGCAGCTCACGCAGGAGGACATCCTCAAGATCGTCGACCTGATGGTCGGCAAGGTGGACGAGCGTCTCAAGGACCGCGACATGGGCCTCGAGCTCTCGCAGTCCGCGAAGGAGCTCCTGTCCAAGAAGGGTTACGACCCGGTGCTGGGCGCGCGTCCGCTGCGTCGCACGATCCAGCGCGAGATCGAGGACACGCTGTCGGAGAAGATCCTCTTCGGCGAGCTGCGTCCGGGCCACATCGTGGTCGTCGACACGGAGGGCGAGGGTGAGGCGAAGACCTTCACCTTCCGGGGCGAGGAGAAGTCGGCGCTGCCCGACGTCCCGCCGATCGAGGACGCGGCCGCGGGTGGTTCCGCGGGGCCGAATCTGAGCAAGGAGGCGTAACCCCTCCGGGGTGAGCCCGAGTACGGGTGGGCCCGGACCGTTCCTGAGGAACGGTCCGGGCCCACCCGTTTGTCATGCCTGACGTCGGTGCCGCACCGTGACCCGGGCCCCGGGGAAGAGGCGGGCGTACGCGGCCGGGTCCGGGTCCGCCGAGGGGCCCGGGAAGACCTCGGCGAAGCGCAGTGCCGGGAAGAGCGGGGCGTGGTCGGCGAACTGGGCCGGGCCGCCGGGGAGGTAGAGCCCGAGGTTGACGACGTGCGGGAGCGCCGGGAGCGGCGGCCGTGGGAGGGTCCCGCCGACCAGGAAGAGCGTGGTGAGGCCCGTGTGGTCGGCCAGGTCCTCCCAGTCGTCCGCGTCGAGGTCGCCGAGCGGGGCGCTGAGGCTGAGGAAGGTGAGCCCGGACAGGACGGGCAGTCCCCGCAGCCGGGTGCGGGTGATCGCGTCCCCGGTGAGATAGAGGGTCCGCAACCGGTCGGAGAACGGGAGTTCGTCCGTGAGCGCCGCCCCGGACAGGGGATAGCCGATCGTGAGGGAGGACAGGCGCTTCAGCGAGGCGAGGCCATGGGTGCCCGGCACACCGAGGACACCGAGGTGCTGCAAGGGGGTGTCGACGAGTGGGCCGAGGTCGGTGGCGTGCGGGCAACGCCGCAGGGTGAGGGAGCGCAGAGCGGGCAGGTCCCGTAGCGGCCGGAGGTCGTCCACGGCGGTGTTGTCGGACAGCGCGAGGGATTCCAGCCGCTCCGGATCCGTGCCCGCGAGGATCTCCTCCCACGTGAACGACCCCGCGAGGTCGAGTCGCGCCCAGGGCGCCATGGTCCTCGCCGCCTCCCACTGCTCGCGGCTGCGTACGGTGAGGTCGAGCTGGTCGCGATCCACATGGGCCAGGACCTCGTCGGCGTACTCCTGCGCGGGGAAGCGGTGCCAGGTCCCGACCAGTTGCCGTCGCACCTGGAAGGACGGATGGTCCCGGTACTTCTTCAGGACGGGCAGCGAACCCTCCTCGCCGAGCAGGGAGGCCGTGACGACCACCGCGTGCGCCTCGTCGTCCGGCAGGCCCTGGGGGCCGGGCAGCAGCTCCAGGACGATACGGCCCGCCTCGGCCAGTCGCTCCGCCTCGGTGAGGGTGCGCGGCGGGATCAGGGCCGCGGCCCGCTGCCGTACCTCCTCCGCGACCTCCTGGTCGACCGAGGTCGCGTCCTGGAGGCAGGCCAGCGCGAGCAGGGTCAGGCGCGGGGTGCCGGCGGCCAGGAGCCCGCGCAGCAGTCGCCCGCGTTCGCGTGTGCGGGCATGGGCGACGGCCATCCGCAGGACGTCCTCCCACTGGGTGTCGTCGGCGCGGCCGAGCAGGACGTCGAAGTGGCCCTCCTCGACGGCGTACCGGGCGGCGAGGTGGTCGAGGAAGGTGCGGTGCGCGAAGTCGACGATCCCGGGCGCCGGGCTGCGCAGCACGCCGCTGCGGAGCAGGAGGTGGCGCAGGATCGCGGGGGCGTCGCCCTGCGCGGCGGCTGCGGGGACGGAGGGCAGGGCGCGTTCCAGGAGGGAGAGCGCGGTGTCCTCGTCCATCTCGCTGCGGCCCGCGAGGACGAGGGCGTAGGCGAGGCGCTGGAGGAGTTCGATCTGGTCCTCGGTCTCCAGGCCGATGCCGTCGAGGTCGCCCATGCCGCGCTGCCGGTCGCGTTCGGTGAGGATCATCTGGAGCGCGGCGTCGTACAGGGCCTTGCGGCGCGGCGGGAGGTAGCCGCGGCGGGCCCGGTGCAGGGCGCAGATCAGGCCGCACATCAGGGGGTTGGCGGCGAGCCGGGCGAGGTCGGGTTTGGTCCGCAGGGCGTCGAGGAGGGGTTCCTCGTGCTCGGGGGCGCCGGCGGCGGTGTGCCAGCGCCGGACGAAGGCGGTGACGCGGGGGCCGTCCATGGGGGCGAGGGCGAGTTCGGCGAAGCCGTCGTCGGCCAGCCATTCGGGGCGGACGGCGGTGGGGCGGGCGGTGAGCAGCCAGCGGTTGCCGGGGTAGCCGCGCACGAGGCTGAGCAGCCAGTCGCGCACCCGCAGGCGGTCGGCGGCGGGGACCTCGTCGAGCCCGTCGACCATGACGAGGGCGCGGCCGTCGGTGAGGACGCGCTCGGCCCATCCGTCGGGCGGGGTGTGCGGGCAGTCCGTACCGGCCAGGAAGTCGGCGGGGGACGGCAGGCGGGCGGCGCGGACCAGGGTGCGCAGTGGCAGGACGTAGGGGATGCGGTCCTCGGTGGTGGTCGCCAGCCACTGGATCAGGGTGGTCTTGCCCGAGCCCGCTCCGCCGCGCAGCAGGACGCGGTCGTGGCCGCGGACCGCGAAGGCGTCGGCGACCGGCAGGCGCACCGTGACGGCGCTGGGTTCGGGGGAGTCGGGGCCGAAGGGGCCGTCGTCGGTGGTGGTCGCTTCGAGGTGGAGGTAGGCGAGGTCGAGGGGCCAGGTGTCGGCGGTGTCGCCGGCGTCGAGGCCGAAGATCGTCAGCCGGTTGTGGCGCAGGGCCAGGTAGCGCCGGTAGCGCTCCTCGAACGCGCGGTCGGCGCCGCTGCCCGGTCCCCGTGCGAGCAGGGCGTCCAGCTTGGCGATGGTCTCGGCCTGCCCCCGGCTCTGTTCCACCAGGGTGCGGGCCACGAACGTGGACCGCTGCGTGAAGAAGTGCAGGACGTGCAGGCACGCCCACTCGGTGAGGGAGTCGAGGAAGTAGGCGGCGTCCGTGGACAGGTCGGGCGCGGGGGCCGCGGAGCGCAGGGCGCGGGCCAGTTCCCGGTGGCCGAGCCGGACGGCCTGTACGTCGTCCATGTCGAGGTCGCCCAGGGAGCGCAGGGTGCGGGCGAGGGCCAGGGCGACCGCTTCGCCCTCGTCGTACGGGAACGGGGGCTCGCCGGGCCCGTCGAGCGCGGCCGTGACGAGCTTCCTGGCCAGGTGTTCGACGTCCCGCTCGGTCAGCGTGCGTTTCTCGCCCTTGAAGGAGACAAGGCCGGAGATGCGTACGGGCCGGTCGGTGAGGCCCGCGCCGGGGCCCTCCTGGACGAGCAGTTTTCTGAGCGCCGGGACGATCACGCTCGTGGCCAGACGGGTGCCGAGGACAGCGGGATCCATGGTCCGGAAGGGTAGCGCCGGTCACACTCGCCGGTGAGCGGCGGTGACAAGCCGCACAGGCGTTTTGTCCGGTACTACGGGAAATAGTGGGACGTTGCCCTGTTCAAGAGATCGTTACGTGGCTGTAGGGTGCCGGTTATTTGTCCCTTTTAGGAACAAAGCGCCGGTAGGTTCCTTCCCGGCCCGGCGTCAGGGCGATGAAGTGCGCTTAAACAACTGATCCGGCGATAAATCGGGCGCAGGGTGGCTGGCTCCGCAGGGGTGTCAAGAGACCGCCGTCACCGTGCCTCGGTACGAGGTTTCGTAGTAGATGGGGGGTTTGGGCGGAGATGGGGGCTGGGGTTACCAAGGGATAGCCGACCCGGCGACACGAGGACGTGAGCCGGGTCCCTTCACGCCCGCCGGAGTCCGCTCCAGGTTCCCGGGGGCGACCGGACCCGAATGTCCCCGAAGCTCGAAGAGGTCTCCCGCATGTCGAAGCGCACCATGTCCCGCCGCCCCGCCACGTCGATCCTCCGTCAGCGCGCCGCCGTCGTGGCCGCCGGATTCGGAGTGTCCGCCGCGCTGGGCGCCGGGGTCGCGTTCGCCGCCGACTCCGCCCAGGGCGCGCTGCCGAGCGTGTCCGCCGCTTCCATCGAGGCGCAGGCCACCGCCCAGGCGAAGGCCGCCGACTCCGCCAAGCAGGCCGCCGCGAAGGCCAAGCAGGCCGCCGCGAAGGCCAAGCAGGACGCCGTGAAGAAGGCTGCCTCCTGGATCGACCCGGTCAAGAACTACACGCTCTCCGCGGGCTACGCCCAGGGCGGCAGCATGTGGTCCACCGGCAAGCACTCCGGCCAGGATTTCGCCGTGCCGGTCGGCACCAACGTCATGGCCGTGCACGGCGGCACCGTCGTCAAGACCGGCGGCAACGGCGCCGGTGACGGCCCCGCCTACGGCAACGCCGTCGTGATCAAGCACGGCAACGGCACGTACTCCCAGTACGCGCACCTCTCCCGGGTCGACGTCCACGTCGGCCAGAGCGTGACCACGGGCCAGCACATCGCGCAGTCCGGCAACACCGGCAACTCCAGCGGCCCGCACCTGCACTTCGAGATCCGTACGACCCCGAACTACGGCTCCGCGGTGAACCCCGTCTCCTTCATGCACTCCAAGGGCGTGCACGTCTGATCCACCCGGGGCTCAGCCCTGGTGGGCCTGGGTGACCAGGTCGGTGGCGACCTCGAGGACAGCCTTGCGCTTCTCCTCCAGGTCGCCTTCGACGTCTCTGAGGACGAACATCCCCGCGTGCATGGAGAACAGGGCGCTGAAGCAACGCACCCGGTTGGTGAGCGTGACGTCCTCGGGCAGCAGGTGATTCAGGAGAGCCTGCATCCGGCCCTTGAAGTCCTCGCCGATGCTCAGCTCGCGCATCTGTGCCTGGTTCTCCTGCATGAAGCGGAAGAGCGGGGCCGCGTCGCTCAGCGCGCGCCCGTAACGGGTGAGGATCTCGCGCTTGGTCTCCAGGGTCGACGGCTGCGTCTTCGCCCAGGCGATCAACTCGTCGATCGGCGTCATCAGGTCGTCGAAGAGGCTGACGACGATGTCTTCCTTGGTCTTGAAGTGGTAGTACAGCGCGGCCTTGGTGACGCCGAGGCGTTCGGCGATCTCCCGGAGCGAGGTCTTCTCGTACCCCTGCTCGGCGATGAGTTCGAGGGCCACGTCCTGGATGCGCTGACGCGTGTTCCCGCGCCGCTGCTGCGGCTTGTTGCTGCTGCCCGTGACCATCGCGTGCCTCTCGTACTCCTCGACGTTCTCTCAAGGTTAGGTTCTCTCGGGAAAAACTTACTTGACGCCCGGCTAGTTGGGCTCTACCTTCACCATCGTAGGTAACTAGCCGGGCGTCAAGTAAGTCCGGGTGTACATCCGTTCCTGGGGGAGCTGAGGATCATGGCGGAAGCAGCGATACACGACAAAGAGCAGGCGAAACAGCCACGCAGCGTACGCGTCGTGCTGATGGCGCTGATGATCGCCATGTTGCTCGCCATGCTCGACAACATGATCGTCGGCACCGCGATGCCGACGATCGTCGGCGAACTCGGCGAGCTCGACGGACTCGACCACCTCTCCTGGGTGGTCACCGCCTACACGCTCGCCACCGCCGCCTCGACCCCGATCTGGGGCAAGCTCGGCGACATGTACGGCAGGAAGGGCGCCTTCCTCACCTCGATCGTGATCTTCCTGATCGGCTCCGCGCTCAGCGGTATGGCCCAGGACATGAGCCAACTGATCGGTTTCCGCGCCGTCCAGGGGCTCGGCGCCGGTGGCCTGATGGTCGGCGTCATGGCCATCATCGGAGACCTGATCCCGCCCCGGGAGCGCGGCAAGTACCAGGGCATGATGGCCGGCGTCATGGCGCTCGCCATGATCGGCGGCCCGCTCGTCGGCGGCACCATCACCGACCACCTGGGCTGGCGCTGGGCCTTCTACATCAACCTGCCGATCGGCGCCGTCGCGCTCGCCATGATCACTACGGTCCTGCACCTGCCGAAGAAGCGCTCCACAGGCAAGATCGACTTCCTGGGCGCGGCGCTGCTCACCGTCGGCATCACCTCGATCGTGCTCGTCACGACCTGGGGCGGCACCGAGTACGCCTGGACCTCCGCCGTGATCATGGAGCTCATCGGGATCGGCGTGGCCGCACTCGTCGGCTTCGTGTTCTCCCAGACCAGGGCCGCGGAACCGATCCTGCCGCTGCACATCTTCCGTAGCCGCAACTTCACCCTGATGTCCCTGATCGGCTTCATCACCGGCTTCGTGATGTTCGGCGCGGTCCTCTTCCTGCCGCTCTACCAACAGGCCGTCCAGGGCGCCTCCGCCACCAACTCCGGACTGCTCCTCCTGCCGCTGCTGCTCGCGATGATGGCCGTATCGCTGATCGCGGGCCGCGTCACCACGAACACCGGCAAGTACAAGGTCTTCCCGATCGTCGGCAGCATCCTGATGGTGGCCGGACTGTTCCTGCTCGCGCAGATGGACACCGAGACCTCACGCTTCACCTCGGGCCTCTACATGGCCGTGCTCGGCGCCGGTATGGGCTGCCTCATGCAGATCACCATGCTGGTCGCGCAGAACAGCGTCGAGATGAAGGACATGGGCGTCGCGTCCTCGTCCACGACCCTGTTCCGCACCCTCGGCTCCTCGTTCGGTGTCGCCATCATGGGCGCGCTGTTCAACAACAAGGTGCAGGAGATCATGGCCGCCAAGGCCGGGGCGCTCGGCGGGAAGCTCTCCGAGCAGTCGGCACAGCTCGACGCGGCAAGCCTGGCGAAGCTCCCGGCACCGGCCCGCGAGGCCTACCAGTACGCGGTCTCCTCCGGTACGCACTCGGCGTTCCTGCTCGGTGCTGTGGTGGCGATCGTCGCGCTGGTCGCGGCGTGGTTCGTCAAGGAGGTCGCGCTGCGCGGGGCCGGACCGCAGAAACCGGCCGACGCCAAGGACACCGGCGACGGACCGGCCGAGAGCGGTACGGCCGTGGACACCGCGCGGGGCGACAAGGCGGTACCGGAGTCCGTCTGACGGACCGCTCTCCTCGGCTCACCCCGCCCCCGGCGCCTCGGCGCCGGGGGCGTCACTGTCTCTTGTCGGGCAGGCGCAGCATCGGGAAGCTGCCGGTGTTGGTCGGCGCGTGCTCGGGCAGCCACAGCACGGCCACGGCACCCTCCGCCGGGGTGTCGGGCCCGGCCCCCGGCGGGCGTACGTTGCGGAAGGTGAGCCGGGCGCCGAGGACCTGGGCCTGGCCCGCCGCGATGGTCAGCCCGAGACCGTGCCCGTGCCCGGCACGGTCGGCGGCGCCGGTGCGGAACCGGCTCGGCCCCTCCTCCAACAGCTCCTCCGGGAAGCCGGGTCCGTGGTCGCGGACCCGGATGACCCGGCCCTCGACGCTGACCTGTATGGGCGGCCGGGCGTGTTTGGCGGCGTTGGCCAGCAGGTTGAACAGGATGCGCTCCAGGCGGCGCGGGTCCGTCGTCACCTCGGACTCGTGGATCACCTGCACGGAGACACCGTCGGCGGCGCGCGTGGCCATCCGGCGCTCCACGAACTCGCCCAGCATGATGTCCTGCAACTCGGCCCGCTCGGCGGCGCTGTCGAGCCGGGCCACTTCGAGCACGTCCTCGACGAGGGTGCGCATGGCCTGGGCCCGGTCCTTCACCAGCTCGCTCGGCCGGCCCTCGGGCAGCAGCTCGGCGGCCGTGAGCAGGCCGGTGACCGGGGTGCGCAGCTCGTGCGCGATGTCCGCGGTGACCCGGCGCTCGGCCTCCAGCCGCTGCTGGAGGGCGTCGGCCATCGCGTCGACGGCCTGCGCGAGATCGTCGGTCTCGTCGCGCACGACACCACCGATGGCCTCGCGTACGCGGACGTCGGTCCCGCCCTGGGCGACCTCGCGGGCCGCGCCCGCCGCCTTGCGCAGTCGCCGCGAGAGCTGGCCGCCGATGAGCACACCGAGCGCGCTGCCGCCGAACACCACCGAGATGGAGCCGATCAGCAGGGCCTGGTCGAGGTCCTTCATGACGGTGGCACTGCGGTCGGTGAAACGGGTGTGGACCGACAACAGGTCGCCGTTGCTGAGCGGCACCGCGGCCCAGATGTCGGGTACGCCGTTGGACGGCGCGGAGACGAAGGTGGCGCGCCGCCCGGACAGCACCTTGCTCCGCAGTTCACGCGGCATGTCCGGGTCGTTGACCTTGAAGCCGACGGGCAGGTTGCCGCCGCGGGCCTCGTACTGCCGCTGCACGAACTGGATCCGCTCGTCCTGCACATCGCGCGCGTTGTCCAGCATCGAGACGCGCGCCGCGTTGTGCACGACGAGACTCAGCGCCACGGCGACGAGCGCGCCGACCAGCGCGATGGCCACGCTGATCTTCCACCGCACCCCGGTCCGCAGGCTGCGCCGCAACCGCCGGGGCAAGAGGGAACGCAGAGCGACGCGGGAGCGCGGGCCACCTCCGGAGGCGGCGACCGTGTCCGCACCGGCGGCGCGCGTGGCACCGGCCGACCCGGGCCGGTCCGTGGCGCCGACCGGCTCGCGCGGGTGCGGAGTGTCCGCCGTCCCCCTCATATCCGCTTCCCCATCAACCCGTCAGGCCTTCAGTTTGTAGCCGAAACCGCGGACCGTCTCGATGCGGTCCTGCCCGATCTTCGTACGCAGCCGCTGGACGTGGACGTCGACGACGCGGGTGTCCCCGCCCCAGCCGTAGTCCCAGACACGCTCCAGGAGCTTGTCGCGGGACAGGACGGTGCCGGGCGCCGAGGAGAACTCCAGCAGCAGCCGCATCTCGGTCGGCGTCAGCGCGACCGTGGCGCCGTCCTTCCTGACCTCCATGCCCTCCGTGTCGATCTCCAGGTCCCCGAAGTGCAGGACACCGTCGCCAGGACCGGCCGTCTCCTCGGCGGTGCCGGAACCGGCCGCCGCCGGTCCGCCCGCGTGCCCGAAGCGGCGCAGCACGGCACGGATCCGGGCGACCAGAACGGCCCCGTCGAACGGCTTGGTCACGTAGTCGTCCGCCCCGGCCTCCAGGCCGAGCACGACGTCGATGGAGTCCGCGCGCGCGGAGAGCATGATCACCGGCACCGTCGACTCGTCCCGGATACGCCGGCACAAGGAGACCCCGTCGAGCCCCGGCACCATGACGTCGAGCAGCGCGATGTCCGGCCGGTCCGCGCGGAACGCCTCCAGACCCGCGAGCCCGTCCGGCATGGCGGTCACCGCGAAGCCGTCGCGCTCCAGGGCGAGCTGAGTGGCCTCGCGGATGACGTCGTCGTCCTCGACGAACAGCACGTGGGTCTGCTCCCCCTTGCGCTCACCCATGGCAGCACCACCCATCCGGTTCTCCTCCGCTCGTCTCGAACTCATCGTCTCGAACTCTTCGTGTCGGACTGATCGTGTCGGACTGATCGTGATCGGGCTCATCGTGTCGGATCTCGTGCCCGCTCAGCCGCCGTCGGTGGGGGCGGGAACGGGAGTGGGGGACTCCCCGTCCACGGCGTGGCTGTAGTCGTTGTGCGTACGACTCCGCGCGACGAAGTGGTCCTTGCTCCAGCGGTACGTGAGGATCTCCTCACCCGACGGGGAGGCGACCGAGTCACCCTCCTCGTACACCTGCTTGGTGACCACCAGATCACCCCGGTCTATCTCCGCGTAGACCGGGGGCTCCTCCGCCTGGAACACGTTCCGATAGTCGCCGCCCTCGTCGCGGTACACATAGGTCCCGATCCCGACGGCGTCACCGCAGGTCATCACATTGACCACGACATCGTTCGCCGTACGGCCGGTCAGGCTTCCGTAACTCACGTCGACCGGGTACTCGTCCGCCACACACGGTTGCAGGTCGCGCTTGATGTCCGTGCTGACCTTGGGGTCGTTCTTCACCAGCCGCACCGCGTCGACCGACTTCGGGACCTCGGACGGCGACGCCATCGCGGAGGCGGCGGGCTCGGTCGAACCGACCGGGTCCGACCGGGCGGGGCCCTCGTCGCGGGCCCCCGTGCCTCCCGCCGAACACGCCGCGAGGGCCCCGACGAGAATCCCGACGACGGCGAGCCCGGCGACAGCCGACCTTCCCGCCTTGAGAACTCTCAGGGCCCTACGCATCCGAGAAGCACGAATGGCACGTGTGCCTAGGCCGCGCAACGCTCCCGCTCCTCACGTTCGAGCGCGCGGGACACCAGCTCTTCGCGGTCACGGCTCTCCAGCTCCTCACGGAGCCGGGCGAGAGCCCGGTGCAGCGTGCTCTTCACGGTTCCGGCCGACATACCGAGCGCGGCGGCCGTCTCCTCTGTGGACATCTGCTCCCAGTGTCGCAGCACCACGACACTGCGCTGCTTCGGTGCCAGCACCTTCATGACGTCCATCAGGAGCGCGCGGTCGGCGTGCTGCTCGGTGGAGTCGTCCACCGCGGACTCCGGAAGCTGCTCGGTCGGCACCTCTTCCAGCTTCCGGGCACGCCACCACTCGGTCCGCGTATTGATCATGACGCGCCGCAGATAGGCGTCGGCCAGCCGCTTGTCCGCTATGCCGTCCCACCGCCGGTACGTCCGCACGAGCGCGGTCTGCAACAGGTCCTGCGCGTCCACGGGGTCCGGCACCAGACGCCGGGCGCTGCGCAGCAGGGCGTCCTGCCGCGTCCTGACGTACTCCTCGAACTCGAGCACCTCGCCGCCGTGCGTCATGATCAACCGCCTCCCGCAATCCCCGTGGCCGCACCTGTCATGTGCGGTTACGTGGAAGAAGCTACGGAGGTGTTGTCACGGCGTTGTCCGTTCCAGCCTGCGACGAACGCACGGCTGTCCGTCGGTTGTGTAACGAACCTAAGAGCTGCCTAAAGAGATGCCCGGTTCACCCCGTGGGCAGCCGATAGAGCCCGCCCGGGAGCGGCTCCACCAGTCCGTCCGCGACCAGGCCGTCCAGGGCCCGGGCCCGCTGCACCGGCTCGTGCCACACCCGGTCGAGCGCGCTCTGCGGCACCGGGGCCACGGCCTCCCGCAACACGGCCAGCAACTTGCCGCGTACCTGACGATCCGTCCCCGCGTACGTCTGCCCCCGCCGCGGCGGCCCGTCGTGCGCGGGCTTCCCGGCGAGCCGCCACGCGCACATCGCCGCAATCGGGCACCGGTGGCACTCCTCGTTCTTCGCCGTGCACACCAGCGCGCCCAGCTCCATGGAGGCGGCGGCCCACTTGGCGGCGACCTCGTCCTCCTCTGGCAACAGCGCGCGGGCCAGCTTGCGCTCCGCCGCGGTGGTGGCGTTCGGCGGGTACTGCACCCCGGCCACCGCGCGCGCGAACACCCGCCGCACATTGGTGTCGAGCACGGCGTGACGCTGCCCGTAGGCGAACGAGGCGACCGCCGCCGCCGTGTACTCACCGATGCCGGGCAGTGCCAACAGTTGGGCGTGCCCCGTCGGCACGTCACCGCCGTGCCGCTCCGTTATGGCGACGGCGGCACCGTGCAGGCGCAGGGCGCGCCGCGGATACCCGAGCCGCCCCCAGGCCCGTACGGCCTCACCCGGGGCGTCCTTCGCGAGGTCGGCGGGGCGGGGCCACCGGGCGAGCCACTGCTCGTAGACGGGCAGGACCCGACTCACCGGCGTCTGCTGGAGCATGAACTCGCTGACCATCACGCCCCACGGCCCTGCGTCGGGGCGCCGCCAGGGCAGGTCTCGGGCGTGGTCGCCGAACCAGTCGATGACGGGTTCGTGAAGATCGGAGCGACCGGGGACGTTCTCGGGGGTCTTCGTGAGCGCAGTCATGGCACCCCGATCCTGCCACGTCACCCCCCGCCCCCCACCCCGACCCGGCCCAAGGCAACCCCGGACGGCGGCCCGCCCGCAGCCCCCGCACGCATGAAACGACAAGGCGCCCCGCCCCACGAGGCCACGGGTCGCAAGGCGCAGAACTCCCCACCGGTCCGGCACTCGCGCGACGGCGTGAGGGCACGTGCCGGGGTGCCCCCGCAGGACACCGCAGGAACCGAGCGCCGGATGACGCGCCTATGGCGTTCAGAGGGCCAGGCACCCGATCCGGCCGAGGAGGTACCCCGGCGCGGCCCCGCCCCACGAAGGGACGGGGCGTAAAACGCGGGCCGCACCGGCACGGCCCCGCCCCACGAGGCCACGGGTCGCAAGGCGCGGGACTCCCCACCGGTCCGGCACTCGCACGACGGCGTGAGGGGACGTGTCGGGGTGCCCCCGCAGGACACCGCAGGGACTCAGCGCCGGATGACGCGCCTATGGCGTTCAGAGGGCCAGGCACCCGATCCGGCCGAGGAGGTACCCCGGCGCGGCCCCGCCCCACAACGCGACGGGGCGCAGGGCGCGGGGCCCCACCGGCACAGCCCCGCCCCACGACGAGACAGGCGGCGCACCCGGCCCGGACAGCCGCCCCGGACCACCTGACGATCGGCAGGGGCGCCGACCCCCCACCCCGGCGTACCGTCGGCGACGTGACTCCCGGACGCCGCCGCGCCCTCGCGCACCTGTCGCTCTGGGCGGCCCTCGCCCTGCCAGTCCTGCTCGTGGACCACCTGCACCTGCACGAACCCAGCTCAGCAGGCCGACAACTGGCCGGCCTCGCCACCCTGGCCGCAGCCACCGCACTGCACCGCCGCCTGCCCGCCACCGCCTTCACCCTGGCGGCCGCCCCCGGCCTGGCCGCGGCGTCGTCCCTGTTCACCCTCTCCTACGGCCCGGCACTCGCCACGTTCGCGTACCTGATGGGCCTGCGCTCCAGAGCCGTACGCCCCTCCCTCCTCGCCTTCGCGGCGGTGGCGGCCACCGGCACCGGCAGGATCGCGCTGCGCCAGGTGGACCCGGCCGCGGAGTGGCTCGTGCTCATGGGCACGCTGTTGTTCGGCGCGGTGTTCCCGTGGCTCATCGGCCGGTACTGGCGCCAGAGCCGAGAGCTGACCGCGGCGGGCTGGGCGAGGGCGGAGCAACTGGAGCGGGAGCACCGCATCGTCGCGGACCGCGCCCGCCTGCGCGAGCGGGCCCGTATCGCGCAGGACATGCACGACTCCCTGGGCCACGAGCTGAGCCTCATCGCGCTGCGCGCGGGCGCTCTCCAGGTCGCGCCCGGCCTGACGGAGACGCACCGCACGGCGGCGGCCGAACTGCGCGCGGCGGCCTCCGACGCCACCGACCGGCTGCACGGCATCATCGGCCTGCTGCGCGAGGAGGACGACGAACCGGCCCCGCTCGCCCCCGCCGGCGAGAGCGTCGAGGAACTGGTGGAACGGGCGTCGGGTTCGGGCCTGCGCGTACGCCTCGTAGGGGCACCGGCCCCGGAGGACCGGACCACCTACAGGGTCGTACAGGAGGCTCTGACGAACGCGGCGAAGCACGCGCCGGGCGCCCCCGTCGTCGTGGAGACGCACCACGGCCCGGCAGAAACAACGCTGACGGTCACCACGTACGCACCCACACCCACACCCGGACCCACACCCCCACACCCACACCCACGCGGCAGCGGCACTGGCACGGGCACGGGCCTGTTGGGTCTGCACGCGCGCGTGACCGCGTTGGGAGGCACGTTCGAGGCGGGCCCGCACAAGGACGGCTTCCGAGTGACGGCAAAGCTCCCCACGACCGCCACCCCCCGCGCCGAACCAGCCACCCCCACCCGGCCACCCGCACCGGACACCGACCCCGGGGGCTACGCCCAGGCACACCGGACAGCCCGCCGCCGAGTGGCCCTCGCCTTCGCGGGAGCCGCCACCGCGGGAACCGTTCTGATCGGCGGAGCGTTCACCTGGTACGCGTACACGAAGACACACGCGGTCCTCACGCCGCAGGCGTACGCGCAGCTCCGCGTCGGCACGCCCCTGGCCGAGGCGGCACTTCACCTGCCCGACCGGACGATCAGTGACCCGCCGGTCGAGCGCGCGCCCACGCCCCCGCCCGCGCACGCGGAGTGCCGCTACTACCGGGCGAGCGGTGAACTCTTCGTAACGGTCGAGCACTTCAGGTTGTGCTTCGACGACGGCGCGGCGCGCACGCTCATCGACAAGGCCGTGATCCCCAAGGCGGGAACGGCGGACCAGATACAGGAGGAGGAACAGGAGTGGCTCCGCTGAACCCGAACCCGAAGCCGAACCCGGTACCGATCCCGAAGCCGACCCCGGATGAACCGCGCCGTATCAGAGTCCTGTTGGCCGACGACGAGGCGATGATCCGCGCGGGAGTGGGCGCGATCCTCGCGGCGGGCGGTGACTTCGAGGTGGTGGCCGAGGCCGCGGACGGCCGTGAGGCGGTGACCGCGGCCCGGGCGCACCGCCCGGACGTGGCGTTGCTGGACATCCGGATGCCGCGCATGGACGGGTTGGCGGCGGCGGAGGAGATCACGGCGACGATGCCGGGTACGGCGGTGGCGATGTTGACGACGTTCTCCGAGGACGCGTATGTCGCGCGGGCGCTCGCCGGCGGGGCGACCGGCTTCCTGCTGAAGTCCGGCGACCCGTACGAACTGATGGCGGGGGTACGCGCGTTGGCGAGCGGCGCCGCGTTCCTGTCACCGAAGGTGGCGCGGCACGTCATCGATGGCCTCGGCGGTGGCAGGCTGACGCGCGAGGCGTCGGCCCGGCAGCGCGTGGCGGCGCTCACGCCAAGGGAGCGCGAGGTGCTCGGCCTGGTCGGCGCGGGCCTCTCGAACCCGGAGATCGCGGGCCGCCTGCATCTGGTGGAGGGCACGGTGAAGGCGTATGTCAGCGCGGTCCTCGACCGGTTGGAGGTCAAGAACCGCGTACAGGCGGCGATCGTGGCGTACGAGGCGGGCCTGCTGACCTGATCCCGCCTTAGATCGACCCGGAACCAGAACCCGACCCGGAACCAAAACCCGACCCGGAACCAAAACCCGACCCGGAACCAAAACCCGACCCGGAACCAAAACCCGCCCCGGAACCGGAACCCACCCCGGAACCGGAACCCGCCCCGGAACCGGAACCCGACCCAGAACCAGAACCCGCCCCCGACATCGACGCCCGTCCACCCCCGTGCCGGGCCCCACGCCGACCCCCACGCCGACCTCCGCCCCGCTGTCCACCAGACGGCCCGCCAGACGGCCCCGCCCCGGCGAACCACCGCACAACCCCGTTCCCAGACCCCCGCAACGCCTCGGTCACCCGGGCACCCGGACGCCGGAGAAGACCGACGACGAGCAGCGTGACCAGCGTGCCGAGCAACAGGCCCACCGCGACATCGTGCGGGTAGTGCACGCCGACGAAGACCCGGGAGAACGCCATGAGGAGCGCCATCGGCACGGTCAGCCAGCCGACCCTCGGCCAGGCGAGCGCGAGTCCGACGGCCGCCGCGGCGGCGATGGTGGAGTGGTTGCTGGGGAACGACCAGTCCCCGTACGTGGGGCAGTCCACCAGGGAGGGCAACACGTTCGCGACGGCGCGGCACGGTCGTTCCTCGTCGATCCCCGATTTGATCAACTCGCTGCACACGTACGCCACAGCGGTGGCCAGAGGCGCGAGCACCGCGACGGCGAAGGCCCGCGGGTCACTACGCCGCGCCCGCCACCAGGCGACGACGAACAGTACGGCGAACAGCAGCAGCCCCAGTTCCGTCCACACCTCCATCAGGTGCTGAAACCACGAAGGAGTGTCGTGGGCGAAATCGGTGATGCCGCGATAGAGATCGGAGTCGATGGTTCCCATGGTGACGGACAGTACGCAATGACCGGGGTCCGTCACATCCTGCGATGGTCGCGGGCCGTACCTGACGAAAGACAGGGGTCGAAGGGCCGTTGGAGGGCCGCGCGTGATGATGATCCGGAAAACTTGACGCGTGGGGCGGCGGGTGGGCGCGGGACAACGGCCGATCTCTCGTAAGGTTTGGGGCGTGGGATCTCTGCGCAATCCGATCGGGCCGCTTCCCTCCTCCATCTACTGGCGCCGGAGGGTCGTTCTGGCGTCCGTTGTCGCGCTGCTCGCGCTGCTCGTCGTATGGATCGTCAACTTGGGTGGCGGCGGCGGGAACAACGGCGCCGACGGATCCAACGGCAAACATCCGACGGATGCCATCACGCCGGGCCCCTCGGGCACGGGACCCGCGATCAGCCAACACCCCGGCGGTCGCGACGAGTCGGGCGGCTCGGGTTCGGGCTCCGGTTCCGGCGCGGGTTCCGGTGGCGACTCCGCCGGTGCCGGGGGCTCCGCCGGATCGGGAGGCGGTTCCGGTGGCTCGGCGGGCAGCGGCGACGGCGGCACCGCCGGTAACGGCAGTGGTGTGGTGGGCGGTTCGTCCTCCGGCGACCAGGTCCCGGCGAGCTCCAGCCTGCCCGACTGCACGGCCGGCGCGGTGACGCTCTCGGTCCGCAGCATCCACAACTCGTACGCGCCCGGGCACAAGCCGAAACTCGAACTGGTCGCCAAGAACACGACCGACAAGGACTGCAAGGTCGATCTCGGTCCGAAGACGGCGGTCGTCACGATCACCAAGGCGGACGGCGACAAGAAATTCTGGTCGTCCGAGGACTGCCCGGCCGGTGCGGGCAGCCTGCTGTTCCGGGTTCCGGCGGGCGACAAGGTCACGCAGACGCTCACCTGGAACCGGAAGCCGAGCGCCCCTGGGTGCGCCACGCCTCCGGCGGGTGCGGCCGGACCCGGTACGTATCTGGTCGAGGTCAAGGCGGCACAACTCGCCAAGACGCAGACGTCGTTCGTCCTCAAGGCGGACTGACCGGAAGCGCTGCCCGAACGGACACGGTTCCTGACGCCTGATCGGAACAGTCGACGCCTGACGCCTGACGTCTGACGCCTGACGTCTGGTGGTAACGCTCGAAGCCAGACGCCTGACGATTGGTGGGAACGGGCGACGGCTGACGCCTGACGCCCGACCGGCGGTGCGGGCCACCGAGATCGAGAACCGCCCTACAGCCCCCCGAGATCGAGAACCGCCCTACGGCCCCCCGAGATCGAGAACGGCCCTAGACGTACCGCTCCAGGATCGACGACTCCGCCAGCCGCGAGAGACCTTCACGCACGCTGCGTGCCCGCGCCTCGCCGACCCCGTCCACCGTCTGGAGGTCGTCCACGCTGGCGGCGAGCAGCTTCTGGAGGCCGCCGAAATGCTCCACCAGGCGGTCGATGATCGCCCCGGGCAGCCGGGGCACCTTCGCGAGGAGACGGAAGCCGCGCGGCGACACCGCCGAGTCCAGCGCCTCGGGCGAACCGGTGTACCCCAGGGCGCGGGCCACTGTGGACAGTTCGAGGAGTTCCCCGTGGTGCAGGGCGTCCAGCTCGACGAGGGCCTCGTCGACCGTGCGGGAGCGCTTGGCCGTCGGCTCGGGCACGTAGTCCCGGACGACGAGTTCGCGTTCGGGCTCGACACCCGCGATCAACTCGTCGAGCTGCAGGGCCAGGAGCCGCCCGTCCGTGCCCAACTCGACCACGTACTCGGCGATCTCCGTGGCGATGCGGCGCACCATCTCCAGGCGCTGCGCGACCGCGGTGACGTCCCGGACGGTGACCAGGTCCTCGATCTCCAGGGCGGACAGGGTGCCCGCGACCTCGTCGAGGCGCAGCTTGTACCGCTCCAGGGTGGCCAGCGCCTGATTGGCGCGGGACAGGATCGCCGCCGAGTCCTCCAGGACGCGGCGCTGGCCGTCGACGTAGAGCGCGATCAGTCGCATCGACTGCGAGACCGACACGACCGGGAAGCCGACCTGCTTGCTCACGCGGTCCGCGGTGCGGTGCCGGGTGCCGGTCTCCTCGGTGTGGATCATCGGGTCGGGGACGAACTGGACACCGGCTCGCAGGATCTTGTCGAGGTTGGAGGAGACCACGATGCCGCCGTCGAGCTTGCACAGCTCGCGCAGGCGCGTGGCCGTGAACTCCACGTCGAGGACGAAACCGCCCGTGCACATCGACTCGACCGTCTTGTCGGAGCCGAGGACGATGAGGCCCCCGGTATTGCCGCGGAGGATGCGCTCGAGGCCGTCCCGCAGGGCGGTGCCGGGCGCTACCGCGCTCAGCGCGGCGCGCATCAGAGCGTCCGCACCGGAACTCCCTCCGGACTTGCCGGGAGCTGCCGCCCGGTCGTTGGCTGCCACTGGACTCCTCCGGATCGCAGACTCTGAGGCGCCGCCCTGGGGTTTGTCGCGTTCGCACGCACAGGCGAGACCAGGGCAAAGTCTACCGGCGCTCCTCCGTCTCCCGTGGGGCCTCTCGACGACGGCCCCTCGGCAGTACCCGCAGCGCGTCCCCGATATCGGCGACTTCCAGGACCTTCATACCGGCCGGGATCTTGCCGGGATCGCCCGGGACCAGCGCGTGCGTGAAGCCGAGCCGGTGCGCCTCGGAGAGTCTGCGCTGCACTCCGGTGACCCGTCTGACCTCCCCCGCCAGGCCTACTTCTCCGATCGCGACGAGATTCTTCGGCAGCGGAGTGTCGCTGGCGGCGGAGGCGAGGGCGAGGGCGATCGCCAGGTCGGCGGCCGGTTCGGTCAGCTTCACCCCGCCGACCGTCGCCGAGTAGATGTCCCTCTTGCCCAGGGCGCTGATCTTGCCGCGCTGTTCCAGCACGGCGAGCACCATCGAGACGCGGGAGGTCTCCAGGCCTGAGGTCGTGCGGCGGGGTGAGGGGATCTGCGAGTCGACGGTGAGCGCCTGCACCTCGGCCACCAGGGGGCGGCGGCCCTCCAGCGTGACCGTCAGGCAGGTGCCGGGGACCGGCTCGTCGCGCCGGGTCAGGAAGAGGCCGGACGGGTCGGCGAGGCCCGTGATGCCCTCGTCGTGCAGTTCGAAGCAGCCGACCTCGTCCGTCGTCCCGTACCGGTTCTTGACGCCGCGGACCAGGCGCAGACGCGCGTGCCGGTCGCCCTCGAAGCTGAGGACGACGTCCACCAGGTGCTCCAGCAGGCGCGGGCCCGCGATCGCGCCGTCCTTCGTGACGTGGCCCACGAGCAGGGTGGACATGCCGCGCTCCTTGGAGGCACGGATCAGCGCGCCCGCGACCTCACGGACCTGCGCCATGCCGCCGGGCGCCCCGTCGATCTCGGGCGACGCCACCGTCTGCACGGAGTCCATGATCAGCAGGGACGGCTTCACCGCGTCCAGGTGGCCGAGGACCGCGGAGAGGTCCGTCTCCGCCGCCAGATACAGGTGGTCGTCGATGGCCTTGATGCGGTCGGCGCGCATCCGGACCTGGGACGCCGACTCCTCGCCCGTCACATAGAGGGTTCTGTGCTCCGCGTCGGCCGCCTTGGCCGCCACGTCCAGGAGCAGGGTGGACTTGCCGACGCCGGGCTCGCCCGCCACCAGGACCACCGCGCCGGGTACGAGGCCACCGCCGAGGACCCGGTCCAGCTCGGGCACGCCCGTGCTGCGGGCCGTCGCCTGCTTGCCGTCGACCTGGCCGATGGGCAGCGCGGACGTCGTGACCCGGCCGGGCGCGGTCGTGCGCACGGCGGGCGCGCCGTACTCCTCGATCGTCCCCCACGCCTGGCACTCGGCGCAGCGGCCCAGCCACTTGGCCGTCTGCCAGCCGCATTCGGTGCAGCGGTAGGACGGACGGTCCTTCGCGGATTTCGTACGGGCAGCCATGGAGGGAACCGTAACCGGCCCCACTGACAACGCGGTCGCGGGCTGCGGTCGCGGCCGGGGCAGGCCGGGGCAGGCCGGGGCAGGCCGGGATAGGCCGAGGGTGAGGGGCGAGTGAATGTGCCGCTGTCGGTTGCCGCCTGTCACCGCGCTGGCCACGGAATACGTGGTTCCTGTCCCCTTTTGAGGGATCGTTTCACCCGTAAGGATTAAAAGTGCTCAAGGGGCCGGAAGAGGCCCATGTCCGCCGCCTACGGTCGCACGGGTGATGAGCAGCAGGCCGGAAACCCCCACGCAGACCACCGGCGCACACCGGGCACACCGCTCCGGGCCACGGCGGCCGGTGCCGTGCGCTGTTCCGCAGCGCCCGCCCGTTCGCTACGAGCCGTGCCTGGACGGCCTGTTCACGTACTGCCTCTCCGTACTCTGCGACCACGACGAGGCGATCGCCGCTCTCGGGGACGCCCTCGCCCTCGCCGAGCGCCGCGGTTCGCGCGCCCCGGCCGCCGACTCCGAGGCCGACCGCAGGGCCTGGCTGTACGCGCTCGCCCGCTGGTCCTGCCTGCGCCGCCTCGCCGAGGCCAAGCGCAGACGGCAGGCCACCCACGCCGCGGGCAAGCAGCCGACCGAGCCCGCCCGGAGCACTTCCCGCGACAAGGCCGCGGGCGCCGGTACCTCCGCGTCCTCCACGGCCTCCGTCTCCTCCACGGCCTCCGTCTCCTCCACGGCCTCCGCGTCCTCCACTGCCCCCGCCCCCGCCACCTCCGCGCGGGGCGGCACCGCCGACAAGGCTCCCGCCGAGGACGTACTGCTCCAGGAGGAGCGGCGGCGGCAACTCGCGCAGCTCGCCTGGCCGGAGGCGGCCGGTACCACCCCCGAGCAGCGCGAGGCGCTCGAACTGGCCGTGCGGCACCAGCTCTCGCCCCGCGAGGTCGCGGCCGTCCTCGGCACCGACCCCAGTGCCACGCGCGAACTGCTCGCCGCCGCAGCCTGCGAGGTCGAGCGCACCCGCGCCGCGCTCGCCGTCGTCGAGACCGGCACCTGCCCCAGCGTCGCCCGCCTCACCGGCGACAACCAGCTCCTGCTCTCCGCCGCCCTGCGCCGCGAGCTCGTCCGGCACGTCGACGACTGCCCGCGCTGCCGCCGCACCGCCGAGCGCGCCGTCCCTGGCTCCTGGCCCGGCACCTCCGTGACGCCCGCCGCCCTGCCCCTCGTCGAAGCCCCGCGCGCCGCCCTGCACCGCGCCATGCGCGCCCCGCGTCCCGGCGGCGCGCCGCGCTTCGACCGGCGCGGGTTCCCGATGGACCCCAAGGACCGTGCGGCGCGGCGGGACCGGCTGCGCGCGCGTGCGGTGACGACGACCGTCGTCGCCACCGTGGTGGCCGCCCCCGTGATCGCCCTGTGGGCCGCCTACCGGGGCGCGCCCCTCACCGGCGAGGGCAGCGACGGCCGCTCCATCAGCGCCGGCGAGGTCGGCGGCCCGGGTGGTCTCGACGGGGAACACTCGGGCGACACCTACGAGAACGCGGGCAACGCCAGCACCGACCCCGACCCCCGCTTCACCACCGACAGCCGCTCGTCCGACGTCTCCGTGGAGGTGATCTCGCCGCCCACGCGCGCGGGCACGGGCCCCGGGCGACTCACCGTGGAGGCACAGCCCAGCGGCGACACGACCCTCATCACCCTGACCGCGTCCGGGAGTTCTGCCGTGCACTGGTCCGCACGGACCAGCGCCTCCTGGCTCCATCCGAGCCAGGCCTCGGGGACGTTGCGGCCCGGCGAGTCCGTCACGATCCAGGTCTACGTCGACCACGGCCAGGAGCCGCGCGGGCACTGGGCCGCGCGCGTCGCGATCGACCCGTCCGGCGCCGCCATCTCCATCGAGGGGTACGGGCGTTGGGGCAGCGGATATCCCGGTCACGGCCCGGGCCACGGTCACGGACACTGGCCCGGTCACGGCCACGGGCCCGGCTCGGGGTCCGGCGGGTCGGACCCGGGGCCGTCCGATCCGGGCCCCTCCGACCCGCCGATGCCGAGTGATCCCTCGCCGTCGGACCCCGGTCCCGGCTCGCCCGACCCGGACCCCACGACCTCCGAACCCGACCCGACGCCGACCGACTCGTCACCCGCGCCCTCGGACCCGCCGAGCCCCTCCGGCCCGGGGGGCTCGACGTCGCCGTAGTCGCCGTAGTCGCCGTAGGGGTCGGGCTCGCCCTGGCTCGCCTTGGCCCGCCTTGGCTTCCTTGGTGCCAGTTGTGATGCTCGGGTTGTGGTGCTCGGGTTGTGGTGCTGTTGTTACAGGCTTTCAGGCTTTCAGGCTTTCAGGCTTTCAGGCTTTCAGGCTTGCGGGGCCGGGGCGCCGGGTCCGCCGGGTGCGGGGCGAGGAGCGGGAGGCCCTTGGGCATGGCCGCCAGACGCTCCTCGCACAGCTCGACCAGCTTCGCGTAGCCGTCCTTGCCCATCAGCTCGGTCAGTTCCGGCCCGTACGAGACGTACACCGGGTCGCCCGCGCCGTGCGCCGAGGTCGCCGACGTGCACCACCAGTGCAGGTCGTGGCCGCCCGGGCCCCAGCCGCGACGGTCGTACTCGCCGATCGAGACCTGGAGCACCCGCGTGTCGTCGGGGCGGTCGATCCACTCGTACGTCCTGCGCACCGGAAGCTGCCAGCACACGTCAGGCTTCGTCTCCAGCGGCTCGCGGCCCTCCCTGAGCGCCAGGATGTGCAGCGAACAACCCATGCCGCCCGCGAAGCCCGGCCGGTTCTGGAAGATGCACGAACCGTTGTACGGGCGCGTCTGACGCTCCCCGTCCTCGTCCTTCGACACCCAGCCGGTCTGCGTACCCACCTCGTGGTGCTGCCAGATGTCCGGCGTCAGCCGCGCCACGTACCCCGCCACGCGCTTCTCGTCGTCCTCGTCCGAGAAGTGCGCGCCCAGCGTGCAGCAACCGTCGTCCGCGCGGCCCGCCTGGATGCCCTGGCAGCCGTTGCCGAAGATGCACGACCAACGAGAGGTCAGCCAGGTCAGATCACAGCGGAAGACCTGCTCGTCGTCGGCCGGATCCGGGAACTCGACCCAGGCACGCGGGAAGTCGAGCCCCTTCTCGTCCGACGCGTCCGGCTCCTGCGGGAGAGGCGGGCGGCTCGGCTCGATCTGGAGGAGCTGCTTGTTCTGCTCCGGGTGGGGGTTCTGCTCCGGCTGCTTCTGCTTCCCCTGTTTCTGCTTTACCGACTTGGACTTCTTGACGCTCTTGTCAGTCTTGTCGGTCTTGTCGCCCTTGGCCTTTTTCGTCTTTGGCACCGTTCCAGAGTAAGCGCGCCGAGGGGGACGAGAAGACCTCTGCGGCGGATGGACGGGCACGTGGGCGCAGTAGCGTTCCCTCCATGAGACTCGGTGTCCTCGACGTGGGTTCGAATACGGTTCATCTGCTCGTGGTGGACGCGCACAGAGGTGCCTGTCCGCTGCCCGCGCACTCGCACAAGGCCGAGCTCCGCCTCGCCCAACTCATCGACGCTCGCGGCGCCATCGGCCCCGACGGGGTCGAGTTGCTGGTCGACACCGTGCGGCGGGCCCTGGAAGCCGCCGAGGACAAAGGCGTCGAGGACCTGCTGCCCTTCGCCACGTCCGCCGTGCGCGACGCCACCAACGCGGACGAGGTGCTCGCCCGGGTCAAAACCGAGACCGGCGTCGAGCTGCGGGTGCTCAGCGGTGCCGAGGAGGCGCGGCTCACCTTCCTCGCCGTACGGCGCTGGTTCGGCTGGTCCGCCGGAAAACTTCTGGTGCTCGACATCGGCGGCGGCTCCCTGGAGATCGCGTACGGGATCGACGAGGAGCCGGACGCGGTGGTGTCCCTGCCGCTGGGCGCCGGGCGGTTGACGGCCACGTGGCTGCCGGGGGATCCGGCGGACCCCGCGGATGTGAAGGCGCTGCGGCGGCATGTGCGGACGGAGATCGCGCGGACCGTGGGGGAGTTCAGCCGGTTCGGGGCGCCGGATCATGTCGTGGCTACGTCGAAGACGTTCAAGCAGTTGGCCCGGCTGGCCGGGGCGGCTCGTTCCGCGGACGGGGCGTATGCCCAGCGGGAGTTGAAGCGGAAGTCTCTGGAGGACTGGGTTCCGAGGCTCGGGGCGATGACCGTGGCTGAGCGGGCGGAGTTGCCGGGGGTTTCGGAGGGGCGGGCCGGGCAGTTGCTTGCCGGGGCGTTGGTGGCGGAGGGGGCGATGGATCTCTTCGGGGTGGAGACGCTTGAGGTCTGTCCTTGGGCGCTGCGGGAGGGGGTCATTCTGCGGCGGCTCGATCACTTGCCTGGGGCGTGACGGTGGCCTTCGGCGTGTGGGTGTGCGTGTGCGTGCGCGCGGGGTGCGCGTGCGGGTGCGCTTCGCTGTGCGCTTGAAGGGAGGGTGGCCGTCTGGGGTGCGTTGGCGGGTTTCCGTCTCGATCCGACAGGTGTGTGGGTGGGTACGGGGCCGCCCGGGGTATGTCCGTGCTCGCCATCTTGATGGCCTCGCCGGTTGCTTCGGCCGCCGCTACCGCGTGCTGGTGTGCTGCGCGCGCACATACCCCGACCGGCCCCTCCCGTCTCGTACGCGGGTGACGGTCGGTGGGGTGCCGTCGTTCACCGCCTTTGCCGGGGTGGCCTCTTCTGTCTCGTACGCGGGTGACGGTCGGTGGGGTGTCGCCGTTCACCGCCCTTGCCGGGGCGCCCCCTCCCGTCTCATACGCGTCTGATCCGCGGAATGGGTCGCTGTTCGCGCCTACGACGGTCGGTCCTCCCGTCTCGTACGCGGATGACGGCCGGTGGGTGCCGTCGTGCACTGTCCTTGCCGGGGGTGACCTTTCCTGTCTCGTACGCGGATGACGGTCGGTGGGGTGTCGCCGTTCACCGCCCTTGCCGGGGTGGCCTCTTCTGTCTCGTACGCGAGTGACGGTCGGTGGGGTGCCGTCGTTCACCGCCCTTGCCGGGGCGCCCCCTCCCGTCTCGTACGCGTCTGATCCGCGGAATGGGTCGCTGTTCGCGCCTACGACGGTCGGTCCTCCCGTCTCGTACGCGACTGAACGTGGCGGTCGAGGTGAGGAGGACCACCTCCCCGGTGTCCGGTGTGGGCCCGTACTCTGTCTGCGTGGCAGAACCAGTGGTGCGCATCCCGGATGCGAAGGTCGCCCTGTCGACCGCCTCGGTGTATCCGGAGTCGACGGCGACGGCCTTCGAGATCGCCGCGCGCTTGGGCTACGACGGTGTCGAGGTCATGGTCTGGACCGACCCCGTGAGCCAGGACATCGAGGCCCTGCGCAGGCTGAGCGACTATCACCGCATCCCGATCCTGGCCGTACACGCGCCGTGTCTGCTGATCACGCAGCGGGTGTGGTCCACGGACCCGTGGGTGAAACTCCAGCGCGCGAAGGCCGCTGCGGAGAAGCTCGGTGCGTCGACCGTCGTGGTGCATCCGCCCTTCCGGTGGCAGCGCAATTACGCCCGGGACTTCGTCAACGGCATATGGCGCATGGCCGACGAGACCGATGTGCGGTTCGCCGTCGAGAACATGTACCCGTGGCGCTACCGGGACCGGGAGATGCTCGCCTACGCCCCCGACTGGGACGTCACGAAGGACGACTACCGGCACTTCACCGTCGACCTCAGCCATACGGCGACGGCCCGGACCGATGCCATGGACATGGTCGACCGGATGGGGGACCGGCTGGGCCACGTACACCTGGCCGACGGGAACGGGTCGAACAAGGACGAGCACCTGGTGCCGGGCCGCGGTACGCAACCGTGTGCCGAGCTGCTGGAGCGGCTCGCTGTCAACGGGTTCGACGGGCACGTGGTCATCGAGGTCAATACGCGGCGCGCGATGTCCAGCGCCGAGCGCGAGGCCGATCTCGCCGAGGCGCTCGCCTTCACCCGGCTGCAACTGGCGTCCGCGGTGCGCGTGCCCCGTTCGTGAGCGATCGGCGCCCATGAGACGGGCGTCCCGAAATACGGACAGGGTGTCCGGATCCTGGAGGGGCGGCGTACGCTCGGAGGCAGTCTTTTCTGCCCCTAAGGAGCGAGCGACGATGCCCGAGCTGAGGTCCCGCACAGTCACCCACGGACGCAACATGGCGGGCGCACGCGCCCTTATGCGCGCCTCCGGTGTACCCGGTGCGGACATCGGCCGGAAGCCGATCATCGCAGTGGCCAACTCGTTCACCGAGTTCGTCCCCGGGCACACGCACCTGGCCCCGGTGGGCCGGATCGTCAGCGAGGCGGTCAAGGCCGCGGGCGGTATCCCCCGCGAGTTCAACACCATCGCCGTCGACGACGGCATCGCCATGGGCCACGGCGGCATGCTGTACAGCCTGCCCTCGCGCGACCTGATCGCGGACTCGGTCGAGTACATGGTCGAAGCGCACTGCGCCGACGCCCTGGTCTGCATCTCCAACTGCGACAAGATCACCCCGGGCATGCTGAACGCCGCGCTGCGTCTCAACATCCCGACGGTCTTCGTCTCCGGCGGCCCCATGGAGGCCGGCAAGGCCACCCTGGTCGACGGGACCGTGCGCAAGCTGGATCTCGTCAACGCCATCAGCGACGCCGTCGACGAGAGCATCTCCGACGAGGACATCCTCCGTATCGAGGAGAACGCCTGCCCGACCTGCGGCTCCTGCTCCGGCATGTTCACGGCCAACTCCATGAACTGCCTGACCGAGGCCATCGGCCTGTCGCTGCCGGGCAACGGCTCGGTCCTCGCCACGCACACCGCCCGCAAGGCGCTGTACGAGAAGGCGGGCGCCACGGTCGTCGAGATCGCCAAGCGGTACTACGACGGTGACGACGACTCCGTGCTGCCGCGCTCCATCGCCACCCGCGCCGCCTTCGACAACGCCATGGCGCTCGACATCTCCATGGGCGGCTCCACCAACACGATCCTGCACCTGCTGGCCGCCGCCCAGGAGGCCGAGCTCGACTACACCCTCGCCGACATGGACGCCGTCTCGCGCCGCGTCCCGTGCCTGTCCAAGGTCGCCCCGAACGTGGCGCCCGGCGGCACGTACTACATGGAGGACGTGCACCGCGCCGGTGGCATCCCCGCGATCCTCGGCGAGCTGTACCGCGGCGGTCTGCTCAACGAGGACGTGCACACCGTCCACTCCGCGTCCATCAAGGAATGGCTCGACACCTGGGACGTCCGCGGCGGCTCGGCCTCCGAGGAAGCGGTCGAGCTGTGGCACGCCGCCCCCGGCTGCAAGCGTTCCGCCGAGGCGTTCTCGCAGTCCGAGCGGTGGGACACCCTCGACACCGACGCGGCCGGCGGCTGCATCCGTGACGTCGCCCACGCCTACTCGAAGGACGGCGGCCTCGCCGTCCTGAAGGGCAACATCGCCGAGGACGGCTGCGTCGTGAAGACCGCCGGCGTCGACGAGTCCATCTGGACCTTCGAGGGCCCGGCCGTCGTCTGCGAGTCGCAGGAGGAGGCCGTCGAGAAGATCCTCCTCAAGCAGGTCAAGGAGGGCGACGTCGTCGTCATCCGCTACGAGGGCCCCAAGGGCGGCCCCGGCATGCAGGAGATGCTGTACCCGACCTCGTACCTCAAGGGCCGTGGCCTGGGGAAGGCGTGCGCGCTCGTCACGGACGGCCGGTTCTCCGGCGGCACGTCGGGTCTGTCCATCGGTCACGCCTCGCCCGAGGCCGCCGCCGGTGGCGCCATCGCCCTCGTCGAGGACGGCGACCGCATCCGCATCGACATCCCCGGCCGCTCCATCGAACTCCTCGTCCCCGACGAGGAACTGGCCGCCCGCCGCGAGGCCCTGGGCGGCGTCTACGCCCCCAAGTCCCGCGAGCGCAAGGTCTCCGCGGCGCTGCGGGCCTACGCGGCGATGGCGACCAGCGCCGACCGCGGAGCCGTCCGCGACGTCTCCAAGCTCGGCTGACCCGCCCCCGGGCCGGGGCCGCGTCCCCGCGTCACCAGCTCTCGGGGCGGGTCCCGTCCGCCCCGAAGACCGTGCCGTCCGGCGCGCTGCCGTAGACCCGGCCACCTGTCACCACCGGCGCCGGCAACTCGGCCACCACCCGGTCGGGCCGCGCCCCGGGCCGGGGACGGGTCTGGCCGAGGGGCGCGCCGGTGTCGGCGGCCAGGGCGAGGAGGCGGCCGTCGGGCGCCGCCACATAGACCCGGCCCCGGCTGTCGACGCCCGGCGCGGAGCCCCTGCTCACCGACGTCTCCGACCGCCACACCTGCTTGCCCGACGCCAGATCCTGCACCACCAGCGCCCCACCCGCCGCGAGCAGATACGCCTTGCCGCTGCGTACCGTCGCCGTCGCCTGGGGCTGCGGCAGCGCGAGCGGTACGCGGCGCGCGACCGCACCGTCGGCCAGGCGGTGACCGACCAGGGCCACCGTCGCGCCGTCCGCGGCGCGCCGCGTGCACCAGAGCACGCCGTCGGCCACACCCACCGGAGTGGCCGTCCCCGGTGAACGGCGCTGCCACCGGACCGCCCCCGTCGCCGGGTCCACCGCACTCACCAGGGTGTTCACCCCGTCCGGAGCCGACGTGGTCACATAGGCCAGATCCCCGCCGACGTACGAAAGCACGGGCCGCTCCACCGGCAGCCGGTGTCGCCAGCGCTGTCGGCCCGTGCTGCTGTCGACCGCGGTCAACGTGCCGTCGGGAGCGGCCAGCAGCACGCTGTCTCCCACGGGCTGCACCTGACCCTGGTACGCCGAGATCCCCTTCGACCAGCGGGTCTTTCCGGTGGCCGGATCGAGCGCGTAGAGCCTGGCCTGGTCCGGGGCGACGACCTGGAGCAGACCACCCGACACCACGGGCGCCTGCACACCGCCGGCGGCCCCGCCGGGCGCCTTGCGCAGCCACCGCACCGTGCCGTCGCGTGGATCGAGCGCCGCGGCGAGCACCCCGGGCGCGACACAGTGCAGCGCCTGCTTCCCGTACGAGCACACGGGCGCGGCCCCCGAACCGAGCGACCGGCTCCACGCCTGGAACGACACGGGCGCACCGGCCTCCACCGTCCGCGCCCCCGCCTCCTGCCCGGCCCGCGGGAACAGGGTCAGCGCCAGCGCCAGCACGACACCGAGCGCCACAGCACCGGCGACGGCCACACCGGCCCGGCGCCGCACCCGCGCCCGGAACCGACGAGGAACCGATTCCCCCACCGCCCCGCCACCGACGACAGACGGGCCACCGACCACCGGGCCGACATCGAGGGGCGCTCCGGCATCGAGGGACGCCCAGCCCTCCCCGGCCACGCATTCTCGCTCGGCGGACTTCTGCTCGCCGAACGTCCGCCCGCCGAATCCCTGCGTACTGAACGCCTGCGTGTCATAGCGCGCCGACAGCCGCCGCATCTCCGCCATCAACTCGTCCGGCGTGGGCCGGTCCTCAGGCTCCTTGGCGAGGCAGCGCAGCACCAGCGGCGCCAGTTCCTCGGGCACACCGGTCACATCCGGCTCGTCGTGCACGACCTGGTACGCGACGAGGTACGGGCTGTCCGAGTCGAAGGGACCGCGCCCGGTCGCGGCGTGCACGAGGACCGATCCGAGGGCGAACACATCGGCGGCCGGACCGACCTCGCGCGGCCTGCGGAACTGTTCCGGCGCCATGAACGGCGGCGTGCCGATCAACTTGCCCGTCTCGGTGCGCAGCTCACTGTCCTTGGGCCGCGAGATGCCGAAGTCGATGACTTTGGGGCTGTCCTCGGCCAGCAGCACGTTGCTGGGCTTCAGATCGCGGTGGACCACGCCGACGCGGTGGATGTCCCGCAGCGCCTCGGCCAGCCCGGCGGTGACGTGCCGCAACTGCGCGGGCGTCAGCGGCCCGTTCCGTTTGACGTGGTCGGCGAGGGTCGGGCCGGGGATGAACAGCGTGGCCATCCAGGGACGGTCGGCATCCGGGTCGGCGTCCACGACGGACGCCGTGAAGGCCCCGCTGACCCGCCGCGCCGCCGCCACTTCCTGCCGGAAGCGTCCCCTGAACTCAGGGTCCTTCGCGAACTCGGCGTGCACCACCTTCACCGCGAGCGGCAGCCCCGCCGAGGACCGCGCCAGATGCACGACACCCATGCCGCCCGCTCCGAGACGTTCCTCAAGGCGATAGTGCCCGGCATAGGCCGGAAGTTCCGCTTCCGCGTCGGGCCCGATGCTCGGCCGTGACGGCATGTCCACCCCCGTGGATGTCGTCGTGATCGTCGTGCCCGATCCCGTGCCGGACCTCACCTGACCACGTACGCGATCCCTGTGCTCGCGCGACGCACGGAGCCTAGTCGATGGGTCGTCCGGGACCGGTGAGGCTTGCTAGCCTCCGCGTTCCACACGTTCTACGGAGCAAGGTGGCACAGCCGATTCAACGGGACCTCAACGATCGCTGAACGAGGCCCCGTACGACCACGGGGGGAACAGACATGGCGCTCGACAGCAGTAACAACAACAGTACGGACGCGGAGGCGGAGGCGGACGTGGCCGTCACGGCCTCCGCCTCCTACCCGGTGGCCCCGGGCTACAGCGTGAACGTCCGCAGCGGCCCCGGCACCCAGTACCGCGTGGTGCGCGTCCTGCCCCAGGGCGCACGCGTGACCATCACCTGCCAGAAGGCCGGCCAGTCGGTCGCGGGCCCGTACGGCACGACCAGGATCTGGGACAACATCGGTGTCGGCGAGTACATCTCCGACGCCTACGTGAAGACGGGCAGCGACGGCTACGTGGCCCCCCGCTGCGCCTGACCCTCCGCCGCCCCCGGTGATAATCGTCCCGTGAGCGACGAAAACGGCACCGGCCCCGGCAGCACCACTCCGTCCCCCGGGCCCCGTCCCGAAGAGATCCGTTTCTTCGGGACGACCTGGGTGGACCACAGCGGCGGCTACGCCCTGCGCCGCGCCGCCGTCGGCGTGGGCTCGCTCCTCGCCGCGGTGGCCGGTTGTCTCGTCCTGCGTTTCGCCTACCAGGGCCTGGCCATCGCGGACGTCGGCGCCTTCGTGAACGTCCTGGTCATCGTGATGTTCGCCGTGTGCAGCGCCTTCGCCTTCAACCGCATGTGGAGCGGTTTCTCCGAGCGCCCGGACCCGGACCGACAGGCGTCCCTGCGCGGCTTCCTGACGATCGGCTTCGTCGGCGTACTCGCCGCCCATGCCCTGCGCTGCCTGACCGAGGCGCCGGGCGAGAAACTGCGCAGGCAGGAGTACGAGACCGCCCGCGAGCAGTACGAACGCCGCACCACCCGCCGCACCCGCAACCCCGCCAGGAAGCCGGGCACGAAGAAGAAGCGCTGAGCCTGGCAGCCCTGACCACGCGCGGTCAGGATGACCCCATGACGGACCAGCCTCCGAGCGACGCCCTCGCGCTCTCCTTCGACACGGTCGCCACCCAGTACGCGACCGCCCGACCCGGCTATCCGCCAGCACTCTTCCGCACGCTGGAGGAGTTGGCAGGGCTGAGCCTGCGGGGCGCCCGCGTCATCGACGTCGGCGCGGGCACCGGCATCGCCACCCGCCTGCTGCGTGACAACGGCGCCCGCGTCATCGCCGTCGAACCGGGCCCCGGCATGGGCGCCGAACTGCGCCGGGCCCTGCCCGACGTGCCCTTGGTCCGCGCGGTCGGCGACGCGCTGCCGTTCGCGGACGGCTCCCTGGACCTGGTCGCGTACGCCCAGGCCTGGCACTGGACCGACCCGGCCCGCTCGGTGCCGGAGGCGTTGCGCGTGCTGCGGCCGGGCGGCGCGCTCGCCCTGTGGTGGAACGTCCCCGACCCGGACGTGGAGTGGACGGCCGCGCAGGAGGCCCGCCTCCAGGAGCGGCTGCCCGGCTACCACCGCCACGGCATCGCCACCGAGGCCCCGGCCCTCATCAGCTCCCTGCTCACCACTCTCGCCCCCGCCCTCGGAACGACCCCGGCACCGGCCTTCCGCCGTCTGCGCTGGACCCGCCGCATCCCGGTCGACCTGCACCTGGCCCACCTCGGCAGCCGTTCCTACTTCGCGGTGCTGGGCCCCGACCGCTCCGCGCCGATCCTGGCGGACGAGCGCGCCCACCTGCTGCACAGCTTCCCCGACGGCATCGTCGAGGACGCGTACGCCTTGGACATCACGGTCGTCCGCCACCCCTGAGGACGGTGTACGCGGCCCGGGAGTCCGTCCACCGGACACGCCCTGGCCCCGGGCGCGCCCGATGCGAGGATGCGTGCGGACGACGACGCACACGGAAGGCCCGAGCCGATATGAGCGAGACGACGACCCAGACGAGCCCGAACCCGCGCCACAAGGTCGCCGTACTCGGCACCGGCAAGATCGGTGAAGCCCTGCTCAGCGGCATGATCCGCGGCGGCTGGGACCCGGCCGACCTCATGGTCACGGCCCGCCGCCCCGAGCGCGCCGAGGAACTCCGCACCCGCCACGGCGTCACCCCGGTCACCAATCAGGAGGCCGCCGAGCAGGCCGACACCCTGATCCTCACGGTGAAGCCCCAGGACATGGGCACGCTCCTCGCGGAACTGGCCCCGCATCTCCCCGCCGACCGCCTGGTCATCAGCGGCGCGGCGGGCATCCCCACCACGTTCTTCGAGGAGCGGCTGGAGCCCGGCACGCCCGTGGTCCGCGTCATGACGAACACCCCGGCCCTCGTCGACGAGGCGATGTCCGTCATCTCCGCGGGCACGCACGCGACCGCCGCCCACCTCACTCACGCCGAGGAGATCTTCGGCGCGGTCGGCAAGACCTTGCGCGTCCCGGAGTCGCAGCAGGACGCGTGCACGGCCCTCTCCGGCTCGGGCCCCGCCTACTTCTTCTACCTGGTCGAGGCGATGACCGACGCCGGCATCCTCCTGGGTCTGCCGCGCGACAAGGCGCACGACCTCATCGTCCAGTCCGCCATCGGCGCGGCCACCATGCTCCGCGACAGCGGCGAGCACCCGGTGAAGCTCCGCGAGAACGTCACGTCTCCGGCGGGTACGACCATCAACGCGATCCGCGAACTCGAGAACCACGGCGTCCGCGCGGCCCTCATCGCCGCCCTCGAAGCGGCCCGCGACCGCAGCCGCGAGCTGGCCACCGGCAACAACAGCTGACCTGTCCGACTGCCCCGAGGCGGGAGGTTGACACGCCCCGTGGCCGATACGTAGTGTTCTCCGAGTTGTCCGACGTGAGCGCCGCCTCCGGGTGGTCCCCGGACAGCCATTCCGCAAGTCCTACTCAACGCGCGACGCAGTTTTGTCGTGCCGTTTGCGTACGCCTTCGCGGTAATGAGGAAACCCCGTTCGAAAGAGCGTCCCCGATTTTGTCGGGGCCCGGGATTCCGCTAATGTCTCACTCGTCGGAACGCCTCAACGGGCGGGCTGACAAACCCGGTTGACAGGGAATCAGGCCCGAAAGGATCTGATAGAGTCAACACCGCAGGAAGGCCGAAAAGCCGGAAAGCGGAGCAAGACCCCG
>NZ_JBIWKP010000009.1:225104-287855 GCF_044765725.1 Streptomyces sp. NPDC102406 | reverse complement strand
TTGTACTCACCCACAGACACTGTCTGAGGCTTTCCTCCGGGCGCTTCCCTTCGGTCTTGCTGTCTTGCGTTTCCGACTCTATCAGATCTTTCCGACCCGATTTCCTCGGTGTTTCGCTCTGCTTTCTTGGAAATCCGCTTTCGCGCTTTCCCTTCCGGCGAGATCGAACCCTACCAGCCTTTTCTTCACCCTCTGACCACTCGTCTGCGGACATGCAGAAGCGGATCGAAGATAAGGTTGACTTGGTAGACGCCGCCGGGACGATGGACGCTCGAACGCGCCGGTCGGTCCCAGGCAGGGGTACGACAGTACATGGGGGCCGGGGTGCGGCGCAAATCGTTTGCCGGGCGCACCTACGTCCGCCAACCGGTACCTCCCGTGCGGAACCGGGACTTTTTATGACTTACGCTTCTGAACAGTACGCCGTCCAGGACAGATAGTGACGGTGACCATGAATCCCCGCCCCCTGGGAGGCTTGCCATGACCAGTGTGACGTCCCCTCTTGAAGGACGCGCCATCGGGCTCTCCGCTGTTCCTGACCCGGTGTTCTCCGGTGCGATGGTCGGCCCCGGCACCGCCATCGACCCCGTCCGCGAGCCCTCGGAGGCCGTCGCTCCCGTCAGCGGCATCATCGTGTCCCTGCACCCGCACGCCTTCGTCGTCGTGGACGAGGAGGGACACGGGGTCCTGACCCACCTGGGCATCGACACCGTCCAGCTCAACGGCGAAGGCTTCGAGCTGCTCGTCAACAAGGGCGACACCGTGCAGCGCGGCCAGTCCGTGGTCCGCTGGAACCCGGCAGCCGTCGAGGCCGCGGGCAAGTCGCCGGTGTGCCCGGTCGTCGCGCTCGAGGCCAGCGCCGAATCGCTGTCCGATGTCGCCGAGAGCGGCGAGCTGCGGGCCGGCGACGCTCTCTTCGGCTGGAAGTGACGCAACTCCGTCACTGACGGTCGGCAGTACAACCATCGCGGTGGCTCGGGCCCCGCACTATCGGAGACGGGTGAGATGGAGACAACGCTTCGAGGCGTCGGCGTGAGCCACGGTGTGGCGATCGGCGAAGTTCGGCACATGGGGACGGCGGTCCTGGAGCCGCCGGCCAAGCAGATCCCGCCGGAGGAGGCCGAGCGCGAGCAGGGGCGCGCCCGCCAGGCTGTCGAAGCTGTCGCGGCCGACCTGATCGCCCGCGGCAATCTGGCCGGTGGCGAGGCACAGGGAGTGCTCGAGGCGCAGGCCATGATCGCGCAGGACCCCGAGCTCATCGCCGATGTCGACCGTCGTATCACCGTCGGCAGCACCGCCGAACGAGGAATCTACGACGCCTTCTCGCACTACCGCGAGCTCCTCGCGGGCGCCGGTGAGTACATGGCCGGTCGTGTCGCCGACCTCGACGACGTGCGCAACCGCATCGTCGCCCGCCTGCTCGGGGTGCCCATGCCCGGCGTACCGGACAGCGACAAGCCGTACGTGCTCATCGCGCGTGACCTGGCGCCCGCGGACACCGCGCTGCTCGACCCCGCGCTCGTGCTCGGCTTCGTGACCGAGGAGGGTGGGCCGACCAGTCACAGCGCGATCCTTGCCCGTGCGCTCGGGGTGCCCGCCGTCGTCGCCCTGCCGGGCGCCGGTGAGCTGGCGGAGGGCACCGTCGTGGCCGTCGACGGCAGCACCGGCGAGATCTTCGTGGACCCGACGCCGGAGAAGCGGGCCGCTCTGGAGGCCTCGGCCGCCGAGCGCAAGGCCGCGCTGGCCGCTTCGAGCGGCCCGGGTGCCACCTCCGACGGGCACAAGGTGCCGCTGCTCGCCAACATCGGCGGGCCCGCGGACGTGCCTGCCGCCGTCGAGGCGGGCGCCGAGGGCGTCGGTCTCTTCCGCACCGAGTTCCTCTTCCTCGACAACAGCAAGCAGGCTCCGTCCGAGGAGAAGCAGGTCGAGGCGTACCGCCAGGTGCTCGAGGCCTTCCCCGAGGGCCGTGTCGTCGTGCGGGTGCTGGATGCCGGTGCCGACAAGCCGCTGGACTTCCTGACCCCGACCGACGAGCCCAACCCGGCGCTCGGCGTGCGCGGTCTGCGGTCGCTCCTCGACCACCCCGAGGTACTGCGGACCCAGCTCACCGCGCTGGCGAAGGCCGCGGAGGGGCTGCCCGTCTACCTCGAGGTCATGGCCCCGATGGTGGCCGACCGGGCCGACGCCAAGGCATTCGCCGACGCCTGCCGTGCGGCCGGTCTGCGGGCCAAGTTCGGTGCCATGGTCGAGATTCCGTCCGCCGCGCTTCGTGCCCGTTCCGTGTTGCAGGAGGTCGAGTTCCTGTCGCTGGGCACCAACGACCTGGCCCAGTACACGTTCGCGGCCGACCGGCAGGTCGGTGCCGTGTCGCGTCTCCAGGACCCGTGGCAGCCCGCGCTGCTCGACCTGGTCGCGCTGTCCGCCGACGCGGCGAAGGCCGAGGGCAAGAGCTGTGGCGTGTGCGGCGAGGCCGCGTCCGACCCGCTGCTGGCCTGTGTGCTGACCGGTCTGGGTGTCACCTCCCTCTCCATGGGCGCCGCGTCGATCCCGTACGTCCGTGCGACGCTCGGCAAGCACACGCTGGCGCAGTGCGAGCGTGCGGCTGCCGCTGCTCGTGCCGCCGACTCCGCCGAGGAGGCACGTGCGGCCGCGCAGGCCGTGCTGTCGGGCGAGTAAATCGGACGAGCGCTCATCGAGCGACGTTGTTCCTGGGGCGCTCCACCTTCGGGTGGGGCGCCCTCAGGGTTTTCGGGCGGCGCCTCGTGGCGCCGGGTCAGTGGCGGTGGCGGGTCTCGGGAGCGCGGTCCTCCACTTCGGGTGCGGTGCAGTAGTCGACGCCGGGCTCCGGCGCTGTCAGGTCACCCGAAGCGGCGTCGGTGCAGTACGCGTCGAAGACCTGGGCAGCGGTCAGGGGATGGAGCCGCTCGTCCTTCAGGCGCCAGCCGTAGACGCGGGCGCTGCCGTCCCTCGTGGTGCGGACGACCAACGCGCAGGAACCACCGGTGACGATGGCCAGTGCCATGACGGTCGTCAGCTCCATCGCCGCGGTCTCCTCCATGCGGACGCTGCCGGGGGCTCCGGCATCGATGCGGAGCACCGCCAGCAGCGTCTGCTTTCCCGTGGGGACGCTGCACACCCAGTGATGGAAACCTTCGCCGATGGTGTCGATCGCCCGGGCCACCAGGTACGAGGCGCGGCCGAAGGCGGCCCGTCCGATGTCCTGTCCGCACACCGCGCAAGGGCCGGTGCGGGCGAGTACGGACGAGGCGTACTCCCAGGTCGCCTGGCGTACGGCCTCTTCGACCAGATCCGGGACGAGGTCGGCCAGGGGCTGTCCTTCGTAGGGGACGGTGGCGCCGGTCGAGGCCAGTTCCGCCGTGAACCGTGTGCGGCTGGTCGGGGTATCGGGTTCGAGGCCCGTGTCCGCGCAGAACTCGGCGTATTCCTCCGGGTCGAAGAGCGCGACCGTGGTGTGGCCTCCCTCCGCGGCCATGGATGCGAGGAGTTCTTCCACTTGGCGCAGGTATGCCGTGTGGTCGTCGAAGGTGAAGCTGCGGTAGCGCCGCATCTCCGTGAAGTCCTGCTCGTCGGCCAACAGGCCGATGGTGCCCGCGACTTCGCGGCGCAGGATGTGCCGTGCTCCGGTCGTCCCGGTGTGCTGGGTGCCCGTCATGATTCCCCCTGTGTACGCTCGCCGATCAATGCTCACTCAGAGTAATCGGCGGCACTGACAACGGGCCGGGCCTCAGGTCCGTCCGCGGGCGATCTGCTCGTAGAAGCGGAGCAGTTCGAGGTTGTCGACGGAGCCGGGGTTGACCGCCTTTTCGAGGGGGGTGCCCTGGAGGAGGCGTTTCACCGGGACCTCGATGCGCTTGCCGGTGAGGGTGTGGGGGACGCCGGGGGCTTCGATGATCTCGTCCGGGACGTGCCGTGGGGAGAGGTGTTCGCGGATGGTCCGCCGGATGCGGGCGCGCAGGTCGTCGTCGAGGGTGGCGCCCGGGGCCAGGTGCACGAAGAGGGGCATCCAGTAGCCGCCGTCGGGCTGTTCGAGGCCGATGACGAGGGACTCGCGGATCTCGGGGAGGCGTTCCACCGCCTCGTAGATGTCGGCGGAGCCCATGCGGACGCCCTGGCGGTTCAGGGTGGAGTCGGAACGGCCGTGGATGACGACGGAGCCCCGGGAGGTGACGGTGATCCAGTCGCCGTGGCGCCAGACGCCTGGGTAGGTGTCGAAGTAGCTGTCGTGGTAGCGGCTTTTGTCGGGGTCGTTCCAGAAGTGGATGGGCATGGACGGCATCGGGTTGGTGACGACCAGTTCGCCGACTTCGTCGATGAGCGGCTTTCCCTGGGGGTCCCACGCCCGCAGGTCCGTGCCCAGGGCGGGGGCTTGCAGTTCGCCGATGTACACGGGGAGGGTGGGGACGGCTCCGGCGAAGCAGGAGCAGACGTCGGTGCCGCCGCTGACGGACGCGATCCACAGGTCGGCGCGGACCTCGTCGTGGAGCCACCGGAAGCCGTCCGGCGGGAGTGGCGAGCCTGTCGTGGCCACGCACTTCACGTGGGACAGGTCATGGTCGCGGGAGGGGTGTACGCCGGCTTTGCGGCAGGCCATGACGTACGCGGCGGAGGTGCCGAAGAGGGTCGCTCCGGTGCGTTCCGCGATGGACCACTGCGCGCCGGTTCCCGGATGTCCCGGGCTGCCGTCGTACGTGACGATGGTGGTGCCGGTGAGGAGCCCGGAGACGAGGAAGTTCCACATCATCCAGCCGGTCGACGTGTACCAGAAGAAGCGGTCGTCGGGGCCGAGGTCGCAGTGCAGGCCGAGCTGTTTGAGGTGCTCGACGAGGATGCCGCCCTGCGACTGGACGATGGCTTTGGGCAGGCCGGTCGTGCCCGAGGAGTACAGCACCCACAGGGGGTGGTCGAACGGCACCTCTTCATAGACAGGCGGTACGTCGGCGGAGGTGAGGGCCGACCATTCCAGGACGCCTTGTGGGGCGTCCGTGCCCAGGAGGGGGATGTGCACGACAGCGCGCAGGCTCGGCAGTTCGGAGCGGAGTTCGGCCACGGTGTCGCGGCGGTCGTGCTCCTTGCCTCCGTAGCGGTAGCCGTCGACGGTGAACAGGACGACCGGTTCGACCTGCTGGAAGCGGTCGAGGACGCTGCGGGCTCCGAAGTCGGGGGCGCACGAGGTCCAGACGGCGCCGACCGCGGCGGTGGCCAGGAGGGCGACGACGGCTTCGGGGATGTTGGGCAGGTAGCCGCTGACGCGGTCCCCCGGGCGTACTCCGAGGCCGCGCAGCTCGGCGGCGAGGGAGCCGACCTGCCTGCGGAGTTCCGACCAGGTGACGGGGCGCGGTTCGTGGGTCTCGTCGACGTGCAGGATGGCGGGGGTGTCCGCGCGCGCGGGGTCGTCGGCCGTGCGCAGTGCGTGGGCCGCGTAGTTCACGGTGGCGCCGGGGAACCATGAGGCGCCGGGCATCGCGCGGCTGCCCAGTACGCGCGCGTAGGGGTGGGTGAAGCGCACGTCGAACCAGTCGGTGACGGCTTTCCAGAACGTTTCGAGTTCGGTGACCGACCAGTGGTGCAGTGCCTCGTAGCCGCCCTCCGCGGGTGCCCCGTACCGCTGGGAGGCCCAGGCCTGGAAGCGGGTGACCTGCGCGTCGGCGATCTGCTGCGGGTCGGGCTGCCAGAGCGGCGAGGGGTTCGCTGTGGTCATGGTGCGGCTCCTGGGAAGTACGCGGTGTGTGCGTTCTCGGCGCGCACGGGCCGGGGTGTGCGCGTGACGCGGCTGACAGGACGATGCCATGTGATCGACTGCGACACCAGGGTGTCCCCCACACAGTCCGCCGCGTGAAGATGTGTTGTGGCCACGGGTGAACGGCAGTTGAACGCGACACGCGCGCGTGGCGCCGAGTGGCAGGGTGAGCAGCATGGACGGTCGAGACCTGATGCGCTCGATGAAGGCGGTCTCCGCGGTGGGCCCCGTGCAGGGGCTGCGTACCGCGCGGGCTTCGTGGCGGCATCGCCGGGCGGATGCCGTGGGGCTCTCGCGCCGGGGTCCCGAGCGGGCGCGGATCCCGGGGAACGTGGTCGGGGTGGAACCGGGGCCCGGCGGCGGAGTGGTGCGTTTCGACCGGTCCCGGCTGCGGATCACGGTCACGGTGAGCGGTGCCGTCTTCTGGGGATGGGACGGGGCGGAGTCCACGCCCTCCTACGGGATGGCCGACGGATGTCCCGAGGCGGATCCGCGGGCCGTCCTGGAGCCGGACAAGGACGGTGGCCGACGGGTGGTGTCGGAGCGGGTCACCGTGACGGTGTCGCGGCACGGCGCGGTCTCCGTGTGCACTCCGGGCGGTGTGCTGTTGCGGCGCGATCTGCCGCCGCGGTGGTGGGAGCCCGTGGGCGGCGGGGAGGCGCGGTGGGTGCAGCGGTCGGAGGTGGCGGCGGACGCGCGGTTCTTTGGGCTCGGGGGGCGGACCGCGGGTCCGCGGTTGCGTGACGGGACGTACGCCTTGTGGAACGCCGAACGGTGCGGCCTGTTCGGGCCGGGTGACGATCCGCTGTCGGTCGCGAGGCCGGTACCGGTCACGATGCCGGTCCAGATGGTGGTCGCGGACGCGGGCACGCACCTGGTGTTCCACGACAACACATGGAACGGCGCGGTGACTCTGCGTGAGGGCCGGGAGGGGGCTGGTTCGGGGCACGACCGGCCGGGGACGAGCGAGGTGCGCATGGAGGGCGGCCCGTTGCGCTGCTGGGTCGTGGTCGGTCCGCCCGCGCGCGTGCTGCACACGTGGGCGCGGTTGACGGGTGCCCCGGCGGTGCCGCCGTCGTGGGCGCTGGGGCACCATCACGCGCGTCAGGGCGGTGAGGAGGAGGTGCGCCGGGTTGTCGCCGGCTGCAAGGAGCGTTCGCTGCCTCTGGACGCTGTGCACGTGGACAGCGAGCGCCGGGGTTCGTGGCGGTCCGTCGTGGCCGCTCCCGAGGGTTCTCCGTCGGTCTCCCGGCTCGCCGAGGTGTTGCGTGGGGAGGGTGTCCGGTTGGTCTCCGTCGTCGATCCGGAGGTGAGGGCCGAGCATGGCGAGGCGGTGTTCGACGACGGCCGGGCGATCGACGCCTTCGTGCAGGATGCGGCGGGCCGGGTCGTGCGCGGGGTGTCGGGGCCGGGCGAGACGGTGTACCCGGACTTCACGGCGAAGGGTGTCCGCAAGTGGTGGGGCGGCCTGTACGAGGAGCGGCTGGCGCGGGGTTCCTCGGGTTTCTTGCACGACATGGGCGTGCCGGTCTCCTTCCTCGCGTCGGGGGTCTCGTGGTCGCCGCGGTCGGCACGGCATGCGTTGGAGGGACGTGGGGGCGACCATCGTGAGGCGCACAACGTGTACGCCTTGTGCATGGCGCGCTCCGCCTACGAGGCCCTGCGTGAACTGCAACCCCGGGAGCGGCCGTTCGTGCTCTCCCACGCCGGCTGGGTGGGCATGCAGCGCTACGGCGGGGCGTGGTCGGGGAACGTGGGGGCCGGATGGTCCGGGTTGCGCGCTTCGTTGTCCCTGGTGATGGGGCTCGGGCTGTGCGGAGTTCCGTACTCGGGGCCGGACGTGGGCGGACTCGACGGGGATGCGTCCGGGGAGCTCTCCTTGCGCTGGTTGCAACTGGGCGCCTATCTGCCCCTGTTGCGTACGTGTTCCGGTGTTCGGGCAGGGCGGCGGGGACCATGGGCCTTGGACGACGACGTGGTGGTGCACGCGCGCGTGGCACTGGACGAGCGTCGGCGTCTCTTCCCGTACTTCATGACACTCGCCCACCTGGCTCGGCGTACGGGTGCTCCGTATGTGCGTCCCTTGTGGTGGGGCAATCCGGAGGAGCGTGCTCTGCGGGACTGTGAGGACGCCTTCTTGTTGGGGGACAGCCTGTTGGTGGCTCCCGTGCTGGAGCCGGGGGCACGGCGCAGGGTCGTACGGCTGCCCCCGGGGCGGTGGTACGACACCGCGACCGGTGCGGTCCTCGACGGGCCGGGTGCGGTGTCGGTCGAGGCTCCCCTGTCGCGGATCCCGGTCCTTGCCCGCGCCGGGTCGGTGATCCCCGTACGGGGTGAGGGGGGTGGCACCGAGGTGGAGGTGTGGGCTCCGGAACCAGGCCGTGCAGGGGGTGGCGTGGTCGTGCCGGACGCGGGGGACGGGTGGGAGGAACCCGCGGTCGAGCGGTATCGGGTGCGTTGGAGCGGGGGCCGGGTGGTCGTGGAGGAGGACGACGAGCACGGCGGCGGTGCACCGCCGCGCCCGGTGCGCGTACGCGGCCTGTGAACCGTTCCTCACGGGCTCACCGACCGCTCCCCCGGGTCACATGTAGCGGCCCTCGAACCATGCCTCGACGGCCAGGGTGTGAAGCGGGAAGGCCAGCTCCGCGGGGCGTCGCAGGAGCTGCCAGCCGTCCGTCTCGTCCGTGGGGGCGCTGACGGGCAACTGCGCGGCCGGGCGCTCGGGCAGTCGGCCGAAGAGCAGGAGGTGGCCGTCGGGGGCGCTGAGGGCGTCCACGAGGCGTACGTCGCGGGCAGCCGCCTCGATGCCCGTCTCCTCCTTGAGTTCACGGACGACGGCCTGCCGCCAGTCCTCCCGGTCGTCGATGAAGCCGCCGGGCAGCGCCGTCTCCCCGCGCGCGGGGGCGACCGTACGGGTGATCACGACCAGGCCCGTGCCGGTGGCGTCGTACACGGGTTGCAGGGCGACGGCGACGGGCAGCGGGTTGCGGTAGGCGACGGAGTGACAGGCGGGGCAGGTGCGCGGCCAGCCGTGCGCCTCGGTCCCGTAGGCGGTCCCACAGCTCGAACAGTGGGAATCCGGAACGGGGTTGACCATGGGGTGGGTTGATGCGGACACGGCGCGGACTGTATCCGATCACCGGTGGCCGCCCTTCCCCGGAGGGGTCGGGTCCTGATAGACGGAGGGGCCATGAGGCGAACCTTCTCCGCTCCACGGAAAATCGCGACCTTGTCGGCCGCCGCGCTGCTCGGTGTTGCCGCGGCCCCCGCGACCACCGCCCAGGCGACACCTGATCCCAAGGCGCCCAAGAACTTCGTGGCGCTGAGTGATGTCGATCCCACGATCATCCAGGAGATCCGCTATTTCACGGAGCACGACTTCGTGGGCGAGCCGATCGACGGTTACAAGAAGCCCCTGTGCATTCTCACCGAGCCTGCCGCCAAGGCGTTGCACAAGGCACAGCTCGGGCTTTTGAAGAAGGGCTACTCCCTGAAGGTGTACGACTGTTATCGGCCGCAGCGGGCGGTCGATCATTTCGTACGGTGGGCCAAGGACCTGGACGACCAGAGGATGAAGCCCGAGTTCTATCCGCAGGTCGACAAGACGCGTCTGTTCGCGGACGGTTACATCGCGGAGAAGTCGGGTCACAGCCGGGGCTCCACGGTCGACCTCACCCTCGTGAAGCTGCCTGCCCGGCCCACGCGGCCTTACGTGCCCGGGGAGCCGCTGAGGGCGTGTTACGGGCCGCAGAAGGACCGCTTCCCCGACAACTCCGTGGACATGGGGACGGGGTTCGACTGCTTCGACACGTTGGCGCACACGGATGATCCGCGTGTTCGGGGTGCGCAGCGGAGCAATCGGGATTTGCTGCGGGGTGCGCTCTCGGAGAAGGGGTTCGTCAATTTGCCTGAGGAATGGTGGCATTTCACGTACAAGCCCGAGCTTTTCCCCGACACCTACTTCGACTTTCCCGTGAGCCGTCGGTCGCTGACCGGGAGATAGGTCGGTAACCGGGAACAAGAGGGGACGGGTTCCGGCGGGAGCAACACCTCGTCGGACGGCGGCCCGTAGCCGGATTCGAGGAGTCCCCCCGGTCGTCGCATGATGTCTTCGTTCTCACCACACGACCCGGGGATCATGAAATCCGCACGGTCCTGGCCACCGTCGCCCTGCTCACCGTGGCCCTTACCGCATGCGGCGACGCCGCCGCCGAGAAACAGGCCGGCTGCCGGAGGGCACTCGGCTTCGTTGCGGCCCAGTTCGAAGCCACCGAGACCGACAGACCCGACGGCTGTGAAGGCGTCAGCCAAGAGGACTACATGCATCTCCTCAAGGCCGAGGTCGCCAGGGGCGACGACAGGTGAGGACGTGATCGGGAGCACCCCCGTGGGTCCCGGGCACGTCCTCACCGCTTAGACGGACGCACGGGAGGCGTGCACGGTTCTCCTCCGGTCGTGCCGGATCCCTGACGGTAGGGGCCCGGCCCGTGGCACACTTCTGACGTACCGTCAGATGTGTTGTCGGGGAGGCACTGTGCCGCGTTCGCGTACGCCTGTGGTGGCCGACTGGTTCGCCGGGGAAGGGGACGAGTTTCGTCTGCTGGGGACCCGTTGTTCGGCGTGCGCGTCGGTGTTCTTCCCTCGTGAGGAAGGGCGTTGCCGCAATCCCGGGTGCGCCGGCGGTGGTCTGGTCGAGGTGCCGTTGTCGCGTCGGGGGCGTGTCTGGTCGTACACCGATGCCCGTTATCGGCCGCCACCGCCTTATGTCTCGGACCGGGAACTTCCGTGGGAGCCGTACGCGTTGATCGCTGTGGAGCTTGCGGCAGAGCGACTGGTGGTCCTCGGACAGGCGGCTCCCGGAGTGTCCGTGACCGATCTGGCCGTCGGCATGGAGGTGGAGCTGGTACCGGGGGTGCTGAGCGAGGAGGGGGACGACGAGAGCGGCACGGCCTGGACTACATGGCACTGGCGGCCGACGGGGGTGGCGGCATGACGGGGGATGTGGCGGTGCTGGGCGCGGGCATGCACCCCTGGGGCAAATGGGGGCGCGGCTTCGTCGAGTACGGGACGGCGGCGGCGCGGGAGGCGCTCGCGGACGCGGGCGTGCAGTGGCGGGACGTGCGCTCCGTGGTCGGCGCGGGCACCGTGCGCGGCGGCTATCCGGGCTATGTGGCGGGGGCGACGTTCGCCAAGGCGCTCGGCTGGCAGGGGGCCCGGGTCGCGAGCGTGTACGCGGCTTGCGCGTCGGGCGCGCACGCCATCCACACGGCGCGGGCGCAGATACTCGCCGGGTTGGCGGACGTGGTGCTGGTAGTGGGTGCGGACGCCGCGCCCAAGGGCTTCTTCCGGCCCGCGGGCGGAGAGCGGCCGGACGATCCCGACTGGTTGCGCTTCCGGGTCCTGGGGGCGACCAACCCGGCGTACTTCGGCCTCTACGCACGTCGTCGCATGGCCCTGCACGGTGACACCCTGGAGGACTTCGCCCAGGTCAAAGTCAAGAACGCGGCGTTCGGGGCGCTCAATTCGAACGCCCGATACCGCACGGCGGTGACGGCCGAGGAGGTCGCCCGTTCCGCCGTGGTGGCCGACCCGCTGCGCCTGCTCGACATCTGCGCGACGTCGGACGGTGGTGCGGCGCTCGTCCTGTCCAGCATGGAGTTCGCGCGCCGGCACGGAGCGAAGGACCCGGTCCGTGTCCGGGCGGTCTCCACGGTGACGCCCACCTTTCCGAACACCGTGCTCGACCTGCCCGACATCGCGACGGACTCGGCGGCGGGCGTCGAGCCGCAGGGGCCGCCCTTCCGGGCCGCGATAGCCCGCGCCGCCTACGAGGAGGCCGGTATCGGACCCGAGGACCTGTCCCTGGCGGAGGTCTACGACCTGTCCACTGCCCTTGAGTTGCAGTGGTACGAGGACCTGGGCCTGTGCGGGGAGGGTGAGGGGGCCAAGCTGCTCCGGGACGGTGCCACCGCGCCCGGCGGTCGCATACCGGTGAACACCAGCGGTGGGCTCGCCTCTTTCGGTGAGGCGGTTCCGGCACAGGCGATCGCCCAGGTCTGCGAACTCACGTGGCAGTTGCGGGGCACGGCGGGCGCACGCCAGACGGCGGGGGCCCGGGTCGGCATCACCGCCAACCAGGGACTGTTCGGGCACGGCTCGTCGGTCGTCGCCGTGCGCTGACCGCACACTCCCCCGCCGGATTGCTGCCGTGCCTCAAATGCCTTGTGCTGCAAGGGATTTGACGGACGGAGCGCTACCGGTCAACCGGTGCGGTCCGCGACCTTGACGCTCCAGTACGCCCGGTGAACACTTCCGGATGTCAGTCGGCATCGCCGCATGTCGGCCCACCGTCCACCGGGGTCCTTGCCTGCCCCGGTGGCGTTTCCTGCCGGTCGCGGCAGGCCGGGCCACCTCCCACGATCGGCGGCTGTGCGGGCACTCTCGGCGCTGACGCCGGGCGGGGCGCGGGATGCCCCGCCGTCGGCGGAAGCCGTCGTAACCAGCCATGGATTCGCACCCTGCACGGAGGACCGGGGCCGACCGCCCCGGGCAAGGGCCTAGGAGCCGCCATGAGCAACGGAGACATCTTCGTCGGTGAGGTCATCGGCACCGGCATTCTCATCCTGTTCGGCGCGGGCGTCTGCGCCGCCGTCACCCTCAGACATTCCAAGGCGAGGGCCTCCGGGTGGATCGTCATCGCGTTCGGCTGGGGCTTCGGCGTCCTCGCCGGGGCGTACACCGCCGCACCGCTCTCGGGCGGCCACCTGAATCCCGCCGTCACCCTCGGCATCGCCGTCGACACCGGCAAGTGGGACAAGGTCTGGGTCTACCTGTGCGGCCAGATGGTCGGGGCGATGCTGGGCGCCGTCCTCGCGTACCTGGTCTACCTCGCGCAGTTCAACGCCAACGTCGGCCCCGGCACGACGAACGCCGAGGGCGCGGGCCGCACCGAGGCCGCTGAGGGTACCGAGGGCGAGCCGGCGTCCGCGGTCGTCGCGGACGAGGAGGGTCCGACGCCGACGCTGGGGATCTTCTCGACGATCCCCGAGATCCGGAACCCGGTCGCGAACCTCATCACGGAGATCATCGCGACGGTCGGTCTGGTCCTGCCCGTCCTCGCCTTCGGGCTGACCAAGGGCCTGGGCGAGTCGGGCACCCAGGTGCTGGTCGTGGCCCTGGTGGTGGTCGGCATCGGTCTGTCGCTCGGCGGGCCCACGGGCTACGCCATCAACCCCGCCCGTGACCTCGGGCCGCGCATCGTGCACCAGTTCCTGCCCATTCCCAACAAGGGCACCTCCGACTGGGGGTACGCGCTCGTCCCGGTGGTCGGACCGCTCATCGGCGGTGTGCTGGCAGGGCTCATCTACAACGCGGCGTTCTGAAACCCGGCGCCCGGACCGCTCCCGACAGTTCTCTCCTCGAACGACCGTCTTCTCACGAAGGGGTAGCCATGCCCGACAACTCCGTGAAGTACGTCGCCGCCATCGACCAGGGCACCACATCGAGCCGCTGCATCATCTTCGACCACGCCGGTGGGATCGTCGCCGTCGACCAGCGCGAGCACCGCCAGATCTTCCCCAAGCCCGGCTGGGTGGAGCACGACGCCACCGAGATCTGGTCCAAGGTGCAGGCCGTCGTCGCCGGTGCCATCGCCAAGGCGGGGTTGCGCGCCGACCAGCTCAGCGCCCTCGGCATCACCAACCAGCGGGAGACGACGCTCCTGTGGGACCGGGCGACCGGCAAGCCCGTGCACAACGCGATCGTGTGGCAGGACACGCGCACCTCGGCGCTGTGCACCGAACTGGGCGGCACGGACGGGCAGGACAGGTTCCGCGATCAGACGGGCCTGCCGCTGGCCAGCTACTTCTCCGGACCGAAGGCCGCCTGGCTGCTCGACAACGTGCCGGGCCTGCGGGCGCGCGCGGAACGCGGCGAGATCGCCTTCGGCACGATCGACTCGTGGCTGATCTGGAACCTCACCGGCGGCGTCGACGGCGGCGTCCACGTCACCGACGTCACCAACGCCGGACGCACGATGCTGATGAACCTGGAGACACTTCAGTGGGACGCGTCGATCCTGTCGGCCATGAACGTCCCGGAGGCCGTCCTCCCGGAGATCCGCTCGTCGGCCGAGGTGTACGGCACGGCGGTGGGCCAGCTCTCCGGGGTGCCCGTCGCCTCCGCGCTCGGCGACCAGCAGGCGGCCGTCTTCGGGCAGGCCTGCTACGACACGGGGACGGCGAAGAACACGTACGGGACAGGCAGCTTCCTGCTCCTGAACACCGGTGAGCGGCCCGTGCCCTCGAAGAACGGGCTGCTCACCACCATGGGGTACAAGATCGGCTCCGAGGCGCCCGTGTACTGCCTGGAGGGCTCCATCGCGATCACCGGCGCCCTGGTGCAGTGGTTCCGTGACCAGCTCGGCATCATCAAGACCGCCGACGAGATCGAGACGCTGGCGGCGAGCGTCGACGACAACGGCGGGGCGTACATCGTGCCGGCGTTCTCCGGCCTGTTCGCGCCGTACTGGCGCTCCGACGCGCGCGGTGTCGTCACGGGCCTGACCCGCTACGTCACCAAGGGGCATCTCGCCCGGGCCGTCCTGGAGGCGACGAGCTGGCAGACCAGGGAGGTCGTCGACGCCATGTACCAGGACTCCGGGGTGCGGATCACGACCCTGAAGGTCGACGGCGGCATGACGAAGAACAACCTCCTGATGCAGCACCAGGCCGACGTCCTCGATGTGCCCGTCATCCGGCCCAGGGTCTCCGAGACGACGTGCCTGGGCGCCGCGTACGCCGCCGGGCTCGCCACGGGCGTGTGGAACGACCTGGACGAGCTCAAGGCCCACTGGCAGCGGGACGCCGAGTGGACGCCGTCGATGGACGCGCGGGTCCGGGACCGGGAGTACCACAACTGGCGCAAGGCGGTGGAGAAGAGCTTGGGCTGGCACGAGGAGGAAGGGGCCTGAGCGGAAGGGGCCCGGCAGGACGGGCCGCGCGAGCCCCTGTCCGTACCGCAGGCAGCACGCGCGCGTAGCGGCGAAAAAGCGTCTACGCGCGCGTGCTGCGAAGTCCGGATCAGGTGACCGCGGGCTGTCGGCGCCGGGCCGCGGTCGCCGCGGCGTGCTCGACGACACCGATGAGGACGTTCTTCACGGAGTCCTTCTCCCGTGCGTCGCACAGGACGACGGGGACACCGGCGTCCAGGTCGAGCGCCTGGCGCACCGAGTCGGCGGGGTAGCGAGCGGCCCCCTCGAAGCAGTTGACGCCGACCACGAAGGGGATGGAGCGCCGCTCGAAGTAGTCGACGGCGGCGAAGCAGTCCTCCAGGCGGCGGGTGTCCGCGAGGACGACGGCGCCGAGGGCCCCGGTGGCTAGCTCGTCCCACAGGAACCAGAACCGGTCCTGTCCCGGGGTGCCGAAGAGGTACAGGACGAGGTCCTTGCGGAGCGTGATGCGGCCGAAGTCCATGGCGACGGTGGTGGTGTGCTTGCCCTCGACGCCCTGGGTGTCGTCCACGGGCCGGCCCGCCTCGCTCAGCAGCTCCTCCGTGCGCAGGGGCCTGATCTCGCTGACCGCGCCGACGAGCGTGGTCTTGCCCACGCCGAAGCCACCGGCCACCAGGATCTTGAGCGTGACGGGCTCGACGGGGCCCTTGCCACGCTCGGAACGCCCGAAGATCATGGGTTGTCTCTCCTGCCTCACTGATGTCGCTGTGTGCTGTGCAAGGCCGTTTCAGAGGGCTCTGAGGCCGTCGATGACGTCGCGCAGAATGCTCTCGTCGGGCAGTTCCGCGGGCGGCACGGGGCGGGTGACGTGGACCAGCTCGTCGTCGACGAGATCGCCGATGAGGACGCGTACCACGCCCACGGGCAGGTCGAGTTCGGCGGCGAGTTCGGCGACCGACTGCGGGGCGTCCTGGCACAGCCCGACGATGTCGACGTGTTCCGGCGACAGGGTCTGGTCGGCCACCGGGTCGGGGGGGGGGGGGGGGGGGGGGGCGGGCCGGCCGCCGGGGGGGGGGGGGGGGGGGGGGGGGGGGGGGGGGGGGGGGGGGGGGGGGGTGGGGCGGGGGGGGGGGGTTGTCGGGCCCCGGGGGGGGGGCGTGCGGCCCCCCCCCCTGGTGGTGGTGGTGGTGGGGGGGGGGGGGGGGGCGCCCCCCGGGGGGGGGGGGGGGGGCCCCCCCCCCCCACGACCGCGATCAGGTCGAGGCGATGCTGGGCCGCGCTGGTGGTGCGGCCGCGTGTCATGGCGTACGGACGTACGACGGGCCCGGCCTCGTCGTCGAACCAGTGCTGCGTCTCCTGCGTCCCCTCACCGTCTGCGCTCATTGCGACCCACTACCCCCCGGCGGGCTGATCCGTGCGCGGAGCCGTCCCCAGATGTGCGCCCACCCGCTTGACCAGCAGAGTCATCTCGTAGGCGACAAGGCCGACATCGGAGTCCGCGTCGGAAAGGACGGCGAGGCAGCTCCCGTCACCGGCCGCGGTGACGAAGAGGAACGCCTCGTCGAGTTCGACGACGGTCTGCCGGACGCCCCCTGCGTCGAAGTGCCGCCCCACCCCCTTGGCGAGGCTGTGGAACCCGGAGGCGACGGCGGCGAGGTGCTCGCTGTCCTCCCGGCTGAGGTCCTTGGAGACCCCGGTCGGCAGTCCGTCCCCGGAGAGCACGAGCGCCTTGCGGATACTGGCGACGCGCTCCACCAGGTCGTCGAGGAGCCAGTTGAGCTCCCTGGAACCACCGTTCGTGGTGTGCGCGGCGGTCTTCGGTGCGGTCATCGACCGTCCCCTTCAGAAGTCGTTCCCTGTGCTGTGCCGTCCGCGCTGTCGTCGCTCGCGGCGTTCTCCTCACGGCCGCGCCGCCAGCCACGCTGGAGCGAGGCCATCCGGTCGCGCACCTCGTCGGCGTCCCGGTCGGCGGGCGATGCGGAGACTGTCTCTTCGGGGGCCTTCGCGCGGTCACCGCGCAGGTCGGGCCCGTCCTTCAACTGCGGGGCCAGATTGGCCTGCCGGACGCGCTTGGGCAGGCCGCCGGCGGGGACGTCCGGCTGCTCCGCGACGGTGGGCTCGGTGGCCCGCGCCCGCCTGCGGGGCAGCTCCGCGAGGGAGGCCGGCGGGGTGGCGCGCAGGCCGTCGCCGCTGTCGCGGTCGTGCCGCTCCCCCGGTTCGCCGGTGTCCCGGTCGAGGGCGGCGGGCCGGGTGCGGATGACGGGTCTGCCGTGCGAGCTGACGAGTTTGGGGGCGCGGCGGCGCGGCAGCGGCACCAGCCCCTCCGGCGTCCCCTCGCGCTCCCCGCCGTGGGGCTCGTCGGCCTGCTGGTGCTGCTCGCCCGGAGCCCCGGCGACGGGGCGGCGGGGGCGGAACAGGGCACCGCGCTCGCTGTCCTCCTCGCCCAGGGCGCCCGGGAAGGGGGCCATGTCGGACGTGGTCAGCGGGGCTTCCAGCTCGATCGGCCCGTCGAGGACGGAGGCCGGCAGGCCGGGCAGGCCGTCGGAGGTGCCGAGGGTGGCCGGGGTCGGGCGGCGCCGGGCGTCGGGCCGGTCGAGGCGGAATCCGGCGCCTTCGGTGTCGGGGGCGTCGGTGAGCAGCGCGTCGGGGATGAAGACGACCGCGGTCGTGCCGCCGTACGGGGACGGCTGGAGGGAGACGCGGACGTTCTGCCGCTGGGCGAGGCGGCTGACGACGAAGAGGCCGAGCCGGTCGGTGTCGGAGAGTTCGAACTCGGGCGTCTCGGCGAGGCGCAGGTTGGCGTCGAGGAGGGCGTCGGCGGCCATGCCGAGGCCGCGGTCGTGAATCTCCAGCGTGAACCCGTTGGCCACGTGTTCGCCGAGGACCTGCACGGCGGTGTGCGGCGGTGAGAACACCGTGGCGTTCTCCAGGAGTTCGGCCACCAGGTGCGTGAGGTCGGCCACGGCCGGTCCGGTCACTGCGATCCGCGGCAGGCGGCGGACCTCGATGCGCTCGTAGTCCTCGACCTCGGCGACGGAGGCCCGCACGATGTCCATGAGCTGGACCGGCTTGCGCCACTGCCGGGACGGGGCGGACCCGGAGAGGATCACCAGGCCCTCCGCGTGACGGCGCATACGGGTGGTCAGGTGGTCGAGGCGGAACAGGTCGGCGAGCTCGTCGGTGTCGTCGGTCCTGCGCTCCATGGCGTCGAGCAGGGTGAGCTGCTTGTGCAGGAGGACCTGGCTGCGGCGGGCGAGGTTGACGAACACCTCGGAGACACCGCGGCGCAACTCGGCCTGTTTGACGGCGGCTTCGACAGCGGACCGTTGCAGAGTGTTCAGTGCCTGGCCGACTTGCCCGATCTCGTCCTTGTCGTACTCCAGGCGCGGGGCCTCGGTCTCCACATCGACCTCCTCGCCCGCGGCGAGGCGGCGCATCACGCCCGGCAGCCGGACGCCGGAGGCCTCATGGGCCTCCAGGCGCAGACGGCGCAGGTCGCGGACGAGACCGCGGCCGATCCTGACCGACAGGAACAGGGAGACCAGCAGGGCAAGGAGGCCGAGCACGCCGGCGATGCCGGCCCGGAGGAAGACCTGGAGGGCGATGGGGCGGGCGCGGTCCTGGTAGCGCTCGGCGGCCGCGGTGTCGCGGTCCACGAGTTCGCCGAGCACCTGCCCCGCGGCCTTGTCCCAGCTCGCGGCGGTGACGCCCTTGGGTGCGCCGGGCGCCCCGTTCGCGACGGCGTTCTCGGCGGTGCGCAGAGGGGTGGTGTCGGGGCCGCGCCAGTAGCGCTGGAAGCGGGCGCGTTCATCGGCGGGCAGCAGGGCGAGGTGGGTGTCGTACAGGAGGGTGCGCTGGGCGATGAGGTCGGAGACCTGGCGCAGTTCTTCCTGTGTGAGCCGCCGGGCGACGAGGCCGGAGCCGACCAACGCGTCTTCCCTGGACAGCAGTTCGCGGGCCTTGATGACTCCGACGACGGCGCGGCCCTGGCGTTCCACGTCGGCGTCGTCCAGGGCGGTGAGGCCGAGGAGGAAGTCGTCCGTCGGCTCGATCAGGTGGGTGTAGAAGTCCAGGGCCTGGGCCCGGGTGACGGTTCCCTCGTCCACGTTCCTGCGCAGCGACTCGATGCCCTCGAAGCCTTCCACTGCGGCGTCCAGGGCGCCGCGCGCGTCGCTGTTCAGGCCGTCGCGCAGGCCGGTGTCGGCCGCCTTCTGCTTGATCCGGGACATCTGCTCGTCGGCGGCGGAGCGCCGGGTCCGCAGGGTGGACTGCGCGTCCGAGGCGCGGGGGTCGGCGAGGTACACGAGGGTCTGGCGGCGCTCCTCCTGCAGGGCGCGGCCGGTTTCGACCAGCGGGTAGCCGATCGCGTCGGCGGCCTTGCCCGCCGAGAGCAACTGCATGGCGGCGCGCCCCGTGATCACCGAGGCGAAGGCCCAGATCGCCGTCAACGACAGGAGCGGCACGAGCAGCAACGCCACGATCTTCCGGCGGATGGACTTCCCGCGAAAGCGCATGGCCTCCCCCAGATCGGCCCCGCGTCGTCAGGGGCACACATGTGCGTCAACAAACGGCGTGAGCCTACTACTGAGACAGGAGCAACTCGAAGGCCTGTCCGGATGCCGTCCGGCCCCGCCACGGCACGGGCGTCCGGAGTTGTCCGGGCATTGCGGGAGATTGCATCCCGGGATCGAGGACAAGCCCCGCGTTCACAATCGGTCGAAACCAAAAGGCAGTTGGCTGGAACTTTTCGCTTCCGACCACCGGATCAGGGCAGTTGTCCGAATTCGGGAATCTTTCGGGGCCGCCGCGCGTCTTCACCACAGAACGTAGGTGGGGGCACGACGGGCGCACCGAGAGGCGGCGTGAACCAGAGCAAACCGGGCAGTCACTGTGCAGGCCGGTGCGAGGTGTCGGACCGGGCCCGGGAACGGTGGGGAGTGGCGTGATGACGGATGTGGCGGAGCGACGCGAGCTGTGGGTCGAGGAGCCGGCGAAGCGACGCCGGATGCCCGATCCGGTGCGTACGGCGGCGGTCCGCGCCGTCCTCATCACGGCGGTCACGCTGATCCAGGCGATGGTCGCCGTCCTGTGCACGCTCGCCGACTCCTGGCTGGCGTTCCCCATGGTGCTCAGCAGCGTGGCCAGCACGGTCGTGGCGACATGGGGCGTGCTCGACGTATGGGTGACGCGCCAGGTGTGGAACCAGCGGCACGGTGTCGTCTCGGTCCCGGCCAGCACCGCCCGCCGACTGCGCAAGGAACGCCGCCGGGCCCGCCGCACCGCGCGGCGGACGCCGGAGAGCATACGCAGGCACGGCGCGGCGGGGCGGTTGACGCATACGTGACGGTGGGCCCCGCCGCCCCGGTCAGGCGTCCCGCGCCACGGACGCGGCGGGCTCGGCCGGCCGCTTGAACATCCGGGTCGCCGTGATCTCGCCGTGCACCGTCTCCCCCGTCCCGTCCGTGTGCTGCTGCGGCAGGCCGGGACGCAGATGCTCCTCCACGCTGATGTACTTCAGCCCGGCGCGGAGGTCCGCGTCGTTGCGCAACCGGATCACCAGCGGGAACTCGGCGAGCGCCGTCGTGTCGAACAGGCCCGTGGTGTAGAGGAGTTGCACGCCCAGGGCGTCGGACACGGCGCGCTGGAGCTCCAGGAGGTACGTGGCGTTGGCGCGGCCGATGGGGTTGTCGAGGAACAGCGTGCCCGCGTGGCGGTGCTTGTCGCGGCCCCGGTCGTTCGAGCGCAGCGCGGCCATCGTGCAGTACAGGGCGATGGCGGCGGTGAGCAACTGGCCCCCGGAGAAGACGTCGCCCATCTGTCCGACGGGCACCCGCTCGGCGCGCAGCACCGCGTCCGGCTTGAGGATCTCGACAGCGACGCCCTTGGGCTCCAGAGCTGCGGCGACGCCGCGCAGCAGCAGCGACATGCCGTCGCGCCGCATGTCGGAGTTCTTCTTCACGGCGGCGCGGGTCGCCTCGTCGATGACCTCGCCGAGCCGCTCGGTGAGCGTGGCCTGGTCGGGCTCCTCGAAGCGGATCCGCAGGAACTCCTGTCCCGACCACTCGCCGAGCCCCTCGGGAAGGCGGGACAGGCGCTGGGCCGAGCGGAGCGTGGCGAGGGACGACTCGACGAGGCCGCGCAGCCGGTCCACGATCGAGTCCCGGTTGCGTTCGAGCTGCGCCAGCTCGTCGGTGAGCACGCGCAGTCGGGGTGCGAACGCCTCCGCCCAGCGCTGCGCGTGCTCCGGCAGCGCCGACGCGGGCAGCTCCCGGATCTGCTGCCGCGCGGGGGTGCGCACCTGCTCGTAGCGGGTGGAGTTGGCATGCCGTACGAGGATGTCGCTCGCCTCGCGGACGGCGGCCTCGGCGGCGGACAGGTCGGCGGCGCAGCCCCGCAGGGAGCGGCGGGTATCGGCCGCTGCCGTGCGGGCCTGCTCCAGGGTGCCCGGGTAGGGCTCCTGCTCCTCCTGCTCCTCGGCGTCGGTGTGGTCGCGCAGCAGGTCGCGCAGGAGCGCGGCGGTCTCGTCGAAGCCGCCGGTCCCGTCCTCGGCGGTCCGGTGGGCGTCGAGGAGGTCGCCGTGGGCGGCGCGGGCGGAGTTCAACGCCTCGGCGCGGGCGGCCAGTTCGGTGGTGACGGTACGCAGCAGCGCGGCAGCCTGATCCACGTCGGCGGGGACGAGGTCCTCGGGCAGCTCGGTGTGGGCGGTGCCGTCCTCGGGCGCGAGCCGCTCGGCCTCACCGCGCAACCTGCCGAGCTGTTCGCTCGCCGTGGAGGCGCGGGTCTCCAGGAGCTGGACGAGTTCTTCGGCGCGGGCGGCGGCGGCCTGCCGGGACGGGCCGTCGGCCCCGTCGGGCGATTCGAGGAGGGCGGCGGCGCGCGTACGCACCTTGTTGCTGAGCCGGTCCAGCTCGGTGAGCGCGGCCGATTCGTCGCTCTCGGCGCGGGCCTGCTCGGCCCGCAGGTCGGCGCCGACGCCGACCTTCTCGTACAACTGTGACGCGGCGCGGTAGGCCTCCCGCAGCGCGGGCAGCGACGCGGTGGGCGGCTCCCCCTCGGGCACGTCGTCGGGGGCGCCGGCGATCTCGGCGCGCTCGGCGCGCAGCGCGCGGGCGGTACGGCGGGTGTCGTCGGCGGAGCGCTGGGCGGAGCGCCGGTCCTCGTCGGCGGCGCGGGCGCGCTCCAGGCAGGACTGGGCGCGGGCCTCCGACTCGACGGCCTCGTCGGCGAGTTCGCGGACCTTGGCCTGCCACGCGGCACGCTCACGCAGGCGGTAGGCGAGACCGGCGAGCGCGTCGGCGGCGCGCCGGGCGCGCTGGGCGGCTTCCTGGCGCTCGTCGCGGACGCGGGTCGCCTCGGCGGCGGCCTCGTCCGCCTCGGCGCGGACGGTGCGGGCCTCGGCGAGTTCGGCCTCGGTCTCCTCGGCGAACGTACGGGCTTCTCGCGCGGCGGTGGCGAGTTCGGTGAGGCGGCCCGCGGGGCAGCCGGAGCGCCAGGAGCTGAGCCGCGCGGCCAGTTCGCGGTCCTTGGCGAGGCGTCCGGCGAGGGCGCGGATGTCCTCGTCGCGCCGGGCGGCGCGGGCGCGCAGGGCCTGACGTTCCTCGTCGGCGGCGTGCTCGTCGTGCATGGCCGGGTTCGGCGGTACGAGGAAGACGCCACTGGCATCCGCGTCCGACGCGCTCTGCGCGGGGGTCGGCGCGAGCAGGGCACCGGCGGTGCCGACGGCGACGGCGGAGCGGGGCAGCAGGGCGGCGCCCGCGAGGATCTCCCGGGCCCGAACGTGGGAGGCGGGGTCGGTGATGATGACGCCGTCGACCAGTTCGGGGCGGGCGGCGAGCACGCGCGCGTGGTCGACGGGGTCGACGGCCTGGGCGAGGTAGCGCCAGCCGGGCAGGGCGGGGATGCCGTGCTCGCCCAGGTACTCGACGGTGGCCAGCACGTCGGGTCCAGGCGGCAGCAGGCCGCCGTCCCCGAGGGCGCCGAGGATGCGGGAGTCGTCGGCGGCGGCCGTGCGCAGCTCGAACAGGTGTCGCTCGGCGGAGGCGACAGAGTCGTCGAGGAGGGTCTTGAGGTCGTCGGCGGCGCGGTCGAGGTCCTCGGCGGTGAGGGGGGCGTCGGTGGCCGGGTCCGCGTCGGCCGTGGCGGTGCCGCTCGACGGGCCGTCCACGCCGAGCAGTTCGGCCAGTCGCTCCTCTCCGGCGAGGGACGCGGCGGCCCGCTCCTCAACCCGGTACGCCTGCTCGGCCGCGTCGGCGGCGTCGGCGGCGCGGGCCGCGGTCAGCTCGGCGCGGGCCTCGGTGGAGGCGGCCTCGCGGGCGTGCTCGGTGGCGCGGCGGGCGGCCTCGCGGGCGGTGTCCCAGGCGGCGACGGTCGTCTTCTCGGCGTCGCTCGCGGCGAGTGCGGCGCGGGCCGGGTCGGCGTCGGGCGCGCTGTCGTCGAGCCAGCCCGCGCGGACGGCCTCGGCGGTCTCCTGCTCGACCTCGCTGAGGCGCTGGCGCAGGTGGCCGAGTTCGCTGCGGGCGCGCTGCGCCTCGGTGGCCGCGACGGTCGCGTCGCGGTGCGCGGTCTCGCCCGCCTCCTGGAGGGCGGCGGAGCGCTCCTCCTCCTCGTTCGCGTGGTGCTCGGCCTTCTCGGCGGCGCCGTGCAGGGCCCTGACCAGTTCGGAGGCGGCCTTGGCGCGGGCGGCGAGGGCGGGTGCGGCGTCCCGCTCGGCCTCGCGGATGGCGGCGGCCACGCGCGCGGAGCGGTCGGAGGCGGCGCGGTGGCGCAGTACGGCCTCGGCGGCCTGCCAGGCGGAGTGCAGGGTGCGGGCGTCGGCCAGTTCGCGCTTCTGCGCGGCGGCGGCCTTCTCGGCGCCCGCGAGGGCCAAGGAGGCGTGCCGGTAGGCCAGTTCGGCGGCGATGAGGGCGCTGCGCCCGCGGGCGGTCTCGGCCTCGGTGACGGTGTGTGCGGCGGCGGTGACCTGCTGGGCGAGGTCGGCGGCGCGGGCACGCTCGACGGTGGCCCGCGCGGAGAGGCGGCGGGCGAGCGTGCGGGTGCGGCGCTCGGCGGCGGCGTGGATGTCACGCGCGCGTGCCCGGGTGTCGGCGGCTTCGACGATGCGGGTGAGCAGATCGACGGAGCCCGCGGTGAAGTCGCGTTCGGCGATCAGCTCGGCGCGCCGTCCCAGCTTGTTCCCGAAGCCGCTGACGAGGTCGGCGAGGCCGTCCGTGTCGCGGGTGTCGGTGACGGCCCGCAGCAGCAGGTCGGTGAAGTCGGAGTCCTTCTTGACCGCGAAGAGGCCGGCGGCCTCGCCCTCGTCGGCGTTCATCTCGCGCTGGTAGCGGAAGAGTTCGGGGTCGAGGCCGAGGTCTCCGAGGTGCTCGTTCCACCGGTCGTGGATCTCTTCCCAGTGCACTTCGAGGTGCGGGTAGGCCTTGCCCGCCTCGGTCAGCGCGTCGCGGAAGCCCTTCATGGTGCGGCGTCGGCCCTGTGCGCCCGAGGCGCCTTCGGCGAGGGGGCGTACGGCGGTCGACTCGGCGACGGGCAACGAGTCGAGGCTCAGTCCGGGTCCCGGCCGGAACGAGTACCAGGCCTCGGCGAACTTCCGCGGGTCGTTGGAGACTTGGCGTCCGCGCCACTCGCTGGCCTTGCCGACGACCACGCATTCGCCGGTGAGGGTGTGCTGCCATTCCAGGGCGACGTGTCCGCAGTCGTCGGCGAGCAGGAACTTGCGCAGCACTCCGGAGCTGGCCCCACCCAGCGTGTTCCGGTGGCCGGGGAGCATCACGGAGAAGATCAGCTTGAGCAGGACCGACTTGCCGCCGCCGTTCTCCAGGAAGAGCACACCGGCCGGCGCCGGGCGGCGCGGCGGGCCGACGGGCTCGTCCTCGAAGAACTCCGCCTGGGCGGGCGCGGGATCGGGCACGGGCTCGCCGACGCCCCGCAGGTCGAGCACGGTGTCGGCGTAGCGCGCACCGGCCGGCCCGATGGAGTAGAGGCGAATCCGGGACAGCTCGTACATGGCGGACTCTCGTGGTAGGTACGGACGGACGGTCGGGAAGCGGTCAGGAGTGGAAGGGCAGGCCCGCGTCGGCGACGAGCTCGGCCGCGTCCTCGTCCATCGGCGGCAGCAGGCTCGCGGATCCGTCGCTCACGGGAACCACGCCCAGCTCCAGGAGTTCGGCCATGGCCGCGGTGCCCGCCATGTCGCGGACCTGCAACTGGTAGCGCGCCGTGGTCCGGTACGTGCCGCCGCCGTCGTCGCCGGTTCTCTGCAGGAAGCCGGAGTCCGTCAGGAAGGCGAGGGCCTTGCCGACGATGCCGGTGGTGGAGCCTGCGAGGCGGCGGGCGTCCTTGGTCGCTCCGGTGGCGCTGCGCCGCGCCCAGATCCGCCAGGCCGCTTCGAGTCCGGGGGCGTCGGTGGCGGGGTCGGTGTTCTCGCCCTGCTCGTCGGCGCGCTCCTCCAGCCTGCGGCAGGCCTGCCGGACGAAACCGTCCACGCCGTTGACGCTGACGCGGCCGATGTAGCCGTCGTCGGCGAGGTCCTCGGGGCGGGGGAAGGCGAGCGCGGCGACGGCGAGGTGGGCGAGGCCGTGCAGGAAGCGGTCCGTGGAGTCGGCGGCGGTGCGGCGCGCGTAGTCGCCCATGCGGACGGCGAACACGGAGTCCTCGGCGGCGGTGACGGCCATGCCCGCGCGCGGGGAGACCTCAAGCACGACGAGGCCGAGGCCGGTGGCGACGGCGTCGGCGAGGCGGGCGAAGGGAGGGTCGTCGCGGTAGCGGCGCAGCAGTTCGCCGTACTCCTGGTCGCGGGAGGGCTGGAGCTTGGGCTGGAGGCCGAAGGAGACCAGCCGGGCCGCGTCGGCGGCGTCGGCCGGCGTGACCGGCGCCGGGGCTTTGGGCGAGCCGGGGACGGCGGCCTCGGGCTCGCCCCACTCGGTGTGCTCGTCGTGGTGCTCGGTCACGGGCGGTACTCCTTGATCGTCTTGCGGTGCCTCACGCGGCCTCCGTCCGGTCGGCGGCCATGCCGGCCGCGTCGAGCAGGGCCGTGCCCACGATGAGGTCGGCGCCGCCGAACTCCGGGTCGTCGAGCTCGGTGCCGTCGTCCACGGCGAAGAGGAGCTTGCCCTCGCCCTGGCGGTAGGCGGTGCCGACGGGCGGGCTCGCCGCGTGGACCGCCAACAGGGCGACCAGGTAAGGCAGTTCGCTGTCGCGCCGGCGCGCTTCGGCCAGCAGGCCCGACAAGCGGCGCGGTGCGTCCGCGGGCAGGTCGAGCAGTTCCTTGGCGCTCGCGAGCTGCTCCTCGCTGAACCGGCTGTCGTCCGGGGTGGCGACGAGGTCGGGTTCGGGCATCTCGGCCCCGAGGTGCTCGCGCTCCTGCGGCGGGGTCAGCAGTATGTCGACGAGGTCGCCCACGCGTACGGAGACGGGGGTGCGCAGACCGGTGCCGTGTGCGAAGAAGGCGTCGGTGACCTTGCGGGCGCTCTCCACCGGCAGCGGCAGCAGGGGCGCGACGAGCTGTCCGTACAGGTCGAGGCCCGCGCGCGCGGAGGGCGCGGCGAAGGCCTGTCGGTCCTGCTCGGCCCGGAACAGCGGCCCGGCTTCGAGGAGGCGCGACTGGAGCTGCGTGTGGCGGCGGATGCAGTCCTTGACGATGTCGACGAGTTCGGCGGCGCGGCGCTTCTGCTCGGGGTCCTCGGACTCGTCACGGGCCTTGCGGATGTTCGTCAGGATCGCGTTCTCGTGGCGGTAGCGGTCGGCGACGTGGTCGAGCGCCTCGGCGATCATGTCGGGGACGGCCTTCAGCCAGTCGACCGCGCGGACATTGCGCCGGGTCGCGTCCAGTGCCTTGCGCAGCGTCTCCGAGTACTGCACGGTCCGGTACCGGGCCTGCTCGGCGGCGAGTTGCGCGTCCGCGAGCCGACCGCGGCTGATGAGCACCTCCAGCTTCACCTCGGCGGCGATCTGGGCGCTGGTGACGTCGGTGTCGAGGGCGCCGACGAGGACGTTGACGGCTTCGTCGGTCGTGCGGAGGTAGACGCTGCCCCCGTAGCCGGGGACTTCCTCGATCAGCTTGAAGTCGTAGTCGCGGCGCACATAGGAGCCGTCCGTCGTGAACGTGCCGTACACCGCGCGGAATCCGCGGTCCACAGTGCCTACGTTGATCAGGTTCTCCAGGACCCAGCGGGCGACGCGCTCGTGCTCCGCGGCGGGCCGCTGCGGGGCCTGGGCGGCGATGCGCGGCACGAGGCGGGCCACTATCTGCTCGTGGTCGGCGCCCGTGTCGAAGTCCATGTTCAGCGTGACGAGGTCGATCGCGGAGAGCGCCACCTCGGCCATGCCGTACGTCGAGTACTCGCCCGCCAGATTGGCCTTGCGCACATCGAGGTCGTGCAGCGGCGCGGTGCAGGCGAGCGCGCGGAGCCGCCGCGCGAGCCCTTCGTCGGCGGCCGGCCCGGGTGCGGGGCGCGGCCCCGCGCTGAGCTGGGGCGGAACGGATTCCGTGGTGGCAGGCGAAGTCACGGAGCACAGACTAGGCGCTGGGTCTGACAACGGTCGAAACGACGCAGATGCGACGGTGGTCCGGGGCGGCTACAGGGCCGCCGGGACCCGCTGCCCGTACACCTCGACGAGCCCGTCACGGGAGTCGTCGAGGTAGTCGGCGAGCAGCGCCTCGGCGGCTTCCTTGTGCCCGCGGCGGAGCGCCTCGACGATCTGCTGGTTGCGGGCGAGGTAGGGCTCGTGGAGGCCGCGCGGATCGTCCACGACGTGGAAGGCGAGCCGCAGTTCGGCCAGGACGCTGCGCATCAGCTCGTCGGTGCGCTCGCTGCGGGCGAGGGCGACGAGTTCGCGGTGGAAGTGGATGTTGGCGGTGGAGACGCTTTTCCACTCGCGGGCCTCGGCGGCGCGCTGCCCGTCGGCGACGGCCGCGGCGATCCGGTCGAGGGCGTACGGGGGTTCGCCGAGGGAGCGTACGACGGCGCACTCGATCATGCGGCGGATCCGGTAGATGTCCTCGACGTCGTCGACGCTGAGGACGCGTACGAACACCCCGCGGTTCAGCCGGTGTTCGAGCAGCCGCTCGTGGGTGAGCAGCCGGAACGCCTCGCGCAGGGTGTTGCGCGAGACGCCGAGGGCGCCTCCGATGCTGTCCTCGGACAGGCGGGTGCCGGGCAGGAAGAAACCGTCCGCGATGCGGCTCCTGAGGATGTCGGCGACGCGCTCGGCGGTGCTGGTACGTCCCAGCAGCGCGCGGTCGTCGGCGAGTGCGTTCGGTTCTTCCATGGCCACGGCCGCATTCAAGCGTAGATACAGGAACGAGACAACATGGGTATCGCACCACGTGGGTATCGAGGGATCGTTCAACGATGCATGCTGCCCGCGTACCGGCGCGGGAGGCGGAGGGAGAACGGCGGGAGGCGGCCCTCGGGCCGCCTCCCGGCATCAGCCGCTCACAGCGCCGGCGCGTCCGGTCCGATCCTGGCGCGGACGGCGGTCTGCACCTCGGCCTCCTCGGCCGGGTCGGCGGCGAGCCTGCGCAGTTGGTCGACGACGCGGGCGTCGCCGGTCTCGGCATGGCGGGCCGCGACCTCGCGGGTGGACTCCTCGCAGTCCCACAGGCACTCGACCGCGAATCCGGCGGCGAAGGAGGGGTCGGTGACGGCGAGGGCGCGGGCGGCGCGCCCGCGCAGATGGGACGAGGCGGTCTCGCGGTAGATGTGGCGCAGCACGGGCGCGGCGCAGGCGATGCCGAGTCGGCCCGCCCCGTCGACGAGGGGCCACAGGGTGGGGGCGTCCGGCCCGTCGCCCCGCACCGCTTCCCGCAGGGCGTCGAGCACCAGGTCGCTGTCGGCGGCGGCGCCCCGGCAGGCGAGCACGCGGCCCGCGGCGGCGCCGAGCGCGTCGGGCCTGCGGGCCCAGCGGCGGGCGCGCTCGACGGTGGCGAGGCTGCGCATGCGCTCGAAGGAGTCGAGGGCGGCGTCCACCACCACGCGCGCGGGTGACTCCACCGCGGCCTCGATGAGGTCGAGGACGTCGGGGTCGTGGGCGTCGGCGAGGTAGCGCAGGGCGGTGCAGCGGGCGCCGTCGGTGCCGTCCTGCGCGGCGCGCACGATCTGGGCGCGGTCCTCGGGTCCCGCGACGGCCGCCAGGCAGCGCGCGGCGGGCACGTACAGGACGGCTCCGCGTTCGAGGCCTTCCTGGGCCCAGTCGAGGACGGCCCGCACGCTCCACTCCGGGCGGGGGCCCGCGGGGGTCAGTTGCCGTTGCCAGCGGTCGAACGACCCGGCTTCCTGGGCGGCACGCACGCGTGCCCGCACGTGGGGCCGGGAATCCTCGGCCCACAGCCGCCAGGGCCGTGGTTCGAAGGCGTCGCGGACGGCGGCGACGAGTTCCGCCTCGTCTTGCGCGGAGAACCGGGCGAGGACGGGCTCGGCGAGGGCGCGCAGGCCCGCGTCGTCGTCGCGCAGGGCCAGCTCGTCCAGGGCCCAGGCCCAGTTGGAGCCGGAGGCGGCATACCTGCGCAGCAGCGCGAGGGCGTCCCGCCTGCCGTACGAGGCGAGGTGGCCGAGGACCGCGAGGGCGAGCCCGGTACGGGACTCGTCGGTGTCGACGAGGTCGTCGGGGTCGAAGAGGTGTCGCTCGATCGCTCCGAGCTCGCCGTGGAGGTCGAGGTAGAGGCGGGCGTAGTACAGGGAGCGGTTCTCCACCTGCCAGTCGCGGCGGGGATCGCTCCGCACGCAGTGGTCGAGGGCCGCGAGCGCCTCGGCCCGCGGTGCCGTCAGCGCGTGCAGGGTGCCGTCGCCGCGGCCCCGCTGCAACAGGCCGAGCAGCGTACCGCTGGGCGCTATGACCGGTTCGAACATGGGAAACAGCCTCACATCAAGCGTCGACGCAACCGGGAACCTGCACCTACCTGGCCACGCGACAACACGTCGGGACGCCCGCCGTCTCCAGCTTGCTGTAGACCATCTCTCTGCCTCTCGTCCAAGGCCCGATCCCGGGCCGATCACGACCCGCGCGGCTCGTGGGCATCACCTGCCCCACCGTCGCGTCCGTACCTCACGCCGTCATCATGACCCAGCGGTTCTACCCACCGCGACCACATTTCGCGTACCCCCGTTTTGCCTGGTCACTGCCGGTGCTTCAGGAAGCTCCGAAGAGTTCGACCAGCTCCGTCTTGCCGAACATCCGGGCCGTGTCGACGGCCGACGGCGTCCCCGCGGCGGGATCGGCTCCCCCGTCGAGCAGCGCCCGGATCACGCCTTCCTCGCCCTTGAAGACGGCGCCCGCGAGGGGGGTCTGCCCCTTGTCGTTGGCGCGGTTGGCGTCGGCTCCGCGCGCGAGGAGGGCACGTACCGCCTCGGCATGGCCGTGGTAGGCGGCGAGCATGACGAGCGTGTCGCCACGGTCGTTCGTGAGGTTGGCCGGAACGCCCGCGTCCACATACCCCACGAGCGCCTCGCTCTCGCCCCTGCGGGCCAGATCGAAGATCTTGGTGGCCAGCTCCACGACCTCCGGGTCGGGGGCTTCGCTCATCGGCCGGACCGCCTTTCGTATACGTGCCGGTACAGCCGTGCGGCCGTACGAGTGAATCGACAGAGTACTGCCCACCGGCAGACATGGGCCGACCCCGCCGAGGCAAGGATCACCGCCGGTGCGGACGATCGTCCGGCTCGACGCCCCGGGCAGCCCGGCACACCGCCCGCCCGCTGAATGGGTGAAAAAAGAACGATGCCACCCATTTGCACCTTTTGTCGTATGGATACATGCTGTGAGCCTGGAAGAACTCATGGTGACTGTCCCCTCACCCAGGAGAACCTCATGATCCTGTCCATCTCGGGCGTCGTGCTGCTCGGCATCATCGTCTTCCTGTTCTTCCGCAAGGACGGCCTCAAGGCCTCGCACGCACTGGTCTGCGCCCTTCTCGGCTTCTATCTGGCGGGCACGGCCATCGCCCCGAGCATCAAGGCGGGCGGCGCGAGCCTCGCCAGCCTGCTCGGCGGGATCAAGTTCTGACGGCACACCCACCCGCACACACCATCAGGAGACCGACGTGGCCAGGCGCCCCCTCCCCCGCATCCTGAGCAATGGCAGCGCCTCGATCGCCCGGAGCCGGGACATGGCACGGACGGCCGCCGACAGCGCCACCGACGTACTCCACCCACTGATCACGATCACTCGTGGACTGCGCCGGCTGGCCGCGGCCGGGCGGCGCAAGTGGGTCGGCACCCCCAAGGACCGGCGCGGGCCGCTGCTGTTCCTGGTGGGCGCCGTGGTCCTGGTCATGGTCTTCCTGCCCTACGGGCCGCTGCTGGCGTTCGTCTCCTTGATGGGCGCTGCCGCGTGGAAGGGTCGCGAGCCGAAGGAGCCGGTGGACAGCGGGCCCGACGAATCGCAGGTCCAGCGACTGTCCTCGCTCTACGAAGCGCTCGTCCCGTACTTCTCCGTACCCGAGGACCCCAGCCCGCTGTACGCCCACGGCGGCGAGTGGGAAAAGGCGTTCGAGGCCTACGACTTCGACGCCGACGGCCGCTTCCAGAAGCTCTCGATCCGCTACCCCGCCTACTTCACCGACGGCGAGGCCGAGTCCCGTGCCCGTATCGAGCAACTGCTCAACGCCAAACTGGGCCGGGGCCGCGAGTACCACTTCGGATGGGACGAGGAGGGCAACCGTCTGACAGTGACGGTGCTCGCCCCGCTGCCCACGGACATCGCCGCCCAGCGCTTCGTCACCTCCCCCGGCGAGACCGTCCTCGGCTTCACCGACGAGACCGGGGTGCAGCGCACGCTCCCGGTCCTGGACGGCGAGGAGCAGCGGGACGCGCCGCCCGTCGTGTGGCGCACCGGCATCCGCTCCACCGAGCCCCATCTGCTCATCGTCGGCCAGCCCGGCAGCGGGACGACCTCCCTCGTGCGCTCGATCGCGCTCCAGGCCCTCCAGCACGGGGACGTCCTGATCATCGAGGGCAGCGGCACCGGTGACTACGCCTGTCTGGTCGGGCGGTCCGGCGTCCTCGCCGTGGAGTCGGGGCTCGCGGGCGCCCTGGCCAGCCTGGAGTGGGCCGCGCACGAGACCGAGCGGCGGCTGATCTCTGCGAACCGGGCGCGGCAGGCCGGGCACCCCGCGCCGGAGGACATCAAGCGGCCCCTGTGGATCCTGCTGGACCGGCCCACCGCCCTGGGGCACCTGGCGGCGGCGGACGGGCGCGAGGACCCGCAGTCCCTGCTCCAGGTCCCGCTGCGGCACGGACGCGCGGCCGGGGTGACGGTCGTCGTCGCGGAGCAGTTCGACAGCCTCGGCGCCCTCGACGAGGTGGTCGGCCAGCACACCCGCGCGCGCGTGGTGCTCGGTCCGGCGACGCCCGCCGAACTCCAGGACGTCCTCGGCCTGCTGCCCCGGACGACGCCCACCGCCGACGTGCCGCCCGGGCGCGGCTACGCCCGGCTCGGCTCCGGGCAGGTCCACCGCCTCCAGGTGCCGGCCACGCCCGACCCGCACGACGAGGCGACGAGCGAGGCCCATCGCCGCGCGGTCATCGCGCTGCTGCCGGAGCGGACGATGCCGGCGGACGCCGCGCGCGCGGGCGAAGCCACTTCCGCCGCCACGCGCGCGGGTGAAGCGCCTTCCGCTGCCGCGCCCGCCGCAGCCGCGCCCACCACCTCTGCCGACGCCCCCGAGCACGCCGGTGGCGCGGCCGAGGCCGTCCCGGTGGAACCGGCGCCGGGCAAGGCGGTCCCGAAGGAGACGGTCGCGAGCGAGCCGGTCACGGGTCGGGCGCCCACGGGCGAGACGATCGCGCTGGAGACCGTCCCGCGGGAGATCCCGCAGGAGCAGATCCCGGCGGACGCGGCCCCGCCGCAGGTGATCCCGGAGGCGGCCGAAGCGCTCGCGGAGCGGTAGGGGGAGAGCGGAAAGAGGCAGGGGGCGTCGCCCGTCAGGCGATGAGAGTGCGTGGCACGTCCCCGCCCGCGGCCTGCCCCTCGCCGACGAGCCGGGCCGCCGCCGCGAGCCGTGTCGCCGCCTCGTCGGCCACGGCGCCGCCCACGGTGAACGGCAGTCGCACGTACCCCTCGAAGGCGCCGTCGACGCCGAACCGCGGCCCGGACGGCACCCGCACCCCCACCCGCTCCCCGACCTCGGCGAGCCGGGAGCCCGACAGGCCACCCGCCTTCACCCACAAGGTCAGCCCGCCGTCGGGAACGTCGAAACTCCAGCCGGGCAGCTCCCGCCGCACCGCCGCGACCAGCGCGTCCCGGTTGTCGCGGGCCTGGTCGCGCCGTAGTTGCACGGCCGCCTCCCAGCCTCCGGTGCTCAGCAGCCAGTGCACGGCCAACTGTTCGAGGACCGGTGTGCCCAGATCCGCGTAGGCCCGCGCGGCGACCAGGCTGCGGATCACGTCCGGGGCGGCCCGTACCCATCCGATCCGCATGCCCGCCCAGAACGCCTTGCTCGCCGAGCCGACGGTGATCACGGTCGACCCCGCGGGGTCGAAGGCGCAGACCCTGCGGGGCATCACGTGATCCGGGTCGAAGTGCAGTTCTGTCATGGTCTCGTCCACGACGAGCACCGTGCCCGCCGAGCGCGCGGCGTCCACCAGCGAGCGGCGCTGCTCCTCGTCGGCGAGGGCCCCGGTCGGGTTGTGGAAGTCGGCGACGACGTACGCGAGCCGGGGCGCGGCGTCGCGCAGGACCTGCCGCCAGCGGTCGAGGTCCCAGCCGGTCAGGCCGTCGGCCATGGCGACCGGGACCAGCCGCAGGCTCGCCTCGCGCATGAGCTGGAGGATGTTGGCGTAGCTGGGCGACTCGACCGCGACCCGTTCGCCGCGGCCCGCGAAGAGGTGGCAGATGGCGTCGATGGCGCCCATCGCGCCGGTCGTCACCATGATCTGCTCCGGCATGGTCGGGATGCCGAGCGCGGTGTAGCGCTCGGCGATCATCGAGCGCAGCGCGGGCAGCCCGGCCGGGTAGTCCCCGTGGGTGTGCGCGTAGGGCGGGAGCTCTTCGAGGGCGCCCTGGACGGCGCGGGTCAGCCAGGGTTCGGGGGCGGGCAGGGCCGCGGTACCGAGGTCGATCATGGAGCCGAGCGCTTCGGGCGGCAGGGGTTCGAGGCCGCGGGCAGGCAGCGGGTTGCCCGCGGGGACGGCGGTCCAACTGCCCGCTCCCCTGCGGGACTCCAGGAACCCCTCGCCGCGCAGGGCCTCGTAGGCGGCGGCGACCGTCGTCCGGCTCACCGAGAGCGCCTGCGCCAGTTCCCGTTCGGCGGGGAGGCGGGCGGCGACCGGGACGCGGCCCTCCAGGACGAGCAGGCGGATGCCGTCCGCCAGGGCGCGGTAGGCCGGTGGGCGGCGCGTGCCGGGCCCCGCCGGGCGCGCCTGCTGCGAGGTGAGCAGCCGGGCGAGCTGGGTCGAGCCGATCGCCGAAGTCCACTGCGCCATCGAAATCAGTCCACCTTCCCGGAATTGGCCATGGTTGCCATCCGTTTCCACGCCACAGAGTGTCATGTGCCAGGCCACTATCACCACAGGGGGCATTCCTTGTTCAGATCATTGGGGTCGTCGTCCGTCCCGGCCGGCGGCTCCGTCGTCCGCCGACTGGTCCAGCTCTACGGGGGTCTGGTGCTGTTCGGCGCCAGTTCGGGGCTGCTCGTCGAGGCGGGGCTCGGTCTGGAGCCCTGGGGCGTCCTGCACCAGGGGCTCGCCGAGCTGACCGGTATCTCCATCGGCGTCGTGTCGATCGCGGTGGGCGCCATCGTGCTGCTCCTGTGGATCCCGCTGCGCCAGCGCCCGGGGCTCGGCACGGTGTCGAACGTCTTCGTCGTCGGCCTCGCCATGGACGGCACCCTGGCGCTCGTCCCGGACGTGCACGCCTTGGGGATACGTGTGCCGCTGCTGCTCGCCGCCATCGTGCTCAACGGGGTGGCGACCGGCCTCTACATAGCGGCCCGGTTCGGTCCCGGCCCGCGTGACGGCCTCATGACCGGGCTGCACCGACGCACCGGCCGCTCGCTGCGCCTGATGCGCACGGCCGTCGAGATCGCGGTCGTCGCCACCGGTTTCCTGCTGGGCGGGACGATCGGTGTGGGCACGGTCCTGTACGCCCTGGCGATCGGGCCGCTGGCCCAGTTCTTCCTGCGGGTCTGCGCCGTCCCCGCGCCGGCGGCCCCCGCCGTGGCCGCCGAGGAGCCGGGACGGCGGGCGATACTGCGTCGGTGACCGCGCACGTACGCCACCCCTACCTCGACCATCCCGGGCCCCTCGCCCTCGCGCATCGCGGCGGGGCGGCGGACGGCCTGGAGAACACCGTCGCCGCGTTCCGCCGCGCCATCGGCCTCGGCTACCGCTACATCGAGACGGACGTGCACGCCACGGCCGACGGACGGCTCGTCGCGTTCCACGACGCGACGCTGGACAGGGTCACGGACGGCAGCGGCCTCATCGCCGACCTCCCGTGGGAGGACGTGCGCCACGCGCGCGTGGCGGGCAGCGAACCGGTACCGCTCTTCGAGGAGCTGTTGGAGACCTTCCCCGACGTGCGCTGGAACGTCGACGTCAAGGCGGGGGCCGCGCTGTTCCCCCTCCTCGACCTGATCCGCCGCACGCGCGCGTGGGACCGCGTCTGCGTCGGCTCGTTCTCCGAGGCGCGTATCGCCCGCGCCCAGGCACTGGCCGGTCCCCGGCTCGCCACGTCGTACGGCACCAAGGGAGTGCTCGGGCTGCGACTGAGGTCGTACGGGATGCCCGCCGCGCTGCGCCGCTCCGCCGTGTGCGCCCAGGTACCCGTGGCCCGGTCCGGGGTCCGGGTCGTCGACCGCCGCTTCGTCCGGGCCGCCCACGCGCGCGGGGTGCAGGTCCACGTCTGGACGATCAACGACAGGGCCGAGATGGGACGCCTTCTCGATCTCGGCGTCGACGGCATGGTGTCCGACGACATCGAGACGCTGCGCGACGTCCTCAAGGGCAGGGGGATGTGGACCTGAGGACCGCCGGAGCGGCGGTGGAGCGGATCGGCCCGATGTCGGCGGCGACATGGCGCGTTCGGCGTGGTGCCCCTACGCCGCCCGGGCGACCGGCGCTCGGCACGCGCGCCGGTCCGGGTGCCCGCACCTTCACCCGGACGGTCGGCATCGGCCCGGCCCTCGCGGGTACCCAGGCCCTGTCACGGTCACTGTTCCCGCATCTCGTGCCGGTCGGGAAGGAGGCGACGCATCGCCGCGCGCACGGGATGAGCGACCGGGGAAGGGGCGATCGGGCCCTGGCGGCGCGCGACGCGGCAGTCCCGAATCGGCCCGGATTTAGCATCCGAGGGCAAAGGCCGGTAGTGTACGCGGTTGGCCTGCCAGGCGTACCGTTACTGCACGTCAAGAATGCCAGACGCTAGGTGACATCTGGTGTCAGATGTGACAAACCGGGCGTCGGTGGGTACAACAAGGGGCGGCTACGACGGCGACGCATGACCCGGAACGGGAATCTTTACCGCCGACCGGACGTTGACCGGATGACGACGACAGCGACACCTGTCCTGTGGGCGACAAGCCCGGGAGGCACGATTCATGAGTGAGCGAGCTCTTCGCGGTACACGCCTCGTAGTGACGAGCTACGAGACGGACCGCGGTATCGACCTGGCTCCGCGCCAGGCCGTGGAGTACGCATGCGAGAAGGGACATCGCTTCGAGATGCCCTTCTCGGTGGAGGCCGAGATCCCGCCGGAGTGGGAGTGCAAGGTCTGCGGGGCCCAGGCACTCCTCGTGGACGGCGACGGTCCTGAGGAGAAGAAGGCCAAGCCGGCCCGTACGCATTGGGACATGCTGATGGAGCGGCGCACCCGCGAGGAGCTCGAAGAGGTCCTCGAGGAGCGTCTGGCCGTCCTGCGATCGGGCGCGATGAACATCGCGGTCCACCCGAGGGACAGCCGCAAGTCGGCCTGACCCGAGGGGGACCGGCACAACGCGAGACGGCCGGGGCCGGACACACACCGTGTGTCCGGCCCCGGCCGTCTTGTCGTGCCCTACGAAGGCATGATCGGCGGGCGCGGGTCCGCGTCGTCCCCGCGACCGGCGGGCCCGGCGTCCTCCCTGACGACCTCGCCCTGGATCACCGTGCCGCCCCCGGGCCGGTCCCCGCGCGCCTGCTGGAACGCGGCCCCGAACGCGCCCTGGGTGGCCGCGCTCATCCGCCGCTGGACGGCGCGCTCCGTGGAACGACTCAGGGCCGCGCGGACCGGCGGGACAAGCAGCAGCAGGCCGAGGGCGTCCGAGATCAGGCCGGGGATCATGAGGAACAGTCCGGCGAGCATCAGCAGCCCGTTGCCCTGGGGCCGCTGCTCGCCCGCTTCCACGCCGCCCGACTGCCCGCGCTGGAGCGTCTCGCTCAGGTTCTGGAAGGCGCGGCGGCCCGCCGCCTTGATCACGACGGCGCCGAGCACGAAGCCCGCCACCAGGAGCAGGCACAGCGTGAAGCCGCCGACCGCTCCTGCCACCACCGTGAGCAACCAGATCTCCAGGATCACCCACGCGGCGACGCCGAGCGGCAGGAGGGTGCGGACCCGGGAGCGCCGGGCCTTCGTGGGCTGGTTGCGGGGCGGAGTGCCAGTGCTCATGCCCCCAGTGTGCCTGGGGACACGTCCGAGTGACGTAAGCGGGAAATCAAGATCGTTGCGAGCGGCGGGCCTGCCGCGCCGTCAGGATCTGTCCGGCGTGCGGCCGAGCATCTTGCCCACCCGCTCGCCCACGCCCCACGTGGTGACGCGCCACAGGGCCTCCACGACGATGTCCTTGCTCATCTTGGAGTCGCCCAGCTCGCGCTCGACGAAGGTGATGGGGACCTCGACGACGCGATAGCCGGCCTTCACGGCGCGGCGCGCGAGGTCGACCTGGAAGCAGTAGCCCTGCGAGGCGACCTCGGCGAGGCCGAGGCCTTCCAGGGTCTCGCGGCGGAAGGCGCGGAAGCCGCCGGTGACGTCGCGGATCGGGACGTCCAGCAGGAGCCGTGAGTACGTGGAGCCGCCGCGGGAGAGGAACTCGCGGGACTTGGGCCAGTTCACGACGCGCCCGCCGGGCACCCAGCGCGAACCGAGCACGAGGTCCGCGCTCTTGAGCGCGGTGAGCAGCCGCGGAAGTTCCTCCGGCTGGTGGGAGCCGTCGGCGTCCATCTCGACGATGACGCCGTATCCGTGCTCCATGCCCCAGGCGAAACCGGCGAGGTACGCGGCGCCGAGCCCCTCCTTGCCGGTGCGGTGCAGGACGTGGACCTGGTCGTCGTCGGCGGCCAGCTCGTCGGCGAGCTTGCCCGTGCCGTCGGGGCTGTTGTCGTCGGCGACCAGGACGTGGGCCGCGGGGACCGCCGCCCGGACACGGCCGACGATGGACGTGATGTTCTCCGCCTCGTCATAGGTCGGAATGATCACCAAGGCCGTACCCAGAGGGCCGAACCCGCGCCCGCCGCCGTCGCTCACAGCTTCCCCTTAGAACTTCAGTACAAGGGGACCACCATAGCGAGCGCCGCAGCTCGGGCCGACACTGCGGATCGGGGCCGGACGTCCTTCGGGCCGACCTGGGGCCCGCTGGCTGCGGGTCGACCGAAAGCCGTTGTCTACTGAACGCCCGGGCCCCACCCGGGTCGCACCTCGCCGACCGGCCGGAACGGTCCGGCGCCCCGTGGCGCGGGCGCCGGTCTGCGTTCTACGACTGCCTGGTTCGCCCGGTCGTGCGAAAGGTGGTGGACCCGGCCGAACCTACCCGCCGACCGCCGCGGTCTGTCAACAGCCGTTCGACCTGGGCCTTCTCATGAAGTCGCCTGGTCAGGGCGGAGGATACGCAGGTCGCGTGGGACCGCAGGGAACCGGGATCCGGTGCGCGCCGCCCCGGTACATCACTCGTCCGGCCCTACGAAGACCGGCTGGCCGAACACCACCGTCCGCAGGCAGACGGGGAGTTGGGCGCCGGGTGAGAGATCCGGCAGGCCGGGGGTGCCGGAGCGCGGGTCGGTCGACCAGCGGGCCACCCGGTCGTCCGGTGCCTGGACGACCAGTTCGTCGGTGCGCCAGACGGCGTAGTCGGCGGGGGCGCCGGGCACCAGGATCCCGGCGTCGTCGCGGCCGACGGCGCGCCAGCCCCCGCGCGTGTGGGCGGTGAAGGCGGCGCGCACGGAGATGCGGTGCTCGGGTGTGCGGTGGAAGGCGGCGGCGCGGATGGTGCCCCACGGATCGAGCGGGGTGACCGGGCTGTCGGAGCCGAAGGCGAGCGGCACACCGGCGCGCAGCAGGGCGGCGAACGGGTTGAGCGTGCGCGCCCGTTCGGCGCCGAGGCGGTCGGCGTACATGCCGTCCTCGCCGCCCCACAGGGCGTCGAAGGCGGGCTGCACCGACGCGGTGAGCCCGAGCTCGGCGAAGGCGGCGATCGTCTCGGGGGTCAGCATCTCGGCGTGTTCGACGCGGTGCCGGGCGGCGCGCACGCGCGCGAGGCCGACCTTCTCGGCGGCGGCGCGCGCTCCGTCGACGACGGCGGTGACGGCGGCGTCGCCGATCGCGTGGAAACCGGCCTGGAGGCCCGTCTCGGTGCAGGCGACGACGTGTGCGGCGACGTCCTCGGCCGTCAGGTAGGCGGTGCCGGTGTGGGCGGCGTCCTGGTAGGGCGCGTGCAGGCAGGCCGTGTGCGAGCCGAGGGCGCCGTCCACGAAGAGGTCGCCCGCGGCGCCGAGGGCGCCCAGGGAGCGGGCCCGCTCGATGTCACGGTCGGCCCAGTACCCGGCGACGCGGGGGCCCGGCTCGGAGCGGGCGAGGTCGAGCAGTGCGGTGAAGTCGTCCTCGGAGGAGATGTCGGGGCCGCCGCACTCGTGGATCGAGCCGATGCCGAGGGAGGCGGCGTGCCGCAGGGCGGCGCGCTGGGCCTCGGTGCGCTGCTGCGGTCCGACCGCGCCGAGGGCGGCGGCGCGTACGGCATGGTGGGCGTCGCGCGTCAGGGGCTCGTCGGGCGCGTATCCGGCGCGGTCCCGGACGCCGGGCACGAGGTCGAGCAGGGCGGTGCTGACGACGGCGGAGTGCACGTCGATCCGGGAGAGGTAGAGGGGCCGGCCGCCGGTGGCCTCGTCGAGTTCGGCGCGGGAGGGCGGGCGGCCGTCGGGCCAGCGGGCCGCGTCCCAGCCGTGGCCGAGCAGGACCCGGTCGGCGGGGCGGGCCGCGGCGTGGTCCCGGACGAGCGCCAGGGCTTCGGCGCGGGAGCGGGCGGCCGTGAGGTCGAGGCCGGTGAGGGCGAGCCCGGTCGACGTGGTGTGGACGTGGGCGTCGGTGAACGCCGGGGTGACCAGGGCGCCGTCGAGGTCGACGATCTCGTCCACGCCGTCCGCGAACGCGTCCGCCGCGCCTTCCGAACCGACCCAGGCGACATGGCCGGCCTCCACCACCATGGCGGTGGCGAAGGGGTCGGCGGGGCTGTGGACCTCGCCGCGCCGGAGGAGGACGGTGCGGGGGCTGGGGGGCGTGCTCATGAGGGGCATTCTCCCGCGCCGGGTGCTCCGCGCGGGCGTCGGGGTCCCCTGTGGCGGGGTGCCCTCAGATGCGCGGCGGCCGGGCCTCGTAGGGCGTCGAGAGGACGACCGTCGTGCGGGTCGAGACACCGGCCAGGGAGCGGACCCGCGCCAGCAGGTTCTCCAGTTCGTGCGGGGTCTCCACGCGGACCTTCAGGATGTAGTTCTCCTCGCCGGCGACGCTGTGGCACGCCTCGATCTCGGGGACGCCCGCGAGGCGCTCCGCGATGTCGTCGGGGGCGCTCGGGTCGAACGGCTTCACGGAGATGAACGCCGTGAGCGGCAGCCCCACCGCCTCGGGGTCGACGACGGCGGCGTACCCGCGGATCACCCCGCGCTGTTCGAGGCGGCGGACGCGCTGGTGCACGGCCGACGTGGACAGGCCGGTGGCCTTGCCCAGGTCGGTGTAGCTCATCCGCCCGTCCTTGACGAGTAGCTGCACGATCTGTCGGTCGAGCTCCTCCATGCGGCAGAACCTACAGGGCCCGTGATCGCGCGGGATACCCGAAGACCGCCGCGGCGGGGCCCGAGCGGCCGTCACGTCTACCGCTCCCCCGGCATCCGCAATCGGCATGTGACGAACGCCACACCCTTTGGGCCGTGTCCTCGCGTGTGAAGCGGTTACCTCGCGGGCGGGACGGGAAGTGCTTGCTGTGGTCGAGGCCGCGGCTCCTGGTCGGCCCACCCGAGGGGGAGATTCCCATGCAGAATGTGAAGCGTCCTGGACGCCCCGCGCGCCAGCGCAAGCAGAACGTCGTCGAGTCCCTGCCGGAGGGCGTCGAACCCGACGTCCTCGACGACGACATCGACGCGTACGACACCTTCGAGATGTACCGGGTCCTGTGCCCGGACTGCGCGCAGCCCATCGCGCTCCTGGCGGACGAGGACGTCCTGCCCGAGCACGCGCTGTGCGCCTCGCCCTGGAATCCGTTCGGGCTCACCGTCTGTGCGGGCACCGGGCGCCCGGCCGCCGAGGCGCGGCCCGCCGACGAGGTGACGGGCACGCAGGAGCAGGACACGGCGCTGCTGTTGACGCTCCCTCAGGGCCTCGACTGGCGTACGCAGCCCTTCTCGCACGTGGGCGGGCCCGGTTCGCGCCCGCTGCGGGTCCCGGTCCAGGTCCGCAAGGCCGCCTGACCTACCCGACGCCGCCCCAGTAGCTGCCCTGCACCATGGCGCGCAGACTGTCGTGGTGCAGGATCAGTGTGTCCGGGTCGGCGGGCGCGACGGCCTCGCCGAAGTGGATCCGGCGGTAGGCGACGCGGAGCATCACGACGGCGTGCCGCAGCGCCGCGTACAGTGTGTAGAAGTCCATGTCGCGCGGCCGGTGGCCGGTGAGTTCGGCGTAGCGCGCCTCGATACGGTCGCGGCGCAGGAAGCCGGGCAGGCCGCGACGGCCGGAGCTCTCGGTCAGGTCCTGGAAGAAGCGGTGCAGATAGACGGTCCAGCCGAGGTCGACCTCGCGCGGGGCGAGCGCCGCCATCTCCCAGTCGAGGACCGCGGCCGGGGTGAAGCCGTCGTAGACGATGTTGCCGATGCGGGCGTCACCCCAGTTGAGGACGGTCTCGCCCTCGTCGTGCGGCCACAGCGCGGTCAGTCGCTCGAAGGCGCTCTCGATGAGGGGTGAGCGCGGCAGTCCGTCCACCACCCAGGCGTAGTACGCGCGTTGGGCCTCGACGTGGCGGCGCAGCGCCCTGCCCGCGCCGGGCAGGGCGAGGAAGTCCGCCTCGGCCGCGGGCACGTCGTCGTGCAGCCGGGCCAGCACGCGCAGGGTCGCGTCCTCCAGCCGCGCCCGCTGCTCGTCGGTGGCCGCGTGCAGCCAGTTCCCCTCGTACGTGTAGGGCATGACGTCGGGCGGCACCCGGCCGGCGACCCCCTCCATCACGAGGAAGGGCGCGCCGAGCGGCCCCGGGTCCTCCTCCAGCCAGAGCACGCGCGGGACGGGCAGCGCGGTGCGCTCGGCGACCAACCGCATCGTGCGGTACTGGCGCGGCATGTCGTACACCGGGAAGACCGTGTACGCGGACGGGTCCGCGGCCAGCCGTAGCGCGCAGGCCCTGACCGGGGGCCTGGGGTGTTCGAGGTCGAAGAGAAGGGTCTCGCTGGACATCCCGTTGGACTGGGGGACGGCGATGTTCGCCGCCTTCGCGCCGGGCAGCCTGCGGTCGAGCCAGGCGGTGAGGCGCCGGGCGGTCTCCTCGGGTTCGCGGGTGGACGTGCGGGGGCGCGGTGCTGCCGCCATGGCCCCAAGTCCCTTTCCGTACCGGGTGGTCACGGGCGCCGGGGTGCCACCGCGTCGAAGCCGGTGAAACCGCTCGGGTCGTGGCGGCCGAAGCTGCCGTGCTCGAAGATGCCGAGGCCGACCTGTCCGTCGAGGGTGAAGCGGGCGGCGTGGTCGGTCACCCCGTAGGCGGCCAGTGGGTGCGCCGCGGGATCGGAGAGGTCGTAGGCGCGGCGGTCGGTCCAGCCGCGTCCGCGCCAGGTGCCGTGCTGCCAGTCGTCGGCCGGCGGGTAGCCCGCGCCGAGCGCGAGGGGTGAGGAGGTGAGGATGTCGACGCCGAGTTCGAGGGGTTTGCGGTCGACCGGGTCGGTGAGGTGGAGGACGGCGCCGCGCGGGTGGCGGGTCCCGGGGTGGTAGTCGATCTCGGTCCGGGGCCAGCCGAGTTGGCGGTCGCGGTGGCCCTCGCGGACCAGCGTCGCGTCGTTCAGGGTGCGGTGGCCGTCGGCGTCCTCCTGCACGACGACCATCAGGAAGCGGTCGTCGAAGCGGACCGGCGCCCAGATCCAGTGGAAGCCCTCGGTGGGGTGCTCGTCGGAGAGCCGGCCGCCCTCCTCCCCCGGCACGGGCCGCACCCCCCAACTGCGGTCCCGGGTCCCGGTCCAGCCGCGCACCTCGATCTCCCGGCCACCGATCCGCAGCCATCCGTCGCAGTGACCGGCCTGCACGAACCGGGTCCCCTCCAGGATGAGCCGGCCGCCTCGGCGCTGTGTGTGGCGCGGCTCCCACAGGGCCGGGAAATCGGCGTGCCAGGTGATCTCGTACGCGAGTCCGCCGGGGTCGTCCGGGTCGGCGGCGCAGGTGAGGACGAAGTCCTGGAGCGGGCGCTCGACATGGACGTGGAGCGGGCCGACCTCCATCCGCGTACGGGCCTCGTCGCTCAGCGCGTCGCAGGCGCGGACGGCGTGCAGGGTGGAGCCGGTGCGCAGGGTGGCGTAGGCGTCGATCACACCGAGGTTGGGGTAGACGCCGAGACCGAGGATGAGCAGGAAGTGGCCCTCGGGGTCGATGAGATGGAAGATGCCGCGGTCGTAGGCGTTGCGGTCGCTCGTGGCGACGTGCTTCATCGACAGCGGCACCTGGTGCACCGGGTACTCGTCGAACGCGACGGGGCGGTCGTCCTCGGTCACGGCATCCCTCCCTGGACGTACGGCGGTTGACGTCGGCCGGGAGGGCGCGGGCTGCCCGGCAGCAGAGTTGACGGTACGTCAGCTCCACGGGGGTGGCCAGACGTGCTACCTGCCGGGGCCGCGCAGGCGGTGAGGGCGTGAACTGACGCCCTATTCCGCCCATCGGTGACCTGCGCGGCCTCCGGTCCGTTGCTCTGGCATGACCCCGACGCAGACACCGGCTCCTGCGCCCACCGGCCGACGCAGGCACGGCCTGGTTCCCGCGCACGCAGAATCGGTTCGCCAGTCCTTCCAGCCCCTTCCGCCACTCCAGCCCCAGCCACCGCAGCCGCAGCCGCAGGACCCACCCCTCTACCGCGCCCTCCTCGCCGCATGGGCCGAGCGCGGCAGGACCCTGCCGGGGCAGCACGACCCCGAGTGGGCCCGGCTGGTGGCGCCCATCGTGCGCCCGGGGCAGTTCAGCGGGTTTCCGGACCCGCGAGGTGACGGGCGATGACCATGCGCTGGATCTGATTGGTGCCCTCCACGATCTGGAGCACCTTGGCCTCCCGCATCCAGCGCTCGACCGGGAAGTCGGCCGTGTAGCCGTAACCGCCGAGGACCTGCACCGCGTCCGTGGTCACCTGCATCGCCGCGTCGGTGCAGAGCAGCTTCGCCATGGCCGCCTGCGGGGAGAAGGGCCGGCCCGCGTCCCGCAGCCGGGCCGCCGACAGGTACAGGGCACGGCCCGCCTCGATCCGGGTCGCCATGTCGGCGAGCAGGAACCGGATGCCCTGGAAGTCGGCGACGGGCCGTCCGAACTGGATACGCCCCTTGGCGTACGCCACCGCCTCGTCGAGCGCCGCCTGCGCCACGCCGATCGCGCAGGCGGCGATCCCGAGCCGGCCCGAGTCGAGGGCCGACAGGGCGATCTGGAAGCCCTGCCCCTCGTCCCCGATGCGGCGCGCGTCGCTCACCCGTACCCCGTCGAGGTGCACCTGGGCGGTGGGTGAGCCCTTCAGCCCCATCTTCCTCTCCGGCGGGGCGGCGCTCAGGCCCTCCGCGTCGCCGGGGACCAGGAACGCCGTGATGCCGTGCGCGCCCTCGCCGCCACTGCGGGCCAGGACCGTGCAGAAGTCGGCGACGCCGCCGTGCGTGACCCACGCCTTGGTGCCGGTGAGCACCCAGTCGCCGCCGTCGCGCACCGCCTTGGTCCGCAGGGACGCCGCGTCCGAGCCCGAGGAGGGTTCGGAGAGGCAGTAGGCGCCGAGCAGCCCGCCGCCCAGCATCCCGGGCAGATGGCGCGCACGCTGCTCCCGCGTACCGAAGCCGGCGAGGGCGTGGCACGACAGGGAGTGGACGCTGACGCCGAGGCCGACGGTCAGGCGGGCCGCCGCCAGTTCCTCGACGACCTGGAGGTACACCTCGTAGGGCTGGTCGCCGCCGCCGGACGCGGAGTCGTAGGGCAGTCCGAGCAGTCCGGCGCGGGAGAGCAGGGTGAAGGTCTCGCGGGGGAAGCGGCCCGCTTCCTCGTCCTCGCAGGCGCGGGGGGCGATCTCCCGCCGCGCGATGTCGCGGACCAGGTGCAGCAGCTCCCTGGCCTCGTCCGTCGGCATCTGGCGTTCGACCTCGGGGTGCGGCATGGCGACGCTCTCCTCCCTGATCGGGCACGGCGGCGGCGCGCGGGGGTGGGGCGGCGCCGCCGGTGGTCACTACCGGGCCGATGCTGCCCTTCCGGGTCGCGGAAGGGTCCGACCGGCGGCCGCGGCGTGTCGAGTATGCCCGGGTGAGCGCGGGCGGACCCCCGCGAAATTGGTTCGGACCATTGACCCCACTGGTCTAGTCCTCCTACTGTTCCGTTCAACGACTCGGCGCGTTCATGTCACCCACGGCGAGCGCGTCGCATCGAGTCGGACGCAGGTCCACAGCACCACTTCCCCCCCATGTCCCCCTCCCCCACGAGGAGACACGATGCTCAGACCGCACCTCCCCCGCGCGCGCTTCAAGGCGCTCGCCGCCGCCGCGTGTTGCGCCGTCCTCGGCGCGGGGCTGCTCGCCTCCGCGGGCAGCGCGGCAGCCCAGGCGGACGTCACCCCCCACACGACGGCAGCCGGTTCCAAGGTCGTCGGATACTTCACCGAGTGGGGTGTCTACGACCGGAACTACCACGTCAAGAACGTCGAGACCTCCGGCTCCGCCGACCGGCTCACACACATCAACTACGCCTTCGGCAACGTCCAGGGCGGCAAATGCGCCATGGGCGACTCGTACGCGGCGACCGACAAGGCGTACACCGCCGACCAATCCGTGGACGGCGTCGCCGACACCTGGGACCAGCCGCTGCGCGGCAACTTCAACCAGTTGCTCAAGCTGAAGAAGCGGCACCCGGGCCTCAAGGTCCTGTGGTCCTTCGGCGGCTGGACCTGGTCCGGCGGCTTCACGGAGGCCGCCAAGAACCCGGCCGCGTTCGCCCAGTCCTGCTACGACCTGGTCGAGAACTCCCGGTGGGCCGATGTCTTCGACGGCATCGACATCGACTGGGAGTACCCCAACGCCTGCGGGCTGACCTGCGACACCAGCGGACGCGACGCGTACAGGAACCTGATGGCGGCGGTGCGGGCGAAGTTCGGCAGCGGCTCCCTGGTGACGTCCGCCATCCCGGCCGACGCCTCCGCGGGCGGGAAGCTGGACGCCGCCGACTACGCGGGCGCCGCGAAGTACGTCGACTGGTACAACCCGATGACGTACGACTACTTCGGCGCGTGGGACGCCAAGGGGCCGACCGCGCCGCACTCGCCGCTGACGGCGTACGACGGGATCCCCAAGGCCGGCTACACCACCGACGCCACCCTCACCAAGCTCAAGGGCGCGGGCGTACCCGCCTCGAAGCTGCTGCTCGGCATCGGCTTCTACGGGCGCGGCTGGACCGGCGTGAAGCAGGCGGCGCCCGGGGGCACGGCGACCGGCCCTGCCGCCGGGAAGTACGAGCAGGGCATCGACGACTACAAGGAGCTCAGGACCAGGTGTCCCGCGACGGGCACGGTCGGCGGCACCGCGTACGCGTACTGCGGCGGCGACTGGTGGAGCTACGACACCCCGGCGACCATCGCGGGGAAGATGGACTACAAGAACCGGCAGGGCCTCGGCGGCACGTTCCTCTGGGAGCTGTCCGGCGACACGGCGAACGGTGAGCTGATCAAGGCGGTCGGCTGACCGTCGCGGCACGGCGCGAGGGGCGGGTCCGGGGTCCGGGCTCCGCCCCTCGCGGTCGTCCGCGGACGACGGGGGTGCGCAGACAGGCTCTCAGGTCACATCAGGCCGGTCTGGGTGACGAGCATCGCCAGCACGACGACGAGGGCCCAGCCCATGAGGTGCTCGACGATCTTGGGGCCGTCCTCCCGCGGGCCGCCGGTGCGGGCACGCGAGGCGGCGAGGGCCTGGCTGGCTACGGAGCTTGCGGTCATGGGTGTCTCACTCACTCGGTTCGTGGGCGTGGTCGTGCTCCCCCGGGCGCCGGGAGCCTCGCACAACCCTGGGCCCCCCTCCGACGCCTCTACCACTTTGCCACCGAAATGTCGCTCTGCGACCGAGACCTTGGTCACGCACAACCGGCGCGGAACGCCGTGCGTCCCACACTGCGACGCGTTCCGTCCGACCGGAAGGTTCTCGATGCGCACCTGCCGAACGCCCCGCCGCAGAACCCGTCTCGCCGTCGCCGCCACGATCACCCTGAGCGCCGCCCTGACAGCCCCGGCGGCCGTCGCGCGGGCCGCCGACGGCCCGCCCGCGCCGACGCCGGGCGCCGCGGGACTCGGCGACCCGATGTTCCCGCTCGACGGCAACGGCGGCTACACCGTCCGCCACTACACGCTCGACTTCGACTGGCAGGCGCCGCGGACCCCGTTCGCCGCGTCGACGACTATCAAGGCCACGGCACGGCAGGCGCTGTCCCGCTTCGACCTGGACTTCGCGGGCAACGAGCTGCGCTCCGTCACGGTGAACGGCCGCACGGCGCAGGCCACCCGGGACGGCGACGAGCTGGTCGTCACGCCGAAGTCCCCGCTGCCCGAGGGCAGTTCGTTCACGGTGCGGGTCGACTACATCGCCGACCCGACACAGATACGCCACCGCGACGACGCGATCGAGGACTACGGCTGGATACCGACGCCCGACGGCACGGTCCTCTACCCGCAGCCCAACGGCGCCAAGCTGATCTTCCCCTGCGACGACCACCCGAGCCGCCGGGCCCCCATCACCTTCCGTGTGACGACGCCCGCCGACCTGACGGCCGTCGCAGGCGGACGGCTCGTCGACCGCTCCACGCGCCCCGACGGCCGGGTCCGCTGGACGTACGACTCGGAGCAGCCGGTGGCGGCCCAGCTCGTCCAACTGGCCGTCGGCAGGTTCCGGACGATCGACAGCTCGGGTCCGGGCGGGCTCCCGCTGCGCGATGTCGTGCCGGACGCGCTGGTGGCGCCGACCAAGCCGTACCGCGACCGCACGCCCGCCCAACTCTCCTGGCTGCGCGAGCGGTTGGGGCCCTACCCCTTCAACAGGTACGGCGTCCTGGTCGGCGACACGGACCTGGGGGTGGCCCTGGAGACGCAGACGCTGTCGCTCCTGCCCAAGGCCGACCTGCTCGGCACCGAGGTCGATGCCGAGCGCGACATGGTCCATGAGCTGACCCACCAGTGGTTCGGCGACAGCGTCGCCCTCGCCACCTGGTCCGACCTGTGGCTCAGCGAGGGCCATGCCCGCTTCTACGAGCGCCTCTACTCGCAGGAGCACGGCGGCGACAGCTTCGAGGCCGCCATGCGGACCGCGTACGAGAACCACGACCAGTGGCGCCGGCAGTACGGGGCACCCGCCGAACCCACCGAGCCGAACCTCTTCAAGCGCATGCGCTACGACGGCTCCGCGCTGGTCCTGTACGCGCTGCGCGAGCAGGTCGGCGCCGACACCTTCCAGCGGATCGAGCGGGCCTGGCTCACGAAGTACCGCGGCAGGGCCGCGTCGACGGCCGACTACCTCGCGCTGGCCTCGAAGGTCGCCGGTCAGGACCTGGCGGGCTTCCTGCGCCCCTGGCTGTACGGCGCGACGACGCCGCCCATGCCGGGGCACCCGGACTGGGTGGTGAACCCGGTCGTCACCGGCTGACCCGCGCGGCCCGGCGCCCCGTCAGCGCACGCCCACCGCCGCCAGCGCCTTGCGCTGACCGGCGGACGGGTGGGCCGGGAAGTACAGGTAGCAGACGCCGCCGGTGCCGGAGACGACCTTGCCGGAGGCGTTGCGGCGCTTCGTGCGGAGCCAGATCGTCTCCCACTCCGCCCGCTTGTAGACGCGGCGCACCGCCGGGTCGCTCGGCGAGGCCGGGTCGTTGGCGATCACGTCGCCGTCGGCGGTGAAACCGATGACGGTCATGAGGTGCCCGGCGGTGCCGTACCCCGCGCCGGTCAGCTCCTCCTTGAGGAACGACTGGGACGTGATGGCCGGGATCCCGGCCGCGATCAGCGTCTCCAGGTCGGTCAGGGAGGAGAGGCGGGTGACGACGCCCTGCATGTCCTTGTACGTCGCCGCGTACGCCGCGTTGAACGGCCAGTTGCCGCAGCCCTCGTACTGGTAGTCGTAGGTGAACCGGGCGGCGTGGCAGACCTGGGGGTCGGCGTAGGCCGGGTCGACCCAGGCGAGCTGGGCGGCGGTGGGTTTGCGGCCCCAGTACTCGATGATCATTTGCGAGGAGGTGGGGCTGCACCACGCCTCGCCGCCGTTGTCGTACTCCGGGTACTGGCCGGAGTGGATGTTCTGCGAGTAGCGCGGGACGGTCAGTTCCTTCGCGAGGCCGGGGGTGGACGCCGGGACGGTGAAGCGGTCCGGCACGTCCGAGCCCATGGCGCCGAGCCGCCACACGGTCGGCGCGGCCTTCGACCCCGGGGCGCGCAGCAGGGTCAGGCGCAGGCTGTACGAGACGAGCCGCAGGCCGGAGGCCGCGTCGTCGATGGAGAACGTGTCCGTCCAGATGCTCGACCTGCCGTCGCTCTGGTCGTCCACGGAGGTGCGGCGGATGTCGACGTCCTTGTCGTCGCCGGCCGTCCAGCGGCCCATCACGTACCAGGGCGTCGGCGACCCGTCGGAGTAGGTGCCCCGCAGCTCGACCTGGATCCAGGTGCCGGCCGGGGTGCGCGCGTTCCAGGAGGCGATGACCTCGGTGGCGGGGACGCTCAGGCGGTGGACCGGCGAGGTCCACTGCGCGTACTCCCACTCGGCCGTCCGGTTCAGGTGCGGGTCCTTGTAGGTCATCGTGCCGACCGCATGGGCGAGGGTCACGCCGGGCCGGGCGCCCGCGACGGCGCGGGTCCCCTTGCCGGTGCCCGAGCGCCAGTCGGCGTGGGTCGTCCAGGTGTGGTTGTCCACGAGGCGGGCCGCGGCTTTCGCTCGGGGGGCCGCGGAGGCGGCCTTGGCCGTCGTGGCGGCGAGGGCCGCGCCCGCCGCGGCGGCGAGCACGGTTCTGCGGGAGGGGCGGGAGTCCGGAACGGGTCGGGTCATCGGGAGGATCCCCCAGTCGAGGAGGTCGGTCGGACGGTACGGGCACGGCCGGGTGCGGGCCTGACGGGCGATGGGGCCAACTATGGCCGCAGGGAGCGGACTTCCACCAGCGTTTCGGGGCCTGTGGCGTGCACCAATATTGGTCTCCACCACTGGAATGACCTGCGGCGGCGCATCCGAAACCCCGCGGCGGCCCCACGTACCCTTGCCGCCGTGAGCTATCTGCGTGAGCCCCTGGACCAGTACGCCGACCGGGTCCGCCGGTGGCCGGTCTCCTGCGGCCCCGTGCGTCTCGTCGGCATCGACGGGCACGCGGGTTCCGGCAAGTCGACCTTCGCGACGCGGCTGGCCGAGGCGCTCGGCGGGGCGCCCGTGCTGCGCCTCGACGACCTCGCGAGCCACGACGCCCTCTTCGAATGGACGGACCGACTGCGCGAGCAGGTGCTGGCGCCGCTGCGCCGCGGCGACACCGCGCACTACGAGACGTACGACTGGCGCGCCCGCCGCTTCGACGCCGTGCGTGAGTTGCCGCCCGCCGACGTGGTCCTGGTCGAGGGGGTGGGCGCGGGACGGCGTGCCGTGCGGCCCCATCTCGCGAGGTTGCTGTGGATGGACCTTTCGGACGAGACGGCGTGGGCGCGCGGGCGGGCCCGGGACGGTGCGGCGCAGGCCGACTTCTGGGACGGCTGGATCCCAGCGGAGCGCGAGCACTTCGCGCGCGACCCGTCCAGGCCCTTCGCCGACGAATTGGTACGGGAGTGTCCCCTGGGGTACGAGATGCGCGAGGGACCTGGTGTGGCCCCGCAGAACCGACGCCCGGTCACACAGGGTGAGGGACCGCCAGCGGTGCGCTGAACCCCTCCGAACGGCCTTTCGCCACTTTGCCCGAGACCCTCAACTCTGCTTGACCGAGGGGCCGTACAGGACTTACGTTCTCAATGTGCGGCCTTTCGGGGTCGCCCGCAGACGCGAAGCCCCCGGTTGTTCCCCCGTGATCGGGGGCTTCGTTCTGCCCGCAATGCCCTTTCCCGGGCGCTCCGAGGCGCCCGTCGTTCACCCTGGGTCACCAACGGCCACCGCCCTCACCTGCGCGAAATCCCGGGGTCCCGGCCTTCCGCGCCCTACGGTCGATCAGCCCTCCGCAGGTACGATGCCTTTCGGTGCGGCCTGCGGACGGCTCGCTGTCCGCATCGTGACAACTCCCGTCCATGACAGAGCGGTTCATCGGGGGCACGGCTTGTGGGGGACGTGATGGACTTCGGCACCGGTGCGCCGACGGGCCCGGCCGACCTCGCCTGGCTGCGGGGCGTCGACGCGTACACGATGGGCGCCTATCCGCAGGCGGAGGAGGAGTTCCGCGCCGCCGTGCGGATGGATCCGGGGATGGCCGACGGCTGGCTCGGACTGCACGCGCTGCGCATCGACACGACGACGGCGCTGCTGCGGATGTTCCGGCACCGCGACCGGTTCGGGGAGCAGCGCACGCGCCACCGGCGCACCCTCAACTCCTGGTACTGGCTGGGCTGGTGGGTGCAGCCGGTCCTGGAACATCCGCGCGATCTGCTGCTGGCGCATGCCTCGCACTGGCTCGACGGGCGCCATGTACCGGAGCTGGACCGGGCGCTCGCGACGCTGCCGCCGGCCGACGCGGACCCGCAGGTGCGCTTCCTGCACGCGTGCCGGGCGTACCTGGTCAAGGACTGGGAGCAGTTGGTCCGGCAGACCGAGTCGTTGATGGACGATCCGATGCTGGGCATCGAGGCGGGCCTCTTCGGCGGAATGGCGCGGGTGCGCCTGGAGATGTACGGGCAGGCCGAACCGCTGCTCTCCTCGGCCCTGATGCGCTGCCGCAGCGAGCAGCCGCAGCGCAAGGAGCTGCGGTACTGGCTGGCCAGGGCGCACGAGGGCACGGGCCGTTCGGCCGCGGCGATGCCGCTGTACCGGGCCGTGCACCGGGTGGACCCCGCGTTCATGGACACCTCGGCGCGGCTCGCGGCGATCGCCGAGGGCGACGGGTACGACTTCACGGACGGCCCCGACCTGTCGCCGCTCACCCTGACGGGGTATCAGGACGGGCCGGAGGCGGCGGAGTCGGCCGATCCGCTGTACGCGAGCGACGGGCGGGACCTGAAGGTCACCGAGCCGGATCTGCCGCCACCGGGCGGCACCGGCGTGGAGGAGCCCGACATGGTGCGGGAGAAGGCCGTGGTGCCGGTGGAGGTGCCGCTGCCCGCGGGCCCCGCCGATCCGGTGCTCCTGGAGGAGGCGCTTGCCGAGCTGGAGCTGATGGTGGGCCTCGAACCGGTGAAGCGGCAGGTCAAAGCGCTCTCCGCACAGTTGAACATGGCACGGTTGCGCGCCGGGCAGGGGCTGCCGGTCCAGCCGCCCAAGCGCCACTTCGTCTTCTCGGGGCCCTCGGGCACCGGCAAGACGACGGTCGCCCGCATCCTCGGCCGCGTCTTCTACGCGCTCGGACTGCTCGGCGGCGACCATCTCGTGGAGGCGCAGCGCGCGGACCTGGTCGGCGAGTACCTGGGTCAGACCGCGGTGAAGGCGAACGAGCTGATCGACTCCGCGCTCGGCGGGGTGCTGTTCGTCGACGAGGCGTACGCCCTGTCCAACTCCGGGTACGGCAAGGGCGACGCGTACGGCGACGAGGCGCTCCAGGTGCTGCTGAAGCGCGCCGAGGACAACCGGGACCACCTGGTGGTGATCCTCGCCGGCTATCCGGAGGGCATGGACCGGCTGCTCGCGGCCAACCCCGGTCTGTCGTCGCGGTTCACGTCGCGGGTCGACTTCCCCTCGTACCGTCCGCAGGAGCTCACGTCGATCGGTGAGGTGCTTGCGGCGGAGAACGGGGACGCGTGGGACGAGGAGGCGCTGGAGGAGCTCCGCTCCATCGCCGCGCACGTCGTGGAGCAGGGCTGGATCGACGAACTGGGCAACGGGCGGTTCCTGCGGACGCTGTACGAGAAGTCGTGCGCGTACCGGGATCTGCGGCTGACCGGCTATCTGACGGAGCCGTCCCGGGACGACCTGGCGACGTTGCGGCTGCCCGATCTGATGCAGGCGTACGGCGAGGTGCTGTCCGGGAGGGGACCGCAGGACCCGACCGCGCTGTAGGGCAGCCGGGACCTGCGGCACCTCGTCCTAGGTGAGCGCCCCTTGTTTCTGGCGGGCCTCGGGGACCTGCGGTTCGTCCCGGTGGGCCGGGTCGCGGACCTCGCCCACCAGGAGTTCCAGGACGTCCTCCAGCGCGACCAGGCCGAGGACGCGGCCCGTGCCGTCCGCCACCTGGGCCAGGTGCGTGGCGGCCCGGCGCATCACCGTGAGGGCGTCGTCCAGGGGGAGTTCGGCGCGCAGGGTCGTCATGGGGCGCCAGAGGTGCTGCGGGACGGCGCGGCCGGTGTCGGGGCCCTCGATCAGGTCGAGCACGTCCTTCACGTGCAGGTAGCCCATGAAGGCGCCGCCGTCCGCGCAGAGCGGGAACCGGGAGTAGCCCGTGCGGGCCGTCAGCGCGATGATCTCCGCCGGGGTGACCGAGGGGCCGACCGTGACCAGCGCGGAACGGTCCAGGAGGACGTCGGTGACCGGGCGGGAGCCCAGCTCCAGGGCGTCCTCCAGGCGTTCCTGCTCCTCCGGACCGAGCAGACCGGCCTGTCCGGAGTCCTCGACCAGGCGGTTGAGCTGCTCGCTGGTGAAGACGGCCTCGACCTCGTCCTTGGGCTCGACCCTGAACAGGCGCAGGACGAGGCGGGCGCAGGCCCCCAGCGCGATCGTGACCGGCTTGCAGAGCCGGGCGAAGGCGACGAGCCCGGGGCTGAACCAGAGCGCGGTCTTCTCCGGCGCCGCCATCGCCAGGTTCTTCGGCACCATCTCGCCGATGACGAGGTGGAGGGAGACGACGGCCGCCAGGGCGATGACGTAGCCCAGCGGGTGGATCGCGCCGTGCGGGACGTGCACCGCCTCGAAGAGGGGTTCCAGGAGGCGCGCCACGGTGGGCTCGGCGACCGCGCCCAGCGTCAGCGAGCAGACGGTGATGCCGAACTGGGCCGCCGCCATCATTTGCGGCAGGTGTTCGAGCCCATACAGGACCTGGCGGGCCCGCTTGCCCGGCACGGGTTCGATCTGGCTGCGGCGCACCGAGACCAGGGCGAACTCCGCGCCGACGAAGAATCCGTTGGCGAGGACCAGCAGGACGGCGAAGAAGAGTTGCAGGGCGCTCATCGGGCTGCCTCCAGCAGTGCCTGCGGGGCGTCCGCGAGCCTGACGATGCGGACCCGTTCGGCCCGGTAGTGGTCGACCTGGCGCACGGAGAGGCGCCAGCCGGGCAGCTCGGCCCGGTCGCCGGGGGCGGGGATGCGGCCGAGGAGGTCGGCGACCAGCCCGGCCACCGTCTCGTAGGGGCCCTCGGGGGCGTCGAGTCCGATGCGGCGCAGGATGTCGACGCGGCAACTGCCGTCGGCGTCCCAGGCGGGCCGGCCGTCCTCGGCCGGTGCCGCCGCCAGTTCGGGCTGGTCGAGCCGGTCGTGCTCGTCGCGGACCTCGCCGACGAGCTCCTCCACGATGTCCTCCAGGGTGACGACCCCGGCCGTGCCGCCGTACTCGTCGACGACGACGGCGATGGGCTGCTCACTGCGCAGGCGGGCGAGGAGCGGCTGTACGGGGAGGGTCTCCGGGACCAGGAGCGGGGCCTGGGCGATCCGGACGACCGGGGTGCGCAGCCGCTCGGGCGCGGACATCGCCAGGGCGTCCTTGAGGTGGACCATGCCGATGACCTCGTCGATCCGCTCCCGGTACACGGGGAACCGGGACAGGCCGGTCGCGCGAGTCAGGTTGACGACGTCCTCGGCGGTGGCGGAGGCCTGGAGCGCGCTGACCTTCACGCGCGGCGTCATCACGTGCTGCGCGGTCAGTTCGCCGAGGGACAGGGTGCGGACGAACAGGTCGGCCGTGTCCTGCTCCAGGGTCCCGGCCTGCGCGGAGTGGCGGGCCAGGGAGACCAGCTCGCCCGGGGTGCGGGCGGAGGCCAGTTCGTCGGCCGGTTCCACGCCGAGGGCGCGCACGAGGCGGTTGGCGACGGTGTTGAGCAGGGCGATGACCGGGCGGAAGAGGCGGGCGAAGGCGTGCTGGGGGCCTGCCACGAAGCGGGCCACCTGGAGCGGCCTGGAGACCGCCCAGTTCTTCGGGACCAGTTCGCCGATCACCATCTGCACGGCGGCGGCGAGCAGCATGCCGACGACGACCGCGATGCCGCCGGCGGCGCCCTCGGGGATGCCGACGGCGGTGAAGGGGCCGCGAAGGAGTTCGGCGAGGGCAGGTTCGGCGAGCATGCCGACGACCAGGGAGGTGATGGTGATGCCGAGCTGGGTGCCGGAGAGCTGGAAGGACAGCTCCTTGAGGGCCGCCACGACGGTACGGGCGCGCTTGTCGCCCGCGTCCGCCGCCTGTTGGGCGTCCTGGCGTTCGACGGTGACGAGTCCGAACTCGGCCGCCACGAAGAATCCGTTGGCGAGGATCAGGAGGAAGGCTGCCGCGAGGAGCAGCAACGGGATGGTCATGCCGCGCTCTCCACGGACCTGCGCGCGAGGGGCGCGCCATGTCGGGAGGGGGCGGCGCAGATACTGCCGGACGATCCGTCCATCGCTGGAGGGAGTCACTCCTTGGTTAGCAGGAACCCCCGGTCACCCGTCCGGGCGCGTCAGGGGCGGGGCGGCACACGACGCGCCCCGCCCAACAGGTTAATCAAGTCCGGGGGGAAGGTGTCAGGGGCCGGGGCTCTGTGTCAGCCCTGGGCTGCGGTCCGGGTCTCCGTCAGGGCGCGGAGGGTCTTCGCGTCGCGGATGGCGCTCTGGCGGGCGATGCCGGGCTGGATGCCCATGGCGGCCAGGCTGGTGCCGTCGGTCAGGTTCAGGAAGACCCACGGGTCGCCGGGGCGCAGGTTGACCTGGACGATCTCCGCCCAGGCGAGGCGGCGGCTGCGGGCGATGTTGACGACGGTGACGCCCGTCTCGTCGGCGACGACCTTGGGCCGCGCGAGCAGCCCGAGGACCGCCCAGAACAGGGCCGCGGTGAGGATGAAGCTCATTTGCTCGCCCGTGCTCATCGTGTCGAGGACGAGGGCGATGACGGTGATGACGACGAAGCAGGCGGCGCCCAGCACGTGCAGGACGGCGCGGGTGCGCCCGGGGCGGAAGGTGACGGGCAGGTCGGGCAGGTCGGGAACGGCTGCGGGTTCGGGCATGGCTCGGGGTCCTCAGAGGCGGCAGGCGTGGATGGCCGTGGTGAGGATGGCCCGCGCGCCCAGGGCGTACAGGTCGTCCATGATGCGCTGCGCGTCCTTGGCGGGGACCATGGCGCGGACGGCGACCCAGCCCTCGTTGTGCAGCGGCGAGACGGTCGGCGATTCGAGGCCCGGGGTGAGGGCGACGGCCTTCTCCAGGTGCTCGGCGCGGCAGTCGTAGTCCATCATCACGTAGGTGCGGGCGACGAGGACGCCCTGGAGGCGGCGCAGGAACTGCTGCACCTTGGGCTCCGTCGTCTCGTCGGCGCTGTCGCCCTTGCGGCGGATGACGCACGCCTCGGACTTCATGATCGGCTCGCCGAAGACCTCCAGGCCCGCGTTGCGCAGCGAGGTACCGGTCTCCACGACGTCCGCGATGGCGTCGGCGACGCCGAGTTCGATGGCCGTCTCCACGGCGCCGTCGAGGTGCACGACGGAGGCGTCCACGCCGTGCTCGGCGAGGTACTTGCCGACGATGCCCTCGTAGGAGGTCGCGATCGTCTTGCCCGCCAGGTCGGCGAGGTCCTTGACCGCACCGGGGCGGGAGGCGAAGCGGAAGGTGGAGCGGGCGAAGCCGAGCGGCAGGATCGTCTCGGCGTTCGCCCCGGAGTCGATCAGGAGGTCCTGGCCGGTGAGCCCGATGTCGAGCTTGCCGGAGGCCACGTAGATCGCGATGTCCTTGGGGCGGAGGTAGAAGAACTCGACGTCGTTGTCCGGGTCGACCGTGACGAGTTCCTTGGACTCCTTGCGCTGGCGGTATCCGGCCTCATGCAGCATCGCCGACGCAGGTCCGGACAGTGAACCCTTGTTGGGGACGGCGATGCGCAGCATGAGGTCGGATTCCTTCGCGTGGTGAGGGGAGTTGAGCGGGCGGGGCGCGTCGGCTCAGAGGTGGGCGTACACGTCGTCGAGGGAGATGCCGCGGGCGACCATCATCACCTGGACGTGGTAGAGCAACTGCGAGATCTCCTCGGCGGCTGCTTCCTTGCCCTCGTGCTCGGCCGCCATCCAGACTTCGGCGGCCTCCTCGACGACCTTCTTGCCGATGGCATGGACGCCCTTGCCGACCAGCTCTGCGGTGCGGGAAGTGGCGGGGTCGCCGGTGGCGGCCTTCTGCTGGAGCTCGGCGAAGAGCTCCTCGAACGTCTTATTGGACATGGTGCTGCCTACTTTACGCGGCTCTCCCCCGGCCCTAACGCCAGGGCTCGGAGACGGTACGCAGCGTGGTGGCGGTGGCCACGGCCGCGGTGACCGCTTCGTGCCCCTTGTCCTCGCGGGAGCCCTCGATGCCCGCGCGGTCCAGGGCCTGCTCCTCGGTGTCGCAGGTCAGCACGCCGAAGCCGACGGGGACGCCGGTGTCGACGGAGACCTGGGTGAGGCCCTGCGTGACGCCCTGGCACACGTACTCGAAGTGCGGGGTGCCGCCGCGGATGACGACGCCGAGCGCGACGATCGCGTCGTAGCCGCGGCCCGCGAGCACCTTGGCGACGACCGGCAGCTCGAAGCTGCCGGGGACGCGCAGCACGGTGGGCTCGCTGATGCCCAGCTCGGTCAGGGCGCGCAGGGCGCCGTCGACGAGGCCGTCCATGACCTTCTCGTGCCATTGGGCGGCGATGACGGCCACGCGCAGGTCGCCGCAGTTCTTCACACTCAGTTCGGGGGCACCCTTGCCGCTCACGCGCTTCTCCTCGTACGTAGCTGGATGGGGGGAGTTGGTGGGATCACCGGGGTTACTGGTTGGTGCAGGCGGTCGCCGTGGGGGCGTCCAGCCAGGGCAGGTCGTGGCCCATCCGGTCCCGCTTGGTGCGCAGGTAGCGGAGGTTGTGCTCGCCCGCGCTGATCGGCATGGGTTCGCGGGCGGTGACGACGAGGCCGTGCCGGGTGAGGGCGTCGGTCTTGTCGGGGTTGTTGGTCATCAGGCGCAGGGTGCGCACGCCCAGGTCGTCGAGGATCTGGGCACCTGCCGCGTAGTCGCGGGCGTCGGCGGGCAGGCCGAGTTCCAGGTTGGCGTCGAGGGTGTCGCGGCCGCGCTCCTGGAGCTCGTAGGCGCGCAGCTTGGAGAGCAGGCCGATGCCGCGGCCCTCGTGGCCGCGCAGGTAGACGACGACGCCGCGGCCCTGCTCGACGATGCGGCGCATGGACTCCTCCAGTTGCGGGCCGCAGTCGCAGCGCAGGGAGTGGAAGACATCGCCGGTGAGGCATTCGGAGTGGATGCGGACCAGGACGTCCTCGCCCGTGCCCATCTCGCCGTGGACGAGGGCGACGTGTTCGACGCCGTCGACGATGGAGCGGTAGCCGTACGCCGTGAACTCACCGAAGGCGGTGGGGAGTTGCACGGTGGCTTCGCGCTTGACCTTGGGTTCGGCGGAGCGGCGGTAGGCGATCAGGTCCTCGATGGAGATGATCGTCAGGCCGTGTTTGCGGGCGAACGGGATCAGCTCGGGCAGGCGCAGCATGACGCCGTCCTCACCGGCGATCTCCACGATGGCGCCGGCCGGGCGCAGGCCCGCGAGGCGGGCGAGGTCGACGGCGGCCTCGGTGTGGCCGTTCCTGACGAGGACGCCGCCCGCCCTGGCGCGCAGCGGGAAGATGTGGCCGGGGCGGACGAAGTCGCCGGGTTCGGCCGTGCCGTCCGCGAGGAGGCGCAGGGTGGTGGCGCGGTCGGCGGCGGAGATGCCGGTCGTGACGCCGTGCGCGCCGGAGGCGTCGACGGAGACGGTGAAGGCGGTCTTCATGGACTCGGTGTTGTCGCCGACCATCTGCGGGAGGTCGAGCCGGTCCAGTGCGTCGCCCTCCATGGGGGCGCAGATCAGGCCGCGGCACTCGCTCATCATGAAGGCGACGATCTCGGGCGTGATCTTCTCGGCGGCGACGACGAGGTCGCCCTCGTTCTCCCGGTCCTCGTCGTCGACGACCACGACGGGGCGGCCTGCGGCGATGTCGCGGAGGGCCTGCTCGACCGGGTCGAGGCTCAGGTCGAGGTCGGCGGAGACCTCGTACAGGTGGGCTGCGGTGCTCATGCGTGGGCTCCTTCGAGCGCGGGGGCGGTGGCCTGCGCGGCGCGGGACCGCAGCCACCAGTCGCGCATGCCCCACAGGACGAGCGCGCCGTAGATGACGTAGACGAAGCCGGAGAAGGCGAAGCCGTTGGCGAAGTTCAGCGGGACGCCGACCAGGTCGACGAGGAGCCAGGCGAACCAGAACTCGACCATGCCGCGCGCCTGGGCGTACATGGCGACGACGGTGCCGACGAAGATGTACGCGTCCGGCCAGGGGTCCCACGACAGGGTCGGGAACGCGGTGAACAGGCCGCCGACGGCGAGCGTGCCGACGGCGGCGGCGCCGACGAGGGCGCCGCGCTCGCGCCAGGTGGCGAAGCGGACGGCGATGGAGCCGTCCTGCGCCGTGCCCTTGCCGCGGTTCCACTGCCACCACCCGAAGAGGGCGACGACGATGACGACGAGCTGCTTGCCCGCGCTGCCCGAGAGGTGGGCGGTGGCGAAGGCGGTCAGCAGGATGGCGCCGGAGACGAGCTGGGCGGGCCAGGTCCATATGGAGCGGCGCCAGCCGAGCGCGAGGGCGATCAGGCCGATGGTGTTGCCGATCATGTCCGACCAGAGGATGTGCTGGTCGAAGATGGTGAATGCCTCGGTGTTGAGCCAGTTCACTGGGTGCCCCCCTGAGCGCTGTCCCGGTCGTCGTGCTGATCGCTGCCCTGGTAACCGAGCATCCGCTCGACGTATTTCGCGAGGACGTCGACCTCGAGGTTGACCGGGTCGCCGGGCTGCTTGATGCCGAGCGTGGTCAGGTCGAGGGTGGTGGGGATGAGGCTGAGGGTGAAGTAGTCGGCGCCCGCCTCTACGACGGTCAGGCTCACGCCGTCGACGGTGATGGAGCCCTTCTCGACGACGTACCGGGCCAGCTCGGCGGGGAGCGAGATCTTGACGATCTCCCAGTGCGCGGAGGGGAGGCGCTCGATGATCGTGCCGGTGCCGTCGACGTGGCCCTGCACGATGTGCCCGCCGAAACGGCCGTCGGCGATCATCGGGCGTTCGAGGTTGACGCGGGAGCCCGTGGTCAGCGCGCCGAGGCTGGAGCGCTTGAGGGTCTCGGCCATGACGTCGGCCGTGAAGGAGTCGGCGTCGTGCTCGACGACGGTGAGGCAGACCCCGTTGACCGCGATGGAGTCACCGTGCTTGGCGCCTTCGGTGACGACGGGGCCACGGACGCGGAAGCGACACGCGTCATCGAGCGTCTCGACGGCGGTGATCTCGCCCAGCTCTTCGACGATTCCGGTGAACACTTCCCGGGTCCTCCCTCATAGGGCGTGGACTCCGGGGCACTGTCGTACGACGACGACAGAACGTACGGACTGCGACACCGGTCATGGGGAACGACGCCGAACGGCGGGGCCGGCCACTGCTCGTGGAACGGCACCCGGAACAGACGGCGACGCGCACCCTGGGGTGCCCGCCCGCCGCGCACTGCCTCCCATCCGGACTTTAACCGTCGGTCCAGGAATTTCACCTGGTCAACCGGTCACTGGACGTGACCGGGTCGCGGACTGTAACCGCCGGTTCGGACTTTCACCGACCCCGGAGTGCGCTGCTTCTGGTACACGGCCAGTGTGCCACGTCCAGTGGTTGTGCATGCAAGCGAATACTGTGGGCTGACTCACAGATCGCCGGGGCGGTTCGCACCCGGTTCCGGGAATACCGCAGGCCGGCCGCCTGGCAGGCTGGGCGGGTGACGACTTCGCCGGAACCCGGCCGCACGGCCGAGGAGTTCGAGAACCACCGCTCCCGCCTGTTCGGCCTCGCCTATCGGATGCTCGGCTCCGCCGAGGAGGCGCAGGACACGGTCCAGGACGCGTATCTGCGGCTCAGCGCCACCGAGCCGGGAGCGGTCGAGCATCTGGGCGCCTGGCTCGCCAAGGTCGTCACGAACCTCTGCCTCAACCGCCTCGCCTCGGCCCGTGTCCGGCGCGAGCGGTACGCGGGGCCCTGGCTGCCGGAGCCCGTCCTCACCTCGGACGGGACGCTCGGCCCGCTGGAGTCGGCCGAGCGCCGCGACTCCGTGTCGTACGCCCTGCTGGTGCTCCTGGAGCGGCTGACCCCGACGGAGCGGGCGGTGTACGTGCTGCGGGAGGCGTTCGCCTACGGCTACCGGGAGATCGCCGGGGTGCTCGACCTCGGCGAGGCGAACTGCCGTCAGCTCCACCGGCGCGCGGCGGCCCGCGTCGCGACGCCCGGCACCCGGTTCGCGCCGTCGGGGCGGGTCCACCGCGAGCTGGTGGAGGCGTTCGTCGAGGCCGCGCGGGCCGGTGATCTGACGACCCTGGAGAAGACGCTGGCCGCCGATGTGACCTGGTGGGGCGACGGGGGCGGCAAGGTCAGCGCCGCGCGTCGGCCCATCGAGGGGCGCGAGAAGGTGGTGCGGTTGCTGCTCGGCATCGGGAAGGGTTTCGGGGCCGACGTGGAGTACACGATCGCCGAGGTCAACGGGGCGGCGGGGCTGGTCGCCCGGTCGGGCGGGGCGGTCTTCGCGGTGGTCGCGTTCGAGGTGCGCGGCGGCGAGATCGTGACAGCGCGGACCATGGTGAACCCGGACAAGCTGGGGTTCCTTGCTCGGCAGCTCGCCTGCGGCTGAGAAAAAGTTCGCCGCGACTGTCACATCCGCGCGCTCCCGCCGGTTCTGAGCTGACGACGGGCGTTCCACCAGGGGGCGCTCCCTGTCCGAAGGAGCTGATGCGGCGGTGACCACGATTCTGGTGACCGGGGGTACCGGAACGCTCGGCCGGCTCGTCACCGAGCGGCTGGGCGATGCCGGGCACGAGGTGCGGGTGCTGAGCCGGCACGCCGAGCCCTACGCGGTGGATCTGCGGGAGGGCGGGCCGGGGCTGCGCCGGGCGGTCGAGGGCGTGGACGTGATCGTGCACTGCGCCTCGACGCCGCGGGGCGGTGACGAGCGGGCGGCACGGCATCTGATCGAGGCGGCCCGCGATGCCGGTGTGCGGCACGTCGTCTACATCTCCATCGTCGGCGTGGACCGGGTGCCGTTGCGCTATTACCGGGCGAAGTACGCGGTGGAACGGCTGGTCGAGGGGTCCGGGCTCGGCTGGACGGTGCTGCGCACGACGCAGTTCCACGCCTTCGTGCGAACGATGCTGCGAGGCTTCGCGCGGCTCCCGGTGATGCTGCTCCCGGCCGGTGTCGACGACCAGCCGATCGAGGTGGCCGAGGTGGCGGACCGGCTGGCCGAGCTGGCGCAGGCGCCGCCCGCCGGGCGGGTGCCCGACATGGGCGGTCCCGAGGTCCGTACGCTCGCGGACC
>NZ_JBIWKP010000009.1:0-225006 GCF_044765725.1 Streptomyces sp. NPDC102406 | reverse complement strand
CCCGGCGCGCGCGTATCTGCGGGCGGAGGGCAGGCACCGTCCGGTGCTGGCCGTTCCGCTGGCAGGCAGGACGTACCGCGCATTCCGCTCGGGCGGACACCTGGCCCCGGAACACGCCGTCGGCAAGGGCACGTTCGAGGAATACCTGACGGGGCGCGAGGCACGCTGACCCGCGCCGGAGAGCCGGGCACCTCACGCGGAGGGCGCCCGGCCCCCCGGCCCGAACACGTCGTCCTGGGCGGACTCGCGGACCCGGCGCGCGCGTATCTGCGGGCGGAGGGCAGGCACCGTCCGGTGCTGGCCGTTCCGCTGGCAGGCAGGACGTACCGCGCATTCCGCTCGGGCGGGCACCTGGCCCCGGAACACGCCGTCGGCAAGGGCACGTTCGAGGAATACCTGACGGGGCGCGAGGCACGCTGACCCGCGCCGGGAAGCCGGGCCCCTTATGCGGAGGGCGCCCGGCCCCCCGGCCCGAACACGTCGTCCTGGGCGGACTCGCGTGCCCTCAGCAGCGCGCCGCGCAGGACCGCGCCGCCGCCGAGCGCCCCGGCCCGCACCTCCGTGGCCAGCGGTGACATCGCGGCCAGCCGCTCCGCGACCCGGCGCGCCAGCACGTCGCCCCCGGCCCGCCCGACCTCCCCGGCCAGCACCACGCACCCGGGGTCGAGGACGGCCACGATCGCGGCGGCGCCCAGCACCACCCGGTCGGCCAGGGCGTCGAGGAACCCGTCCGCGCCGTGGGCGACGGCGTCGCGCACCACGCCTGCCGCCCGCTCCACCGGCTCCCCGGGGTCCACCAGGCCGTGGGCGGCGGCCAGTTCGAGGATCGCCGCCGATCCGGCCAGGGAGTGGAAGCCGCCGTCGCAGCCGGTCGCGGAGGGCAGCCCGGCCGTCCCCGGCACGGGCAGGAAGCCGACCTCGCCGGTGCCGCCGGAGGCGCCGCGCCGCAGTTTCCCGTCCAGGACGACCGCGGCCCCGATGCCGAGCCCGAGCCAGAGCAGCACGAACGTGGAGCGGTCCCGGGTGGCGCCGTCGCGCTGCTCGGCGAGCGCCGCGAGGTTCGTCTCGTTCTCCACCGACACGCGCGCGGGGAACCGTTCCTGGAGCGCGGCGACCAGTCGGCGGTGCCATTCGGGCAGGCCGGTGGAGTCGCGCAGCTCCCCCGAGACCGGGTCGATGAGCCCCGGCGCGCCCACCCCGACCGTGTGCAGCCGCTCGGCGCCCGCCTCCTTCGCCGTACGTTCCAGGAGGGCGACCGCGCGCTCGACGGCGGCGCCCGTCTCCTCGCCCTCCTCGACGGGCAGCTCCGCCCGGGCCAGCACGGTGCCGAGCAGGTCGGCCACGACGAGCCGGACGCCCTCGGTGCGCACGTCGAGCGCGGCGAGGTGGGCGCGGTCGGCGACGATCCCGTAGAGGCGGGCGTTCGGGCCGCGCCGTTGGGCACCCGCCTCCCCGACGACCGTGACGAGCCCGGATGCCGTGAGCCGCTCGACGAGGTCGGCGACGGAGGGCCGCGACAGACCGGTCAGCTCCTTCAACTGCCCCGCGGTCAGCGGGCCTCGGTCCTGGAGGAAGCGCAGTGCGAGCCGGTCGTTGATGGCTCGGGCGGTCCTCGGTGATGCGGGCATGGCCGGAATCCTACGCGGAAACGGGTTAACTAACAGGCAGGGTTCCTGATAGTTTACGGCGGCACCATGGCGCCGGGCATGGAGACGTACTGGGAGGGGCCCACCGGATGAGTGAAGTGACGTACGCGCTGCGGGACGTGAAGCGGGCGCGCTACGCCGTCGCGACCGTCTTCTGCGTCCACGGGGCGGTGACCGGTTCCTTCGCGACCCGCGTCCCCTGGATCCAGGACCACGCGGGGGTGAGCGCGGGCCAGCTCGGTCTCGCGCTCGCCTTCCCCGCGATCGGCGCCTCGGTGGCGATGCCGCTGGCCGGCGGTGTGAGCCACCGGTTCGGGGCGCGCACGGCGCTGCGCGGCCTTCTCGCCCTGTGGACGCTGGCCCTGGTCCTGCCCTCGCTCGCCCCGAACCTGCTCACGCTCTGCGCGGTGCTCTTCGTCTACGGCGCCACGGCCGGTATGTCGGACGTGGCGATGAACGCGCTCGGCGTGGAGGTCGAGACCCGCCTCGACAAGTCGATCATGTCGGGGCTGCACGGCATGTGGAGCGTGGGTGCTCTCATCGGCTCGGCGGGCGGCACCCTCGCCGCGCACCTCGGCGCGGACGCCCGGGTGCATCACCTGCTGGCCGCGGCGGTCCTGACCACGGCCGGGTTCATCGCCTGCCGCTGGGTGCTCGACCTGCGGCCCGCGGAGGACGAGGAGGCACCGCCGCGGTTCGCGCTGCCGCCGAAGTCCGCCCTGCTCATCGGGGCCGTCGGGTTCTGTGCCGTCTTCGCCGAGGGCGCGAGCCTGGACTGGTCGGCGGTGTATCTGCGGGACGTGCTGGACACCTCCGCCGGGCTCGCGGCCGCCTGCACCACCGCGTTCACGCTCACCATGGCCGTGGCGCGGATCGCGGGGGACGCGGTCGTGGACCGGTTCGGCGCGGTGCGCACCGTGCGGGTGAGCGGGGTCGTGGCCACGCTCGGCGCGCTGCTCGTGGTCGCCGCGCCGAACCCGGCCGTCGCGATGGCCGGGTTCGGTCTGCTCGGCCTCGGCATCGCGGTCGTGGTGCCGCTCGCGTTCGCCGCGGCCGGGCGCAGCGGCCCGAACCCGAGCCAGGCCATCGCGGGCGTCGCCACGATCACGTACACCTCGGGGCTGATCGCGCCCTCGGCGATCGGTACGGTCGCGGACTTGACGAGCCTAGTAGTGTCGTTCGGTCTGGTGACCGCGCTGACCTGCGGCCTGATGGTCTTCGCCGGGGTACTGCGCGGCGCCGACCGCACCCCGACGACGGCCGCGAAGGCCCAGGACGCGCCGGTGTCTCCGACCAAGTGAACGCGGGGAGCGCCGGGGGTCAGCCCGCGATCGAGTCCAGTTGCTCCGCCGCGGGGCGCAACGCCCACAGGTCGCCGCCGGGCGGTGCCTCCAGCCTCGGGACGGCCTTGCGCGCGGCTCTGTCCCCCGCGTCGGCCGCCGCCCGGACGACGTCGCTCGCGGCGAAGCGGTGGAACTCCAGCTCGGGGTGGGGCCAGGCGGTCGCCCCCGTCGCCGCGGGCAGCAGGTGGTCCACGGCCTTGAACAGGCTCTGCCCGGCCGGGCCCCGGTAGCCCCACAGGTCGACGCCGACATGGCGGCCGATCGCGGCGAGCCGGGTGTAGGCGACCAGGTCGAAGGTGGAGTAGTGCCAGCTCCGGGTGCGCGCGAGCTCCTGCGGCTGGCTGCCGTCGCCCGCGATCTGCGCGTCGACGCGCCGGGTGCGGGCGTCGAGGACGGTGCGGCGTGCGAGGTCCGTGTCGCCGGTCGCACAGGCGAGGGCAGCGACCTGCATGTCGTAGAAGGTGCCGTGGTTGTTGTCGGCGGCGCCCTCCTGCCGGCCGAAGTCGCTGTGCACGAGCCAGTCCAGGAAGTCCTCGTTCCACTTCCCCATGCCCGCGCGGTCGGTCCCGGACCAGCCGGGGGCGCCGGTGGCGAGGAGGGCGACGGCGTCGACGACGCTCGTGTACGACTGCGAGAAGTCGATGACGCCGATGGCGCGGCCGTCGTACGTGCACGGGATGAACTGGGCGTGGTCCAGGTTCGGGTTCATCCTCGTGTCCGCGTCGAGGAACCAGGTGCGCAGGACCTGGGCGGCCTTCACGGCGTACTGCTTCCTGCCCGTGTAGTACCAGGCGAGGGCGAGGTCGTAGGTGGAGTCGAAGACCTTCTCGACGTCCTGGCGGTCGGTGCCCGTGTCGACCTCGGGATTGCGCTGTCCGTCGCGTTGCACGTACGGGCAGCCCCACGGGTTGTCGGCGGTGGGCCGCGTGGAGGGCCACCAGTACGGGGCCTGGCTCAGGTAGTCGTGGACGTCACCGCCCGGTGCGGGCCTCGGCTTGTCGACGACGGTCCACGGGCCCTGGTCCAGCCAGGCGTCGGCGCGCGCCGTCAAGTCCCTCACGGATCGCTTCAGTCGCGGGTCGCCGTGGGCGAGGCGGTGCTTGGTCCGCAGCAGGCGCTCGCCGTCGAGGACTGCGGTTCTCGGAGCGGCCGTCGTGGGGCCGTCGCCATGGGCGGCGGCGTCCGCGGCCGGCATCAGGACGACGGTCAGAGCGGCCGCCGCGGCGAGCGCGCCGAGGCGTGTCCGGGGTCTTGATCGCATCACACGGCTCCATCCGTCTATCCACCCATCGATCCAGACATGTATGTGAACGATGTTCATGGACAAGTGCGAGCGAGGGTAGACCTCCACCCTCCGCGCGACAAGGAGTCCGACAAGAGCACGGCAGGACACGCGGCGGCCCTCGTACGTGCGTGCCTCTACCATGAGGCGGTCATTTCGAGCCACAGAAAGCAGAACTCACATGGACCTCGGCGTGCGCTGGAAACTGCACGGCGACGGACGCACCCCGGCGCCCGGCGCCGTCGTCCGCCCCGACGAGCGGTTGTCGTGGCCGCGCACGATCGGGCTCGGCGCCCAGCACGTGGTCGCGATGTTCGGCGCCTCGTTCGTCGCGCCGGTGCTCATGGGGCTCGACCCGAACCTCGCCATCATGATGTCCGGCGTCGCGACGGTGATCTTCCTGCTCGCGACGCGCGGCCGTGTGCCCAGCTACCTGGGCTGCTCGCTCTCCTTCGTGGGCGTGGCCGCCGTGATCAGGGCGCAGGGCGGCACCAGTGCCACCGTGACCGGCGCCGTCCTCGTCGTCGGCCTCGTGCTGTTCCTCGTGGGTGTCGCGGTGCAGCGGTTCGGGGCGCGGATCATCCACGCGGCGATGCCGCCGATCGTCACCGGCGCGGTCGTCATGCTGATCGGCTTCAACCTGGCGCCGGTCACCGCCTCCACCTACTGGCCCGCGGACCAGTGGACGGCGCTGCTCGTGATGCTGTTCACCGGTTTGGCCGTGGTGTGCCTGCGCGGTTTCTGGTCCCGTATCGCGATCTTCCTCGGGCTGCTCTTCGGCTACGGCATCTCCTGGGTCTTCGACCGCGCCTTCGGCAAGATCCACTCGGTGAACGGCGGCACGCGGGCCGTCGACCACTGGCGCCTCGACCTCTCCGGCGTCGGCCGGGCGGACTGGGTCGGCCTGCCCTCCTTCCACGCGCCGTCCTTCCAGTGGTCGGCGATCCTCGTCGCGCTGCCCGTGGTCATCGCCCTGATCGCGGAGAACGCCGGGCACGTCAAGGCGGTCGGCGAGATGACCGGCGAGAACCTCGACGGCAAGCTCGGTACGGCGATCTCGGCGGACGGCGCCGCCTCCATGCTGTCCACCGCCGTCGGCGGCCCGCCCAACACCACGTACTCCGAGAACATCGGCGTCATGGCCGCGACCCGCGTCTACTCCACGGCGGCCTACTGGGCCGCGGCCGGATTCGCCCTCCTCTTCGGGCTCTGCCCCAAGTTCGGCGCGATCGTCGCGGCGATCCCGGGCGGCGTGCTCGGCGGTATCACCGTCATCCTCTACGGCATGATCGGGCTGCTCGGCGCGCAAATCTGGATCAACGCCGAGGTGGACCTGCGCAACCCGCTGAACCTGGTACCGGCCGCCGCGGGCATCATCATCGGCGTCGGCAACGTCTCCCTGAAGTTCACCGACACCTTCTCCCTCAGCGGTATCGCGCTCGGCACGATCGTCGTGATCACCGGCTACCACGCGCTGCGCGCCATGGCCCCCGCGCACCTCAGGTCGCAGGAACCGCTCCTGGACGCGGGCACGTCGACCTATGACGAGCACGGCGACGACGAGCACGGCGCGGGCGGGTCCGGGGCGGCGAGAGGAAATCAGTCGGCCGGCTCGTAGGCGTGATCGGGGGTGCGCGCCCTCCTCTCGGCCGTCGGTTCGCTCGTTCTGGGGAAGCCCCCGGCCAGCCGACACCCGCGTCAGCCGACGGCTGGGACCCTTCGGCCATGGCGCAGTCGCAACGGTTCGCGAGTACTCAGGCCCCCGCCGCACCCGGGATCGACACGGTGATCGCGCGGATGCGCGCGCTCGCCCTCGACCTGCCGCCCCGGGACGGTGTGGCGGTCTTCAACCGGCTCTACCTCACCGTCACCGAGACGGTCGGCCGGGCCGTCGACCGCGGCGCGGCAGGCGGTTTCCCCGACCGGGGCGCCGCGAGCACGCTGGGCGTCCGCTTCGCCGAGCGCTATCTCCGCGCCCTCGACGCGGCGGTCCTCGGGGGCCGCGGGCCCGCGTGCTGGCGACCGCTGCTCCAGTTCCGCCGCCACCCTGGCGTACGCCCTCTTCAGTTCGCCCTGGCGGGCATCAACGCGCACATCGGCCACGATCTCGCGCTGGCCGTCGTGGACTCCTGTCGTACGCTCGGCTGCGGACCGGACGCGCTGGAGGACGAGTTCGAGCGCGTGGGCGACCTCCTCGTCCTGCTGGAGGAGCGGATCCGCGAGGAGTTGATGCCGGGACCCGATCTCCTCCAGGTCGCCGATCCGCTGACCCATCTGCTCGGCTCGTGGAGTCTGGAGCGGGCCCGCGACGCCGCGTGGGGCAGCGCGCGCGCCCTGTGGGCGTTGCGCGAACTCCCTTGCGTGGCGGCCGAGTTCAGTCACCGGCTCGACACCTCGGTGGGCCTGGTCAGCCGCATGCTGCTCACCCCGCTCCCCGACTGAGCACCGCCCGCGGACCCGGAACTCTCCGAACGGACCCGCGCGTTGAACGGTGCGGCACCTGATGCGCAGGCGACGAAGGAGCATGGTATGGCGACCCGACTCGGCCTCGGCCTCCCGCAGATGCGGCAGTACGACATCGGCCGCGACATCCCCGACGTGGCACGCGCGGCGGAGGCCACGGGGTACGGGAGCCTGTGGGTCTTCGAGCGGATCCTGTTCCCCGAGCCCGCCCGGCAGGGGCTCTACGGGATTCCTGGACTGCCCTGGCCCGACCGGTACCGCTCGGTCGCCGATCCGCTGGTCTCGCTCACGCTCGCCGCGGCGGCCACCTCGCGCGTCCGGCTCGGCACGAGCGTCCTGATCGCCCCGCTGCACGTGCCCCTCCAACTGGCCCGCGCGCTGGCCTCGTTGGACGCGGCGAGCGGCGGCCGGGTCGTCGCCGGTTTCGGCACCGGCTGGTCGGTCGACGAGTACGCGGCGGCGTCCGTGGCCCCCTTCGAGCGGCGCGGCCGGGTCCTGGACGAGCTGATCGACGTGTGCCGTGCGGTGTGGGGCCCGGACCCGGTGGCGTACGAGGGCGAGCTGACGACCATCGCCCCGTCCGTGATCGGCCCCAAGCCGGCCCGCCCCGTGCCGATCCTCCTCCCGGCGAACAGCGCGAAGGCGGCGCGGCGCCTGGTCGACCGCGCGGACGGCTGGATGCCCGCCGCGGCGGGCGCCGAAGCCCTGCGCACGCGGTGGGCGGAGCTGCGGGCCTTGGCGGCGGAGCGCGGACGCACGGCCCCGCTCCGGAGCGTGCTGCGGGCCAACGCCCTCTACATCCGCGAGGGCCGCGCCGCCGACGACCGCCGGCCGTTCCAGGGCAGCGCCGCCCAGATCGTCGAGGACCTGGCCGCCCACGCCGAGGTGGGCCTGGAGGAGATCATCGTCGACCTCCAGGGCGCCGTCCGGGACGCCCAGGAGCTCAAGGACGTGGCCGCGGAGGTCTACGAGAAGGCACGGGCGGCCGGGGTCTGAGAGGGCCCCAGGGGTATTGCCCCCTAGTCCTCCGGCAGTTCCACCGGCGCGATCTCGTCGTAGACGTCGCCGGGTCCGGGGTTGGTCGCGTCCGTGCTGCCGCCCAGGTGGTGCATCACGCCCCAGACGGCGTTGAGCGCGGTCTGCACGGCGCCCTCGGCCCAGCCGGCCGTCCAGGAGATGTCGTCACCGGCGAGGAAGATGCCGCGCCGGTCCTCGGGGAGGCGGTCCTGCATGAAGTGGGTGAACAGGCGGCGCTGGTAGCGGTAGTGGCCGGGCAGGTTCGCCTTGAAGGCGCCCATGAAGTAGGGCTCGTTCTCCCAGGACACGGTGACCGGGTCGCCGATGATGTGCTTGCGGATGTCGACCTTGGGATAGATCTCGCCGAGCGACTTGAGCATGACCTCCATGCGCTCGTTGGCCGACAGCGGCAGCCACTTGAGGCTGTCGTCGCACCACGTGTAGGAGAGGCAGATGACGGCGGGCTTGTCCGGACCGTCGTCCAGCAGGTAGGTGCCGCGCGTCATCCGGTCGGTGAGCGTCATCGACATGGTGTCCCGGCCGGTGGGGTTGCCCCGGTCGTCGACGGCCTTGTCCAGCCAGAACGGCCGGTCGACCGGGACGAACAGCTTGCTGGACTCCATGTAGTGGGTCCGCTCGATCGCCGTCCAGTGGTCGATGGGGAACAGCGCGTCGTCGCACGCCACCTTGGAGAGCAGCATCCAGGACTGCGCGGTGAAGATCGCCGCGCGGTACGTGCGGATGGAGCCCCCGGCGTCGGTGACGGTGATGTGGTTCCCGGCGGTGCGGGCGAGCCGGGTCACGGCGGGGCGCGGCTGTCCGGCCGCGTGCAGCGAGGCGAGCGAGGTCCCCTGCGCCCAGTGCACGATCTTCTCGGGGGCGCGGTCCCACAACCGCAGCGGCAACTGCTGGGAGCCGCCGACGATGCCGCGGTGGTGGTCGTCGGCCTCGGTGTAGACGACGCGCAGGATCTCCAGGATGGAGTTCGGGAAGTCGGTGTCCCAGCCACCGGTACCGAAGCCGACCTGGCCGAATATCTCCCGGTGACGGAAGGACTTGAACGCCTCGGATTCGCACAGGAACCCGTAGAAGGTCTGGTTGTCGAGCTTCTCGACGAGCCGGGACCAGATCTCCCGGATGCGGGGCACGTCACGCTCGCGCATCGCCCGGTTCATGTCCGTGAAGTCGGCGCCGTCCTCCAGGCAGGCGTTCCACGCGGCGGCGACGTCGCGGTAGACCTGCGGCAGGTCCTCGATCGTCCTCGCGTAGTGGCTCTCGCCCTTGAGGTCGACCACGGTCGAGGGGGTGGCCGGGGAGAGCGGGTTGGGGAACGGCCGGGTGGTGAGGCCCACCAGGTCGATGTAGTGCTGGAGCGCCGTCGAGGACGGCGGGAAGCGCATCGCGCCCATCTCGGCGCTCAGCCCGGCCGCGTCCGGCGGCGTCCCCTCGAAGCCGACGGTCCGCAACCGGCCGCCGATCTTGTCGGCCTCGTACACGACGGGCTTGAGGCCCATCTTCATCAGCTCGTACGCGGCGACGATGCCGGAGAGGCCACCGCCGATGACGGCGACCTCGGTGCCGTGCTCGGTCGCCGGTATCTGCCCGATCCCCGCCGGATGGCCGAGGAAGTCGTCGTACGCGTACGGGAAGTCAGGGCCGAACATGGTGATCGGCGGCTGCGCTTCGGTGTGCTGGACGGCGGTGGGCACCGTGGACGTCATGGGGTACGGACTCCTAGCGGATACGGGTTCGCGGCGACGACGGCATGGCTGTGCACGGGGACGACGTACGACGGAGAGGGAGGGTCGCCGGGACTGCCGGGGACCGTTACGACGGTACGTTTCCGTGGCGCGGCGGGGAAGCCGGGACTGTTGCGTCTGTACGTGCGATCCGTTGCGCGCGCGGGGGTTGCCGCGGCGATTCGTTGCGCGGGGCCGCAAGGGCACGGGAGCGGTGAACCGGACGGCGGTGAACTAGACCGGTGAGCCGGAGGTGAAGCGGCGCATCAGCGGGGAAAGCACGAGCACGGACTTGGTCCGCTCGACGAACGGCTCCCCCGCGATGCGCTCCAGGACCCGCTCGAAGTGGCGCATGTCGGAGGCGAAGACCTGGACGAGGGCGTCCGCGTCACCGGTGACGGTGGAGGCGGCGGCGACCTCGGGATAGCGCTCCAGACCTCGCCGGATGGCGTCCGGCGAGGTGTTGCGGCGGCAGTAGATCTCGATGAACCCCTCGGTCTCCCAGCCGAGCGCGGCCGGGTCGACCCGCACGGTGAAACCGGTGATCGCGCCGGTGGCCCGCAGCCGGTCCACGCGCCGCTTCACGGCGGGCGCGGAGAGGCCGACGATCTGGCCGATGTCGGCGTAGGAGCGGCGGGCGTCCTCGGCGAGGGCGTGCACGATGCGTTCGTCGAGATCGTTCAGCAAGGCAGGCGGTTCACTTCTGTGTTCGGTTCACTTCCGTGCTCGGTCACTTCCGTGCTCGGTTCACTTCTGTGCTTCTGCGGCACGCGCGGGGGCGGCGAGACGGGAGCGACGCATCCCGTAGCAGAAGTAGAACACGAGGCCCACGGCCATCCAGGCACCGAAGACGATCCAGGTGATCACGGACAGGGAGCCCATCATCCACAGGCACAGCGCGAAGCCGATGACCGGCAGCACCGGGGAGAGCGGCACGCGGAAGGTGCGCTCCATGTCGGGCCGGGTCCGGCGCAGCACGATCACGGCGATGTTGACCAGGGCGAAGGCGAAGAGCGTGCCGATGCTCGTGGCGTCGGCGAGCTGGCCCAGCGGGATGGCCGCGGCGAGCACACCGCAGAACAGGGAGACGATGACGGTGTTGACGCGCGGCGCCCCGCTCTTGGCGTGGACCTTGGAGAACACCTTGGGCACGAGGCCGTCCCGGCTCATGGCGAACAGGACGCGGGTCTGCCCGTAGAGCACGGTCAGGACGACGGACGCGATGGCGATGACCGCGCCGGCGGCGAGCAGCGTCCCCCAGACCGTCTGGCCGGTGACGTCCTTCATGATCCCGGCGAGCGCGGCCTCGGAGTCGCTGAACTGCTTCCAGGGCCTCGCGCCGACGGCGACCGCGGCGACCAGGACGTACAGCGCGGTGACGATGACGAGGGAGAGCATGATGGCGCGCGGCAGGTCGCGCTGCGGGTTCTTGGCCTCCTCACCGGCGGTGGAGGCGGCGTCGAAGCCGATGTAGGAGAAGAAGAGCGTGGCACCGGCGGCGCTGACGCCGGCCATGCCGAGCGGCATGAAGTGCTCGTAGTTGCCGGACCGGAAGCCCTTGAGGCCGATGGCGCAGAACAGCAGCAGCGACACGATCTTGACCACGACCATGATCGTGTTGGCCCGGGCGGACTCCCGGGCGCCGCCCAGCAGGAACGCCATGGCGAGCAGCACCACGATGAGCGCGGGCAGATTGAAGATGCCGCCGTCGCCGGGCGGCGCGGAGAGCACGTCCGGGATGGTCACGCCGATGGTGCCGTCGAGCAGTTCGTTGAGGTACTCGCCCCAGCCGACGGCGACGGCCGCGACGGAGACCCCGTACTCCAGGACCAGGCACCAGCCGCACACCCAGGCGATCAGCTCACCCATCGTTGCGTATGCGTACGAGTAGGAGGAGCCGGCGACCGGGATGGACCCGGCCAGCTCGGCGTAGGAGAGGGCCGAGAAGAGGGCGGTGAGGCCCGCGATGACGAAGGACAGCGTGACGGCGGGACCGGCTTTCGGGACGGCTTCGCCGAGGACCACGAAGATGCCGGTGCCCAGCGTGGCACCAATGCTGATCATGGTGAGCTGCCAGAGTCCGAGGGAGCGCCGCAGCGTGCCACCCTCGCCCTGGCCCCCCTCGTCGACCAGGCGTTCCACCGGCTTGCGGCGCATCAGACGGGCGCCGAGGCCCGCGCTCGCGGTCTCGGTCTGTGGGGTGCGCGGGGGTGCGCCGTGATCGAGCACGGACTGGCTCCTTCATCGCTGCCGGTTGGGGTCGGGCGGGGCGAGGGAGCGTTGCGGTGGTCACATCGGACCGGGGACCGCCGAGCAGGCCGTCCCCCGCCGTGCCACGTACAGCGGATGACTCTAGAGGACGTGGCTTCCCGGCTGTAATGCAGCAACCTTGCGTACCGGCGCATGTTCGTTGCGCGGATCGCGCCGTGTCGCACGTTCGTTGCGGCGTCCGTTTCGCCTGTTGCGTTCCCGTGTGCTCGGCGTCACACGCCGGGGGGCGGCATGAACCGTCCTTCCGGGGGTACGCGGTGGGGCCGTCCCGTGCTTCGGCCGTTCGTCGGCCGAAGCACGGGACGGTCGCGCGTCGCCCCGGGTTTGGGCGGCGAATGATCGATGTGTGCATCATGTGCAGGTGCATACAGCCGTACGAGAAGAACGGTGTGAGAGGGGCTTGTGAGTACCAGCGAGACCGATATCCGCAACCTGTTGCTCGAGGCGCTGCGCGACCAGGAAGGGCAGATCGCCGACCGGTGGACGCTGCTCCAACTGGAGCAGGCCGCGCTCGGCACCGACATGACCGACGGCGAGCTGCGCGAGGAGGCGCACCTGCTCATCGACGCCCTCACCGACGCGCTGGCCAGTGACACCCCCGTCGGTCGCCTGGTGACGTCGCACCACAATCTGCGCACGACGGTGACGCAGCTCTCGCTGCGCCGCGTCCGGGCCGGGGCCACACCCACCGACACCGCGCTCGCCGTCCTGTCCCTGAAGGAGGCGCTGCTGGCGGCCGTGCAGCACACCACACGCGACACGAGCGAGCTGTTCTCGGCGGCCGTGCTGGTCAACCGCATGCTGGACGCAGCGGGCGCCCTCTCCTTCGAGACCTACGTCGAGGGGCGCGAGGAGATCATCCAGCGCCAGAGCCGCCAGCTCATGGAGCTGTCCACACCCGTCGTGCGGCTGTGGAAGCACGTCCTGGCCGTCCCGCTCATCGGCACGCTGGACACGGCCCGCACCCAGATCGTCATGGAGTCGCTGCTCCAGGCGATCCAGGACGACGAGGCCAAGATCGCCATCATCGACATCACCGGTGTGCTGACGGTGGACACGGCGGTCGCCCAGCACCTCATGCACACGGTCAACGCGGTCCGCCTGATGGGCGCGGACTGTGTCATCAGCGGTATCCGGCCGCCCATCGCGCAGACCATCGCACAGTTGGGGATCGACCTGTCCACCATCCTGACCCGTGCGACCCTGGCCGACGCCCTGGCCGACGCCGTGAAGCTGACCGATCAACCCGCGGTCGGCTTCGCGGTGACCGGATCGGCACCGCGGTGACCACGCAGCGCCCGACGGGCGTCCCCATCCTGCGGCTCGCCGACGTCCTGGTGACAGGGCTGCTCAACGAGCTGGACGACCGGTCCGCGGTCGCCTTCACCGACGAGCTGACCGAGCGGATCGTCTCCGACCGCGCCCGCGGCGTGCTCATCGACATCTCACGGCTCGAACTCATCGACTCGTTCGTGGCCCGCACGCTGATGGAACTCACCAACATGGCCCGGCTGCTGGGCGCCCGCGTCATCGTCGCGGGCATGCGCCCCGCCGTCGCCATCACCCTGGTCGAACTGGGCATCCAGCTCACCGGTGTGGAGACGGCGCTCAACGCCGAGCAGGGCCTGACCGCGCTCGGCTGGCAGAGGACCCCGGAGGGCCCAGACCGTGACCATGTCGGATGAGCGCACCGCGCACACGATGCGCCCCGCGGCGGCCGAGGTCGCCGTCCGCCGCGACTACGACGTGCGCTCCGAGGACGACCTGCTGACGGTCCGGCACGCCGTGCGCGCGGCGACCGTCGAGTGCGGCTTCGGCCTGGTCGACCAGACGCGGGTGGTGACCGCCGCCAGCGAACTGGCCCGCAACGCCTACATCCACGGCGGCGGCGGCACCCTGACCGTCGAACTGCTCAAGCGCCGCGGCGCGGAGGGCATCCGTCTCGTCATCCAGGACGAGGGGCCCGGCATCCCGGACCTCGGCACCGCGATGACGGACGGCTGGACCTCGGGCAACGGTCTCGGGCACGGCCTCGGCGGTGCCCGGCGGCTGATGGACGAGTTCCATGTCGACACCTGCCCCGGGGCCGGCACGACGGTCACCGTGGTTCGCTGGACGGTGCGGTGAGCGTCTTCGCCGACGCCGCCGTGACCGCGCACGTCGTCGTCGACCACCCCAGCGCCGTCCACCACGCCGCGTCCCTCGCCAGGGACGCGGCGCGGGCGAGCGGCCTCGACGCCACCGCCGTCGAGCGGGCGGCGGTGCTCACCACCGAGCTCGCCGGGAACCTGCTGCGGCACGCGGTCGACGGCGCCGTCTACGTGCAGCGCCTTCCGCAGAACGGCGGCCTCGACGTGGTCGCCGTCGACCGGGGCCCCGGCATGGCCAGCCCCGACCGGGCCATGACCGACGGATACAGCACCACCGGGACCCTCGGCTCCGGCATGGGCGCCGCCCGGCGGCTCGCGGACGAGCTGGCGCTGCGCACCCTGCCGGGCGTCGGCACGCTGATCTGCGCCCGCTTCCGCGCCCCCGACGCCGCCCCGGCCCGGGCCGACCTCGGCCTGGTCTGCCTGCCGCTGCGCGGTGAGGAGGCGTGCGGGGACAGCGCGGCCGTGGCGGACGCGCCGGGCGGCCGGACCGCGGTCGTGGTGGACGGGCTCGGGCACGGCGTCGAGGCCGCCGAGGCGAGCGCCGCCGCCGTGCGGGTGTTCCACGAGGGCCCGGAGCGCCCCCTGCCGGAGCTGCTCGGGGCGATGGACCGGGCGCTGCGCGGAGGCCGCGGCGCCGCCGTCGGCCTGCTGCGGCTGCGGCCGGGCACCGCGGAGCACTGCGGGATCGGCAACGTACGGCTGCTGCTCGTCGGCCATGACGGCGTCGGGCCCCGGGCCGCCGGACAGCCGGGTGTGGTCGGCTGGAACATGCCGCGCCCGTTGCCGCGTTCCCTGTCCATGCCCGAGACGAGCGCGGCGGTGCTGCACAGCGACGGAATAGCGGCGCGCTGGCCGGACACGGCCACCCCGTTCCTGCTGGGGTTGCCGCCCCGGCTGCTCGCCGCGGCCCTGGGCCACGGTCACCGTTCCGTTCGGGACGACGCGACCGCCCTGGTCACCGGGGCGGTAAGGAGGAATACATGACCGACCGGGCAGCCGCGCCCGCGCAGCGCACGACCCACCGCTCCCCGGCCGAACTACGTGCCGCGGTGCGGGCGTTGGCGGTCACGTACCGGCTCTCGGCCGAGCTGCGGACCCAGTTGACCCTGTCCGTGGCCCGTGTCGCCGAGTCCGAGCTGCGGGCCGGCCGGCCCGTCACGCTGGAGGCCGCCTACGAGGAGGCCGCGCACGGGCAGGCCCTCACGGTGCGGCTGCGGGCCCCCCAGACGCCCTGGGCCGCGCCGGTCGAGGCGCTGCCGCTGCCCGGGCGGCGCGAGGCGGACACCACGGTGTGGCGCGTGCCGCTGCCCGGACAGCGCCGCCCCCCGGCCCTGGAGTCCGCCGAGCCCTCCCCCACCGAGCTGCTGGAGGAGGAGCTGCGGGTCGCGGTCGCCCGCGCCGACGCCCTGGAGGCCGACCGGCGCCGCCTCACCCATGAACTGGACGAGACGAACAGCGGGGTCCTCGCCCTGTACGTCCAGTTGGAGGAGCGCGACGAGCAACTGCGCCGCGCCCACGGCCAGATGCTGCGCGAGCTGGAGGACGCGCTGCGCCCCGGCCCGATGAAGGTCGACGGGCTCGAACTGGCCATCCACTACGCGCCCGCGGGCACGGACGCCCCGACCGGCGGCGATCTGTACGACTGGTTCCAGCTCCCCGACGGCACCGTGCACATCACGGTCGTCGACGCGCTCGGCCACGGCCTCACCAGTACCAGCAGCGCCCTGAACGTGACGCACGCCGTCCGCACGCTCGCCCTGGAGGGACACCCCCTGGAGACGATCGTCGCGCGGACCGACGAGATCCTGCTGCCCTACGACCGCGACCTGATGGCGACGGTCCTGCTGGCCCGCATCGACCCGGTCACGGGCCGCGTCGATCTCGCCAACGGCAGCCATCCCCCACCCCTCCTCGTCGCCGAGGACGGTTCCGCCCGGTTCCTCGAGGTGCGCGGCCGGGGCATCGGCTACCCGATGGCCGGCAGCGACCGGTTGTGGCGCGAGCAGCTCGCCCCCGGCGACCTTCTGGTGCTGTACACGGACGGTCTCACCGAGAGCCGTCGCGACCCCTACGAAGGCGAACGCCGGCTCGTGTCGGCGGCCGTCCGGCACCGGCATCTGCCGACCGACGACATCCCCGGCGCCCTCGCCGAGGAGATGCACACCGTGATCCTGCACCCGGACGACACGCTCGCCCTGACCGTACGGAGAAGCCGATGACGCACGCGGCACCCGAGTCCATACCCGACGGCCCGCCCGCCGCGGCGGCGCCCTCCCTCACGGACATCACGCACGGGCCGGAGGGGCCGCTGATCACGCTCACCGGCGACCTCGACTACGCGACGGCCCCGGAACTGCTCGCGACGGTCACCGGACTCGCCACCGCGCCCGGCACCACCGTGACCCTCGACCTGTCGGGCGTACGGTTCTTCGACTCGGGCGGCATCAACGTGCTGCTGCGGGCCCGTACCGCGCTTCAGGAGCGCGGCGCCGAGCTGGCGGTCCGCCGCCTCTCCCCCGTCGTCGAACGGATCTTCCGCATCACGGGGCTCGACACGGTCCTCCCCGGGGTCCCGGCGGCGGCCGGGGACCATGAAGATCCGGTCGGAGGGTAGTTGTCCCGTATGGAGATCGTGGTGCACGGGCCCGTCACAGGGGCCCAGGCCCGGGGCGTGGCCGCCCGGTTCCTCGCCGAGCACTGTCCATGGGCCGACTCGGACGCGGTGCTGCTGGTCGTCTCAGAGCTGGTCACCAACGCGGCCCGGCACACCGGCGCCTTCTCGCGCCTGCGGCTGCGGGTGGACGGGGACGGCCTCTCGGTGGCCGTGGAGGACGGCGACCCCAACCCGCCGGTGCCGCGCGCCCCTGATCTGAGCGGTGGCGGTGGCTTCGGCTGGCACATGGTGGAGCGGCTGGCGGAGCGCCTCGCGGTGCTCCCGGCGCCGGACGGCAAACGCGTCGAGGCGGCGTGGGCGGCGCCGGCGGCCTGACGCGCGGCGCCGCCCCCGCCGCCCCGTCAGGCCGCCGGGACCGGCTTCAGCTCCAGCTCGCGTGCAGCGGCTTGCCCTCGGCGTAACCGGCGGCGGACTGGATCCCGACGACGGCCCGCTCGGCGAACTCGGCGAGCGAGTCGGCGCCCGCGTAGGTGCAGGACGAGCGGACGCCCGCGATGATCGAGTCGATCAGGTCCTCGACGCCCGGACGCTGCGGGTCGAGGAACATCCGGGAGGTGGAGATGCCCTCCTCGAACAGCGCCTTGCGGGCCCGGTCGTAGGCCGACTCCTCGGAGGTCCGGTTCTTCACGGCGCGCGCGGACGCCATGCCGAAGGACTCCTTGTAGGCGCGGCCCTGCGCGTCGTGCTGGAGGTCGCCCGGGGACTCGTAGGTGCCCGCGAACCAGGAGCCGATCATCACGTTGGAGGCACCGGCGGCCAGCGCCATGGCGACGTCGCGCGGATGGCGGACACCGCCGTCGGCCCAGACGTGCTTGCCGTACTTCTTCGCCTCGGCGGCGCACTCCATGACGGCGGAGAACTGCGGCCGGCCGACGCCGGTCATCATGCGCGTGGTGCACATGGCGCCGGGCCCGACACCGACCTTGATGATGTCCGCGCCGGCCTCGATCAGGTCCTTCACGCCCTCGGCGGCGACGATGTTGCCGGCCACGATCGGGACCTGCGGGTCGAGCGCGCGCACGGTCCTGATGGCGCTGATCATCGACTCCTGGTGGCCGTGGGCCGTGTCGATGACGAGGGTGTCGACGCCCGCGTCGAGAAGCTGCTTGGCCTTGCCCGCCACGTCCCCGTTGATGCCCACGGCGGCGGCGATACGCAGCTTGCCGTCGGCGTCGGTGGCCGGGGTGTAGAGCGTGGCGCGCAGGGCGCCCGTGCGGGTCAGGATGCCGGCGAGCCTGCCGTCCTTGCCGACCGCGGGGGCGTAGCGGCGGTTGGCGCCGTCCAGCTTGTTGAAGGCGTCGCGCGGGTCGATGTCCGCGTCGAGCAGCAGCAGGTCCTTGGCCATGACCTCGGAGAGCTGTGTGAAGCGGTCGACGCCGGTCAGGTCCTGGTCGGTGACGACGCCGACGGGGCGCTGCTCGTCGTCGACGACCACGCCGGCGTTGTGCGCGCGCTTGGGCAGCAGCGCCAGGGCGTCGGCGACGGTCTGCGTCGGCGCGAGGACGATCGGGGTGTCGAGGACGAGGTGGCGGGTCTTGACCCAGGAGATGACCTCGGTGACGACCTCGATCGGAATGTCCTGGGGGATGACGACGAGCCCGCCGCGGCGGGCCAGTGTCTCGGCCATACGGCGTCCGGCGATCGCGGTCATGTTGGCGACGACCAGCGGGATCGTGGTGCCCGTGCCGTCCGGCGACGAGAGGTCGACGGCCTGGCGGGAGCCGACGGCGCTCCGGCTCGGCACCATGAAGACGTCGTCGTACGTCAGGTCGTACGCGGGCTTGATGTCATTGAGGAAACGCACGTGCGGACATCCCAGTCGGTAGAAGGGGTCCCCAGGAGGAATCCTCCGGGGCACAAAGCACGTACTTCATTTTCCCACGGCGCCCGCGACCGCGTCTCCGGGCCGAACATCCCAAGGTCAGCGGTCCGCCTCGGACGATCGTCCAAGGCGCAGCTCCACGTGGTGCGCCTCGGCGAACACCTCGCGGGCCGTGGCCCACTCCTCGGGGCACCGCTCCGCGAACGCGCCCCAGCCGGTCACGAGGAGGACGAGGCCGCGCCCGGCGTCCGGCCCGGCGCCGAGGTCGCTCAGGCTGTCGGCCAGCGCGTCCCAGTTCCGGCCGAACCAGTCCGGCAGCGCGAGCGCGGCGGCGCAGCGGTCCATGAAGGCGGCCTTGTCCAGGGCCCCGGTGAGGTCGAGGACGACCGTGTCAGTCATCCGGGTCGGTCCGCTGCAACGCGGACCGGGGCGCCGACCCCGCGGCCAGCAGGAAATCGGCCGCGGCGGTGTCGGTGACCAGGCTCGTCACCAGTCCGGACCGCAGCACGGCGTCGATGGCGGCGGCCTTGCGCTGGCCACCCGCGATGGCCACGACCTCCGGTATGCGGCGCAGGCGGTCCGCCTCGACGGTGATGCACCGCTCCCCCAGGTCACGTCCGACCCGGCGGCCCTGCGCGTCGAAGAGGTGCGCGGACATCTCGGCGGCGACCCCGAGGGACGCGTAGTGCGCGCGCTCCTCGTCGCTGAGCATGTCGTGCACGGTCGAGATGCCGGGCTCCCAGGAGCCGATCGACACACACGCCACCGTGACCTTGTCGAAGTACTCGAAGGCGCGGGCGATCCCCGTCTGGTTGCGCAGCGCCGCCGCGGTCGCGGCGTCGGGCAGCAGCATGGGCGCGTAGATGGGGTGCGCGTCGCCGCCGGAGACCTGCGCGGCGCGCCGGACGGCCTCCACCGATCCGCGCTCCGCCGTCCCGGCGTCGTACACACCGGTCAACTGCACGACGGTGCACGGCGGGAGCCGGTCGAGGGCGGCGGCCATGTGGATGGTGGAGCGGCCCCAGGCGAGGCCGAGGACATCGCCCTCGGTCACCAGTTCGCCGAGCAGATCGGCGGCGACCTCACCGAGGTTCTCCGGGTCGGGCGACTCCTCCGCCTCGGCCGGCGACTCGACGACGACCGCGTGCCGCAGGCCGTAGCGGGCGCGCAGCGCGTCGGAGCGCTCGGCGTCCAGCTCGGCCGGGACCCGGATCTCGATGCGTACGAGATCCCGCTCCAGGGCGGTCTCCAGGACCCTGGCCACCTTGAAGCGGCTGACGCCGAACTCCTCGGCAATCTGGATCTTGGACTTGCCCTCCAGGTAGAAGCGACGGGCCATGGCCGCCGCCTGCACCAGCTCCGCGGGGCCCATCCGCAGGGCTGACCGACCTGCCGATGATGCGGACACGGCGATCTCCTCACTGCTCTTCTGCACGACTCACTGCGTTTGCACGACTCACTGCGTTCACAACCTGGATACGCGGTTCATCCTTGCAGATCCTGCGGGCTTGATCAGCCCCGAAGTACGGCGTTCATGTTTCTGTGGCTCAGTGGCCGCATGCCCACGAGGCCGAGGCGGTCGCGCTCTGTGCCTGCGTGCGCAATGCACGGACCGCTTCCGCCGGGTCGTCCGCGCCGTACACCGCCGAACCGGCGACGAAGACGTCCGCGCCGGCCTCGGCGCACCGCTCGATCGTCGAGGCGGAGACACCACCGTCGACCTGGAGCCACAGTTCGAGGCCGTGCTTGGCGATGAGCTGCCGGGTCCTGCGGATCTTCGGCAGCATGATGTCGAGGAACGCCTGTCCGCCGAAGCCCGGCTCCACCGTCATGATCAGCAGCATGTCCAGTTCGGGGAGCAGGTCCTCGTAGGGCTCGATCGGTGTCGCCGGCTTGAGGGCCATGGAGGCGCGGGCGCCCTTGGCGCGGATCTCGCGGGCGAGGCGGACCGGGGCGGCGGCGGCCTCGACGTGGAAGGTGACGGAGCCGGCCCCCGCTTCGACGTACTGGGGCGCCCATCGATCGGGGTCCTCGATCATCAGATGGCAGTCCAGAGGGGTGTCCGTCGCCCGCGCCAGCGACTCTACGACCGGAACCCCGAGTGTGAGGTTGGGGACGAAGTGGTTGTCCATGACGTCGACATGGAGCCAGTCGGCGCCCTCGACGGACTTTGCCTCGTCGGCAAGGCGGGCGAAGTCCGCGGACAGGATGCTGGGGTTGATCTGAGCCATGCCCCCAGCCTGTCATGCCCGGGGCCCGTTGCCCTCCTCGGTCCGGACCTGGGCGCGATACCGATGCCGAGCCGTGCCCTCCCGTGCCATTCTGGGCCGCCCACAGCAGGCCGACGGGAAACAACCGCGCACGACGCAGCGGGGGGCGCCATGGCGGAGCCACGGACCGATGCACGGGCCACGAAACCGGTAGGGCGGCGCGGTGTCGCCCGGCTGGTCTGCGGCAGGCGCAGCAAATGGCTGGTGCTGCTGCTGTGGCTGGTGATCATCGTGGGCGCGGCACCCCTCGCCCAGAAACTCACGGACGCCCAGGACAACGACGCCCAGTCCTGGCTGCCGGGTTCGGCCGAGTCGACCCAAGTCCTCGACGTCTCCAAGGAGTTCAGGCCGGAGGCCATCCCCGCGATCGTGGTCTACGCCCGCGAGGGCGGACTGACCGCCGCCGACCGGGCCCGGATCGCGGCGGACGCCCGCCAGATCCGGCAGCTCGGCGACCACGGCCTGCGCGGCGCGCAGACCCTCGGCCCGGTCTTCGACACGAAGGTGCGCCCGTCCGCGGCCCAGATCTCCGTCCCGGTCGCCATGGGCGAGAAGGGCTGGGAGCGGATCGGGCCCGCCGTGGACTCCGTGCGGGAGCGGACCGGCGGCTCGGCGAATGGGCTCGCGATCCACGTCACGGGCCCCGGCGGCACCTCGGCGGACTTCTCGGAGGCGTTCGAGGGCATCGACTCGACGCTGCTGCTCTCCGCGCTCGGCATCGTCATCGTGATCCTGCTGTTCACCTATCGCAGTCCTACGTTGCTGCTGGTGCCGGTGGTGAGCGTGGTGGCGGCCCTGTTCACCGCGCAGGCGCTGATCTACCTGCTGGCCGAGCACGCGGGCCTGACGGTCAACGGGCAGAGCGCGGGCATCCTCACGGTCCTCGTCTTCGGCGCGGGCACCGACTACGCGCTCCTGCTGGTCGCCCGCTACCGGGAGGAGCTGCGCCGCCACGAGGACCGGCACGAGGCGATGGCGCTGGCGCTGCACCGGGCGGGCCCCGCGGTCCTGGCGTCCGGCGCGACCGTGGTGCTGAGCATGCTGATGCTGCTCACCGCCGACATGAACTCGACGCGCGGCCTCGGCCCCGTCGCCGCGATCGGTGTCGCCATCGGCCTGTCCGCGATGCTGACGCTCTTCCCGGCCCTCCTCGTGGTCTTCGGACGATGGCTGTTCTGGCCCGCGATCCCGCACATGGGCTCGGCGGAACCCACCGAGCGCGGCATGTGGGCGCGGATCGGCCGCCGTATCGCGGTCCGCCCGCGCGTGGTGTGGGCCGCGACGGCGGTGGCGCTCGCCGCCCTCTCCTTCGGCCTGACGCAGCTCCGGGCGGAGGGCATCAGCAACGCCGACTCGTTCACGAACAAGCCGGACTCGATCGCGGGCCAGGAGATCTCGGAGAGGTACTTCCCCGCGGGCACCGGCGATCCCCTCGTCGTCGTCACGAACAGCGCGCAGGCCCCGCAGGTGCGCCGCGCCGTCGCCACGACCGAGGGCGTCGTACGGCGCAGCATCGGCGTCCCGCCGAACACCGCGCCCGAGCACGACGGGCGGGTCCTGTTCGAGGCCACGAGCACGGCACCCTCCGACACCCAGGAGGGCCGGGACACGGTGCGGCGGGTCCGCGACGCGGTGCGGGCGGTGCCGGACGCCGACGCGAAGGTGGGCGGCGGCTCGGCGACCCTGCTCGACATGGACCGCGCGACGGCCCACGACAACAGACTGGTGATCCCACTGGTCCTGGTGGTCGTCCTGCTGATCCTGATGCTGCTGCTGCGCGCGGTCGTGGCGCCGCTGCTGCTGATCGGGACGGTCGTCCTGTCCTTCGCCGCGGCGCTCGGTCTGAGCGCGCTCGCCTTCCGGTACCTCTTCGACTACGCGGGCGAGTCGACGGACTTCCCGCTGTTCGTCTTCGTGTTCCTGGTGGCGCTCGGCATCGACTACAACATCTTCCTGTCGACCCGCATCCGCGAGGAGGCCGCCCGCAAGGGGACCAGGACCGGTGTCGTCACGGGCCTGGCCGCGACCGGCGCCGTGATCACCTCGGCGGGCCTGGTCCTGGCCGGTACGTTCGCCGCGCTCGGCACGCTCCCGATGGTGGCCTTCGCCGAGATCGGCTTCGCGGTGGCGCTCGGCGTGCTCCTGGACACGTTCATCGTGCGCTCGGTGCTCGTGACCTCGCTCTTCCTGGATGTGGGGCCACGTGTGTGGTGGCCCCACGCGCTCTCCAGGGAGTCAGGCGGTGCGCCGGATCAGCGCTAGGTACATCGCGTCGGTGCCGTGCAGGTGCGGCCAGAGCTGTACGTCGGGACCCTCCCCGATGCCGGGCACGCCTTCCAACAGGGGCCGGGCGTCGATGAGTTCGGCGCCGCCGACCGACTTCAGGACGTCGTCGACGACCGCCCGCGTCTCGGCCAGGTGCGGGGAGCAGGTCGCGTAGCCGACGACGCCGCCGACCCGCACCGACTCCAGTGCCATGCGCAGCAAGGAGCGCTGGAGCGGAGCGAAGCCCTCCAGATCCTCCGGGCGGCGGCGCCAGCGCGCCTCGGGACGGCGCCGCAGCGCACCGAGCCCCGTACAGGGCACGTCCACGAGGACCCGGTCGAACGTGCCGGGCAGCCACGGCGGGCGCGTGCCGTCGGCGGCGATCACCTGGTAAGGACCCGGGTTCCCGTCGAGCGCCTTCGCGACGAGCCCCGCGCGGTGCGGCTGCTTCTCGGCGGCGAGCAGGGTCGCGCCCCGCCCGGCCGCGAGCCCGGCCAGCATCGCGGCCTTGCCGCCGGGACCCGCGCAGCCGTCGAGCCACTTCTCGTCCCTGCCCTCCAGCGGAGCGTTCGCGAGCGCGAGCGCGACGAGCTGACTGCCCTCGTCCTGGACCCCGGCCCGGCCGGAGCGCACGACGTCGAACGACCCCGGCTCACCGCCCTCCGCGAGCCGCACGGCATACGGGGACCAGCGACCCGGCAGCCCCGACTCCTCGCCCACCTCGGCGAGGACGGCCTCGGCCGTGGTCCGCCCGGGACGCGCCACGAGCGTCACCTCGGGCCGTTCGTTGTCCGCCTCCAACAGGTCCTCGATCCCGGCCCGACCGCCGCCCAGGGAGTCCCAGAGCGCGGAGACGACCCATCGCGGATGCGAATGCACCACCGCGAGGTGTTCCTCGGGGTCGTCCTCGTAGGGCGGCGCGACCCGCTCCAGCCAGGTGTCGAGATCGTCCCGCGACACCTTGCGCAGCACCGCGTTGACGAACTTCGCCCGCCCGTCGCCGAGCACGACCCGCGCCAGCTCCACGGAGGCGGAGACCGCGGCGTGCGTGGGGATGCGGGTGCCGAGCAACTGGTGCACGCCGAGGTTCAGCACGTCGAGCACCGGCGGGTCGACCTCGCGCAGCGGGCGGTCGATACAGGCCGCCACGATCGCGTCGTACGTGCCCTGGCGGCGCAGCGTCCCGTAGACGAGCTCGGTCGCGAGCGCGGCGTCCCGCCCGTCGAACGCGTCGGGCCCCTGCTTCTCGCGCGCCTTGCGCAGCAGCGGCGGCAGCACGAGGTTCGCGTAGGCGTCCCGCTCGTCGACGGCGCGCAGCGCCTCGAACGCGAGGATGCGCACGGGGTCCTTCTTGGGACGCCGATGCGGCTTGCCCGGCTTGCCGGACGGGCCGGGACGGCGCTTCGACGAGGTCGGCTGGTCGCTCAAAGGTGCTCCGCTGGTGGGGTCGTACAGGCGCTACGCGAAAGTCGTACGCCGAAATGAACCCTCCCAGCCTACGTCGCGGCCACCCGGCCGTCCCTCCGGGCTCAGCCCAGTCGCTCGCCCGCCGCGATGCGCACTCCGCGCGCCCAGTCGGCGGCGGCCATCGGCTTCTTGCCCTGGGCCTGCACCCACAGCAGCTCGACGGCGTGCGAGCCCGTACCGACGTGCAGGTGCTTCTTGCCGACGCTCAGCTCGCCCGGCTCCAGGTCCGTGCGATCCGGCGCCGGCACGGCCGTGCGCACCTTCAGGCGTTCGCCGCGGAACTCGGTCCACGCGCCGGGCGCGGGCGTGCAGCCGCGCACCACGCGGTCGACGCGCAGCGCGGGCGCCGCCCAGTCGATCCGAGCGTCCTCGACAGTGATCTTCGGGGCGAGCGAGACCCCGTCGGCGGGCTGCGGCACGGCCTTCAGGGAGCCGTCCTCGATCCCGTCCATCGTCGCGACGAGCAGCCCGGAGCCCGCGAGGGCGAGCCGGGTCAGCAGGTCGCCGCTGGTGTCCGTGGAACGGACCGGCTCGGTGACGGTGCCGTACACGGGCCCGGAGTCGAGGCCCTCCTCGATGAGGAAGGTGGAGGCGCCGGTGATCTCGTCGCCCGCCATCAGCGCGTGTTGCACGGGCGCGGCTCCGCGCCAGGCGGGCAGCAGCGAGAAGTGCAGGTTGACCCAGCCGCGGGCCGGCACGTCGAGGGCGACCCTCGGCAGCAGCGCCCCGTAGGCGACGACCGGGCAGCAGTCCGGGCCGATCTCGCGCAGCCGGGCCAGGAACTCCTCGTCGCGCGGCTTGGCGGGCTTGAGCACCTCGATGCCGGCCTCCGCGGCGCGCTCGGCGACCGGGCTCGCGACGAGGCGCCGGCCACGTCCCGCCGGGGCGTCGGGCCGGGTGACGACCGCGGCGACCTCGTGCCGGTCGGAGGCGATCAGGGCGTCCAGAGCGGGAACGGCGACCTCGGGGGTGCCGGCGAAGACGAGCTTCATCAGGGACTAACGGCCTCTCGGGGCAGGGGCGGGGCAGCGCACCAGTCTAGGCCGGTCCCTGAGCGGCGACACATGGGGCGCACGGCCGAACGCGCGCCCTGCGCATATGCGGATACGCCCGAACAGCGTGACCCCACACCGGATGGCGCGTTGGTCAAGAAAGAGTTGACCAGTCCAGGGGCCGTGATCATTCGATCGTCAACGGACGTTGTCGTTGCTGCGAGCGCGTCCCCTCCCTTTTCATCGCCGGTTCGAGAGGCTCGTACATGGCCGACCACGCAACCCACGACGCCCAGGCACGGGCCAGCCTGCATCTGTTGGTGCGGGACATCGAGCGGGTCCGCCGGCAGGTGGACGCACTGCGCACCCTCACCGCACAGCTCGGCAACGTCTACCGCCCGCGCCGCTCCGGCCCCTCCGCGGGGTTCGTCGTCTACGGGCGCGCGCCCGCCCCGACCGTCCGCCTCGCCCAGGAGCTGCGGGACAGCGTCGAGACCCTGGTGACCGCCGCCGTCGACTTCGACCGTTCGCTGGGTTTCTCGTGGGACGCCGTGGGCTCCGCGCTCGGCGTCACCAAGCAGGCGGTGCACCGCCGCTACGGGGCCCGCAGGGCGGTCACGCAGGCGGCGGCCGACGCGGAGCGCGCCACCGACACCCCCGCGGCGACGCGCCCCGCCCTGCCGCTGGGCGCGGGCCCGCTGCCCTCGGTGCCCGCCGCCCGCGCCATGCCGACCCAGCCGACCGCAGGCAGCCAGGGCCTGCGCGACGAGGCCCGGCCGGGCGCCTTCCCCGGACCGCGCAACGGCTGAACCAAGCCCTCGCCGCCTCCCCGCACCGGGTGCGGGGAGGCGGCGCTGTGTTGACGCCACCGCGTCACCGTGGCCTGACGCCGGGTCAGCCGATGTCGGGCGGATCCACCCGTACGCGCACCGGCTCGACCCCGCCGCGCGCCATCCGAGCCGCCTGCGCCTGCTTCAGGGCGCGCGCCAGTGCGGCACCGCTGCCCGGCGGCACCCGCACCAGGACCCGCTCCCCCTGCTCGCCCGCCGGGGGCGCCCCCGGCCGCCGGGCTCCCCCCGGGCCCGCGTCGGGCAGCGGCACCGGACCCAGCACCTCGGCGTCCGCGGGCAGTTCGACCGCGTCGAGGAAACCGCTGAGCGCGTCGGGGGCCCCGCTCACCGACGCCATCCGGGAGACCGGCGGAAAGCCCAGCTCGGCCCGGTCCGCGAGCTCCCGCACCGCGTGCCCGGCCGGGTCCCAGCGCACCAGCGCCTGCACCGGCCGCAGCGTCGGCTCGGCCATGATGACGACGGTGCCGCCCGCCTCCTGGGGCCTGACCAGCGCGGCGGCGGCGATCCAGCGGCGCAGCGCGTCCTCGCCCGCCCGCAGGTCCGGCCGCCCGAGCATCGCCCACCCGTCGAGCAGCAGCGCGGCGGCGTACCCGCCCTCCGCGACGGGCTCGGCGCCGGGCGTGCTCACCACGAGCGCGGGAGCGGCCGACACCGTGTCGAGGACCTGCTCGCGCCCCGACGTCCGTACCGGCACCGTGGGAAACGCCCGCCCCAACTCCTCGGCGGTGCGCCGCGCCCCGACCACCTGGGCCCGCAACCGGGAGCCCCCGCACTCGGCGCAGTGCCAGTTCGCCTCGGACCGGCCACACCAGCCGCAGGCCAGCACCCCGGTGCTCTCCCGCGCCTCCAGCGGGCCCGCGCAGTGCCGGCAGCGGGCGGGCTCCCGGCACCGCTGGCAGGCGAGCCGCGGCACATATCCGCGCCGCGGCACCTGCACCAGCACCGGCCCCTCGCGCAGGGCGGCCCGCGCCACGTCCCAGGCGACGCTGGGCAGTCGGGCGGCCCGCGCCGCCTCGTCCCGGGCGACATCCAGATCGCCCACGGTGCGCACCAGCGGAGCGACGCGGCGCACCACCTCGCGGGGGGCGGCGACCGGGGCCGCCCAGCCGCTGCGCACCAACTGCGCGGCCTCGACCGTGCAGCTCCAACTCCCCAGCAGAAAGGCGCACTTGTCCCGGGTCGCCCGCAGCTCCAGGACCTCACGCACATGCGGGAAGGGCGCGTGGTCGTCGCTGTGATGCCCGTCCCCGTCGTCCCACACCACGACAAGTCCCAGATCCCGTACGGGGGCGAACATGGCCGCCCGGGTCCCGACCACGGCCCGTACGGCGCCCCGGCGTACGGCGAGCCATTCCTGGTAGCGGCGCTGCTGCCCGGCGTCCGAGGTCAGCACCGCGTGCCGGCCCTCCCCCAGCGCCTCAAGCAGCGCGGCATCGACCCGCGCCGCGAGCCGCACCGTCGGCACGACGACGAGCGCGCCCCGCCCCGAGGCGAGGGTCGCCCGCACGGCCCCGGCGATCTCGTCGGCCCACTGCGGCCCGGGCAGCGCGGTCCACACGGCGCGCGGCGCACCCCCGGCGGCGAGGGAGGCCAGCAGCTCGGCCCCGCGCTCGTAGCGTTCCCAGGAGCCGGGTGCGGGCGCGGCGGGGGCGGGCGGCGGGGGCGGGAACTCACGTGCCTCCGCCTTGGCGTGCCGGGGCGGCACCGCGAGCTGGAGGACGTCCGCGAGGCTCCCCGCGTACCGGTCGGCGACGGCCCGCGTCAGCTCCAGGAGTCCGGCGTCCAGCACGGGTTCGGGCGACACGACCTGGGCCAGGGCGGCCAGCGGGCCCTGGTACTCGGCCTCGGCGACCCGCTCCACCAGGAACCCGTCGATGAGCCCGCCACCCTCGCGCCGGCCGTCCCGCACGTTCCTCGACCCGGCGCCGAAGCGCACCCGCACCCGCACCCCCGGCTGCGCGGCGGCGTCCAGCTCCTTGGGGACCGCGTACTCGAAGTACCGGTCGAGGTGCAGCACCCCCTTGTCGACGAGCACCCGGGCCACCGGCAACTCCTTGGCGAGCGCCGCTCCGCGCCACGTCCGCGGCTTCGCCTTCGGCGCCTTCGACCTGCGCACGCTCTCCCGAATGAGCGCAAGCTGCTCCGGCTCGCCGTCGGCGGGCTGCACGGGGGTGTCGTTCTCGCTGCTCACAGCAGCATTCCTACCAGAGGGCACCGACAGCGCAGGGACCGGGAAAGCACCGGGGCCCGACCCTCCCGAAGGAGAGCCGGGCCCCGCGCGCGGAACGTAAAGACCTACAGACCCGCCGCCTTGCGCAGCGCGTCCACCCGGTCCGTCTTCTCCCACGTGAAGTCGGGCAGCGGGCGCCCGAAGTGGCCGTAGGCAGCCGTCTGGGAGTAGATCGGGCGGAGCAGGTCGAGGTCGCGGATGATCGCGGCCGGGCGGAGGTCGAAGACCTCGCTGATCGCGGCCTCGATGGTGTCCGTGTCGACGGTGTTCGTGCCGAACGTCTCCACGAAGAGACCGACGGGCTCCGCCTTGCCGATGGCGTACGCGACCTGGACCTCGCAGCGCGAGGCGAGACCGGCGGCCACCACGTTCTTCGCGACCCAGCGCATCGCGTAGGCGGCGGAGCGGTCGACCTTGGACGGGTCCTTGCCGGAGAAGGCGCCGCCGCCGTGTCGGGCGTAGCCACCGTAGGTGTCGATGATGATTTTGCGGCCGGTGAGGCCGGCGTCGCCCATCGGGCCGCCGATCTCGAAGCGGCCGGTCGGGTTGACCAGGAGGCGGTAGCCCTCGGTCTCCAGCTTGATGCCGTCGTCCAGGAGCGCCTTCAGCTCGGGCTCGACGACGAACTCACGGATGTCGGGGGCGAGCAGCGAGTCGAGGTCGATGTCCGAGGCGTGCTGGGACGAGACCACGACCGTGTCCAGGCGGACCGCCTTGTCACCGTCGTACTCGATGGTGACCTGGGTCTTTCCGTCGGGGCGCAGGTACGGGATGGTGCCGTTCTTGCGGACCTCGGAGAGGCGGCGCGAGAGGCGGTGCGCGAGGTGGATCGGGAGCGGCATCAGCTCGGGCGTCTCGTCGCACGCGTAGCCGAACATCAGGCCCTGGTCGCCGGCGCCCTGCTTGTCCAGCTCGTCGTCGTCGCCCTCCACCCGGTTCTCGTACGCCGTGTCGACGCCCTGCGCGATGTCCGGGGACTGCGATCCGATGGAGACCGAGACACCGCACGAAGCGCCGTCGAAGCCCTTCTTCGAGGAGTCGTAGCCGATCTCGAGGATCTTGTCGCGCACGAGCTGCGCGATCGGCGCGTACGCCTTGGTCGTGACCTCGCCGGCCACGTGGACCAGGCCGGTGGTGATCAGCGTCTCGACGGCGACGCGGGACGTGGGGTCCTCGCGGAGCAGCGCGTCGAGGATGGTGTCGCTGATCTGGTCAGCGATCTTGTCGGGGTGACCCTCGGTCACGGACTCCGAGGTGAACAGGCGACGGGACACAACGCTCCCTGTGGTTGCAGCGGCTGCTGGCTGATCATTGATGGACTGCCGGGAGCTGCGCCCGGCGGCGTCCGAGACCAGTTTATCGGTCACGCTCGGCCGCCGGACCACGCGTCTCGCCACTTGGGAGCGCTGTGACCTGCGACACCGCATTCTGCGACACGACGAACGGTCTCCGGAAGACTACTGGGCGCCCCGAATTAACGGGTTTTCAGACACGCCGGACGACTTCGTCCCAGATCCGGTCCGCGAGCGCTTCCTTCGGGCCGTACGGAATCGGCGTCTCACTGCCGTCGGCGCCCAGGATCACGGCCTCGTTCTCCTCGGAGCCGAACGTCTTGCGCTCCCCCACCTCGTTGACGACGAGCAGGTCACAGCCCTTGCGGGCGAGTTTGGCGCGGCCGTTGGCGAGCACGTCGTCGGTCTCGGCGGCGAACCCGACGATCACCTGGCCCGGGCGCGGGCGGTCGGCGGACAGCTCGGCGAGGATGTCCGGGTTGCGGACGAGCGCGATCGGCGCGGGTTCCTCACCGTCCTTCTTCTTGATCTTGCCCGTGGCGTAGGTGCCGGGCCGGAAGTCGGCCACGGCCGCCGCCATCACGACCGCGTCGGCGTCGTCCGCCGCCTTGAGCACCGCCTCGCGCAGTTGCACGGCCGTGCCCACGTGGACGACGTCGACCCCGGCCGGGTCGGGCAGCGTCGCGTTCGCGGAGAGCAACGTGACGCGGGCGCCGCGGGCGGCTGCCGTACGGGCCAGCGCGTAGCCCTGCTTCCCGGAGGAGCGGTTGCCGAGGAAGCGGACCGGGTCGAGGGGTTCGCGGGTGCCGCCCGCGCTGACGAGGACGTGCTTGCCGGCGAGGTCGGCCGTGGCGGCGTCGGCGCCCCTGGCCAGCACGCGGCGTACGTACTCGAAGATCTCGACGGGGTCGGGGAAGCGGCCCTTGCCGGTGTCGACGCCGGTCAGGCGCCCGACCGCGGGCTCGATGACGAGGGCGCCGCGACGGCGCAGCGTGGCGACGTTCTCCTGGGTCGCCGGGTGCTCCCACATCTCCGTGTGCATGGCGGGCGCGAAGACGACCGGGCAGCGCGCGGTGAGGAGGGTGTTGGTGAGGAGGTCGTCGGCGAGGCCGTGGGCCGCCTTGGCGAGCATGTCGGCGGTGGCCGGGGCGACGACGACGAGGTCGGCGTGCTGGCCGATCCGCACGTGCGGCACCTCGTGGACGGAGTCCCACACCTCGGTGGAGACCGGGTTGCTGGAGAGAGCCGACCAGGTCGCGGCGCCGACGAAGTGCAGCGCCGAGGCCGTGGGCACGACGCGTACGTCGTGGCCCGACTCGGTCAGCCGCCGCAGCAGCTCGCACGCCTTGTAGGCGGCGATACCGCCGCTGACCCCCAGTACGACGCTTGGCCTGTCCACCGTCTCCACCGTTCGTGCCTCCCCGCGCTTGGCTGTGTGTACGACTCCATGACACACCACAGGCCCGACAGCCGGGCTGTCGGGCCTGTGGTGAAAGCGGTGGGCGTTACTGCGCGGGGCCCTCGATGGCCTCGGACGTCAGCAGGCCCGCGTTGATCTCACGCAGGGCGATCGAGAGCGGCTTCTCGTGGACGTGCGTGTCCACCAGCGGGCCGACGTACTCGAGGAGGCCCTCGCCGAGCTGCGAGTAGTACGCGTTGATCTGGCGCGCGCGCTTGGCGGCGTAGATGACCAGGCTGTACTTCGAGTCGGTTGCCTCGAGGAGCTCATCAATCGGCGGGTTGATGATGCCCTCGGGCGCGGTGATGGAAGAGGACACGCTCTGCCTTCCGATGGGGGCCGGGACCGTTGTCCCGACTGGGGTAAAGATCAAAGAACTTTCATCAAGGCTAGCAGCTCACGCGCCACGTCCTCGACGGAGGTGTTGACAAGGGTCGTGTCGAACTCCGCCTCGGCGGCCAGCTCCACCTTCGCGGCCTCGAGCCGGCGCTCGATGACCTCAGGCGCCTCGGTGCCGCGCCCGGTGAGCCGGCGGACCAGCTCCTCCCAGCTCGGCGGGGCCAGGAAGACGAGCTGCGCCTCGGCCATCGACTCCCTGACCAGGCGCGCGCCCTGGAGGTCGATCTCCAGGAGGACGGGCTCGCCCGCCTCCAGGCGGTCGAGGACGGCACGGCGCGGAGTGCCGTAACGGTTCCCCGCGAACTCGGCCCACTCGAGGAGCTCGCCGTTGGCGATCAGCTTGTCCATCTCCTCGTCGGTGACGAAGAAATACTGGACCCCGTGCTTCTCGCCGGGGCGCGGCTTGCGGGTCGTCGCCGACACCGAGAGCCAGACCTCGGGGTGTTCCTTGCGCATATGGGCGACGACCGTGCTCTTGCCGACCCCGGAGGGGCCGGAGAGCACGGTCAGCCGCGGACGTTCACTCATGCAGCGATTATTCCAGTTGTTCCGGACTGCCCGGACCAGCCCGGGGGCCGGCCTGGGCACTCAGGCTCCGGTGCTGCCGAACTCGCGCTCCAGGGAGGCGATCTGGTTGGAACCGAGACCGCGCACCCGGCGGGATTCGGAGATCCCGAGCCGCTCCATGATCTGCTTGGCGCGGACCTTGCCCACGCCCGGCAGGGACTCCAGGAGGGCGGAGACCTTCATCTTGCCGATGACGTCGTTCTCCTGGCCCTGCTTGATGACCTCGTGGAGGGAGGCGCCGGAGTGCTTGAGTCGATTCTTGACCTCGGCCCGCTCCCGGCGAGCCGCGGCGGCCTTTTCGAGCGCGGCTGCGCGCTGTTCAGGGGTAAGGGGCGGAAGAGCCACGCCTACGTCACCTCGGATGTCGAAACTGTCGGATACGGACCGGTGAGGAACCTAGTCGCCCCACACCTCTCGACGGAGACTAGCGGCCACGGCCGTCTGAGTCAGCGAGAACGAACGAAAAGTCCTGGTCAGCCTCTGTCGAGCCGCGCATTTCCGACATAACGACCCGTAAATCGGTCAGGAATCGGACGCGGGCCCCAAGGTCGGCACGCAGTGCCACCCCAGAGGGTCTCTCCTCAGGCGCCGTCGACCGCCTCACGCACCTCGTCCGCGAACCGTACGGCCGCCTCCCGCAGGGCTCCCACGGAGGGCCCAGCCTTGAGGACGCCACGGCTCACGTTCGGTACGACGTTGCGCACGGCCGCGCCGAACACCGTCGGGAGATCGGCCGGCGTGGCCCCCTGGGCGCCGATGCCGGGCGCGAGGAGCGGACCGTTGATGCCGAGGTCGTAGGTCGCCGCCAGATCGCCGAGGGTCGCCCCGACGACGGCGCCGAACGAGCCCAGGGGCTCCTCCCCCGCGTTCTCCCCGGCGAGGTGCCCGAGCATCGTCGCGCCCACGGTGCGGCCGTCGGCGCGCACGGCGTGCTGGACCTCGCCGCCCTCGGGGTTGGAGGTGAGCGCGAGGACGAAGAGGCCCGCGCCGGACGCGCGCGCGAGGTCGACCGCGGGCTTCAGCGAGCCGTAGCCGAGGTAGGGCGAGACGGTCAGCGCGTCCGAGAACAGGGGCGAGTCCCGGTGCAGGAAGGTCTCCGCGTACGCGGCCATGGTGGAGCCGATGTCGCCGCGCTTGGCGTCCATGACGACGAGGGTGCCCGCGGCGCGCAGCTCGGCGACGGCGCGCTCCAGGACGGCGATGCCGCGCGAGCCGAACCGCTCGAAGAACGCCGACTGCGGCTTGACGACGGCGACGGTGCCGGCCAGCGCCTCGACCGACGTACGGGTGAAGGACTCCAGTCCGGCGATGTCGTCGCCCAGGCCCCAGGAGGACAGCAGGGCGGCGTGCGGATCGATGCCGACGCACAGGGGGCCGCGCTCGTCCATGACCCGGCGCAGGCGGGCGCCGAAGGGCTCGTACACACTCATGCGGATTCCGCCTTCTTCACGTCGGCGCCCACCGCTTCGGCGAGCGTGGCGTACGGGGAGTTGTTCAGGCGCGCGGCAAGTCCCTTGTGGATCGCTCGGGCGTAGAACGGGCCCTCGTAGATGAAGGCGCTGTAGCCCTGGACGAGGGTGGCGCCCGCGAGGATGCGCTGCCAGGCGTCCTCCGCGTTCTCGATGCCGCCGACGCCCACGAGGGTCACCCGGTCCCCCACGCGCGCGTAGAGGCGCCTCAGGACCTCGAGGGAGCGCTTCTTGAGGGGAGCCCCGGACAGGCCGCCGGTCTCGTCCACGATCGCGCCCCTGGTGGCGAGGCCGTCGCGGGAGATCGTGGTGTTGGTGGCGATGATGCCGTCCAGGCCGAGTTCGACGGCGAGGTCGGCGACCGCGTCGATGTCCTCGTCGGCGAGATCGGGCGCGATCTTCACCAGGAGCGGGACGCGGCGCGCGCGCACGGTGCGGTCGGCGGCGTCGCGCACGGCGATGAGCAGCGGGCGCAGCGCCTCGGTGGCCTGGAGGTTGCGCAGACCCGGGGTGTTGGGCGAGGAGACGTTGACGACGAGGTAGTCGGCGAAGGCGGCGAGACGCTCGGTCGACTTCACGTAGTCGGCGGCGGCGTCGGCCTCCGCCACGACCTTGGTCTTGCCGATGTTCACGCCGACGGTGGCCTTGAAGACCGGGGTGCGGGAGGCAAGGCGGGCGGCGACGGCCAGCGAGCCCTCGTTGTTGAAGCCCATGCGGTTGATGAGCGCCCGGTCCTGGACGAGGCGGAAGAGGCGCTTCTTGGGGTTGCCGGGCTGCGGCTCGCCCGTGACGGTGCCGATCTCGATGTGGTCGAAGCCGAGCATCGCCATGCCGTCGATCGCGACGGCGTTCTTGTCGAAGCCCGCGGCGAGCCCGAAGGGGCCGTGCATGCGCAGGCCGAGCGCCTCGGTACGCAGTTCCCTGTACCGCGGCGCGAGGGCGGCGGCCACGAAGGTGCGCAGGACGGGGACGCGGGCCACGCCCCGGATCCAGCGGAAGGCCAGGTGGTGGGCCTTCTCCGGGTCCATGCGCTTGAAGACGAGGTGGAAGAAGAGCTTGTACATGTCGGGGTCCCCAGGAAGCCTCATGAAGAGGGGGACACCGCCATGGTGTCCCCCTCGTTCTGTTCGGGTTGCTAGTCGCGGGCCGCGGTGAGGTGTTCCGCGTGTTCCTGAAGGGAACGGACGCCCACGCCGCCGTGGTTGAGGGCGTCGATGCCCTGGACGGCCGCGGCGAGCGCCTGGACCGTCGTCAGGCAGGGCACCGAGCGGGCCACGGCCGCGGTGCGGATCTCGTAGCCGTCGAGCCGGCCGCCGGTGCCGTACGGGGTGTTGACGATGAGGTCGACGTCGCCCGAGTGGATGAGCTGGACGATCGTCTTCTCGCCGTTCGGGCCCTCGCCCTCGGACTGCTTGCGCACGACGGTGGCGTTGAGGCCGTTGCGCTTGAGGACCTCGGCGGTGCCGGAGGTGGCGAGCAGCTCGAAGCCGTGGGCGACCAGCTCGCGCGCCGGGAAGATCATCGAGCGCTTGTCGCGGTTGGCGACGGAGATGAACGCGCGGCCCTTGGTCGGCAGCGGTCCGTAGGCGCCCGCCTGCGACTTGGCGTACGCCGTGCCGAAGACGCTGTCGATGCCCATGACCTCGCCGGTGGAGCGCATCTCCGGGCCGAGGACCGTGTCGACGCCGCGGCCGTGGATGTCGCGGAAGCGCGACCACGGCATGACGGCCTCCTTGACGGAGATCGGCGCGTCGAGCGGGAGCGTGCCTCCGTCGCCGTTCCTCGGCAGCAGGCCCTCGGCGCGCAGCTCGGCGACGGTGGCGCCGAGCGAGATGCGGGCGGCGGCCTTGGCGAGCGGCACCGCGGTCGCCTTCGAGGTGAAGGGGACGGTGCGCGAGGCGCGCGGGTTGGCCTCCAGGACGTAGAGGATGTCCCCGGCCAGGGCGAACTGGATGTTGATGAGGCCGCGGACGCCGACGCCCTTGGCGATGGCCTCGGTGGAGGCGCGCAGGCGCTTGATGTCGAAGCCGCCGAGGGTGATCGGGGGCAGGGCGCACGCCGAGTCGCCGGAGTGGATGCCGGCTTCCTCGATGTGCTCCATGACGCCGCCGAGGTACAGCTCCTCGCCGTCGTACAGGGCGTCCACGTCGATCTCGATGGCGTCGTCGAGGAAGCGGTCCACGAGGACGGGGCGGCTGGGGCTGATCTCCGTCGACTCCTCGATGTACGAGGACAGCCGGGTCTCGTCGTAGACGATCTCCATGCCGCGCCCGCCGAGGACGTAGGACGGGCGCACGAGGACCGGGTAGCCGATCTCATCGGCGATGGCCTTCGCTTCCGCGAACGTGGTGGCGGTGCCGTGCTTCGGGGCGGGGAGGCCGGCCTCGGCGAGGACCCGCCCGAAGGCGCCACGGTCCTCGGCGGCGTGGATCGCCTCGGGGGAGGTGCCGACGACGGGGACGCCGTTGTCCTTGAGGGCCTGGGCGAGGCCCAGCGGGGTCTGGCCGCCGAGCTGGACGACGACGCCCGCGATCGGTCCGGCGAGGGACTCCGCGTGCACGATCTCCAGCACGTCTTCCAGCGTCAGCGGCTCGAAGTACAGGCGGTCGGAGGTGTCGTAGTCGGTGGAGACGGTCTCCGGGTTGCAGTTGACCATGACGGTCTCGTAGCCCGCGTCGCTGAGCGCGAAGGAGGCGTGGACGCAGGAGTAGTCGAACTCGATGCCCTGGCCGATGCGGTTCGGGCCCGAGCCCAGGATGATCACCGCGGGCTTCTCGCGCGGCGCGACCTCGGACTCCTCGTCGTAGGAGGAGTAGAAGTACGGCGTCTTCGCGGCGAACTCGGCGGCGCAGGTGTCGACCGTCTTGTAGACCGGGCGGACCCCGAGCGCGTGCCGGACCTCGCGGACGACGTCCTCGCGCAGGCCGCGCAGCTCGGCGATCTGCTGGTCGGAGAAGCCGTGCCGCTTGGCCTCGGCGAGCAGGCCCGCGTCGAGCCGCTCGGCGGCGGCCAGCTCGTCCGCGATCTCCTTGATCAGGAAGAGCTGGTCCACGAACCACGGGTCGATCTTCGTGTACTCGAAGACCTCCTCGGGCGTGGCGCCGGCCCGGATCGCCTCCATGACCGTGTTGATCCGGCCGTCGGTCGGGCGGACGGAGGCTTCGAGCAGTTCCTTCTTGTCGCCGACCTCGCCGACGAACGTGAACTGGCTGCCCTTCTTCTCCAGGGAGCGCAGCGCCTTCTGGAACGCCTCGGTGAAGTTGCGGCCGATCGCCATGGCCTCGCCGACCGACTTCATGGTCGTGGTGAGGGTGGAGTCGGCGCTCGGGAACTTCTCGAAGGCGAAACGCGGGGCCTTCACGACGACGTAGTCGAGCGTCGGCTCGAAGGAGGCCGGGGTCTTCTCGGTGATGTCGTTCGGGATCTCGTCGAGCGTGTAGCCGACGGCCAGCTTCGCGGCGATCTTCGCGATCGGGAAGCCGGTGGCCTTGGAGGCGAGCGCGGACGAGCGCGACACGCGCGGGTTCATCTCGATGACGATGACACGGCCGTCGGCGGGGTTGATCGCGAACTGGATGTTGCAGCCGCCGGTGTCGACGCCGACCTCGCGGATGATCGCGATACCGATGTCGCGAAGGCGCTGGTACTCGCGGTCGGTCAGCGTCATCGCGGGCGCGACGGTGATCGAGTCGCCGGTGTGCACGCCCATCGGGTCGAAGTTCTCGATGGAGCAGACGACCACGACGTTGTCGTTCTTGTCGCGCATCAGCTCCAGCTCGTACTCCTTCCAGCCGAGGATGGACTCCTCCAGGAGCACCTCGGTGGTGGGAGAGAGGGTCAGGCCCTGGCCGGCGATGCGGCGCAGCTCCTCCTCGTCGTGGGCGAAGCCGGAACCGGCGCCGCCCATGGTGAAGGAGGGGCGGACGACGACGGGGTAGCCGCCGAGGGTGTCGACGCCCTTGAGGACATCGTCCATGGAGTGGCAGATCACGGAGCGGGCGGACTCGCCGTGCCCGATCTTCTTGCGGACCTCCTCGACGACGCCCTTGAAGAGGTCGCGGTCCTCGCCCTTGTTGATCGCCTCGACGTTGGCGCCGATCAGCTCGACGCCGTACTTCTCGAGGACGCCCTGCTCGTGCATGGAGATCGCGGTGTTGAGCGCGGTCTGGCCGCCCAGGGTGGGCAGCAGCGCGTCGGGGCGCTCCTTGGCGATGATCTTCTCGACGAACTCGGGGGTGATCGGCTCGACGTACGTGGCGTCGGCGATCTCCGGGTCGGTCATGATCGTCGCGGGGTTGGAGTTCACGAGGATGACCCGCAGGCCCTCGGCCCGCAGGACGCGGCACGCCTGGGTGCCGGAGTAGTCGAACTCGGCGGCCTGGCCGATGACGATCGGGCCGGAGCCGATGACCAGGACGGACTGGATGTCGGAGCGCTTAGGCACGCTGGGCTCCTTCTGCTGCCATGAGAGAGACGAAGCGGTCGAAGAGGTACGCGGCGTCGTGCGGACCCGCGGCCGCTTCGGGGTGGTACTGGACGGAGAAGGCCGGCTGGTCGAGCAGTCGGAGACCTTCGACGACCTGGTCGTTCAGGCAGACGTGGGAGACCTCGGCGCGGCCGAAGGGCGTCTCGCTGACCTTGTCGAGCGGGGCGTCCACGGCGAAGCCGTGGTTGTGCGCGGTGACCTCGACCTTGCCGGTGGTGCGGTCCTGCACCGGCTGGTTGATGCCGCGGTGGCCGTACTTCAGCTTGTAGGTGCCGAAGCCGAGGGCGCGGCCGAGGATCTGGTTGCCGAAGCAGATGCCGAACAGGGGCGTCTTGCGCGCGAGGACGGCGCTCATCAGCGCGACGGGACCCTCGGCGGTGGCCGGGTCGCCCGGGCCGTTGGAGAAGAAGACGCCGTCGGGGTGCACGGCGTAGACGTCCTCTTCGGTCGCCGTCGCCGGGAGCACGTGCACCTCGATGCCGCGCTCGGCCATGCGGTGCGGGGTCATGCCCTTGATGCCGAGGTCGACGGCGGCGACGGTGAACCTCTTCTCGCCGACCGCCGGGACGACGTAGGCCTCCTTGGTGGCGACCTCCTCGTACAGGCTCGCGCCCTTCATCTGCGGCTGCGCCTGGACCTTCGCGACCAGCTCCGCGTCGGCGGGGAGCGTCTCGCCGGAGAAGATGCCGGAGCGCATGGAGCCGCGCTCGCGCAGATGGCGGGTGAGGGCGCGGGTGTCGATGCCGCTGATGCCGACGACGCCCTGGGCGCTCAGCTCGTCGTCCAGGCTGCGCTTGGAGCGCCAGTTGGACGGCACGCGCGCGGGGTCGCGGACCACGTAGCCGGAGACCCAGATGCGGGCCGACTCGTCGTCCTCGTCGTTCCAGCCGGTGTTGCCGATCTGCGGGGCGGTGGCGACCACGATCTGGTGGGCGTACGACGGGTCGGTGAGGGTCTCCTGGTAGCCGGTCATGCCGGTGGAGAAGACGGCCTCGCCGAAGGTCTCCCCCACGGCCCCGTAGGCGCGGCCGCGGAACACCCGGCCGTCCTCCAGGACGAGAACGGCGGGAAGCACCTTTTTCCTCGTGGAGGGGCTCCCCTGCTTGGAGGTGGTCATCGTGCGGTGCCTTCCGTCGTGATGTGCGTGGTGATCATGTCGTTGATGGCGGTGACCCATGCGGCCTGCTCGGCGGCGTGGTCCGAGCGGAACCCGGAGTCGATCAGCTTGTCGCCGAGCGCCCAGGTGACGATCAGCAGACCGCCCTCGGTCAGGACCTTGCCGGCGATGCCCTTGTCGAGCCGGGCCTCGCGCAGCGCGTCCGCCGGGACGAAGAAGTCGCTCGCTCCGGGGCGTACGACGTCCAGTCCGGCGTCCGTCAGGGTCAGCTCGACGCGGCTGCGGGTGCCGAGGCCGTGCGCGACGATGCGATCGAGCCACTGCCCGGCGGTGGTGGAGCCGTGGTAGCGGCCGCTCAGTGCAAGTCTGACGGGGCCGCGCTCGCTCGGCGCGTCGGGCAGCGGCGGTACGTCGCCCTGGAGGGTGCCGCGCCACTTCCAGCCCTGGCGCATCAGCCAGTAGACGAGTGCGATGAAGAGCAGCAGTCCGACGATCCAGCCGACCCGGTCGGGCCAGTCGGTCACGTCCGCCGACTTCTGTTCGGCGGCCAGGTACAGCAGAGGTGTCACGCGAGCTTCCCGTCGGCGAGGGTGGCCTTGCCCCGCAGCCAGGTGTGGGTGACGCGCCCCGGCAGCTCACGGCCCTCGTAGGGGGTGTTGCGGCTGCGGGAGGCGAAGCCCGCGGGGTCAACGCTTCCACGGTAGTCGGCGTCGACCAGGACGAGGTTGGCGGGCTCACCTGCCGAGACGGGCCGTCCGTGGCCCGTGGCCCGGCCGATCTCGGCGGGCTTGACGGACATCCGCTCGGCGACGCCGGCCCAGTCGAGCAGCCCGGTCTCGACCATGGTGTGCTGGACGACGGAGAGCGCGGTCTCCAGGCCGACCATGCCCATGGCGGCGGCGGCCCACTCGCAGTCCTTGTCCTCGTGCGGGTGCGGGGCGTGGTCGGTGGCGACGATGTCGATCGTGCCGTCGGCGAGCGCCTCGCGCAGCGCCATGACGTCCTTCTCGGTGCGCAGCGGCGGGTTGACCTTGTAGACCGGGTTGTAGGAGCGCACGAGCTCGTCGGTGAGCAGCAGGTGGTGGGGGGTGACCTCGGCGGTCACGTCGATGCCGCGGGACTTGGCCCAGCGCACGATCTCCACGGAACCGGCGGTCGACAGGTGGCAGATGTGCACCCGGGAGCCGACGTGCTCGGCGAGCAGCACGTCGCGGGCGATGATCGACTCCTCGGCGACGGCCGGCCAGCCGCCGAGGCCCAGCTCGGCGGAGACGGTGCCCTCGTTCATCTGGGCGCCCTCGGTGAGTCGGGGCTCCTGGGCGTGCTGGGCGACGACGCCGCCGAAGGCCTTCACGTACTCCAGGGCGCGGCGCATGATCACGGCGTCGTGGACGCACTTGCCGTCGTCGGAGAAGACGGTGACGCCGGCGGTGGAGTCGTGCATGGCGCCCAGCTCGGCGAGCTTCTGGCCCTCCAGGCCGACGGTGACGGCGCCGATGGGCTGCACGTCGCAGTAGCCGTGCTGCTGACCGAGCCGGTACACCTGCTCGACGACGCCCGCGGTGTCGGCGACCGGGAAGGTGTTGGCCATGGCGAAGACGGCGGTGTAGCCACCGGAGGCGGCGGCCCGGGTACCGGTGAGGACGGTCTCGGAGTCCTCGCGGCCCGGCTCGCGCAGGTGGGTGTGCAGGTCGACGAGGCCCGGCAGGAGCACCTTGCCCGCGGCCTCGACGATCTCGTCGACGCCGTCGGTGCTCAGTCCGCTGCCGATCTCGGCGATGACGGTGCCGTCGATCAGGACGTCCCGCGGCTCACCGCCGAGCACCTTCGCACCACGGAGCAGTGTCTTGTGCGTCTCGCTCATGCTTGCTTCTCCTCGGTACGAGAGTGGGTGACGGCGGGCTCGTTGCCGCCGAGCAGCAGGTAAAGGACGGCCATGCGGGTGTGCACGCCGTTGGCGACCTGTTCGATGGCCGTGCAGCGCTCGGAGTCGGCGACCTCCGCGGTGATCTCCATGCCGCGCACCATCGGCCCCGGGTGCATCACGATGGCGTGCTCGGGCATCTTCGCCATGCGGTCGCCGTCGAGGCCGTAGCGGCGCGAGTACTCGCGTTCGGTCGGGAAGAACGCGGCGTTCATCCGCTCCCTCTGGACCCGGAGCATCATCACCGCGTCGGACTCGGGGAGCGTGGAGTCGAGGTCGTAGGAGACCTCGCACGGCCAGGTCTCGACGCCGACGGGCAGCAGGGTGGGCGGCGCGACGAGGGTGACGTGGGCGCCGAGGGTGTGCAGCAGGTCGACGTTGGAGCGGGCGACGCGGCTGTGCAGGACGTCACCGACGAGCGTGACGCGCTTGCCGTCGAGGCCCTGGCCGATCCCGGCGTCCGCGCCGACCAGGCGGCGGCGCATGGTGAAGGCGTCGAGCAGTGCCTGGGTGGGGTGCTGGTGGGTGCCGTCGCCCGCGTTGATCACCGGGGCGTCGATCCAGCCGGAGGTCGCGAGCCGGTAGGGGGCGCCGGACGCGCCGTGCCGGATGACGACGGCGTCGACGCCCATCGCCTCCAGGGTCTGCGCGGTGTCCTTCAGGGACTCGCCCTTGGAGACGCTGGAGCCCTTGGCGGCGAAGTTGATGACGTCGGCGGACAGGCGCTTCTCGGCGGCCTCGAAGGAGATCCGGGTGCGGGTCGAGTCCTCGAAGAAGAGGTTGCAGACGGTGCGCCCGCGCAGCGCGGGCAGTTTCTTGATGGGCCGGTCGGCGACGCGGACCATCTCCTCGGTGGTGTCGAGGATGAGGACGGCGTCGTCGCGGGTGAGGTCGGCGGCCGAGATGAGGTGTCGCATCATCGGGGGTGCTCCGTAGGGAGGTTCAGAAGATGTGGGGCGTGCGGGCGCGCGAGGGCACACCTGTGGTGGCGTACGGCCCGTCGGCGGGACGTGCGCGCGAAGGTGGCTACTGCTCGGCCGTCCTGGAGTCCCGCTTGGCACCGAGCAGTACGGCGTCGCGGCCGTCCTCCTCGGCGAGCTGGACCTTGACCGTCTCCCGCAGCGACGTGGGGAGGTTCTTGCCGACGTAGTCGGCGCGGATCGGGAGCTCGCGGTGGCCCCGGTCGACGAGGACGGCGAGCTGCACGGCGCGCGGGCGCCCGATGTCGTTCAGCGCGTCGAGGGCGGCGCGGATGGTGCGGCCGGAGAAGAGGACGTCGTCGACGAGGACCACGAGGCGGCCGTCGATGCCGTCGCCCGGGATCTCCGTGCGGGCGAGGGCGCGCGGCGGGTGCATGCGCAGGTCGTCCCGGTACATCGTGATGTCGAGCGAGCCGACGGGGACGGGTCGGCCGGTGATCTCTTCGAGCTTCTCGGCCAGGCGGCGGGCGAGGAAGACGCCCCGCGTGGGGATGCCCAGGAGGACCACGTCCTCGGCGCCCTTGGCGCGTTCGACGATCTCGTGGGCGATACGGGTCAGCGCCCGCGCGATGTCAGGGCCTTCGAGGACGGACCTGGCACCGGGGCTGTGGGGATGCTGCGGGTTCTGCGCGTCGTGCGTGTCCATACGAAACGGACCCCCTTCTCCGCCTCACGGGACGGATCTTAAAGGACGTCGGATTTGCGCCACCCAGACTATCAGCCCGCGAACATCGCTGATCACCACCCTGGAGGTGCGGAAACGCCCGTTTTGGGAGAAGGTCGGTACGGACCATTCGGCTTGACGCGGCCAAGTAACGCTGCGTAACCTCACAGTGAGTTACAGCCACGCGGCGCAGCCGCATAGTGATGCAGTGTCCGGGGAGCTATATGTCCAGCGAATACGCCAAGCAGCTCGGGGCCAAGCTCCGTGCGATCCGTACCCAGCAGGGCCTTTCCCTCCACGGCGTCGAGGAGAAGTCCCAGGGACGCTGGAAGGCGGTCGTGGTCGGGTCGTACGAGCGCGGTGACCGTGCCGTGACCGTGCAGCGCCTCGCCGAGCTGGCGGACTTCTACGGGGTTCCGGTGCAGGAGCTGCTGCCGGGCACCACCCCCGGTGGCGCTGCCGAGCCCCCGCCGAAGCTCGTCCTGGACCTGGAGCGCCTGGCGCACGTGCCGCCGGAGAAGGCGGGCCCGCTCCAGCGCTATGCGGCCACGATCCAGTCGCAGCGCGGCGATTACAACGGCAAGGTGCTCTCGATCCGCCAGGACGACCTGCGTACCCTCGCGGTCATCTACGACCAGTCGCCCTCGGTGCTGACCGAGCAGCTCATCAGTTGGGGAGTCCTGGACGCGGACGCGCGGCGTGCGGTGGCGCACGAAGAGGCCTGATCGGGGCCGAACCGAAGAAACGTCACATCCGAAGGGGCGGCGCCGACCGGCGCCGCCCCTTCGGCGTTCCCCCGGGTCCGGGGCGCCCGCCTCAGATCCGGTAGAGACGTCCGACGACCTCGGGAAGGAGCCGTTCGCTCAGCTTCGGCGGCAGCGCCTGGAGGACGGCGAGCACCGGCGCCATCCGCTCGGGCAGCGGCCCGCCCTCGCCGATGCCCGCGAGGGCCAGCGCCGTCTCGACCTCCTGCGGGGTGAGCGCGTCCGGGTCGAGCGCCCCGGCGGCCTCGGCGATCGCCGGGTCGAGCCGGACGGGACCCGCCGCGCGGGCCCGCGCCACCGCCTTCTCCAGGTCGCCGAGGAGCAGCCGCACCGTCTCGTCCGCCGCGACCGCGGCCGTCACCGTCAGATGCAGATTGGCCGGCGACGCCCCGAAGGCGGGCTGCGGCTGGAGGTACCAACCGCTCCCCGCATCTCGTCCGCCACGACGAACACATCGACCTCCGTGCCCTGCCGGTCGTCGGCGGCGACCGCGAGCAGGGAGGCCTCGGGCCGCGCGAGCAGCCGCAGCCCCTCGATCCGTTCGATGCCTTCGGCGAGGGCGCGGGTGGCCCGATGCACGCGCGCCGACAACGCGGTGTAACCCTCGGCGCCGACGCGCTCGGTCACGGCCCAGGCAGCGGCGAGCGGCCCGGCGGACTTGGTGCCCTGGAGCGTCGAGGTGACCACGGGGTAGCCGGGCCAGGAGGAGTGCGCGAACCAGCCATGGCGGCGCAGTTCGGCGTCCTCGAAAAGGAGGAGTGAGGCGCCCTTCGCCGTGTACGCGTACTTGTGGAGGTCCACCGAGAGGGAGGTCACCCCCGGCACCGACAGGTCGAACGCGGGGATGTCCGGCGTGTCCCGGCCGAGGCGGCCGTCCCGGGCGGCTGTCCGCAGGTGCCCGAGGTACCAGCCGCCGATGCAGGCGTCGACGTGGCAGAGCACCCCGCGCCGGGCCGCTTCGGCCGCCACCTCCGCGACGGGGTCGATGACGCCGTGCGCGTACGAGGGCGCCGAGACGACGACCAGGGCCGTGCGGTCGGTGAGCGCCGCGGCCATGTCGGTGGGGCGCGCCTTGAACGTGTCCGGGTCGACGGGCACGCTCACCACGCGCAGCCCGAACAGTTCGGCGGCCTTGTGGAACGCGGCGTGCGCCGTCTCCGGGAGGACCAGTTCGGGGTCGCTCACGCCTCGCGTTCGACGGGCGTGCTGACGGGCCGTCAGAACCGCGAGCAGGCAGCTCTCGGTGCCGCCGCTGGTGAAGGTGCCCGCACCCCCGCCCAGCAGCGCGGTGGCCCGCCGCACCAGGTCGTTCTCCAGCTCCACGACGCTGGGGAAGGCCGTCATGTCGAGCCCGTTGACCCCGGCGAAGGCGGCGTGCGCGGCGTCGGCCAGCTCGTCGAGCCCGTCGAGCCCCGCGTCGTAGACGTACGCCATCGTGCGTCCGCCCCGGACGGGGAGATCGCCCGCGCGCAGCGTGGCCAGGCGCGTCAGGATCGGGTCGGTCGTCATGCACACCCTCCGGTCGTCCTGCGGATTCCTTGTCCGGGGCGGCGGGTGCGGCCCCGGCCGTGTCGCGCGGCCGGACCAGTTCGGCCTCGGTCAGGCGGTAGCGGGCCAGCAGCGGGAGGCTGAGGAGGAGCAGGGCGGCGGGCAGCGCGCCGAAGCCGACCACGATGGCGGTGAGCGCGGAGTCCGGCTGGGCCACCCGGTGGTCGGCGTCGGAGGAGACGAACCCGCCGAGCGCGAGCACGAGCCCGAACAGGCCGGGGCCGAGGGCGAGTCCGAGCGTCTCGCCCGCGGTCCACAGCCCGGTGAAGACCCCGGCCCGGCGCCTGCCGCTCGTGTGGGCGTCGGCGGCGATCGCGTCACCGAGCATCGCCATCGGCAGCATCCGCGGGCCGGCGTACCCGACACCGGCCACGGCGACGGCCCCGTGGATCAGCGGGGTCGGCAGCTCACGGCCGGCCGCCGCGCCCAGCGTCCCCAGCAGGAAGCAGAGCGAGGCGACGAGGGTGGCGTTCCGCTTCCCGGCGCGGCGCGCGACGGCCAGCCACAGGCCCATGGCGAGCAGCGAGGGGACGATGAGGCAGAGGAACAGCAGCGTCGTGGCGGCCGGGCGGTCGAGGATGTACGTCGCGAAGTACTGGGTGCCCGCCAGCATCAGGCCGGTCGCCGCGGCCTGGGTGACGAAGGCGCCGAGCAGCCAGGCGAAGGGCGCGTTGCCGCGGGCCGCGCGGAGTTGGGCGCGCAGTCCCGGCTCGCTCCTCGCGGGGGCGACGCTCCTGGCCTTGGCGGTCGCGGCCACGGCGGCGACCATGCCGGCGGCGAGGACGGCGCCGATCACCACGCCCATCAGCGGGTAGCCGCCCGCGCCGGCCCGGTCATCGGCGGTGGCCCCGGCCAGCAGGGGGCGCGAGGGCGCCGGACAGCAGGATCGCGACGGCCAGGAACGCCACGCGCCAGGACATGACGCGGGCGCGCTCGTCGGGGTCGGCCGTGAGCTCCGCGGGCAGGGCGACGTAGGGCACGTGGAAGCAGGCGTACGCGGAGGCCGTGAGCAGTAAGAGGACGGCGACGTACAGGGCGGCGGGGCCGCCGTCGAGACCCGGCGCGGCGAAGCACAGCGGCATGGTGAGCGCGCCGAGCAGCATCCATGAGCGGCGCGGGCCGAGGCGGCTGCGGGTGGTGCGGTCGGAGAGGCTGCCGATCCAGGGGTTGAGCAGGACGTCCCACGCCTTGGGCAGGAAGACGAGCAGGCCCGCGAGGCCCGCGGCGACGCCGAGGACGTCGGTCAGGTAGGAGAGCAGGAGGAGACCGGGGACCGTGCCGAAGGTGCCGGTGGCGAAGGAGCCGAGGCCGTAGCCGATCCGCACGCGGGCGCCGAGGCCGCCGGGGCCTGTTGGGGGCATGGCCAGAACCTAGTGAGCCCCCGGGGGACACACCAGGCCCGAAGCAGAACATCGTTCACGTTCTGCTCCGGGCCTGCGGTGGTACGTGTGCTCTGCGGCGTTATGCCTGGTCGCGGCGGAGCGAGGGCTTCAGGTCCTTGAAACGGCCCAGAAGCCCGTTGATGAACGCCGGGGACTCGTCGGTGGAGAACTCCTTGGCCAGGGAGACGGCCTCGTCGAGCACCACGGCGTCCGGGGTCCCGTCGACCCAGACCAGCTCGTAGGCGCCGATCCGCAGGATGTTGCGGTCGACCACCGGCATGCGGTCCAGGGTCCACCCGACGGCGTACTGCGAGATGAGCTCGTCGATCCGGGCCGCGTGCCCGGCGTACCCCTCGACCAGCTCCATCGTGTACTCGCTGACGGGCGGCTGCCGCGTGTCGCTGCGGGAGTGCCGGACCCAGTCGGCGAGGACCGTCAGTACGTCGGCGCCGCGCTGATCGGCCTCGAAGAGGATCTGGAAGGCGCGCTTGCGGGCCGTATTGCGGGCAGCCACGGTTAGCTGTTCACCCGGCCGAGGTAGTCGCTCGTACGGGTGTCGACCTTGATCTTCTCGCCCTGGGTGATGAAGAGCGGGACCTGGATCTGGTGGTCGGTCTCCAGCGTCGCCGGCTTGGTGCCGCCGGTGGAGCGGTCGCCCTGGACGCCCGGCTCGGTCTCCTTGACGACCAGCTCGACGGCGGCCGGCAGCTCGACGAAGAGCACCTCGCCCTCGTGCTGGGCGACCGTGGCGGTGAAGCCCTCGATCAGGAAGTTGGCGGCGTCGCCGACGGCCTTGCGGTCGACCATGAGCTGGTCGTAGGTCTCCATGTCCATGAAGACGAAGTAGTCGCCGTCCATGTAGGAGAACTGCATGTCGCGCTTGTCGACAGTGGCCGTCTCGACCTTGACGCCGGCGTTGAACGTCTTGTCGACGACCTTGCCGGAGAGCACGTTCTTGAGCTTGGTACGCACGAAGGCGGGGCCCTTGCCGGGCTTGACGTGCTGGAACTCGACGACGGACCAGAGCTGGCCGCCTTCGAGCTTGAGCACCAGGCCGTTCTTGAGGTCGTTCGTGGAAGCCACGGTTGCGGAATCTCCTGGACTGACGTGGACGACCCCGGGGGCACGCGAGCAGCCCGGAGGCTAGAGCGCGAGCAGCTCCTTGGTCGTGATGGTGAGTAGCTCGGGTCCGCCGTCCGCCTCGGGGCGGACGACGAGCGTGTCATCGATCCGGACACCGCCCCGGCCCGGGAGGTGGACCCCCGGTTCGACGGTGACCGGCACACAAGCGTCCAGTTTACCCATGGCGGCAGGGGCCAACTGCGGGTCCTCGTCGATTTCGAGCCCCACCCCGTGCCCGGTCCGCTGTGCGAGCCCGTCACCATACCCCGCCGCGTCCAGTACGTGGCGGGCGGCCCGGTCCGCCTCGCGGAACTCGGTGCCGGGCAGCAGGCTCTCCCGTCCGGCGCGCTGAGCGGCGAAGACGAGGTCGTACAGCTCGATCTGCCAGTCCGCGGGCGAGGTCCCGATGACGAAGGTCCGGCCGATCTCGCAGCGGTACCCGCGGTAGGTGGCGCCCAGGCACACGGAGAGAAAGTCGCCTTCCTCGACACGGCGGTCGCTGGGGCGGTGACCGCCGAGACCGGAGTGGGGTCCGGTGCCCACGGAGGTGGGGAAGGCGGGCCCGTCCGCGCCATGGTCGACAAGTCGACGTTCCAGTTCGAGGGCGAGGTGTCGTTCGGTGCGGCCCACGAGGATCGACTCGAGCAGTTCGCCCAGCGCCTGGTCGGCGATCTCCGCGGCGACGCGCAGGCAGGAGATCTCGTCCTCGTCCTTGACCAGCCGCACCTGCTCGACGGCCTTGTTCAGGTCGCACAGGAGCAGCCCTGGCGCGACCGAGCCGATGGCCCGGTGCCTGGCCATCGTCAGATGGTGCTCCTCGACGGCGAGCGAGTCGGCGCCCTGGGCCAGCGCCATGTCGGCGGCGGCGACGGCCGGGTCCCCGGCGGGCGCGGCCAGCACCTGCACGCGCAGCTCCTCGTCGGCCCGTCCCTCGGCGATCTGCCCGCTGGGGGGACGGGTGCACAGCAGGACGTCACCGCTGCCGTCACCGTCCCGGCCGAGCAGCAGGACGGCGCCGGGGGGCGCCGCCCCGGTGAGATAGCGCACGTTGGCGGAGCGCGACACGAGAGCGGCCGCACTGCCGCTCGCTGTCGCGCGCTCCCTGAGCCGGTTTCGTCGTGCCGCGTACGCCTCTGCCATGAGGTTGAGCGTAGGAGCGGCGGCGCCGGGCGGCCGGTTCAGCGCGTCCGGACGGGCGTCACGGCGTCCGCCGAGCGGGCGGGGTCAGGGCTGGAACGCCGATTGGTACGTCACCACTGGGGCGGGCTCGCGATGGCGCGGGCCAGTACCTCGTCCAGGACCTGGGCCGTGCCGGCCACGTCGAGCTGCGAGTTGTCGATGATCGGCAGGCCCGATCCGTACCAGCCCGCCATCCGGCCGTGGATGCGGGCGACCTCCTCGTCGCTGAGGCGGCGGTTCCCGCTGCGCTGCGCGTTGCGCTCCAGGACGATCTCCAGTCCGGGCAGCAGGACGACGGGCAGCAGACCGGGGCCGACGTGCCGCTTCCAGCCACCGAGGCCGACGACCGGCCGGTCGGGGAAGACGGCGTCGTCGAGGATGCAGGAGATCCCGTTGGCCAGGAAGTTGCGCGCGGCGAAGCCGCAGGTGCGGCGGGCCAGCCGGTACTGCGCCTCGCTGTTGTCGTTCCACCCGGTCTGCGGGTCGGCGAACCCCGAGCGCACCCATTCGCGGACGTCGTCGAGGCTGATGTGAGCCGTCGGGACGCGCCGCCGCTCCGCCCAGTGCTTGGCGACGCTGGTCTTGCCTGCGCCCGCGGGGCCGATGAGCAGCACGGCGAGGATGGTCGCGCCCGGATCGGCGGGGGCCTGCGCGGGCGGCGGGCTCGGCACGGCGACGGGGCCGCCGGGCGGGAGCTGGACATGCCCGGTGGTGTCGCGCGGCGGCGGGGCCTGCGGGTGCGGGGGCTGGACCTGGGGCGCCTGCGGGTGCGGCGGAAGCTGCGGGGCGCCGGTGAAGCCGGGCGCGCCCGGGTGCTGCTGCGCCTGCGGCGCCATGGGCCAGGGACCGGCCGGCCCGTGCCCCGGCCGCTGGGGCGGTGGCAGCGGAGATCCCACTGCGTGCTGCATCCGGTGCCACTCCGTCTCGTACAACCGTCACAAGGGCGCCGGCGATCAGGGCGCTGTCGAACGGTACCGTCCCCGGCCGCCGTTGTGTGAACGGCCGGGGAGGTCGCAAAGTGCCCTGGTGCGAACGAGCGGCGCTATTCGGCCACTTCGCCATAGGCGGCGAGCAGGACCGCGGGGTCGGGGCCCTCCAGGACGGTGGGCTTGCCGAGGCCGTCGAGGACGATGAAGCGCAGCAGGTCGCCGCGGGACTTCTTGTCGACCTTCATGGTCTCCAGGAGCTTGGGCCACTGGTCGTAGCGGTAGCTCAGCGGGAGGCCGACGGACGCGAGGACGGTGCGGTGCCGGTCGGCGGTCGCGTCGTCGAGGCGCCCGGCGAGGCGGCCGAGTTCGGCGGCGAAGTGCATGCCCACCGCGACGGCCGCGCCGTGGCGCCACTTGTAGCGCTCGTTCTTCTCGATGGCGTGCGCGAGCGTGTGCCCGTAGTTGAGGATCTCGCGGAGCCCGGATTCCTTCAGGTCGCCGGAGACCACCTCGGCCTTGACCTTGATGGACCGCTCGATCAGCTCGGCGGCGTGCGGTCCCGCCGGGGTGCGCGCGGCCTGCGGGTCCTCCTCGATGAGCTCCAGGATCCTCGGGTCGGCGATGAAACCGGCCTTGATGATCTCGGCGAGCCCCGACACGTAGTCGTGGACCGGGAGGGAGTCGAGCGCGGCGAGGTCGCAGAGCACACCGGCCGGCGGGTGGAAGGCGCCCACCAGGTTCTTGCCCTCGGCGGTGTTGATGCCGGTCTTGCCGCCGACTGCGGCGTCGACCATGCCGAGCACGGTCGTGGGCACGGCGATCCAGCGCACGCCGCGCAGCCAGGAGGCGGCGACGAACCCGGCGAGGTCGGTGGTGGCGCCACCGCCGACGCCCACGATGACGTCGGAGCGGGTGAAGTTCGACTGTCCGAGCGCCTTCCAGCAGTACGCGGCGACCTCGGCGGTCTTGGCCTCCTCCGCGTTGGGCACCTGGATGGCGACGACCTCGAAGCCCTGCTCGGCGAGGTCCTCGCGGAGCGCGTCCCCGGTCTCGGCCAGCGCCTCGGGATGCACGATGGCGACCCGCTTGGCCCGGTTCCCGATCAACGAGCCCAGTTCGCCGAGGAGTCGGCGCCCGACCAGCACTTCGTACGGGTCGGTGCCGGCCGTGCCGCCGACCTGGATCCGGGTCACTTCGTCGCTCATGCCTGCTTCAACTCCAGTGCGTCGAGGACGGCCTGGGCCACCTCGTCGGGACTACGGCCGTCGGTGGCCACGACCACCGTGGCCGCCTCGGTGTACAGATGCCGCCGCGCCTCCATCAGCTCGCGCCACTGCTTGCGCGGGTTGACGGCGAGCAGCGGCCGGGCCACGTTCAGGCCGGTCCGCCTGGCCGCCTCCTCGACGTCCATCGAGAGGTAGACGACGTGCTGTCCGGCCAGCAGGGCCCGGGTGTCGGCGTCGAGGATCGCGCCGCCGCCCAGGGCGAGGACGCCGTCGTGCTCGGCGAGCGCCGCCGCGACGGCGGCCTTCTCCAGGGCCCGGAAACGTGCCTCGCCGTCGTCGACGAAGATCTCCGCGATGGTGCGGCCCTGCGCGCCCACGATGTCGTCGTCGGTGTCGCGGAAGACGCAGCCGAGCCGCTCCGCGAGCAGGGAGCCCACGGTCGACTTGCCCACGCCCATCGGTCCGACGAGGACGACCTTCGGGCCGGTCACCGGATCTGGAGGTGGTCGAGGTACGAGGTCACGTTGCGCCGCGTCTCGGGCACGCTGTCGCCGCCGAACTTCTCGGCGACCGCGTCCGCGAGGACCAGCGCGACCATGGCCTCGGCGACGATCCCGGCGGCCGGGACGGCGGAGACGTCGGAGCGCTGGTGGTGCGCCTGCGCGGCCTCACCGGTGACGACGTCCACGGTCTTCAGGGCGCGCGGCACGGTCGCGATCGGCTTCATGGCGGCCCGGACCCGCAGCAGTTCACCGGTGGTCAGGCCGCCCTCGGTGCCGCCCGAGCGGCCGGAGACCCGGCGGATGCCCTCGGGGGTGTTCACGATCTCGTCGTGCGCCTGCGAGCCGGGCACCCGCGCCAGGTCGAAGCCGTCACCGATCTCGACGCCCTTGATCGCCTGGATGCCCATGAGGGCACCGGCGAGCCGGGCGTCGAGCTTGCGGTCCCAGTGCACGTGCGAGCCGAGGCCCACCGGGACACCGTAGGCGAGGACCTCGACGACGCCGCCGAGGGTGTCGCCGTCCTTGTGGGCCTGGTCGACCTCCGCGACCATCGCCTTCGACGCGTCCGCGTCCAGGCAGCGCAGGGGGTCGGCGTCCAGCTTCTCCACGTCGCCGGGCGTCGGGTACACGCCCCGCGGCGCCTTGACCCCGCACAGCTCGACGACGTGGCTGACGATCTCGATGCCGGCCGTCTCCTTGAGGTACGACCGCGCGATCGCGCCGAGTGCGACCCGCGCCGCGGTCTCCCGGGCGGAGGCCCGCTCCAGGATCGGCCGCGCCTCGTCGAAGCCGTATTTCTGCATGCCCGCGAGGTCGGCGTGGCCGGGTCGGGGCCGGGTCAGCGGGGCGTTGCGCGCGAGGTCGGCGAGGACGGCGGGGTCGACCGGGTCGGCCGCCATGACCTGCTCCCACTTGGGCCACTCGGTGTTGCCCACCATCACCGCGACCGGCGAGCCCAGCGACAGTCCGTGCCGGACGCCGCCCAGGAAGGTGACCTCGTCGCGCTCGAACTTCATCCGCGCGCCGCGCCCGTACCCCAAACGCCGCCGGGCCAGGTGGTCCGCCACCATCTCCGTGGTGATCGGAACGCCGGCGGGAAGCCCCTCCAGCGTCGCGACAAGTGCGGGTCCGTGCGACTCCCCCGCGGTCAGCCAGCGCAACCTGCTCAACGGTGCTCCCTCATGCTCGCGCTCTGCGTTACGGCTCAACGGGCGGGCACCCGGGTGCGCGGCCCGGCCCACCGTGTGACCCCGATCCTCCCATGCCGCGCCGCCGGGCCGTCGCCCTGTCCCGCCCTGCGGACGGCGCGGTCAGGCGTCAGCCACGTGCGCGCAGCGCGGCCTCGCGCATCGCGGCCAGCACGGGCCGCTCCTCGCCCGTGAACTGCTCGAACTGGAAGACCGCCTGGTGCACGAGCAGGTCGAGGCCGCTCAGCACCGGGCCGCCCCGCCGCTGCCAGGCCGCCGCGAGCGCCGTCGGCCACGGGTCGTACACCACGTCGAACAAGGTCCCCACGCGCGTGGGCACCTCGTCCGTCAAATGGTCCGTGCCGCCCTTGGGTGTCGTGGAGATCACGAGCGGCGCCTCGAAGGCCCCCGCCGCCTCCGCCCAGTCGGCGGTGCGCACGGCGACGCCGAGCCGTTCGCCCCAGCCGCGCATCTCCTCGGCCCGCTGCTCGCTGCGTACGTAGGCGACGACCTCCCCGGAGCAGATCCGGGAGAGGGCGGCGAGCGCCGAGGAGGCGGTGGCTCCCGCGCCGAGGATCGCGGCCGACCCGACCTTGTCGACACCGCGTTCGTGGAGCGCGGCCACGAGCCCCGGGATGTCGGTGTTGTCGCCGGTCCGCCGCCCGTCGGGATGGAGGACCACCGTGTTCACGGCCTCCACGGACGCCGCGGTGTCGGTGATCTCGTCGAGCAGCGGGATGACGGCCCGCTTGAGCGGCATGGTCAGCGACAGGCCGGCCCAGTCGGGTCCGAGCGTCGCGAAGAAGCTCCGCAGCGCCGCCTCGTCGACGTCGAAGCGGTCGTACGTCCAGTGGTCGAGGCCCAGCGCCGCGTACGCCGCGGTGTGCAACTGCGGGGAGAGGGAGTGGGCGATGGGCGAGCCGAGCACGGCGGCTCTGCGCGGATCAGTTGCCCTGGCTGGCATTGAACTTGTCCCTCAGCCTCTCGAACTCGGCGTGCGTCTTCGCGAACTCCGTCTTGTTCATGCCGTCCGTCGCCACGAAGTACATCCAGCCGTCGCTGGTCGGGCGGAGCGTCGCGGCGAACGCCTCGTCGCCCGGGTTGTCGATCGGCCCGGGCGGGAGCCCCTTGTTCGTATAGGTGTTGTACAGATCCTTGTTGCTGTTGATCTCGGACTCGCCAATGTTGATCTTGCTCTGACCCTTGAGGTAATTGAAGGTCGAGTCGAACTGGAGGAGCTGGTTGGTCTCCGTGTTCGTGGGCTTGAGACGGTTGTAGACCACCTCCGCCATCCGGCTGAAGTCGTCGTGCGTCTTGCCCTCGGCCTGCACGAGGCTGGCCACGGTGAGCAGTTCCCAGGGGTTCTGGAGCCCCAGGCCCTTGGCCTTGCCCTCCAGGTCGAGCTCCGTGTACCTGTCGTTGGCGCGGGCGACCATGTCCTTCAGGACCTTCTCGGGCTTCATGCCCTGGGCCGCCGCGTAGCTGGACGGGTAGAGGAAACCTTCGAGCGGGTCCTTCACATCGGGGTGGTTCATCGCCCAGGCGGGCAGACCGAGGCTCTTGTAGTCACTCTTCGCGACCTTCGCCGTGGTGCCCTCGGCGATCTTGAGCTTTTTGTCGATCAGCTTGTAGACCTGGGCGTTGCGCGTGCCCTCGGGGATCGTCAGATTCGCGCGGCTCGTCGGGCTGAGCATCAGATCGACCGTGCTCGCGGCCGACATCTTCTTCTGCAGCACGTAGGCGCCGGCCTGGATCGTGTTGCCCTTGGGGTCCGCGGACTGCGCGGCGACGAAGGCGTCGACGCTCTGGACGACACCGGCCTCCTTGAGCACCTGTCCGATGGCGTAGCCGCCCGCGTCCTTCGGGATGACGACGGTGACCTTCTCGCCGTTGCCGTCGCCCGCGTAGTCGGGCGCCGCGCCGAACCGGTCCTGGTAGAACTGGTAGCCGAAGTAGCCGACGCCGCCGACACCGGCCGCGAAGACCGCCGTCAGGACGAGGCAGGCGCAGCCGCTGCGCCGCTTCCTCGGTTTCTTGCCGCCGCCGCGTGCGCGGCGGGCGCCCCGGCTCTCCTGCTCGTCGTCGTCCTCGTCGTCACCGCCGCTGAAGAACGCGTGTTCTCCCTGGTCGGGGCCCGCGTCCCACTCGGTCTGCTCCGGTTCGGGCGCGCGGCGGCGGCCGGGCGGCTCGGGCGGCGGGTAGGCGCCGGGGGTGTGGTAGTAGTCCGGCTCTTCACCGCTGTACGCCGCGGAGTGCCCGGTGTTGTAGGGGTCCATGGGGTCGGTGCCGTACGGGATCTGGCCGTGCGCGGCGCCGGTGTCCCAGCCGCCCTGCTCCTGCCGGCCCCCGTACGACTGCCCGCCGTAACCGGGCTCCTGGCCGTACTGCGGGTCCTGTCCGTACCCCTGCTGCTGGCCGTGACCGGACTGCTGTCCCGTCCCCCAGTCACCTTCGTAGGACTGTGCCTGCGGCTGCTGCGGGTCGTAACTCCCCTGGCCGCCGTAGGCGGGCCGGCCGGCTCCGGCCTGCTGCCCCCACCCCTGGTCCCCGTACAACGGGTCCTCGGGGTGCCACGGTTCGGAGCCCTGGCCCCGGCCATATTCAGTCATCGGTCCCCTACAAGCCGCGAGGCGGGGAGGAGCCCATGTCCGGTCGGTCAGGAGGGCAACCGTTCCGCCTCTTGATGCTGTGCGGCGGCTGTTCGAACGCCACCGATCGCGCGGAACGTTACCGTATCGCGATCAGACAACCACTTCGACGCCCTCGCCAGGGGGCCGCCCCGACGCCCGTTCGGACTCCAGGGCCTGCTGGAGGATGATGACGGCGGCGGCCTGATCGATGACAGAACGGCCCTTTTTGGACTTCACGCCCGAGGCGCGCAGGCCCTGACCGGCCGAGACTGTGGTCATCCTCTCGTCCAGGAGCCGCACCGGGACGGGCGCGATGCCGCGCGCCAGCTCCGTCGCGAAGCCGCGGACCTTGACCGCCGCCGGGCCCTCGCCCCCCTTGAGGGAGCGTGGGAGCCCGACGACGACCTCGATCGGCTCGTACTCCTCGACGAGTTGCCGCAGCCGCCGGTGGGCGGCCGGGACATCGCGTCCCGGCACCGTCTCCACGGGGGTCGCGAGGATCCCGTCGGGGTCGCAGGACGCGACCCCGATCCGGGCGTCCCCCACGTCGATCGCCAGCCGGCGGCCTCTGCGCATCAGTGGGCCGTCTCCCCGACGAGGCGCTCGACGGCGTCGATGGCGTCGCCGATGGCGGCCGGGTTCTGGCCACCGCCCTGGGCGACGTCCGGCTTGCCGCCGCCACCGCCACCGAGGGTCTTGGCGGCGGCGCGGACCAGGTCACCGGCCTTGAGGCCGCGGTCGCGGGCGGCGTCGTTGGTGGCGATGACCGTGAGCGGCTTGCCGCCCGCCGTGGTGAACAGGGCGACGACCGCGGCGCGACCGCCCTGGATGCGGCCCCGCACGTCGAGGACCAGCTTGCGCAGGTCGTCGGCGGAGGTGCCGTCCGGGACCTGGCCGGTGACGAGGGCGACACCGCGGACGTCCTTGGCGGAGTCGACGAGCCCGCCGGCGGCCTGGAGGACCTTCTCCGCGCGGAACTTCTCGATCTCCTTCTCGGCGTCCTTGAGCTTGCCGAGCATGGCGGAGATCTTCTCGGGCAGCTCCTCGCTGCGGCCCTTGACCAGCTCCTGGAGCTGGGCGACGACCGTGTGCTCCTTGGCGAGGAAGTTGTACGCGTCGACGCCGACCAGGGCCTCGATCCGGCGCACACCGGAGCCGATGGACGACTCGCCGAGCAGCTTCACCAGGCCGAGCTGGGCGGTGTTGTGCACGTGCGTGCCGCCGCACAGCTCCTTGGAGAAGTCGCCGATGGTGACGACGCGGACGCGCTCGCCGTACTTCTCGCCGAACTCGGCGATGGCGCCCTGCTTCTTGGCGTCGTCGATCGACATGACCTCGGCCTGCACGTCGAGTTCGCGGGCCAGGACCTCGTTGATCTTCTGCTCGACGTCCGTCATCACGGCCGTGGGCACGGCGGAGGGCGAACCGAAGTCGAAGCGGAAGCGGCCCGGCTGGTTCTCCGAACCGGCCTGGGCGGCCGTCGGGCCGAGCGCGTCGCGCAGCGCCTGGTGCGTGAGGTGCGTCGCCGAGTGGGCGCGGGCGATGGCCCGACGGCGGTTCACGTCGATGACGGCCTGCGCCGGGGCGCCGACGGTCACCTCGCCGACCTGGACGACGCCCTTGTGGACGTAGACGCCGGGGACCGGCCTTTGGCAGTCGCGGACCTCGATGACGGCGCCGCTGTCCAGCTTGATGCGGCCGGTGTCGCCGATCTGGCCGCCGCCCTCGGCGTAGAACGGGGTGCGGTCGAGGACGACCTCGACCTCGTCGCCCTCGGTGGCGGCGGGCGAGGAGACGCCGTTGACCAGCAGGCCGACGACGGTGGACTCGCCGGTGGTCGAGGAGTAGCCGATGAAGTCGGTGGCGCCGGCGGCGTCCGCGATCTCACGGTAGGCGCCCATGTCGGCGTGGCCGGTCTTCTTGGCCTGCGCGTCGGCCTTGGCGCGCTCGCGCTGCTCCTTCATCAGGCGCCGGAAGCCGTCCTCGTCCACGGAGAGGCCCTGTTCGGCGGCCATCTCCAGGGTGAGGTCGATCGGGAAGCCCCAGGTGTCGTGGAGCAGGAACGCCTGGTCACCGGCGAGGACCGACTTGCCGGCGGCCTTGGTCTCGGCGACGGCGGTGTCGAGGATGTTCGTGCCGCCCTTGAGGGCCTTGAGGAAGGCGGCCTCCTCGGCGAGCGCGACGGTCTCGATGCGCTTGCGGTCGGTGATCAGTTCCGGGTACTGCTGCCCCATCGTGTCGATGACGACGCCGATCAGGTCCTTCACGACCTGGCCCGTGGCGCCGAGGATGCGCATGTTGCGGATGGCGCGGCGCATGATGCGGCGCAGCACGTACCCGCGTCCCTCGTTGCCGGGGGTGACGCCGTCGCCGATGAGCATGGCGGAGGTGCGGATGTGGTCGGCGACGACGCGCAGCGAGACGTCGCTCTCGTGCTTGTCGCCGTAGCGGACGCCGGTCAGCTCGGTGGCCTTGTCCATGACGACGCGCAGGGTGTCCGTCTCGTACATGTTCTGTACGCCCTGGAGGATCATGGCGAGGCGTTCGAGACCGAGACCCGTGTCGATGTTCTTCGACGGCAGGTCGCCGAGGATCTCGAAGTCCTCCTTGCCGATGCCCTGGCCGCGCTCGTACTGCATGAAGACCAGGTTCCAGATCTCCACGTACCGCTCGTCGTTGACCGCCGGGCCGCCCTCTTCGCCGAACTCGGGGCCGCGGTCGTAGTTGATCTCGGAGCAGGGGCCGCAGGGGCCGGGGACGCCCATGGACCAGAAGTTGTCCTTCTTGCCCAGGCGCTGGATGCGCTCCTTGGGGACGCCGACGACCTCGTGCCAGATGCGCTCGGCCTCGTCGTCGTCGAGGTAGACGGTGATCCAGAGCTTCTCCGGCTCCAGGCCGTAGCCACCCTTGTCCTGGGGCGAGGTCAGCAGCTCCCAGGCGTACTTGATGGCGCCTTCCTTGAAGTAGTCGCCGAACGAGAAGTTGCCGCACATCTGGAAGAACGTGCCGTGGCGGGTCGTCTTGCCGACCTCTTCGATGTCCGGTGTCCGCACGCACTTCTGCACGCTGGTCGCGCGCGGCGCGGGCGGCTTGACCTCGCCCAGGAAGTACGGCTTGAAGGGGACCATGCCCGCCGGCACGAGCAGCAGAGTCGGGTCGTCCGCGATGAGCGACGCCGAGGGCACGACCTTGTGGCCACGCTCCTCGAAGAAGCTCAGCCAGCGGCGACGGATTTCAGCCGACTCCATCAGTGGTCCTCATTCCCATGGTTCTCGATGTACTTGGGGTGTGTCGTGGTGCGGTTCTCGACGATCGCGAAGCGGCGCGCGGGCAGGGGCTCGGCGTCGACCGGGCCGGTCAGGCCCAGGGCGTCGCCGAGCTGGGCCTCGCGGTCGGCCATGTTGTCGCGGACGTCGAGAGCGAAGTCCTTGAGCTTGTGACCCGCCTCGACCGCCTTGTTGGCGGCCTGCACGGCGAGGCTCTCGGGCGTCAGTTGCCTGAGCTTGCGGTTGACCTTGGTGGTGGCCCACACGCCGGCGGCGGCGCCGGCGCTGAACCAGAACGTACGACGGAACATCGCTGGGTCAGTCCCTCTTATTCCGGTTGGCCCGCTCGGCCCGGCGCGCCTTCGTGACCGGGCGCCCCACGATCACGGTGCGACGGGTCTGCTTGGGGGGCGCGTCCTTGGTGCGCCCGCCGATGGCCCGGCGCACCCCGTACCCGAACGCCGCGACCTTGACCAGCGGGCCGCCGAAGGTGGAGGCCACGGTGGAGGACAGGGCCGACGCGTTCGACGTGACTTCCTGGACGTCCGAGGCGATCGCGTCGACCCGGTCGATCTGGGTCTGCGCGGAGCGCACCGCGCTCGACGCGTCGGCGAGCAGCGGGACGGCCTGGTCGGTCACGTCCGCGACCAGCTTCGTGGTCGCCCTGAGCGTCTGGGCCAGTCTCGCGAGCGCCACCGCGAGGAAGGAGACCAGGATCGCCCAGAAGACAGCCACCAGGATCCCGGCCACCTCTCCACCGGACACTCGGCACCGCTCCCTAGCTCTGCTGGACATCGAAAAGTCGTCCCCCGAGCCTATCGCGCCCCGCCCCGCTCTCCGTACCGCATTCCCGCTGGGTGCGGGGCCGGTTCGGCCGGAGCGATTGTACGGACTGCGTACGGATGGGTACGCTCCGTGTCCCATGCGACGCTTTCCGCGCCCCGACGGCCCCGCGGCCGGTCCTCCGCGCCCCGGGAACCTGCCCCATGAGACGAACCGTTTCATCGGTCGTGCCGCCGAACTCGGCGCGCTGCGCGGGACGCTGGAGACCGCCCGCCTGGTCACGGTCACCGGCGCGGGAGGGGTCGGCAAGTCCCGGTTCGCCGCGCATGTCGCCGCCCGCACGCCGGAGCACACGCGCCCGGACGGGGTGTGGCGGGTGGAGCTGGCCGCGGTGCGGCAGCCCGAGCTCGTCGCGTACACGGTCCTGGAGGCGCTCGGGCTGACCGACCACACCACGCGCCCGCCGCGCCGGGTCCTGGTCGACCATCTCGCCGAGCGACGGCTCCTGCTCGTCGTCGACGGCTACGAGCATCTCGTGGACGCGTGCGCCTCGCTCGTCCGGGACCTGCTCCGGGCCGCGCCCGGGCTGCGGGTCCTCGCCGTGGGCCGCAGGCCGCTGTCGCTGGAGGGCGAGCATCTGTTCCCGCTGGCCCCGCTGACGGCGGCGGACGCCGTGGAGCTGTTCGCGGACCGCGCGGCGGCGCTGCTGCCCGGCTTCGCCCTGGACGACGACCGCCTGGGCGACGTGACGGAGGTGTGCCGGCGCCTGGACTGCCTGCCGCTGGCGGTGGAGCTGGCGGTGGGGCGGCTGCGGGCCCTGTCCCCCGCCCAACTGATGGAGCGCCTCGACGACCGGTTCCGGCTGCTGACGGGCGGCGGCCGGGACACGCTGCCGCGCCACCAGACGCTGCGGACGGCGATCGGCTGGAGCCATGAACTGTGCACGGCGCAGGAGCGGCTGCTGTGGGCACGGCTCTCCGTCTTCTCCGGCCAGTTCGACCTGGAGGCGGCCGAGTACATCTGCGGCGGTGAGGGGCTGCGCGCGGACGCGGTCCTGGACGTGCTGCACGAACTCCTCGCCCAGTCCGTCGTCGCCCGCGAGGAATCGGCGGCCGGGGTGCGCTACCGGATGCTCGACACGGTGCGGGCCTACGGCGCCGAGTGGCTGGAGCAGACCGGCGACGGCCGCCGGATGCGGCGCCGGCACCGGGACTGGTACATGGGCCTGGCGACCTGGTGCGAGCTGGACTGGTTCTCGGCGCGGCAGGGCGAGGTGGCGGCCCGGATCGACGCGGAGCTGGCGAATCTGCGGACGGCGCTGGAGTTCTGCCTCACCGAGCCGGGCGAGACGCACCTGGGCCAGTATCTGGCGGGCACGCTGTGGTTCTACTGGGCGGGCTGCGGGCGGCTCGCGGAGGGGCGGCACTGGCTGGAGCGCAGCGTCGGCCTGGACGACCCGGCCGGCGGGGACGCGGCCACGGAGTACGGCGGCTCCCGCCTCAAGGCGCTGTGGGTCCTCGGGTACGTGGCGATCCTCCAGGGCGACACCGTGTCCGCCCTCGCGGCGCTCCAGGAGTGCCGCGAGGAGGCGGAGCACAGCGGTGACGCGACGGCGCTCGCGTACGCGGTGCACCGCACCGGCTGTCTGGCCCTGGTGACGGACGACATGCCGCGCGCCGAGCGGCTGCTGCGGGCGGCGCTCACCCGTTACCGCGAGATCGGCGAGCTCAACAGCAATGTGCTGATGGGCCAGGTCGAGCTGGCGATGGCGGTGGCGTTCCAGGGAGATCTGGCGCAGGCAGTGGCGCTGTGCGAGGACGTGCGCCAGGTGTGCGAGGCCCACGGTGAGCGCTGGACCCTCGCCTACGCGCTCTACGTCCTCGCGTACGCGGCGTGGCACGACGGCGATCTGGCCGGGGCCCGTGCGCTTCTGGAGGAGTGCCTGGTCATCGACCACCAGTTCCACGATCTGCTCGGCACGGTGTTGTCGATGGAGCTGCTCGCCCTGATCACGCTGACGGAGGGGGACGCGGCGGAGGCCGCGGTGCTCCAGGGCGCGGCGGGCGGGATCTGGCCCTCGGTCGGACTGCCGCTGTTCGGTTCGGACCACTACAACGGGCCGCACGAACTCTGCGAGCGGCGGGCCCGCGCCGATCTGGGCGATGCCCGGTTCGACGAACTGGCGCGCGCCGGCGAGCGGTTGGGGCACGACGAGGCCGTGGCCCGGGCGCTCGGCCGGGGTGAGCGCGAGCGGGTGGCGGCGGTGCTGCGTCCGGTGCGTGCGAGCGCCCCGGAAACGCGTGAACCCGCCGCCTCCCCCACCGCGAACGGCGGGGAGACGACGGGCTGAAACGCAGGGTGAGCTACGTCCGCCGGTCGGTCAGCGGGCGTAGTACTCGACGACGAGCTGCTCGTCGCAGATCACGGGGATCTCCTTGCGGTTCGGGTCACGGTCCAGGCGGAAGGCCAGGGCCTTCAGGTTCACCTGGAGGTAACGCGGGGTCTCGCCGTCGGCGGCGAAGCCACCCTCACGCGCGACCTGGAACAGCGGCTTCTCGCGGCTGCGCTCGCGGACCATCACGACGTCGTCGGGACGGACGCGGAACGACGGCTTGTCGACCTTGCCACCGTTGACCTCGATGTGGCCGTGGACGACCATCTGACGGGCCTGGTAGATCGTGCGGGCGATGCCCGAACGCAGCAGCAGGGCGTCGAGACGCCGCTCCAGCTCGATGACCAGGGCCTCGCCGGTCTTGCCCTCGGCCTTCTTGGCGCGGTCGTAGGCGCGGGCCATCTGCTTCTCGCTGATGTCGTACTGCGCGCGCAGACGCTGCTTCTCGAGCAGACGGACCTTGTAGTCCGAGTTCTGCTTGCGGCCGCGGCCGTGCTCACCCGGCGGGTAGGGGCGGGCCTCGAAGTACTTGACGGCCTTCGGGGTCAGCGCGATGCCGAGGGCACGCGACTTCTTGACCTTGGGGCGGGACTGGTTCGCCATGAACCAAACACCTCATGTTTCGGATGCGAATACGGCTTCACCAGGGTTTGGGGAGGTCGCATCCGCAGCTCGGGAAACCCTTCACGTCACAAGGACGGGCAGGGCAGCCGCTCCCGGGGCTGGGCACATACGTGCAGCACGCGAGTGGCCCACCGACCGGTTCCCGAAGCTTCGGGGGGTGGTGGGCTGCCCGCGACACCTTCGACGGTGCGCGACGCTCCTGGATCCCCATGCCTCGCGGTGTGGGGGATCCGGCTGGATGTCCCGCTCTGGTGGTGCCGGTCTCCCTTTCGGGACACCGGGCGCGGGACGCAGCACTTCGCAGAAGTCTACCGGATGTGACGGGAGCGCGGCGCCGGGCCCCGCAGCGGCCGGGTCATCCGCTCGATTCGCCGCGCAGCCGCTCCCTGACCCGCTCCACCACGTCCGCGTACCGCGCCTCCGCGCCGTAGCGCGTCGGCTCGTAGTAGCGGCGGCCGGCGATGGCGTCCGGCGCGTACTGCTGGGCCGCGATGCCCCCGGGCACGTCGTGCGGATACACGTAGCCCTGCGCGTGGCCGAGCTTGGCGGCGCCCTTGTAGTGGCCGTCGCGCAGGTGCGGCGGGACCGGGCCCGCGAGCCCCTTGCGTACGTCCTCCATGGCGGCGCCGATGGCGGTCGTCGCCGCGTTCGACTTGGGGGCGAGGGCGAGGGCGATCGTGGCGTGGCTCAGGGTGAGGGCGGCCTCGGGGAAGCCGATCATCGCGACGGCCTGGGCCGCGGCGACGGCGGTGGGCAGCGCCGTCGGATCGGCGAGCCCGATGTCCTCGCTGGCCGAGATCATCAGGCGGCGGGCGATGAAGCGGGGGTCCTCGCCCGCCTCGATCATGCGGGCCAGGTAGTGCAGGGCCGCGTCCACGTCCGAGCCGCGGATGGACTTGATCAGGGCGCTGGCGACGTCGTAGTGCTGGTCGCCGTCGCGGTCGTACTTCACCGCGGCGCGGTTGACCGTCTCCTCGACGCTTTCGAGGGTGACGCTCTCCTCGCCCTTGTCGAGAGCGGCACCCGCCGCCGCCTCCAGGGCCGTCAGCGCGCGGCGCGCGTCGCCGCCCGCGACCCGCAGCAGGTGCTCCTCGGCGTCCGCGTCGAGCGTCAGGGCGGAGCCGAGGCCCCGCTCCTCGGTCAGGGCCCGGGACAGCAGGCTCCGCAGGTCGTCGTCGGTGAGCGGTTCGAGCGTCAGCAGCAGGGAGCGGGACAGCAGCGGGGAGATCACCGAGAAGTACGGGTTCTCGGTGGTCGCCGCGATCAGCGTCACCCAGCGGTTCTCCACGGCGGGCAGCAGCGAGTCCTGCTGCGCCTTGCTGAAGCGGTGGATCTCGTCGAGGAAGAGGACGGTCTCCTTGCCGTGGCCGCCCATCGCGCGGCGGGCGCCCTCGATGACGGCGCGGACCTCCTTGACGCCCGCGGTGATCGCGGACAGCTCCACGAACCGCTTGTTGGTGGCCTTGGAGACGACGTACGCCAGGGTGGTCTTGCCGGTGCCGGGCGGGCCCCACAGGATCACCGAGGACACCCCGGCCGGGCCGCTGCCGCCCTCACCCACCAGGCGGCGCAGCGGCGAGCCCTGCTTGAGCAGGTGCTGCTGTCCGACGACTTCGTCGAGGGTGCGCGGGCGCATCCGGACGGCCAGGGGACTCGCGGACGGGTCCTTCTCCTGGCGGTCCTCGGCTGCGGCGGTGAACAGGTCGGGCTCCACGACGAAAACCCTATGTCACGCCACTGACAACGCCGGAGACGGTGGTCAGGCCCAGAGCTTGTCGCCCCAGCGCGTGAAGATCAGCACGGCGATGATGCCGATGTGCACGACGGGCAGGGCCCAGGTGAAGTCGGTGAAGAACGTCTTGAGCCAGCGCGGCGCCGGCAGGAAGTCGTTGCGGACGTTGAACGACGTGACGTACCAGAACATCAGGATCGTGGCGACCCAGGCGAGGGAGCACCACAGGCACAGCGCGTTGATCCGGTACAGGGACTCGAACTGGAGCCAGGTCACGAAGCCGACGCCGAAGAGGCAGCCCGCGTTGAAGACCAGCCAGTACCAGCGCGGGAAGGTCGCCCGGGCCAGCAGGCTCATGCCGACGCAGACGACGATGCCGTACGCGACGAGTCCGAGCATCGGGTTCGGGAAGCCGAAGACCGACGCCTGGTCGCTCTTCATGATGCTGCCGCAGGAGATGACCGGGTTGATGGAGCAGCCCGGTGTGAAGCCCGGGTCCTCCAGGAGCTTGAACTTGTCGAGCGTGATGACCCACGCGGCGAGCACGCCCGCGGCTCCGGTGATCACGAGGAGCAGCGCCAACGCGCGGCTGCCACCGGCAGGCCGGGGTCGGCCCACGGCGCCGGAGTCGTGGGAGACGCTGTCACCTGCTGTTGTCGTCTTGCTCATCACGCCGATCCGTAGGTGAGGAGTGGGGCCTGCGGGCAGGGTCATTGTGCCGTACGGGCGCCGCTGTCCACCGTTCGATCGGCATAAGGAAGCGGGGCCACGCGGGTCTGTCTCCCCGTGGCCCCGCTCCTCGGAGATCAGCCGAGCTTGTTCTTCAGGACGGTCACGACCTCGGCCACCGCGACGGCCTCCTGCTCGCCGGAGGCCATGTCCTTGAGCTGGACGACGCCCTCGGCGAGATCCCGCTCACCGGCCACGATCGTGTAGCGGGCGCCCGACCGGTTGGCGTTCTTCATGGCGCCCTTGAGTCCCTTGCCGCCGAAGGAGAAGTCCGCCGAGACGCCGGCCCTGCGCAGCTCCGTCACCTTGCCGAACAGGACGCGGCGCGCCTCGTCGCCGAGCGGCACGGCGAACACGCTGGTCGTGGCGGGCAGTTCCAGTGCGACGCCCTCCGCCTCCAGGGCGAGGACCGTGCGGTCGACGCCGAGGGCCCAGCCGACGGACGGCAGCGAGGGGCCGCCGATCATCTCGGACAGGCCGTCGTAGCGCCCACCGCCGCCCACCGCGGACTGCGAGCCGAGACCGTCGTGGACGAACTCGAAGGTCGTCCGCGTGTAGTAGTCGAGGCCGCGCACCAGCTTCTCGTCGTCCTCGAAGGCGACGCCCTCGGCGAGGAGGAGCTCCCGCACCTGCTCGTGGTACGCCTTGCACGCGTCGCACAGGTAGTCGCGCAGCGAGGGCGCCCCGACGAGCTGCTTCTGGACGTCGGGGCGCTTGTCGTCGAGGACGCGCAGCGGGTTGATCTCGGCGCGGCGCAGCGTCTCCTCGTCGAGGTCGAGGCCGCGCAGGAAGTCCTGGAGAGCGGCCCGGTAGACGGGACGGCACTCCTTGTCGCCGAGCGAGTTCAGCAGGATGCGGAAGTCGCGCAGACCCAGCGAGCGGTACGCCTGGTCGGCCAGGATGATCAGCTCGGCGTCGAGCGCCGGGTCCTCCGCCCCGATCGCCTCGGCGCCGACCTGCGAGAAGTGGCGGTAGCGGCCCTTCTGGGGGCGCTCGTAGCGGTAGTACGACCCCGAGTACCAGAGCTTGACCGGGAGGTTGCCCGCCTTGTGGAGGTTGGCCTCCAGGGCGGCGCGCAGCACGGACGCGGTGCCTTCGGGGCGCAGGGCGAGCTTGTCGCCGCCCTTGGTCTCGAAGGCGTACATCTCCTTGGTGACGATGTCGGTGGACTCGCCGACACCGCGCGCGAACAGCTCGACGTTCTCGAAGCCGGGCGTCTCGATGTAGCCGTAGCCGGAGTCGCGCAGCGGCGCGGAGATCGCCTCACGGACGGCGAGGTACTTCGCGGAGTCCGGCGGGGTCAGGTCGTACGTGCCCTTGGGGGCCTGAAAGGTGCTCACGGGGTTCTTCTCGTCACATTCCTCGTCGGGGAGCCTCGGTCGAGGGTCCCTGGCCGGCGGCCACCTGCCGCAGATACGGGTTGGTGGCGCGTTCCTGGCCGATGGTCGTCTGGGAGCCGTGCCCGGAGAGGACCACGGTCGAGTCGTCGAGCGGCAGGCACACGCGGGCCAGCGATTCGAGCATGTCGTCCATGGAGCCACCGGGCAGGTCGGTGCGTCCGACGGAGCCGGCGAAGAGCAGGTCGCCCGAGAAGAACACCGGCGGTACGTCACCGGTCTCGGGCATCCCGAACGTCACCGACCCCTTGGTATGGCCGGGCGCGTGCGCGACGGTGAAGTCGAGACCGGCCAGGCGCAGGGCCGCGCCGTCGGACAGCTCCCGTACGTCGTCGGGCTCCCCCACCGTGAGCTCACCCATCAACTGGGCGCCGATGGAGCGCCCCAGCGCCTTCTCCGGGTCGCTCATCATGTAGCGGTCGCAGGGGTGGATCCAGGCGGGCACGTCGTGCGCGCCGCAGACCGGGACGACCGAGGCGACGTGGTCGATGTGGCCGTGCGTGAGGATGACGGCGACCGGCTTGAGCCGGTGCTTCCTGAGCGCTTCCTCGACTCCCTGGGCGGCCTGGTGGCCCGGGTCGATGATCACGCACTCCTCACCGGCGGCGGGGGCGACCAGGTAACAGTTGGTGCCCCAGGCCCCGGCGGGGAACCCGGCAATCAGCACGATCGTCCTTCGTATGTCGTCGGTACGGCGTCGGAACCACGGAATGCGGCAGATCAGAGCCTACCGGCGCTGCCGTTTCCACAGCGAACCCATATACGGTACGGGGCACCAACTGACGGTCCGACCCGCGAAGAACACGGTCACGAGACGTACGAGGAGAACACCCGGTGGTCACCAAGGATCAGCGGCAGCGTCAGCTCGCCCGGGAGAAGTTCCTGCGCCAGCAGCAGCGTCGTGAGACCGCGCGGCGCAAGGCCCGCACCCGTAACACCGTGATCGCCGCGGTGCTCGCGGTGGCCGTGCTCGGCACGGGCGGCGCGTACGCCGCCGGCGCCTTCAAGAGCGACGACAAGAAGACGTCCGCCGGTTCCGAGCCGAGCGCGAGCCCGTCCGCGTCGAAGGCCCCGGACCCCTGTGAGAAGCCCGCCGAGGGGAAGGCGAAGACGGCCACCTGGAAGAAGGAGCCGGCGATGACGATCGACAAGTCGGCGGACTACTCGATGAAGCTGGCCACGACCTGCGGCGACATCGACATCGACCTGAAGGCGTCGGCCGCGCCGCACACGGTGAACTCGTTCAACTACCTGGCGGGCAAGGGCTTCCTGGACCACACCAAGTGCCACCGCCTGACCACCGAGGGCATCTACGTCCTTCAGTGCGGCGACCCGACGGGCACCGGCCAGGGCGGGCCGGGGTACACGATCCCGGACGAGAACCTGAAGGACTCCTCGCTGAAGAAGGCGGAGAAGCAACAGGGCACGCAGCTCTACACGTTCCCGGCAGGCACCCTCGCGATGGCGAACACCGGGCAGAAGCACACCGGCGGAAGCCAGTTCTTCCTCGTCTACAAGGACAGCAAGCTCCCGGCGACGTACACCCCGTTCGGAACCATCTCCGATTCCGGCATGAAGGTGCTGAACAAGATCGCGAAGGCGGGGGCGCAGCCGGCGGACCAGACCACGGGCAACACGGCGCCGAACGCGACCGTGGTGATCAACAAGGGGACCGTGACCAAGTCCTGACCTGCTGGCTGCCAAACTTCGGTCGCACGGGATGCGGACAGCCGCCCCGCCGGTCGCCTATGTTGGCCGTGACGAAACTGTGGACGATGCCCGGGGGCCCACGAGTCCCCCGCAGGCATCATGTGGAGGAGGCGCTGTGAGCAGCGACCCGTGGGGCCGCGTCGACGAGACGGGGACCGTGTACGTGCGTTCGGCCGACGGCAGTGAGCGAGTCGTCGGCTCGTGGCAGGCAGGCTCTCCTGACGAGGCCCTGGCCTACTTCAAGCGCAAGTACGACGGTCTGGTCGTCGAGATCGGGCTCCTCGAGCGCCGGGTGCAGACGACCGACCTGTCGGCGAAGGACGCCTCGGCCGCCATCGAGCACCTGCGGGAGCAGGTGACGGACGCGCATGCGGTCGGCGACCTGGACGCGCTGGGCAAGCGGCTCGACAAGCTCGTGGAGTCCGTCGAGGCGCGCCGCGAGGAGCGCAAGGTCCAGAAGGCCAAGCAGTCCGACGAGGCGCGGCACGCCAAGGAGGCGCTGGTCGTCGAGGCGGAGGAGCTGGCCCAGTCCGAGCAGTGGCGGGCGGCGGGTGAGCGGCTGCGCGCCCTGGTGGACATCTGGAAGGGTCTGCCGCGCCTGGACCGCAAGTCGGACGACGAGTTGTGGCACCGCTTCTCGCACGCCCGGTCGGCGTTCTCCAAGCGCCGCAAGGCCCACTTCGCGTCGCTCGACGCGCAGCGCGAAGAGGCCCGCAAGGTGAAGGAGCAGTTGGTCGCCGAGGCCGAGGCCCTGTCGAGCTCGCAGGACTGGGGCGCCACGGCGGCCCGGTACCGCGAGCTGATGACGGACTGGAAGGCGGCGGGCCGGGCGCAGCGCGAGCACGAGGACGATCTGTGGAACCGCTTCCGCGGCGCCCAGGACGTGTTCTTCGCGGCCCGCAGCGCGGTCTTCGCCGAGCGCGACGCCGAACAGGGCGAGAACCTCAAGCTCAAGGAGGAGCTGGCCGCCGAGGCGGAGAAGCTCCTGCCGGTCGGCGACCTGAAGTCGGCCCGTGCCGCGTTCCGCTCGATCAACGAGCGGTGGGAGGCCATCGGCCACGTACCGCGTGACGCCCGCCCGAAGGTCGAGGGCCGGATGCACGCGGTGGAGCGCGCCCTCCAGGAGTCGGAGGAGGCCGAGTGGCGCCGGACGAACCCGGAGGCACGCGCGCGTGCCGCGGGTCTGACGGGCCAGTTGCAGGCAGCGGTCGACAAGCTCACGGGCCAGGTCGAGCAGGCGCGCGCGCAGGGCAACAACGCGAAGGCGGACAAGCTCCAGAAGGAGCTGGACGGCCGTCAGGCGCTGCTCGACCAGGCGCTCAAGGGCCTGGAGGAGTTCGGCGGCTGACGCCCGTCGAGTACGGAGTGTGAAGCGGCCCCGGGGTGCACCCCGGGGCCGCTTCCCGTGCGTCGGCGCGCCGGACTACGGCCGCCGGGTCGACGTCACGCGGTACACGTCGTAGACACCCTCGACCCCGCGGACCGCCTTGAGGACGTGGCCCAGGTGCTTGGGGTCGCCCATCTCGAACGTGAAGCGGGACGTGGCCACCCGGTCGCGCGAGGTCTGCACGGCCGCGGACAGGATGTTGACGTGCTGATCCGAGAGGACCCGCGTCACGTCCGAGAGCAGCCGGGAGCGGTCCAGAGCCTCGACCTGGATGGCGACCAGGAAGACCGACGACTGGGTGGGCGCCCACTCGACCTCGAGGATGCGCTCGGGCTCGCGGGACAGGGAGTCCACGTTGACGCAGTCGCTGCGGTGGACCGAGACGCCGCTGCCGCGCGTGACGAACCCGATGATGGGGTCGCCCGGCACCGGCGTGCAGCAGCGCGCCAGCTTGACCCAGACGTCGTCGACGCCCTTGACCACCACACCCGGGTCGGCGTTCGCCCGGCGCTTGGAGCGGCCCCGCGAGGGCGGTGCGCTCTCGGCGATGTCCTCGTTGGCGGCTTCCTCGCCACCGAGCGCCTGCACGAGCTTCTGCACGACGGACTGGGCCGTGACATGGCCCTCGCCGATGGCGGCGTACAGGGAGGAGATGTCGGGGTAGCGCATCTCGTGCGCGAGGGTGACGAGGGAGTCGCCCGTCAGGATCCGCTGGATCGGCAGGTTCTGCTTGCGCATGGCGCGCGCGATGGCGTCCTTGCCCTGCTCGATCGCCTCGTCGCGGCGCTCCTTGGAGAACCAGGCGCGGATCTTGTTGCGCGCCCGCGGCGACTTGACGAAGCCCAGCCAGTCCCGGGAGGGCCCGGCGCCGGCCGCCTTGGAGGTGAAGACCTCCACCAGGTCACCGTTGTCCAGGGTCGATTCGAGCGGTACGAGCCGCCCGTTGACCCGCGCTCCTATGGTGCGGTGACCGACCTCGGTGTGGACCGCGTAGGAGAAGTCGACGGGGGTGGCGCCCGCGGGGAGCGCTATGACGTCCCCCTTCGGGGTGAACACGAACACCTCGTTGCGCGACAGGTCGAAGCGCAGGGACTCCAGGAACTCGCCCGGGTCCTCGGTCTCCTTCTGCCAGTCGAGGAGCTGGCGCAGCCACGCCATGTCGTTGAGGTGGTCGTCCTTGCCGGTGGTGCGCGGCGCGTCGCTGCGCACCTTGGAGGCACCGGCGACGGCCTCCTGCTTGTACTTCCAGTGCGCGGCGATGCCGTACTCGGCGCGGCGGTGCATGTCGAACGTACGGATCTGGAGCTCGACCGGCTTGCCGTTGGGTCCGATCACCGTGGTGTGCAGCGACTGGTACATGTTGAACTTGGGCATCGCGATGTAGTCCTTGAACCGCCCCGGAACCGGGTTCCAGCGGGCGTGGACCGTGCCCAGTGCCGCGTAGCAGTCGCGGACCGTGTCGACGAGGACGCGGATGCCGACCAGGTCGTAGATCTCCGCGAAGTCACGGCCGCGGACGATCATCTTCTGGTAGACGCTGTAGTAGTGCTTCGGTCGTCCGGTGACGGTGGCCTTGATGCGGGCCGCGCGCAGGTCGGACTGCACCTCGTCGGTCACTATGGCCAGGTACTCGTCGCGCTTGGGCGCGCGCTCGGCCACGAGCCGCACGATCTCGTCGTACATCTTGGGGTAGAGGATCGCGAACGCGAGGTCCTCCAGCTCCCACTTGATGGTGTTCATGCCCAGGCGGTGGGCGAGCGGCGCGTAGATCTCCAGGGTCTCGCGCGCCTTCTTCTCCTGCTTCTCGCGCTTGAGGTAGCGCATGGTGCGCATGTTGTGCAGGCGGTCGGCGAGCTTGATGACCAGGACGCGCGGGTCCTTGGCCATGGCGACGACCATCTTGCGCACGGTCTCAGCCTGCGCGGCCTCACCGAACTTGACCTTGTCCAGCTTGGTCACGCCGTCGACGAGGAGGGCGACCTGGTCGCCGAAGTCGCGGCGCAGCGTGTCCAGGCCGTACTCGGTGTCCTCCACGGTGTCGTGCAGCAGACCCGCCATGAGCGTGGCCGGGTCCATGCCGAGTTCGGCGAGGATCGTCGTCACGGCCAGCGGGTGCGTGATGTACGGGTCGCCGCTCTTGCGCTTCTGCCCGCGGTGCCAGCGCTCGGCGACCTGGTAGGCGCGCTCGATCTGGCGCAGCGTCGACGTCTCGATCTTGGGATCGTTGCCGCGCACGATCCGCAGCAGCGGCTCCAGGACCGGGTTGTACGGGTTCGAGCGCTGCACACCGAGGCGGGCGAGGCGGGCACGGACGCGGTTGGAGGAGCCGGAGCGGGCCGCGGGCTGGTTCGCGGTGGCGCGGGCGGGGGGTGCCGGCGTGGCGCGGGCGGGGGGTGTCGGGGTGGCGCGCGAGGGCTCGGCGGAGGGCTTGGGACGTGGCTGCTCGGCCGCCTTGCCGTCCTGGGCACCGGTGGGCTTCGTGGGGCTCTGCCCGTGCTTGGCGGGCGTGCCGGAGGAAGCCGCGGCCTGGTCGGCCTGCTGGTCGGGCTTGGCGGCGATGAGTGGCTTGGCCTCGTCTGGCAACGGCGCTCCTCGTGCGCGACGGGTCCCCGTTCAGGTCCCGGAGACTCCATGGTATCGATCCTGCGCCGGACGAACGCATTCGGCCGGTGGGAGACCCCTGATACGGGAGAAACACCGGAGGCGGGCACCGGATTCCGCCGGGCCCGCCTCCAAGGCCGTGTTCCGGGGGCCTAGACGGCCAGGAGGGCGTCCAGCGGGGCGCCTCCGAGCGCCGGTTCCACGCGTGCGCGGCCGGGCAGGAAGCCGAGTTCCATCAGGACGGCCACGCCCGCGATCTCGGCGCCGGCCCGGCGGATCAGGTGCAGGGCGGCCTCGGCGGTGCCGCCGGTGGCCAGCACGTCGTCGATGACCATGACGCGGTCGCCGACCGCCAGGTCCTCGGCGTGGACCTCGATCTCGGCGGACCCGTACTCCAGGTCGTAGGACTGCGAGAGCGTCGCGCCGGGGAGCTTGCCCGCCTTGCGTACGGGGATGAAGCCGAGGCCCGCGCGGACGGCGACGGGGGCGCCCAGGATGAAGCCGCGCGCCTCCAGGCCGACGACCTTGGTGGCGCCGCGTCGCACGCACAGCTCGGCGAGCGCGTCGGTGAGGGCCGTGAAGGCCGCCGGGTCCGCGAGGAGCGGGGTGATGTCCTTGAACATCACCCCGGGCTGCGGGTAGTCGGGAACGTCGCGGATACGGCTGAGGAGCAGTTCCTGGATGTCGGTCATTTCTGCACCTCAGGGCGTGTGTGCGGGGATTTTCGACGAGTGTGCGGCGGTTTCGCGCGGTCGAAACCCTAGCAGCCGTTCCCCGGCAGGAACGGCGCGGGCGCCAGGAGCCTGGTCGGCTCCTGGCGCCCGTGTGACGCGATGCGGTGGCCGGGTCAGCGGCGCTTGCCCGAGGGGCGGCCGCGACCGCGGTTGCGGGACGGCTGGTTGCGCGGGCCCGCGCCCGCGGGGGCGGCGTCCTCCGGCTCGCTCTGCGGTCCGCCGTCCGCCTGGTGGCCCACGAGGGCGGCGGTGTCGGGCTGTGCCGCCGCGGAGGCCCGCTTGGCGAGCACCCGCTTCTTGAGGGCCTTCATCTTCGGGTCGCGTTCCTTGAGGTCGGCGACGAGCGGAGTGGCGATGAAGATCGACGAGTACGCACCGGCGGCAAGGCCGACGAAGAGCGACAGCGAGATGTCGTTCAGCATGCCGGCGCCGAGGAAGCCGCCGCCGATGAACAGCAGGCCCGCGACGGGCAGGAGCGCCACGACCGTGGTGTTGATCGAGCGCACCAGGGTGCTGTTGATCGACCGGTTCGCGATGTCGCTGTAGGTCCAGCGGGTCTGCTTCTCGATGCCCTTCGTCTGCTCCTTGAGCGAGTCGAAGACGACGACCGTGTCGTAGAGCGAGTAACCGAGGATCGTGAGCAGACCGATCACCGTGCCCGGCGTGACCTCGAAGCCCACCAGGGCGTAGATCCCGACGGTGATGGTGATGTCGTGGATCAGGGCGACGAGCGCCGCGACCGCCATGCGCCACTCGAAGGCGATCGCCAGATAGATCACGACCAGGACCATGAAGATGGCCAGGCCCTGCCAGGCCTTGTTGGCGATCGTGTCACCCCAACTGGGGCCGACCAGATCGGCGTTGATCTTGTTGGCGTCGATGCCCATGTCCTTGGACAGCTCGTCCGCGATCTGGTCCGACTTGCCGGTGTCGATGCCCGCGATCTGGATGCGCAGGCCGCCCGTGCCGAGCTCCTGCACGATCGCGTCGTGACCGGACGCCTTCTCCGCGTACTCCTCCGCCTTGGCGGCCGAGACGCTGGTCTTGGGCGTCGTGAAGACGGCGCCGCCCTCGAAGTCGATGCCCATGTTCAGGCCGCGGACCCCGAGACCCAGGATGGCCGTGATGGTGATGAGGATGGAGACGCCGTACCAGATCTTGCGCTTGCCGATGAAGTCGTAGCCGACCTCACCGCGGTGGAGCCTGGCACCGAGATTGCCGAGCTTCGACATCTCACGCCTCCTTCGGGTCGACAGGGCCGGCGGTGGCACGGCGGGTGGAGCTCCGGCGCAGCGGGGGCTGGACACCGAGGCCCTTGGGGTCGAGACCCGACCACTTGTGTCCACCGGCGAAGAACTTCCTGCGGGCCATGAGCGTCATCAGCGGCTTCGTGAAGAGGAAGACGACGACGACGTCGAGCAGGGTGGTCAGGCCGAGCGTGAACGCGAAGCCCTGGACCTTGCCGACGGTCACGATGTAGAGCACCGCGGCCGCGAGGAACGACACGAAGTCGGAGACGAGGATCGTGCGCCGGGCGCGCGGCCAGGCACGCTCGACGGCGGGCCGCACGGAGCGGCCCTCGCGGATCTCGTCCCGGATCCGTTCGAAGAACACGATGAACGAGTCCGCGGTGATACCGATGGCCACGATCGCACCGCAGACGGCCGGCAGGTTCAGCGCGAAGCCGATGGCAGGGCCGAGCAGGGTCATGAGCGTGTACGTGAGGATGCCGGAGGCGACAAGCGAGGCCAGGGCGATGAACGACAGGCCCCGGTAGTAGAGCACCAGGTAGATGACGACCAGGGCGAGGCCGATGGCGCCCGCGATCAGACCGGCGTGGAGCTGCTCACCGCCGAGGGCCGCGGTCACCGTGGTGACGCTCTGCTCGTGGAAGGTGAGCGGCAGGGCGCCGTATGACAGCACGTTGGCCAGGTCCTGGGCGGATTCCTGGGTGAAGCTGCCGGAGATCTCGGCGTTGGCGCTCAGCGTCGAGCTGACGCTGGGGGCGGAGACCACGTCGCCGTCGAGCACGATGGCGAACTGGTTCATCGGCGACTGCTGGTCCTTGAGCTTGCTGGTCGTCGCCGCGAACTTCTTCGAGCCGCCGCCCGTGAAGTCCATGTTGACGACCCACGCGCCGGACTGCTGGTTGATGGTCGCCTGGGCCTTCTTGACGTCCTTGCCGTTCACCTCGGAGGGGCCGAGGATGTACTTCTCCCACTGGCCCTGCGAGTCCTTGCCGCACGCGACGATGGTGTCGGCCGGCTTGGCGCCCTCGTTGACCTTCGTCCGGGCCGCCTTGTCGGTGCAGTCGAGGTCCGTGAACTTCTTCTGCAGCGCGGCGGTCGCCGGGTCGGCGGACGCGCTCGCGGACGGCGTCGGGGAGGCCTTGTCGTCCGCCTTGTCGCTCGCGGAGGCGCTCGGCGTGGCGTCGGCCTTCAGGGCGTCGCTGACGGCGCGGCCCTGGGAGGTGGCACCGGCGGACGGCGTGGACGAAGCCTTGTCGGTCGCCTTGTCGGTCGCCTTGTCCGTGCTCTTGTCGGTCGCCTTGTCCGGGGCCGAGGCGCTCGGGGACGGGCTCGCGGAGGGGTTGCCCGTGGGGGCGCCCGCGGCCACCGTCAGCACGGGGCGGAAGTAGAGCTGAGCGGTCGTGCCGACCTGCTCACGCGCCTGCTTCTGGTTCGTGCCCCGGGGGATGTTGACGATGATGTTGTTGTTGCCCTGCGTCTGGACCTCGGCCTCGGAGACACCCATGCCGTTGACACGGCGGTTGATGATGTCCGCCGCGGTGTCCATGTTGGTCTTGTTGATCGCGTTGGGCTGGCCCGGCTCGTTCTTGGCCTCCAGCGTGATGCTGGTGCCGCCCGCGAGGTCGATGCCGAGGCGCGGCGTGAACGTACCGGAGAGGAACATCCCCCCGACGAGCGCCACCATGATGATCACGATCAGGCTCAGAGCACGGCCGGGCTTGCTCTGTGCGCCTGCCCCTCGGCTCTTGGTAGGTGTGGCCACCTTCTCGTACTCCCTCTCCATCCGTCCGGCATCGGGGGTTCGTGCCCGAGATTGACCGGACGGCCATGAAATGGTCGAGAATCCACGCGGGTGCCGCACGAGACGGAACCGCGGCGACGCAAGCGGTCGCCCCGCGGCTCCGGTCGTGACTACTTCGCGTCGGACTCGCCGTCGGTCTTCTTCGGCTCCGCATCGGCGGCCTTGTCGCCGTCGGCGACGGGCTCGGCGGCCGGGCCGGCCTCGGCCGCCTCGTTCTTGCCGAGGTCGACGCGCGAGTCGTCAGCGGCGGCGGTCTCGTCGGTCGCGGTGAGGGAGGACGCGTCGTCCGGCACGAGGGGGGTGTCGGTCGCCTCGTCGTCCTCCGTGGCTTCCACACCGTGGACGATGCGGTTGTACTCGTCGTCGGAGAGCACGGCGCCGATCGCGTTCTTCGCGAACATGAGGTGGACGCCGGGGCCGGCGTCCAGGAGGACCGTGTCCTCGTTGACCTCCTTGACCGTGGCGTACATGCCCCCGATCGTGCGGACGCCGGAACCGGGCTGCATGTCATTGCGCATCGATGCGGCCGCCTGCTGCTTCTTCTTGGCGGACCGGGTCATCAGGAACATGGCCCCGATGAGCACGATGAACGGGAGGAGGGTCACGAGACTCACGGGTGGGAACTTCCTTCAGGCGACCGCGTCGAACAAAGCGGCCTTGTTGGGTTTGGGGGTGCACCGTCGCCCAAAAGGCGACCGTCGGCGGAGTCTAAGCGAGTCCGCACTGTGGGAACAACGCTCAGCATGGCACCGGGGTTCCAGGCCCGGCGAGTACCCGCGCCGTCACGCCCCGAAGAGGTCCCCTTGTCCGGTTGCGCCCGTTCTTCCCTGGGGCGGGGTGAGACCCAGGTGGGCCCAGGCGGCGGGGGTGGCGACCCGGCCCCTGGGCGTGCGCGCCAGAAGTCCCTCGCGTACGAGGAAGGGCTCGGCGACCTCCTCGACCGTCTCGCGCTCCTCCCCCACCGCGACGGAGAGCGTCGACAGGCCGACGGGACCGCCGCCGAACAGCTTGAGCAGGGCCTCCAGGACGGCGCGGTCGAGGCGGTCGAGGCCGCGGCCGTCCACCTCGTACACGGCGAGCGCGGCGGCGGCGATGTCCCGGTCGATTCGCCCGTCGGCCTTGACCTGCGCGTAGTCACGGACGCGGCGCAGCAGCCGGTTGGCGATGCGCGGGGTGCCGCGGGAGCGCCCGGCGATCTCCGCGGCCCCCTCGGTGTCGATCTCCAGGTCGAGGAGGTGCGCGGAGCGGTGGATGACCCGCTCCAGCTCGGCCGGCTCGTAGAACTCCATGTGTGCGGTGAAGCCGAAGCGGTCGCGCAGCGGGGGCGGCAGGAGGCCCGCGCGCGTGGTGGCGCCGACCAGGGTGAACGGGGGCAGTTCGAGGGGGATGGCGGTGGCGCCCGGCCCCTTGCCGACGATGACGTCGACGCGGAAGTCCTCCATCGCCATGTAGAGCATCTCCTCGGCGGGCCGGGACATGCGGTGGATCTCGTCGAGGAAGAGGACCTCGCCCTCCTGGAGGGAGGAGAGGATCGCGGCGAGGTCACCGGCGTGCTGGATGGCGGGGCCCGAGGTGATGCGGATCGGGGCGCCCATCTCCGCTGCGATGATCATGGAGAGGGTGGTCTTGCCGAGGCCGGGGGCGCCGGAGAGCAGGACGTGGTCGGCGGTGGCCCCGCGCGCGCGGGCGGCCCGCAGGACCAGGTCGAGCTGTTCCCTGACCTTCTCCTGGCCGATGAACTCGCCCAGGTCCTTGGGGCGCAGCGCCGCCTCGACGGCCTGGTCCTCGCGGTCGGCGACGGAGTCCACAAGGCGTTCGGGGTCCGGCGCCGCGTCGGTCGGGTCGTCCCAGTTCATTACGTGTGCCTCGCGTTGCGGTTCGGGAAGGGGGCGGTTCGGGGCGGGCGGCTAGCGGGTGCGGTTCAGGGTCTGCAGGGCCGCCTTGAGGAGCTGCCCCACCTGCGGTGCGCCCTCGGCCGCCTCGGCCTGCGGGGTGACCGCCGTGACCGCCTCGTCTGCCTCCCGGGTGGCGTACCCGAGGCCGATGAGCGCGGCGTGCAGTTGGTCGCGCCAGCCGCTGGTGACGGCGGTGCCGAGAGCGGGGCCGCCGGTGCCGAGGGGCTCGCCGAGACGGTCCTTCAGCTCCAGGAGCAGCTTCTGGGCACCCTTCTTGCCGATGCCGGGGACCGCGGTGAGCGCCTTCTCGTCGCCGGTGGAGACGGCGCGGCGCAGGGCGTCGGGGCTGTGCACGGCGAGCATGGCCTGGGCGAGGCGCGGGCCGACGCCGCTGGCGGTCTGGAGCAGCTCGAACGTCTGCTTCTCGTCGTCGTCCGCGAAGCCGTACAGGGTGAGCGAGTCCTCCCGTACGACGAGGGAGGTGGCGAGCTTGGCCTGCTGGCCGACCCGGAGCGTGGACAGGGTGTTCGGCGTGCACTGAACGGCCATGCCGACACCGCCGACCTCGACCACCGCGGCGTCGGGGGCGAGGGCGGCGACGGAGCCGCTGACGAAGGCGATCATGCGGTACGGCCTTTCGATGCGTGAGCTGCTTGAGCCGCGTGCAGCGCCACGGCTTGCTGGAGTCGGTTCTGCGCGGGGGCGCGCCAGATGTGGCAGATGGCGAGGGCGAGCGCGTCGGCGGCGTCGGCCGGCTTGGGCGGCGCGTCGAGCCGCAGGAGCCGGGTCACCATGGCGCCGACCTGGGCCTTGTCGGCGCGGCCGCTGCCGGTGACGGCGGCCTTGACCTCGCTGGGGGTGTGCAGGGCGACGGGGATGCCGCGGCGCGCCGCGCACAGCATGGCGACGGCGCTGGCCTGGGCGGTCCCCATGACCGTACGCACGTTGTGCTGGCTGAACACCCGCTCCACGGCGAGGAGTTCGGGCCGGTACTCGTCGAGCCACCGCTCGATGCCCTGCTCGATGGCGACCAGGCGGCTGCCCAGCTCGGCGTCCGCGGGCGTGCGGACGACGCCGACGCCGCGCATCGTCAGGGGCCGGCCCGCGACGCCCTCGACCACGCCGACACCGCACCGGGTCAGCCCCGGGTCCACGCCCAGTACGCGCACGCCGCTCCCCCACCTTCGATTGCCTGTTCCCGCAGGCTATCGGCTGTCACTGACAAAGCGGCGGGCCGACGGGGTGTGTCCCGTCGGCCCGCCGCTGGTGTCGCGTCAGGCGTCGACCTTCTCCATGACCTCGTCGGAGACGTCGAAGTTGGCGAAGACGTTCTGCACGTCGTCGCTGTCCTCGAGGGCGTCGATCAGCTTGAAGATCTTGCGCGCGCCCTCCTCGTCCAGCTCGACCTGCATGGTCGGGACGAAGTTGGCGTCGGCCGAGTCGTAGTCGATGCCGGCCTCCTGGAGGGCGGTGCGGACCGCGACCAGGTCGGTGGCCTCGGAGAGCACCTCGAAGGACTCGCCCAGGTCGTTGACCTCCTCGGCGCCCGCGTCGAGCACGGCGCCCAGGACGTCGTCCTCGGTCAGCTCGCCCTTGGGGACGACGACGACGCCCTTGCGGTGGAACAGGTACGACACCGAGCCCGGGTCGGCCATGCTGCCGCCGTTGCGGGTCATGGCGACGCGGACGTCGGAGGCGGCGCGGTTGCGGTTGTCGGTGAGGCACTCGATGAGCACCGCGACACCGTTCGGGCCGTAGCCCTCGTACATGATCGTCTCGTAGTCGGCGCCACCGGCTTCGAGACCGGCGCCGCGCTTGACCGCGGAGTCGATGTTCTTGTTCGGGACCGAGCTCTTCTTGGCCTTCTGGATGGCGTCGAAGAGGGTCGGGTTACCGGACACGTCGGCGCCGCCCGTGCGGGCCGCGACCTCGATGTTCTTGATCATCTTCGCGAAGAGCTTGCCGCGCTTGGCGTCGATCACGGCCTTCTTGTGCTTCGTCGTAGCCCATTTAGAGTGGCCGGACATCTGCCTGTCTCCTTCGCGTAACCAACCTCAGTACGAACGCACAGATCCTACAAGGAACCCGAAGCGTCCTTCGCCCGCACCATGTCCACGAACAGAGCGTGGAGCCGGTGGTCCCCGGTGAGTTCCGGGTGGAAGGACGTGGCGAGCGCGTTGCCCTGGCGTACGGCGACGATGTGTCCTTCGTGCTCGGCGAGCACGTCCACGGCCGCGCCCACGGACTCCACCCAGGGGGCCCGGATGAAGACGCCCTCCACAGGATCGCCCTCGACGCCCCGCACGTCGACCGCCGCTTCGAAGGATTCGTTCTGTCGCCCGAAGGCGTTGCGGCGCACGATCATGTCGATGCCGCCGATGGTCTCCTGCCCTGAGCGCGGGTCGAGGATCTTGTCGGCGAGCAGGATCATGCCCGCGCAGGTGCCGTAGACGGGCAGACCGGCGCGCACGCGCGCGCGGAGCGGCTCCAGCAGGCCGAACAGGGCGGCCAGCTTGGAGATGGTGGTCGACTCCCCTCCGGGGACCACCAGGCCGTCGACCTCGGCCAGTTCCTCGGGGCGCCGCACCGGCCTGGCCACGGCGTCGGCCGTGGCCAGGGCGATGAGGTGCTCCCGTACGTCGCCCTGGAGGGCCAGGACGCCGATGACGGGGGTGTCGCTCATGGTGACTACCAGCCCCGGTTCGCGTAGCGCTCGGCCTCGGGCAGGGTGTCGCAGTTGATGCCGACCATGGCCTCGCCGAGGTTGCGGGAGGCGTCCGCGATGATCTTGGGGTCGTCGTAGAAGGTGGTGGCCTTCACGATGGCGGCGGCGCGCTTGGCCGGGTCGCCCGACTTGAAGATGCCGGAGCCGACGAAGACGCCCTCCGCGCCGAGCTGGCGCATGAGCGCGGCGTCGGCCGGGGTGGCGACACCACCGGCGGAGAAGAGGACCACCGGCAGCTTGCCCAGCTCGGCGACCTCCTTGACCAGCTCGTAGGGGGCGCGCAGGTCCTTGGCGGCGGCGTACAGCTCATTGTTGTCGAAGCCGCGCAGGCGGGCGATCTCGTTCTTGATCTGGCGCAGGTGGCGCACCGCCTCGACGACGTTGCCGGTGCCGGCCTCGCCCTTGGAGCGGATCATGGCCGCGCCCTCGGCGATGCGGCGCAGGGCCTCGCCCAGGTTGGTGGCGCCGCAGACGAAGGGGGTGGTGAAGGCGAACTTGTCGCTGTGGTTGACCTCGTCGGCCGGGGTCAGGACCTCGGACTCGTCGATGTAGTCGACGCCGAGGGACTGGAGGACCTGGGCCTCGACGAAGTGGCCGATGCGCGACTTGGCCATCACCGGGATCGACACGGCCTCGATGATGCCCTCGATCATGTCCGGGTCGGACATGCGGGCCACGCCGCCGTCCTTGCGGATGTCCGCCGGGACCCGCTCCAGGGCCATGACGGCGACGGCGCCCGCGTCCTCGGCGATCTTCGCCTGCTCGGGCGTGACGACGTCCATGATCACGCCGCCCTTGAGCTGCTCGGCCATGCCGCGCTTGACGCGGGCGGTGCCGGTGGCGGGGGCCTCGGGAGAAGCGGAGGACGCTGCGGACTGCGGGGTGCTGGTGGACACGGGTGACCTCATTCGGTGACGAAGGCTTGCTGCATCACTGAGGTAACTCCTGGGGACCAGGCCACTGCAAGAGCCAATGGGTAGGCGGTGGCTCTTTCGCGGGTCCCGGGGTCAGGTGGTGGGGCGGTCGGCGAGAGCCGTCGGGGGCTCGTCGTCCATCTCGAAGGCCAGTGGGAACGGGGCGTGTCCCGCCAGCCGGAACCAGCGGACCGTGCGGTGGCGGCGCAGGGCGCGGGCCGCGCGGACCGCGTCGTTGTGGAAGCGGCGGGCCATCGGGACGCGGCGCACCGCCTGGGCCAGTTCCTCGGCGGCCTCCTCGCCCCCGGGGGCCTCCCGCACGGCCTCGACCTGATCGGCCTCGCCGAAGATCGCCCTGAGCGCCTGGCTGAGCTCGCTCTCGGCGACCTCGCGGTGATCCTCCTCGGCCTGCCGGGCGGCGTGCGCGGCCTCGTAGAGCACGATCGACGCGGCCGGGTCGAGGACGCCGGACGTGGCCAGTTCCTGGGCGACGGAGGCCCGGCGCAGGAGTTGGGCGTCGAGGGCGGCGCGGGCCGCGTCGATGCGGGCGTGCAGCCGGTCCAGGCGCCCCGCGGTCCAGCTCAGGTAGAGGCCGATCGCGAAGAGGGCTACGGCGATCCAGATCAGGGTGGCGGTCACGGGCGGCAAGGTTACCGGTGCCCCGCCACGTGCCCGCGCGGCTCCGGGCGGGCCTGGACCTCGGCGCGGGGGTGTCCGGCCGGCGTCAGTCCCTGGCCGCCAGGCCGAAGCGGGCTCGCAGGCCCGTGCGTTCGTCCGCGGCGACGACCGTCGCCCCGTGCGTCACCGTCTCGTAGACCGAGAGGATGTCGGCGCCGACGGTCGACCAGTCGAAGCGGCGGACGTGTCTGCTGCCGCGCTCGCGCAGTTCGGCACGGCGTCCGGGGTCGCCGAGCAGGCGCAGCGCGGCGGCGGCCAGCGCGTCGGCGTCCTCGTTCGTGAAGAGTTCGCCGGCCGCGCCGTGGTCGAGGACCTGGGCGAAGGCGTCCAGGTCGGAGGCGAGCACGGGGGCGCCCGCCGACATGGCCTCGACCAGGATGATCCCGAAGCTCTCGCCGCCGGTGTTCGGGGCGACGTACACATCGACGCTGCGCAGCAGCCGCGCCTTGTCCACGTCGCTGACCATGCCGAGGAACTCGACGCGTTCGCGCATCTCCTCGGGCAGCGACTCGACGGCCTCCACCTCGTCGCCGCGCCCTGCCACCAGGAGCCGCGTCCGCGGGCGCTCCGCGAGGATCTTCGGCAGTGCCTTGATGAGGACCGGCAGGCCCTTGCGGGGTTCGTCGATGCGGCCGATGAAACCGATCGTCCCGCCCTGCCACTCGGCCTTGGGCTCGGCCCGCTCGAAGAAGTCGACGTCGACCCCGTTCGGGATGACCACGGCGTCGCCGCCGAGGTGTTCCACGAGGGTGCGCCGCGCGTACTCGCTCACCGCGATGCGGGCACTGATCTTCTCCAGGGCGGGCTGGAGGATCGGGTACGCGGCGATCATGGCGCGTGAGCGGGGGTTGGAGGTGTGGAAGGTCGCGACGATGGGCCCCTGCGCCGCCCAGCACGTGAGCAGGCCGAGGGAGGGCGAGGCCGGTTCGTGGATGTGGATGACGTCGAACGTGCCGTCGTGCAGCCATCGGCGTACGCGCGCGGCGCTCAGAAAGCCGAAGTTGAGGCGCGCGACCGAGCCGTTGTACGGCACGGGGACCGCGCGGCCCGCCGACACGACGTACGGCGGCAGGGGGGTCTCGTCGTCCGCCGGGGCGAGGACGGAGACCTCGTGCCCGAGGGCGATGAGATGCTCCGCCAGATCGCGGATGTGGAACTGGACGCCGCCCGGCACGTCCCAGGAGTAGGGGCAGACGATTCCGATCCTCACGCGGACCGCTCCTCGACGTGTTCCAGGTCGGCGAGCCACAGACGTTGCAACATGTGCCAGTCCTCCGGATGGTCCGCGATTCCCGTGGCGAAGGCGTCGGCCAGCGCCTGTGTCATCACAGACGTCTTCTCGGCGCGCGTACCTGTCTCGGGTACGTCGACGGGCGGGTGCACACGGCCCCGCATGGTGGAGGAGGAGTCGTACCAGAGGGTGACGGGCAGGAGCAACGCGCCCGTGTGCTGGGCGAGCATCGCGGGGCCCGCGGGCATCCGCGTCGTCTCGCCGAAGAACTTGACCTCGACGCCCGTGGACGACAGATCGCGGTCGGCGACCAGGCAGACGAGGCCGCCCGCGCGCAGCCGGCGGGCGAGGATGCCGAAGGCGGCGCCGCCGGTGTGCGGCAGCACCTCCATGCCGAGGCCCTCGCGGTAGGCGACGAAACGGTCGTACAGGGTCTCGGGCTTGAGGCGTTCGGCGACGGTCGTGAAGGGGGTGTCCAGCGTGGTGGTGACCCAGGCGCCCGCGTGGTCGTAGTTGCCCATGTGGGGCAGGGCGAGGACGACGCCCTTGCCTGCCGCCAGGCCCTCGGTGAGGTAGTGCAGGTCCTTGACGTCGAGGCCGTCCTTGATGCGCTGCCTGCTCCAGGTGGGGAGCCGGAAGGACTCCATCCAGTAGCGCAGGTAGGAGCGCATGCCCGCCTTGGAGAGCTCGGCGAGCCGCTGCGGCGTCGCGTCGGGCACCACCCGGGCCAGGTTCGCCTCCAGGCGGAGCACGCCCTTGCCGCGCCGTTTCCACACGGTGTCGGCGATCGTCCTGCCCAGACGGGTCGCGACCGGTTCCGGGAGCTTCTTCACCGTGGCCCAGCCGAGCCCGTACAGCGCGTCCGACATCCGTTCCTGCGCGCCGCTCACGAGGCGGTCTCCTCCCGGGCGGCCGCGGCGTCGGCCTCCGCGGATTCCCGGCGGACGGTCACCACCCGCTGGATCAGTGTGACGAGGCTGCCCACGGCCACGATCCACAGGGCGACCGGCAGCAGGTACTGAATGCCGGGTACGCCGAACTTGTGCAGGCCCGCGAAGCCGGCGGCGACCAGCGAGATGACGAGGCGTTCGGCGCGCTCCACCAGGCCGTTGACGGCGACGGGCAGGCCGATCGACTCGCCGCGTGCCTTCGTGTAGGAGACGACCTGGCCGCTGGCGAGGCAGAAGATCGACACCGCGCACAGCACGTTGTCGTTGCCCGAGCCCGCGTACCAGAGGGCGAGGCCACCGAAGATGGCGCTGTCCGCGACCCGGTCGAGTGTGGAGTCGAGGAAGGCGCCCCAGCGGCTGGAGCGGCCGAGCTGGCGCGCCATGTTGCCGTCGACGAGGTCCGAGAAGACGAACAGCGTGATGACGACGGTGCCCCAGAAGAACTCTCCGCGCGGGTAGAAGACCAGCGCGCCCGCCACGACTCCGGCGGTGCCGAGGAGCGTCACCGTGTCGGGGCTGACCCCGCGACGGATGAGAAACGCGGCGAACGGTGTGAGGACACGCGTGAAGAATGCACGCGCGTACTTGTTCAGCATGGCCTTCCCGAGGGTCGGTGCCGCGTGACCCCTCTGGCCACCGGCTGGCCCATCGTAGTCACGCGCGCACGGGTACGGCCGCCCGGCCACCACGCGCGCGTGCGATCCCGTACGACGTATGGACGCACAGTGACCGGAGTGGAAAGCTCGGTGGCACCGCGGGCGTCGCCGAAGCCGCCTCCGCACGCGGATCAGCGTGTCCGCGTCGTTCACGTCCCACAGGGACCACCTCACCGTGCGACAACCGGGAGGCAAGGTATGGGCGACAAGGCGAACGGACACCCCGGAGCCGCCGGCAGGGCAGCGACGGCCGACCATCCCGCGTCCGTACGGAATGTGGTGCTGGTCGGCCACAGCGGATCGGGCAAGACGACTCTGGTGGAGGCTCTCGCGTTGACGGCGGGGGCGGTCAACCGGGCGGGCCGTGTCGAGGACGGCACCAGCGTCTCCGACTACGACGAGATCGAGCACCGCCGGCAGCGCTCGGTCCAGCTCTCGCTCGTTCCCGTCGAATGGGGCGGCTACAAGATCAATCTGCTGGACACCCCCGGTTACGCGGACTTCGTCGGGGAGTTGAGGGCCGGTCTGCGCGCCGCGGACGCGGCCCTCTTCGTCGTCTCGGCGGCGGAGAGCCCGGAGACGATGGCGGGCGCCACGCGCATGGTGTGGGAGGAGTGCGCGGCGGTCGGGATGCCCCGCGCGATCGTCGTCACGCATCTGGAGGCGGCGCGCGCGGACTTCGAGGAGATGACGCGGACCTGCGCGCGCGTGTTCGGCGGTGACGACCCCGACGCCGTGCTGCCGCTGTACCTGCCGCTGCACGGCGTGGCGGGGGCGGACGGGCACGCGCCCGTGACGGGTCTGATCGGCCTGCTCTCGCAGCGCCTGTACGACTACGCCTCCGGTGAGCGCAAGGAGTCGGAGCCCGGTGAGGACCAGGTGCCGGGCATCGAGGAGGCCCGCGACCGGCTCATCGAGGGGATCATCGCGGAGAGCGAGGACGAGACCCTCATGGACCGCTATCTGGGCGGGGAGGCGCTCGACTTCAAGACGCTGGTCGACGATCTGGAGCGGGCCGTCGCCCGGGGCGTCTTCCACCCGGTCCTCGCGGCGGCTCCGGCGGCCGAGGGCGCGCGGCAGGGCATCGGCACGGTGGAGCTCCTGGAGCTGATCACGGGCGGTTTCCCCTCGCCCCTGGAGCGCGAGGCGCCCGCGGTGAGCGCGCGCTCCGGCGCGGCGCGGACGGTCGACGGCTGCGATCCGGACGGACCGCTGGTGGCCGAGGTCGTGAAGACCGCGTCCGACCCGTACGTGGGCCGGATCTCCCTCGTACGGGTCTTCTCGGGCACCCTGCGTCCCGACGAGACGGTGCACGTGTCGGGCCACGGGCTCGTGGACCGGACGCACGAGCCGCGCGCGCTGCACGAGTCGGACGAGCGGATCGGCGCGTTGTCGGCGCCGTTCGGCAAGCAGCAGCGCACCCTCACGCACTGCATCGCGGGCGATCTCGCGTGCGTGGCGAAGCTGCACAGGGCGGAGACCGGCGACACCCTCTCCTCGAAGGACGACCCGGTCCTGATGGCGCCGTGGGACATGCCGGCGCCTCTGCTGCCGCTCGCCATCCAGGCGCACAGCAAGGCCGACGAGGACAAGTTGTCGCAGGGGCTCGCGCGGCTGGTCGCGGAGGATCCGACGATGCGGCTCGAACAGAACCAGGACACCCATCAGGTGGTGCTGTGGTGTCTGGGCGAGGCGCACGCGGACGTGGCGCTGGAGCGGCTGCGCAGCCGGTACGGGGTGCAGGTCGACGTGGTCGGGCACAAGGTCTCGTTGCGGGAGACGTTCGCGGGGAAGTCCGCGGGGCGCGGCCGGCACGTGAAGCAGTCCGGCGGGCACGGGCAGTTCGCGATCTGCGAGATCGAGGTGGAGCCGCTGCCCGGCGGGTCCGGCATCGAGTTCGTGGACAGGGTGGTCGGCGGCGCGGTGCCGCGGCAGTTCATCCCGTCCGTGGAGAAGGGCGTACGCGCGCAGGCCGCGCGAGGGGTCGCGGCCGGGTATCCGCTGATCGACGTCCGGGTGACGCTGCTGGACGGCAAGGCGCATTCCGTGGACTCCTCGGACGCGGCGTTCCAGACGGCCGGCGCGCTGGCGCTGCGGGAGGCGGCGGCCGACGCCAGGATCCACCTCCTGGAGCCGGTGGCCGAGGTGCGGGTGCTCGTCGGCGACGACTACGTGGGCGCCGTGATGAGCGATCTGTCGGGGCGGCGCGGGCGCGTCGTCGGGACCGAACAGGCGCAGGGCGGGCGGACGTTGATACGGGCCGAGGTGCCGGAGATCGAGATCGGGCGGTACGCGGTGGATCTGCGGTCGCTGTCGCACGGCACGGCGCGGTTCGACCGCGGGTACGCGCGGCACGAGCCGATGCCGCCGCAGCTCAGCGAGAGGATCCGCGAACAGGCGCAGGACACGCCGTAGCCGGACGCCGCCGTCCCCGGAACCACCGGCTTCCGCCTTCGTCGGGGTGGATGTCGGTGGTGGCCGTTACGCTGGTCCACGATCGGACGGATCAGGACGATCAACTGATCAACAGGTGTGCGGGGCGCGGAAGTCGGGAAAAGCCGCAGCAGCGATGATGTGCGGTGATGGGGGCGGCAGTGGCGGACGATGCATTCGATTTCAGGCCCGGGGCGCAGATCCCGCTCCAGGGCTCGGCGGGGCAGACCGCCGCGACCTTCGCCATCGCGTCGGCCGCGTACCGCGACGACCGGGCCTCGAAGATCGAGGAGGCCAACAACGAGTGGCACAAGACCGAGGCGAAGGCGGGTACGTGGTCGCTGTTCGCGCCGAATCTCGGTGAGGCGTTCTCCCGGGCGGTGCAGGTGCGGATGCTGGGCGGCGGCCGCAAGCCGTTGATCCAGTCGTTCGGCACGGAGCCGCAGGTCGTCGTCGAGCACTGTCTGGCCGCGAACCGGATCAGGCGGCAGCGCGACAGCCTGCTGACCATCGTGACCCTGGTCTTCGGCGTCCTCTTCCTCCCCGGCTTCCTCCTGTGGCTGGCGGCGTTCCAGATCCGCCGTACGAACAACGCGCGCGTGGAGCTGGCCGAGAAGGTCGTCAAGGAGAGCGAGGGCAAGTCCGCCAAGGAGCGGGGCGAGGCGAAGAAGCGGGAGCGCGCGGCGCGTGGCCGTGCCGCCGTGGCCATGACGATCATGACCGTCGTCGGCATCGCCCTCGTCGTCCTGCTCATCCGGCTCCCCTTCGGCGGGTTCTGGGCCTGGTACCTGCGGGCCGCGTTCGTCGCCCCGGTCATCGGCGGCCTCTGGGCGCGGCGGATCTGCGAGCGCACCGCGAAGGACCTGCGTGAGCGGTGGGACGGGCTGCTCTCCGGCGGCGGTGTCCCCGCGAAGATCCCGGAGGCGGTGCCCGGCAGCCCGGGCGAGACCGCGGCCGAGCAGCTCCGCCAGAACCTGGCCAAGCTCACGGCGGAGCAGCAGTCGAACACGGTCTTCTACGCGGGCCCCAAGGGCATCCTGGGCATGGGCACGCGGTGGGGAAGCTGGCAGCTCGCCGAGGATCTGGTGTCGGCGGAGGAGGGCAAGGAGATCCATCCGTTCCGGAGCTGGGACGTGATCCGCGCGATCCAGGACCAGCTCCGGCTCCTGGAGCGGGGCCCGTTGCACACGGGCGGGTTCCCGACGCCGTCGGTGAAGGACTGGATCGTCACGCCGATCGGGGAGAACGCGAAGAGTGTGGCCCGCCCGACGGGCGAGGATGTCGCCGCGTTCCAGATCAAGCCGCACGAGATACAGCGGATCTGCAACGAGCAGCAGTTCGGCAGCGGCGACCGCCACTACCTGGGCGTGCAGTTCACGCTCTGGGACGGCCAGTTGGTCATCACCATGATGATCACGGTGACGGTGCTGCACGAGACGCTGCGCATCGAGGTGACGGGCCACGCCCTCGGCCCGGTCAACTCCCTGTTCACCTCGAAGCCGGATCCGAAGACGAAGGAAGTCGCCAAGTCGATACGGTTCTGGGAGACGACCAAGAAGACGCTCCCGCTGGTCGACGCGGACGAGGCGGTCCGGGTCGCGGTCCGCGCCCCCCTCACCTGGTACCCGCCGCTCCTGGACCACCTGGGCGGCCGGATCGTCCTGCCCGAGCCGTTCGGCCTGCGGCACGCCTGGGCGGACCAGCCCTGGCGCCACCGGTTCATGGCGGACGACGCGCTGCGTACCGCGACCCCGGTGCTGCGCGTGGTGCACGCCGCGGCCATCAAGGTCCTGGAGGACCACGGCGTGGACACGGAGAAGTTCGGCAACCGTTCGAGCGTGCTCAGCGGCCTGGTCCAGGACCCGGCGCCGCGCAAGGCCGACCTGTACGACGCGTAGGCGCGTGAGCCCGGCCCCGGTCGGCCGGGGCCGGGCTCACGGCCCGCGTCGTGGGGCCTGTGTTCTGGGTCCGGGGCCCGGGGTCCCTCAGGCGTCCGGCCACGCCTTGGCCAGGGCGGTACGCGTGTCGCCGAGCAGTTGCGGCAGCACCTTCGTGTGACCGACGACCGGCATGAAGTTCGTGTCGCCGCCCCAGCGCGGGACGATGTGCTGATGCAGATGGGCGGCGATGCCCGCCCCGGCGACGGCGCCCTGGTTCATGCCGATGTTGAACCCGTGCGCCCCGGACGCGGAGCGCAGCGCGGTCATGGCGAGCTTGGTGAAAGCGGCCAGCTCGGCGGTCTCCGCCTCGTCGAGGTCCGTGTAGTCGGCGACGTGCCGGTAGGGCAGCACCATCATGTGCCCGCCGTTGTACGGGTACAGGTTGAGGATCGCGTAGACGTGCTCGCCGCGCGCCACGATCAGGGCGTCCTCGTCGGTCTTGCCGGGAGCGGCGCAGAAGGGACAGCCGTCGTCGGCCCCGGGGCCCGTCGGCTTGCCCTCACCTTGGATGTAGGCGATGCGGTGCGGGGTCCACAGACGCCCGAACCCGTCCGGTTCACCCACAGGACCGCTCTGCTGCTCCGGCTCACTCGTCATGAAGTGCAGCATATGGCGTCGCCCCGGCATGGCGTGTCGGCGGGTGTCGCCCCCGCCCGGCAGGGGCGATGCTGTGCGGATGACCGACAGCCCCCTCGCCCGCTGGGAGCGGCACACCGGCGCCGTCCTCGCGGTGGCGTCCCTGTTCTTCCTCGCCGCGTACGCGATCCGGGTGCTCGGCGGCGGCCTGCCCGCTCTGGTGCGTGCCCTGTGTCTGGTGGTGCTGTTCGCGGCGTGGGCGGTGTTCGTCGTGGACTACGCGGTGCGCTGGCGGCTGAGCCGACAGCGCTTCCCCCGCTTCCTGCGCGCCCATCTGCTGGACACCCTGGTCCTGCTGCTGCCCATGCTGCGTCCGATCCGGATCGTGCAGACCTACGAGGCGGTGCAGCGCCACCGTGACCGGCCGCGGCTCGCGCTGCACGCGCGGGTCATCACGTACGCGGGTGTCTCGGTGGCGCTGCTGGGCTTCGCGGGGTCGCTCGCCGTGTACCAGCAGGAGCACGCGACGCCGGGGGCGAACATCCGCACGTACGGCGACGCCGTCTGGTTCACCTGCACGACCCTGTCCACGGTGGGCTACGGCGATCTGGCGCCGGTGACCGGGCTCGGCCGGCTGGTGACGGTGGGCGTGATGGCCTGCGGCCTGGCTCTGCTCGGCGCGGTCACGGGCTCGTTCTCGTCCTGGCTGTTGCAGGTCTTCGCCCGGGAGGGCGAGAGGCCCCCGGGGGACTCCCCGGGGGCCTCGCGCCGTACGGACGACTGACGTCAGACCTGCGCCCGCTCCTCGACGACCTTCGCGATCTTCGCGATGGCCTCGTCGACCGGGATGCCGTTCTCCTGCGAACCGTCGCGGTAGCGGAAGGAGACCGAACCGGCGTTCATGTCCTCGTCGCCCGCGATGACCATGAAGGGCACCTTGGCCTTCTGCTGGTTGCGGATCTTCTTCTGCATCCGGTCCGAGGACGAGTCGACCTCGACGCGCAGCCCCTGGGCGCGCGCCTTCTCGGCGAACTCCTCCAGGTACGACACATGCGCGTCGCCGATCGGGATGCCGACGGCCTGCACGGGCGCGAGCCACGCCGGGAAGGCGCCCGCGTAGTGCTCCAGGAGCACACCGAAGAACCGCTCGATGGAGCCGAACAGCGCGCGGTGGATCATGACGGGCTGCTGGCGCGAGCCGTCGGCCGCCGTGTACTCCAGGTTGAACCGCTTGGGCTGGTTGAAGTCGACCTGGATGGTCGACATCTGCCAGGACCGGCCGATGGCGTCCTTGGCCTGCACGGAGATCTTCGGGCCGTAGTAGGCGGCGCCGCCCGGGTCGGGCACGAGCGGCAGGCCCTGCTTCTCGGCGGCGAGGCGCAGGGCCTCGGTCGCCTCCTCCCACTCCGCGTCCTCACCGATGAACTTGTCCGAGTCGTCGCGGGTGGACAGCTCCAGCTCGAACTCGTTCAGGCCGTAGTCGCGCAGCAGGTCGAGCACGAAGGTCAGGAGCGTGTCGAGCTCCTGCGGCATCTGCTCCTTGGTGCAGTAGATGTGCGAGTCGTCCTGGGTGAAGCCGCGCGAGCGGGTCAGGCCGTGCACGACGCCCGACTTCTCGTAGCGGTACACGGTGCCGAACTCGAAGAGGCGCAGCGGCAGTTCGCGGTAGGAGCGCCCGCGCGACTTGAAGATCAGGTTGTGCATCGGGCAGTTCATCGCCTTGAGGCGGTAGTTCTGCTCGTCGAACTGGATGGGCGGGAACATGCCCTCCGAGTAGTGCGGCAGGTGCCCGGAGATCTCGAAGAGCTTCTCCTTCGAGATGTGCGGGGTGTTCACGAACTCGTACCCGGAGACCTCGTGGCGCTTGCGCGAGTAGGTCTCCATCTCCTTGCGGATCACGCCGCCCTTGGGGTGGAAGACCGCGAGGCCCGGGCCCAGCTCGTCCGGGAAGGAGAACAGGTCGAGCTCGGCGCCCAGCTTGCGGTGGTCGCGCTTCTCGGCCTCGGCGAGGAAGTCGAGGTACGCCTTGAGCTCGTCCTTGGAGGGCCACGCGGTGCCGTAGATCCGCTGGAGCTGCGGGTTCTTCTCGCTGCCCCGCCAGTACGCGGCGGCGGAGCGCATCAGCTTGAACGCCGGGATGTTCCGGGTGGTGGGCAGGTGCGGGCCGCGGCAGAGGTCCTTCCAGCACAGCTCGCCGGTCTTGGCGTCGAGGTTGTCGTAGATGGTCAGCTCGCCGCCGCCCACCTCGGCATCGGCGCCGTCGGCGGCCTGTGCCGCGTTGCCCTTGAGGCCGATGAGCTCCAGCTTGTAGGGCTCGTCGGCCAGCTCGACGCGGGCGTCCTCGTCGGTGGTGACGCGGCGCGCGAAGCGCTGCCCCCGCTTCTGGATCTCCTGCATCTTCTTCTCGATGCGCTTGACGTCCTCGGGGGTGAACGGCTCCTTGACGTCGAAGTCGTAGTAGAAGCCGTCCTTGATGGGCGGGCCGATGCCGAGCTTCGCCTCGGGGAACAGCTCCTGGACAGCCTGGGCCATCACGTGCGCGGTGGAGTGCCGCAGGATGCCCAGACCGTCCTCGGAGGAGATCTCGACGGGTTCGACGGTCTCGCCGTCGGCCACGGTGTACGCGAGGTCCTTCAGCTCACCGCCCACACGGGCCGCGACGATGCTGCGCTCACCGGCGAAGAGCTCGGCGGCCGTAGTGCCCGTCGTCACCACGCGCTCTTCCCGCTCGGAATCGCGTTGGATGACTACACGGACGTCTGACACCGGTCTCTCCTGCCTGAAGGTGGAACGCCACGCCATTACCTGTGACGCGCGCACTGAGGATCGTACCGAGTCACCGGGGCCGCTCGCGAAGCGGTTGTCGTGGCACCGCGGCGCGGCCGGCTACGCGTCCCCCGCGCAGGCCTCCTCGAAGCAGTCCGGATTCTCCTGGAGCGACTTCATCAGGCGGTCCCGCTCGGCCTCCTCCACCTGGACGGGGACGACGTCACGGGCCCCCGTGAGGCGCCGGAAGCCGCCCCTGCTCTCCAGGCGCCCGTGCACCCGGATCGGCAGGCCGACGAGGTGGGCGTGGCCCGCGGTGCGGTACGCCTCCTCGTCGAGCGTCATCCGTACGTGCGGGATGTCGGCGCCCGCGATGACGCGCAGCCGCACCGTGCCCTCGCCGCACGGCCCCGACCTGCGCATCCGCACGACGGTGCCGGTGACGCGGACGGGGACGGCGGGTTCGGCGTGCCGGTAGCGGGCGCCCGCGGTGCGCAGCACGTCCAGGTCTCCGGGGGAGAACTCGACGGGCGCGTCGCCGTCCGTGCACTCCCGCGGCACCCCGGCGGCGGGCGCCCAGGCGACGCCGACCCGGGCGCCCTCGGTGCCGCGCACCAGCGCGACGAGCGCCTCGGTCAGCTCGTGGCTGGCGCCCGCCTCGACCGCGCCGTCGAAGGCGTCCATGCCGCCGGTGGCCCGCCGGTAGTCGATGGCCTCGCGCACCGCGTAGAGCGCCTGGTGCAACCGGACGGCGAGGGGGCGGCCCGCGGTGACGGGAACGAAGGCGGTGAGCCGGTGGCCGCCGGGCGCCGTCTGCACCAGTACGTGTTCCAGGGCCGCCGCGGCGGCCCGCCGGTGCCGGGCGCCGTGGTATCCGGCGCGCTCGCGGGCGGCGAGGGCCCCGGCGAGCAGGATGCGCCGTGCGGCGGACCGCAGGTGTTCCTCGGCGGGCCAGGTGGAGGCGTCGGCGGGCCCCTCGGGGGCATCGCGCCACCAGCGGATCTCGTCGCTCGGCACGGCGAGGGAGACGAGGATCTCCCGGGCGGACGGCGTGCCGCTGCGCTCCAGGGCGAGGAGCGCCTCGCCGAGCAGGTCCTCGCTGTCGGGGAAGGCCGGGCTCTCGGGGACGAGCAGGCTCGCCCGGGCGTCGGACCCGGGCGGGGTCCAGCGGGCGTAGCGCCCGGCCGCGCCGCCGCGCCGCCGCCAGCCGTGCCGGTCGAGGAGGGCGCCGAGGACGGCGGGGTCGACGTGGGCGGGGTCGGGTCCCGCGAGGTCGCCCGGGCGGGCGCCGAGGGGACGTACGGGTTGGTCGGCCGAGCGGTACTGCATGGCGTGACTCCCTTGCGGGTCCGGCGCGTCGACCGGGTACCGGTGGCCCGTCAGGGCCGTCCGCCCGTCCCGACGCGGGTCATGATGGCGCGGAGCGCGCGGTCGTCGAAGATCCGCGTGGTCGGGACGCGCACGGTGGTTCTGCGCCGGCCGGTGACCGGGTGGCCCGCGAGGTTGGTCCAGTAGCAGCAGTGCCGCAGGTCGAGCCCGTCGTGGGTGGCGCGCAGCCAGTCGTCCTGGGAGCGCGGCACGAGCATCACGACGAGGATCTTGTGCACGGAGACCGGGGTCCTGGCGAGTTTTTCCAGGTGCGCGTTGTCGAGCGTGAAGGAGAAGGACGGTCCGGGCGGGTTCGGTGGGATCTGGTAGGTCGCTTTGAGCTGGATCTTGATGGTGACCTCGTCGTCGACCGTGTGCCCGGGGGCGCTGTGGCTGACGTGCCAGTCGATGCCGTTGTCGGGGAAGGGCTGCGAGAGCGAGCATCCGGCGGCCGCCGCCACGGCGTGCAGGTAGCCCACCTGGAGGGTCTCCATGCAGGCGGTGGTGGCGAGTGTGCCGCGCGGCGGTGCGATCCGCTCGGGCAGCAGCCCGCCCTGTTCGGGCTGCGCGAGCGCCATGTGCAACTGGCCTTTCGAATGCGATGGATGCGCGCGGAGTTCGGTCGTGCGCCGGGGCCGAGTCGTCGGCACCCCGCTGAACTGCCATGACGCGTAACTGTGTTGTCACCGCTCCGCGTACGACGCAAACGGCCCGGGTATCACCGGGAGGGCGGCGGGCGCAAATTCGACGGGACGTCAGCCGCCGTGCGGATGCTGGGAGTTGCATTGTCATGACGTGCTGGTACGAAGGACCGCTCGCCGCCTTCGACACGGAGACGACCGGTGTGGACGTGGAGAGCGACCGCATCGTGTCGGCGGCGATCGTGGTGCAGGACGCGCCGGGTACGCGGCCGAGGGTGACGCGCTGGCTGGTCAATCCGGGTGTGCCGGTGCCGCCCGGGGCGACGGAGGTGCACGGTCTGACCGACCTGCATCTTCAGCGCAACGGCCGCTGGCCGTCGCCCGTGATGGAGGAGATAGGTCATGAGCTGGCGGACCAGGCGGCGGCCGGCCGGCCCTTGGTGATCATGAACGCGCCGTTCGATCTGACCCTGCTGGACCGGGAGTTGAAGCGGCACCGGGCCTCGTCGCTGGCCCGCTACCTGGACGGCGCTCCGCTGTACGTCCTGGATCCGCGGGTCCTCGACAAGCATCTGGACCGCTATCGCAAGGGCCGCCGCACGCTGACGGATCTGTGCGCGCACTACGAGGTGGAGCTGGCGGAGGCGCACGACGCGGCGGCGGACGCGCAGGCGGCGCTCGACGTGGCGCGTGCGGTGGGCCGGCGCTTCGCGAGCCGCCTGGAGCGCCTCTCCCCCGCCGAGCTCCACACCCTCCAGGAGGTCTGGCACGCGGCGCAGGCGCGCGGCCTCCAGGCGTGGTTCGCCCGGAGCGGCACACCCGAGGTGGTCGATCCGGCGTGGCCGCTGCGCCCGGAACTTCCGGCGGCGGCCTGATCGTTCCCCCTGCCGGGGGCCCGACAAGCAGAAACGAAAATCCGACCCAACGAAAAACCGGCCCGTCGACTGACGGACCGGTCTTCCCGGGGTGGGCGATACTGGGTTCGAACCAGTGACCTCTTCGGTGTGAACGAAGCGCTCTCCCACTGAGCTAATCGCCCGGGAACGGGTTGAACCATACAGGGCGCGGCGGGCTCTGTTCAAACCGGTCGCAGGTGGTCGCGCAGACCCCGCCGGCCGCCGCGCATCATCCACGCGTGGTTGGCGACGAACACGGGCCTGCCGACCAGGGCGAGGCGGCGCATGAGCGGTTTGCCCACCTCGACCTGCTGGTCGTAGAGGGCGCGGGTGCCGGTGCCGCGGGCGGTCAGCGTCCACCGTGCCCAGCCCGCGAGGTCCCCGCTCATGCCGATCTCCAGGACCCCGGCGGCCGGGTCGCGGCGCTGTTCGCGCGCCGTGACCGTGAGCTCGTAGGGCAGGAACGAGCGGAAGACGGTGACACCGCTGGTCTCGTCCAGCGGCGTCACCGACCGCACCTGGGGCCACCACCGCGGGTAGTCCTCGGCCCGCTCCAGGACCGCGTAGACGGCGGCCGGTGGTGCGGGCAGGTCCCAGACGCTGTGGAAGCGGTATCGGCTGAGCGCGCTCGTGTCCATGGTCCGAGTCTGCGCCAGGGACCGCGCCCCGGGGCACCTCAGGGCATCTTGTTCCCGACAAGGGCCAGGTTCTCGATGGCGGCGAGGCCGTACAGGGCGGTGTCGTTGGTGTAGACCCAGTTCGCCTCGGTGCCGGGGACGAGGGTGACCGGGCCGCCGACCTTCTCGGTCCTCCAGGGCGAGGACTCGGTGTAGCCGTCGCTCTTGTAGAACTTCTCCCACGCGCGCGTGGCGAGCTTGGCGTCGCCGGTGCGCACGGCGGCGTACGCGTCGAGCCGGGAGTGTCCCTGGAAGAGCAGCAGGGAGCCGAAGTCGGTCCCGTAGCGGGCCTTCTGTTCCGCCTTGGTGGCGTTGAAGTAGCGGCAGTAGTCGTAGTACGCCTCCTCGAACTCCGGCATGTCGACGAGGTCGATGAGTTCCGCGCACAGTTCGTTGAGGCCGAAGACGGCCGAGAGGTGGGAGACGCCGACGGCCGGTTTGTCGGCGATGGCGAACTTCCCGGTGTCGAGGTCGTAGAGCCCGCTGCCCTGCACGAACCCGTTGGGCTGCGCGGCGATGGTCTCCATGGTGGACAGCACGCGGGCCCTGGCCTTCTCCCACTTGGGTCCGCGCCGCTCCCACTCGGTGAGCCAGGCGGAGACGAGGCCGCTCCAGTCGGTGCCGAAGCCGATGGACAGGGCGTGCGGGTCGGGCTTGTAGTCGGGGTCGGGACGGACCTTGCGCTGCGGGTCGAGCACGAGGAAGGTCTCGTCGGAGTCGACGTTGGCGTGCATGAGGTCGCCGACGCGTTCGTCGCCGGTGAGGAAGTAGTAGTAGCGGCGGTACGTGGTGTTGGCGATGCGCTGCTGCTTCGCGGAGTCGGCGTAGTGCTGGACGCCGTGGCGGGTGCCGAGCCCGGCCCACTTGCCGAGGTGGTAGACGTCGACCTCGCCGGTGTGCCGGGTCATGGCCTCGGCGAAGCGGAAGATGTCGGCGCGGCCGGAGCGCAGGTAGGCGAACCAGAGCCACAGGTCGGGTGAGAGTTCGGAGTTGTCCCAGGCGTAGCCGCCGACGTCGTAGCGCCACTGGTGGCGTACGGGGTCGTAGGAGTGCATGACGTCGCCGAAGTCCCAGAAGCCGTACCAGCGCCGCATCTCCACCTGGTCCTTGTAGTAGGTGAAGAGGAAGTCGAGGTGGTCCTCGATCTTGGCCTTGGCGGGGGTGGAGCGGTCGGGCTCGGAGTAGAGGCCGGGGCCGAAGACGCCTGCCTCGATGAGCTGCTTGGGCGGGGCGGCGAGCTGGGGCAGGACGCGGACGGCCCGCACCTGCTGGGCGAGGACCTCGGGCTTCGGTGTCGCCTCGTTGGCCCAGAACAGCAGTTCGCTGGTGCGTGCGATGCCGTAGGGGGTACCGAAGCCGCCTTCGTAGTCCTCGTAGGTGATGTTGAGGCCTTCGAGCTGTTCCGCGTACGTGTCCTGGCCCATGCCGTCGTGGTAGAAGCGCAGGTCCATGGGGGGTGCCTCCGGTGACCAGAGCCAGAGGGTGACCTCGGCCTCGTCGGTCGCCGCGTCGCGGATGTCGAGGCCCGCCGGGTGCTTCTCCCAGAAGTCGCGCAGGCCGAAGGAGAGGCCGCCGCCGGGGCCGCCCACGTAGCCGAAGCCGCTGGCCCGGCGTCCACCGCCGGCGCCGATCCAGCCGTGGCCCTTCTTGGTCCGCTTGCGCAGGGTGAAGCCGTCGGCCGAGAGCTGGGAGAGGGTGTAGTCGCCCCATTCGGGGATGTACTGGAGTCGGGTCGTGACGCGCTGGTCCCAGGTCGAGGGGTCGGGCAGTCTCTCGCCCGCGAACTGGGCGGCCTGGACGGCCGCGCCGGGGTCGCGGCGCAGGCCCGTGATGCCCTTGACGGCCTCCCTGAGCAGGCCGGTGTCCTCGCCGCCGATGCGGATGTGCCGGTCGTAGGCGGCGTCGCGCATCGGGACGGTGAAGCGGACGCCGAGTCCGCGGATGAAGTCGCCGGAGGACTTGCCGGGTTCCTGGGTCCCGTCGAAGGTGATGGTGTGGACCATGCGGAAGGAGTCGGCGCCCGCGTAGAAGTAGAGGCGGATCGAGAAGGGCAGCCAACTCCGGTCGCCCTTGCGGTGTTTGCCGTCGATGCGGACGACGGCGCGGACGGGCCCGTCCTGTTCGACCTCGGTCTCGCCGATGACGCTCTCGAACCGTTCGTACTTCTGGGTCCCCTGGTCGCCGTCCTCAATCTCGCCCTGGCGCAGCAGGACGAGCCGCCCGTTCCTGGCGATCTCGGTGGAGCCGCGGGTGACGGACTTGACGAGGGCCGAGCCGCTCCTGCCGAGCTTGGCGACGATGACGCCGGTGTCGACGGTGACGGTGCCGCCGTTCGTCGTGACGGTCACCTTCTTCGCGGGTGCGGCGGCGGTACCGGCGGTCAGGGTGAGTTTCCCGGCCCCGGCGCCGGGGCCGACGGCGTGCGCGGTCCACTTGAGCGAGCCGTCCGGCCACTGCGCCAGCGGCCAGGTCTGTACGGGGACCTGGTGGCCGCCCGCGTCGGTGAGGGCGAACTGCTGGCCCTTCTCGTACGCGCCCTTGGGCCAGGGCACGCCCACGGTCGAGCCGGGCGCCGCGCCGAGTCCGCCGTCCTCCAGCCAGCCGAGGGTGACGGGCTCGGGCCCGGCGGGCTCCGCGCCCGGTGCGGCCTGCGCGTCCTTGCTGCCGAGCGCCCAACTGAACTGGGCGGCGGCCCCGGCGACGGCGGCGGCCTTGAGGAGGGATCTGCGGGGCAGTCCAGCGGGAACTGGGGACATCGTCGTTCCTTTCCGTGCATGCCAAACGTGCTGTACGAGAAGGGAGATGGGGGTTCGGGTGGGCGCGGGCGTCAGCGGGTCCGGCCGCGCTCCTCCACGGCGACGGCCGCGGCGGCGAGGATGCCGAGCACGGGCACGGCGAGCGGCGCGAGGAACCCGGCGCACAGGGCCGTGACCGCGAGGCCGCAGACGAGCAGGAAGGAGCCGGCGGGGGCCAGGACGGTGCGCCGGGCGGCGTCGGCGAGCAGGTGGCGCCAGCGCGCCCCCGGCTCCCAGACGGCGGCGGCCCGCAGCACGGCGACGGCGCCGCCGATCAGGGCGAACAGTCCTACCCCTGCGGCGAGTTGGCCGCCGGGCAGTCCGGCGCGCGCCACCTGGAGGTCGACCCGGACGGCCGCGCAGGCCGCGATCCCGGCGAGCCCGACCAGCCATCCGCGCCGGGCCGCACCGCGGAAGTCGGCCAGGAACTCCCGTCGGCCGCCCACGTGGTGGCCCAGGTGTCGGCGCAGATGCCGGGAGCCCGCGGCGAACGCGGCCGGCGCGGTGACGACGGGCACGGACGCCAGCGCGATCCAGACGCCGGTGAGCAGGCACTCGGCGAAGACGCCGAACCCGACGCGGCGCCGGGACTCGACCGGTGCGGCGCTCATCCCTTGAGTCCGGAGGTCGCCATGCCGTCGATGAGGTAGCGCTGAAAGGCGAGGAAGAAGGCGATGACCGGGATCAGCGCCACCATCGACATCGCGATCATGCCGCCGTAGTTGGAGATGCCCTCCTGGTCGCGGAACATCATCAGGCCGAGCGAGACGGTGTACTTGGAGGGGCTGTTGAGGTAGATCAGCGGCCCCATGAAGTCGTTCCAGGCGTTGATGAAGGTGAAGATGGCGCTGGTGATGATCGCGGGCCGGCTGAGCGGCAGCACGATCGACCAGTACGTGCGCAGGTGTCCGCAGCCGTCGAGCTTGGCCGCCTCGTCGAGTTCCCTGGGCAGACCGCGCATGAACTGCACCATCAAGAAGACGAAGAACGCCTCAGTGGCGAGGAACTTGCCCGCGACGAGCGGCACGAGCGTGTCGATGTAGCCGAGGTTGCGAAACAGTACGTACTGCGGGATGAGCAGCACGTGGTACGGCAGCAGCAGGGTGCCGATCATCAGCGTGAAGAGCAGGTTCCGCCCGGCGAACCGGATCTTGGCGAAGGCGTAGGCGGTCAGCGAGCTGGACAGCACGACACCGACCACGGCGAGACCCGCGTACATCAGCGAGTTGACGAAGAAGCTGCCGATGGAGATGCCGGAGATGCCGTCGGCGAGCCCGGAGAAGTTCGACCAGATCGGCTTGACCGGCAGCAGGTCGAGGCTGCCGACGATGTCCTTGCTGGGTTTGACGGAGGCGCCGACCACCCAGATCACGGGGTAGAGGACGACGGCGAGCACGACGAGCGCGCCCACGTGCCAGACGAGGGATCCGCTGCGCCGCCGCTCGCCCGCGGTGCGGACGGCGGGGCTGCTGACGCTGGTCACTTGGTGGCCTCCGCGTTGTCGTAGTGCACCCACTTCTTCTGCGACCAGAACAGGACCGCCGTGACGAGCGCCACCGCGATCACCAGCGTCCAGGCCATCGCGGAGGCGAAGCCCATCTGGGACTCCTTGAAGCCCTTCTGGTAGAGGTAGCAGGTGTAGACGAGGGTGGCGTCGGCGGGCCCGCACCGGGTGTCGGAGACGACGTAGGCGGAGCCGAACACCTGGAAGGCGTGGATCGATTCGAGCAGCACGTTGAAGAACAGCACCGGCGAGATCATCGGCAGGGTGATGTTCCAGAACCGGCGCAGCGGCCCCGCCCCGTCGACCTCCGCGGCCTCGTACAGCTCCTGCGGCACCTGCTTGAGCCCGGCCAGGAAGATGACCATGGGCGCGCCGAACTGCCAGATGCTCAGGGCCACCAGGGCGTACAGGACGTAGTCGGGGTTCCCGATCCAGCCGCCCACGTCGATGCCGAAGATCTTCTGCGTACGGTCCACGACGGCGTCGTCGGAGAACAGGGCCCGCCACACGAAGCCGACGGAGACGCTGGCGCCGATGAGCGAGGGCAGGTAGAACGCGGCCCGGTAGAGCGCCTGTCCGCGGCGCTTCTGGGCGAGGAGCAGGGCGACACCGAGCGCGAGCAGCAATTTCAGGGGCGTGGCGACGACCACGTACTTCAGCGTGACCTGGACCGACTTCTGCCAGCGCGGGTCCTGGAACATGGTGGTGAAGTTGTCGAGCCCCACCCATTGCGGTGGGGTGAAGAGGTTGTAGCTGGTGAAGGCGTAGTACAGCGAGGCGATCATGGGCCCCGCGGTGAGCAGCAGGAACCCGGCGATCCACGGCGACATGAAGAGGTAGCCGGCGAGGTTCTCACGGTGCCGCCCCCGGCGCCCGGGGGCGGGGGCGGCGGACCGCGCCGCTCCTCGTGCCGCGGGCGCTTCCTTGACGAGCGTCATGACGTACGTCCCCTCAGCCCGCGAACGCGGCCTTGGCCTCGCCGAAGAACTGCTTGGCGGCAGCGGCCGGCTTGGACTTGCCCTGGGCGACCTCGCCGCCGATGCGCAGGAACGCGGCCTCGATGACGTCGGCTCCGGACGGGTGCGGGGTGATCTTGCCGAGCACCCCGGCGGCGGCGACCTCGTCCTCGTAGGCGGCGACGCCCTTGTTGTTGGCGTCGGCCGGCTTGTACGCCTCGTACTGCTCGGTGGTGGCGAGGATGCCGCGGTCGTACCCCATGATCTTGCCGACCTCGGGGTCGTGGACCATGAAGTCGATGAACTGGGCGGCTTCCTTCGGGTGCTTGGTGCCGGTGAAGGCGCTCAGCATCAGCGAGCCGAGGTACTGGCCGGTGTCCTTGCCGTCGGTGGTGGGGATCGGCGCGAGCCCGTAGTCGGACTCGCCCTCGCCCGCATAGCGGATGGAGAAGTTGTCCCAGGTGAATTCGGAGGCGGCGAGCCCGGCCGAGAGACCGGACTTGGGCTTGACCTGCTCGATCTTCTTCGGGTCGGCGACGAGGCCGGACTTCACGCGCTTGTGGCCGTCGGTCCACCACTGCGTCAGATCGGCCTCGGTGAAACCGAGTTCGGTGTCGGTGAAGAACGCCTTGCCGTTCTGCCGGAGATACAGGTCGTAGAGGTACATGATGGTGAAGTAGCCGGTGTCGCCCGCGATTTTCTGGGTGTCCTGGATCTTCTGGAGCGCGTCGAAGTAGTCGTCCCAGGTCCAGCCCATCTCGGGCGCGATGCCCGCCTTCTTGAAGACCTTGAGGTCGATGACGAGCGACATGGTGTTGGCGCCGACCGGTATGCCGAGTTGTTTGCTTTCGACCTGACCGGCCGTCAATACGCCGTTGCGGAAGCCCTTGAGATTCAAGTTCCCGGCGTCCGCCTGGGACTTGAGGTCCATGAGGACACCGCGCTTGTCGTACTTACGGAGAAAGGCGACGGAATTCTGGAAGACGTCGGGCGGATTTCCGCCGGAGGCCTGCGTCTGGAACTTCTCCCAGAACGACTCGTAGTCGGTGAATTCGGGCTTGATCTTGATCTTCGGGTACTTCTTCTCGAAGAGGGCGATCGACTTCTTGATCGCGACGGTCCGCGGCTCCCCGCCCCACCACGCGTACCGGAGGGTCACCGGGCCGTCGCCCGAACCGCTGCCACCGCCGCAGCCGGCCGCCGTCAGACCGAGCGCCGCGAGCGACCCCCCGGCGACCTTCAGCAGGCCACGCCGGTCAAGATCCCAGTTCGTAGGCACAGTTAGCCCCTCCACCCTGCGCATTGAATCGTTTTAGGAAAGCGCTTGCCGGGCAAAGGTAGAGACGGGGCGGGTGCACGTCAACGGTTCGGGCAAGAATTGAATCGACTCGCTTCCAACGGCCAGCTCAGAGCGGTGGCCGACCATCGCCCGCACTGTTCGGCCCGTCGTACGGGGCGACGGGAACGCCGAAGGCCCCGGAGACGTGATGTCTCCGGGGCCTTCGGTCCGGGTGGGCGATACTGGGTTCGAACCAGTGACCTCTTCGGTGTGAACGAAGCGCTCTCCCACTGAGCTAATCGCCCGGGCGCAGGAAGAACATTACCCCATGTCAGGGACGGCTTGGGACCACCCCGCGCCCTGCGGTCACTGCCTGATGTTCCACGGCATCTCGAACCCGAACTTCCACACGTAGACGCCGACCAGCACCGCGATGATCACCAGGCCGACCGTGGTCAGGATGATGTTCCGCCGCCGCACCTTCGGGTCGAGCGCGCGCTGCGTGGCCTCCGTGACCTTGCGCTTCGTCCAGCGCAGCACGAGCTGGGCCCAGACGAACTCGGTCGCCCAGATCGCCATTCCGCCGAAGATCACCAGCCAGCCGGGACCCGGCAGCGGCAGCATCACGATGCCCGCTCCCACGACCGCGAGCCCGATGATGAAGACACCGACCTGCCAGCTCAGATGCAGCGCTCTGCGCTGCTGGACGAACTCCGGCGCCCGGGAGCCCAGCGGCTTCGCCCCGGACTCGGTCTCGTCGGCACCGGCGACCTGACCGGCCGCCTCGTCACTCCCCGTATTCATGGCACCAAACCTACCCGACTCATTCGCGTCACCGGAATGGGCGTTACCCACCGGATAAGACTCGGCCGTACGAGCTACGTAAAGCAGCCCAAAACACTCAGAGGGGTTTACAACGGCACCGTAGGTGGCATGTCGATTTCGCCGACGTGCGAATCCCCGAGCGCACACTGAGCGAAAGGCCCTGGCGCTTATGAACACCACGGTCAGCTGCGAGCTGCACCTGCGCCTCGTTGTGTCGAGCGAGTCCTCACTGCCTGTACCGGCAGGACTGCGGTATGACACGGCCGATCCGTATGCCGTGCACGCCACCTTCCACACCGGAGCGGAGGAAACCGTCGAGTGGGTTTTCGCCCGCGATCTCCTCGCCGAAGGCCTTCACCGGCCGACCGGCACCGGCGACGTCCGAGTCTGGCCGTCCCGCAGTCATGGTCAGGGCGTCGTCTGCATCGCCCTGAGCTCTCCGGAGGGTGAGGCTCTGCTCGAGGCCCCGGCGCGGGCCCTGGAGTCGTTCCTGAAGCGGACCGACGCCGCCGTGCCACCCGGTACGGAGCACCGTCACTTCGATCTCGATCAGGAGCTCTCGCACATCCTCGCGGAAAGCTAGTCGCGCAGGAGGTTCGCGCCGGCAGCCGGTCGGCGGGAGCGCAGCGAGGGCGCCTCACGCTGTCGACTCGGGGAGACAGCGTGGTGCAGCAGACGCACAACAACCGCATAGGGCAGAGACCGGCGTCGCCGCCGTGGGACCTTCCACGGCGGCGGCGCCGTCGCGTCCCCGCCATGCCCCCGCCCCCGCGCCGGAAGGGCGCTAGGCTCGGCCAGCATCGGCGGGCGCCTGCCCGCCCCCAGGCCAGGGAGCGAATCGTGCTGATCACCCACGACACCCGGTGCGCGCTCGACACCGTGGTCGATCTGGTGAACACCGCACCGGACAGCCAGGACGGTTCGGCGGCGAGCGACGGTCTCGCGAGCGTGGCGGCGCTGGCCGAGTTCGTGGAGAAACACAGGATCAGCGACGTGGGCGTGCTTGCGGAGCGTGACCTCGCCACGATGCACGCGATCCGCACGAAGTTCGCTCAGGTGTTCGCCGCGCCGGATCCGCGCGGCGCGGCCACGCTGATCAATGAGGTGATCGCCGCGGCCGGCACCACCCCGCGCCTGACCGACCACGACGGCTACAACTGGCACGTGCACTATTTCGCCCCCGGCGCGTCCGTCGCGGACCATGTGGCCGCCGACTGCGGCATGGCCCTGGCGTTCTTCGTGGTCGCCGGGGAGCAGGAACGGCTGCGCCGCTGCGAGGCGCCCGACTGCCGGTACGCGTTCGTCGACCTGTCCCGCAACCGCTCGCGCCGCTACTGCGACAGCCGCACCTGCGGGAACCGGCTGCACGTGGCCGCCTACCGGGCGCGCCGCAAGGAGGCCGCGGGCTGAGCGCTCGATAGGCCCCTACAGCAGGAGCAGGTCGTGCAGGGCGGCCAGCAGGAGCAGGGTGCCGATCACTCCCAGGAAGATCATCAGTGGTGGCTGGGAGAGGGCGAAGAGGCAGCCTCGCTGTGGGGTGTCGGGTCGTACGGGCATGGGCGGCGCGGGCTCGGTGAGCGGCGCCTTCCCCGGGTCGGCGTCCAGCGGGTCGGCCGGCTTCGGTGTGTCCAGCATCTCGCCGTGATGATGTCGCAGGCAGCGGCCGACAGCCGCTCAGACTGCCTGTTCATCATGGGAGTTCGCCGGATTACGTGACCTTCGACCGGGCACCTGCGCGATAAGTCGGACCCGTCTCGCACAGGCGTCCGGCCGGGCGGGCGCCGGGGTCAGATGCCGTGCTTCTTCAGGATCGCCTCGATGTCGCTGAAGTCGTCGGCCGCGCCCGCCTTCTGCTTCGCCTCCGACCGCGGCCGGGGCTCGGGCCGGAGCTGCGGCTGGGCGGCCGGTGCGGTGCGCGTGCCCGGCCCGAACGAGGGGTCCGAGGCGGCGGGGGCCACGGCCTCGCGCCGCGCCGCCCTGCGCTCCTTGCGGGTGCCGCCGCGCCGCCGCTCGACCGCGCGGGTCCCCATGAACATCAGCCAGGCCGCGCCGAGCACGCCGAAACCGGCCCAGGCGGTCGGGCTGAACGCGGTGTCCACGACCCAGGCGACCGCGCCGGTCATCACCAGACCCAGCGGGACCAGGGAGTAGGCGGCGATGCGGGCGGCGGCGAGGAACCGCTTGCGGTAGGCGGTGACCGCGGCGATGCCCAGGCCCGCCACGGACACGGCGGAGCAGACGGTCTCGGCAATCATCCGGTCTCCTTCGTTCGGGCCGGGCCCGGGCCCTTCCGGTCGCGGGCGGGGCGTTCCGTCCCCTTCCATCCTGCACCGCGGGGGCCGCCCGGGGCCACGGCCCGGGCGGACCTCAGGGACATCTCGGGGTCGCCCGTCCTCCGCAGGTCCAGGTTGGGGGGCGGCGGGCCGGCCTGGAAGACTGGCCCCATGAACGCCCCGAAACCCCTTCTTGACGTGTGGTGCGAGTTGCAGTGCCCCGACTGCCGCTCGGCCCTGGACGACGTGCGCGCGCTGCGTGAGCGGTACGGCGACCGGCTCGACCTGCGCCTTCGGCACTTCCCGCTGGAGAAGCACAAGCATTCCTTCGCCGGTGCGCAGGCCGCCGAGGAGGCGTTCGAGCAGGGCAAGGGCTGGCCCTACGTCGAGGCGGTGCTGGGCCGGGTCGAGGAGTTCGACCGCGCGGGTGAGTCGTTCCTCGTCGAGGTGGCGGCCGAACTCGGCCTTGACTCCGAGGAGTTCGACACCGCGCTGATCGACGGGCGGCACATCCTGATCGTCGACGCCGACCAGGCCGAGGGCAAGGCGATCGGCGTCACGGGCACGCCGACGTACGTCATCGGCGGCGAGCGGCTCGACGGCGGCAAGAGCCAGGAGGGGCTGCGGGCACGCATCGAGGAGATCGCCGACCGGCTCCTCGCCGAGCAGCCGTAGCAGGGCGCCCTCGGCCCTGCCGCCTCAGAGGAGCTGCTTGTACAGGTGCAGCACGGTCGGTTCGTAGCCGAGCGACTCGTACAGGCCGAGCGCCGGGGCGTTGCCCGCGAACACGTTGAGGCCGATCCGCCCGGCGCCCGCGGCGATCGAGTCGGCCTCGGCGAGCAGCATCAGCGAGCGCCCGTGGCCCCGGCCCCGGTGGTGCGGGGCCACCTCCACGTCGTAGACGTACGCTCCGTCGGGGCGCTGGGCCAGCCACAGGGTGCCGACCGGCTCCGCGTCGTGCTCCAGGACGCTGAGCAGGACGTCCGGGCTCGCGACGCCCTCGGGCAGCAGGAGCGCGTGGTCGCGCTCGGCCTTCTCGCGGGCCTCCTGCGGAGTGGCGCCGCGCTCGACGACGGTGCGCGCGTAGCGCTCCTTGGCCCGCTCCAGCCACGGCCCGAACTCGGCCTCCGTCATCCGGCGCCCGCCGCTGCCCCCGGGGAGCGGCGGCGCCAGCTCGGGCAGCGGCTTCGCCATGTTCCGGTTGCGCTCGACGTAGCCGAGTGCGCCCGCGAGCCGCAGCAGGGCGCCTTCGCGGGCGGGGACCGACAGCTCGATGCGGCGGCAGTTCCACGAGCGGGCGACCTCCTCGGCGGCGAGGGCGGCGACGGTGCCGCGACCGCGCCCCCGGTCCTGCTCGTCGATGCGCAGATCGAGGAGCTGGGCGACGGTCGGGCCGAACGCGGGGTGCGTGGCGAGGTGGAGCGTGCCGACGGGACGGCTGTTCACGCACACCGTGTAGTGGCGCGAGCGTGACCCGTCGGCCGTGCGCTGAAGCGGCTCGGTCGGCCGCAGAGTCGTGGTCATCACGGGTGTTCTACCCGCCCGTACGCCGCGGACGACAGCGGATTTACGGGTCGAGGTGGTCTGCGGCCCGCTCGTCCCAGACGCGCATCGCCTTCGCCGTGACCGGGCCGGGCGCGCCGGGCAGGTCGCGGTCGTCGATCCGGTGCACGGCCTGGATGTCGCGCAGCGTCGACGTCAGGAAGATCTCGTCGGCCTGGGAGAGCACCGACAGCGGCAGGTCCGTCTCCTTGGCGCCGGTCCATTCGACGGCGAGCGCGCGGGTGATGCCCGCCAGGCAGCCGGAGGCGACCGGCGGGGTGTGGATCTCGCCGTCCAGGACGACGAAGACGTTCGAACCCGTGCCTTCGCAGAGGCGGCCCAGGGTGTTGGCGAACAGGGCCTCGGAGGCGCCGAGTTCACGGGCGCGGGCCAGGGCCACGACGTTCTCCGCGTACGAGGTGGTCTTCAGGCCCGCGAGGGCGCCGCGCTCGTTCCGGGTCCAGGGGACGGTGATGGCGGCCGTGGTGTCGGGGCGGCGGCCGGCCTCGCCGAGCGCGACGACGAGCGTGGTGCCCTCCTCGCCGCGGTCGGAGCCGAGCGGGGAGAGGCCGCCGGTGTAGGTGATGCGCAGGCGGCCGAGCGCCATCGGGTTGGCGTCGAGGACGGCGGCGCAGGCGCGGCGCACCTCGTCGAGGTCCGGTTCGGGCAGGCCGAGGCCGCGCGCCGAGCGGGCCAGCCGGTCCAGGTGCCGGGTGAGCGCGAACGGCTTGCCGTCGACCGTCTTCACGGTCTCGAAGATGCCGTCGCCCACGGTGAGCCCGTGGTCGAAGACGGAGACGCGCGCGTCCCGGGTGTCTGTCAGCCGGCCGTCGAGCCAGATCTTCACGTGAGGTCCCTCCACCTTGCCCGGACTACGGATCACGGACTACGGACTACGGACGAAGCACGGCGCACGGACCGTCCGCCGGCCCGCCGTGCCCCTGCGACGCTACCGCGAGCAGCCGCGACGCCTTCAGCTCGGTCTCCCGCCACTCCCCCTCCGGGTCGGAGCCCCAGGTGATCCCGGCGCCGGTGCCGAACCGCAGGACGGCCCCCGCGTCGCCCCGCTCGATCCAGAACGTGCGGATGCCGACGGCCAGTTCCCCGGTCCCCCGGTCCGCGTCGACCCAGCCGATGCCGCCGCAGTACGGGCCGCGCGGCGCCGTCTCCAGGGCGTCGATGATGCGCAGCGCGCTGGATTTGGGCGCCCCTGTCACGGAGCCCGGCGGGAAGGTGGCGTCGAGCAGGCCGGCCCAGCCGGTCCCCTCGCGCAGTTCGCCGCGTACGAGCGACACCAGGTGGACGAGGCCGGGGTGCTTCTCGACGACGCACAGGTCGGGGACGGTCACCGTGCCGGGCGCGCAGACGCGGCCCAGGTCGTTGCGGACCAGGTCGACGATCATGACGTTCTCGGTGTGGTCCTTCTCCAGGAGGTCCGCCTCCGTCCGTCCGGTGCCCTTGATGGGCCCGGACTCGACCGTCGTGCCCCGGCGCCGCAGGAACAGTTCGGGCGAGGCCGTCGCGATCTCGACGCCGTGGGCGGGCAGCCGGACGGTGCCGGCGTACGGGGCCGGGTTGCCGCGGGCGAGGAGGGCGGTGAGCGCGTCGACGTCCGCGTCGTCGGGTACGGGCGCCGACAGCACCCGGCACAGGTTGGCCTGGTAGACCTCGCCGGTCTCGATGTGGGCGCGTATGCGGCGCACCCCCGCCGTGTACGCGGTGTGGTCGAGCGACGACATCCAGTGCGTCGGCGCGGGGCCGTGCCAGGCGCCGGGGCGCGGGAGGGGCACCGCCTCTTCTCGTACGTCGCCGAAGCGGGCGCAGACCAGGCGTCCCTCGAAATCGGCGACCACCGCCCAGAAGCCGGTGGAGTCCAGGGCCGCGGGGTCGCTGGTCACGTCGCGCAGATCGGTCGCGAGGAGATCACCGAAGCGGGCGAGAGGAGGAAGGCCGATCACATGGTCGAGTCTAGAGCGGGTGACGGGGCGGTGACCTGGGGTGGACGCTCCGCGGTCGCTCCGGTGGTCGCACCTCAGCACGCTGCGCAAACGCGTTTTTGTACTGGCCCAGGAATCCGCTAGAGTTCAACACGTCGCCGGGACGCGCAAGCGGTTCGGAAAGACACGCGAACGTAGCTCAGTTGGTAGAGCGCAACCTTGCCAAGGTTGAGGTCGCCGGTTCGAACCCGGTCGTTCGCTCGATGTGGGGGATCTTCCCGAACCCCTACGCTCCTGGTGGAGTGGCCGAGAGGCGAGGCAACGGCCTGCAAAGCCGTCTACACGGGTTCAAATCCCGTCTCCACCTCCATGCGCGATTAGCTCAGCGGGAGAGCGCTTCCCTGACACGGAAGAGGTCACTGGTTCAATCCCAGTATCGCGCACTGGATCTTCGGACCCGGTTCCTCGGACTCTGGTTCGTATGTCATCCGCCCCGCGCGATTAGCTCAGCGGGAGAGCGCTTCCCTGACACGGAAGAGGTCACTGGTTCAATCCCAGTATCGCGCACGCAGCACACTCCGCGGAGCCTGATAGAGTCTGGCCCGTTCCCGCGCGATTAGCTCAGCGGGAGAGCGCTTCCCTGACACGGAAGAGGTCACTGGTTCAATCCCAGTATCGCGCACCAGCGAGAAGCCCCCGGTCCTCGGACCGGGGGCTTCTTCGTGCCCGGGGGCCGCGGAGGCTCAGGACGAGAAGAGCATCCGGCCGAATCCCTTGTTGTGGTGACCGTGGTGCCCGTGGTGTCCCTGGTGCCCGCCGTACTGCGGTGCTCCCCACGCGGGGGCCGGGGCGGCGGGGTACGCCTGCGGGGCGGGCGGCGCGGGCGGGGCCTGCTGCTGCCACTGCGACTCCAGGCGGGTCAGCGACTCCAGCTCGCCGTAGTCGAGGAAGATCCCGCGGCAACCGCTGCACTGCTCGATCTGGACGCCGTTGCGGTTGTACGTGTGCATGGGTGCGTGACACTTGGGACACTGCATGGTCGGGTCAACTCCTCGCCGTTCGGCACTGCTTCGCCGGAACCCTTCCCGGCTTCCGTCCCTGGCACCCTACTTGGCGGCGTCCCGGCCCAAGTCGGGCGGTACGCGCACCATTCGGTCGCAGGCGTCGACCACGGCCACCTCCGCCTCGTCGAGGGGGCGGCCCGCCGCCGTGGCCTTCGTGACGGCGAGGGCGGCCGTCTGCACGGTCAGGGCGCGGGCCGGCACGTCCAGGGCGGGCCACGGGTCGGGGGCGGCCAGTTCGCGGGCGCCGCCCGCCCGCCGGTACGCGGTGAGGAAGCGGGCCCAGTCCTCGGCGGGCAGCAGGCCGCAGGCGAACCAGGCCGCCGGGCGGGCCAGGTCCCAGGCGGGGTCGCCGATCCCGAGGTCGTCGATGTCGATGAGGTGCCAGTCCCCCGAACCGGCCGGCCGGCGGACGAGCTGGCCGAGGTGCAGGTCGCCGTGGCACAGGGCGCGGGCATGCGCGTAGGGCTCCTCGGCGCGGGCCCACGGCGGCAGGGTGTCCCAGGCGTGCCGGACGGGCCGGGCGGCGGGGTGGTCGGGGGCGGAGGCGTGCAGCCGGGCCAGGGCGCGGGCCGCCTTGAGGGGGCCTCTCATCGGTGGCAGGGCACGGGGAAGCCGGTCCATGGGCGTGGTGTGGAGCCGGGCCAGGAGCGTGGCGGCGGCTTCCCAGGGGGCGTGTTCCGGGTGGTCGGGGTCGACGGGGGTGCCATGCGGCCAGAACGTGACGAGGCGGTCCTCAAGGGGCTTCGCGGCGTCGTGCAGGGGTGGCAGGAGCACACCGGCGAGGGCGGGGTGGGCGGCCACGGCGAGGCGCAGCCGCAGCTCGGCCGGGTCCGTGCCGGGGGCGTGGACCTTGGCGACGGTGTGCCCGTGCCGGACGACGGTGCCGTCGGGCCGGTCGGCGAGCGTCACCGCGTCGCAGCCGCAGGGCCCGGGGCCCCGGTGGAGGGCGGCACGGGCGGCGGCCTGGAGCGCGGGCGCGATGGACGGGAGCACGGCCCCGAGGGTACGGGCCGGGCGCCCGGATGCGCGGGGCGGCCCCGGTGGTCGTCCGGCCGGTGCCCAATGGGCGGGGCAAGGCAATGCCGCGTGCAGCTCCCCAGCTGCACGCGGCATTTGTGCCGTCCGCCGCACCCCCGTCCCCACGGGGTTTCCTGGTCGGATGTTCCCGCCCGGACCGCTCATCCGGGCCTGGGGACGCCGCTCAGCGCCCCAGCATCACGCCCACGGACGACGCTTGTGTGACCACCGCGTCCCAGCCGCCGAAGACGACGACGAGAAGGGCCGCGAGAGGAAGAACCATGGCGGTCGCCACCAAGGGGTGACGGCGGCCGGTCGCGGGGCTGCCGAACGACACAGTCCTGCGGGCCCACGTGCTGCGGAACGCTGTCGTCCGCGGTGTCGTGTCCGCCATGGTCCTCTCCCGGTCGAATGCGCGGGTCCCCCGGACACATTCGGACAGGTCCGGGGGATCTTGAATTGTCGGCAGCGGCGGGTACCTGACCTCGGGGGACGAGTGCTGCACCCGCCGCTTGACCTCAAATCTATGGGCGGCGGCCCGTTCGGACGTCATGCCCTCGTACCGAATGCCGGGCCTCCCGGAGGATGAGCGCTCCCACCCCGTGTACTCCCCTGGGTGGAGATGAAGTCCTACGTCTCGGGGACTTCCCCGAGGGGAGGCCGCCGCGCAAGGCCACGGACGAAGACCTGGGGTGACATCCCTCACTTCCGTCCACCCCGTGCACACCGCGGTCGCCGCTTGGCGGGCCGCCCCGCCGACCACCTCCTCGTACGTGCGGACCGTGCCCGCAGTGATGGCGAGCGGCGTGCCCGGGTGGCTGATCATGGGGCCAATTCGCGGTCGGCGCCGGGTGGTTGGTGGCCGGGACGGGGCCAAGGGGCTTGTGCGGTGCGTTCCCTGACCGACTTTCACCTTTCCCGCCCCGCGGCGGCAAACGAATCCGGTGCGAGGGCGCGGCCTGAGCGCACAGTCGGCCGCGTAAACGTAAGCTGTCGCTCGTCAGACGAGACCGGGCAGCAGCGGGGATGAACATGGCGATGATGCGCCTGAGGCGCGAGGACCCGCGCGTCGTCGGCTCGTTCAGGCTTCACAGACGGCTCGGGGCGGGCGGGATGGGCGTCGTCTATCTCGGCTCCGACCGGCGTGGGCAGCGAGTCGCGCTCAAGGTGATCAGGCCGGACCTGGCGGAGGATCAGGAGTTCCGTTCGCGTTTCGCGCGCGAGGTCTCCGCCGCGCGCCGGATCCGGGGCGGGTGCACCGCGCGGCTGGTCGCCGCCGACCTGGAGGCGGACCGGCCGTGGTTCGCGACGCAGTACGTGCCCGGTCCCTCGCTGCACGACAAGGTCGCCGAGGAGGGCCCGCTCGCGGCGTCCGACGTGGCCGCCGTGGGTGCCGCGCTGTCCGAGGGGCTCGTCGCCGTGCACGAGGCGGGCGTCGTCCACCGCGACCTCAAGCCGTCCAACATCCTGCTCTCCCCCAAGGGCCCCCGCATCATCGACTTCGGTATCGCGTGGGCGACCGGCGCCTCGACGCTGACCCATGTCGGAACCGCGGTGGGCTCCCCCGGGTTCCTCGCGCCGGAGCAGGTGCGCGGCGCGGCCGTCACCCCGGCCACCGACGTGTTCTCCCTCGGGGCCACCCTCGCGTACACGGCCACGGGCGACTCGCCGTTCGGGCACGGCAGTTCCGAGGTCATGCTCTACCGCGTCGTGCACGAGGAGGCGCAGTTGCGCGGGGTGCCGGACGCGCTCGCGCCACTGCTGCGCGCATGCCTCGCCAAGGACCCGGAGGAGCGGCCCAGCACCCTCCAACTGTCGCTGCGGCTCAAGGAGATCGCGGCGCGTGAGGCGCAGGGTCTCGGCGCCGCGCGCCCACCCGCGCCGCGCACCGAGGCGGACCGGCCGACGGGACGGCTCGCCGAGAGCTACGCGGATCAGCGCACCCAGCGACGTACCCAGCCGGGCACGCCCGCGCCGCGGCCCGGCACCGACCGGGCGGACGGGCGGCGGACGGACGCACGGCGGACGGGCAGTGGACGGACGGGCGGCGGTTCCGGTCCGCGCTCCACCACGTCCCGTTCCGGGAAGCGGCCCGCGCCGCGCAGCGGTACCGGGCGCCCTGCTCCCCGGACGAACGGGACGGGCGCGGGCAAGAAGCTGCGGCCCGCCAATCCGCGGCTGCTGCGCCAGCGCCTCTTCGTGTTCGTGGTGGTGACGCTGCTGGTGGCGCTGGTGATCGCGGCGGCGCAGAGCCTCTGACGGGCTCGGTTCAGAGTTCGGGGCGGCCGGTCGCCACCGCGTAGAACGCGACGGCCGCCGCCGCGCCCACGTTGAGCGAGTCGACTCCGTGGGCCATCGGGATGCGGACCCATTCGTCGGCGGCCATCAGGGCCTTGGTGGACAGTCCCTCGCCCTCCGCGCCGAGCAGCAGCGCGACGCGGTCCATGCGGTGCGGGGCCACCTCGTCCAGGGACCTGGCCTTCTCGGCCGGGGTGAGGGCGAGCAGGTTGAACCCGGCCTCGCGGACGGTCTGGAGCGACCTCGGCCAGGCGTCCAGGCGGGCGTAGGGGACGGAGAAGACCGCGCCCATGGAGACCTTCACCGAGCGGCGGTAGAGCGGGTCCGCGCAGTCGGGTGAGAGCAGGACCGCGTCCATGCCGAGGGCGGCGGCCGAGCGGAAGATCGCCCCGATGTTGGTGTGGTCGTTGACCGACTCCATGATCACGATGCGGCGGGCCGTGGTGAGCAGGTCGTCGGCGGTCGGCAGCGGCTTGCGCTGCATGGAGGCGAGGGCGCCGCGGTGCACGTGGTAGCCCGTGACCTGTTCGGCGAGGTCCGGGGCGACGGCGTAGACCGGGGCCGGGACCTCGTCGATGACGTCGCGCATGACGTCGACCCACTTGGCGGAGAGCAGCATCGAGCGCATCTCGTAGCCCGCGAGCTTGGCGCGCCGGATGACCTTCTCACCCTCGGCGATGAAAAGGCCCTCGGCCGGTTCGCGCTTGCGGCGCAGCTCGACGTCGGTCAGGCCCGTGTAGTCGCGCAGGCGCGGGTCGTCGGGGTCCTCGATGGTGATGAGACCTTGGGGTTCAGCCACGGGTCGATACTGCCTTGTCCTGGGAGTGGTGCCAACGGCTCGGAACGCGTTCTGTTACCGCTGGTTACGTGTGGGGCTCTCGTGCACCACGGGGCCGACGACGATGACGGCCGGGGGCTTCACGCCCTCCGCGACCACCTTCGCGGCGACCGTCGCGAGCGTCGCGTCGACCCGGCGCTGGGCGGCGGTGGTGCCTTCCTGGACCAGCGCGACGGGGGTGTCGGGGGCCTTGCCGTGCGCGACCAGCGCCTCGGCGATCTTCCCGATCTTGTCGACGCCCATGAGGATCACGAGGGTGCCGGTCAGCTTGGCGAGCGCGGCCCAGTCGACGAGCGAGCGCTCGTCGTCCGGCGCCACATGGCCGCTGACCACGGTGAACTCGTGCGCGACACCACGGTGGGTGACCGGGATACCGGCGGCGCCCGGTACCGAGATCGAGCTGGAGATGCCGGGGACGACGGTGACCGGGATGCCCTCGGCGGCCAGCGCCTGGGCCTCCTCCATGCCGCGGCCGAACACGAACGGGTCGCCGCCCTTGAGCCGGACGACGGCCTTGCCCTGCTTGGCGTGGTCGATCAACGCGTTGTTGATCGCCTCCTGCGCCATGAACCGGCCGTACGGGATCTTCGCGGCGTCGATGACCTCGACGTGCGGGGGAAGCTCGTCGAGCAGGTCGCGCGGGCCGAGGCGGTCGGCGATGACGACGTCGGCCTCGGCGAGCAGGCGACGGCCGCGCACGGTGATCAGGTCCGGGTCGCCGGGCCCGCCGCCGACCAGGGCGACGCCCGGGGTGTGGGTCCGCTCGGTGCTGACCGTGCCGTCACGCAGCGCCTCCACGAGGGCGTCGCGGACGGCGGCGGTGCGGCGCGGGTCGCGGTCGGCGGCCTCGGTGGACAGGACCGCGACGGTCACGCCCTCGGTGCGGCCGGTGGCCGGGGTCCAGGCCGTCGCCGCCTCGGCGTCGTCGGAGCGCACGCACCAGACGCGGGCCGCTTCGGCCTCGGCGGAGGCCCGCTCGTTGGCGGTGCGGTCGCCGGTGGCGACGAGGACGTACCAGGCGCCTTCGAGGTCACCCTCTTCGTAGCGGCGCCTGACCCAGGTGAGTTCACCGGCGTCCGCCATGGCTTCCACGGAGGGGGTCGCAGAGGGGGAGATCAGGGTGAGGTCCGCGCCGGCCGCTATGAGCGCCGGCAGGCGGCGCTGGGCGACCTGGCCGCCGCCGAGGACGACGGTCTTGCGGCCGGTGAGGCGGAGTCCCACCGGGTAGGCGGGGTGCTGTGCGGCGGGCATGGCTTATGGCTCCTGGGCGGCTGGGCTCTGGGGGCTGCGTCGTTGGAGCCCTGTGACGTGCGGGTTCTGGTGCGGTCAGCTTATTGCCTGGCCCGGTGTAGGGGCTCGCCGGTGCTGTGATGCTGTGCCCACCCGTCCCGCCGTGCGGGACGCCTGCCCACAGCGGCGAGGAGTGGGCAGGCGTCCCGTTGCTTGCTGCTCGGGGGCTACTTCTCGGTGACGCCCGCCGAGTCGAACGTGGCGACCTCGTGCATCGCGCGGGCCGCGCTCTGCACGATCGGCAGGGCGAGCAGGGCGCCGGTGCCCTCGCCGAGCCGCAGGTCCAGGTCGACCAGGGGGCGCAGGCCCAGCTTGTTGAGCGCGGCGACGTGGCCGGGCTCGGCGCTGCGGTGGCCCGCGATGCAGGCGGCCAGGACCTCGGGGGCGACGGCGCGGGCCACCAGGGCGGCGGCTCCGGCGCTGACGCCGTCGAGGATGACGGGCGTACGCAGCGAGGCGCCGCCCAGGAGCAGGCCGACCAGGGCGGCGTGCTCCAGGCCGCCGACGCTCGCGAGGACGCCGATCGGGTCGGCCGGGTCGGGCTGGTGGAGGTCGAGGGCGCGGCGGACGACCTCGACCTTGCGGGCGTGCGTCTCGTCGTTGATGCCGGTGCCGCGGCCGGTGACCTCGGCGGGGTCGGCCTCGGTGTAGACGGAGATCAGCGCGGCGGACGCGGTGGTGTTCGCGATGCCCATCTCGCCGGTGAGGAGCGCCTTGTTGCCGGCCGCGACGAGGTCGCGGGCCGTCTCGATGCCGACCTCGATGGCCGCCTTGACCTCTTCGCGGGTCAGGGCGGGACCGGCCGTCATGTCGGCCGTGCCCGCGCGGACCTTGCGGGGCAACAGGCCAGGTGTCGCGGGGAGTTCGCTCGCCACGCCGACATCGATGACGCAGACCTCGGCGCCGACCTGGTTGGCGAACGCGTTGCACACCGCGCCGCCGCCCAGGAAGTTCGCGACCATCTGGCCGGTGACCTCCTGCGGCCAGGGGGTGACGCCCTGGGCGTGCACACCGTGGTCACCGGCGAAGATCGCGACGGCCGCGGGCTCCGGGATCGGCGGCGGGCACTGCCGGGACAGGCCGGAGAGCTGCGCGGAGATGATCTCCAGCATGCCGAGCGCGCCCGCGGGCTTGGTCATCCGCTTCTGCCGCTCCCACGCCTCGCCGAGCGCCTTGGCATCCAGCGGACGGATGTTGGCGACGGTCTCGGCGAGCAGGTCGTGCGGGTCCTCGCCGGGCAGCGCGCGGCGCCCGTACGTCTCCTCGTGCACGACCCAGGACAGGGGGCGCCGCTTGGACCAGCCCGCCTGCATCAGCTCGGGCTCCTCGGGGAACTCGTCGACGTAGCCCACGCACAGGTACGCGACGACCTCGAGGTGCTCGGGCAGGCCGAGGGCGCGGACCATCTCGCGCTCGTCGAAGAAGCTGACCCAGCCGACGCCGAGACCCTCGGCGCGGGCGGCGAGCCACAGGTTCTCCACGGCGAGGGCGGACGAGTAGGGGGCCATCTGCGGCTGGGTGTGGCGGCCCAGGGTGTGGCGTCCGCCGCGCGTCGGGTCGGCGGTGACCACGATGTTGACCGGGGTGTCGAGGATGGCCTCGATCTTCAGTTCCTTGAACTGCTTCGCGCGGCCCTTGGGAAGCGACTTGGCGTACGCGTCCTTCTGGCGCATCGCCAGTTCGTGCATGCTGCGCCGGGTCTCGGCGGAGCGGATGACGACGAAGTCCCAGGGCTGCGAGTGGCCCACGGACGGCGCCGTGTGGGCGGCCTCCAGGACGCGGAGCAGCACCTCGTGCGGGATGGGGTCGCTGCGGAAGCCGTTGCGGATGTCGCGGCGCTCGCGCATGACGCGCAGGACGGCGTCGCGCTCGGCGTCCTCGTAGCCGGAGGCGGCGGCGACGCCCGGCTGGGGCTCCGCCGCGGGAAGCGGTTCCGGCTCGGCCTGCGGCTGCTCGGCGGCATGCTGCTCGTCGGCGGGCCGCACCGGCTGGGGCGCGGGAATGGGGGCGACCTCGATCAGCTCGGGCTCGTCGGCCTCCTCGAAGGGCGGCTCGAACGGCTCGGCGGATTCGGCGTGGGGGGCGGGTTCGGGCGCGGGCGCGGCGGCGACGACCTCGGGCGCGGCGGGCTCCTCGACGGGGGCCTCGGCGACCGGGGCCTCCATGACGGGCGCCTCGACGGGCGGGGCCTCCTGCGCAGCCTCCTCGGCGACCTGGGCGACCGCGACGGTCTCGACAGGGGCGGCCATGGGCTCGGCCTCGACGACCTGAGGCGGCAGGGGCTCGGCGGGCTGCTCGGCCACCGGCTCGGCGTGGGCCACCGGCTCCGCGACCGGTTCGGCGGCAGGTTCGGCGACGGGTTCCGCGGCGGGTTCCGCCGCGGCGACCGGCTCATCCTCGGCGGCCGGTTCCTGCTGTTGTCCCTGCGCCTGCGCCTGAACCTGCTCCTGCTCCTGCTCCGCGAAGTGCGGTTGCTCGGCGGCGGCCACCGGCTCCTGCGGGGCCTGCGGAAGCTGCTCGGTTCTCTCCGGGGCCGCGGGCTCCTCGGGCGCCGGTTCGGGCAGCGGCGGGACGACCATGGCCTGCGGCGGGGTCGGCGCCAGGTGCGGCGTCGTGGGCACCGTGCCCTCGACGGGCACGAACTGGCCGAGGGGCTGCTCGGGCGCGGGCTCCTGCGGGAAGTCGTGCGGCTGCGGCTCGGGCGCGGCGTACGGGTCCTGCTGCTCGGCCCGGACGGCGTACGCGGCGTCCGGGGCCTGCTCGGCGGCGGGCGCGAACTCCTGGACCGCGCCCGGGAAGTGCGGGGCCTGCTCGGCGTAGTAGGGCGACTGCTCCGCGACGGCCGCCTCCGCGGGCGCCTGCTGCTGCGCGGCAGCGGCGGGCTCCCACGGGGCGCCGCCCTGCGGCGGGATGTCCAGGTACTCGGGACCGGTGGTCGGCGGGCCCGGGCGACGGGTCGGCATGGCGGGCGGCGGGGTCTGCTGCGCGGGGCCGCGGTCGGCCAGCGAGCGCACGGGACCCGCGCCGGTCTCCGGGGTGGGCGGGCCCATGTGCAGCGGGCGGCGCCCCGCGGCCTGCCCGGCCTGGGTGGCCTGCGCGGGGACGGGCGCCTGCATCGCGCCCATGTCGTGGTGACCGCTGTCGCGGCCGGCCATCTCGTGCGGGCCCGGCTCGTGCACGACGGGCGCCTGCGGGTACTCCTGGTACTGCTGCTGCGCGGGCATCGCGGCCGGCGGCTCACCCCAGGCTCCCTGGGAGCCCGGCATGAGGAGCATCTCGTCGTCCTCGACGGGGGCTTCGGGATCGAGGTAGGTGTACGCGCCCGGGGCGGGAGCGCCCGGCTGTCCCACCACACCTGCGTTCTCCGGCAGCCCTTCGCCCGGAACCTGACCGGTGTCGGTCATGCCTACCCCTCGCCCATCGATGAGAACTTCTGGCCGCCCCCGGCCGTCCGCCGGTGATGCGAGCCCCTTGTGCGCCGCCGTCCGGAGTGGCACGTCGTCCGCTCTCCATGAAGAACGAGCCCGCGTGCCACGCGGCACGAACCGCCCCGGACACCACGTATTGTCCCGGCCGGACCGCGACCGTGGCACCTGGATCGGCCACGGGCTTCTGTGGACTGCGCCACGTTGCGCGTCCTCCGGTCGCCGCTGTACCACAAACGCTCCAAGAGTGGTGCGTTTCCCGGACATCGGCCGACGAATCTGCGCATGTCCCGGTGCGGTACAACGATCGGCCAGCCTACCGCGCGCGTTGGGCCGTCAGGGTCACGGGTGGCGGACCGGAAGGTGCCCCGAGAGCAGGAACCCCACGGTCCGCTCCTTCTCCGTCCAGGCACGGGTGTCCAGTTCGACGGATTGCAGCAGGGCGCATTCGACGTCGTACCCGTGCTCCGACAGGTCCCTGCCGACGAGTTCGGCGGCGTCGCGTGTCGCGGCGTGGGTGACGATCCGCGCGGGCCGCCGGTCGGCGACGGCGGAGACGACCGCGGCTCCCCCGCCTCCCACGCGTACGACGTCGGGTTCGGGCAGGTCCTCCAGGACGTGCGGGGCGGTGCCGTGCACGATCTGGGCCTGGACGCCGAAGCGGCGGGCGGTGGCGAGGGTGCGGGCGCAGGCGTCGGCGTCCCGGTCGACGGCGATGACGGCGGCGCCGAAGCGTGCGGCCTCGGCCGTGAAGGCGCCGCTGCCGCAGCCGATGTCCCACACCAGGTCGCCCGCGCGCGGCCCGAGGCGGGCGAGTTGGGCGGCGCGCAGTTGTTCGCTCTCGCCCTCGTTGAAGGGGCCCGCGTACTCGGCGGCGGGCAGCGCCCAGCCGCGCGGCCCGGTGTCGGGGTCGCCGCCGGCCAGCCAGCCCCCGTTCTCCGGGGCGCCGACGGTGACCGGGCCGCCGATGACGATGACGACGTTCGGGTCGCGCCAGGTGTGGTCGGCGGCCTTGTCGGAGGTGACGACGGTGACCTGTTCGCGGTCGGTGCCCAGTTCCTCGCAGATGACGAAGGTGCGGTGGACGCCTTCGAGGAGGAGGCCGAGTTCGGCGGGGCCCGCGCCGGGCGAGGTGAGGACGGCGACCTTGGGGTGGGCGCGGCACACGTTGACCGCCCGGCGCAGGGTGCGCCGGTGGGCGACGACGACCTGGGCGTCGTCCCAGGGCATGCCGGCGCGGGCGAAGGCCTGGGCGACGGCGGAGACGGCGGGCACGACCTCGACCTCCAGGCCGTACTGCGGGGCGCGCAGGGTGCGGACGACGCCGAAGAAGCCGGGGTCGCCGTCGGCGAGGACGACGGCGGTGCCCCGGTGTCCCGCGATGCGGCGGGCGGCGAGCGCCACGCTGCCCAGCCGGATCCGCTCGGCGCGCGGGGGCACCTCGGGCAGTGCCAGGTGGTGGGCGGCTCCGGCCACCAGGGTGGCCGCGGCGAGCGCGGAGCGGGCTGCCTCGGTCGGCGGTGAGCCGTCCCAGCCGATCACCGTGACCCGGTCGGCCATCGTCGTCAGTCTCCAGGGTGTGCTCGGGTGCGTACGCGGGTCGAGCGCGTACACGGGTCAGGGGGAGCCGCCGGGCGGGATGGGGCCGGGCGGGGCACCGAGAGCGTACCCGCTGGGTCTGTCGGCCGCCCGTGGGGTCAGTTCCAGTCGGAGAAGGCCGTGAAGCCGCCGGCCTCGGCGAGCTGCTCGGTGACGCCCTCGATGTCCTCGGGCAGCAGGCTCCACACGATGAAGTCGGTGCGGACCTCGGCGAGGGTGCCGTCCTCGGTGCGCGTGCGCGCTATGCAGGCGTTGCGCAGGACGCCCTCGCTGATGCAGCCGATCTTCTGGGCGACCTGCTGGGAGGCGGTGTTGTCGGCGGCGGTCCGCAGTTCGATGCGCTCCAGGCCCTGGTCGCGGAAGAGCCACTGGGCCATGGCGAGCGCGGCCTCGGACGCGTAGCCCTCGCCGCGGGCCCAGGGGGCGATGATGTACGACAGTTCGGTGGCGCGGACGTGCCAGTTGGTCTTGGTGAGCTGGACGACGCCGACGAGGCGCTGGGTGAGGAACTCGGTGACGGCGAGGTCGAGTCCGGTGCCCGCGGCCCGCTCCCGGGGCGCGTTCTCGGTGATCCAGCGGTGTGCGCCGGCCTCGTCGAAGGGCTGCGGCACGGAGGTCCAGGCGGCGACGAGTTCGTCGTTCATCATGGCGGCCAGAGCGGGGGCGTCGTCCTCGTCGAGCGGGCGCAGCACCAGACGCTCCGTGCTGATGGAGATCTCGGGGAAGGTGTTCGTCATACGCCGCTCCGTAACCTTCGTGGCCGCCTTCACAGCATCGTGCGGGCCGGGTGAAGTGCCCAGCATGCAGCATGCAGGCACGTAACTGCACACAGGGGCCGCCCCCGTCGCCGGGAGTGGCCCCTGTGTGCGGTGCGCGGTTCAGGCCCCGGTGACCGGGAGGACGGAGCCCTTGTAGGTGTCCTCGATGAAGGTCTTCACCTCGGGCGAAGTCAGCAGGTGTGCCAGCTTCTTGACGCGCGGGTCGTCCTCGTCGCCCTTCTTGACGGCGAGGACGTTGTTGTACGGATTGTTCTTCGCGCTCTCCAGGAGGATGGCGTCCTTCTTGGGGCTGAGGCCCGCGTCGAGTGCGAAGTTGTTGTTGACGGCGGCCACGTCGACGTCGTCCAACGAGCGCGGCAACTGGGCCGCTTCGAGCTCCTTGAAGGTGAGGTGCTTCGGGTTCTCTGCGACGTCCTTGGGGGTCGCGTCGACGCCGGCGCCCTTCTTGAGCTCGATCACGCCTTGTGCGGCGAGGAGTTCGAGCGCCCTCGCCTCGTTGGTCGAGTCGTTGGGCAGGGCGACGGTGGCTCCGTCGCGCAGGGCGGTGACGTCGCGGGTCTTCTTGGAGTAGAAGCCCAGCGGCGGCAGGTAGACCTGCGCGACGGCGGTCAGCGTCGTGCCCTTGGACGCGTTGAAGTCGTCCAGGTACGGCTTGTGCTGGAACAGGTTGGCGTCGAGCTCGCCCTGCTGGAGCGCGGTGTTCGGCAGGACGTAGTCCGTGAACTCCTTGATCTCCAGGTCGAGTCCGGCCTTCTTCGCCAGGTTCCGCTGTACGTAGCCGAGGACTTCGCCGGCCGGGGTCGGGGTGGCTCCGACGACGAGCGTGCCGCTCGCGCCGTCACCGGAGCCCGGCCCCGTGCCGCCGGAGCCGCAGGCGGTCAGCGTGAGCGCGAGGGCTCCGGTGACGACCGCGGCGGGAAGCGTGACAGTGCGCATCGGGGTTCCGCGGGCGTCTCAGAAGGAGGGGAGCACGGAGCCGGCGTACTTGTCCTCGATGAACTTCTTCACCTCGGGGGACGTCAGCAGCTTCGCGAGCTTCTTCACGCGCGGGTCGTCCTCGTTGCCCTTGGTCACGGCGAGGACGTTGTTGTACGCGTTGTTCTTCGTGGACTCCAGGGCGAGGGCGTCCTTGGCGGGCTTGAGGCCGGCGCCGATCGCGTAGTTGCCGTTGATCACCGCGGCGTCGACGTCCTGGAGGGATCGGGGCGTCTGGGCCGCCTCGACCTCCTTGAACGTGATGTTCTTGGGGTTCTTCTCGACGTCCTGCGGGGTCGCGTCGCTCTCCGAGCCGGCCTTGAGCGTGATGATCTTGCTGGCGGCCAGGAACCGGAGGGCGCGGCTCTCGTTGTCCGCGTCGTTCGGGAGGGCGATGGTGGCGCCCTTCTTCAGGTCGGCGGTCTTCTTGGCCTTCTCGGAGTAGAGGCCGAGCGGCTCCAGGTGGACGGTGGCGACCGACTGGAGGTGCGTGCCCTTCTTCTCGTTGAAGTCCTCCAGGTAGGGCTGGGTCTGGAAGTAGTTGGCGTCGACGGACCCGTCCTCGGTCGCCGTGTTCGGCGTGACGTAGTCGGTGAACTCCTTGACCTCGAGGTTGAGGCCCGCCTTCTTCGCCAGGTGGTCCTTGACGTACTCGAGGATCTCGGCGTGCGGCACGGGGGTCGCGGCGACGACGAGCGGGTCGGACGCCTTGGCCTTGGTGTCGCCCTTGTCGGAGCCGCAGGCGGTCAGGCCCAGGGTGAGGGCGCCGGTGGCGAGGACGGCTGCGGTGATCTTGGTGGTGTTACGCACGAAAAGTGCCTTTCTCCATGGGTGGCGCAACCCGCCGGGTGGGGCGGGGAGTCAATGGGGTCAGGGGCCTGCGGGGCAGGGGGCCCGTGGGGTCAGGGGTTCTTCGAGAGCTCGGGCTCGGTCGACGGCGCCGTGGCGGGCGTGGCCGCGGCCGGGCCGCCGGGCAGGAAACCGCCGAGGGCGCGGAAGCGGAGCGGTTCGCCGCCCTTGCCCGCGCGGCGGTGCAGGACGCGGGCGCCGCTGTCGCCCAGGAACTGGATGAGGGCGATGACGACCGCGAGGACCGCCACGATGATCCACATCATCTCGGTCTCGAAGCGCTGGTAGCCGTAGCGGATCGCGAGGTCGCCGAGGCCGCCCGCGCCGACCGTGCCGGCCATGGCGGAGTAGCCGATGATGGCGACGATCGTGGTGGTGGTCGCCGAGATCAGCGACGGCAGCGACTCGGGGACGAGTACCTTGCGGACGACGGTCCAGGTGTTGCCGCCCATCGACTGCACGGCCTCCACGAGGCCGCCGTCGACCTCGCGCACGGACGTCTCGACGAGCCGCGCGAAGAACGGTACGGCGCCGACGGCGAGCGGCACGATGGCGGCCTCGCGGCCGATGGTGGTGCCGACGATCCAGCGCGTGAAGGTCATGAGGGCGACCATCAGGATGATGAAGGGCATCGAGCGGACGATGTTCACGATCTGCCCGATGACCTTGTTCGCCACGACGTTCTGGAGCAGTCCGCCGCGGTCGGTGAGGACGAGCAGGACGCCGAGCGGGAGGCCCGCGACGACGGCTATCAGCGTCGACCAGCCGACCATGTAGAAGGTGTCCCAACACGCCTGGGACAGCAGGGGCTGCATCTCCGACCAGGTCACTTGGTGACACCTTCCTTGAGCGGTACGGACGCGCGGTCGCCGTGGCCGTGGAGCTCGACCTGGAGGCCCTGCTCGCGCAGGAAGCCGATCGGGACGACGTTCTCCTCGTAGCGGCCGGGCAGTTCGATGCGCATGCGGCCGACCTGCTTGCCCGCGACGGTGTCCATCGCGGCGCCGAGGATCGAGATGTCGATGTTGTACGTGCGGGAGAGCTGGGAGATGACCGGCTGGGTCGCCGACTCCCCGTGGAAGGTGACGTCGATGACGGTGCGGTCCTCGCCGGAGGCGTCGCCGCTGACCGGGAACAGCGCGGCGGCGAGTTCGGAGCCGGGCGTCGCGAGGAGTTCGCTGACGGTGCCGGACTCGACGATCTGCCCGTGCTCCATCAGGGCGGCGGAGTCGCAGACCGTCTTGACGACGTCCATCTCGTGCGTGATCAGCAGGACGGTGAGCCCGAGGCGGCGGTTGAGGTCGCGCAGGAGCTGGAGGATGGAGCGGGTGGTCTCGGGGTCGAGGGCGCTGGTCGCCTCGTCGGAGAGCAGCACCTTCGGGTCGCCGGCCAGGGCGCGGGCGATGCCGACGCGCTGCTTCTGGCCGCCGGAGAGCTGGGCCGGGTAGGAGCCGGCCTTGTCGGCGAGGCCGACGAGGTCGAGCAGTTCCAGCGCCTTGGTGGAACGTTCCTTCCCCGACTTGCCGAGGATTTCGAGCGGCAGCTCGATGTTGTCCTGGACGGTGCGCGAGGACAGCAGGTTGAAGTGCTGGAAGACCATGCCGATGCGGCTGCGCGCCTGCCGGAGCTCCTTGCCGGCGCGGGGTCCGCGCCCGACGAGAGCGGTGAGGTCCTGTCCGGCGACCGTGACGGTGCCGGAGGTGGGCCGCTCCAGGAGGTTGACGCAGCGGATCAGCGAGGACTTGCCGGCGCCGGACTGGCCGATGACGCCGTACACCTCGCCTTCGCGGACGTGCAGATCGACGCCGTCGAGAGCGGTGATCTCGCGACCGCGCGAGCGGTAGACCTTTGTGAGGCCCTGGGTGGTGATCACGTGGGTTTCCGTCACTGTCGAGTGCGCGGCACGGTTGGCGCCGGGCACGGGGCATTCATCTCGGGAACTTGCGGAGTTTCCGGGCGCGGCAGGCTCTCGCTCCTGAGCGGAGCGGTACTGGTGTCAGTACGGGGAGTCTGTGCGCGGGGCAGGCCCGGTCACGTAGGCGGACTGGCTTCTCCCTGCGGAGTCACTCCCTACGGACGGGCTCGCGGGCACTCGCTTCGGGGCGCGAGTACAGGCAGTGCGGGGGCCCTCAGAAGGCGCACATTCGACACATACAACGAGCACCGGGCGTCATCGTCGCCTCGGTCGCAAGGGTGCGGTTGCTCGTCGTGGTCATGCGGGCAAGTAAAGCAGAAGTGAGGGACGGACCCCACCCCCGTTGTCCGAATAGCGGACAGTGCTGGACGGGTGGGTACGGGTGCCCGCGCCCCGGCGGCGATCACCTCACCGGCCCCGCTGACCAGCGCTGCCACGGCCGACGGGTCCCGCACCCCGGCCTCGGCGGGGGCGCTCGGGTCTCGCGCTTTGTGGCCAACGCCACGGCGGCGGCACCCCGGGGTCGAGCGCGGCGCGTCTTTTGGCCCGTAATAGGGTCGGCCCATGCTTGATGCCCTGACCCTGGTGACGGGTCTCGCCGCGCTCGCGCTCGCCGCGTGGTGCGGTTTCGCCGCCTCCCGCGACCAGCCGACCAAGGACTGGCACTTCATCGGTATGGCCGTGGTCTCGGTCCTCGCGCTGGCGCAGCTCGTGGTCGGGATCGTGCAGCTCGCGCGCGGGGAGAAGCCGGAGCAGGGCACGACGATCTTCGTCGCGTATCTGATCGGGGCGTTCGCCTGTGTGCCGGCGGCCGGGTTCATGTCGCTGGCGGAGCGCACGCGCTGGGGTTCGGTCACGGTCGCCGCGGGCGGCGTGGTCCTCGCCGTCCTCGAGGTACGGCTCTATGACATCTGGGGAGGATGAGGTGACCGTGACCGCAGAGAACACAGAGGACACAGGGAACCCAGAGAACGCGGAGAGCGCGGAGAACGCGGAGAGCGCGGAGAACCGGGTGGGCGCGGAGCGCTCGTCGCGGCGGCTCACGAGCGGTCCCGGCACGTTGCTCGTGTGGTTGTACGGCGTGATGGTCGTCGGCGCCGTGTCGCGCTCGGTGTTCCAGATCGCGACGGACTTCGACAAGGCCCCGCTCGCGTACACGCTCTCCGCCGTGGCGGGTGTCGTCTACGGCTTCATCACGTACTCGCTCGTGCGGGGCGGGGAGACGGCCCGCAAAGCGGCGCGGGTGTGCTGCGCCGCCGAGCTGGTGGGCGTGCTGGCGGTCGGGACCTGGACGCTGGTGGAGCCCTCGGCCTTCGCGGACTCCACCGTCTGGTCGGACTACGGCATGGAGTACCTGTTCATCCCGGTACTCCTGCCGGTCTCCGCCCTGTTCTGGCTACGCCGGACGCGGACCGCTACGCGCTAGCGGCGAGCGCCCCGGCGGGCGCCTTGACCTGGACCTCCTTGGCCAGCGTCACCATGGTCAGCCGGTCGTCCACGCGCTTCGTCGTGACCACCGTGTAGCCGTGCTTGCGGTAGAGGCGCAGGTTGTGCTCGCTGCGGTGGCCCGTGGAGAGTTCGAAGCGCTTTGCGGTGCCCGCCGCGCCGAGCGCGGATTCGACGGCGGACAGCAGCCGCCCGCCGAGGCCGTGGCGCTGCATGCGCGGGTGCACGATGAGTTTCCCGATGCGGACGGTGCCCTCGGCGTCGACCGTGCCGCGCACCGACGCCACCACTTCGTCGCCGAGGCGGGCCACCAGGACGGTGCCGGCGGCCAGTTCGGCCCTGATGGAGTCGAGGGACTGGGTGAGGGGCTCGATCGCGTAGTCGCCGTAGAGCTCGGCCTCGCTCTGGTAGCAGAGGTACTGGAGTTTGAGTATCTGCTCGGTGTCCGCTTCGGTCGCCGCAGAGATGGTCACGCTCATGCCCATGTGTGCATGCCTCCCGCTCACCTGTCCGCTGTTGTCCCCCGACCTTTTCCCCTGCGGGCCACGGGCGCAACCTCGGACGCCAGGATTCTGCGCAGGCATCCCAGACATCTGGAACGTTCCGGCCCAAGGCTGCCCTGTGAGATACCCAACTCGCCTGCGATTTCACGGTAAGTGAGGTCTTTCGGGGACAGCAGCGCACCGATGAGGCGCGGGCAGCGTCCGGGGAGCCGGCGGATCGCGGCGTGCAGCGCGCGGTCGCGTTCCCGGTCCAGGGTGCGGTGTTCGGGGTCCGATCCGGCCGCGCCGTCGGCCGGGTCGGCGGCGTACGGCGTCTCGCGCAGGGCCGGGTCGCGCTGGCGGCTCGCCTCCGCGCGGACCGTCGCGGTGATCCAGGCCGCCGGGTCCTTCGGCGGGCCCAGGGCGGCGAGGTGTTCCAGCAGACGGACCCAGACGGCCTGTTCCAGGTCGCGGGGTTCGGCGGCGCCGGGGAGTTCGGCGCGGACCTCGGCCGCGAGCAGGGGCCGCAGGGTCTCGATCACCGTGTCGTACGTCATGCCCGGCGGGACGCGGTGGCCCTGGCACCCGGTTGCCACGACCGCCGCGTCTCACTCCAAACGGCGCCCGCCCGTCAGCCGTTGACGAAGTCCTCGCGGGCGAGCAGGGCGGTGTCGCAGTTGTCCGAGAAGATCCCGTCGATGCCGGTGGCGAAGTACGCCTTGAAGGCACCGAACGCGTCGCCGTAGGCGCTCGGGTCCGTGCCCTTCCTGAAGTCGGCCGGCAGGAAGGTGTTCTCGTTGCGCATCGTGTACGGGTGGAGGATCAGCCCGGCCGCGTGCGCGTCCTTGACGAGGGTGGTCGGCGTGAGGAGCCTGCCCGACGCGTCCTTGGGGATGACCAGGTCGAGGGTGGGGCCGATGCCCTGCGCGTACGTCGCGATCTCCCTGAGTCCCTTGGGCGTGATCAGGTCGGCGACGGTGCGCGGGTCACCGAGGTCGACGAAGTCCGCCGGGCGGGAGTTCGCCGTGGAGAGCAGGACCACCAGGGGGTTGCCGACCAGCTTGTTCAGCCGCTGGATGCTCGTCGGCTCGAAGGACTGGAGGAAGACGGGCGAGTTCTTCCTGTCGAGCCGGTGGGCGCGCAACAGCTTGGCGAGGCGTTCTTCGAGCCCGAGGCCCAGCTTGCGGAAGTAGGTGGGGTGCTTGGTCTCGACGTGGATCCACACCTGCCGGCCGCGCTTCTTGCTCTGCGCCGCGCGCCACGTGAGGACCTCTTCGAAGGTGGGGATCTCCCAGCGGCCGTCGTAGAGGGTGTTGTGCTGCCGGGTGCCGGGGATGCGCTCCTTGGCGCGCAGCGTCTTCAACTCGGCGAGGGTGAAGTCCTCGGTGAACCAGCCGGTGGTGGAGACCCCGTCGATGATCTTCGTCGTCCTGCGGGACGCGAACTCGGGGTGCGCCGACACGTCGGTGGTGCCGCCGATCTCCGGTTCGTGGCGGCATACGAGGTGGCCGTCCTTGGTGGGGACGATGTCTCCTGCCTCGATGACGTGCGCGCCCATGTCGAGCGCCAACTGGTACGAGCCGAGGGTGTGCTCGGGGCGGTAGCCGCTGGCGCCCCGGTGCGCGACGATCGTCGGCACGGGCAGGCTCCGATAGCCCTGACCGGAGTGATTCCCGCCACTGTCACGGCCGGCGGCTCTCGCCGCGCCCGGCGCGGCGAGGGTCGCCGCGCCCGCGCCCAGCACCGCGGCGCCCAGCAGCGAGCGGCGGCCCAACGCCCCCTCGGCCCGCGTCTGGCGTGCGCCCTGCGCCCTCTGTGACTTCTCGTTTCCCATGAAGCACTCCTCCCACCGAGTCCCGCCCTGCGCCTGGCACGGCGCGTCGATCGTAGGTGGGCGGGAGTGACGAGAGGGAGACCCCGGACGGAACGTCGGGGTGACGGCGGATGACCGCTGGGGGCGCGGTGCGGGTCGAACGGGGCGCACCATCACGTCAATTCCGCGTATCAAGTCCGTGAACCCGATGTGCGTGGGGTACCCGGCCGCGAGTATCGTCCTCACCTGCACAGACCCCATCATCCATTCCTTGACACCGGAGGGCCCGTTGTCCCGCTTCGCGTTCATCAAGGCAGTGCTCGGACCGATCATGCGCCTGATGTTCCGCACGCGTGTGGAAGGCGCCGAGAACATTCCGGGCACCGGCCCCGTCATCCTGGCGGGCAACCATCTGACGTTCATCGACTCGATGATCCTCCCGCTGGTCTGCGACCGGCAGGTGTGCTTCATCGGCAAGGACGAGTACGTCACCGGAAAGAGCCTCAAGGGTCGCCTGATGGCATGGTTCTTCACCGGCGTCGGCATGATCCCGGTCGACCGGGACGGCGCCAACGGCGGTGTGGCCGCGCTGATGACCGGCCGGCGAGTCCTGGAGGACGGCAAGATCTTCGGGATCTACCCGGAGGGCACCCGCTCCCCCGATGGCCGGCTGTACCGGGGCCGCACCGGTATCGCGCGTCTGACCCTCATGACGGGCGCGCCCGTCGTCCCGTTCGCGATGATCGGCACGGACAAGCTCCAGCCGGGCGGCTCGGGGATGCCGCGCCCCGGCCGGGTGACCGTCCGGTTCGGTGAGCCGATGGAGTTCTCCCGCTACGACGGGATGGGCCGCGACCGCTATGTGCTGCGCGCCGTGACCGACTCGGTGATGGCCGAGGTCATGCGGCTGTCGGGTCAGGAGTACGTGGACATGTACGCCACCAAGGCGAAGGCCGCCTGAGCGCGACGACGGGGCCCGGGCCTCGGTCACCGGAGGACTCCGGCGACCGAGGCCCGGGCTTTTTTCCTGCCTACTTCTCCAGGTGCTGCCCCCTGAGCAGGAACCAGGCCGCGACGGCCGTCGCGAGCAGGACGGCAGCGCCGATGCCCGCCGCCACCTGGAGCCCGTCCACGAAGGCGGTCCGCGCCGCGGTCAGCAGTTCGTCCGCCCGCGCGGCCGGGAGCGAGGAGGCCGCCTCGACCGCGCCGCCCAGCGACTCGTGGGCCGCGGAGGCGACGCCCGCCGGGGTGCCGGGCGGCGCCGTGAAGCCCGCGTAGACGCCGGTGACGATCGAGCCGAGCAGGGCGATGCCGAGAGCGGCGCCGAGTTCGTAGGCCGTCTCGGAGACCGCCGACGCGGCGCCCGCCTGTTCCTTGGGGACGCTGGAGAGGATGACGTCCGCCGTGACGGTGAAGGAGAATCCGGCGCCGACACCGACGATGAGGAGCACCGCGCCGAGCAGCGGGTAGCCCGTGTCCTGGCTCAGTGTCGTGAGCGCGGCCAGGGCCAGGCCCACGGCCGCGAGGCCGCCCGCGACGACGGCCCGCACGGAGAAGCGGCGCGCCACCACTCCGGCGATCAGACCGGCCGCCACCGCGCCCACGGCGGCGGGCAGTTCGGCCATGCCCGCCTCGAACGGGCGCCTGCCCTGCACCAGTTGGAGGAACTGCGACAGGAAGAAGACCAGGCCGGACAGGCCGAGGACGGTCAGCAGGTCGGCCAGGACCGCCCCGGAGAAGCCGCGGTTGCTGAACAGGCGCATGTCCAGCAGGGGTGAGGGCAGCGTGAGTTGGCGGCGGACGAACCAGGCGAGCGCGGCGACACCGATGACCGCCGACACCGCCACGTCCCAGCGGAAGCCGTGCGCCGCCGCCTCCTTCACCGCGTAGACGACACCGATCATGCCGAGGAGCGAGAGCACGACACTGATGAGGTCCCAGGGGCCCGGGACCGGGTTCTTCGACTCGGGGATGAGCTTCACGCCCACCACGACGAGGACCGCCATCACGGGCAGGTTGATGAGGAACACCGAGCCCCACCAGAAGTGTTCGAGCAGGAAGCCGCCGACGACCGGGCCGACCGCCGCGCCCGCCGACGCCATGGCGCCCCAGATGCCGACGGCCAGCGAACGCTCGCGCGGATCGTGGAAGATGTTGCGGATCAGGGCCAGCGTCGACGGCATCAGCGTCGCGCCCGCCACGCCCAGCAGGGCGCGGGCCAGGATCATCAGCTCCGGTGTCGTGGCGTAGGCGTTGAGGACGGAGACCGCGCCGAACGCGACGGCGCCCACCAACAGCAGCTTCTTGCGGCCGATGCGGTCGCCGAGGCTGCCCATGGAGACGAGGAGACCGGCGATGACGAAGGAGTAGACGTCGCCGATCCACAGGAGCTGGGTGCCGGAGGGCTTGAGGTCCTCGCTGATGTACGGGGTCGCGAGGCCGAGGACGGTCGCGTCCACGGCCACGAGCAGCACCGCGAGCACGAGGACGGAGAGGGCGAGCCATCGTCCGGGACGCGACACCACCTCCGCCGCCGGGGTCCGCTGCTTTGTGCTGATCATGGTTCCACGCTCCGTCGTGCGCCGCCGAGCAGCAACTCGGCGATCATGTATGAGAAGTCCTTCGCCGCGACGCGGCCGTCCTGCACGGCCCAGGCGCCGCTGCCGATGAGGCCGTAGAGGGCCTCGGTCAGCCAGGCGGGGGTCAGGTCGATCCGGAACTCGCCCGCTGCCTGGCCGCGCCGGAACAGCGCCGCGATCCGTGCGTCCAGGCGGGCCCAGCCCTCGTTCTGCCCCTCGCCCTCGAAGAGCTGGTTCTCGGTGACCAGGAGGGCGAGCAGGGGGGCCGGGCGCTCTATCTCGGCGATGAGGCGGCGCAGCGCGTCCTCGGCCCGGCCGTCGTCGAGGCGGGCCCGGTCGAGTGCCGCCTCGCACTCGCGGATGCCGAGGTCCTCCAGGGCGCGGACGAGGGCGTCGCGGCCCGCGAACTGCCGGTGCAGGGTGGCGCGGCTGATGCCCGCGGCCCGGGCGACCTCGTCCATGGTGGCCGTGGACTTGCGGGTGAGGAGGGCGGCGGCGCTGCGCAGCACCTGTTCACGATCGACAGACATGAGACGAGAGTAAGCCATATGAGACATTGATGTCTCATCGATGATCCGGTGTCAGCACTCAGGTCACTCCGGTGGCGCGGCGCCTCACCCAGGGTTACGACTGTCAGTACGTTCCGGTTCTGGGAGGCACGGGCATGGGGTGTTGCATCTTCGCGGCGATGGCGGCGATCGGGCCGCGGGTCGCGCTCGTCCTCACCTGGCTGTTCACCCACCTCGTCGAGCGGGCCTTCACCGGCACGCTGCTCCCGCTGCTCGGGTTGATCCTGCTGCCCTGGACGACTTTGGGATACGTGCTCGCGTACGCCCCCGTGGTCGGGGTGCGCGGCATCGGCTGGCTCGTGGTGCTCATCGGACTGCTGCTCGACCTGTCGAGCTACGGGGGCGGCGCACGGTCCAGACGCTGAGGGCCCGGTTCATCCACGTACGGATGGACCGGGCCCTGCGGCAGAGGTGCGGCGGTACTACTTCTTCGCGTCGGCCCACTCCCGCTGCGCCGTCAGGTCCTGGCGGACCTCGGCGAGCTGGACGGCGACCGCGCTCGGCGCCGTGCCGCCGCGACCGGAGCGGGAGGCGAGCGCCCCCGGCACGTTCAACACCGTGCGGACCTCGGGCGTGAGGTGCTCGGAGATGTTCGCGAACTGGTCGTCGGTCAGCTCGTCCAGCTCCTTGCCCTCGGACTCGGCGACCTTGACGCACTCGCCCGCGACCTCGTGCGCGACGCGGAACGGCACGCCCTGCTTCACCAGCCACTCGGCGATGTCCGTGGCGAGCGAGAAGCCGGCCGGGGCCAGCTCCTCCATGCGCTCCCTGTTGACCGTGAGCGTGGCCATCATGCCGGTGAACGCCGGGAGCAGGATCTCGAGCTGGTCGCAGGAGTCGAAGACCGGCTCCTTGTCCTCCTGGAGGTCGCGGTTGTACGCGAGCGGCAGCGCCTTCAGGGTCGCCAGCAGCCCCGTGAGATTGCCGATGAGGCGGCCGGACTTGCCGCGCGCCAGCTCGGCGATGTCCGGGTTCTTCTTCTGCGGCATGATCGAGGAGCCGGTGGAGAAGGCGTCGTGCAGGGTGACGAAGGAGAACTCCTTCGTGTTCCAGATGATGACCTCCTCCGCGATCCGGGAGAGGTTGACCCCGATCATCGCCGTGACGAAGGCGAACTCGGCGACGAAGTCACGGGAGGCCGTGCCGTCGATGGAGTTGGCCACGGAGCCGTGCTCGAAGCCGAGGTCCGCCGCGACAGCCTCCGGGTCGAGGCCGAGCGAGGAGCCCGCGAGAGCGCCCGAGCCGTACGGGGAGACCGCCGTCCGCTCGTCCCACTGCCGCAGCCGCTCCGCGTCCCTGGACAGGGACTGGACGTGGGCCAGGACGTGGTGGGCGAAGAGCACCGGCTGGGCGTGCTGGAGGTGCGTACGGCCGGGCATCGCGACGTCGGCGTGGGCCTCGGCGAGGCCGACGAGGGCCTCCTGGAGGTCGGCGACGAGTCCGCCGATGACGCGGGCGTGGTCGCGCAGGTACATCCGGAACAGCGTCGCCACCTGGTCGTTGCGCGAGCGGCCCGCGCGGAGCTTGCCGCCGAGGTCGGGTCCGAGGCGCTCCAGGAGGCCGCGCTCCAGGGCGGTGTGCACGTCCTCGTCGGCGACGGTACCGACGAAGGAACCGTCCGCGACGTCGGCCTCCAGCCGGTCCAGACCGTCGATCATGCGGGTCAGCTCGTCCTCGGTGAGCAGGCCCGCCGCGTGGAGCACGCGCGCGTGGGCCCGGGAGCCCGCGATGTCGTACGGGGCGAGGCGCCAGTCGAAGTGGACGGAGGCGGAGAGTTTCGCCAGGGCCTCGGCGGGACCGTCGGCGAACCGGCCGCCCCAGAGGCGGACATCGCCGGTGTTGCTGCTCACGTGCTCTGCTCCTCATGCCGGATGATGTGCGACCGCGTTCACTGACCACAGTATCGCTGTGCATGATTATGCAGAGTGACGCATGAATCGTCAACGCCGACGCGGGGAGAGGCCATAATCCCGGCATGGGTAAAAGCTACGAACGCATAGACGGCCGCCTGCGCACCTTCATCGAGTCCCAGCCGGTCTTCTTCACCGCCACCGCGCCGCTCGACGGCGACGGCACGGTGAACCTCTCCCCCAAAGGCCTCAAGGGCTCCTTCGCCGTCCTCGACGAACTGACCGTCGCCTACCTGGACTTCGCCGGTTCGACCGCCGAGACCGTCGCCCACCTCCGCGAGAACGGCCGGATCACGCTCATGTGGTGCGCCTTCCAGGGCCCGCCCAACATCGTCCGGGTGCACGGCCGGGGCGAGCCCGTCTTCCGCGACGACCCGCGCTTCACCGAACTGCTCGCCCGCTTCCCCGACACCGACCCGACCCTGCACGGCCTGCGCGCCATCATCGTCGTACGGGCCGAACACGTCCGCGACAGTTGCGGATACGGGGTGCCGTTCATGACGTACGACGAGGACCGCGATCTGCACGCCAGGCGGTTCGCGCGCGAGGACGACGCCTCGCTCGACGCCTACTTCCAGAAGAAGGAGTACATCGGGTCGAGCCTGGACGGGCTGCCCGGGCTGCCGTTGCCGCTGCCGCCCGCTACGTTCTGAACCATGCGCCCCTCACGAGCAGGTATCGCCGGTGCCGTCGCCCTCTGCGCCGCGCTGGGCGCCGTGCCCGGCGCTCCGGCCGCCGCCGTCTCGTCCGTCCCCGTGCCCGCCCGGATGGCGGACACGGGGGGCGGCACCCAACTGATCACCGCTCGGGCGCCCCGGGCGTCGTCGACCCGTGGCACCGTCACCTGGTGGGACCGGCGGGCCGACGGGCGCTGGGCGAAGGCCGGTTCGGCGCCCGCGCGGTTCGGTGCGAAGGGGCTCGTCGAGGGGGCCCGGCGCGTCCAGGGCACGAACACGACGCCGACCGGCCTGTACGGTCTGCCGTTCGCGTTCGGCAACGCGGCGGCGCCGACCGGCACCTCGGTGCCGTACCGGCCGGTGCGCCGCACCTCCTGGTGGTGCCAGGACAACGACTCGCGCTCCTACAACCGCTGGACGCAGCCACGCCCGCGCGACTGCCGGGCCGCCGAGTCCGAGCATCTGGCCGACTACCCCGCGCAGTACGCGCACGCGCTGGTCATCGGCTTCAACTACCACCGGCCGGTGCGCGGCCGGGGCGCCGGGATCTTCCTGCATGTGAACGGGCGCGGGGCGACGGCCGGTTGCGTCTCCGTACCCCGGACGGACATGCGGCGGATCCTGCGATGGGTGCGCCCCGGGCGCTCCCCGCACATCGCGATCGGGACGGACGGCGGCGCCACGGCCCTCACCCGGTACTGACCCCGGTTCCCGCCCGGCACCCAGACGCGTGTAGCGACCACATATCGAGACGCGGTTGCGTCCGCCCGCGGCGGCGGCGTTGCATCACCCGGTGCACAGCGAAACCGAACAGACGCTCCCCGACTCCCCCGAGACCTCGCCCGAGCCGGGCGGGTCGGCCGACCGGACGGCCCGCCTCGCGGTGACCGTGTTCCCCGTACTCGTCCTGGTCGCGGGCGCGCTGGGACTCGCCACCCCGGGCACCTTCGCCGGATGGGGCACCAACGTCCCCTACCTGCTGGGCGTCGTGATGTTCTGCATGGGCCTGACGATGACCCTCGCTGACTTCAAGGGCGTCGCACAGCGCCCCTGGGCCGTGGGGCTCGGACTGGTCGCGCACTACGTGATCATGCCGGGGCTCGGCTGGCTCATCGCCCACGCGCTCGGCCTGTCCCCGCAACTGGCGGCCGGGGTCATCCTCGTCGGCTGCGCGCCGAGCGGCACGGCGTCCAACGTCGTGACCTACCTGGCGCGGGGCGACGTCGCCCTGTCGGTCTCCGTCGCCACCGTCTCCACCGTGCTCGCACCGCTGATCACCCCGCCGCTGACGCTGCTCCTCGCGGGCGCGTATCTGCCGGTGGACGCGGGCTCGATGATGACGGACATCCTCAAGACGGTGCTGCTGCCGGTCCTGGCCGGGCTGGTCGTACGGCTGGTCCTCGGCCGCTACGTGGACCGGGTCCTCGGTGTGCTGCCGTGGCTGTCCGCGCTGACCATCGCCGTGATCGTGGCGGTGGTCGTGGCGGGCAGCGCCGAGGCCATCAGGTCGGCGGCGGCGCTGGTGCTGCTCGCCGTGGTGCTGCACAACGGGCTCGGGCTGGCCCTCGGGTACGGCGCCGGGAAGGTCGCGCGGCTCGGTCCTCCGGCGTCGCGCGCCATGGCGTTCGAGGTCGGCATGCAGAACTCGGGGCTCGCCGCCTCCCTGGCCACGGCCCACTTCAGCCCGCTGGCCGCGCTGCCAGCCGCCGTGTTCTCGGTGTGGCACAACGTCTCGGGCGCGCTGGTCGCGGCCTGGATGTCCTACCGCGCCAGGGCCGCCGAGAAGGGCTGAGACAGGCTGAGCCCCGCCTGGGGCCATCTGGCCTAGTGGTCGTTCTGGGCGAGGCGCAGAAGGTGCTCCGCCAGGGCCTGGCCGCCCGCCGGGTCCCGGCTGATCAGCATCAGGGTGTCGTCACCCGCGATCGTGCCGAGGATGACGTGCAGTTCGGCCTGGTCGATGGCCGAGGCGAGGAACTGGGCGGCGCCCGGCGGCGTACGGAGCACCACGAGGTTGGCCGACGCCTCGGCGGAGATGAGCAGCTCACCGGCGAGGCGGCGCATCCGCTCCTCCTTGGCGGACTCGCCGAGGGGGGCCTGCGGGGTGCGGTAGCCGCCCTCGCTGGGCACGGCGTAGATCAGCTCGCCGCCGGTGTTGCGGATCTTGACCGCGCCCAGCTCGTCCAGGTCACGGGAGAGCGTGGCCTGGGTGACGTTGAGTCCGTCGTCGGCGAGCAGCTTCGCCAACTGGCTCTGGGAGCGCACCGGCTGCCGGTTGAGGATGTCCACGATCCGGCGGTGGCGCGCGGTGCGCGTCTGCGGCACGGCGGGTCCGTGGGGGCCCTGGGCGAGCGCGGCGTTGGTGGCGGCCCGCTCGTCCCTCTCGGCTTTGCTGCTCATCGTCGTCGTCCCATTTCCTCAGGCTCCTGCTTCCCCGTCGGCCGCTGCCGCGTCCAGGACGGCGGGCAGCGCCGCGAGGAACGCGTCCGCCTCGGTGTCGGTCAGGTTCAGCGGGGGCATGAGCCGGACGACGTCGGGTGCGGGCGCGTTCACCAGGAGGCCCGCGTCCTGGGCCGCCTGCTGCACCTGGGGTGCGCGCGGCCCGGTGAGCACGATACCCAGCAGCAGGCCCGCTCCCCGGACGTGGCTGACCAGCGGGTGGCCGAGCGCTTCGATGCCGGCCGTGAGCCTCTCGCCGATCCGCTTGGTGTTGGCGAGCAGGTCCTCGGTGTCGATGGTGTCGAGGACGGCGAGCCCCGCGGCGCAGGCGACGGGGTTGCCGCCGAACGTCGTGCCGTGCCGACCGGGCGTCAGCAGCTTCGCCGTCTCGCCGAACGCCACGGTCGCACCGAGCGGCAGACCGCCGCCGAGGCCCTTGGCGAGGGTGACGACGTCCGGCTCGATGCCTTCCTGCGCCTGGTGGGCGAACCAGTGGCCGGTGCGGCCGACGCCGGTCTGCACCTCGTCGAGGACGAGCAGGGTGCCGGTGGCGCGGGTGATCTCGCGGGCCGCCTTGAGGTAGCCGTCGCCGGGCACCACCACGCCGTTCTCGCCCTGGATCGGCTCGATGATGACGAAGGCCGTGTCCTCGGTGACGGCCGCCCTGAGCGCGTCCACGTCGCCGTACGGGACATGGGTGACGTCACCGGGCAGCGGCGTGAAGCCGTCCTGCTTGCCGGCCTGGCCCGTGAGGGCGAGGGCGCCCATGGTCCGGCCGTGGAACCCGCCGGTCGTGGCGACCATGTGGCGCCGCCCGGTGAGCCGGCCGAGCTTGAAGGCGCCCTCGTTGGCCTCGGCGCCCGAGTTGCAGAAGTAGACGGCGCCGTCCCGGCCGAAGAGCTGGAGCAGCCGCTCGGCGAGGGCGATGGGCGGCTCGGCGATGAAGAGGTTCGAGACGTGGCCGAGGGAGGCGATCTGGGTGCTGACCGCTTCGACGACCGCCGGGTGGGCGTGGCCCAGCGCGTTGACCGCGATGCCGCCGACGAAGTCGAGGTACTGCGTGCCCTCGGCGTCCCACAGCGCGGCGCCCGCGCCCTTGACGAGGGGCAGACGCGGGGTGCCGTAGTTGTTCATCAGGACGCCCTGCCAGCGTGACGTCAACTCCTGGTTGGAGCTCATGTGGTGCCTTCCCCCTCTGCGTCGGGCACGACCATCGTGCCGATGCCCTCGTCGGTGAAGATTTCCAGCAGGATCGAGTGCTGGACGCGTCCGTCGATGACGCGGGCGGTGTGCACGCCGTTGCGTACGGCGTGCAGGCAGCCCTCCATCTTCGGGACCATGCCGCTCGCCAGGTCGGGGAGCAGCTTCTCGAGTTCGGTGGCGGTGAGCCGGCTGATGACCTCGTCGGAGTGGGGCCAGTCCTCGTAGAGGCCCTCGACGTCGGTCAGGACCATCAGCGTCTCGGCGTCCAGCGCAGCAGCGAGTGCCGCAGCCGCCGTATCAGCATTGACGTTGTAGACATGGTGATCGTCCTGGGAGCGTGCGATCGAGGAGACGACCGGGATGCGGCCGTCGGCGAGCAGAGCCTCGATGGCGCCGGTGTCGATCTCGGTGATCTCGCCGACGCGGCCGATGTCGACCAACTCGCCCTCGATGCGGGGCTGATGCTTGGTGGCGGTGATGGTGTGGGCGTCCTCGCCGGTGAGACCGACGGCGAGCGGGCCGTGCTGGTTGAGCAGTCCGACCAGTTCCCGCTGGACCTGTCCGGCGAGCACCATCCGTACGACGTCCATGGCGTCCTCGGTGGTGACGCGCAGGCCTGCCTTGAACTCGCTGACGATGCCGTGCTTGTCGAGCGCCTTGCTGATCTGCGGGCCGCCGCCGTGCACGACGACGGGCTTGAGCCCGGCGTGGTGCAGGAAGACGACGTCCTGGGCGAAGGCGGCTTTCAGCTCCTCGTCCACCATGGCGTTCCCGCCGAACTTGATGACGACGGTCTTGCCGCGGTGGCGGGTGAGCCAGGGCAGCGCCTCGATGAGGGTCCTGGCCTTGGGGAGCGCGGTGTGCTTGCGCGCGGTGGGCTGGCTCATGAGGAGTACGCGCTGTTCTCGTGGACGTAGTCGGCGGTCAGGTCGTTGGTCCAGATGGTCGCCGTCTCGGTGCCCGCGGCGAGGTCGGCGGTGATGACGACTTCCCGGAAGCGCATGTCGACCTTGGAGCGGTCCTCGCCGACGCCCCCGTTCTTGCAGACCCAGACGCCGTTGATCGCGACGTTGAGCCGGTCCGGTTCGAAGGCGGCCTCGGTGGTGCCGATCGCGGAGAGGACGCGGCCCCAGTTGGGGTCCTCGCCGTGGAGGGCGCACTTGAGGAGGTTGTTGCGGGCGATGGAGCGGCCCACCTCGACGGCGTCGTCCTCGCTCGCCGCGTTGACCACCTCGATCTTGATGTCCTTGCTGGCGCCCTCGGCGTCGCCGATGAGCTGGCGGCCGAGGTCGTCGCAGACCGAGCGGACGGCTTCGGCGAACCCGGCGTACTCGGGGGTGACGTGCGAGGCTCCGGAGGCGAGCAGCAGGACGGTGTCGTTGGTGGACATGCAGCCGTCGGAGTCGACCCGGTCGAAGGTGACGCGGGTGGCATCCCGCAGGGCCTTGTCCAGCACCTCGCTGTCGAGGTCGGCGTCGGTGGTGAGGACGACGAGCATGGTGGCGAGGCCGGGGGCGAGCATGCCCGCGCCCTTGGCCATGCCGCCGACGGTCCAGCCATCGCCCTCGTACACGGCGGTCTTGTGCACCGTGTCGGTGGTCTTGATGGCGATGGCGGCCTTCTCGCCACCGTGCTCGGAGAGCTTGCCCGCGGCGGTCTCCACGCCCGGGAGCAGCTTGTCCATGGGGAGCAGGACGCCGATGAGCCCGGTGGAGGCGACCGCGACCTCGCCCGCGTTCAGGTCGAGGACCTCGGCGACCTTCTCGGCGGTGGCGTGCGTGTCCTGGAAGCCCTTGGGCCCCGTGCAGGCATTGGCCCCACCGGAGTTGAGGACGACGGCCGAGACGAGGCCGCCCTTGAGCACCTGCTCGGACCAGAGGACGGGGGCGGCCTTGACGCGGTTGGAGGTGAAGACGCCCGCGGCGGCCAGGCGGGGTCCGCGGTTGACCACGAGGGCCAGGTCCGGGTTGCCGCTCTCCTTGATCCCGGCGGCGATGCCCGCGGCCTGGAATCCCTTGGCTGCCGTCACACTCACGGCGCGACTCCGATCGTCGTGAGCCCCGTCGTCTCGTCGAGACCCAGGGCGATGTTCATGGACTGGAGGGCGCCGCCCGCGGTGCCCTTGGTGAGGTTGTCGATGGCGCTGATGACGATGACGCGTCCGGCGGCCTCGTCGTGGGCGACCTGGATCTGCACGGCGTTCGACCCGTACACGGCGGCCGTGGCGGGCCACTGCCCCTCGGGCAGCAGGTCCACGAACGGCTCGTCGGCGAACGCCTTCTCGTAGGCGGCGCGGACCGTCTCGGCGGTGACGCCGTCCTTGGCCTTGGCGCTGCACGTGGCGAGGATGCCGCGTGGCATCGGGGCGAGCGTCGGGGTGAAGGAGACGGAGATCGCCTCCCCGGCGGCCGCGCTGAGGTTCTGGATCATCTCGGGGGTGTGCCGGTGTCCGCCGCCGACGCCGTACGGCGACATGTTCCCCATGACCTCGCTGCCGAGCAGGTGCGGCTTGGCCGCCTTGCCCGCGCCGGAGGTGCCGGAGGCGGCGACGACGACGGCCTCGCTCTCGACGAGGCCCGCCGCGTACGCGGGGAACAGCGCGAGGGAGACGGCGGTGGGGTAGCAGCCGGGGACCGCGATGCGTTTGGTGCCCGCCAACGCGGCGCGCGCGCCCGGCAGTTCGGGCAGGCCGTAGGGCCAGGTACCGGCGTGCGGGCTGCCGTAGAACTTCTCCCAGTCCCCCGCGTCCTTCAGCCGGAAGTCGGCGCCCATGTCGACGACGAGGACCTCGGGGCCGAGCTGCTCGGCGACGGCGGCGGACTGCCCGTGCGGCAGCGCCAGGAAGACGACGTCGTGCCCGGCGAGCACCTCGGGGGTGGTCGCGTCGAGGACGCGGTCGGCGAGCGGGCGCAGGTGCGGCTGGAGCGCGCCGAGCCGCTGCCCCGCGTTCGCGTTGCCCGTCAGGGCGCCGATCTCGACCCCGGGGTGGGCGAGCAGCAGGCGCAGTACTTCTCCGCCCGCGTATCCACTCGCCCCCGCCACTGCCGCGCGTACCACCATGGAACCCTCCTCCTCGATGGCATGACTATACGTCTGCGTGCACGTTTATGCAATCGTCGGGGAGGGTGCGGGGTTCCGCTTGACCTGGAGCGCGCTCCAGGTCGTAGCGTCGCTCCTACGTTCAGTTTCCCCGCCGTCACAGGAGGCAGCAGCCATGACAGACCTTCCCACGCGCCGCCTCGGCTCGCTCACGGTTTCCGCTCAAGGACTCGGCTGCATGGGCATGAGCCACGGGTACGGCACGGCGGACGACGCCCAGTCCGTCAGTACGCTCCACCGCGCGCTCGACCTGGGTGTGACCCTGCTCGACACGTCCGACTTCTACGGTGCCGGGCACAACGAGGAGCTGGTCGGCCGGGCCCTCGCGGCGCCCGGGCGGCGTGAGCGGGCGGTGGTGGCCACGAAGTTCGGCTTCGCGAGCAGGCTCGGCGAGCAGACCCGCATCCGCGGCGACGCGGCGTACGTGCGCCAGGCGTGCGAGGCCTCGCTCCGCCGCCTCGGCGTGGACCACATCGACCTGTACTACGTGCACCGCGTCGACCGTGAGGTGCCGATCGAGGAGACGGTGGGCGCCCTCGCCGAGCTGGTGGAGGAGGGCAAGGTCCGTCATCTCGGCCTGTCCGAGGCCGGCCCGGAGACGCTGCGGCGCGCGTCCGCGGTGCATCCGATCGCGGCGCTCCAGAGCGAGTACTCGCTGTGGACCCGGGACCTGGAGGCGGAGGTGCTGCCGGTCTGCCGGGAGCTGGGCATCGGTCTCGTGCCGTTCTCGCCGCTGGGCCGGGGCTTCCTCACGGGCCGCTACACATCGACGGCCGGCTTCGAGGAGGGGGACATCCGGCGCACCCAGCCGCGGTTCGCCGAGGAGAACCTGGAGCGCAATCTCGCCATCGTCGCCCGTCTGGAGGAGCTGGCGGCCGAACGCGGCGTCACCGCGGGCCAGTTGGCGCTGGCCTGGGTGCAGCACCAGGGCGACGACGTGGTGCCGATCCCGGGGACGCGGCGCACGAAGTACCTGGAGGAGAACGTCGCGGCCGCCACGCTGGAGCTGTCCGCCGACGACCTCGCGGCGATCGACGCGGCGGCGCCCGCGGACGCGGTGGCGGGCGCCCGCTACGACGACGGCAGCATGAAGCTGGTGAACGGCTGAGAAGCACGCGCGCGCGGGGCGGCCCGGACCCTGCCGGAGGGTCCGGGCCGCCTTGCGCGTGACGGGGTCAGCGCTTCTTGATCCGGAGGAAGGTCACCGAGTTCTCCGGGAACGTGTACGTGAAGGTGTCGGCGACCCCGGTGAAGGTCGAGGTCACCGGTTTCACGGGGGTCCGGGTCGCGGTGTTCTCGGCGTCGGGCGCCGCGGCGAGCGTGGTCACGGCCGCGGACCCGGCGACCTTCGCGCCGCCCAGCCGCACCGTCGTACGGGCCCGGGTGTCCTGGGCGTTGACGACCTTGACGATCAGGTCGCCGGTCTTCTTGTCGCGCGTGACGACCTGACGGAAGGGTTCGGCGGGCTTGTCGTCCTTGAACGAGCCCCACTCCCGCCCGTCGAGGAAGAGGGTCACCTGTCGGCCGCGCACCTTGACGTCGATGTCGTAGGCGCGTCCGGTCTCGATCGAGCCGGCCTTGGCGAGGAGCGTCGACTTGCCGCCGCCGACGGCCTGCTCGACGGCGGACTGGGTGTTGTTCCAGCCGCCGAGGTTCCACCAGTAGTAGGTGCCGGTGTCCTTGACGCCGAACGCGACGAGGAAGCCCTCCTTTCCGGACTTCTTGGTCGCCCTGACGTGCAGGTCGTAGTCGTGCCAGGCCGGGTCGCCCGCGGTGACCAGGGTGTTCTCGGCCGCGTCGTCGGACTGGACGTAGCTCCCGTCCTGGACGCTCCAGTCGCCGCTGCCGGACGGCGTCCACCGCCCGGCGTCGCCGCTGAAGTCGTCGCTCATGAGGCTCGTGCCGTCGGCGGCGGTGACGCGCACGTCGTCGTAGGCGGCGCTGGTCGCCCAGGTCGAGAGGCCGACGGCGCCGGTGATGGGCGCGGTGGTCGAGGGCGTGTTCGTGGCGGTTGACGGGACGACCTGGTCGCCGACGTTGCGCATGAACAGCTTCTGCACCTCGTAGTCGGCGGAGCCCCAGGACTTCTGGTCGTCGAACCAGATCATGTCGGGCCGCCACTGGACGGTGTCCTGGCGGGCGAGCAGCGGCGCGTAGGAGGCGAGCTTGACGACGTCCGCGTTGCGTTCGAGGCCCGTCATGTACGCGGCTTCCGACAGGGCGTTGGCGAAGGTGTTGCCGCCCGAGGCGTACTCGCCGAGGAAGACCTTGGGGCCGCTCCGGTCGTAGGAGTCGTAGCGGTCGTTGTTCTGGAGGAACCACTGCGGGCTGTTGTAGTAGTGCTCGTCGACCATGTCGACGTCGGCGTCCTTGTTGAGCTTCCACGCCCGGTCGAAGATCGGACCGCTGTCGTCGGGGCCCGAGTTGGAGATGACGGTGACGTCGGGGTACTTGGCCGCTATGGCGGCGCGGAACTCCTTGAAGCGGGCGAAGAACTCCTCGGGCAGGTTCTCCTCGTTGCCGACTTCGAGGTGGGTGAGGTGGAAGGACTTCGGGTGGCCCATCCGCGCGCGCACGGCGCCCCACTCGCTCGTCACGGGCCCGTTGGCGAACTCGATGAGGTCGAGGGTGTCCTGGATGTGCCGCTTCAGGAGGGCGTCGTCGTCGACGGCCCGGTTCTGGCCGCAGCCGGTGACGAGGGCGGGTACGACGGGCAGCGGCATCGCGCCGATGTCCTCGGAGAACTGGAAGTACTCGTAGTAGCCGAGGCCGTAGCTCTGGTTGTAGCCCCAGAAGTTCGCGTTGGTGGCGCGCTGCTCGACCGGGCCGATCGTGTCCTTCCACTGGTACGCGCGCGTGCGCTGGTAACCGGAGGTCTCGTCGTAGCCCTCCATGGAGCCGGTGTTGACGAGGCAGCCGCCGGGGAAGCGCACGAATCCGGGTCTCAGTGCGGCGATCTTCTCGGCGAGGTCCTTGCGCAGGCCGCCCGGGCGGCCCTTGTAGGTGTCACGGGGGAAGAGGGAGACCATGTCGAGCGCGGCGGCCCGGGTGGTGGCGACCGAGAGGTGGCCCGTCGTGCTGGTGCGCCGCGCGGTGAACGTCGCCTCGTACTTGGCCCAGCCGCCCTTGGTGGCCACCCGCCGGGGCGCGGCGAGCGCGCCGTCGGCGTCGGCCAGGGTGACGGTCAGCGCGGAGTCGCCGCGGGCCCAGACCGAGAAGTCGTAGCGGGCGCCCTTGCGGACGGTGAGGCCGGTGCCGTAGCCGGAGTTGGTGGCGGAGGATCCGGCGCCGAGCGAGAGGTAGGTGCGGTTGCGCGCGTTGAGCCGGCCCTCGTCGTCGGTGGTGCGGGCCGTGCCGCTGGTCGTCCACGCGGTGAGCGGGGTGTAGGCCTTGTTGTCGGCGGTCGTGTACTCGAAGGAGCGGTTCTGCACCAGCTCGGCGTAGAGCCCGCCGTCGGCGGCCCGGTTGATGTCCTCGAAGAAGACGCCGTACAGGGAGTCGTCGATGGTGGCGCCCGTGCGGCTCGGGTCGACCGTGACCGTGTAATCGGTGGCCTCGGTGACGTCGGCCGCGTCGGCGGCCGATGACGGCAGCACGGCGGTCCCGGCGAGCAGGGAGCCCACCGCGGCCCCGAGCCCGATGCTCCAGCGCCTGCGTCGTCCACGCGTCATACGTACTCCCTCGGTCCGGTCGCCCGGTGTTCGCCGTATCGATGCTCGATATGTTCGATATTTCGTACGTCGTTCTGAACTCCGAACGGCAAGATAGGAAGCGGCGGTACGCGCGTCAACGGTTCGCGCAGAGGTGTACGGGAGTGATGTGCGTGACGAGTGAACTCTGGCCGGTTCCCGACGTGTCGGCGTACTTGGCCGGGAGCTGGCGTGTGGAGCGGACGGTGCGGGACCTCGCGGACGACCTGACCGGCACGTTCACCGGCACCACGCGGTTCACGGCGGCGGACGGCGCGGGGCTGCTGCACGTCGAGTCGGGCACGTTCGAGTGGCGGCAGGTGGCGAGGCCCGCCGAGCGGACCTTGCGCTATCTGCCCGGTGAGGCACCCGGGACGGCCGTCGTCCATTTCGCCGACGGCCGCTTCTTCCACGGCCTCGATCTGCGCACCGGCCACCACGTCGCGGACCACCCCTGCGCGGCCGATCTCTACCGGGGCGAGTTCGAGGTGCGGGGGCCCGACCGCTGGCGGACGGTGTGGCGCGTACGGGGACCGGCGAAGGACCTGGTTCTCACCACGGACTACCGCAGGGCCTGATCCCCCGAGGGCTCGGGCCGCAGTAGGTCACCGGCCGCCCGGAGACGGCGCACCCCCTCGGCGATCTCCGCCGTCCCGGCGACCGCCACGAAGCTCAGCCGCAGGTACGGGGCCGGCGGCTCGGCCGCGAAGTACGGCCGGCCGGGGGCCACCGCGACGCCCGCGCGCAGGGCGCCCGCGACGAGTCGGCGCTCGTCCGTGCCGTCGGGCAGCCGGGCCCACAGGTGGTAGCCGCCCACGGGCACGTACGGCAGGGACAGGGCGGGCAGCCGCAGGGCGAGAGCGGCTGCCAGGGCGTCCCTGCGGGCCCTCAACTCCGCCGCCACCGTGCGCAGATGGCGCGGCCAGGCCGGGGAGCCGACGAGTTCGAGCGTGGCCTCCTGCAAGGGGCGCGACACGAAGAGGTGGTCGACGATCTGGATGGCCCGCAGCCGCTCCAGGACGGGACCGCGGGCGGCGAGGCAGCCGATGCGCAGGCTCGGCGAGGTCGCCTTGGTGAGGGAGCAGACGTGCACGACGACACCGTCCGGGTCGTCGCTCGCCAGGGGACGCGGCAGGGGGCCCGCGTCGTCGTGCGCGAGGCGGCGCACGAAGTCGTCCTCGATCACGAACGCCCCGGCCTCGCGCGCGATGCGCAGGACCTCCGGGCGGCGCTCGGCACTGAGGACGGCGCCGGTCGGGTTCTGGAACAGCGGCTGGCACACGAACAGGCGAGCCCCGGTGGCCCTGAACGCCTGCGCGAGCAGATCGGGGCGGACGCCGTCCCGGTCGACGGGCACCGGTACGGGGCGCAGGCCCGAGGCGCGCGCGATCGCCAGCATGCCCGGGTACGTCGGCGACTCGACCAGCACGGGGGCGCCGGGCGGGGCGAGCGCCCGCAACGCGGTGGCCAGCGCCGACTGGCCGCCCGCCGTGATCAGGACCTCGGCGCCGGTGACGGCGCCGCCGATGCCGCGGGCGAACCACTCGCGCAGTTCGGTCAGCCCTTCGACGGGCGGCCGGTTCCAGGCGCCGGGGCGGCGGCCGGCGCGGGCGAGCGCGGCGGCCATCGCGCCGACGGGCTGGAGCGTCTCGTGCAGATAGCCGCCGTTGAACTCGATGACGCCGGGCGGTGACGCCGCGAGCGACACCAGCACCCCGGAGGCGTCGACCGCGCGCGGCACCGGTTCCGCGGCGGAGTCGGCGCTCAGGGAGACCTCCTGCCAGGACGTGTCCCCGACGGGGGCGGCGGCGCGCGGCGCGGCCCTGAAGGCGCCGGCGCCCGGCCTGGTCACCACGAGCCCTTCCCCCGCGAGCCGGGCGAGCGCGCGGGAGACGGTCACCGGGCTGACCCGGAACCGTTCGACGAGTGCGCGACTGGACGGCAGCTTCTCACCGGGAGAGTAGCGGTCCAGCTCGTCCCTCAACTGTTTCGCCAGCTCGTTCACGCTGCTACGCTCATGCATGAGTACGAAGAGTAGCGCTACTGAAGACGTCACGATAGCGGTCGGCGAGCGGACCGACCCGCGTCCCACCCCGATCGCCGCGCGCGGCCCGGCCGCGCCGGGGACCTTGCTCGCCGCGCTGGGCGTCCTCGCCTTCTCCCTCACCTTCCCCGCCACCGCCTGGGGCCTCGAAGGGTTCGGGCCGTGGTCGCTGGTGAGCGTGCGCAGCGTGCTCGCGGCGGTCGTCGCGGGCACCTGCCTGCTCGCCCTGCGCGTCCCCTTCCCGGGGCGGCGCCACTGGGGCGGGCTCGCGGTCGTCGCGGCGGGCGTGGTCCTGGGCTTCCCGATCCTGACCACCCTCGCCCTGGAGACGGCGACGACGGCGCACTCGGCGGTCGTCGTGGGTCTGCTGCCGCTGACCACGGCCGTGTTCTCCTCGCTGCGCACCGGGGCGCGGCCCTCGCGCGCCTTCTGGATCGCGGCGTGCGCGGGAGCGGCGGCCGTGATCGCGTTCACGGTGCAGCAGAGCGGCGGCGCCCTCACCCGGGCCGACCTGTACCTGTTCGGCGCGCTGCTGATCTGCGCGGCCGGTTACACCGAGGGCGGTCGGCTCGCCGCGGTCATGCCGGGCTGGCAGGTCATCGCGTGGGCCCTGGTGGTGTGCCTGCCGATCGCGGTGGCGGGCGCGGCCCTCGCGCTGCCGCAGGAGCCGGTGCGGCTGACCGGGCACGCCGTCGCGGGCCTGCTGTGGGTGGCGGTCGGCTCGCAATTCCTCGGCCTGGTCGTCTGGTACCGGGGCATGGCTCTGATCGGCGTCCCGAAGGCGAGCCAGCTCCAGCTCGCCCAGCCCCTGCTGACGCTCGTGTGGTCGGTGCTCCTGCTGGGCGAGGAGTTGCCGGTCGCGGCGCCGCTCACCGCGGTCGCGGTCCTCGTGTGCATCGCGGTCACCCAGCGGGCCCGGGGGTGAGGGCCCGCCGGCCCCGCCGCCGGGCCCCGTCGCCCGGGGTCCAACTCCCTTGCCCGGCCGTACACTTGCCGCGTCATCACGGGCACGGCGAGGAGGTCACTCCTGATGCACGCAACCGTTGGCGACCGGCTTCTCATGCGCGGTCGGATCGTCGGTCAGCGCGACCGCGTCGCCCAGATCATCGAGATCCTCGGCAGCGACGGCGGTCCGCCTTTCCGGGTCCGCTTCGAGGACGGCCACGAGGCGATCATGTCGCCGGGCCCGGACGCGGTCGTGCGGCCCGTCGCCGGCCGGCCGGACTGATCAGACCCCGCGTCCCGGGTGATCGCCGTAGTGCTCCGCGACCACCCGGGCCATGGCGCCGATCCGGTCCTGCCCGACCTCCTTCGCGGAGAAGAAGACGTGTCCGCGCGCCTCGGGGAACCGGTCGGCGTAGGTGAGGTGCCGGGACAGCTCGGCGGGGTCCTGCCACGCGGCGGGCTGCGCCGGGTCGCCCGCCTTGTAGAGGGCCTCGCCGATGTAGAGGCGCACCCCGGTACCGCGTGCGGTCTCGGCCCACCAGGTCACGAGCTCGGCGTAGTCGGCGGCGGCGAAGCCGATGTTCCAGTACACCTGCGGCACCACGTAGTCGATCCACCGCTCGCGCACCCACCTGCGGGTGTCCGCGTGCAGGTCGTCGTAGGTCTGCACCCCGGCCGTCGTGTTCGAGCCCCGCGGGTCCTTCGCCCGGTTGCGCCACACCCCGAACGGGCTGATCCCGAACCGGACGCGGGGTCCGATCTCCTTGGCGCGGTGCACCGTCTCCCGCACCAGCCGGTCGATGTTGTCGCGCCGCCAGGCCGCCCGGTCGGGGAAGCCGCCTCCGTGCGCCGCGTACGCCGCGTCGTCGTCGAAGGTCTGGCCCGCGACCGGGTAGGGGTAGAAGTAGTCGTCGAAGTGGACGGCGTCGACGGCGTACTTGCGTACGGCGTCGAGCATCGCGTCCTGCACGAAGCGCCGGACCTCCGGCAGGCCCGGGTTGTAGTACAGCTTCCCGCCGTAGGGGACGACCCAGTCGGGGTGGACGCGTGCCGGGTGGGTGGGGATCAGGCGGCTTGGGTCCGTGTGGTTGGCGACGCGGTACGGGTTGAACCAGGCGTGCAGTTCGAGGCCGCGCCGGTGCGCCTCCGTCACGGCGGTGCCCAGCGGGTCCCAGCCCGGGTCGGCGCCCTGGGCGCCGGTCAGCACCGCGGACCACGGCTCGTACGGGGACGGCCACAGGGCGTCGGCGGTGGGCCGCACCTGGAAGATCACCGCGTTGAGGCGGCGGCGGACCGCGGTGTCGAGGTGGGCGAGCAGCTCGGCCCGCTGCTCGGCGGCGCTGAGCCCGGAACGCGAGGGCCAGTCCCGGTTGGCGACGGTCGCCAACCACATGCCGCGCATCTCGTGGCGGCGGCGGTCGCGGCGGTGGGGGCTGCCCGCGACGGCGTCGCCCGCGGTCATCGAGGCCAGCGCGAGCGCGGCCCCGAGCGTGACGGTGCGACGTGAGATTCGTCCCATGGTTCCCCTTCATGTCGTGTGCCACGGTGGTGGTCCGGATGAACAGGCGTTAACCCGGACTGCACCCCTCCCATGTCTACGGGGTAACGTGCTGATCCGAAAGAACCCGGGAGGGAGCTGGCTGCCGGCGACCCCGGACGAACAGCGAAAGGCACGAGGTGACGGACACCTTGACTGACATCACACGCGTCGGCGTGGTGGGCTGTGGCCAGATGGGCGCCGGGATCGCAGAGGTCTGCGCTCGCAGCGGCCTGGATGTGATGGTGGCCGAGACCACCGGGGAGGCCCTGGAGATCGGCCGTACCCGGCTGCTCAACTCCCTCACCAAGGCGGCCGAACGCGGCAAGATCACCGAGGAGGAGCTGGCGGAGACGCAGGAGCGGCTCACCTTCACCACGGACCTGGGCGAGTTCGCCGACCGTGACCTCGTCATCGAGGCCGTCGTGGAGAACGAGCAGGTCAAGACGGAGATCTTCCAGGTCCTCGACCAGGTCGTCACCCGCGGCGACGCGATCCTGGCCTCGAACACCTCGTCCATCCCGCTGGTGAAGCTGGCCGTCGCGACGTCCCGTCCGGACCACGTGATCGGCATTCACTTCTTCAACCCGGCTCCCGTGCAGAAGCTCGTCGAGCTGATCCCGGCGCTGACCACGTCCGAGGGCACCATCAGCCGCGCCCAGGTCCTGGTGGAGAAGGTCCTCGGCAAGCACGCGATCCGCGCCCAGGACCGCTCGGGCTTCGTGGTCAATGCGCTGCTCGTGCCGTACCTGCTCTCCTCCATCCGGATGTTCGAGTCCGGCATCGCCAGCCGCGAGGACATCGACAACGGCATGGAGCTGGGCTGCGCCCACCCGATGGGCCCGCTCAAGCTCTCGGACCTGATCGGTCTCGACACGATCGCCTCCATCGCGGACTCGATGTACGCCGAGTACAAGGAGCCGCTGTACGCCGCTCCCCCGCTCCTGCAGCGCATGGTCGACGCGGGCCGCCTCGGCCGCAAGACGGGCTCGGGTTTCTACACCTACGTCTGACCCGTACGACCTATGATCACACTCCGTGTTCACCAGTGGGCCCGGCGCTCGGAAGAGCGCCGGGCCCACTGCGTTCGCACGGGGAGTGCGCGGCTGACTCGCATATGCCCTCCGCACACGCTCCCGCCGTACCCACCAGGCGAGTTGACTTTCTGTGCGCACATAAAGGGATGTGGCGACTACAGAAAGGAGCCGTTCAGTGACCACCGACCCGGAGCATCCCGTGGTCCCGGAAGAACTCGCGGAGTTACGCCGCGTCTTCGAGGTGGGTCTGACCCGTATCGACGGCCAACTGGCCCTGCTCGCTCACCGCGACGACCAGACCGTCAAGGACTACGACGACCTCAGCTCGCGGATCAACGCGCTGGAGCACAACCGCTGGCCCTTGCCCGCGGTTGCGGCGTTGACCGCGATCGGAGCACTGGCCGTGACCGTGTGGCAGGCGCTCGGGCGCTAGCGTGCGGGAGACGCTAACCGAGCTTCAGATGGTGCAGGAGCAGTAACGCGGCCGCCATGTTGGCGGCCGGGACCTCTCCACGAGCGATCATGTCGGGAACGAGTTTGAGCGGGACCCACTCCCTGCGGTCCGACTCGAAGTCGTCCTGGGGGTGGCCGACGTACGTTCCCTCTTCGGTCCAGTAGATGTGGTGCCGGGCGTCCGTGAGACCGTTGGACGGTTCGACACTCATCAGGTGCCGTAGCGGTCCCGGCCGCCAGCCGGTCTCCTCCTCCAGTTCCCTGGCCGCCGCGTACGCGATGTCCTCGCCGTCCTCGACGACGCCTGCCGCGAGTTCCCACCCCCAACTGTCGGTGATGAAGCGGTGCCGCCACAGCAGCAGCACCTCGTTCGCCTCGTTGACCACCGTGGCGACCGCGACGGGCCGCAGCTTGATGAGGAAGTGGTCGAGGTGCCGGCCGTCCGGCAGTTCCACGTCCGCCAGGTTGACGGTGAACCACCGGTTCTCATACACAGTTTGTTCGTTTTGTTTCGTCCACTGCACGGTTCTGCCACCTTCCGCCGAGTTGCTGGCAATATCGCAGCAGTGGTGTCCTCGGGCGTCGTGGCAAGGGCTCAGAGCGGTACGCGCAGGGCCCCGTCGATCAGCTCGGCGGCCTCGGCCGTGCCGGCGCAGCCGCTGCGCATCAGGTGCTCACGGACCATCCGGAGTCTGTCGCGCAGGCGCTGCGACTCCATCCCCCGGGCGGCCTCGGCCATCTCCACGGCGGTGGCCACGGCCTGTTCGGTGTTGCCCTGTCTGAGCTGGATCTGGCTGAGCACGGCGAGCCGGTGCACCCGGCCCCTGTCGTGCGCCGGGGTGTGCACGGCCTCGGTGGCGTGCTCCCGGGCCGCCGCGTAGTCGCCGAGGCTCAACAGGGCTTCCGCCACCTGTACGTTGACGAATCCGGGCTGCACGTATCCCGTCTCGTCCGGTTCGTGTCCGCGCCGGATGCGGTCGGCGGCGGACTCGGCACGCCGGATGCACTCCAGGGCGCTCGTCCCGTCGCCGAGGTGGGCGTACGCCTTCGCCTGCATCGCGTACAGGTCGGAGGCGAGCGCCGGGGTGATGTGCCGGCCCGCGGCGCGCAGCGCGGCCTCGGCGAAGGCGACGGCCTGGCGGTACTCGCGCATGTGCAGGGCCTGGTTGACCAGGAGCGCTATGACGTAGGCGCCGAGCCCCCGGTCCCCGCTGGCCTTCGCCAGGCGCAGGGCCTGGTGGAAGTAGCGCTGGGCCAGGCCGTGCGCGTCGGAGTCGTAGGCGCAGATGCCCGCGATGGCGACGAGTCCGCCGGTGGCGCGGTGCAGTTGGCGGCCGGTGGCGTCGGTGTAGCCGCCGCGCAGCAGCGGGGTCGCCTCGGTGTTGAGGAAGCCGACTATCCGGATGCGGGTCGCGATGCCGCCCGCCTTGCGGTACATCTGCTCGTAGTGGGTGCGGGCCGAACGCATCATCTCGATGTCCGCGGGGCTCACCAGATGGCGTCCGCCGCGCGAGACGTCGGTGTCCTCCGGCGGGTTCTCCCACTCCCACACGGGCATCACGGCCGGGGTCCCGGTGACGGCGGGGGCGTCGAGGACGTGCCGCCGCTGCTGTTCGTCGGAGCGCCACAGCGCGGTGGCCCGCTCCACGAAGCCGGAGAGCGTGGAGGTGTGCGCGGTCGCCGGCTCGCCGGGGATGCCGAGACCGATGTCGTCCAGGGTGACGTGCCGCTGGAGGCGGGCCGCGAGCACTTCGCAGATCAGGTCGGGGACCTGGCCGCGGGGTCGCTGGCCCTTCAGCCAGCGGGCGACGGCGGTGTGCTCGTAGCGCAGGGCGAGACCACGGGCCCGGCCCGCGTGGTTCACGTGTGCGGCGAGGCCGGCGTGGGAGATTCCGGCCTCGTCGAGAAGTGCGTCGAGCAGGGTGTTGGGCTGCATGGATGCCCCCTGTTGGCTCGGTCCTCCCAGCGTAGTGCGGGTCGCTTCACACGGGGTGTGATCGGAATGCTCAACTCCGGGGCCCGTGCACTCTGTTGTGGCCGGTTTCCACCCGCTTGACTGAACTGCCTCGCAAGAGGCCGGCCGGGCCGTCGGCTCCCCCTCGTACAGACGGCGGCCCGATCCGCGTCGTCCGCCCGCTCGCCTGCCCACACTCCGCGGCGGGCGGACGACGCCCCCGCGCCACGTGCGCTCAGCGAACCTTGTGCGCGGTGCGGGCGGCGGGCTCACCGTGCTGCACGGGGACGCGCCTGCGGTCGTTGCGCAGCACGAGCAGGGCGGCGTCGTCGCCGGGCGGCCCGTCCATGTGGCCGAGGAGGCGGGCGTACACCGCGCGGACGACGGTCTTGGGCACGACGGTCCGGCGGCGCACGGTCCTGGCGAGTTCCGCCTGGAGGGGAAAGAACCGGCCATGAGCGTCGCGGGCGTCCTCGATGCCGTCGGTGTGCAGCAGCAGCCCCTCACCCGGCAGGATGCGTCCGCACCGCACCGACGCGAGGTCGGCCGGCAGCGGGAACGAGCCGAGCGGCGGCATCGGGTCCCCGCCGGTCATCGGCTCGACGCTGCGCGCCGCTCCCGGCCGCAACAGATAGGGCCAGGGGTGACCGCAGTTGAGGGCGTGCACCGTGCCGTCCTGCCGGATCTCCAGGAGCAGTAAGGTCACGAACTCCTCGGCGAGAGGGGTCGCGGGCTCCTTCCCCGCGACGGCGGGGTGTTCGTCGCGCGAGCGCTGGCGCAGATGCCGTGTGTGGGTCCGCTCCAACCGCCGCAGGACACCGCCGAGTTCGGCCTCGTCGTGGGCGGCCTCGCGAAAGCTGCCGAGGACGGCGCCGACCGTGGCGAGCGCGCCGAGGCCGTGGCCGCGGACGTCCCCCATGACCACCCGCACGCCGTGGTCGGTGGCGACGACGTCGTACAGGTCACCGCCGATGCTCGCGGCCCGGTCGGCGGAGATCTGGTCCGCGGCGAGGGTGAGCCCGTCGAGCCGCGGCGGCAGCGGTCGCAGGAGTACGGACTGGGCGGCGCCCGCGACGGCCTTCATGTCCCGCAGCTCCCGCAGCAGCCCCTGCCGTACGTGCAGGATCAGGCCGGTGCCCACCACGAAGAAGACGGCGCTGCTCACGATCCGCGCGCCGAGGCTGTCCTGCCGGGCGAACGGGCAGGTCAGTTCATAGGCGACGGCGACCGCGCCCCAGCCGGTCGGCAGCCCGAGCATCAGCAGGTGCCGGATACGCCCCGGGTCGGCGCGCACCGCCCGGGGCAGGCGTGCGCGCACGGCGCTGCGGAAGGCCCGGGTGGGCGCCCCGGTCTTGGTACCCCTCATGCCGACGGCCCCCTAGGCCCTGTTCAGCGCGGTCGCCGGCCGGCCCGGCGGCGGATCGATCCTTACGACCTCTGCCCCGATCGGAACGGAACATGGGAGCCCCTCACCCGAACGAGTGAGGGGCGTATCCGGTGGTCCGGATACGCCCCTCAACGGCTTCGCGCGCCGTCCGCCCGCGCCGTTACGCGCCGCGCAACACCGCGCCCGTGCTGCCCCCGGCCTGGGCGACCGCGGCGTCGCGGGCGGCGCTGGCCTCCTCCACCGTCAGGGTGCGGTCGGCGGCACGGAAGCGCAGCGCGTAGGCGAGGGACTTCTTGCCCTCACCGAGCTGCTCCGCGTTCTCGTACACGTCGAACAGGCGGATGGACTCCAGGAGTTCACCGGCGCCCGCCCGCAGCGCGCTCTCCACCGCCGCGGCCGGGACGCCCTGGTCGACGACGAGCGCGACGTCCTGGGTGGCCACGGGGAACGTCGAGATCCGCGGCGCCCGCACGGCACCGGCGCTCGCCCGCTCCACGAGGTCCAGGTCGAGTTCCATGGCGCTGGTGCGGGCCGGCAGACCGAAGGCCTTGACGACGCGCGGGTGCAGCTCACCGGCGTGGCCCACGAGGGTCTTGGCCCCGTCGACCGTGACGTACAGGGCGGCGCACCGGCCGGGGTGCCAGGGGCCGTACTGGCCCTGCTCCACGGTGAGTTCGGTGCCTGCCTCATGGGCGACGGTCCGCGCCGCCTCGACGGCGTCGGCCCAGATCGCCGGGGAACCCTTGCCCCACCAGCCGGTCTGCTCGCGGGCGCCCGCGAGGACGACCGCGGCGTGCCGGGGCTGATGCGGGAGGGCGGCCGTGAGGGACGCGACCTCCTCGGCGGTGGGCCGCCGGTCGACGGGCAGCCGGGTGGCGACCCGCAGCTCGTCCTGGGGCAGGAAGACCAGGCCGGTCTCGAAGAGGGCCAGGTCGTGGCTGCCGCGCCCGTCGTTGCGGCGCAGCGCGGACAGCAGGCCCGGCAGCAGCGTCGTACGGAGGGCGGGCTCCTCGTCGGAGAGCGGGTTGACGAGGGTGACGACGCGGCGCTTGGGATCGTCCTCGTCCAGGCCGAGCTGGTCGAAGACGCCCTCCCCGATGAACGGGTAGCTCAGCGCCTCGACGTAACCGGCCCCGGCCAGGGCGCGGCCGACGCGGCGGTGCGTGCGCTGGCGCTCGGTCAGGCCGAGGCCCGCCGGGGGCTTCGGCAGCGTGGAGGGCAGGTTCTCGTAGCCCTCAAGGCGGATGACCTCTTCGGCCAGGTCGTTCGGGTCGGTCAGGTCGGGGCGCCAGGACGGCACGGTGACGGTGAGGACGTCCTGCCCGTAGACGTCGCAGCCGACCTCCTGGAGGCGGCGGACGACGCTTTCGCGGCCGTACGCGACACCGGCCACCTTGTCCGGGTGGTCGGCCGGGATGGTGATGGTGCGCGGGGCGCCGGGCGCGATGACCTCGGTGACGCCCTGCTCGGCGGTGCCGCCGGCGAGCAGCACCAGCAGGTCGACGGCGCGCTGGGCGGCGGCCGAGGTGGCCGCCGGGTCGACGCCGCGCTCGTACCGCTTGGACGCCTCGGACGACAGCTTGTGCCGGCGGGAGGAGCGGGCGACGGTGAGCGCGTCGAAGTGCGCGGCCTCGATGACGACGTCGGTGGTCCCGGCGTCCCCGGCGCTCTCCGGGTGGTCCGCGATCTCCGTCTCGGCGCCGCCCATCACCCCGGCGAGGCCGATCGGGCCGCGCTCGTCGGTGATGACGAGGTCCTCGGTGTCGAGGGTGCGCACGGTGCCGTCGAGGGTCTTGAGCTGCTCGCCGGGGAGCGCGCGGCGTACGCCGATGGCGCCCTGGACGAGGGAGCGGTCGTAGGCGTGCAGCGGCTGGCCGAGCTCCAGCATCACGTAGTTCGTGACGTCGACGGCGAGCGAGATCGGGCGCATGCCCGCCTTCTGGAGGCGGCGCTGGAGCCAGATCGGCGACCGGGCCTCGGGGCTGAGCCCGCTGACCGTACGGGCCGTGAAGCGGTCGCAGGCCATCGGGTCGGAGACCCGCACGGGGTAGCCGTGCGCGTTGGGCGCGGGCACGTCGAGCAGGGCCGGGTCGCGCAGCGGCAGCCCGTACGCGGTGGCGGTCTCGCGGGCGATGCCGCGCATCGACAGGCAGTAGCCGCGGTCGGGCGTGACGGCGATGTCGAGGACCTCGTCGACGAGTTCGAGCAGCTCGATGGCGTCGGTGCCGACCTCGTGCTCCGGCGGCAGCACGATGATGCCGTGCGTGCCGTCGTCGCCCATGCCCAGCTCGTCGCTGGAGCAGATCATGCCGTGCGAGGTCTTGCCGTACGTCTTGCGCGCGGCGATCGCGAAACCGCCGGGCAGCTCGGCGCCGGGCAGCACGACGACGACCTTGTCGCCGACCTGGAAGTTGCGGGCGCCGCAGACGATCTCCTGCGGCTCGCCCGTGCCGTTGGCGGTGCCGACGTCGACGGTGCAGAACCGGATCGGCTTCTTGAAGCCCTCCAGCTCCTCGATGGTCAGCACCTGGCCCACCACGAGGGGGCCCTTGAGGTCGGCGCCGAGCTGCTCGACGGTCTCGACCTCAAGCCCTACGCCGACCAGCTTGGCCTGCACGTCACGGCCGGTCTCGGTGGCGGGGAGGTCGACGTACTCCCGCAGCCAGGAAAGCGGGACCCGCATCAGATCTCCATCCCGAACGGCCGGGTGAACCGGACGTCACCCTCGACCATGTCTCGCATGTCTTCTACGTTGTGGCGGAACATCAGCATTCGTTCGATACCGAAGCCGAAGGCGAAGCCGCTGTACTTCTCCGGGTCGACGCCGCACGCGGTCAGCACGCGCGGGTTGACCATGCCGCAGCCGCCCAGCTCGATCCAGCCCTCGCTGCCGCAGGTGCGGCAGGGCCGGTCCGGGTTGCCCACGGACTCACCACGGCACACGTAGCAGACCATGTCCATCTCGGCGGACGGCTCGGTGAACGGGAAGTAGGCGGGGCGCAGCCGCGTCGTCATGTCGTCGCCGAAGAGCGCCTTGACCATGTGGTCGAGGGTGCCCTTCAGGTCGGCCATGGTGAGGCCCTCGTCCACGGCGAGCAGCTCGATCTGGTGGAAGACCGGGGTGTGCGTGGCGTCCAGCTCGTCGGTGCGGTACACGCGTCCGGGGCAGACGATGTAGACGGGCGGCTCGCGGTCGAGCATCGCGCGGGCCTGCACCGGGGAGGTGTGCGTGCGCAGTACGACACCGCTCTCGTCGCCGGTCGTGCCCTCGGGGCCCCGGACGAAGAAGGTGTCCTGCATCTGCCGGGCGGGGTGGTCGGGCGTGAAGTTCAGGGCGTCGAAGTTGAACCACTCCGCCTCGACCTCGGGGCCCTCCGCGATCTCGTAGCCCATCGACACGAAGACGTCGGCGACGCGCTCCATCATCGTGGTCAGCGGGTGGCGGGCGCCGGCCGGGGTGCGGTCGTAGGGCAGCGTGACGTCCACGGCCTCCTCGACCAGGACGCGCGCGTCGCGCTCGGCCTCCAGCTCGGCCTGGCGGGCGGCGAGGCCCCGGCCGACGGCGGCGCGGGCCTGGCCCACCAGCTTGCCGGCCGCGGCCTTGGCCTGCGGGGGCAGCGCGCCGATCTCGCGGTTGGCGAGCGACAGCGGCGACGTGCCGCCGGTGTGCGCGACCTTGGCCTCCTGAAGCGCGTCGAGCGAGTCCGCGGCGGCGAAGGCGGCGAGCGCCTCGTCCCGCACGCGCTCGATCTCTTCCGGTTTCAGTGCCTCGACCTCGACAGGGTCGTACGACTTGTTCGGTGCCGACATCTCTTCCCGTACTTCCGATTGGCTGGCGGATGGCCCCGTCCACGACCCGTCCCGACTTCGCTGACGAACCGTCCCTGACGTGGAGACGCAATGTGCCAAAGGACGAGTCTACCGGGGGCTGACGTGTGCGAATGAGCCCGTGGGGCCGACGCTCAGGCGCTGAGGTACGCCGGTGCCGCCACGGGCAACGTAAATCGGAACCTGGCGCCGCCTCCGGGCGCCCGGCCGACGGTGATGGTCCCGCCGTGGGCCTCGACGATGCCCTTGACGATGTAGAGGCCGAGCCCGGTGCCGCCGCGCTTGCTGCCCCGCCAGAAGCGGGTGAAGACGCGGTTCATAGATTCCTCCGGGATGCCTGGGCCCTCGTCGCTGACGGTGACCGAGGTCGATTCCCTGGCCGTCGTGGAGGGCTCCACCTCGATGGTGACGGTTCCCTCGCCGTGGCGCACCGCGTTTTCCAGCAGGTTGCTCAGCACCTGGTCGACCTTGTCCGGGTCGGCCCACAGATCGGGCAGCGGCTGCTCCACGCGGAGCAGGAACCGCTCGGCGGACTGTCCGGCGGCGACGTGCGCCTGGATGTGCCGGGAGACGGCGGCGCCGATGTCGACGGGCTGGCGGCGCAGCTCCAGGCGGCCCGAGTCGATGCGGGAGATGTCGAGGAGTTCGGTGATCAGCCGGGTCACGCGGTTGGCGTCCGCGTCGACGGTCTCCAGCATCAGCCGCTTCTGCTCGTCCGTGAACCGCTCCCACTTGGCGAGCAGGGTCGCGGTGAACCCCTTGACCGAGGTCAGCGGCGAACGCAGCTCGTGGGCGACGATGGCGATCAGCTCGGCGTGGCTGCGCTCGGTGCGGCGCCGGGCCTCCGTGTCGCGGAGCGAGACGACGACGCGGCGTACGGGTCCGGTGGGGCGGCTGCGCACGTAGCGGGCGGTCACGAGGACTTCCCGGCCGCCCGGCAGCAGCAGGTTCCGCTCCGGCTGGCCCACCCGGGTGGCGAGGCCGCCGTAGGGGTCGGTCAGTTGCCACCAGCGCCGGCCTTCGAGGTCCTCCAGGGGCAGTGCGCGCTCCAGGGGCGCCCCGAGGGCGCGGGCGGCGGGCACGGCGGTGATGCGCTCCGCGGCGATGTTGAAGCTGACGACGTGGCCGCTCTCGTCGGCGACGACGAGTCCGTCGGGCAGGTCGTCGGGGTGCAGGCCGGGTCCGGCGGGACCGGGCGCGGCCGCCCCGGGGAGGGCGCTCGCCCCCGGTGTCCTGCTGGTGCGGACCGTCATCTCCCCGTACCCCACCTCTCGAAACGGCACAGTGGGCCCCGAGCCGACCACCCTACTAGCCGTGGGCGACCGACTACCAGTCACCGGTGACGCGGGGAGAGCGCACGCCAGGCGCGTGCGCCGGGGGCGCTTTCGGACGGGTCAGCGGCGGCAGCCGCCGGGGGCGCGCTGGGCGCGGGCGGAGGCGTAGAGGCAGACGGCGGCGGCCGTGGCGAGGTTGAGGCTCTCGGCCTTGCCGTGGATGGGGACGCGGACGACGGCGTCGGCGAGGGCGCGGGTCTCCTCGGGCAGGCCCCAGGCCTCGTTGCCGAAGACCCAGGCGGTGGGGGTGCCCATGGTGCCCTTGTCCAGTTCGTCGTCGAGGTCGTCGTCCCCGGCGCCGTCGGCGGCGAGGACGCGTACGCCGGTCTGCTTCAGCCGGGCGACGGCCTCCTCGACGGGCACGCCCACGGCGACCGGCAGGTGGAACAGCGAGCCGACCGAGGCGCGGACGGCCTTCGGGTTGTACAGGTCGACGGAGGCGTCGGTGAGCACGACGGCCTCGGCGCCCGCGGCGTCGGCGCAGCGCAGTACGGTCCCGGCGTTGCCGGGGTCGCGTACGTGGGCGAGGACGGCGACGAGTTTCGGCCGGGCCGCGAGGATCTCCTCGAACGGCGTGTCCAGGAACCGGCAGACGCCCACGAGCCCCTGGGGTGTCACCGTCGTGGAGATGTCGGCGATGACGTCCTCGTCGGCGAGGTGCACCCGGGCGTCGGCGGCGCGCGCCTCGGCGACGATGTCGGCGTAGCGTTCGGCGGCCTCGACGGTCGTGAACATCTCGGCCAGCGCCCCGTGCGCGGCGGCCTCCCGCACGGCCTGCGGTCCCTCAGCGAGGAACAGCCGCTCCTTGCCCCGGAAGTTCCGCTTGGCGAGCCGCCGGGCGGCAGAGACGCGGGACGACTTGGGGGAGATCAGCTCGGGGGCGGCAACCATCACAACTCGCTTGGGGAAAAGGTGCCTCAGGGGCGCGGGGAACTGCGCGAGCAACCCACCACGACCCGCGCACGACGGGCAACAGGGGACAGCGGACGAGACGCCGAACGAGAACGGACCCGCAGGCAGCAATACCTGCGGGTCCGATTACACCGGCTCAGCGGAGCGTCAGGCCGCAGCCTTGGGGGCGTTGACGTCCGCCGGCAGCGCCTTCTGCGCGACCTCGACCAGCGCGGCGAACGCGTTGGCGTCGTTGACGGCGAGCTCCGCGAGGATCTTGCGGTCCACCTCGATGTTGGCGGCCTTCAGACCCTGGATCAGGCGGTTGTACGTCATGCCGTTCTGGCGGGCAGCGGCGTTGATGCGCTGGATCCAGAGCTGGCGGAAGTCGCCCTTGCGCTTCTTGCGGTCGTTGTAGTTGTAGACCAGGGAGTGGGTGACCTGCTCCTTGGCCTTGCGGTACAGACGCGAACGCTGACCGCGGTAGCCGCTGGCCTGCTCGAGGATCGCCCGACGCTTCTTGTGCGCGTTTACCGCGCGCTTGACGCGTGCCACTTTTTACTCCTTGTAGCGGGGCCGGGGTGGGACTCACCCGGCCCGATTTCGATTAGGTCCCGGTCTGTGACGTGCGAGGCGCCGAGGCGCCCGTACGTCACTTGCCGAGAAGCTTCTTGATCTTCTTGGCGTCGCCCGGGGCCATCTCGGCGTTGCCGGTGAGGCGGCGCGTCAGCCGCGACGACTTGTGCTCGAGCAGGTGGCGCTTGCCGGCACGCTCACGGAGCACCTTGCCGGAGCCGGTGACCTTGAAGCGCTTGCTGGCACCGCTGTGCGACTTGTTCTTCGGCATAGCGCCGTTCTCTCCTCGTCAGTGGCGTTCCCTGCCGGTCCGTGCCATGGGCTCGAACCGGCCGCGGTGGAACGTCAGTTGTGTCGGTGGGTCTCCGGGGCGCACAGGCTGTACGCCGCCGGATCATGCCTCGGCAGGAGCCTCGGCGGGGACTTCGGTGGACGCCTCGGCCGGAGCCTCGGCACCGCCGTCGGAAGACTGGTCCTCGGCGACGTTCTGCGACTTGCCGGGGTTGGCCTTCGCGTCGGCCTTGCGGGCGGCCTGCGCCTCGCGGGCCTCGGCCATAGCCTCGGTCTTCTTCTTGTGCGGACCGAGGACCATGATCATGTTTCGGCCGTCCTGCTTCGGGTTCGACTCGATGAACCCGAGGTCCTCGACGTCGTTCGCGAGACGCTGGAGCAGCCGGTAGCCGAGCTCCGGCCGGGACTGCTCGCGACCACGGAACATGATCGTGATCTTGACCTTGTCGCCCTGCTTGAGGAACCGAACGACGTGACCCTTCTTGGTGTCATAGTCGTGCGGGTCGATCTTCGGCCGGAGCTTCATCTCCTTGATGACCGTGTGCGCCTGGTTCTTGCGCGCCTCACGGGCCTTCATGGCCGACTCGTACTTGAACTTGCCGTAGTCCATGAGCTTGCAGACGGGCGGACGGGCTGTCGCCGCCACCTCGACCAGGTCGAGGTCGTACTCCTGAGCGAGCTCAAGGGCCTTGGCAAGCGGAACAATCCCGACCTGCTCGCCGCTGGGACCGACAAGTCGCACTTCGGGAACGCGAATCCGGTCGTTGATGCGGGGCTCGGCGCTGATGGATCCTCCTCGGTTAGCACCACACGACGGCCTGGCGGGCCGCCGCGTACTTTTCTGATGACTACCAACCGCGCCGGAGCACAAAAAATGCCCCGGACGGTACACGCGCGGGGCTCCAAGGAACTACCGGAGCACCGCCACGGTGGACCGCGGGGCGCAAACTCGGACGGCTCCATCGTCCGTACGGAACGATGGGGGCCGTCTGACCGGTGACCCGCCGCCCGCCAGGGCAGTCAGGTGGGAGATCGGAGCCTCCACTTGTGGGCCGGTTACTCAGGTCACGAGGACGTGGGTCTCCGGCCGGTCGTCACACCAGGTTAGCAGCACTTGGGGGGTGCGCCCAACCTGCTGCGCGGGCGGCATATCGTGGGGCCCATGAGTGACGCCACCCCCGCAGCCCCTGCTCCCGAGACCCCCGACTACGACGCGCTGACCCGCGACATCGCCGAGGTGCCCGCCGTCGAGGTCATCGTGACGGTCGCGGTGAATCTGATGAGCGCCGCCGCGGTGAAGCTGGGCCTGACCGAGGAGGGCGACGCCCACAAGGACCTCGACGAGGCCCGCAAGCTGATCCACGCCCTGGCCGGGCTGCTCGACGGCAGCGCCACCGAGATCAGCTCGTTCCACGCGGCGCCGCTGCGCGACGGCCTGAAGTCGCTCCAGCTCGCGTTCCGCGAGGCGTCGTTCGTGCCGGACGAGCCGGGGCAGGGCCCGGGCGAGAAGTACACGGGCGCCGTGTACGGCTGACGTCCGGCTCAGTCCCGTACGTAGAAGGGCTCGCCAGGTGGCGTCGTCCCGGCCGGCAGGAGTGCCAGGTCGAGGCCGCGTACCAGGCGGGCCCGCAGTGTCTCGTCGGCGGCGATGCGCCCGGCCACGGCCCTGGCGGTGGTCGCCGGGTCGGCGTCGGGGGCGATGACCAGGGCGAGGACACCGTCCGCGGAGCCGGGGCCCAGGTGGGCGCGGAGCACCGCGGGCTCGGCGGCGACGGCGGCCCGGACCGCGCCGGTGACCGCCGGGTCGGCCAGCGGGTCGGTGGTGGTGCGGCCCTCGGCCAGGGCGTAGAGCGCGGCGCCGGTGATCTCGTAGGGGACCGGGCCCGCGAGGTCGAGGACGACGGTGTCGGCCTTCTCGTGGGCGGCGGCCTTCAGCGCCTGGTGGAGCGGGACGGCGACCGGGCGGGCCTCGGGGTCCCACAGGGCCAGCGCGTGCGTCGAGGTGAAGGCGGGCAGCGCGGTGCGGTGGCCCGCCTTCAGCGTCGGGACCGCCATGTCGCTGGTCTTCTCGCGGCGCAGCCCGTTCTCGTCCTCCTCCACCTCGCCGAGCACGGCGACGACCGGGACCAGGAGGCGGGCGCCCTTCAGCGCCTCCAGGACCGGGCCGTGGGCGGTGCGGTCCTGGTCCCAGGCGGTCAGGGCTTCGGCGAGGCGCGGGTCCGCGGTGCCGTCGTCGTCGGAGAAGCCGGGGTCGGGAATGTTCTTGTTCGCCACGTTCACCGACCCTACCGAGGGGCCGGGCCCGGGTTCTCGGCGGACCCCGGGGTGCGTCTCACCCGCCACACAGGAGGACATCGACATGAGGTCTGTGCAGCCGTCCGCTTCGTCTTCCGTGGATCTCGACGCCCGGCTCGCCGGGGCCGTGCGGGCGGTGACCGACGGGCGCGACGGCGAGGTGTCCGTGGCCGTGCTCGACGTCGCGGCGGGGAGGCGCGCGGTGTACGCGCCGGACGGGACCACGTACGACACCGCGAGCATCGTCAAGGTGGACGTGCTGGCCGCCCTGCTGCTGCGGGCGCAGGACGCGGGACGGGCGCTGACCGCGCGGGAGAGGACCCTCGCCGCCGCGATGATCGAGCGCAGTGACAACGCGGCGACGACCGCGCTCTGGGACGCCATCGGCGGCGCGGACGGTCTCGACGCGGCGAACGAGCGGCTCGGGCTGCGGCGGACCAGCGGTGGCGACGGGCCGCTGTGGGGGCTCACACAGACCACCGCCGCCGATCAACTCACCCTGCTCCGGGAGGTGTTCGGGGTCGGCGACAACGTGTTGAGCGCGGCGTCGCGGGCGTACGTGCAGGGGCTGATGGGGAATGTCGAGCGCGACCAGGCGTGGGGCGTCTCCGCGGCGGGACCGGCCGGGGCGGCGGGCGCCGAGCTGAAGAACGGGTGGCTGCGGCGCGGCACCACCGGCCTGTGGGTGATCAACAGCGTCGGGCGGGTGCGCGTCGGCGGCGAGCAGTTCCTGGTGGCGGTGGTCTCTCGCGGGAGCGCCACCATGGAGGGCGGGATCGCGCTCGTGGAGGGTGCGGCGAAGGCGGCGGTACGGCCCCGGAGTCCCGGCCCGGACACCAGGGAACATGTAACCGGGCAGTAGGTTCCGGTGGCTTGCCGTTCACGGGTGTGCGTAGTCGGGGCACAGGGCATCCCGGTGCGAACGATCATGGTCTCGGCGCGAGGGTGCTCACGGGGTGTTAGTCATCGCGGCGGGCTTTGCGCTGGGCCGGGACCGCCGGAGCGCCCGGGCCGCCGTCGAGCGCCTGACAGCGGGCGAGGAGTCGGTGGTGCACGGCCGGGACGGCGGTAGGGCGTCCCACCTGACTTCCGTCTCGCCACCGTCCGGTGGCGAGCGACCAGGTGCGAGGGAAGCGTCCGCCGCATCCAGAAGGACGCCGCCCCGGTTCGCATCGCTGATCGCGGCGGGTGCGCCGCGCTACGAAACGGCCCGCGAGGCGGGCGCCCGGGGCTCGGCCGGGTGTCCGTCCGCGGATGCGCCATCGGAGTGTTCGACGAGTCTCTGGATGCCGTCGAGGAGGCAGGCGAGGCCGAAGGCGAGGGGGTCGTCGTCGGTGCGGGCGAAGCCGCCTTCGGCGAGGACGCGGGTGACGGCGGGGAACCGGTCGGCATGCTCGCTCAGTTGGCGGGCGGTGAGGCGGTCCCACTCCCTGTCGGCCTCCTCGTTCCGGTCGAGCGTCTGCTGGGTGAGGTTGCGGACCAGGCTCAGGACGAGAAGGGCGGCGTCGTGGCGGCGGCGGGCGTCGAGCCCGGTCGGTTCGAGGGCGGCGAGGGCCACGTCCAGCCAGGCCACCTGGTGCGGCCCCATGGCCTGCCGTCGCAGGCCCGTCGCGGTCAGGATCCAGGGGTGGGCGCGGTAGACGTCCCAGCAGGCCCGGGCCCAGATCTCGACGCGGCGGCGCCAGCCACCGGCGACGCGGTCGAGGTCGGGCGGGGCGCCGAGCACGGTGTCGACCATCAGGTCGACGAGGTCGGGCTTGCCGGGGACGTAGCGGTACAGGGCCATCGTGGTGACCCCGAGCAGCCCGGCCACCCGCTGCATCGACAGGGCTTCCAGCCCCTCGGCGTCGGCGATCGCGATGCCTCGGCGGGCCACGTCCACGGGGGTGAACTTCGGTTTCGGCCCTCGCCGGGGGCGGCTGTCGGTCTCCCCCCACAGCAGCGCGAGGCTGGCGCCCGGGTCCCGTTCGCTCTCCTTGTTCGCCGGCACGGTACCGGTCTCCTTTCCCGCGGCCAGGCCGCGAAGGGGTGCCAACAAGTATCGGGGTTGCCCCCCGCCCAGTAACTGTGTATAACATACACAACAATTAACCGTGCATCACGTACACAGTTCTTAGGGGCGTCCATGCTTGTCACTGCCATCACCGCGGCCGGCGCCACCATCGCCGCCTCCGTGACCGCTCTCCTCTCGCACCGCGCGATCGTCCGCTCGGGAAACGCCCGCCGCCTGCGCATCACTGGCGGCCAAGGCGTCGACGAGCAGTACTTCACCCGGATCGGCGGGCTCGACCAGTGGCTCTCCGTCCGGGGCGAGGACCGCGCCCACCCGGTCGTGGTGGAACTCCACGGAGGCCCCGGCTCCTCCAACTCGATCCTCACCCACGTCTCCCGCGACTGGGAGCGGCACGTCACCCTGGTGCGCTGGGACATGCGCGGCACCGGCAAGACCCTGCGCCGCTCCGGCGCCGACGCGCAGGGCGAGATGACGTTCGACCGGCTGGTGCGGGACGCCGTGGAGGTCGTCGAGCACGTACGGGACCGCCTCGGCGCGGACCGGGTCGTCCTGCTGGGCTGCTCCTTCGGCAGCGCCGTCGCGCTGCGTGTCGCCCGCAGCCGCCCCGACCTCGTCGACGCGTACGTCGGGACCGACCAGAAGGTCTTCGACGGCGGCCGGGACTCCTCCGACTACTACGCCGCGCTGGAGCGGCTGGAGAGGGCGGGCAAGAAGAAGGAAGCGGCGGCCGTCCGGGAGATGGGCCCGGACCAGCGGACTTGGAGCGCCGAACAGTTCAGCCACTTCAGCCGCTTCGCCTCCGCCACCGACCCGCACACCTTCGCCGCGATGAAGTCCGTGGTGATGAAGTCGCTGTGGTTCTCGCCGCTGCACTCCATGCGCGAGATCGTCACCTTCTTCAAGAGCTTCATGGTCTCCGCCGCCCTGCTGCCGGGCACCGCCTCCTTCGACGACCGCGCCGACGGCACCCGCTTCGACGTGCCGTTCTTCGTCGTCCAGGGCGCCTGCGACCTCGTGAACACACCCGCCCGCGCCCGCGCCTTCTTCGACGAGGTGCAGGCACCCGTCAAGGAGTTCACTCTGATCGAGGACGCCGGCCACTTCGCCGCCTACCGGCACCCCGAGGTCTTCCTCGACGTCCTGCGGACCCGCGTCCTGCCCGCCCTCGCCGGCAGCCGATAGGGCCGCTTTCCGCACGGCGAGGTGTCCCACCGGAGGGAAACGGTCCCCAGAACCTACTGGCGGGTTACTTGTCCCCCGGTGTCCGGGACAGGACTCCGGGGCCGGTACGGGTTCTCAGCGGCGGCGGCTGAGCCGGTGGCCGCGCCACAGGTGGACGGCGGCGCCGAGCAGCAGCGCGCCGAGGACGTAGGCGACGGGCGCGACCCAGCCGGCGGGGCCGTCGTCGTCCGGGGCGTCCGGGCCCGGGCCGAAGTACTTCTCGCCGTATGCGGCCGAGGTCAGGCTCCGTGGTTCCAGCCGGTCGCCGGCGCGGATCGCGGCGGCCGGGTCGACCATGCCGAAGCCGCGCGAGTCGTCCCGACCACCGCTCGGCGGGTCCTGGGCGGTGTCCTCCATGAGCTGTTTGATCTGGGCCGGGCCGAGGCCCGGGTGTGCGGCGCGGACCAGGGCGACGGCCCCGGAGACGAACGCGGAGGCGGCGCTGGTGCCCCACGCCGAGTAGTACTTGCGGTCGGGGTCGGCGGTGACGATGCCGCGGCCGGGCGCGGCCAGGGTCGCGTACCAGCGGCGGGTGGAGAAGTAGGCGCGGTTGCCCGCGGAGTCGACGGCGGTGGCCGTGATGACGCCCGGGTAGGCGGCCGGGTAGGAGATGTGGTCGCCCTTCTTGCCGCCGTTGCCCGCGGAGGCGACGACGGAGACGCCCTTCTTCAGCGCGTACTGGACGGCCTCGTCCTCGCCCGCCTCGGCGTGGGCGGTCGGGGAGTCGTCGCCGAGGGAGAGGTTGATGACGTCGGCGCCGTGGTCGGCGGCCCAGCGGATGCCTTCGGCGAGGGCGTTGCCCCGGCTCTCGCGGGCCTTGGCGCGGGCGGGGTCGCCGTCCTCCAGGATCACGCGGACGGGCAGGATCTGGGCCTCGGGGGCGATGCCCATGACGCCGTCGCCGCCCGCCGTGCCGTGTCCGTGGCCCGCGATGATGGAGGCTATGGCGGTGCCGTGGCGGGCCCACGGTTCGTCGCCGCGTCCTGCGCCGAAGCCTATGAGGTCCTTGCCCGCGAGGACGTTGCCCGCGAGGTCGGGGTGCTGGTCGTCGACGCCGGTGTCCAGGACGGCGACCGTCACGCCCTTGCCCTTGGTGGTGCGCCACGCCTCCTGGGTGTGCATGGCCGCGAGGCCCCATTGCTGGGCGCGGACCGAGTCGGCGTGCGCGGCGGCGGCCGGGAGCAGGGTGAGGGAGACGGCGCCCGCGAGGGCGGCGATCCGGTGACGGCGGTTCATGAGGGCTGCTCCGTGGAGGTGCTGACGGCCTTGCGCAGCCCTCGTTCGACGCGGTCGGCGATGCCCCGGGCCTCGTGGCCGAGTCCGGCCTGGGCGGGGGCGGCGGTGGCGCCGGCCTTCATCGCCTCGGCGGTGGGCAGGGGGTCGGCGACGGTGCGGCCGTCGGCGAAGCCGGAGACCGCGTAGACGACGACCGGGGCGTCGGTGAGGACGTCGAGGGACCAGGACGCGCGCTGGGCGTCGCCGAAGTGCGCGGCCGCGGTGCCCGGTACGGCGTACGGGCGGGGCACGAGGTCGGGGCGCGCGTCGAGGCCGTCCTCGGTGAAGCGGGTGCGCAACGCCTTGGCCGCCTCGGGGTCGGCGCCGGTGAACAGCAGGCCGACGGTGGTGACGTTGCTCTGCGTGGCGTCGGTGTAGGTGGCCCGCAGCAGGCGCAGGCAGCCTGCGGGGCGCAGTGCCTCGTACAGGAGGGGGTCCAGGGCCTTGCGGCAGCCGCTGTCGGGGGCGACGCCGATCCGGGTCCAGGTGCGGTCGGCGCCGCCGGGTCCGGCGCCCTCGCCGTCGAGGGTGCGGGGGAAGAGCTGGTCCACGGGGATGCCGTGCCAGAGTTCGGCGGCGTCGCGGTAGGCGCTCCGCGCGGACACGGTGCCCTCGCCGTCGTCGCCGGTGAGCAGGGTGCCGGTGGCGGCGCCGCCGATCAGTCCGAGGCCGAGCACGAGGCAGGCCGCGGCAGCGGCGGCGCGCGGGCGCAGGCGGGCGCCGACGGGGCGCAGCCGGGTGGTGCTGTCGTCGTAGTGCTCGGGGCGCGCGAACCGCACGAAGGGCCGGCCGGCCGTGCCCGGCAGGGGGGTGAGGTCGACCGTGCCGGGGGCCCTGCGGGGGGCCAGGGGTGTCCTCGGCGGGGCCGGTGGGACGGGGCGCAGGCGGGTGGTGGTCTCGCTCGGGTGCGCGGGGGCGCCGTGGCCGCTCGCGCCGGTTCCCGTGCCGTGTGCGGGGCCGGTCTCGGGCGGCAGGGGCCGCCGGGACGGCGGCGGTGGGGTGTCCGGGAGGCGGGACGAGGGGGCCGGCGGGGGCGGGGTCGCGGGCAACGGCGGTGTCCCGGCCGGGGGTTGCGGGCCCGGCGCCTGCGCCGGGCGGGGCGGGACGGCCGGCGGCGGGGGCGTCGTGGGACGCGGCGGGACACGTCGGGCTTCCGTGCTCATGCCTCCCCGTTTCCTCAGCCTGCGTGCGCGTCACTCTAACGGGCGTGTCCACGGACCTGCCCCGGCGGTCCACGGGCTCGGCCGATCTGCCCGGAACGTCCCTCTACCCTGCGGTAATCGGGTCTGGCAGTCTTCGCTCATGACACCGCGCGCCGCCGACCGGGCCCGCTTCGACCGGGCCACCGCACACCTCGACGCCCCGCTGGCGATCGTGGATCTGGACGCCTTCGACGCCAACGCCGACGACCTTCTGCGCCGTGCCGCGGGGAAGCCGATCCGGGTGGCCAGCAAGTCCGTCCGGTGCCGGGCCCTGCTGGAACGGGTGCTGGCCAGGGACGGGTTCGCCGGGATCATGTCGTTCACGCTGGCGGAGTCCGTCTGGCTCGCGCGGTCCGGGTTCGAGGACGTGCTGCTGGCCTATCCGTCCGCGGACCGGGCCGGTTACGCCGAGCTGGCGCACGACCCCAAGCTGGCACGTGCGGTGACCGTGATGATCGACGACCCGGCCCAGTTGCGGCTGATCGACGACGCCAGGGACGGGGGCGGCGAGGAGATCCGGGTCTGTCTGGAGCTCGACACGTCGTGGCAGGTCCTCGGCGGGCGGGTGCGGATCGGCGCCCTGCGCTCCCCGCTGCGCACCCCGGCCCAACTGGCCGAGCTGGCACGGACGGTGGCGCGCAGGCCCGGGTTCCGGCTGGTCGGGATCATGGCGTACGAGGGGCACGTGGCCGGGGTCGGCGACGCGGTCGCGGGGCGTCCGGTGCGGTCGCGGGCGATCCGGCTGATGCAGGCCGCGGCCCGCAAGGAGCTGGCCGTGCGGCGCGGCGAGGTGGTGCGGGCCGTGCGTGCGGTGGCGCCCGACCTGGAGTTCGTCAACGGCGGCGGGACCGGCAGCGTGCAGCACACCGCCGCCGAGGAGGCGGTCACGGAGATCGCCGCCGGGTCCGGTCTGTACGTGCCGCGTCTCTTCGACAACTACACGTCGTTCAGCGGGCGTCCGGCCGCGCTGTTCGCCCAGCCGGTGGTGCGCAGGCCGGGGGTCGGGATCGTCACGGTCCTGGGCGGCGGGTATCCGGCGTCGGGCGCCGCGGGCCCGGACCGGCTCCCTGTCCCGTATCTGCCGGAGGGGTTGCGGTACGACGCCCAGGAGGGGCCCGGGGAGGTGCAGACGCCGCTGCTCGGGGCCGCGGCCGACGATCTGCTGCTCGGCGACAAGGTGTGGTTCCGGCACGCGAAGGCCGGTGAGCTGTGCGAGCGGTTCGAGGTGCTGCATCTCGTGTCGGGCGACACGGTGACCGGGACCGTGCCGACGTATCGCGGCGAGGGCTACACGTTCCTGTAGGCAGCGGTCGGCCGGTGATCAGGTCGGGCCGACGCTGCTGCCCACTCCCCCGCCGCCTGCCGTGGCGCCGACCGGTCGGATGCCCTTGACGATCGTGTCGAGGTCGGAGAGCGGTGGGGCCCCGGCGCTCGCGTCGAGGGTGCAGCGTACGGCGACGAGCGACTGGGAGCCGACGCTGGAGGGGAACACCACGGACTGCACGTAGCCGCCGGGCCCCTCGGCGGTCGTGACCTTCCAGCGCACGAGGTAGCCCGCGCGCCCGGCGACCGCGATCTGCCGCGCGACGAGGACCTTGTGGTCCGTCATGCCGCCGAACGGCCGCTGTCCGACGGCGTCGGTGTCGTACGCGAGGTCGGCGGCGTCGGCGACGTCCTGGGCGGCCAGGGTGCGTGTACTGGCTCCGGCCGCCACGCCCGTGAGGGTGCGCGTGGCGACGGTGCCGCTGCGGCACAGGCCGTCGTCGTACGGGCAGGTGTAGGTGCCCGGTGTGGTCAGGGCGATGTCGGCGGAGGCGACGTTCTCGGCCTTCTGCCAGCCGTCGACGACGGGCAGGGTGATGCCGTTGAGCTGGTCGGTGACGCGGGAGGGGTCCTCGGACGGTCTTGGCGCCACCGCGGTCGGGTCGGGGCCGGACGTGGTGGTGGGGGGTGCGGAGGGGCCGCCCCGCGCCTCGGTCCCCGCCGCGCTGTCGGTGTCTTCGCCCAGGACGACGACGGCACCGGTGACGGCGGCGGCCACGAGCGCGACCCCGGCCGCGGCGACGGCAACGGCCCTGGTGCGCCGGCCGCCCGGCTCGCGGGCCGGGCGCGCGGCAGCCGCCGGGACCGGCCTGCGGTCCTGCGTCCACGTGGTCCCGTCCCACCAGCGTTCGGTGGCCGGGGCGTGCGGGTCCGGGTACCAGCCCGGCGGCGTCATGCTCATCCCGGCACCGTAGGGCGGGCCCGGAAGCTCAGTACACCGCGTCGGTCTGGTCGGGCACGACCGAGCGGTCCCGCCTCAGCAGTGGTCCGAATCCGCCCTCGGGGAGGTTGTAGGCGGCGGTCGAGCACGGGTAGGTACCGGGCTTCTTCGGCAGCGGCTCGATGAACATCGGGTTGGCGACCCAGCGTCCGTCGGCGTTGTCGTAGGCGCGGCACATGATCTCGTTCTTGTTCCGGTTGAGCACGAGGTGGGCGCCCGTCGCGTCGCCGACGAACGTCACGTCGGTGTCGGCGTCACCGCCGCCGAGCGCGATGCGCCTGTCCCGGCTCTGCTTCTGCCAGGCCGCCTTTCCCTTGACGTGGAAGATCTCCTGGTTGATCCAGCAGCGCTTGCCGTCGATGTACGGGATGGCCTCGCCCTGGCTGGTCGGGACACCGCCGCAGCCCGTGTTGAAGGAGGTGATGCGGCCCTCGCGGTCGAGGACCGAGCGGATCGCGACGGTGTGGGCGCGGTCGATGCCGACGCCGCGCGACCAGACCTCGGTCACGGGCTCGGAACCGGCGGACACGATGTAGACGTCGAAGCCGGCCTTCTGGAGCGTACGGATCAGGTCGCGCTGCTGGGCGTAGTAGCGGACGTAGCCGGGGATGGTGTGCGTGCCCAGCTTCTGGGTGGCGCCGACGGGCGCGGCAAGAGCCTCCTTGCGGGCCGCGGCTGCGTACGACTCCAGTTCGGGGACGGTGTGCCCGGCGAACAACTGCGGCACCCAGGCGTACTGGGGCACGGTGCGCCGGTGGTTCCAGTGGCCCGCGAAGGCGGCGGCGCCGCTCATGGTCTTCCCGGACTCACGGATGTTGAAGATCTCGTCCGTGCAGTCGGTGTCCTTGGCGGTGGGCAGCGGGGCGCCGACGGGCACGGTCGTTCCGCAGGCGGCGGTGAGCGCCTTGTCGGCGTCGTCGGTCAGCCACTTGCTGGTCTTCTTCCAGCTCGCGGGGCGCAGGATCTTGTCGTGCTTGAGGGACCAGGCGATGGTCGCGTCGGTGACGTCGTTCTTGGAGACGGTGTTGTCCCAGTCGAACGCGGCGACGGGGCGCGGGCCGCGGTGGCCCGCGCAGCTTCCCCGTTCGTCGATCATCCGCTGGAGCCGGGCCCGGTTCTCGCCGTACCACGGCAGCTTCTTCGACAACTGCGGGCAGGCGCGGGCGGTGGGGGACGCGGACGTGGCGGCGGCCGCGGGGGAGACGAGAGCCGCGGCCACCAGGGTGGTGACCACGGCCGAGGTCAGCGCGGCAACATGACTGTTACGCATGTCAGGGGACCGTACACCGCCCTGGGGCGTCCCCTACAGAGGCGTGACGTAGGCGCCCGAGATGCCGCCGTCCACGAGGAAGTCGGTGGCGTTGACGAAGGCGGCGTCGTCGCTGGCGAGGAAGGCGACGGCGGCCGCGATCTCCTCGGCCTCGGCGAACCGGCCCACCGGGATGTGCACGAGGCGCCGGGCGGCCCGCTCCGGGTCCTTGGCGAACAGCTCCTGGAGCAGCGGGGTGTTCACCGGTCCCGGACACAGGGCGTTGACCCGGATCCCCTCCCGGGCGAACTGCACGCCCAGCTCACGGGACATGGCGAGGACGCCGCCCTTGGACGCGGTGTACGAGATCTGCGAGGTCGCGGCGCCCATCCGCGCGACGAACGACGCCGTGTTGATGATGGAGCCCCTGCCCTGGCGCCGCATGTACGGGATCGCTGCCTTGCAGCACAGGTACACGGAGGTGAGGTTGACGTCCTGGACGCGCTGCCAGGCCTCCAGGCCCGTGGTGAGGATGGAGTCGTCGTCCGGCGGCGAGATGCCCGCGTTGTTGAAGGCGATGTCGACGGAGCCGTACGTGTCGTGGGCCGTCCGGAACAGCGCCTCGACCTGTTCGGCGTCGACGACGTCGACCTGGACGAAGACCCCGCCGACCTCCTCGGCCGCCTTCTTGCCGGAGGCCGCGTCGAGGTCGCCGCACACGACGTTCGCGCCCTCCGAGGCGAGGCGGCGCGCGGTGGCGAGGCCGATGCCGCTGCCCGCGCCGGTGATGACGGCGGTGCGGCCGACGAGGCGGCGGCAGATGATGTCCGATGTCACTGGGATGGCCCCTCCGTGCTGAGGAAGACGTTCTTGGTCTCGGTGAAGGCGGTCAGGGCGTCGGGGCCCAGTTCACGGCCGAGGCCGGACTGTTTGCAGCCGCCGAACGGGGTGAAGTAGCGGACGGCGGAATGGGAGTTGACGGACAGGTTCCCGGCGCGGACGGCACCCGACACGCGCAGGGCGCGGCCCAGGTCCCGGGTCCAGATGGAGCCGGCGAGGCCGTACGGGGTGGCGTCGGCGAGGCGGATCGCGTCCTGCTCGTCGGTGAACGGCAGCAGGACCGCGACGGGCCCGAAGATCTCTTCCGTGGCCGCGGCGGAGTCGGCCGCCTCGCCGGTGAGGACGGTCGGCGGGAACCAGAAACCGGGGCCGGTGGGCGCGTGGCCCCGGATGCCGGGGGCGGTGGCGGGCACGAAGTCCCGTACGCGGTCGAGCTGTCGACGGGAGATGAGCGGGCCCATCTGGGTCTTCTCGTCCAGCGGGTCGCCCACGACGACGGCGCCGAGCGCCTCCGTGAGCCGCGCTACGCACTCCTCGTACACGGATTCCTGGACGAGGACGCGGGTGCGGGCGCAGCAGTCCTGGCCGGAGTTGTCGAGGAAGGAGAACGGGTCGAGGGCGCCGGACAGGTCCGCGTCGGCGAAGACGATGTTGGGGCTCTTGCCGCCGAGTTCGAGCGTGACGGGTTTGATCCGGGCGGCGCAGCGCTCCATGATCTCGCGGCCGGTCCGCGTGGAGCCGGTGAAGACGATCTTCGCGACGTCCGGGTGGTCGACGAGGGCGCGGCCCGCGACGCTCCCGTGCCCCGGCACGACCTGGAGAAGGCCCTCGGGAAGGCCTGCCTCCAGGGCGAGTTCGGCGAGGCGCAGCGCGGTGAGCGGGGTCGTCTCCGCGGGCTTGAGGACGACGGCGTTGCCGGCCGCGAGCGCGGGGGCCGCGCCCCAGGCGGCGATCGGCATGGGGAAGTTCCAGGGGGCGATGACGCCGACGACGCCGAGGGGTGCGTGGAAGGTGATGTTCCAGCCGCCGGGGGCCGGGATCTGCGCGCCGTTGAGGCGTTCGGCGCCGCCGGCCGCGTAGAGCAGGAGGTCGCGTACGTTGCCGGCCTCCCAGCGCGCGTTGCCGATGAGGTGTCCGGCCTCGCGTACCTCCAGGCGGGCCAGCTCCTCGATGTGCTGGTCGACGGTGTCGGCGAAGCGGCGCAGGAGCCGGGCGCGGTCGGCGGGGGCCGCGGCGGCCCAGGGGCGCTGGGCGCGTGCGGCGCGTACGACGGCGGCGTCGACGTCCTCGGCGGTGGCGGCGGGGACGGTCGCGACGACCTCTTCGGTCGCCGGGTTCAGTACCTGCAGGGACGGGTGCAACGGCGGGTCCTCACATCCGTTCGAAGGAGCGGCGCAGCTCCCAGTCGGTCACCGCGGCGTCGAACGCGTCGAGTTCGACCCGCGCCATGTTGCGGTAGTGGGCGACGACCTCGGCCCCGAACGCGGCCTCGGCGACGGGGCTGCTGCCCCACAGCTCGGCGGCCTCGCGCAGGGTGGTGGGGACGTGCGCGTACCCGGCGTCGTAGGCGTTGCCGGCGCAGGCGTCGGGCAGGTCCAGCTTGTGCTCGACGCCGTACAGGCCGGCGGCGATCAGGCCCGCGACGGCCAGATGCGGGTTGACGTCGCCGCCGGGGAGGCGGTTCTCGAAGCGGAGCGAGCGGCCGTGGCCGACGACGCGCAGGGCGCAGGTGCGGTTGTCGTGGCCCCAGGCGACGGCGGTCGGGGCGAAGGAGCCGCGCTGGAACCGCTTGTAGGAGTTGATGTGCGGGGCGTACAGGAGGGAGAAGTCGCGCAGGGCGGTGAGTTGTCCGGCGAGGAAGTGGCGCATGAGTTCGGACATGCTGCCGTCGGGTCCGGCCATCACGTTCGTGCCGTCGGTGTCGGTGAGCGAGAGGTGGATGTGGCAGGAGTTGCCCTCGCGCTCGTTGTACTTGGCCATGAAGGTGAGGGAGACGCCTTCCTGCGCGGCGATCTCCTTGGCGCCGGTCTTGTAGACGGCGTGCTGGTCGCAGGTGACGAGGGCCTCGTCGTAGCGGAAGACGATCTCGTGCTGGCCGGGGTTGCACTCGCCCTTGGCGGACTCGACGGTGAGGCCCGCGCCCGCCATCTCGTTGCGGATGCGGCGCAGGAGGGGTTCGATGCGGCCGGTGCCGAGGACGGAGTAGTCGATGTTGTACTGGTTGGCCGGGGTCAGGCCCCGGTAGTTCGCGTCCCAGGCCTGCTCGTAGGTGTCCTTGAAGACGATGAACTCCAGCTCGGTGCCGACCTGGGCGGTCAGTCCGAGCGCGGCGAGCCGGTCGAGCTGGCGGCGCAGGATCTGGCGGGGGGCGGCGACCACGGGTGAGCCGTCCTCCCAGGCGAGGTCGGCGATCATCATGGCCGTGCCCTCGTTCCACGGGACGCGGCGCAGGGTGGCCGGGTCGGGGCGCATGGCGAAGTCGCCGTAGCCGCGGTCCCAGGAGGACATCGCGTAGCCGTCGACGGTGTTCATCTCGGTGTCGACGGCGAGCAGGTAGTTGCAGCCCTCGGTGCCGTGGTGGAGGACTTCGTCGAGGAAGAAGCGGGCGGCGAACCGCTTGCCCTGGAGCCGCCCCTGCATGTCGGGGAAGGCCAGGACGACCGTGTCGATGTCGCCGCCCGCGACGAGTGCGTGCAGCTCCTCCACGGTGAGCGGGGGTGTGCGGTCTGCCACGGGAAAACCTCCTTGGGCCCCTGGGGTCCCTTGGGTCGGCCGAGAGCCTTAAGGTAGCGAGCCATAAGGTATTGCGGCGAACCATTGCTTGGGAAGGGGGCGGGGCCTCATGTCGCGGACGGACGCCGACGGCGGCCTCGGGACGGTGCTGCGTCCGGTCCGGGCGGGGAACGGTTTCGAGGAGGCGCTGGAGCAGATCCTCCAGGTCGTCCGGCTCGGCCTGGTGCCGGGGGGCGAACGGCTGCCGTCGGAGCGGGAGTTGGCGGACCGGCTCGGCATCAGCCGGGTCACGCTGCGCGAGGTCCTGAAGGTCCTCCAGGAGCAGGGTCTGGTGGAGTCGCGGCGCGGGCGCTACGGCGGCACGTTCGTGCTGCCGCGCCCCGGTGCGGCGGGCGAGGACGAGCTGCGCCGCCGCATCAGGGGCGTGGACGTCGAGGACGTGCTGCGCTTCCGCGAGGTCCTGGAGGTGGGCGCCGCCGGGCTCTGCGCGGCGCACGGGCTCGACGCGGAGCGGGCGGGGCGGCTGCGCACGGCGCTCGCCGGCACCCACGACGCACCGCTCGCCGACTACCGGCGCCGGGACACGCTCCTGCACCTGACCCTCGCCGAACTGTGCGGCTCCCCCTCCCTCGCCGCCCAGTACGCGGCGGTCCGCGCCACCGTGAACGACCTCCTCGACTGCATCCCGCTGCTCGTGCGCAACCTGGAGCACTCGCAGCGTCAGCACACCGCGCTGGTGGAGGCCGTGCTCGACGGGGACGCCGACGGCGCGCGGGAGATGATGCGCGAGCACTGCGGCGGCACGGCGGCGCTGCTGCGCGGCTTCCTCACCTGACACCCACCGCTCCCCCGGCTCCCGGCGGTTTCACCCCGATGTAACGCAGGGGTCTTGCGTTCCGCCCCCGCGCACCGCAAAGGTGTGGATCCATTCCATTGGACCGGAGCCGGGGAGCGGCCGCGCCATGACCATGGACACCGGAAACACCCGTACACCGGCGGAGGGCGACGACTACCTGGAGCGCCGGGCCCTGCGCCGCGGCAGCGCGGGCTGGCTGCTGCTGACCGGGCTCGGCGTCGCCTACGTCGTCTCCGGTGACTACTCGGGCTGGAACTTCGGCCTGGCGGAGGGCGGTTTCGGCGGTCTCGGCATCGCGATGGCCCTGATGGGCGTGATGTACGCCTGCATGGTGTTCTCGCTCGCCGAACTGTCGTCGGTACTGCCCACGGCGGGCGGCGGCTACGGATTCGCGCGCCGCGCGCTCGGCCCGTGGGGCGGCTTCCTGACCGGCACCGCCATCCTCATCGAGTACATCCTCGCGCCCGCCGCGATCGCCCTGTTCATCGGTGACTACGTCGAATCGCTCGGCCTGTTCGGGCTCACCTCCGGCCGGCCCGTCTATCTGGCCTGCTTCGTCGTCTTCCTCGGCATCCACCTGTGGGGCGTGGGCGAGGCGCTGCGCTTCAGCTTCGTCGTGACGGGCATCGCGGTGGCGGCGCTGCTGGTCTTCGCGGTGGTGGCGTTCACCGACTTCGACGCCGCGCGCCTCGACGACATCCCGGTGGACGCGGACGCGTTCGGCTCCAGCTCCTGGCTGCCGATGGGGGTGCTGGGTATCTGGGCGGCGTTCCCGTTCGGGATGTGGTTCTTCCTCGGCGTGGAGGGCGTTCCGCTGGCCGCGGAGGAGACGAAGGACCCGGCGCGCACCCTGCCGCGCGCAATCCGGTGGTCCATGGCCATCCTCGTCGTCCTGGCCGTGGTCACCTTCTTCGCGGCGGCGGGCGCGCGCGGCTCGGCGGCGATCCAGGACGCGGGCAACCCGCTGGTGGCGGCCCTCCAGCCGGACGGGAGGGCCACGGTGTGGAGCCGCATCGTCAACTACGCGGGCCTGGCCGGGCTCGTGGCCTCCTTCTTCTCCCTGATCTACGCGGGCTCGCGCCAGTTGTTCGCCCTGTCCCGGGCGGGTTACCTGCCCCGCTTCCTGTCCCTGACGAGCCGGCGCAAAGCCCCGTACCTGGGGCTGCTCGTACCGGGCGCGATCGGGTTCACGCTGGCCGCCGCGACCGGGGACGGTGCCCGCATGCTGAACGTCGCGGTGTTCGGCGCGACGATCTCGTACGCTCTGATGTCGCTGTCGCACATCGTGCTGCGGCGCCGGGAGCCCGGGCTCGCGCGGCCGTACCGCACGCCGGGCGGCGTGGCGACGTCGTCGGTGGCGCTGGTGCTGGCGTGCGCGGCGCTCGTGGCGACCTTCCTCGTCGACGTGACGGCGGCGCTCATCGCGCTCGGCGTGTACGCCGTCGCCGTCGGCTACTTCGGGGTCTACAGCCGCCACCGGCTCGTGGCGCGGGCCCCGGAGGAGGAGTTCGCGGCGCTGGCCGCGGCGGAGGCGGAGCTGGACCGGGACTGACCGCAGGAGCACGACCGAGGCTGGGGAGCACGGCACCATGGTGAGCAGGCCGCTGATCGGCATCAGCACCTATCTGGAGCGGCAGGCCAGGTGGGGCGTGTGGGAGCTGCCCGCGGCGCTCCTGCCGGTCGGCTACCACCGGCTCGTGCAGGAGTCCGGCGGGCTCGCCATGATGCTGCCGCCCGACGACGCGAGACACGCCCCGTCGGTGGTGGCCCGGCTCGACGGGGTGATCGTCGCGGGCGGCCCCGACGTGGAGCCCGCGCGGTACGGCGCCGAACGCGATCCGCGGACGGGACCGGCGGCCGTGGAGCGGGACACATGGGAACTGGCCCTGATCCGGGCCGCGATGACCTCCGGTACGCCGCTGCTCGGCATCTGCCGCGGCATGCAACTGCTGAACGTGGCGCTCGGCGGGACGCTGACGCAGCACCTCGACGGCCACCTCAAGGAGGTCGGCACCTTCGGGCAGCACACCGTGACGCCGGTACCGGGGACCCGGTACGGGAACCTGGTGCCCGAGGTGACCGAGGTCCCCACCTACCACCACCAGGCCGTCGACCGCCTGGGCAGGGGTCTGGTGGCCTCGGCCCACGCGACGGACGGCACCGTCGAGGCCGTCGAACTGCCGGGCATGACCTGGGTGATGGGCGTGCAGTGGCACCCCGAGATGGGCGAGGACGCGCGCGTCACGCGGGGCTTGGTGCGGGCCGCCGCCGACCCGCACGGTTTCTGACCCCGGTACGGGGAGCCGATCAGGCTCAGGCCGCCGAGCGGGTCAGCCCCAGCAGGTCCCGGGCGGGCCCGACCGGAAGATGTCCCGTGGGCCAGACCGCCCGCAGGTCCCGGGCGAGCCGCACCTCCTCCAGCGGGATCCGGACCAGGCGCCGCCCGGACAGTTCCTCGCCGACCGCCAGCTCGCTCAGGACCGAGGGCCCGGCGCCGCTCACGACGGCCGCCTTCACCGCGGTCGTCGAGGACAGTTCGATCAGCGGGCGGGCCAGGCCGCCGAGCGCCGCGTCCAGGACCTGCCGGGTGCCGGAGCCCTCCTCGCGGAGGATGAGCGGCGTCGCCGACAGCTCCGCCGCCGTGAGCGGCCGGCGCCTGCGGGCCCACGGGTGGGCCGGGGCCGTCACCACGATCAGGCGGTCGTGGGCGATGACGGTCGCGTCCAGGCCCGCGGGCACGGACAGGCCCTCCACGAACCCCAGGTCGGCCTCGCCCGCGAGCAGCCGCTCCGCGACGGCCGCCGAGTTCCCCGCGAGCAGCGACACCGCCGTGTCGGGCCGGGCCGCCCGCAGCGCGATCAGCCAGCGCGGCAGCAGGTACTCGGCGATCGTCATGCTCGCCGCCACCCGCAGCCGTGAGTCGCGCCGGTCGCGCAGCGCCTGCGTACCGGCGTCGAACTCCTCGGCCGCCTCCACGACGCGCCGCGCCCAGTCGGTGACCAGGGCGCCCGTGCCGGTGAGCCGGGAGCCGCGCGGCGAACGGTCGACGAGGGCGAGGCCGAGCTGCCGCTCCATCGAACGGATCCGGCTGCTCGCCGCCGGCTGGGTGATGCCCAGTTCGCGCGCGGCCCCGCCGAGGCTGCCCAGCCGGGCCACGGCCAGCAGCAGTTCGAGCGCGCCGAGGTCGGGGACACGGTGCGCGAGCATGCCGGGGGGCGGTTCCGCCGGGTTCGGGCCCCCCTTGGAACCTGTCGGCTCCGTCGACCCTGTCGGCTCCTTCGGCTCTCCCCGCTCCTCGCTCATAAATCCAGCTTATGCCCCCATAGTGACAACGTCCCTGGTGGGGGGCCAGGCCGCCCGCGACGCTGGAGCCATGGTCACCGCCGTCCCCTCCTCCCCAGCCCGCCCCGTTGCGGCGGTCCGAGCCGCCGCCGTGCGCCGTCTCGGCCCGAACTGGTACGCCTGCGTCATGGGCACCGCCGTCGTCGCGACCGCCGGTGCGACCCTGCCGGTGCGCGTCCCGGGCCTGCGGACGGCCTGCACGGCGGTGTGGGCGCTGTCGTGCGCGGCGCTGCTGGTGCTCCTCGTGGCGCGGGCCCTGCACTGGGCGCACCACCGCGACCAGGCGCGGGCGCATCTGCTGGACCCGGCGGTGGCCCCGTTCTACGGCTGCCTGTCGATGGCGCTGCTCTCGGTCGGCGGCGGCACGCTGCTGGTGGGCCGGGACTGGATCGGGCCCGGCGCGGCGCTCGCCCTCGACGCGGTGCTCTACGGCGCGGGCACCCTGACCGGGCTCGCCGCGGCCGTCGCCGTCCCGTACCTGATGGTGGTCCGGCACCGGATCGAGCCGGGTCAGGCGTCCCCGGTGTGGCTGCTGCCGGTCGTGGCGCCGATGGTGTCGGCCGCCGTCGGCCCCTCGCTCGTCCCTCATCTGCCGCCCGGGGCGTGGCAGCGGACGCTGCTCCTCGCCTGTCTCGCCATGTTCGGCATGAGCCTGCTCGCGACGCTCGTCATGCTGCCGCTGATCTTCTCGCGGCTCGTCACGGCGGGCCCGCTCCCCCTGGCGCTGACGCCGACCCTGTTCCTCGTCCTCGGCCCGCTGGGCCAGTCGACGACCGCCGTCAACAAGTTCGCCGACGTCGCGGACGGCGTCCTGCCCGCGACGTACGCCCACGGTTCCACGGCGTTCGCCGTCCTGTACGGCGTGCCGGTGATGGGATTCGCCCTGCTGTGGCTGGCGCTCGCCGCGGCCCTGGTGGCGCGGGCCCGGCGCCGGGGCATGGGTTTCGCGATGACCTGGTGGGCGTTCACGTTCCCCGTCGGCACCTGCGTCACCGGCGCGGAGGGCCTGGGCGCCCACACGGGCCTGCCCGCCTTCGACGTCCTGGCCGTCGCGCTCTACGTCGTGCTGGTCGCGGCCTGGGCGGTGGCCGCGGCGCACACGGCACGCGGCCTGGCCCGGCACGGCGCGGGCGGTTTCTAGGGCCTGTCCTGCGATGCCCTAGCGGTGCGCGGCGCGCAGTGCCGCCCCGAGCACCCCCGCCGCCTCCCCGAGCGACGGCCCGTACCAGGTGAGGTGGCGCCCGCTCACCAGGGCCGCGGGGATGTCGAACGCCTCCGGTCCGTCGTCGGCCGTGAACCGGTACGGCTCGTCGGGCAGCACCACCAGGTCCGCGCGGGCGGCGCGCAGGTCGTCGAGGGGGATGCGCGGGTAGCGCTCGGCGTGGCCCGCGTACACGTTCTCGACGCCGAGTCGTGCCAGCAGGTCCCCGGCGAACGTGGCGCGGCCGAGCACCATCCAGGGGCGCCGCCAGATCGGCACGAGCGCCCGCGACCGGCGCCGCGGCACGGCCAGTCCGGTCCACGCCGCCTCGGCCTCGTCCAGCCACCGGGGCCGCCAGGTCGCCCCGCACGCGCGCAGCACCCGGTCCAATTCGCTCAGCGCCTGGGGCAGTCGGCGGACCTCGGTGACCAGGACCTCGATCCCGGCGGCCCGCAGCGCCGCCAGGTCGGCCGGCCGGTTCTCCTCCTCGTTGGCGACGACCAGGTCGGGGCGCAGGGCCACGATCGCCGGCACGTCGGGGTTCTTGGTGCCGCCGATGCGGGGCACGTCGAGTCCCGCGGGGTGGGTGCACCAGTCGGTGGCGGCGGCCAGCACGCCCGGCAGGGTGACGGCGACGGCCTCCGTCAGCGAGGGGACCAGCGAGACGACCCGCACGGCGGACGCTACTTCGGTCCGGGTTCGTCGACCGCGTCGATGTGCTCGGCGACGGCGACCACGAGGACCCGCGCCTCCGCCACGGTCGCCCGCCACCGGTGCCGTACGCCACCGGTCAGGTACAGCGTGTCGCCGCGGACGAGGCGGTACGCGCGGCCCTCCGCCTCCACCTCGACGGCGCCTTCGGTGACGTGCATGAGGACGTCGTTGCGGAGCTGGAACTCGCGGCCGGGGTCGTGGTCGCCGACGAACTCCTGGGCGTGCATCTGGTGGTGACCGCGGACGAGGGAGCGTACGACGAAGCCCGTTCCGTCCTCGACGCTCGTGTCGTCCGCGCGCACCAGGTCCACGGTGCGGGCGGGGTCGGCGGCGGCGAGGAGTTCGACGGCGGTGGTGCCGAGGGCGTCGGCGACCTTCTCCAGGGAGCGGTGGCTGGGCCGGGCCCGCTCGTTCTCGACCTGGCTGAGGAAGGGGACGGACAGGCCGCTGCGCTCGGCGACGACGGACAGCGTGAGTTCGAGCGTCCGGCGCCGGCGCCGCACGGCCGCGCCCACGCGCAGTGTCTCCTTGTGCTCGTCCATGGGGTCCGCTCCTTCCCACCGCATTGCCCGGCTCGTCTGGAAGCACCCTACGCATGTTCGCCTGAGGGTTTCATGCGAGCGCGGTAAGCAGTGCGTCACGATCGGGCCCGTGAACGGCTGAGGGGTGGGTTCCGCCGCGGCTTTCGCCACGGCGGAACCCACCCCTCGCCCCGGACCACGGGGGCCCGCCGGATCAGGAGGCGGTCATCCGCCTCTCGACGTCCTGGTGCGTCTCGAGCCACGTGGAGACGGCCTTCTCCTCCTGGCCCTGACCCTGCTTCTTGATCTCGGCCTCCAGGCTGCCCAGCTCGTCCTCGCTCATTTTGAAGTTCTTGAACCACTTCGTGAGCTGCGGGTACTTACTGGGGAAGTCCTTGTTGGAGATGGTCCGGATCGTGTTGCCCTCGCCGAACTTCTTCTTCGGGTCGGCCAGCTTGGTCAGCTCGTACTCGCTGTAGGCCCAGTGCGGCGACCAGAGCACGACCGCGATCGGCTCCTTCTTGGCGTAGGCGCGCTTCAGCTCGGCCAGCATCGCCGGGGTGGAGCCGTCGACGACCTCGTACTCCTTGTCGAGGCCGTACCCGGGGAGCACCTCCTTCTTCAGGAGGTTCATCTCGCCGGTGCCCGGCTCGATACCGATGATCTTCCCGTCGAAGGTCTTGCTCTTGCCCTTGAGGTCCGCGAGGGACGTGACGCCCTTCACGTAGGACGGGACGGCGATCTCCAGTGAGGTCGGGCTGTACCAGCTCCCCAGGTCCTTCAGGTTCGCCTTGTTCTTCTCCCAGTAGTTGCTCTGCGCGTAGGGCAGCCAGGCGTCGAAGTTGACGTCGAGGTCACCACTGGCCAGGCCGGTGTAGACCGGGCCGACGTCCATCTGCTTGAGGTTGAGCTTGTAGCCGCGCTTGTGGAGGACGTTCTTCCACAGGTAGGTGACGGCGACGTCCTCGTCCCACGGGAACCAGGCGACGTTCACCGGCCGCTTGGTCTCGGCGGCGTTCGCCTTCTTGACCGGGGCCAGCTTGTCGACGACGCCCGGGTTCTTCTTCAGCCAGGTCTTCACCGCGTCCTGCTGCTTGCCCTTGCCGGTCTTGTTGATCTCGGCCTCAAGGCTCGTGAGCTGCTTCTCGCTCATCCGGAAGTCCTTGAGCCACTGCGCGACCTCGGGGAACTCGGTGCCGAACCCCTTGCGCGCCAGGGAGTGCACCCCGTCGCCCTTGCCCCAGGCGCCCTTCGGGTCCTTGAGCTTCTTCAGGTCGTAGTCGTTGTACGCCCAGTGCGGCGACCAGAGCGGGACGACGATCGGCTTCTTCTTGGCGTAGGCGCGCTTCAGCTCGGCCAGCATCGCCGGGGTGGAGCTGTCGACGACCTTGTACTCCTTGTCGAGGCCGTACGCCTTGAGGATCTTGCTCTTGAGCAGGGCCGTCTCACCGGCGCTCGACTCGATGCCGGTGATCTTGCCGCCGAACTTCGCGCCCTGACCCTTGAGGTCGGCGAGCGAGTCGATGCCCTTCATGTACGCGGGCACGGTCAGCTCGAGCGAGGTGGGGCCGTACCAGGAGCCCAGGTCCTCCAGCTCGGAGCCGTACTTCTTCCAGTACTGGGCGTGCGTCGTCGGCAGCCAGGAGTCGGTCTGGAAGTCGACGGCGCCCTGGGCGAGCGAGGTGTAGAGGGGGCCCGCGTCGAACTGCTTGGTCTCGACCTCGAAGCCGCGCTGCTCCAGGATCTCCTGCCACAGGAAGGTGGAGGCGACGCCCTCGTCCCAGGGGATGTAGCCGATGGAGATCTTCTTGCCCTGGCCCACGTCTCCGCTGCCGCCCGAGGCGGTCGTCGACGAGGAACCGCCGAAGACGCCCATGCCGCCCGCCACGAGCGCGAGGATCACGACGCCGACCACGGCCACGGCCGGGCGGGGGCGGTAGGACCAGATCTTCAGGTTCTGCCCGGCGCGCGCCTTGGCGAGCGCGCGGCGGCCGAGCGGCGAGACCTGGGTGCCCAGCGAGCTGGTCATGCGGTCGAGGTAGATCGCCAAAATGACGATCGAGATGCCGGCCTCGGCGCCGAGGCCCACGTTGAGCTGGCCGATGGCCTCGTTGACGGCGCCACCGAGACCGCCGGTGCCGACCATGCCCGCGATGGCGGCCATGGACAGGCCCAGCATGATGACCTGGTTGACACCGGCCATGATCGTCGGCAGGGCGAGCGGGAGCTGCACGCGCAGCAGGGTGTTGCCGGGTTTCGTGCCGAACGCGTCGGCGGCCTCGACCAGCTCCTTGTCGACCTGCCGGATGCCCAGCTCCGTCATGCGCACGCCCGGGGGCAGCGCGAAGATCAGCGTGGCGACGATGCCGGCGGGGGCGCCCGAGCCGAAGAACAGGATGGCCGGGATCAGGTAGACCATCGCGGGCAGCGTCTGCATCAGGTCGAGGACCGGCCGGAACAGGCCGCTGACCCGGTTCGACCGGGCCGCCCAGATGCCGAGCGGTACGGAGATGACGAGCGCGATGATCGTCGACACGAGGACGAGCGACAGCGTGAGCATCGCGTCGTCCCACAGTTCCAGGTTGTCGATGAACCAGAACCCGACGAAGGCGAGCACGCCCGCGGCCGTCCCGCGCAGCCAGAACGCGATGACGGCGAAGATGCCCGCGAGGAGCAGGGGTTCGGGGGCCTGGAGGACGTCGGCGATGCCGTCGTAGAGGCCGTCGAAGACCGTCTTGCAGAAGTCGAAGAGCCACGACATGTGGTTGAGCAGCCACTCGACCACATCGTTGACCCAGTCGCCGAAGGGGATCCTAGGCACCGGCGTTCACCTTCTCCACCGGCTCGTCGCCCTCGCCGCGCGGCGAGGGCACCGCGTCCCGCGGGGCCGGGTCGTCGCTCTCCACTGACTTCATCGGCTCGCCGAGCACGGCGAGCAGGCGCTCCCGCGGTACGACACCGACGACCTCGCCGTCCGCGCCGGTCACGGCGACGGGTACGGCACTGGTCGAGCAGGGCGTGAACAGCTCGATGATCGGGGTGTCCTCGGTGACCCGCGCCGGGGCGTCGGCCGCCGTGTAGGTCGGCTCGGGCGTGGCCATGATGGCGCCCGCGGTCAGCACGCGGGAGCGGTCGACGTCCTGCGTGAAGGAGGCGACGTACTCGTTGGCCGGGGTGACGAGGATGTCCTCGGCGGTGCCGATCTGGACGATGCGGCCGTCGCGCATGACGGCGATGCGGTCGCCGAGGCGCATGGCCTCGTTGAGGTCGTGCGTGATGAAGACGATGGTCTTCTTCAACGTCTTCTGGAGGTCGAGCAACTGGTCCTGCATGTCGCGCCGGATCAGCGGGTCGAGCGCGCTGAACGACTCGTCCATGAGCAGCAGGTCCGCGTCGGTCGCCAGGGCGCGGGCCAGGCCCACGCGCTGCTGCATACCGCCGGACAGCTCGTCGGGGAAGGACTTCTCCCAGCCCTCCAGGCCGGCCAGGCGCAGCGCCTCGGTGGCCCGGGTCTCCCGGTCGGCGCGGGGGACGCCCTGCACCTCCAGGCCGTACGCGGCGTTCTCCAGGACGGAGCGGTGCGGGAAGAGCGCGAAGTGCTGGAAGACCATGCTGATCTTCTTGGAGCGGACCTCGCGCAGTTCGCGGGGCGACAACTGTGTCAGGTCGTCGCCGTCGAAGCGGACGTGCCCCGCGGTGGGCTCCAGCAGTCCGTTCAGCATCCGCAGGAGCGTGGACTTGCCGGAACCGGAGAGACCCATGACGACGAAGATCTGGCCGGGCTCGACGGTGAAGGACGCGTCGATCACGGCGGCGGTCGTGCCGTCGGCGCGCAGTTCCTCGCGGTCGGCTCCGCGGCGGAGTTTCTCCACCGCCTCATCGGGTCGTCTGCCGAACACCTTGTACAGGTCTTCGGCTTCAAGCCTGGACACATACACCTCTCGGGTCGAACCAAGACGGCCCGCCTCCCCCGCCGGCGGGCCGTGGTGCGGTGCGGGGTCGGCCCGCGTGAACCGTCCAGGCGTTCAATAGTTGAACGTATGACCGGGTCCGCTCCGAGGCGGTGCCTGCCCGGACTGGTGCGAAGCAAACGGAACAGTGGCTCAGTTCACACCGCGTACACGAAAGACGCCGGAACCCGCACGCTCGGTGACTGTCAGTGGTGTGCGGCATGATGCGGGACGTGACCCAGGAAACCTCGGCCCACCAGCGCCTGATGCTGCTCGACACCGCGTCCCTGTACTTCCGGGCCTACTTCGGGGTGCCGGACTCCGTGAAGGCCCCGGACGGCACTCCGGTCAACGCCGTGCGCGGGCTCCTCGAATTCATCACCCGGCTCGTCCACGACCACCACCCCACCCACCTGGTGGCATGCATGGACGCGGACTGGCGCCCGCAGTGGCGCGTCGACCTCATCCCCTCCTACAAGGCGCACCGGGTCGCCGAGGAGACGGCGGCGGGGACGCCGGACGAGGAGGAGATCCCCGACACCCTCTCGCCGCAGGTGCCGATCATCGAGGCCGTGCTCGACGCGGTGGGCATCGCGCGCGTGGGCGTGGCCGGGTACGAGGCGGACGACGTGATCGGCACGTACACCGGGCGGGCGACCGGACCGGTCGACATCGTCACCGGGGACCGGGACCTGTTCCAGCTCGTCGACGACGAGCGGGGGCGGCGCGTCCTCTACCCGCTGAAGGGCGTGGGCTCGTTGCAGGTCACGGACGAGGACCTGCTGCGCGAGAAGTACGGGGTGGACGGCTCCGGTTACGCGGACATGGCGCTGCTGCGCGGCGATCCGAGCGACGGCCTGCCGGGGGTGCCCGGCATCGGGGAGAAGACCGCCGCGAAGCTGCTCGCCCAGTTCGGGGATCTGGCCGGGATCATGGCCGCGGTCGACGACCCGGGGTCGAGGCTGACGCCGACGCAGCGCAAGCGGCTGGCCGAGTCGCGCCCGTATCTGGCGGTGGCGCCGAAGGTGGTGCAGGTCGCGGGCGACGTCCCGCTGCCCGAGGTCGACACGGCCCTGCCGCGCGAGCCGCGCGACCCGGAGCTGCTCGACCAGTTGGGGGCGCGCTGGGGATTGGGCGGTTCTTTGCACAGGCTTCTCACCACCCTCTCAGGATGAGGTGTTAGCTTAGGGTTACCTAAGTGGCGTGGCGCTGATCGTCGGCGTGGACCGGTGGATCACGCGGACCGCTCACGTCCGTCGATGGATCAAGGGAGACCGCACATGGCCGAGCGTCCCGCACGCAAGCCCCGCAAGGCCCGCTCGGCTCAGGTCGTGCGCACCGTGCCGCTGACCCCGCACATGCGGCGGGTGGTGCTCGGCGGGGACGGCCTCGCGGACCTGCCCGACCTCGAATTCACCGACCACTACGTGAAGTTGCTGTTCGCCCCGGCGGGCGTGAGCTACGCCGAGCCGTTCGACGTGGAGCGGATCCGGGAGGAGCTGCCGCGCGAGCAGTGGCCCGTGACGCGGACGTACACGGTGCGCGCCTGGGACCCCGCGGCGCGCGAACTCACCCTCGACTTCGTGATCCACGGCGACGAGGGCCTGGCAGGTCCGTGGGCGGCGAGCGTCGAACCCGGCGCGACGATCCACTTCATGGGTCCGGGCGGCGCCTACGCGCCCGACACCTCCGCGGACTGGCATCTGCTCGCCGGTGACGAGAGCGCGCTGCCCGCCGTGGCCGCCGCCGTGGAGTCGCTGCCGGAGGGTGCGCGCGCCCATGTCTTCCTGGAGGTCGAGGGGCCCGAGGAGGAGCAGAAGATCGACTCCCCCGTCGAGGTGACCTGGCTGCACCGGTCGGGCCGCCCGGTCGGCCAGGCGCTGATCGCCGCCGTCACCGGTCTCGACTTCCCGCAGGGCCGGCCGCATGTGTTCGTGCACGGCGAGGCGGGCTTCGTGAAGGAGCTGCGCCGCCATCTGCGGGTCGACCGGCAGCTCCCCCGCGAGGACCTGTCGATCTCCGGCTACTGGCGCCTCGGCCACAACGAGGACGGCTGGCAGGCCTCGAAGCGGGAGTGGAACGCGCAGGTGGAGGCCGAGCAGGAGACCCCCGCGGCCTCCGGCTGACGCGACGGACGGGGGCGCGGGAGGCACACCTCGAACCCCCGTACGCTGACCCTCGATGAGACACCGCAGGCGCCGCACCCCGCCCTCCCCGCTCCCCCAGCGAGACGGCATCGATCCCGTACGCGTCCGGCTGCCCGTGGACGGGGCCGGGACCTGGGACACCGTGCGGGACCATCTGGTGGCCCGTCTCGCCGCCCCTGGGGGCACGGTCGACTCGATGATCGCCGAGGGCGGGATCGTCGGCCCGGACGGCGCCCCCGTCACCCCGCTCACGCCCTACGTCCCCGGCAGTCACGTCTGGTTCCACCGGGACCTGGCCCCCGAGACCCCCGTCCCGTTCCCCGTCGACATCGTCCACCGCGACGACCACGTCCTCGTCGCCGACAAGCCGCACTTCCTCGCCACCACGCCCCGCGGCAGCCACATCGCCGAGACCGCGCTGGCCCGGCTGCGGCGGGCGTCGGGCATCGAGGCGCTGAGCCCGGCCCACCGCCTCGACCGGCTGACCGCGGGGCTCGTGCTGTTCGTCGTACGGCCCGAGGAGCGGGGCGCGTACCAGACCCTGTTCCGGGACCGGCTGGTCGACAAGGAGTACGAGGCCGTGGCCTGCCACGACCCGGACGTCGCGCTGCCCGCCACCGTCCGCAGCAGGATCGAGAAGGACCGGGGCGTCCTCACCGCGCACGAGGTCCCGGGCGGCGAACCCAACGCGGTCAGCGACATCCGGCTGGAGGACACCAGGGGGCGCCTCGGCCGCTACCGCCTCAAGCCCCGCACCGGCCGCACCCATCAACTGCGCGTGCACATGAGCGGCCTGGGCCTGCCGATCCTCGGCGACCCTCTCTACCCGCGGATCGCCGACCCGGCCGCGCCCGACGACTTCCGCAGGCCCCTGCAACTGCTCGCCCGCTCCCTGGAGTTCAGGGACCCGGTGACCGGTGAGGAGCGCCGGTTCGTGAGCGGGCGACGGTTGGGGGCCTGGGAGTCGTACGAGAGCTGGGATCAGTAGCCGCGCCACCACCGAAGGAAGCGCTGCCAGGCACCGGGGGCCCGCACCCCGTCGGTGCCGGCGGGAGCCCCGACGGGCTCGGCCTGCGCGGGCACGTCCGGCGTCGCGGTCGCGGCCGGCGCCGGGGCGGGCACGGGCGAGGGCGCGGCCGAGGAGACCTGCCAGTCGGGCCGCGGCGGCGGCACCATGCTGGGCTTGGTGATGATGTCCTGCTGCGCCCGCGGCGTGAACGACACGGGCAGCGCGACGAGGTGCTGCGACAGGATGGTCGACCGCCACGTCAACTGGCTCTCGTCCACCGAGAGTTCGGCGTCGGGCAGCCGCATGAGGAACGCGTCGACGCCGATGTCGGCGATGGCGCGCCCGATGTCCTGGCCGGGGCACTCGTGCGGGCCGCCGCCGAACGCGAGGTGGGAGCGGTTGCCCATCATGTGCTCGGTGGGATCGGGCCGCACGGCCGGGTCGACGTTCCCCGGCGCGATGCCGAAGATCAGGCCGTCCCCGGCGCGGATGTGCTGGCCGCCCAGCTCGGTGTCGACCTTGGCGAAGTAGCCGACCATGGCGCTGAAGGGCGGCTCGTCCCACAGCGACTGCTCGACGGCCTCGGGCACCGTCATCTGCCCGCCGTTGAGCTGGGCGCGGAAGCGCGGGTCGGTGAGCACGGTGCGCAGCACGTTGGCGATGAGGTTGGCCGTGGCCTCGTACGCCGCGATGAGGACGAGCCGCAGGTGCTGGCCCACCTCGTCGTCGGTGAGGGCGGCGGGGGCGGCGATGAGGCGGCTGGTGAAATCGTCCTCGGGGGTGGCCCGGCGGCGGGCGGTGAGCTCCATGAGGACGCCCATGATGTATTCGTTGCTGGCGATCGCCGTCTCGGTGCCCTTGATCATGTCGCGGGCGGCCTGCACGAAACGCTCGCTGTAGGCCTCGGGGGCGCCGAGGATGTCCAGCATCACCTTCATCGGCAGATGCTCGGCGAACTCGCTGACGATGTCGCACTCGCCGCGCTCGGAGAAACGGTTGATGATCTCCTGGCACGCCTTGTTGATGACGCGCCGCAGACTGCGGTGATCGATGATCTCCAGGGCCTGGGTGACGGCGCCGCGCAGCCGCAGGTGCTCCGGGCCCTCGGCCATGGAGCAGATCGGCTGCCAGCCGAAGACCGGGGCGAGCGGGTGGGTGGGCTTGACGGTGCCGTTCTTCAGGGCGGTCCAGTTGCGGGCGTCCCGGTTGAAGTGCGCGGTGGAGCGCACCATGTGCAGGTTCTCGCCGTGGCCGAGCACCGCCCACATGCGAACGTCGTCATGGATCAGCGCCGGGGCCACCGGGCCGTGTTCGGCGCGCAGCTTCTCGTAGACGGCCGGAAGATCCGCATCGGCCTCGGGGCCGTAGAGCCGGCGCAGCCCGTCGGGGCCGAGGGCGTGCGCGGGGCAGCCCGGCGGCGGGCCGAGCGAGGGGTCCCCGGGAGCGTCGAGGCCGGTGGACGGCTGGGAGGGCTGGGAGGGAGGCGTCACGGTGCTGCTCCGGTGGTGGGGGTCGACTGGTCGAGCGGTTCGCCGGCTGCTCAGGCGCGCTGGAGCGCCATCTCGTGCAGGTACCGCATGAGGGTCACGAGGACGTCGCGGCTGGAGGCCCTGCGGCGTGCGTCGCATTCGATGATCGGGACGTGCGCGTCGAGGTCGAGCGCCTCGCGCAGTTCGTCCGTGGGGTAGGTGGGGCCGTCGGGGAAGGTGTTGTTGGCGATGACGAACGGGACGCCGCGCTCCTCCAGGCGGCCGATGACGTCGAAGCTCACTTCGAGCCGACGCGTGTCGATGAGGACGACGGCGCCGAGCGCACCCTCGAACAGCCCGTTCCACAGGAACCAGAAGCGCTCCTGGCCCGGCGTCCCGAACAGGTAGAGGACGAGCTCGTCGGTGATGCCGATGCGTCCGAAGTCCATCGCCACGGTGGTGGCGGTCTTGGTCTCGGAGCCGTAGTTGTCGTCGACGCCGATGCCCGCCTGCGTCATGGTCTCTTCGGTGGTGAGCGGGCGGATCTCGCTGACGGAGCCCACCATCGTGGTCTTGCCGACGCCGAAACCGCCCACGATGACGATCTTCACCGCGGAGGTGACCGTCTCGGGCATCCGGTCCTCGGCCCGCGGGCCGGGGATGTGCACGCCGCCCGCCGCCATGTCCGTGGCGCCGATGGCGTCAGAGCTTCTGTAGTCCATGCATCACCGCTTCGAGGAGGGAACGGTCCGCGACGGCGCCCCGGATCACCGGCGCGCGCGACTGGACGAGTTCGGCCGCGAGGAGCTCGCCGAGCAGCACGGTGACCACGCTGAACGGCAGATTGAGGTAGGCCGAGATCTCGGCCGTGGACAGGGGCGTCCGGCACATGCGCAGGACGGCGGCCTGCTCGGGTGGCGCCGAGGCCGGAGGGTCGGCCCGCGCCACGATCAGGGTGACCAGGTCGAGCGTCGCGCGCTCGGCGCCGTCGGTGCCGCCGGTGATGACGTAGAGCCGCTCGGGGTCCCGGGGGTCCTTGGGCCCCTCGCCGCCTCTGCTGTCTCCGCCGTCTCCACTGTTCCTGGCGCCCTTGCCGTCCTGCGGGTTTCCGGGATGCCGGGCCTCCTTGGGGGCCTTGGCCGAGCGGCGCGCGCGCCGGGGAGGCGGTTCTTCTTCTCGGAACGGGGGTTCGAGGGGGCGAGGAGTCATACGGTCTGGCCATTGCGTCGGGGCGGACTGGTCAGGTGGGCGCCGATCCGGATGACGAGGTCGCGCATCTGGTGGCTGATGAGCCCCGCGTCGACGTACGGATCGGCGAGGACGGCGAGATACGCGCCCTTGCCCGCGGCCATCAGGTAGAAGAAGCCGCCGTCGACCTCGATGATGACCATGTTCATCTTGCCGTTGCTCTCCGGGATCTCGGAGGCGACGGCGGACGCGAGGGACTGAAGTCCCGCGCAGGCGGCGGCGATCCGGTCGGCGCCGTCGGGCTCGCCGCCGAACCGGGCGATGCGCAGCCCGTCGGCGGAGAGCACCACCACCTGGCGCACATTGGGCACGCCGTCGGCGAGCTCCTTGAGCATCCAGTCGAAATTGGCGCGTTGCTGGATCACTGGTGGTCTCCCTCGTCGACCTGCTGGTTGTACGCGTCGTCGTGCGGCTTGTCCGCGCCCGCTGCCGGGCCGCCGCCCTCCTCGGGCTTGAGGCCGTTCATGAACGCCTCGACCCACAGGCCGGGTTCGGGCTGCGCCGGACGCTCGTGCTCCGGCTCGGCGCCGGGCCCCGGCACGGGGGCGGCGGGCGCCGGGGCGCTTCGGCCGGTGCCGGACCCGGGGGGCGTCGTCAGATCCGGATGGCGCGGCGTCACGATGATCTGGTTCTCGATGACCTTCGTGTCGACCTTCCTGCGACGCTGGGGCAGCCCGTTGGCCCGCCACTCCGTGACCACGGGGACGTCGTCCTCCATCGCGACGAGCGGGTCGGAGGGGCGCGGTCCCGTGGTGGGACGGCGCGTCTTCTTCAGCCGCGGCTCTTCCTTGATCGGTACGCCGTTGTGGTCGACGCGCGGGACGGCGGAGGCGCCGATGCCGTGGGCGAGGCCGGGCGCGGGGCCGGTGCTCATCATGTCCCGGGGCACGACGAGGACGGCGCGCACACCTCCGTACGCGGACTGGCGCAGCGAGATCTGCATGTCGTACATCGAGCAGAGCCGGCCGACGATGGCGAGACCGAGGCGCGGGTTCTCCCCGAGGTCGTTGAGGTCGATGCCGGACTTGGCCTTGTCGAGCATCCGCTCCGCCCTGGCGCGCTGCTCCTCGCTGAGGCTGACGCCGCCGTCCTCGATCTCGATGGCGATGCCGGTCTGCACCTCGACGGCGGTGACGTGCACGCGGGTCTGCGGCGGCGAGTAGCGGGTGGCGTTGTCCAGGAGTTCGGCGCAGGCGTGGATGAGGGGCTCGACGGAGACGCCCCTGATGGCCACGTCGCAGATGGCGTGCAGATCGATGCGCGGGTACTCCAGGATGCGCGACATGGCGCCGCGCAGCACGCTGTAGAGCCGGACGGGCTGGGGCCACTGGCGGCCGGGGCGGGCGTTGCCGAGGACGGTGACGGAGTCGGCGAGGCGGCCGATCAGGGCGGTGCCGTGGTCGATGCGCAGGAGGTCGTCGAAGACCTCGGGGTTGCGGCCGTGGTCCTCCTCCATCTCACGCAGTTCCTGGGCCTGTTTGTGCACGATGGCCTGGACGCGGCGGGCGACGGAGACGAAGGCCCGCTGCGCGGCGTCGCGCATGGACTCCTCGGTGTCGATCTCCTTCAGGGCCATGCGGACGAGTTCGCGCTCGCCCTGCGTGATGTCGCGGAAGGCCGGCTCGGACTCCCAGGCGTTGCGGACCGCCTCCTTGGGGTTGTCACCCGTGCGCATCCGGTACAGGGCGTGCGGCAGGAACTCCTTGGCGACGCGCATGGTCCGCTGTTCCTGGGCGGCGATGCGGGCCTCCAGGTCGGCGACGTGCCGCGCGTACTGGGCGCGCAGCCCCTTGACGAGGCGACCGCGCCGGACGGCCTCGGCCGCGACCGCGACCACCAGGAGCGTGCCGAGCGCGCCGCACAGGGTGACGGCGAGCCGCGCGGGCTCGGTGACCAGGGCGACGGCCGCTCCGGTGGCGGCGGCCATGACCATGGCGGGCAGCAACAGCACGCGTGTGTAGGGGACTTCTCGGCCACCGGGAGGCGATTGAACACTCACCATGTATGCCCTCTGAACGGTCGGGTCGGGGAAGTTTGCGACGGTTCGCAGCGCTTGGTTCCGGGGATCAATGCGAATCATCGACGCATGGGGGAACAAGCGCCCGAATACATCTCAACTCGGTGCGCTGCGGGCGAGCTTAGTCCGACCGGATCATCGCCGAGTCATATTCGGCAACCCTCTGAAATCGCTCCCGGAGAGGCATACACTCGCTCCCATTTGCACGCTGGGCTCCGATTCGAACACGTGGAGTGAGCGCGTCCGGACATCCGAACTCCCGCGCGACGACAGCACGAGAAAGGGCCCGGGACCATCCGGTCCCGGGCCCTGCTCCCTCTGCTCCTGTGCCGTCTCAGCCGACCGACGAGTAGGCCACGACCCCGCGCAGCAGGCCGTCCACGGCCTTGCGCGCATTGCGGGCCACCGTCGAGGACCCGTCGCGGGGCGCCGCCGCCGCGATCTGCCCCAGGACGTCGATGACCTGCTTGCACCAGCGGACGAAGTCACCGGCCGGCATCTCCGCCTCCCGCAGCACCTCGTCGAGGCCCTTGCCGGACGCCCACTGGTACGCGGCCCAGGCGAACCCGAGATCGGGCTCGCGCTGGCCGACCCCCTCGGCCTGGCTGATCCGGAACTCCTCCTCCAGGGCGTCGAGCCGACCCCAGATCCGCACCATCTCGCCCAGCGCCGCCTTCGCCTTGCCCGAGGGCACCTTGGGCGCGAGCGCGTCGTCGGAGGCCCGCGCCTCGAACACCAACGCCGAGACGCACGCGGCCAGTTCGGCCGGGTTCAGGTCCTCCCAGACGCCGTCGCGCAGGCACTCGCTCGCCAGCAGGTCCAGCTCGCCATAGAGCCGCGCGAGCCGCTTGCCGTGCTCGGTGACCTCGTCGCCGCGCAGGTAGTCCATCTCCGTCAGCAGCTTCACGATCCGGTCGAAGGTGCGCGCGATCGTGTTCGTGCGGCCCTCGATCCGGCGCTCCAACTGCGCGGTGTCCCGGCGCAGCCGGTGGTAGCGCTCGGCCCAGCGGGCATGGTCCTCGCGCTCGGAGCAGCCGTGACAGGGGTGGGCCCGCAGCTCGGCGCGCAGCCGCGCGATCTCCCGGTCGTCGGCGGCCGGCGCCCGGCCCTTCCTGTGCCGGTCGGGCACGATGTGGCCGGCCTTGGTGCGCAGCGCCGACGCCAGGTCGCGGCGGGACTGCGGGGAGCGCGGGTTGAACGACTTCGGGATCCGCATCCGCTCCAGCGCCTCCACGGGCACCGGGAAGTCGATCGACGCCAGCCGCTTGACCTGCCGCTCCGCGGTCAGCACCAGGGGCCGGGGTCCGTCATGGTGCTCGAACCCGCGGTGCCCGTTGGACCGCCCGGCCGGGATCCCGGGGTCGAGCACGAGCGCGAGCCCCGCGAACTTGCCCGTCGGTACGTGGATGACGTCACCGGGCTTCAGCTTCTCCAACGCCGCGGCCGCCTGCACCCGACGCTGCGCCGCGCCCTGCTTGGCCAGCTCCGTCTCGCGGTCCTTCAGCTCGCGCCGCAGCCGCGCGTACTCCTCGAAGTCGCCGAGGTGGCAGGTCATGGACTCCTTGTAGCCCTCCAGACCCTCCTCGTTCTTCTGGACCTGCCGCGAGATCCCGACCACCGACTTGTCGGCCTGGAACTGTGCGAACGAGGTCTCCAGAAGCTCGCGCGAGCGGTGCCGGCCGAACTGCTCGACCAGGTTGACCGCCATGTTGTACGACGGCTTGAAGCTCGACCGGAGCGGATACGTACGCGTCCCCGCGAGCCCCGCCAGGTGCTCCGGGCTGAAACCGCGCTGCCACAGCACGACGGCATGGCCCTCGACATCGATGCCACGGCGCCCGGCGCGCCCCGTCAACTGCGTGTACTCGCCCGGGGTGATGTCGGCGTGCTGCTCCCCGTTCCACTTGACGAGCTTCTCCAGCACCACCGACCTGGCCGGCATGTTGATCCCGAGGGCGAGCGTCTCCGTGGCGAAGACGGCCTTCACGAGGCCGCGCACGAACAGCTCCTCCACGATCTCCTTGAAGGTCGGCAGCATGCCCGCATGGTGGGCGGCGATGCCGCGCTCGGCCCCTTCGAGGAACTCGTAGTACCCGAGGACGTGCAGGTCCTCGTCGGGGATGGAGGCCGTGCGCGCCTCGACGATCCGGCGGACCTCGGCCCGCGCGTCCTCGTCGTTGAGCCGCAGCCCCGCGAACAGGCACTGCTGCACCGCCGCCTCGCACGCGGCGCGGCTGAAGATGAAGGTGATGGCGGGCAGCAGCCCCGCGGCGTCGAGCCGCTCGATGACCTCGGGGCGGCCCGGCGTCCAGATCCGGGAGCGCTGGCGCCGCTCTCGCTCGCGGTCGGCCTCGCGCATGGCGCGCCCGCGCCGCCGGTCCTGGTACGAGGGGCGGCTCGCCTCCATGCGCGCCATCCGCGTCAGGTCGGGGTTGACCGCCTTCTTGCTGCCCTCGCCCTCCTCGAAGAGGTCGTACATGCGGCGTCCGGCGAGCACGTGCTGGAACAGCGGCACGGGCCGGTGCTCGGAGACGATCACCTCGGTGTCGCCGCGCACGGTGTCGAGCCAGTCGCCGAACTCCTCCGCGTTCGACACCGTGGCCGACAGGGAGACCAGCGTCACGGACTCCTGGAGGTGGATGATCACCTCTTCCCACACGGCGCCCCGGAAGCGGTCGGAGAGGTAGTGCACCTCGTCCATGACCACGTAGCCGAGATTGACCAGCGACTGCGAGCCCGCGTACAGCATGTTGCGCAGCACCTCGGTGGTCATCACGACCACGGGCGCGTCACTGTTCACACTGTTGTCGCCGGTCAGCAGGCCGACCTTGTCGGCGCCGTAGCGCTTGGCGAGGTCCTGGTACTTCTGGTTGGACAACGCCTTGATCGGCGTCGTGTAGAAGCACTTCTTGCCCTGCTTCAGGGCGAGGTGGACGGCGAACTCGCCGACGATCGTCTTGCCCGATCCGGTGGGCGCGGCCACCAGGACGCCCTTGCCCGCCTCGAGCGCCTGGCACGCCTCGATCTGGAAGGGGTCGAGGCCGAAGTCGTACATCTCGCGGAAGTCAGCGAGCGCGGTGGCCTGCTCTGCGGCCCGCCGACGGGCTGCCGCATACCGCTCGGCCGGGGAGAGGTCCTCTGTCATCGTGCTTTCGAGCCTACCGGCCCCCACTGACAACGGACGATCATTATCCGCTAAGCCCCCCGGCGAGGGGCCGGTGCCCCGCATCGGGGACACCGGCCGCTCCCGCGATCCCTACCAGTTCCGCGGACACGCCTCACGTCGGTGCGCGGGACCCCGCACACGACTCTGCCTACGTGAAGTCGTCGTAATTGTCGGCCCGGCCGCGCTCGCTGGTCGCCTGCTGCGGGACCCCCGGGCTCGCGCGAACCGGCTCGACCTCGGCGATCTCCTCGGGAGTCAGGTCCAGCTCGGAAGCCTCGTCATCGGCGGGCCCTGCCGCCTCGATGCGCGCACGCCGTCGGTCGTTGATCAACGCGATGCCCGTGGCACCGAAGTACATGATCCAAATGGGGCCCGCGAGCGCCAGCATGGAGATGGGGTCGGTGCTGGGCGTGGCGATCGCCGCGAACAGCGTGATGGCCATGATCATGCCGCGCCACCAGCCGGCCATCTTCTTGCCCGAGAGCACGCCGCCGAAGTTCAGCATGACCAGGACCAAGGGCAGCTCGAAGGCGAGTCCGAAGACGACGATCATCCGCATGATCAACTGCAGGAGTTCGTCGAGAGGCAACTGGTTGTCGCTCCCGATGATCGAGAACTCCAGCATCACCTTGGCCATCTTCGGCAGCGACCAGTACGCGAAGTACGACCCCATGAGGAACAGCGGGAAGCCCGCGGCCACGAAAGCGAGGCTGTACTTCTTCTCGTGCCGGTGGAGACCCGGAGCGATGAAACCCCAGAGCTGATACAGCCAGATCGGTGCCGCCAGCACCACACCCGATGACAGCGAGACAGTGAGTGCGAGGGTGAACGGACTCAGGAGGCCGTTCTGCACGATGCGCGCACATTGACTGTCGCTGGTGTTCAGTTCGGCGAAGCTGTGCTCACAGCCCACGGCCTGGAGGATGGGGTCCGTGAAGAACTGGATGATGTCCTTGTAGAAGAAGGCCGCGATCACTGTCGTGACGATGATGGCCAGAAGGCTCTTGACGAGCCGGTTGCGCAGTTCACGCAGGTGCTCCGCGAGCGGCATCCGCCCCTCGGGGTCCTTTTCCTCTTTGCGGGCAGGCTTGAGCAACCCACGTCCTCATCTCGTGCGACAGGCCGCCATGGCGGGACGACCTTGGATCAGCTCTTGATCAGCCCTGCGTGGTCCGACTGGTCTGCTCCGTCGAGGGGCGCGAGCTGGTCACATCGCCCGGGGCCGCCTGGATGGTGCGCGGCGCGGGCGGCTGCTCGTCCTGTCGCGGCGGGTCGGCCGGGGCGGCGGAGGTGTCCTTGCCTTCACTCTTCATCGCCTTGGCCTCGCTCTTCAGGATGCGAGCGGACTTGCCGAGCGAGCGCGCCATGTCCGGAAGCTTCTTCGCGCCGAACAGCAGGATGATGACGACGAGGATCAGAATGATCTCGGGTGCGCCGAGCTTTCCGAACATATGCGTTTACCTTCTCACTGAGGCGGCAGGGGCGGGACTGCCGGTACCGATCGGACTTCGGACTGTTGTCCGACCACCGTGCTGGCAGCGATCGTATCCCGTGGGGGTGAACAGGGGGCAATCCCTCTGCGTACTCCCCGTTGCGACCGGCGCCTCACTCCCGGGCCGCCTAAGGGAGCGTACCCGCCCGGCCCCGGCGTCGGACAGGCCACGGCGGTAAAGCGCTTTCCATCCCGTAGCGCACGACGGCGACCTATTCACAGGGTTTCGCCGCCCGCCTTCGCGACGCTCACCGCGGCCCGCTCCAGCTCCTCGGCCGCGCGGTTGATCTGCTGGGTGGTGGCGGCGACTTGACGCCCGAGACGCTGTGCCTCGACGAACACCTTGATCGCGAAGACGGCCAGTACGGCAAGTCCCACGAAACCCAACGCCACGGCCAGCATCGCCCAGAACATGCGCCGAGCCTAGACGGTCTGGTGGAGGCGGAGCGTGCGGACCCCGCCACCGGTGAGGAGTTCGACGATGCGCTCGCCCGCGGGCTTGCGGACGGCGGCGTCGCACTCGGGGCAGGTGAAGGAGTAGAAGGTGGTGCGCCTGCTGGCGCCGATCGCCAACCGGATCGCGGACGCGGCCAGTTCGAAGCGGGCGCGGCAGTCCGGGCAGGCGGCCTTGAAGACGACGGGCGCCGGGGCGGCGACCCGGGCGGACATCGCGGCGATATCAGTGAAACCGGCCACACTTGTCATTCTGTCCACCTCGCACCTTTCATCCGTTATGCGCCGTACATCCCCATCAGGGGTGTCCCGCTCCGTCACGCGGCCCCGTCGTACGCGGCCAGTGCCTCGCGCGCCGCGTCCCGCGCGCTCGCGGCCAGCTCGGCAGGGGAGACGATGTGCCCGTCCCTGCCGAGGCGCAGCGCGAGCCGGCGCAGCGAGGACGGCTCGGGCGTGCGCAGGGTGATCCGCAGTCCGCCGTCCGGCAGTTCCTCCGCGCTGTCGTGCGGGTAGTACTCGGCGACCCAGCGCCCGCCGGGCCCGACCTCGACGACGACCTCCGGGTCCTCGGCCGCGGGCTGCACCAGCCCCTCGGACAGATCGCGCAGTTCCACCTGGGGCGGGGCGGCGGCCTCGTCCAGGACCCGGATCTCGGCGACCCGGTCGAGCCGGAACGTGCGCCGCGCCTCGGACCTGCGGCACCACGCCTCGACGTAGGTGTGGCCGACGCTGACCAGCCGGATCGGATCGATCTCCCGCTCGGTGACCTCGTCACGCGCGGGCGAGTAGTAGCGGATCCACAGGCGGCGCCGCTCGGAGATCGCGCGGTCGACGTCCGCGAAGACGCCGCCCTCGGACTCGAAGGTGACGTTCAGGCGGGCGCTCGCGCTCGCCACCTCACCGGCCGCCGTCTCCAGCTTCGCGGTCGCGCGCAGCAGGGCGAGGCGGTCGCTCTCGCGCAGCCCCGGCAGCGTGGCCACCGCGCGGGCGGCCACCAGGAGCGCGGTCGCCTCGTCGGCGGCGATCCGCAACGGCTCGGCGACGTCGTCGGGGTTGTGCCACCAGATGCGGTCCCCGTCGGTGTCGATGTCGAGGAGGTCGCCGCCGCGGAAGCTCGTGCCGCACAGCGGCAGGACGTCCAGGTCGGAGATCAGCTCGTCCTCGGTGATGCCGAAGGCCCGGGCGACGTCCTCGACACGGGCGCCGGGGCGCTCGCGCAGATACGTCACCAGCGACAGCATCCGGCGGGTCTGGTCAATGGCGTTGGAAGCCATGCTCCTGCGTTCTCCCCCTCAGCCCTTGGCCACGGCGCGCAGCCGGTCCACGACATCGGCCCGCAGCTCCGCGGGCTCCAGCACGACCACGTCGGGGCCGAACTCCACGAGCCAGGCGTCGAGCCCGTGCCCGTACGGGATCTCCAACTCGTCCCAGCCGTCGCCCAGTTCCCGTACGGAGACGGCCTTGGCGCGCAGCGGGTAGCCCGCGCCCGTGCGCAGCCTGATCAGCGCGGAGCGCGTGGCGCTCTCCCCCGCCCAGCTCGCGACGGTCTCCCGCACGGTCACCACGTCCGGCACCGGCGCCGTGAACGTGCCGGCGCGCGAGCGGACCTTGCCGGTGATCCGGGACAGCCGGAAGACGCGCTCGGCCTCCCGGTCGCGGTCCCAGCCCGCCAGGTACCAGTGGCCGCGCCAGCACTCCAGCGCCCAGGGCTCGACGTGCCGGGGCGCGGGCCGTGCGGCGGTCGCCTTGCGGTAGTCGAAGACGACGGGGCGCCGGTCGCGGCAGGCCAGCATCAGCGGCTCGAAGGAGGCCTCGTGGACGGGGATACGGGGTTCGAGCGCGCCGTGGCTCTCGTACGGGTCCACGTCCTCCGGCATCCCGGCGGCGCGCAGCTTCTGGAGCGCGCCGCTGGCGGCACCGGCCAGCCGGGCCTGCTGCCAGACCTTCGCGGCGAGACCGAGCGCGGCGGCCTCCTCGCCGTCGAACGTGACGGGCGGCAGGCGGTTGCTGTCGCGGCGGGCGAGGTAGCCGACCTCGCCGTCCAGGTTCTCCACGGTCTCGATGACCAGGCCGAGCTCGCGCAGGTCGTCCTTGTCGCGCTCGAACATGCGGTTGAAGGAGTCGTCGCTGCCCGCCTCCAGGTAGGCCTCGATGGACTCCCGCAGCTCGCGCTTGCTGAGTGGCCGCCGGGTCCCGAGCAGACACAGCGCCAGATTCATCAGCCGCTCGGCCTTGGCAATGGCCATCGACGCCCTTTCCTCATGTTGCTCCCGACGGATGACCGTACCGCTCGGGGGTGTACCGGCAAAAGCCGAGGGCCCATGCCTGGCAGGCACGGGCCCTCGGATGACCGCTTGCGGTCGATGTGCGACGGTCTCAGACGGAGATCAGGTCACAGACGAAGATCAGCGTCTCGCCGGGGGCGATGCGGCCGCCGCCGGCGCCGCGGTCGCCGTAGGCGAGGTGGGCGGGGATGGTCAGCCGGCGACGGCCGCCGACCTTCATGCCCTGGAGGCCCTTGTCCCAGCCCTGGATGACCTGGCCGCCACCGAGCTGGAACTGGAGCGGGGTGCCGCGGTTCCAGGAGGCGTCGAACTCCTCACCGGTGGAGAAGGCCACGCCCACGTAGTGCACGGAGACGGTGTCGCCCGCCTTCGCCTCGGGGCCGTCGCCCTCCCAGAGGTCCACGATCTCCAGGTCCGTGGGGGCCGGGCCCTCGGGGAAGTCGATCTCCGGCTTGTCGATGCTCACGTGTAGTGCTCCTGCTTGTTGACGGTTGGGCAACCGGGACAGTCTGCCATTTCTCCGGCGGTCAGTGCGCGGCGAGGATGTCGACCACGAAGACCAGCGTCGAGTTGGCCGGCAGGGTCGCGCCCTTGGCCTCCTTGCCGTACGCCTGGTCGGCCGGGATCACCAGGAGGACCCGGTCGCCGACGTGCTTGCCGACGATGCCGGTGTCCCAGCCCTTGATGACCTGGCCCTGGCCGATGGCGGTCGAGAACGGCTGGCCCGTCTTCCAGGAGGAGTCGAACAGCTCGGCCTTCTCCTTGCCCTCGTTCGGCTTCCACGCGGCACCGCTGTACTGCATCGTGACCCGCTGGCCGCTCTTGACCTCGGCGCCCTTGCCCTTGATCAGGACCTGGTCGACGAGCTTCTTCGGCGGGTCGTTCTTGGGCACGGAGATCGTGGCCGGCTCCTCCTTGTCGGCCTTGATCTGCGGAAGGTTCGAGGGGATCGGGGCCTGCGTGCCCTCGGCCTTCTTCGGGATCACCTTGCCGACGTCGACGGCGAAGACGAGCGTGTCCGTGGCACCGATGCCGACCTGCGGGTTGCCCTGGGCACCGAAGCCCGCCGCCGGGGGCGCCACGACGAGGACCCGGCTGCCCTCCTTCTGCCCGATCACGGCCTGCGCGAAGGCGGGGAGCTGGCCCTTCCCGCCCGCGGTCACCATCTGGTCGCCGCCGCCCTGCTTGCCGTAGGTGTCGCCGAGGTCCTTGCCGCCCTTCCAGAGCTTGCCGGTGAAGTTCATCGACACGAGGTCGTTCTTCTTCACCTGCGCGCCGTCGCCCTCGGAGAGCGTGTGCACGACGAACTTGCCGCTCGGGTCGCCCTTGGGGAGCGTGATCGTCGCCTTCTTGCCGACGGGGCCGCTCACCTTCGGCATCGGGTTCGCGGCGTCGACCGGCTCGGGCACCTCGGCCGCCTTGGGCGACGCGGACGAGGAGTCCGCCTTGTCCGTCGCGTCCTTCTTGCCGTCGTCGCTGCCGCAGGCCGTCGCGGTCAGCGCCAGTGCCGGCACGATCAGTAGAGCTGCAAGTCGGCGTCGCACAATGATCCTCAAGTCGCTCGAGTACGGTTCGGCCACTCTAGGCCCTCCTCCCGCTTTTCCGAGGACGGCCGAAGGGCCTCGTACGAATGATTCGTACAAGGCCCTTCGCGGGATGGGTGGAACCGACAGGAGTGCGCGGACCGCCCCTACATCCCGGCGATCAGCTTCTCCACCCGGTCGTCGACGCTGCGGAACGGATCCTTGCAGAGCACGGTGCGCTGCGCCTGGTCGTTCAGCTTCAGATGGACCCAGTCGACCGTGAAGTCACGGCGCTGTTCCTGGGCCCGGCGGATGAAGTCGCCGCGCAGCCGCGCGCGCGTGGTCTGCGGCGGCACGGACTTGCCCTCGAAGATCTTCAGGTCATTGCAGATCCGGGCGGCCTGTCCCTTCTTCTCCAGCAGGTAGTAGAGGCCCCGGCGGCGGTGGATGTCGTGGTACGCGAGGTCTATCTGCGCGACCCTCGGGTGCGACATGGTCATGTTGTGCTTGGCGCGGTAGCGCTCGATGAGCTTGTACTTCATGACCCAGTCGATCTCGGTGCCGATGCGGTCGAGGTCCTCCGCCTCGATCGCGTCGAGCGTGCGGCCCCACAGTTCGAGGACCTGGTCGACGGTGCCGGTGCGAATGCCCCGGCGCTCCACGAAGTCGACGGCCTTCTCGTAGTACTCGCGCTGCACCTCAAGGGCCGAGGCCTCGCGGCCGCTGGCCAGGCGCACCTTGCGCCGGCCCGTGATGTCGTGGCTGACCTCGCGGATCGCCCGGATCGGGTTCTCCAGGGTCAGGTCGCGCATCACCGTGCCCGCCTCGATCATGCGCAGCACCAGATCGGTGGCGCCGACCTTGAGGAGCATGGTCGTCTCCGACATGTTCGAGTCACCGACGATGACGTGCAGTCGGCGGTAGCGCTCGGCGTCGGCGTGCGGCTCGTCGCGGGTGTTGATGATCGGCCGGGAGCGCGTCGTCGCGGAGCTGACGCCCTCCCAGATGTGCTCGGCGCGCTGGCTCACGCAGTACACGGCACCGCGCGGCGTCTGCAACACCTTGCCCGCGCCGCACAGCAACTGACGGGTGACCAGGAAGGGAATGAGAATGTCCGCGAGGCGCGAGAACTCCCCGTGCCGTGCCACCAGGTAATTCTCGTGGCAGCCGTAGGAGTTTCCCGCCGAGTCGGTGTTGTTCTTGAACAGGTATACGTCGCCTGCGATGCCCTCCTCGTGCAGGCGGCGTTCGGCGTCGACGAGCAGGCCTTCCAGAATGCGCTCGCCCGCTTTGTCGTGGGTGACCAACTCGGTCACGTTGTCGCATTCCGGTGTTGCGTATTCCGGATGCGATCCCACGTCAAGGTAGAGGCGGGCGCCGTTCCGCAGAAAGACATTGCTGCTGCGGCCCCATGACACGACACGGCGGAAGAGGTACCGCGCCACCTCGTCAGGAGACAGGCGGCGCTGTCCCCTGAACGTGCATGTGACGCCGTACTCGTTCTCCAGCCCGAAAATGCGGCGGTCCATGTCTGAACATTACGCCCGATCCACCGAGCTGAAACGGGGTTCGACAGCACGGTTTGGATCATTTTCCGAAGCGGCCTCCCCGGGCCCGGACGTGCGAGGGGCCCGCAGAACCCGCCCGGTGGCCAGGAGTACGAGCAGGGCGAGCGCCCCGGTGGCCGCCGGTACGGCGAACCCCCACCGCGTGCCGCCCCACTCGACGACCGGTCCGGCGACCGCCGTGCCCGCGCTGGCGCCCACCGTGAACGTCGTCACGAGCCAGGAGAACGCCTCCGTCACCGTCCCGCGCGGCGCGTGCCGGTCGACGACGATGAACGCGCAGGCGAGCGACGGCGCCAGGAAGACACCCGCGACCGCGGTGAGCGCCACCATCGCCACCGGTCCCGGCATGAGCGTCAACGGCAGGTAGAACAGCGCCAGCAGGGCCACCAGCAGGCGCAGCCGCTTCTCCGGGGTGCCGCTCCACTGACGCGCGCCGTACACGGAGCCGCCGACGAGCGCGCCGAGCCCGAGCGCCGCCATCATCCAGCCGTAGACCGCGTCGCCGCCGTTGCCGTCCGCGTAGGAGACCCCGGCGACCGTGATGGAGCCGAGTGCGAGCCCGATGAACAGGAACGCGGCGAGCAGCGCGAGCAGGCCCGGTGAGCGCAGCGCGCCCAGCCAGTGGGCCTCGCGCGGCGCGGAGCGCCACGCGCGGGAGGGCCTGGACAGGACGACGGAGAGGGCGCCGAGCACGCCGATGACGTTGAGCACGACCAGCGCGGCCTGCGCCGACCACAGCGACACGCACACGGTCACCAGCAACGGGCCGACGGTGAACATGACTTCCTGCGCGATCGCGTCCATCGCGTACGCCGTGTGCACCTGCTCCTCGCGCGGCAGCACGTTCGGCCACAGCGCCCGCAGGCCGCCTTCCAGCGGCGGCGTGAACAGTCCGGACGCGGCCACCGCGGTGTACGCCCACACCGGTGTGTCGGTGCCGACGCACGCGAAGAGGGTCATGGCGAGCGCCGACAGGACAGCGGCCGGAAGCTGCACCTTCGGCTGGCCGCGCAGGTCGACGAGGCGCCCGAGCAGCGGCTGCCCGATCGCGTTGGCGACGCCGTAGACCGCGGCGAGCGCGCCCGCCAGGCTGTACGAGCCGCCCTCGTCCCGGATGAACAGCACGATGGCGATGGCCGCCGTGGCGTTCGGCAGCCTGCCGACGAGCGTGCCCGTGAGCAGCCGCATCGCGTGCGGCGCCCGGAGGATCTCCGCGTATCCCGCGGCCATCGCCCCGCCTCCCCTCCTGAAGTTTTACGTATAACGTCGAGGCGTTATACGTATCACGTGCGCCGTACCGGGAGCCACCCGATAACGTCGACCGTCCCGGGCCCGGACAGACGGAGGCAGCAGTGACCAGCGGAACGGACGGGGCGGCGACCACCCGCCCCACCAGCCGGGACGTGGCGCGCGCCGCCGGCGTCTCACAGGCCGCCGTCTCCCTCGTCATGGGTGAGAAGTGGCGCGGCCGGGTCGCCCCCGCCACCGCCGAGCGCGTCCGCGCCGCCGCCCGCGACCTCGGCTACCGCCCCAACCTCGCGGCCCGCAACCTGCGCCTCGGCCGCACCCGCACCGCCCTGCTCGTCGTCCCCGCGCTCACCAACGAGTTCTTCGCGGGCGTCTACACCGGGGCCGCCCGCATCGCCGCCCAGCACGACTTCGGCGTCGTCCTCTACCCCTCCCCCGACGGCATCGGCCCGGCCCGCGACCCGTTCCCCTCGGCCCGCGCCGCCCTGGACGGCATCCTCGCCTCCTCCATGGCCGCCGACACCCTCACGGCGCTGCGCGGCGACGACCTCCCCCTCGTCATGCTCGACAGCGACCCTGGCGGCAGCCTCGGCGCCACGACCGTGAACCTCGACCTCGCCGACGGCATGCGGCAGATCACCGACCACCTGCTCACCCTCGGCCACCGCCACTTCCTGCACCTCGCCTCGGCGGTGCGGTCCTGGACCTTCGACGTTCGCGCCCGCGAACTGGCCACCGCCGCCGCCCGGTTGCCCGGCACCACCGTCCGCACCGTCCGCTCCGCCCTCACCGTCGAGGACGCCGTGGCCGCCACCGAACGAGCCCTGCACACCAGCGGCCTGATCCAGCCCACCGCGATCGTCTGCGACGACGACAAGCTCGCCACGGGCGCCTACAAGGCCGCCCGGCGCATGGGACTGCGCATCCCCGAACACTTCTCGGTCACCGGTTTCGACGACCTCTCCCTCGCCACCGCCGTCGAACCCGAACTCACCACCGTGCGTCTGCCGGCCGAGGAGTTCGGCGAGCGGGGCATGGCCGCGCTGCTCGCCGTCCTGGAGGGCCGCGCCCCCGAAACCGCGCCGCTCCCCGTCCAGTTGGTGGTCCGCGGCTCGACAGCGCCACCGCCGCGCACCGGGCCCTGACATGAGGATGCCCCGGCCGGTTCACCAACCGGCCGGGGCATCCCCACGACGAACTGCTTGGATCAATCCTCGGCGGAGTCGTCGGAAGTGTCGTCGGAGACCGCGTCGGACGCGGCCTTCGAGGTCTCGGCAGCGCCCTCGGCGGTGAGCAGCCGCGACAACTGACGCCCCGTGATGCGCTTGAACTTACGCTGCTGCGGACGCGTACGGTCGAGCACCGCCACCTCGAGACGCTCGGCGGGGATCTCCCGCTCGCTCCCGTTGGTGTCGCGCGACAGCGCCTGCACGGCCAGCTTCAACGCCTCGGACAGCGTCATCCCGTCCTGGTGACGCTGGTCCAGATAACCGCTGATCTGCTCCGCGTTGCCGCCGACCGCGACCGAGCCGTGCTCGTCCACGATCGAGCCGTCGTGCGGCAGCCGGTAGATCTGGTCGCCCTCGGGGGTCTCGCCGACCTCCGCGACGACCAGCTCCACCTCGTACGGCTTCTCGGCCGCGCTGGAGAAGATGGTGCCCAGCGTCTGCGCGTAGACGTTCGCCAGGCCACGGGCCGTCACGTCGTCGCGGTCGTACGTGTAGCCACGCAGATCCGCGTAACGCACGCCCCCGATACGCAAGTTCTCGTACTCGTTGTACTTGCCGGCGGCCGCGAAGCCGATCCGGTCATAGATCTCGCTGAACTTGTGCAGGGCACGGGACGGGTTCTCGCCGACGAACACGATGCCGTCGGCGTACTGCAGCACGACCAGGCTGCGACCGCGGGCGATGCCCTTGCGCGCGTACTCCGCGCGGTCGGCCATCGCCTGCTGGGGTGAGACATAGAACGGCGTCGACACCGGCTATCCGTCCCTTTCTGTCAGTGACGCGTCAGTGGGGAAAGAAGAGCGAACGGACAGCTCACAGCAGAGCGGCTCGCGGACCGTCCGGCTGCTCCAGACGCCGCTCCAGGATCGCCCGGGCGATCTCCGACGACTCGTCGTCCGTCAGCCTGCGGAACCCGTCCTGCGAGATCACCGTGACGATCGGGAAGATACGGCGCGCCATGTCCGGCCCGCCCGTCGCCGAGTCGTCGTCGGCGGCGTCGTACAGCGCCTGCACGACCAGCGTCGTCGCCTGCTCCTCCGTCAGGTCCTCGCGGTAGAGCTTCTTCATCGACCCGCGCGCGAAGACCGAACCCGAACCGGTGGCGGCGAAGCCGTGTTCCTCGCTGCGCCCGCCCGTGACGTCGTAGGAGAAGATGCGCCCCTTCTCCCGGTCGACGTCGTACCCGGCGAACAGCGGCACCACGGCCAGCCCCTGCATGGCCATGCCGAGGTTGGAGCGGATCATCGTGGAGAGCCGGTTCGCCTTGCCCTCCAGGGAGAGTTGGGCGCCCTCGACCTTCTCGAAGTGCTCCAGCTCCAACTGGAAGAGCTTCACCATCTCGACGGCCAGACCGGCCGTGCCGGCGATACCGACGGCCGAGTACTCGTCCGCCGGGAAGACCTTCTCGATGTCGCGCTGCGCGATCACGTTCCCCATCGTCGCGCGGCGGTCGCCGGCGAGGACGACGCCTCCGGGGAACGTCACGGAGACGATGGTCGTGCCGTGCGGGGCCTCGACGACGCCCTGCGTCGGCGGCAACTGCCGGTTCCCCGGCAGGATTTCCGGCTGGTGCTCGGCCAGGAAGTCCATGAAGGACGACGATCCGGGCGTCAGGAAGGCAGCCGGCAGACGCCCGGTGCTACGAGGGTTGGCTTCCACGCGTTTCCTTCCAGGTAAGCGGCGGCCCGCCGCATCACGTCGGGCCGGTCCTTGAACTGCCCCAAGGCTGCATCGCAGCTGAAGCACAGTACGCCACGGACCCTACCCGTCTCGCGGCAGTGATCCACCTGTTCGGCCGGAGCAGTAGGACAGCGTCCGGCGCGGGCTCGTGCCCCGGCGGACGCTGCTCGCGACAGCGACTTCCAGCGTCGCGAGCAGCGTCGGAGATCCGAGGCGAACACCCGCGATCAACCTTTGGTTCCGAGGTGATCGCGGCTTACTGCCCACCCTTTTGAACGAATGACCGCACGAAGTCCTCCGCGTTCTCCTCAAGGACGTCGTCGATCTCGTCCAGAACCGAGTCGACGTCGTCGCTCAGCTTCTCCTGGCGCTCCTTGAGGTCCTCGGTCGACTGCTCGTCGACCGCCTGCTCCTCGACCTCCTCGGTGGAACGCGTCGCCTTCTGCTGTCCGCCGCCGGTGTCCTTGGTCGCCATATCCAGCTCACCCCGCTCGGTTCGACATACACGTCATACGTGTCGTACAGGCTGCTCGTGATCAGAACCCTACAAGTCAGGTCCGACATCGGCCCCGCAGTTGCCGCAACGTACGGGACCCACCTCTGTGATTCCCCCGCCGCGGGCCTTTCAGCCGCGGATCAGCCACCGGACAGTACGCGCACCAGATCCTCGGCCGTCCGGCACCGGTCGAGCAGCTCCTTGACGTGATTACGCGTTCCGCGTAGGGGCTCCAGGGTGGGGACCCGTTGCAGGGAGTCACGGCCGGGCAGGTCGAAGATGACCGAGTCCCAGGAGGCCGCGGCGACGTCGTCGGCGTACTGCTCGAGGCAGCGCCCGCGGAAGTAGGCCCTGGTGTCCTCAGGCGGCGCCGTACGGGCCCTCTCGACCTCGTCCTCGGTCAGCAGGCGCTTCATCTTGCCGCGGGCCGCGAGACGGTTGTAGAGGCCCTTGTCGGCCCGTACGTCGGCGTACTGGAGGTCGACCAGGTGCAGCCGCGCCGCGTCCCAGTCGAGGTCGTCGCGGCGCCGGTAGCCCTCCATGAGCTCGCGCTTGGCCACCCAGTCCAGCTCGCCGGAGAGGCTCATGGGGTCGCTCTCCAGGCGGCCTAGCACGTCCTCCCAGCGGGTCAGGACGTCCTTGGTCTGCTCGTCCGCGTCGGCGCCGAATCGTTCCTCGACGTACTTCCTGGCCAGCTCGAAGTACTCCATCTGGAGCTGGACGGCGGTGAGGGTCCGACCGCTGCGCAGCGTGATCAGGTGCTGGAGCGTCGGGTCGTGGGAGACCTGGTGGAGGGTGCGGACCGGCTGGTCCACGGCCAGGTCGACGGCGATGAAGCCGTCCTCGATCATGGAGAGGACCAGGGCCGTCGTACCGAGTTTCAGATACGTCGAGATCTCGGAGAGGTTGGCGTCACCGATGATCACGTGCAGGCGGCGGTACTTCTCCGCGTCCGAGTGCGGTTCGTCGCGGGTGTTGATGATCGGGCGCTTGAGGGTCGTCTCCAGTCCGACCTCGACCTCGAAGTAGTCCGCGCGCTGGCTGAGCTGGAAGCCGTGCTCGTGCCCGTCCTGACCGAGGCCCACGCGGCCCGCGCCGGTGACGACCTGACGGGAGACGAAGAAGGGCGTCAGATGGCGCACGATGTCCGAGAAGGGGGTCTCCCGCTTCATCAGGTAGTTCTCGTGCGTCCCGTAGGAGGCGCCCTTGTTGTCGGTGTTGTTCTTGTAGAGGTGGATCGGCTGGGCGCCGGGGAGCTGGGCCGCGCGGTCGGCCGCCTCCGCCATGATGCGCTCGCCGGCCTTGTCCCACAGGACGGCGTCGCGGGGATTGGTGATCTCCGGAGAGCTGTACTCGGGGTGCGCGTGGTCCACGTAGAGGCGGGCGCCGTTGGTGAGGATGACATTGGCCAGGCCGATGTCCTCGTCGGTGAGCTGGCTGGAGTCGGCGGCTTCCCGCGCGAGGTCGAAGCCCCGGGCGTCGCGCAGCGGGTTCTCTTCCTCGAAGTCCCAGCGGGCGCGGCGGGCCCGGTGCATCGCCGCCGCGTACGCGTTGACGATCTGGGACGAGGTGAGCATGGCATTGGCATTGGGGTGGCCGGGGACGGAGATCCCGTACTCCGTCTCGATGCCCATTACTCGCCGTACGGTCATGCGGCCCTCCTTGCCCGGCGGCGCCCTCGGTCGGGGGCGCCGCTCAAGTACCGCTGGTTCTCCGATGCGCGTGCGGTGCCCGTCCCCGCACGGCGCGACTCGGCGGTATGAAAGAGCCTAGAACGCCTCCGCGCTGGTGGGGAGATCATTTGCGTCATTGCTTCGCTCCGGCGTCGAGCGGGTGGTCGGCGAGGTAGTTGCCCGGAAAAACAGTGGGCTGCGGGTGCCCGGTCCGGGCACCCGCAGCCACCCTGTCTTTTACAGGTACTGACCGGTGTTCGCCACCGTGTCGATGGAACGTCCGGTGTCCGCGCCCTGCTTTCCGGTGACGAGGGTGCGGATGTAGACGATCCGCTCGCCCTTCTTGCCGGAGATCCGGGCCCAGTCGTCCGGGTTGGTGGTGTTGGGCAGGTCCTCGTTCTCCTTGAACTCGTCGATGCAAGCCTGGAGGAGATGCGAGACCCTGAGGCCCTTCTGGTTCTGTTCGAGGAAGGCCTTGATGGCCATCTTCTTGGCGCGTCCCACGATGTTCTCGATCATCGCGCCGGAGTTGAAGTCCTTGAAGTACAGGACTTCCTTGTCGCCGTTGGCGTACGTGACTTCGAGGAAGCGGTTCTCCTCGGATTCCGCGTACATGTGCTCCACGGCGGTCTGGATCATGTTGGCCACCGTGGCCGCCCGGTCGCTGCCGTGCTCGCCGAGGTCGTCGGCGTGCAGGGGCAGGCGCTGGGTGAGGTACTTGCCGAAGATGTCCTTGGCGGCCTCGGCGTCCGGGCGCTCGATCTTGATCTTCACGTCGAGTCGTCCGGGCCGCAGGATGGCCGGGTCGATCATGTCCTCACGGTTGGAGGCACCGATCACGACCACGTTCTGCAGGCCCTCGACGCCGTCGATCTCGGCGAGGAGCTGGGGGACGATGGTGTTCTCCACGTCCGAGCTGACGCCCGAGCCACGGGTACGGAACAGGGACTCCATCTCGTCGAAGAAGACGATGACGGGGGTGCCCTCGCTGGCCTTCTCGCGGGCACGCTGGAAGACGAGGCGGATCTGCCGCTCGGTCTCGCCGACGTACTTGTTGAGAAGCTCGGGACCCTTGATGTTGAGGAAGAAGCTCTTCCCCTGGCCCTGTCCGGTCACCTCGGCGACCTTCTTGGCAAGGGAGTTGGCCACCGCCTTGGCGATCAGGGTCTTGCCGCAGCCGGGAGGCCCGTACAGCAGGACGCCCTTGGGCGGCCGCAGTTCGTGCTCCCGGTACAGGTCCGGGTAGAGGTAGGGCAGCTCGACCGCGTCGCGGATCAGTTCGATCTGGTTGCCCAGGCCGCCGATCTGCTCGTAGCCGATGTCCGGCACCTCTTCGAGGACCAGTTCCTCCACTTCGCTCTTCGGTACGACTTCGTAGACATAGCCGGAACGGGGTTCGAGAAGCAGCGCGTCGCCGGGCCGGATGACGACGTCGAGCAGCGGTTCGGCGAGCCGGACCACCCTCTCCTCGTCCGTGTGGCCGGTGACCAGGGCGCGCTCGCCGTCCTCAAGGATCTCCTTGAGGGTGACGATGTCGCCGACGCTCTCGAACTCCATGGCCTCGACCACGTTGAGCGCTTCGTTGAGCATGACTTCCTGGCCGCGCCTGAGCTCGTCGAGCTCGACGCTGGGGCTGACGTTCACCCGGAGTTTTCGGCCGCCGGTGAAGATGTCGGCGGTGCCGTCCTCATTGGCCGTGAGGAAGACTCCGAAGCCGGCCGGCGGCTGCGCGAGCCGGTCGACCTCCTCCTTGAGGGCCACGATCTGGTCGCGGGCCTCGCGGAGGGTGTTCGCCAGTCGTTCGTTCTGAGCGGACACGCCGGCCAGATTGGTCTGCAGCTCGACGATCCGCTCTTCGAGAATCCTCGTATGACGCGGAGAGTCGGCGAGCTTGCGCCGCAGGACGGCGATTTCCTGCTCGAGATAGGCAATCTGCCCGGCGGGGTCGTCGGACCCTCGTCCCGGGCGGATGCCGCGGTTGATGTCGTCGTCGTGGGCTGCCACGGTCCTCACCTCCTCCAAGGGGAGCTGGACGCTTCCAGACCCTACCTGGGTGGGTGTTGATTGAAACCCCTAGATCACAAAGACGGTCGAGGTGTGTCCGATCTTCACCCTTGCGCTCTCCCTCACGCCAGGGGAATACCCACCCAACAACATCGGAAAGCGGGCGGTTGTAGGGTCGAACTGTTCAACACCCGTCAGGCCCGGCCCGACTTGCTCTTGTGAAGTCGGATTTCCGGGGCCACGACGCAGGAAACGGCAGGAGACATGAGCGTGCGGCAAGAGGCCGGATCCACCACCGACAGCAGCGTTCCGCTGGAGGTGTGGATCGACCAGGACCTGTGCACCGGCGACGGGATCTGCGCTCAGTACGCCCCGGAGGTGTTCGAGCTGGACATCGACGGGCTCGCATATGTGAAGAGCCCCGACGACGAGCTGTTGCAGGACGCGGGTGCCTCAACACCCGTACCGCTGCCTCTCCTCACGGATGTGGTGGCGTCCGCGAAGGAGTGCCCGGGCGACTGCATCCATGTACGCCGCGTTTCGGACAGGGTCGAGGTGTACGGGCCCGACGCGGCCTGACACGGGACGAGGGGCCCCGCTCACCGGAGAACCGGGTGCGGGGCCTTTCGTGTCGCCTCAGACGCTGTGGGCGCCGGCCGGGGTGGACCGGACGAACGTGCCGCCGCGCCACTGCCACTTGGCCTGCTCGTGGACGTCCGGGCGGTAGCGCGGCACCGCGTCGGAGGAGTAGCCGGCGAGGGTGGCGGTGACGGCTCGGTCCCTTACGGCGAGGTCGGTGACGGAGAACTGGTCCTTAGGGTCGACGAGCGTGGCGACGATGCGGGGCTTGTCGGCGCCCCTCGGCCGGATGAGGACATAGACGCCGCTCGGCGGAGTACCGGAGCCCGCGTCGCAGCGGACGACGGCGACCGTCTCGGGGCGTCCGTCGCCGTCGAGGTCGCCGGAGGCCTTCTTCTGGACGAGCAGCTCGACCGGTCCGCAGTCGACGGGGAAGTGGACGGCGGCCGGGTCGGGCGGTGCGACGGCGCGGGCCGTGGCGCCGGGCGTCCTGGGCTCGGGCTGGGCCGCGGTGGCCGCGCCCGGCTGGAGGAAGCCGGAGGCCGCGACGACGGCGGCGAGGGCCGCGGCCGTGGCCAGCCAGTGGATGGGTCGGGTGGTGGTGTGCGCCAGCTCCGGGACGGCGGGTTGCTGCACGAGGAGTGTCTCCTGTGAGGGCTGTGCCGGTGGGGTGGCCAGCATCGTGCCATACGTCACAGTGCGGGGGAACGGCGGGGTCCGCCGGGTCCGCGGTGGCTCCTGGTGCGGGTGCTGCCGCCGGGTCAACGAACGGACACCGCCGCCCGGTTCCCGTTCGCGGCGGTGAACTGGGCGGCGGCGCCGTCATGTTGTGCGGTCCCGCGGTGCCGGGCAGCGGCGGGTCGCCGGCTCAGCGACCGCGGCTGCCGCCGTCCGCGTTCGGCCCGTCGTAGTCCTCGCCGTACGCGCCCTTGGCGGGGCGGCGGCGGCGCATGGGCGGCTCGACGCCGTCCGCGAGGCGGCGGGCGGTGAGCAGGAAGCCGGTGTGGCCGATCATCCGGTGGTCGGGGCGGACGGCGAGGCCCTCCACGTGCCAGTTGCGGATCATCGACTCCCACGAGGTCGGCTCGTTGAAGCAGCCGATCTCGCGAATGGACTCGACGGTGCGGGCGAGCTGGGTGGTGGTGGCCACGTAGCAGCAGAGGATGCCGCCGGGGACGAGCGCCTTCTTGACGACGTCCAGGCACTCCCAGGGGGCGAGCATGTCGAGGATGACGCGGTCGACGTCGCCGTCGGTGAGGTTGTCCTGGAGGTCGCCGACGGTGAGCTGCCAGGCGGGGTGCGGGCCACCGAAGTAGCGCTCCACGTTCGCCCGCGCGATCTCGGCGAAGTCCTCGCGGCGCTCGTACGAGTGCAGCATGCCCTGGTCACCGATGGCGCGCAGCAGGAAGCTGCTGAGCGAGCCGGAGCCCACGCCCGCTTCGACGACGCGGGCGCCGGGGAAGATGTCGGCGAAGGCGAGGATCTGCCCCGCGTCCTTGGGGTAGACCACGGCGGCGCCGCGGGGCATGGACAGGACGTAGTCGGGGAGCAGGGGGCGCAGCGCGAGGTAGGCGACGTTTCCGGTGGTGCGGACAACGCTGCCCTCGGGTGCGCCGATCAGCTCGTCGTGCGGGAAGGAACCCTTGTGGGTGTGGAAGTTCTTTCCCTCTTCGAGCGTGAACGTGTAGTGGCGGCCCTTGGGGTCGGTCAGCTGTACCTGGTCCCCGACCTTGAAGGGCCCGCGTCGGCGGGCGGCACCGGTCGGTTCGGACATGTGACCAGCCTACCGGCCCCGGCGGTGGCCGCCGACCATGTGGGTGGCGGGTGCTCTACGAGGGCCGGGCCATGGCCTTGACGAAGGCGCGCTCCACGTCGGCGGCGGAGAGGACGCCGTAGATGGCGCCGTCCTCCTCGACGACGAGGTACTCGGTGGCGGGGGTGGCGCGGAGGGTGTCGAGGAGGTCTTCCCCGGCCAGTTCGGCGGAGACGCGCATGCCGTCCGTGAGGTCCTGGGCGAGGCCGCCGACGGTGACCCAGGGGCGGCGGTGCTCGGGGACGCCGACGATGGCGGCCTCGCGGACCAGGGAGCGGGGGTCGCCGTCGGCGTCGACGACGACGAGGGCGCGGGCGCCGGACTCGTTGGCGCGGCGCAGGGCCTCGGAGAGCGGGGTCGTGGCGGCCACGGGGACGGCGCGGCGGGTGAGGGTGCGGGCGCGCAGGTCGGGGAGGTGTTCGCGGAGCCGGGCCATGCGCAGGCTGTTGCCGGCGCCGGTCCAGATGATCGCGGCGAGGATGGCGGCCAGCAGGGCGTCGGTGACGGTGTCCATGCCGCTGACGTCCTCGGTGTTCTCGCCGAGTGCGCCGGACTGGGTGAGCAGGGGCAGGCCGATGAGGACGGTGACGGCGAGGGCGCGGCCGACCCAGGCGGCGGCGACGGTGCCGCTCATCGGTTTGCCGGTGATCTTCCAGACGACGGCGCGGAGCATCCGGCCGCCGTCGAGGGGCAGGCCGGGCAGCAGGTTGAAGACGGCGACGATGAGGTTGGAGACCATCAGGCCGGCGAGCAGGACGCCGGGGACGGTGCCGGGTTCGACGGCCGTCATGCCGAGGTAGAAGACGCCGGACAGGACGAGGGAGAGCAGGGGTCCGACGAAGGCGAGGACGAACTCGCGGCCCGGGGTCTCGGACTCCTTCTCGATCTCGGAGACGCCGCCGAAGAACTGGAGCTGGATGCGGCGGACGGGGAGCTTGAAGCGCAGGGCGGCGACGACGTGGGCCAGTTCGTGGACGAGCACGGAGGCGTAGAAGGCGACCGCGAAGAAGAGGGAGACCAGGTAGCGGGCGGCGCCGAGTGCGGGCAGGACGCGGTCGAGCTGGCCGCCGAAGACCCAGGTGATGAGCGCGGCCACGAGGAACCAGCTCGGGGCGACGTAGACGGGGACGCCGAAGGGGCGCCCCATGAGGATGCCGCCGCGGGGGCTGGGGGGCTTGGCGGGGCCCTTGCGCTTGCCGGAGGTGGCGGCGGCCCGGTCGGGGTGGGTGTCGTGGGCGCGGGCGGGCGGGGCGGCGGGGCTGCCGTCCCGGTCGGCGGGCGCCTGGTGCGGGGCCGGGTCCCGCGGGTCCTGCGGGGGTTGCTGCGAGGAGGACGCCGCGGCGCTCTCCTGGGTGGGGGTGGAGGGCGCGGCGGAGTCCGGCCGGGCCTGCGCGGGGTGCCCCCCGGTGTCCTCCGCCGGCGGCGTCGCCTCGCCGGTGCCGGACTGCGGCTGCCCGCTCTCGTCCACGGTGATCCCTCGGTCCCCTCGTTCGAAGCGTTTCCCGCCGGGCGGGACGTTCTGGCGTCGATGGTATGCGGACGGTGTCCGGCGGCCCCCGTCGACTCCCCCGGGGCCACGCTACGCAAGACGCGGGGGACGCGCAGGTGCCTGACTGTCGGTGGCGGGCCGTATCGTCGTGGGACATGGAGACCAGTACCGAGACGGGCCCGGAGTCCGGGCCCGTGACCGCCGCCGTGACCGCCGCCGTGGCCGCTGTCGCGCCGGCGTCGCTGTCGCCGTCGCGCGCCGGTGATTTCATGCAGTGCCCGTTGTTGTACCGGTTCCGGGTGATCGACAAGTTGCCGGAGAAGCCGAGTGAGGCCGCGACGCGGGGCACGCTGGTCCATGCCGTGCTGGAGAGACTGTTCGACGCCCCGGCCGGGGAGCGGACCGCGCCGCGGGCCAAGTCGCTGATCCCGGGCCAGTGGGACCGGCTGCGGGAGTCGAGGCCGGAGCTGGGGGAGCTGTTCGCCGACGACGCCGGGGGCGAGCGGATGGCGCGGTGGCTCGGTGACGCGGAGCGCCTGGTCGAGCGGTGGTTCACGCTGGAGGACCCGACGCGTCTCGAGCCCGCCGAGCGGGAGCTGTTCGTCGAGGCGGAGCTGGAGTCGGGGCTGCGGCTGCGCGGGATCATCGACCGGGTCGATGTGGCCCCCACCGGTGAGGTGCGCATCGTCGACTACAAGACGGGCAAGGCGCCCCGGCCGGAGTACGCCGAGGGCGCGCTGTTCCAGATGAAGTTCTACGCGCTGGTGGTGTGGCGGCTGAAGGGTGTCGTGCCGCGGCGGCTCCAGCTCGTCTATCTGGGCAGCGGCGATGTGGTGACCTACGACCCGGTCGTCGCCGATCTGGAGCGGGTGGAGCGCAAGCTGCACGCGCTGTGGGACGCGATCAAGCTGGCCACCGAGACCGGTGAGTGGCGACCGCGGCCGACGAAGCTGTGCGGCTGGTGCGACCACCAGGCCGTCTGCCCGGAGTTCGGCGGGACTCCCCCGCCGTATCCGCTGCCGGTGCGCTCGCCCGCCGGTGATCCGGCCTGATCCGGACCCTCCGCGCCCGGCAGGGCAGAATGGGGCGGGACTATCGAAGGAGAGTTTCGTGGCCATCCGCGTCCTATTGGTCGATGACCAGCCGCTGCTGCGTACGGGCTTCCGCATGATCTTGGAGGCCGAGCAGGACATCGCGGTCGTCGGCGAGGCCGGCGACGGCCTCCAGGCTCTGGACCAGGTGCGGGCGCTCCAGCCCGATGTGGTGCTCATGGACATCCGGATGCCGCGGATGGACGGGGTGGAGGCGACCCGGCAGATCAGCGGTCCCGGCAAGGACGGTCCGGCGAAGGTGCTCGTCCTGACGACGTTCGATCTCGACGAGTACGTGGTGGAGGCGTTGAAGGCGGGGGCCAGCGGTTTTCTCCTCAAGGACGCCCCGGCCAATGAGCTGGTGCAGGCGATCCGGGTGGTCGCGGCGGGTGAGGCGATGCTCGCGCCGAGCATCACGCGTCGGCTGCTCGACAAGTACGCGGATCATCTTCCGTCGGGTGACGAGCCGGTGCCGGACACCTTGCACACGTTGACCGAGCGTGAGGTGGAGGTGCTGAAGCTGGTGGCGCGGGGTCTGTCGAACGCGGAGATCGCCGCCGATCTGTTCGTGAGCGAGACGACCGTGAAGACCCATGTCGGGCATGTGCTCACGAAGTTGGGCCTGCGCGACCGGGTGCAGGCGGCCGTGTACGCGTACGAGAGCGGTCTCGTGCGGCCGGGCGCTCAGTAGAGACACGGACGCGCGAAGGCGGCGGTCACCCGGTGGGTGGCCGCCGCCTTCGTGTCGAGCGGGGCTGTCAGCCCTTGCTGATCTCCCAGAAGCGGAAGACGGTCGACGCGTCGAGGCAGTTCTCCAGGCCGTAGACGTTGTCGCGGGCGACGGCGTACTGCTTGGCCTGCCACACCGGCAGGATCGGCAGTTGCCTGGCGACGATGTCCTGGAGCTGCTCGTACTGCTTGCTGGTGGCGGCGCGGTCGCTCTGGGCGCCGGTCTGCGGGATGATCGTGCCGGTGATGGCGCTGTTGGCGTAGTTGTTGCCGAGGACGTTGTCCTTGCCGAAGAACGGCTGGGTGAAGTTGTCCGGGTCCGGATAGTCGGGCACCCAGCCCTTGACGTAGACGCCGTACTTGCCGGACTTGATGTCCCGCTCGTACTGGGCGAACGCCACGGACTTGACGTCCGCGTCGAACAGGCCGCTCGCGTTGAGCTGCTTGGCGATGGCGGTCAGCTCGGCGTCGGTGGCCGGTCCGTAGCGCGACGGCGTGGACCAGAGCGTCAGCTTGACCTTGGCCGTGATGCCGTCGGCGCGCAGCGCGGCCCGGGCCTCGCTCGTGGAGGGGCGGGCGCCGTAGGTGTCGAAGAAGGCGGTGGTGTGGCCGGTGATGCCCGCCGGGATGATCGAGTACAGCGAGGTCGCGGTGTTGTCGTAGACCTCGTCGATGAGGGCGTCGCGGTCGATCAGACGGGCGATGGCCTTGCGGACGGCGAGTTTGCCGGCGACCGGGTCCTTCATGTTGAAGACGAGGTGCTGGACCTCGGCGCTGGTGCCCTCGACGACATCGAGCTGGCTCGCCGCGTCGGCGTCCTTGCCGCCGGCCGCCTGGATGTCGGCGATGTCCTTGGCGGCGAGGCCGCGGTAGGCGAGGTCGACGTCCCCGTCGAGCAGGGACTTCTTCAGGCCCGTCTGGTCACCGTGGAAGAACTTCAGGGTGACGCCGGTGTTCTTGACCTTGGCGGTGCCGCGGTACTTGTCGTTGACGGAGAACGCCGCTTCGTTCTTGTCGAACGAGTCGAGCCGGTACGGGCCGGAGCCGACGGCCTTGCCGTCCTTGCGCAGGGCGTCGCTCGGGTACGCGGTGTGGTCGACGATCGATCCGGCGCCCGAGGCGATCTTACTGGGGAAGGTGGCGTCGGGGTACGTGAGCCGGAACACGACGGTCCTGGCGTCGGGCGTCTCCACCTTGTCCAGCATGGGGAACATGATGGCGGGGCCGGCGTCGTCGTTGATCTTCATCATGCGGTCGAAGGAGAACTTGACGTCCTTCGAGGTGAGCGCGTTGCCGTTGCTGAACCTGAGGCCGGGGCGCAGGGTGCACGAGTAGACCTTGGTGGCGGAGTCGCTGAAGTGGCACTCCTTGGCGGCCTCGGGCTCCGGCTCGGTGCCTCCGTTGGGGAAGCTGAGCAGGGACTGGAAGACGTTGTTGAACAGCAGCCACGAGCCGGGGTCGTAACCGGACGCAGGGTCGGTGGCCTGGATGTCGTCGGACATGCCCATGACCACGGTGTCGCCGGTGGAGCCGGAACCGCCCTGGTCCGAACCGCAGCCGGTCAGCAGTGCCGCGGCGAGTCCCACGCCGAGGGGCAGGGACAACCATTGGTCGCGCATTCTCACGTACATGCCTTGTCGTTGGTCGTACGGTGACGGGCGGGGCCGGCCGCGGCTGCGGGACCGGCCCCACGGAGGGTTCAGCCGCTGACGCCGCGGCTCAGTTCCCAGAGCTGGAGGACCGAGGAGGAGGACAGCGCCCACTCCACGCCGGTGATGTCGTCGCGGGCGGCGACGTACTGCTTGCCCTGCCACAGCGGCAGGACGGGCACGTCGTCGGCGACGGTGTTCTGGATCTGCTGGAGGCTCTTGGCGGCGGTGAGCCGGTCGGCCTCACGGCGCTCGGCCGGGATCAGGTCGCCCCGGATGCGGCCGTTCGCGTAGGGGGACGCGAGGAAGTTGTCCTTGTCGAGGAAGGGCGCGAGGAAGTTGTCGGCGTCGGGGAAGTCGGGGAACCAGCCCATGCCGTAGACGTCGTACTTGCCCTTGAGCTGCGCCGCGCGGTAGGTGTCCCAGATGTCGCCCTTGATGTCGACGTCGAACAGGCCGCTGGCGTTGAGCTGCTTCTGAAGGACCTCGAACTCCTTCTTGGTGGCCGAACCGTAGTGGTCGCTCGTGTAGTGCAGCGTGAGCTTGACCGGCGTGGTGATGTCGGCCCCGCTCAGCGTGGCGGCGGCCTTCGCCCTGTCCGGGTCGCCGTACTTGTTGAAGAAGGAGTTCTGGTGGCCCGTGATGCCCGCGGGCACCAGCGAGTACAGCGGCTCGGCGGTGGTGCCGTACACGCTCGACGCGAGTTCGCCGCGGTCCACGAGCTGTGCCATGGCCTGGCGGACGGCCTTGGTGCGGACGCTGTCGGCCGTGGTGGTGAAGCCGAGGTAGCGGATCTCCATGCCCGGCATCTCGACCAGGTTGATGTTCTCGGGCGGGGTGGTCGAGTACTTCTTGATCTGCTCCGGGGACATGGTGCGCGTCATCATGTCGACGTCGCCCTTCTCCAGCGCCTCGCCCATGGCGTCGGCGCCCGCGAAGGAGACCAGCTCCACCTTGTCGTTCTTCGGCTTCAACTGCCCCTTGTAGTGGGGGTTCTTGGTGAAGACGGTCTTGACGACGGTCTTGCCGTCGACCTCGGCCTTCATCGTGTACGGGCCGGAGCCGTCCACCTCGAAGCCGTCGCGCAGCTTGTTCTTCGCGTAGTCGTCGGGGTTGACGATGCCGGCGGTGGGCGTGGCCAGCTTGTACGGGAAGGTGGCGTCCGGGGTGTTGAGGTGGAAGACCACCTCGCGGTCGCCCTGCGTCTCGATCGTGTCGATCGTGGAGAGCAGGCCGTACGACATGCTGCTGCTCTTGATGGCGCGGACGCGGTCGATGGAGTACTTCACGTCGGCCGCGGTGACGGGGTCGCCGTCGGCGAACTGCAGGTCCTTGCGCAGCTTGCAGACGTAGCGCTCGCTGCCGCTGTCGGTGAAGATGCAGCTCTCGGCGGCCTCGGGCACCGGGTCGCCGCTGCCGCTGCGGGGCATCGCCATCAGCGTCTGCACGGTCTGGCGCAGCACGTTCCAGGACCCGGCGTCATAGGCGTACGCGGGGTCGAACGGGGCGGGGACCGCCTTCGACGCGATGAACCGGTCGGTGGTGCCCACGGCGATCGCGTCGCCGCCCTTGTCCCCGCTGTCGGACCCGCCACAGGCGGCGAGCACAGGGGCAAGCAGACCGATGACGGCCGGCAGCACCAAAGTCTTGCGGTTCATGCTCGTGTTTCTCCAGAGCTGTCGAACCCGTGGCCGGGGCAGGGGTGGTGCACGCGGGGCACGGGAGGGTTACGGCGATGTTCTCGCGACGACATTAATGGGCTCGCCGTCGCGGTCCGCAGGCGCTGGAGCCACTCGTCCATCACGCAGCGGAACCAGGCGTGGACGCACCGAAAACACCTCAGGAGGAAGGTTCGGCGCACGGAGCCACCAATCAGGACACAAGGTCACCTCCCCAAGCACGCGCAGTGATGCCGCAGCATGGTCGGCCAGGCCTGTCGAGCCCCGGTGGAGTGGGAAAGGTCACACGGGCAACTGGATTGGCGTGCGCGGCGATTCGGCCATCCCTCGCGTGTCAGGGCGTCATCAGGCCATGCAGAAAAGGCAGGTTGACGTGTTCGAGGGAGGGGACGACCGTACGCCGGCGGGCCGGCTCGATGGGCGTGAGGGAGGGGACGGCGACGACATGGCAGCCCGCGGCCTCGGCGGCGGCGACGCCCGTCGCGGTGTCCTCGATGACGGCACAGCGCGTGGGGTCGGCGCTCAGCCCGGAGGCGGCGATCAGATACGGGTCGGGGTACGGCTTGGTGCGGGTGACCTCGTCACCGGCGACGCTGAGCCGGAAGTGCTCGGCGCCGAGCGAGTGCAGGACGCGGTCGATGATGCGCCGGTGGGAGGCGGAGACGAGCGCGGTCGGCACCTGGTGGGCGGAGAGTTCGGCGAGGAGTCTCGCGGCGCCCGGCATCAGCGGCAGCGACTGGGCGATGCGCCGCTCGAAGGCGTCGTTGAGCAGGACGGTGACCTCAGGGAGGGTGATGTCGGCGCCGGTCGCCTCGATGAGGAAGCCCGCGCTGCGGGTCATCGGGCCGCCGACGACGACCTGCTTCCAGGCCGGGTCCAGGGTGTGGCCGAGGGCGGCGAAGACGGCGCTCTCGGCGTCCCACCAGAAGCCCTCGGTGTCGACGAGGGTGCCGTCCATGTCGAGGAGTACGGCCTGGAGCGTGGAGCCTTCGGCCGTTCGGGTACCGAGCGCGGGAACCGTACTGGTCATCCGAGTACACCTCCATGAGGGACGAGAAGGCCGGTCACCCTCCCTGCGCGGGAGGGCGACCGGCCTGTGCTGGACCGACCAGTGTACGACTGTCGCGGATTACCGCGCGTTGAAGTACTTCGCCTCGGGGTGGTGGATGACGATGGCGTCGGTGGACTGCTCGGGGTGGAGCTGGAACTCCTCGGAGAGGTGGACGCCGATCCGCTCGGGTTCGAGCAGCGCGGCGATCTTGGCGCGGTCCTCCAGGTTGGGGCAGGCGCCGTAGCCGAGGGAGAAGCGGGCGCCGCGGTACTTCAGGTCGAACATGTCCTGCATCGCGTCCGGGTCCTCGCCGCCGAAGCCGAGCTCGGAGCGGACGCGGGCGTGCCAGTACTCGGCGAGCGCCTCGGCCAACTGCACGGACAGGCCGTGGAGTTCGAGGTAGTCGCGGTAGGAGTCGGCGGCAAAGAGTTCGGCGGTGGCCTCGCCGATCCTCGAGCCGACGGTGACGACCTGGAGGCCGACGACGTCCCTCTCGCCCGACTCCTCGGGGCGGAAGAAGTCGGCCAGGCACAGCCGCCGGCCGCGGCGCTGGCGCGGGAAGGTGAACCGGGTCCGCTCGTTGCCCTGCTCGTCCAGGATGATCAGGTCGTCGCCCTTGGACACGCACGGGAAGTAGCCGTAGACGACGGCCGCCTCCAGCATGTTCTTGGTGTGCAGTTCGTCGAGCCAGCCGCGAAGGCGCGGTCGGCCCTCGCTCTCCACCAGCTCCTCGTAGGTGGGCCCGTTACCGGTACGCGCCTGCTTCAGGCCCCATTGGCCCTTGAACAGGGCGCCCTCGTCGAGCCAGGAGGCGTACTCCTTGAGCTGGATGCCCTTGATGACGCGGGTGCCCAGGAACGGCGGGGTGGGGACCGGGTTGTCGGTGGCGACGTCCGAGCGCGCGGGTCCCTCGTCGGGCTGCTCCTCGACCACCGTGGTGCTCGCCTTGACCCGGCGCTGTTTGAGTTCGGGCAGGGTGGCGCCGGGGACACCGCGTTTGACCGCGATGAGGGCGTCCATCAGGCGCAGTCCCTCGAACGCGTCACGGGCGTAGCGGACCTCGCCCTCGTAGATCTCGTGGAGGTCTTGTTCGACGTAGGCGCGGGTGAGGGCGGCGCCGCCGAGGATGACGGGGTAGT
>NZ_JBIWKP010000008.1:0-303855 GCF_044765725.1 Streptomyces sp. NPDC102406 | reverse complement strand
CTTTTGGCACGCTGTTGAGTTCTCAAGGAACGGACGCTTCCTTTGTACTCACCCGCAGACACTGTCTGAGGCTTTCCTCCGGGCGCTTCCCTTCGTGTTTCCAACCTTACCAGATCCGTTTTCCGTTCCGTTTCCGGTTCGGATTTCATTTCCGGTGGCCGTTGGAGGGGCCTTTGCCTTTCGACTGATCCGACTTTATCAGAAGTTTTCGGCCGGACTGACCGGCTGCTTTTCTCTGATTAATCGGAGGAGGCTTCTCGAAGAATGTTATTTCGTGAAGCGCGCTAGACACTAGCGGTTGCGGCCGAACCTGTCGAGCTCGGGGCAACTGTTCGAATCTACCTCCCCGGTCCCACCGTGTCAACGGTCTTTCCGGGGCGAAGAGGAGACTAGCAGCTCGCGGGAGTTGCGTGCACATCAGGCCGCGGTGGGCAGGAGCGCGCTGCGCTCGGCCGTCTCCAGGTCGCCGGTCTCACCGCTGCGGGCGGCGCGGCCCCCGAGGACGTAGACATAGGCGAGGAAAGCGAGTTCCGCGGCGATGCCGATCCCTATGCGGGCCCACGTCGGGAGGCCGGACGGGGTGACGAAGCCTTCGATCGCACCGGAGATGAAGAGGACCAGCGCCAGGCCGATGGCCATGCCGAGGGCCGCGCGGCCCTCCTCCGCGAGGGCGGTTCGCCGGGTGCGGGGGCCCGGGTCGATGACCGTCCAGCCGAGGCGCAGTCCGGTGCCGGCCGCCACGAAGACCGCGGTCAGTTCGAGCAGGCCGTGCGGGAGGATCAGGCCGAGAAACGTGTCGAGGCGGCCGGCCGAGGTCATCAGGCCGATGCCCACCCCCACGTTGAGCACGTTCTGGAAGAGGATCCACAGGACCGGCAGGCCCAGGAAGATGCCCAGGACCAGGCACATGGCGGCTGCCTGCGCGTTGTTCGTCCAGACCTGGGCCGCGAAGGACGTCGCCGGATGGCTCGAGTAGTAGGTCTCGTACTGGCCGCCCGGGCGGGTCATCTCGCGGAGCTCGGACGGCGCGGCTATGGATGCCTGCACCTCGGGGTGCGTGCCTATCCACCAGCCGATCAGGGCGGCTATCGCCGTGGAGACGAGCGCGGTCGGCACCCACCAGTGCCGCGCCTTGTAGACCGCCGCCGGAAAGCCCTGGGTGAGGAAGCGGGTCACGTCCCGCCATGAAGCGGTGCGTGTGCCTGTCACGGCGCTGCGCGCGCGTGCCACGAGTTGGGTGAGACGGCCGACGATCCGGGGATCCGGGGCGCTCGACTGGATGAGCGAGAGATGGGTGGCCGTGCGCTGGTAGAGGGACACCAGTTCGTCCGCCTCCGTGCCGGTCAGGCGGCGTCGGCGGCGCAGCAGTGCGTCCAGGCGGTCCCACTCGGCTCGGTGGGCGGACACGAAGACGTCGAGGTCCATCCGGTCTGCTGCTCCTCGCTTTCCGGCACCTGTGCGGCGCGATGTGCCCTCAGCTTGGCAGACTGTCGGTTCCTGGGGCAGGTCAGTGAAGGGGAGGTGGCCGGCGTGAGTGAGCTGGTGACGGGCGAGGCAGTGGCACTGGAGCTGCGGCCCGCGAAGCTGCCGAGCCGAGCGCTCGCCGTCCTCATCGATCTGCTGGTGGCGTTCCTGGTCTACATCGTGGTGAGCATGGCCGTGGTGGCCGCGACCGCGTCGCTGGACGATGCCGCCGCGGCCGCTGTCTCCGTGGCCTTGTTCCTCCTCGTGCTGGTCGGGATCCCGATCGCCGTGGAGACGTTGAGCCATGGTCGGTCGCTCGGGAAACTCGCGTGCGGGCTGCGGGTGGTGCGCGACGACGGCGGCCCGATCCGGTTCCGGCACGCGTTGGTGCGCGGTGCCGTCGGTGTCGTCGAGATCCTGATGACCTTCGGTGTCGTGGCGTGCATCGCCTCGCTGGTGTCCGCCCGGGGGCGGCGGGTGGGTGACGTGTTCGCGGGGACGCTCGTCGTCCGGGAGCGGGTGCCGGGCGGGCAGGCTGCGGTCGTGCCGCCTCCGCCGCCGTGGCTGGTGGGGCGGTTCGCTCAGCTCGATCTGTCCGCCGTGCCGGAAGGGCTGTGGCTCGCCGTGCGCCAGTACCTGACGCGGATGGGGCAGTTGGATCCGCAGGTCGGATGGGGCATGGCCGAGCGGCTTGCCGCCGACCTCGCCGCGCACACCGGGACGCCCGCACCGCACGATGTGCCGCCCGCGGCGTTCCTGGCGGCGGTGGTGCATGAGCGGCAGGCGCGTGAGGCGCGGCGCGCCTTCGGTGCGGGAGCCGTGCCGTCGGCGGCGGCGTTCGCTCCGTCATCTCCGCCCGCTCCGGTTCATCCGCAGGCGCCGTACGGCGGGCAGGTCGCCGGCGTTCCCGGCGGGTCCGCGGCCTCCGGTTCGCCCGTGGGTCCGCCGTCCTCAGCGGTTCCCGACTCCCCCGAGGGTTCCGGACCGGCCGGGAGTTCCGAGCCGCCGGCCACAGGGTTCGCGCCGCCCGCCTGACCGCGTCAGCCGAACGCCGAGGGCGGGGTCTCCAGGTCCTCGAGCTCGATGCCCGGGGCGGCCAGCACCACGTCGCCGCTGAGGTGGACGACGTGCTGCTCGCCCGTGTCCAAGGCGGTGACCTGGTACGCGTCCACGACGAGCGGGCCGTTGTCAGTGGCGTGTGCTTCGCTGTTCAGCAGGGTCCAGGACTGGTCCAGGGTGCGGGGAGCCAGGACGGGGTCCGTGAGGGCGACGAGGCGGACGCGGGTCGAGGGGGAGGCGGGGGTGAGGTTCAGCAGTCGCGCGGTGGCGACGAGGAACGCGGGGGACGTGCCGGTGAAGGCGTGCGCGGGGGCGTTTCCCTCGGTGGCGTGGGTGCCGGTGGGGTCGGTGCGTACCCAGGTGACGCCGTCGATGGCGGCTCCTCGCACCTGCCAGCTCGCGGCGTTCACTTCGAGGCGGATGGGGCGGCCGAGATCGTCGAGGGCGAGGTCGATCGAGCCGGCGTGGTCGCCGGAGGGCGTGGTCCGCTGGGCCACGTAGCGCCAGCCCGAGGGGCCGGGCGCGCAGTGGAAGTGTTCTTCACCGAGGGGGGTGTGATCATGCGGATCGTGGAGCGAATATCGGCCTCGGGGCATGGCGTTCGTGGAGTCCTCTGGCTGGCTTGACGACGGCCGTCGGCGGTCGCGGGTACATGGGACAGGCCCCCGGCACGGGGGTGCGGGGGCCTGTCCTGTCAGCTCAGTAGCTGCTCAGCCGCGTAGCTCGGCAGCCGCGTCACTCAGTAGCGGTAGTGGTCGGGCTTGTACGGGCCGTCGACCTCGACGCCGATGTAGGCGGCCTGCTCGGGGCGGAGCGTGGTCAGCTTCACGCCCAGCGCGTCCAGGTGCAGCCGCGCGACCTTCTCGTCCAGGTGCTTGGGCAGCACATACACATCGGTCGGGTACTCGGACTGCTTGGTGAACAGCTCGATCTGGGCCAGCGTCTGGTCCGCGAACGAGTTGGACATCACGAACGACGGGTGACCGGTCGCGTTGCCCAGGTTCAGCAGACGCCCCTCCGACAGCACGATGATGACCTTGCCGTCGGGGAACGTCCACGTGTGGACCTGCGGCTTCACCTCGTCCTTGACGATGCCGGGAATCTTCGCCAGACCCGCCATGTCGATCTCGTTGTCGAAGTGACCGATGTTCCCCACGATCGCCTGGTGCTTCATCCGGGCCATGTCGGACGCCATGATGATGTCCTTGTTGCCGGTCGTGGTCACGAAGATGTCGACCTGCTCGACGACCTCGTCCAGCGTCGTCACCTGGAAGCCGTCCATCGCCGCCTGGAGCGCGCAGATCGGGTCGACCTCGGTCACGATCACCCGGGCACCCTGACCGCGCAGCGACTCCGCACAGCCCTTGCCGACATCGCCGTAACCGCAGACCAGAGCGGTCTTGCCGCCGATCAGCACGTCGGTGGCCCGGTTGATGCCGTCGATCAGGGAGTGCCGGCAGCCGTACTTGTTGTCGAACTTCGACTTCGTCACCGCGTCGTTCACATTGATCGCGGGGAAGAGCAGCGAGCCCTCACGCTGCATCTCATACAGACGGTGCACACCCGTCGTGGTCTCCTCCGTCACGCCGCGGATCTCCGAGGCGAGCTGGGTCCACTTCTGGGAACCGCCCGAGATCGTGCGGTTCAGGAGCTGGAGGATGGCGCGGTGCTCGTCGGACTCGGCGGTGTCGACCGAGGGGACCTTGCCGGCCTTCTCGTACTCGACGCCCTTGTGGACGAGGAGGGTGGCGTCACCACCGTCGTCCAGGATCATGTTCGGGCCGCCGGTGGCGGTGTTCGGCCAGGTCAGCGCCTGCTCGGTGCACCACCAGTACTCCTCCAGCGTCTCGCCCTTCCAGGCGAAGACGGGGACGCCCTGGGGGTTGTCCGGCGTGCCGTTCGGGCCGACGGCGATGGCCGCGGCGGCGTGGTCCTGGGTGGAGAAGATGTTGCAGGACGCCCAGCGGACCTCGGCGCCGAGCGCGACGAGGGTCTCGATGAGGACGGCCGTCTGGACCGTCATGTGCAGGGAACCGGTGACGCGGGCGCCGGCCAGCGGCTGCGCCTCGGCGTACTCCCTGCGAATCGCCATCAGACCGGGCATCTCGTGCTCGGCGAGGGTGATCTCCTTGCGCCCGAACTCGGCGAGGGAGAGGTCGGCGACCTTGAAGTCCTGGTCCTGTCGGTTGGCGACAGAAGTCATAAGTGAGCTGCTCCTCGGTGCGGTTGCGGATGGTCGAGGTGGGCATGGTGGGCGTGCTGCGCATGCCCCGCTTCGGGTGTGCCCGTCTCGGGTACGCGCATGGCTGATCTGCGGCGTCCTGGGACACACGGGTCCCCTGGCGCTCGCAGCGCAGTCCGTCGGAGGCCCTCTCTCCCTCGGACGGCCCGTCGTGCGGGCCGCCCGACCGCCATCAGCAGCGACGTCTGGCTCGTTACGAATCTACACCGATCGGGTCAGTCGGCCCCACCCCGTCCGGGTGGGTCCCCGGACTCGTACGGGGAAGGATCAGTGTTCCGGGGCCGGCGTGGGGCCGCCCGGGGTGGCCTCCCGGTCGGGGCCCTTGGCGGCTTCGGCCTCGCTGTAGATGTCGGGTTCGAGGTAGATGACCCGGGCGATCGGGACGGCGGTGCGGATGCGGTTCTCCGCCTCGTTGATGGCGCGGGCGACCTCGGCGGCGGTGTCGTCGTGCTGGACGGCGATCTTCGCGGCGACGAGGAGTTCCTCGGGGCCGAGGTGGAGCGTGCGCATGTGGATCAGGCCGGTGACGGTGGTGCCGTCGACGACCGCCTCCTCGATCTTGCGCACCTCGTCCGTGCCGGCGGCCTCGCCGAGCAGCAGTGACTTGGTCTCCAGCGCGAGGACGATCGCGATGATGATGAGCAGGAGGCCGATGCAGAGCGTGCCGATGCCGTCCCAGACGGCGTCACCGGTGGCGAGGGTGAGGCCGACGCCGAGGAGGGCGAGGACCAGACCGATCAGCGCGCCGAAGTCCTCCAGGAGGACGACCGGCAGCTCGGGGGCCTTGGCGCGCTTGATGAACTGGCCCCAGGAGAGCCGGCCGCGCAACTGGTTCGACTCCTTGATCGCCGTCCGGAAGGAGAAGCCCTCGGCGATGATCGCGAAGACGAGGACGCCGACCGGCCAGTACCAGTGTTCGAGGTCGTGCGGGTGCGAGATCTTCTCGTAGCCCTCGTAGACGGCGAACATGCCACCGACGGAGAACAGGACGATCGACACGAGGAAGGCGTAGATGTAGCGCTCGCGGCCGTAGCCGAAGGGGTGCTGCGGGGTCGCCTCGCGCTGGGCCTTCTTGCCGCCGACCAGGAGCAGGAACTGGTTGCCGGAGTCGGCGAGCGAGTGGACCGCTTCGGCGAGCATCGACGAGGAGCCGCTGAAGAGGAACGCCACGAACTTCGATACCGCGATGGCGAGGTTGGCGGCGAGGGCCGCCACGATCGCCTTTGCTCCGCCTGAAGCACTCATGTTGTTCCTGGTGTCCCTTCGTACGTCCCGTGAGGCCTGTGCTGCCCGTACCGCGCCTATTGCCCGTGCCGCCGCGAGAAATTCTGCCGCGGCTTTGCCCGTCCTTTGCGGTGGGTCATTGTTGCAGTACGGGGCGGGAGGGGCGTGGGTCAGGCCACGACGGTCGCCCGGAAGATCGTGCCGGTCCCGGACACTTCCACCTTTTCGCCCGCGGGGACGAAGGCGGACTGACCGGGGGCGAGGGTGAGTTCGCCCGCGCGGACCGAGCCCGCCGTGCAGAGCAGGATCTGCGGGGTGCCGGCCGTCAGGTCCTGGGCGGCGGCGCCCTCCGGGCGGACGTAGCGGGAGAGGCGGAACTCGTCGATGGGCGTGTCGTAGACCTCTTCGCCGCCGGGGGACGCCTCGGGGCGCAGGACGCCGGGGTCGGTGGCCTCGAAGCGGACGATGCGCAGCAGCTCGGGGACGTCCACGTGCTTGGGGGTCAGGCCGCAGCGCAGGACGTTGTCGGAGTTGGCCATGATCTCGACGCCGAGGCCGTTCAGGTAGGCGTGCGGGACGCCAGCGCCGAGGAACAGGGCTTCGCCGGGCTGGAGCCGGACGTGGTTGAGCAGCATCGCGGCGATGACGCCCGGGTCGCCGGGGTAGTGGTGGGCGATGCCCGCGTACGGCTCGTAGGCGCCGCCGATGCGCTGGGCGGCGGCCGTCGCGTCGGTGACCGTCCGCTCCATCTCGTCGTGGTCCGCGCTCAGCACCGCGGTGAGGACCTCGCGCAGCGCCGCCTCCTCGGGGTGGGCGCGCAGCAGGTCCACGTAGGGCTTGAGGCTGTCGACGCCGAGGCCTTCGAGCAGCCGGGCCGCCTCCTCGGGCGCGCGGAATCCGCACAGGCCGTCGAAGTCGGTGAGGGCGCAGATCAGTTCGGGCTTGTGGTTGGCGTCCTTGTAGTTGCGGTGCGGTGCCGAGATCGGTACGCCCGCGGCCTCTTCCCGCGCGTAGCCGTCCTGCGCCTGCCGGAGGTCGGGGTGCACCTGGAGGGAGAGGGGTGCGCCCGCGGCGAGCAGCTTCAGGAGGAACGGCAGGCGCGGGCCGAACTTCTCGGCTGCCGCCTCGCCGAGCTGGCCCGTCGGGTCGGCGGCGATGACCTTGTCGAGCGGGCCGCGCTCCGTCCGGGAGGGGGCGCCGGGGTGCGCGCCCATCCACATCTCGGCCTGGGGTTCGCTGGTCGGCTCGGCGCCGATGAGGTGCGGGATGGCGGTGGTGGAACCCCAGGCGTAGGGGCGGACGGTGTTGGTGAGGCGGTCCATCGGGCGGGGGTCTCCGTCGTTGGGTGGCGGGGCGGGGATCGGGGGGCCGGAGGATGGCGGACGGGCAGTGTCGGGGGTGGCGTGGGGTCCGTCAGGTTCCCGTGGACAGGCCCAGGTAGACGGCGGCGAAGTCTGTCACGGCGATCAGTTCCGCGAGGGTTTCCAGGTCGGTGCCGTCCTCCGGTTCCAGTTCGCTGATCCCGGTGTCGTGCGACAGCGCGAGTTCGCGGGCGGCGAAGGCGGCGGACACGCCGTCGACGGGCCGGTCGCGGAGCAGGACGACGCGGGCGCGCAGTCCCTGGCCCTCCTCCACGCGGTCCCGGAAGAAGTCGTCGGAGGCGGCGCCCACGGAGAGGTCGCTGGTGAGGAGGGCGCCGTGGGCGGGCATCGCCTCGGGCAGGTCCGCGACGAGCGCGGGTCTGCCCGCCAGTTCGGTGAGCGCCGCGGCGAACCGGCGGCCGGCCGCGCCCGCCGCCGCGCCCTCCGTCCAGATCAGCGGCAGCGCCTCGGCCAGCTCGGAGGCCAGGGTCTTCGCCGGGTTGCTGTACGTCGCGACGGCCGGGCCGCAGCGTTCGGCCGTGCGGTCGAGGCGGTCGGCGACCTTCTCCAGCGTGTCGGCCGGCGCGGCGACCAGGCCGGTGCGGTCCAGGAGCGCGAGGAGTGGGGTCAGCAGGGCCCAGAGCACGCCCGGCGCCACGGCCGCGGCCGTCTCGTCCTGGTCGTACGGGGCCGTCGCCATCGGCACGAACAGGCCGTGCGCGCCCGCCACCGACTCGGTCAGCGGGGCTCCCTTCGGGCAGACGGCGACGACGGTGACGCCGCGCCTGTACGCCTGTTCGGCCAGGAGCGAGAGGCTGGGTTCCGTGCCGCTCGGCGAAGCGATCAGGAGCAGGTCGACCGGGCCGGCCCAGCCGGGCAGCTCCCAGCGCAGGGCGCCCGGCGCGGGGGCCACACCGGTGGGGCGCAGCCGGATCACCGGGCAGGTCGCGCCGGCCAGGCGGTCGACCAGGTCCGCGACGCCGGCCGCCGCGGTGCCAGGGCCCGCGATGAGCACGGCGCGCGGGCGGCCGTCCGGCTTGAGCTCGGTGATGCCCGCCTCGGCCGCGTGCCGGGCCGCCGTGCGGACTCGGGCGCCGGCCTCCGCCGCGCCGCGCAGCAGGCCGCGGCGGTCGGTCGCGGCCAGCGCCTCCGTGTCGTCCAGGAGCGTTTCGTCGAACATCGCGTCGGGTCTCCTGCTCGCTGGAACGGTTACGCGGGGCGGCGGGCCCCGTCGACCAGGAGGACGGGGATGCCGTCGCGGACCGGGTAGGCAAGGCCGCATTCCGTGCTGGTGCAGAGCAGCTCGGCGTCGGCCTCCTTGAGGGGGGCGTGGCAGGCCGGGCAGGCGAGGATCTCCAGGAGGCCGGCTTCGAGCGGCATGGGGGTTCCCTTCGGGATACGGATGCGGGTGCCTGACGTGTGTCATGTGGCCCGATCAGCCTACCGCCGGGGCGCCGCGCCGGGCTTGAGCGCGGTGGGGCGGGCGGGACGCGTGGGCTCGGCCGGACCGGGGGCGTGTGCCTACCGGCCCGCTAGGCCCTGATGATCGCCAGCGCCTCGTCCCGGATCTTCTCCATGGTCGCGGTATCCCGCGCTTCCGCGTTCAGGCGGAGGAGGGGTTCGGTGTTGGAGGGGCGGACGTTGAACCACCAGTCGGTCGAGGTGACGGTGAGGCCGTCGAGTTCGTCCAGGGTGGTGTCGGCGCGGTCGCCGTACGCGGCCTTGATCGCGGCGAGGCGGTCGGCCTGGTCGGTGACGGTGGAGTTGATCTCGCCGGAGCCGGCGTAGCGGTCGTAGGAAGAGACGAGCGCGGAGAGCGGGCCGTCCTGGCCGCCGAGGGCGGCGAGGACGTGGAGGGCGGCGAGCATGCCGGTGTCGGCGTTCCAGAAGTCGCGGAAGTAGTAGTGCGCGGAGTGTTCGCCGCCGAAGATCGCGCCGCTGGTGGCCATCTCCTGCTTGATGAAGGAGTGGCCGACCCGGGTGCGTACGGGTGTGCCGCCGTTCTCGCGGACGACCTCGGGGACCGACCAGGAGGTGATGAGGTTGTGGATGATCGTGCCCGAGCCGCCGTTCCTGGCCAGTTCGCGGGCGGCGACCAGCGCGGTGACGGCGGAGGGGGAGACCGGGTCGCCGTTCTCGTCGATCACGAAGCAGCGGTCCGCGTCGCCGTCGAAGGCAAGGCCCAGGTCGGCGCCCTCGGCGCGGACGCGGGCCTGGAGGTCCACGATGTTGGCGGGGTCCAGGGGGTTCGCCTCGTGGTGGGGGAACGTGCCGTCCAGTTCGAAGTACATCGGGACGAGGTCGAGGGGCAGGCCGTCGAAGACGGTCGGCACGGTGTGTCCGCCCATGCCGTTGCCCGCGTCGACCACGACCTTGAGGGGGCGGATCGCGGTGAGGTCGACCAGGCCGCGCAGGTGTGCCGCGTAGTCCTTCAACGTGTCGCGCCGCGTGACGGTTCCCGGTGTCGCGGCGGGCTCGGGGGCGCCCGCTTCGCTCCATTCCTCGGCGAGGCGGCGGATGTCGGCCAGGCCCGTGTCCTGGCCGACCGGGGCCGCGCCGGCCCGGCACATCTTGATGCCGTTGTAGCGCGCGGGGTTGTGGGAGGCGGTGAACATGGCGCCGGGCAGGCCGAGGGCGCCCGAGGCGTAGTAGAGCTGGTCGGTGGAGCAGAGGCCGATCTCCGTGACGTCTGCGCCGAGGGCGGCGGCTCCGCGCGCGAAGGCGGCGGTAAGACCGGGCGAGGAGGGGCGCATGTCGTGGCCGACCACGATCGCCGTCGCGTCGGTCACGCGCACGAAGGCGGCGCCGAACAGTGCGGCGAGCTCCTCGTCCCACTGGTCCGGGACCACCCCTCGCACGTCGTACGCCTTCACGATCTGCGACAGATCAGCAGCAGCCACGGTCGGCCCAGCCCTCCTGGAGTCCTTCACGGACCCCACAAACTACCTGCCCGGAGGCGGGGTGGGCCGATCACGGGAGCATCCACGACAGCGCCACCGTGCTTTGCGCGAACACGATGAGGCACATCACCAGCAGCAGGCCGAGGCTCCACGGCAGCACCTTGCGCAGCAAGTCGCCCTCGCGGCCCGCGAGTCCGACGGCGGCGCACGCGATCGTCAGGTTCTGCGGTGAGATCATCTTGCCGAGGACCCCGCCCGAACTGTTCGCCGCCGCGAGGAGTTCGGGTGACAGGCCCGACTGTTGGGCGGCGGTCACCTGGAGGGCGCCGAACAGTGCGTTGGCGGAGGTGTCGGAGCCCGAGACGGCGACACCGAACCAGCCGAGGACCGGGGACAGGAAGGCGAGTCCCGCGCCCGCCGCGGCCACGAAGTGCCCGATGGTGGCGGCCTGGCCGGACAGGTTCATGACGTAGGCGAGGGCGAGCACGCTGGTGACGGTGAGGATCGCGAACCGCAGCTCGTACACGGTCTCCAGCCATTCGCGGGCCGCTACGCGCGCGTGCACGCGGAGGATGACCGCCGTGCCGACCCCGGCGAGCAGCACGAGCGTGCCTCCGGTGGAGACGAGCGGCATGGTGAAGACGTTGCCGCTCACGGGTTCGCCGTTCGGGGCGGCGACGTTCAGGAAGGGCCAGTCGAAGACCCGGGTCGCCTCGGCGAGCCGGTTCTTGACGGCGGGGATCTGCGCCACGGAGAAGACGGTGACGATGAGCGCGTACGGGGCGTAGGCGCGCAGCACTTCGGGGCGCGGGTCGTCCTCGTCGAGGTCTTCGCTGCGTACGCCGGTGAGGACGGCGGCGCGTACGGGTTCGGCGGCCGGTCGGCGCGCTCCCGGGACGGCGACCAGGGCGCCCGCGCCGGCCAGGGCGGCGCCGATGTCGGCGAGTTGGGCGGAGACGTAGTTGGAGGCGGCGAACTGGACGACGGCGAAGGCGATGCCGCACGCCAGGGCGGGCTGCCAGGTCTCGCGCAGTCCGCGCCGCCCGTCGACCAGGCCCACGAGCACCAGCGGCACGACGAGCGCGAGCAGCGGTGTCTGGCGGCCCACCACGGAGGCGACCGCGTCCAGGGGGAGCCCGGTGACCTGGGCGAGGGTGACGACGGGGGTGCCCATGGCGCCGAAGGCGACGGGGGCCGTGTTGGCGACGAGGGAGACGACGGCGGCTTTGACCGGGTCGAAGCCGAGGGCGACGAGCATGACCGAGCAGATGGCGACCGGCGCCCCGAACCCGGCGAGCGCTTCCAGGAGGGCGCCGAAGCAGAACGCGATGACGAGGGCCTGGATGCGCGGGTCGTCGGAGAGGCGTCCGAAGGAGCGGCGCAGGATGTCGAAGTGCCGGGTGCGGACGGTCATCCGGTACACCCACAGGGCGTTGACGACGATCCACATGATGGGGAAGAGGCCGAACAGCGCTCCTTGCGCGGCGCTCGACGCGGTCTGGCCGAGCGGCATGTCGTAGGCGAGCCACGCGACGAGGGCGGCCGTGCCGAGGCCGATCAGGCCCGCGCGGTGGGCCTTCATGCGGACGGCGCCGAGCAGGACGAGGACGGTGACGAGCGGCACCGTGGCGACGAGGGCGGACAGGCCGAGCGAGCCGTCGACGGGCTCCAGTTGCTGGACGAACACGAGCGCCTCCCGGGATTCCCGGATTCGGGTGGCGAAATCGTCGTGTCCTCAACAATCGCGGGTCAACGCGTACGACGGCGAAGGTCCCGTGAAGGTGGGGCGGGTGGCCGAAAGCCCGTCAGTTGTCGGGCGAGCGCAGGACGCGGAGGTGGCCGCGGCGGGCGACCTCCATCGGGTCCGCGTGGCGTCCGCCCGAGCCGCCCGCACCGGCCGCGCGCTCCTGGGGGCGGGCCGCTTCGCGTACCGCGTTGGCCAGGGCCTCCAGGTCGTCGCCGCTGGGGCGGGAGGGGGCGCTGCCGTCGGTGAGCCGGACGACCTCCCAGCCGCGCGGCGCGGTGAGGCGCTCGGAGTGCTCGGCGCACAGGTCGTAGCAGTGGGGTTCGGCGTAGGTGGCGAGGGGGCCGAGGACCGCGGTCGAGTCGGCGTAGACGTACGTCAGCGTCGCGACGGCGGGACGGCCGCAAGCGGTGCGCGAACAGCGACGTACAGGGCTCACGATGTTGGACGGTACCGCACTCCTGAGCGGGCCGCGACGACTCTCCCCGAGGTCACCCCACCGTGTCGTGGCGTGAGACGGCGCACACGCTCCTCGCGGGCGCGTTCATGACCTGCGGCGATCCGGGGTCGTGCGCTCCGCCGACCAGTTGAAAGCGGTCACCACTCAGGGCAAATAGCTTCATTTGTCATGAGATCAACGGTCCGGGAGAGATGCGAAATCAGGCCCGGGTTTGGCTTGATCGGTCAGTAAGCGACATGCCGTGCCCCCTGCGGAGCCGCCCCGCCTCGGCCGCCCGGGAGGACTACGCTGCGTCGGTGATGGAAAGGTCCGCCAACGCCGAGAACCCCGTACCGCCCGACGGCCCGGTACCGCCGCGCTCCCCCGCCGAGCCGCGCCCGCCGCGCCGACGCGACCGGCACGGCCGCGGTATGCGCGGACCCGTGGCGCCGCCGCAGGTGCCGCTGTCGGCGAGCCGTGCCGAGGTCTTCGCCGACCTGGTGCAGGACTCCGTGGAGCGCCTTGAGCGGCGCTGGCCGCAGCTCGCCGAGGTCGACTTCCTCATCCTGGAGGTGCCGCGGCTGACGGCCGAGGACGAGGCGTGGGGCCCCGACACGGTGCCGCTGGGGGGCATGATCCCCGAGCGGGACGGGACACCCGCGCGCGTGGTCGTCTACCGGCGCCCCGTGGAACTGCGCACCAAGGGGCGCGACGAGCGGGCCGCCCTGGTGCACGACGTGGTCGTGGAGCAGGTCGCCGAGGTCCTCGGGATCACCCCGGAGACCGTCGATCCCCGGTACGGGGACGCGGACGGGGACGAGTGAGCCCGAGAGCCGCTACTTCTGGAGGATCGAGAGATCCTCGTCGGACTCCGGCACCGAGACCGTGCCCCGGTCGTCCGGCAGCGTCTGGATCGTGAACGCCGGGACGCCGTCCCGCTTCTCCTCCAGCATCCGCGAGCCGTAGACCTTGCCGCCCGACACGGGCTCCACCGTGAGCGCGTACGTGCCCTTCAGGCCGCTCGGGACGGGTGCCGGGACCGAGAGGGTCGTCCCGGCCTTGACCGTGTACTCCTTGGTGGTCGCGGTGCCGCCCCCGTCGCCGGGGGACGCGGTGACCTTCACCTTGCCGGTGGCGCCCGGCGCGGTCAGGGCGAGTGTGGAGCCCTTGGCGCGGTTGTCGGCGACCGTGGCGCGCGCGCCGGTGTCGCGGGTGGCCGGGATGAACGCGGTCTCCTGGTCGGCGCCCTTGCCTCGGGTGACGCGCAGGGCGGCCACGACCGGCACGGAGGTGTCGGTGGGCGTCAGGAGCAGGGAGCCCGCGTCGCCGCGCGTCACCTGGCCGAGGTCGACGGCGGACGTCATGCCGGACTTCACGTGCAGGGTGTCGTGGCCCGCGGGCGTGATCGTGCCGCTGGACGTGGCGAGCCGCACCTTGAGGTCGGCGTCGTCCTGCCCCGGCGCGAAGGCCACCAGGCGCACGTCGGTGGCGTCCTTGGGGATGCCGGGCAGCACCAGGGAGGCCGCCGGGTCGGCGGCGGCGGGCAGCCAGTCGCCGCCCAGCTTGTCGTCGGCGGCCGACACGGCGGCGGCGACCCGGCCGCTGCGCGCGGTGACGTGCAGCGTCAGGTTCGTGTACGGCTTGTCGGTCAGTGTCGACAGCAGGACCGGCACCCCGGCGTGCGGCCCGATCTGGATGCCCTCGCCGACGTCGGACTTGATGGCGCCGTCGGGGCCGTACAACTGCACGTCCACGACCGCGGCCTCGTCGTCCGGGTTGGTGAGGTGGATGTAGTCGCTGCGGTCCTTGTCGGTGCTCGCGCCGGGGAAGTAGAAGTCGGTGTCGGGCGCGGAGCAGCTCAGGCCGAGCAGGCCGCGGCCCGTGCCGGCGTCGACCGTGGTGGTCTGCTGGACGGTCCAGCCGGGTGCCAGGGCGCCGTCGGCGGTGCCGATGAGGGCCGGGGCGTCGGCGCCCGACGCCTCGCCCGTGGCCGGGGTGCCGGGCTGCTTCGGCGTGACGACCGCCGTGGGCTTCTCGCTCTTGCCCTTGTCGTCCTTGCCCTTGTCGTCCCCGGCATCGCTCGATCCGGTCTCCACCGGCACCAGCCGCGCCGTGCCCGCGCCGCCCGCGGAACCGCCCTTCGAGGGCGGCGTGTACGAGGTGTACGCGGTCTCCGCGAGGTCGGACTGGCCGGGCGTCGGGCACAGCAGACCGGCACGCTCCACGGGGAGCTGGGTGGCTGCCCGGGCGGGGGCGTCGTCCGTGCCGCCGGACGTCGCGGCGGCGAACCCGGTGACGGCGGCCAGGGCCGTCGCCGCGGCGATCAGGGACAGGGTCGTGCGGTTCACTGCTGGCTCCCGTCGGGGCGCTCACTGTCGGTGCCGTCGTCATGGCCGTGACCGTGGCCGTGCTGCTCGTACGCGGGGTCGTACTGCCCCTGCGGCTCGTACGTGCCCCCGTAGGCGTACGGGTCGTACGGGGACGCCTGGTAGGGATCGGCCTGGTAGGGCTCGCCCTGATAGGCGGGCGCCTGCTGGTCGTATCCGTAGGTGCCGTCCTGGTACTGCTGCCCGTCCGCGGTGTACGCGCCGTGACCGGCGTCCGCGTACCCGGGCTGTTCCCATTCGCCGTACGTCTGCTGCTGCGGGATGTCCGGCGCCGGGGTCTGTTCCGGGGCCTGTTCCGGGGTTTGGTCCGTGGTCTGTTCCGCGGGCTGCTCCGCCTCGGCCTGGGCGCGCAGCCTGCGGGCCCTGCGGCCCTCACCGGCGACGGCCTGCGCGGGCACGGCGGGCTCCTCGGGGAGGTCGTCGTCGACGTCCTTGCGCCGCCCCGGCAGGGCGAGCACCACGAGAACGAGGGCGAGCGCGCCCTGGATCCAGAGCCAGAGGGTGTGGGTGAGGGGCGCGTCGTAGGTGACGTCCAGGGTGCCGCCGGAGGCGGGGAGTTCGAAGCCCTGCGCCCAGCCGTCGACCGTGGTCCTCGTGAGGGGCGTGCCGTCGAGCGTGGCGGTCCAGCCCTCCGCGGCCTGGTCGGCGAGGCGCAGGACGCGGCCCGCGCCGCCCGCGGGCAGCTCGGTGTGCACCTCGACGGGGCCCGCGGCGACCGGCCTGGCCGCCTCGGACGTCGAACCGGCGGCGGCCGAGGGCAGGACGACGGCGCGCGCCACCTGCCGGTCGACGCGCCACAGGGCGGTGCCGTCCTGCTGGCTGAGCCGGGTCAGGCCGGGGGTCGCGTCCAGGACGCGGCCCATCTGGCGCGGCGCCCCGTCGCGGACGAGGACGTAGCGCACGGCGAAGCCGCCGAGCTGGTCGGCCTGGTCGGCGCCGGAGCCCGCGACCAGGTTGGCGACGACCTTGTCGAGGCTCTTGTTGTCCGCCGCCGCGGCGGCCAGTTCGCCGTCGCCGAGGCGGGCGCCCGCGCCGCGCACGAGCGCGTAGGAGACGTGGTCGGCGGAGCCGGCCAGGACGAGAGTGCGGGCCTGGTCGCGGGTGCCCGCCTCCTCGGCGACGAACGCGGGCACCTGCACCGGGTCGCGGCGCTCCAGGGGCCCGTCGGCGCCGGCGATCATCCAGCCCGCGGCGAGCAGCAGGGGGCCCGCGGCGGCGGCGAACGCGATGAGGGCGGCCACCGGCTGGCGCCAGCCGAAGCTCTGCTCGGCCACGCGCGAGCGCGCGCCGTCGGCGCCGAGCGCGGCGGCGGCCAGGAGCGCGATGCCGTACACGAGGGTGGCGGGGCCCGCCCAGGCCGAGTCGTTCGACAGGACGGCGAAGACCAGGGCCACGAGGGCGACGGTCCAGGCGGTGAGGATCGCGAGGCGGCGTTCCTGGCGCAGCAGGGCGGCGAGCGCGGCCAGCACGATGCCGATGAGCAGCAGGCTGCCCGTGGTGCCGGGCCCGCCCGGCGAGGCGCCGAGCAGGCTCTGCGCGGTCCCTGAGCTCTCCCCGTAGGGAAGGCCGGCTTCCTGGAAGAAGCCGAACGGCAGCAGCGTCAGCGACCACGGAGCGAGGACCAGGAGGGGGGTGCCGAGCGCGGCGAGGAAACGCAGTCCGTACGCGGTGATGTCGCCGCGGCGCACGACGAGGAGGGCGAGGCCGAGGACGAGGGCGAGGGGCCAGACGATCGGGGTGAAGGCGGTGGTGATCGTCAGCAGCAGCGCGTACGCCCAGGTGGCGCGCCAACTGCCGCGCGTGTCGCGGCCGTGCATGAGGCCGGAGGCGGACAGGCCCGCGCGCGCGATGAGCGGCAGCAGGATCACGAGCAGCGCGGTGCCGAGACGACCGCCCGCGAGGGCGCCGGTGGCGGCGGGCAGGAAGGCGTAGGCGACGGCCGCCCACGCGCGCAGCAGTCGGGACTCGACGAGTCGCCTGGAGGCGAAGTAGGCGGTGAATCCGGCGAGCGGTACCGAGCCGACGAGCAGCAAGGTGATCGCGAGTCCGGTGGAGCCGAGCAGGACGGAGGAGAGGGCGGCGAGGATCGCGAGGTACGGGGGCGCCGCCTGGATGCCGCCGGTGCTGGTGGTGTGCCAGGCGTCGAGGTAGCGGGCCCACAGGTCGGAGGCGTCGCCCGGCGCGGGCAGCAGCGCCCCGCCCGCGAGCGCCCCGCTGCCGAGCAGCCCCCGGCAGGCGATGAGGGAGACGAACAGCAGGACGACGAAGAGGACGGGTCCCGGCTTGCGGGCGATGCGCTTGAGCCGGGCGAACTGCTCGACCTGGATGAAGTCGGCGTCGTCGCCGCCGGGTCCTGACTCCAGGCCGCCGCCGCCGTGGCGGCCCGCGTTGGAGGTCTCCGGGTCGGCGCCGTCGAAGAGGTTGCCCGCGATCTGCTCGACGGTGAGCCGCACGGTCGCGCCCGGCGGCGGGAACAGCGGCCGTAGCTCCTTGGCGTCGACCGGGCCCTTGCCGCGCTGTGTGCGCCCGGCGAGGATCCGGCCGGGCCGCAGCAGTGTCGCCATCAGGCCGGCGATCTCGTCGAACGCCTGCCCGGGCACCTTGCCGACCAGGTAGGCGACCGTGCGCAGCAGGGTGCCGAGCACGAGGCGGACCAAAACCCAGGGGAGCGTCGCGGCGCGCGCGTTGACGAGCAGGGTGTAGACGGCGCCCGCCTTGTCGACCTTGTGCGGTGACGACGCCGTACGGCCCACACAGTCGACGGTGCGGCGCTCGCGGGAGGAGGCCTCCGCGTGCCGCACGACCGCTTCGGGGGCGACGAGGACGCGGTGTCCCGCGGCCTGGGCGCGCCAGCACAGGTCGACGTCGTCGCGCATCAGCGGCAGTCTGCGGTCGAACCCGCCGAGCTGCTCGAAGACGTCGCGCCGGATCAGCATGCCGGCGGTGGAGACGGACAGCACGGGCCGTACGTGGTCGTGCTGGCCCTGGTCCTGTTCGCGGCGGTCGAGGCCGGTCCAGCGGCGCCCGGAGTTGGCGATGGAGACGCCGACCTCAAGGAGCTGTCTGCGGTCGTACCAGCCGCGCAGCTTGGGGCCGACGATCGCGACGTCCGCGCCGGCCTCGCGCTCGGCCTCGACGACGCGCAACAACTGGGCGAGGGCGTCGGGTTCGGGCGCGCAGTCGTCGTGCAGCAGCCACAGCCACTGCTCGGGTTCGCCGTGCGGCAGGTCGGGAAGGTCGTAGGCGTCGTCGCGCCAGGTGCGGCTGACGGGGTCCCAGCCGCTCGGCCGCCTCAGGTACGGCAGCTCGTCGGGGGTGAGCACCCCGGCGCCGCGGACGGCTTCCTCGACGGCCTGGCCGAAGCCGGTGCGGCGCGCGAGGTGGAGCACGCGCTCGTCGCCGAGGGCGGCGCCGACCAGGGCGGCGGAGTCGTCGGCGCTGCCGGTGTCGGCCGCCACCGCGTTCTGCACGGGGCGCTCCTGGCCGAGGAGTCCCGACAGGACGTCGGGCAGCCAGCGCGCGCCGTCGTGCGAGACGAGGACGGCGGTGACGACATGCCTGGGGAACTCGGGGGCGCCGCTCGGGTCGGGCCCCGCGGCGTGGCCCGGGTCGAACGTGGCGGCGGCAGCACCGAATTGATCTGCCGAGTGGCTGTGCACGGACATCGAGGTACGGGCCCCGGTTCGTTGGACTGCGGTGGACGACTGTGCCCGCTGGGGGCACGGAGGCGTCTCGGACGGGGCCCCACACTAACGGCTGACAACAATCACGGCCCGCCGCCTGTGGACAACCACGGGCGACGGGCCGTCGCGTACGGCGCGTGAAGGGGTCAGACGGCGGCCTTCTTCAGGCGGCGGCGCTCGCGCTCGGACAGGCCGCCCCAGATGCCGAACCGCTCGTCGTTGGCGAGCGCGTACTCCAGGCACTCGGAGCGGACCTCGCACGCCAGGCAGACCTTCTTGGCCTCCCTCGTGGAGCCGCCCTTCTCGGGGAAGAAGGACTCGGGGTCGGTCTGGGCGCACAGCGCCCGCTCCTGCCAGCCGAGTTCCTCTTCCGCGTCCTCGACCAGCAGATCCTGAAACGACTCGGTCATAGTGCGCCCCTCGTCCGTCCGTGCGTCCCCGTGATGTTGCCGTTACCGATTTCGGCTGAACGACACGAGTGAAATTACAAGTGTGCCGATCCGGGGCAGTCAAGCCGAGATCTGCTATTGGGCCCCTTATTCACTCTGCGGAACCAAGGCTATGCGGAAAGTGTTCAAATCGGCAAAAACCGTGACACTTGCCAGCGGCCCACGTACGCCCCGTGTAGGACCCATATGGATGCCCTACCCGCTTCGGGCCGCTACATGAGAGGACGCCGCGGAGTTTGATCTCGTTCCGGAGCGCCCGCAGAAGCGAACCGGATCACATTCCGATCACAGGATCACCACGGCGTCCGCGCGCCGGGCTGATGCGCCACATGTCCGGCGAGGCGGCTGCACAAACCTTTCGCCTGACCGAGACACCGGATGAGGTGAAACATCTCTCGCGATCCGGACGGCGAGTTGACAGCGCAGGCATGAACCGGTGTGCTGGTGGGCATGCTCGCGAACTTGGCACTGATGACGACGACCCGCACCGCCGGGTCCGTCTCTGTCGCCCGCGCGCACTGTTGCTGTTCGAGCTGTTGAGTCGTTGAGCCACCGAGCTCCGACCGCGCCTTCTCCTCCCTCTGTACGGCTCCGCGCCCCTCCGGGCACTCCCGCACTCTCCTCCGAGGAATCCCCACACCCATGAACAGCGACAGCGACCTCCAGATCGCCGGCGACATCCTCGAAGTACCGCACCTGCTGGCGCCCGCTCGTGAACACCCCGAGACCGTGGCCGAGTTCGCCGGGCTCGCGCGCTCCGTCGCCGCCGACCGCTCGCAGTGGGCCCACCTTGTCGAGTACGACGCCACGAGCCGCTGGTACCACCGGCTGCGCACCGGGCCCGGCTACGAGGTGTGGCTGCTGTCGTGGGTGCCCGGCCAGGGCAGCGGGCTGCACGACCACGGGCCGTCGTCCGGCGTACTGACGCTCCTGGAGGGCGAACTGACGGAGCGTACGGAGAACGGCACGCGGACGCTCTCGGCGGGCGCGCAGCGCGTGTTCGCCGCCGGGTACGTCCACGAGGTCGTCAACGACTCCCTCGAACCCGCCGTCAGCCTGCACATCTACTACCCGGGCCTGACCGAGATGCCGTTCCACTCCCCCGCCTGCTCGACGGCCGGGCGGGCGGAGCGGGCCGCTGTCTGAGACCGGCTGCCGCGATGTCGTAGCTGCCTGCGATGCTGGGGCCATGCGCATTGTGGTTCTGGCAGGCGGCATCGGTGGTGCCCGGTTCCTTCGCGGTCTGAAGCTGGCGGCTCCGGACGACGCGGTCATCACGGTCATCGGCAACACCGGGGACGACATCCATCTCTTCGGCCTGAAGGTCTGTCCGGACCTCGACACGGTGATGTACACGCTGGGCGGCGGCATCGACGAGGAGCAGGGCTGGGGACGCACGGACGAGTCCTTCCACGTGAAGGAGGAGCTCGCGGCGTACGGCGTGGGGCCCGGGTGGTTCGGGCTCGGTGACCGGGACTTCGCGACCCACATCGTCCGTACGCAGATGCTGGCGGCCGGTTATCCGCTCAGCGCGGTCACCGAGGCGCTGTGCGAGCGGTGGCGGCCCGGGGTGCGGCTCATCCCCATGTCGGACGACCGCGTGGAGACCCATGTCGCCGTCGACATCGACGGGGAGCGCAGGGCCGTGCACTTCCAGGAGTACTGGGTGAAGCTGCGGGCCTCCGTGGACGCGCAGGCCGTGGTGCCGGTCGGCGCCGAGCAGGCGAAGCCCGCGCCCGGTGTGCTGGAGGCGATCGCCGAGGCGGACGTCATCCTGTTCCCGCCGTCGAACCCGGTGGTGAGCGTCGGCACGATCCTGGCCGTGCCCGGCATCCGGGAGGCCATCGCGGAGGCGGGCGTGCCCGTCGTCGGGCTGTCGCCGATCGTCGGGGACGCGCCGGTGCGCGGCATGGCCGACAAGGTGCTGGCCGCGGTGGGCGTGGAGGCCAACGCCGCCGCCGTCGCCGAGCACTACGGGTCGGGGCTGCTCGACGGATGGCTCGTCGACACCGTGGACGCCGGGGTCGTGGAGCGGGTCGAGTCGGCCGGTATCCGCTGCCGGGCCGTGCCACTGATGATGACCGACCCCGAGGAGGGCACCGCCGCCGCCGCGATGGCGCGCGAGGCGCTGCGGCTCGCGGAGGAGGTGCGGGTCGCGTGAGCTCTGCCGCCGCCCCCTCCTTCCGGGTCTGGGCCGTCGCCGGGATCCCCGAGGTCAGAGAAGGTGACGACCTGGCCAAGCTGATCGTCGCCGCCGAACCGTCGCTCGCCGACGGGGACGTCCTGCTGGTCACCTCGAAGATCGTCAGCAAGGCCGAGGGGCGGATCGTCCGCGCCGACGACCGGGAGGCCGCGATCGACGCCGAGACCGTACGGGTCGTGGCGCGGCGCGGGCCCCTGCGGATCGTGGAGAACAAGCTGGGCCTGGTGATGGCCGCGGCCGGGGTCGACGCGTCCAACACCCCGGCCGGGACCGTGCTGCTGCTGCCCGAGGACCCCGACGCCGCCGCGGCCTCGATCCGCGACGGGGTGCGGGACGCCCTCGGTGTCGAGGTCGGCGTCGTCGTCACCGACACCTTCGGCCGGCCCTGGCGGAACGGGCTGACGGATGTCGCCATCGGGGCCGCCGGCGTACGTGTGCTCGACGATCTGCGGGGCGGCGTCGACGCCCACGGCAACCCGCTGAGCGCGACCGTGGTCGCGACCGCCGACGAGCTGGCCGCCGCGGGCGACCTCGTGAAGGGCAAGGCGGGCGGGCTGCCGGTCGCCGTGGTGCGCGGCCTGAGCGGCGTGGTGGCCCAGGAGGGCGGCTCCGCGCGCGAGTTGGTGCGCGTGGCGCGGGACGACATGTTCCGCCTCGGCACCTCGGAGGCCGTACGGGAGGCCGTGACGCAGCGGCGTACCGTGCGGGCCTTCACCGACGAGCCGGTCGACCCGGGCGCCGTGCGCCGGGCCGTCGCCGCCGCCGTCACCGCGCCCGCGCCGCACCACACGACGCCGTGGCGGTTCGTGCTGCTGGAGTCCGAGGCGGCGCGGACCCGGCTGCTCGACGCGATGCGGGACGCGTGGGTCGCCGACCTGCGCCGCGACGGCAAGAGCGAGGAGTCGATCGCCAAGCGGGTCCGGCGCGGGGACGTGCTGCGCAACGCGCCGTACCTCGTCGTGCCCTGCCTGGTCATGGACGGGTCGCACACGTACGGGGACGCGCGGCGGGACGCCGCCGAGCGGGAGATGTTCGTCGTGGCCGCCGGGGCCGGGGTGCAGAACTTCCTGGTGGCGCTGGCCGGGGAGCGGCTCGGCTCGGCGTGGGTGTCGTCCACCATGTTCTGCCGCGACGTCGTACGGGACGTGCTCGACCTCCCGGCGCGATGGGACCCGATGGGGGCCGTCGCGGTGGGGCATGCCGCCGCCGCCCCCGCCGAGCGGGCCGAGCGGGCCGTCGCGGACTTCGTCGAGGTGCGGTGAGCACCGACCCGGCCCGGCGGGCGGCTACCACTCGGCGATGTTCACCTTGCGCATCTTGGGCTGCCTGCGGGGCGGGGCGACACCGCTCAGAAGGATGAGGCGGGCGGCCCGGTGGCGCTGGCCCGCGTAGGGGACGAGGAGTTCCAGCATCTCCTCGTCCGTCGCGTCCCGGTTGCCCGCGAGCGCGTAGCCGATGGTGTGCGGCAGGTGCAGATCGCCCGTGGTGACCTCGTCGGGGGCGCCGTTCGTGCGCTGGATCGTCTCGGCGGAGGTCCAGGGGCCGATGCCGGGGACCAGTTCGAGGCGGGCGCGGGCCCGGGCGGGCTCCATGCCGGCCGCCTCCTCCAGGCGGCGCGCCACCTGGGCGGCGCGGATGATCGTCGAGGCGCGCTTGTTGTCGACGCCCGCCTTGTGCCACTCCCAGGACGGGATCAGCGTCCACCCGCGGGCATCGGGCACGACACGCATCCGCAGCTCCTCACCGGCCGGTCCCGGCGCCGGTTCGCCGTGCCGGTGCAGCAGCAGACGCCAGGCGCGGTACGCCTCGTCCGTCGTGATCTTCTGCTCCAGGATCGACGGGATCAGGTTCTCCAGGACCAGGCCCGTACGGGTCAGGCGCAGGCCGGTGCGGCGCCGCGCCGACTCCGCGACCAGGCGGTGGCGCGGCTCGAACGGGGCCGGGTCGTCCAACTCGCCAAGCAGCGCGGGTAGTTGCTCCAGGAACCAGTCGGCTCCCGGGCCCCACGCCTGCGCCTGCACGGTGCCGTCCCGCTGGACGAGCCGGAGCGTGCCCGGGCCCTGCGGGGTACGGCTGGAGCGCCAGACGGCGCCGTCGGGCGTGGTACGGAACGTGGGGTCCGCGGGGCCCCGGCGCAGGACACCGAGCGTGAGGCCCAGGTGGAGGGGGGCCGGTGGGGTGTAGGTGCGGGTCGCCGCCGCCGTCCGGGACGGGGTCGCCGGGGCGGGCGCGGGCACGGCGGCCACGGGTACGCCCGTCCCGCCCGCGCGCACGGTGCTGGTGCGGGGCGGGGAGATCTGCGTACGGGGGGTGTATCGGCGGCCGGCCACGGGGGTCCTCGGGTGGGGCGGGTGTGCCCTACGAGGGTAGGGGACGCGGGGTCCGCTCGGGGCCCCGCTCCTCGATCGCAGGAAGACCCGTGGCCTCGCGGGCGCCTACTGGTCCGAGGAGAAGCGGACCGCCGCCGCCGGGATCGCGGCCTCGCACCAGACCCTGACGCCCGTCTGGAGCTCGTTGTCGGGGCCGACGTGCGCACCGTCGCCGATCACCGCCCCGGTCAGGATCGTGCGGGCCCCGACGCGGGCGTTCCGGCCGATCAGCGAGTCCGTGACCACCGCGCCCGGCTCGATCACCGCGCCGTCCAGGACCGCGGAGCCGAAGACGCGGGCGCCCTCGCCGACCCGCGCGCCCTCACCGACGACCGTGCCGCCGGTCAGCTTGGCGTCCGGGGCCACCGTCGCCGTCGGCAGGACCAGGCAGTCGCCGCAGCGGCCGGGCACCGCGGGGGACGGGGCGCGGCCGAGGACCAGGTCGGCGGAGCCGCGCACGAAGGCGCCGGGCGTGCCGAGGTCGAGCCAGTACGTGGAGTCGACCATGCCCTGGAGGTGGGCGCCGCTCGCCAGCAGTCCGGGGAACGTCTCCCGCTCCACCGAGACCGGGCGGCCCGCCGGGATCGTGTCGATCACCGAGCGGCGGAACACGTACGCCCCCGCGTTGATCTGGTCCGTGACGATCTCTTCGGGGGTCTGCGGCTTCTCCAGGAAGGCCGTGACGCGGCCCGTCCCGTCCGTGGGGACGAGCCCGTACGCCCTCGGGTCCTCGACGCGCGAGAGGTGCAGCGAGACGTCGGCGCCGGTCGACTCGTGCTCGTGGACCAGCGCCTGGATGTCCAGGCCCGTCAGGATGTCGCCGTTGAAGATCAGGACCGGTTCGTCGGGTCCTGAGCGCAGGCGCGAGGCGACGTTGCGGATGGCGCCGCCGGTGCCGAGGGGCTCGACCTCGGTGACGTACTCCAGGTGGAGGCCGAGGCGGGAGCCGTCGCCGAAGTACGGCTCGAAGACCTCCGCCAGGTACGACGTGGCCAGCACGATGTGGTCGACGCCCGCCGCCTTCGCCCGCGCCAGTTGGTGCGTGAGGAACGGCACGCCCGCCGCCGGGACCATCGGCTTCGGTGTGTTCACCGTGAGCGGGCGCAGTCTGGTGCCCTTGCCGCCGACCAGGAGGATCGCTTCTGTCACCTGTCGTCTCTGCTTCCTGCTGGGGCCGGCCGAACTGTCTTTCGACCGGCCAGTGTCTCAGACCGTGTGCGACCCGGGCCGACCGGCTTCAGCGGCCCTGGAGGCGGGCGGCGCTGCTGCGGGCATGGCCGAGCTTGTTGTAGAGACGGCGTCCCGGACATTCGGTTGCGAAGCCGTCCCGGTGGCCGGAGATCACATGCAATCGCACCTTCGTTCCCTTGCGGTACAGATTGCCACCACCCGACTTGAGATATGTCGTACCGCTCGGATTCGCCCCGTACAGGCCGAGCTTCCAGGCCGTGAGCCGCGCGATCGCGTTCACCGCGGCGGCGGGCGGGTTCGTGCCGCTGAACGAACCGAGCACGGCGACGCCCATGCTGTTCGTGTTGAAGCCGAGGGTGTGGGCGCCCATCACGGGCTTCGTCACGCCACCCGCCCGGCCCTCGTAGATGGTGCCGCATTTGTCTACGAGGAAGTTGTAGCCGATGTCGCGCCAGCCACTGCTCTTCACGTGGTAGCGGTAGATACTGCGAATGACGGAAGAGGCTTGTGAGCAGCGGTAGTTGTTGCCGGTCGCGCTGTGGTGCACGAAGGCCGCCTTCACCGTCTTGGTGTACGCGAACTTCTTCTCGCGCAGCTTCTCGTCCGCGCCCCAGCCCTTGCGGGTGACGATGCGCGGGCGCGCCCCCACGTACGGGCGGGCCGTGGTCGTCTCGACGTCGCCGCCGCGGGACACGATCAGCTCGTCCTCCGTCTCCTTCTTGGAGAGTTCGGGGATCTCCGTGGCCGTGTCGGCGGCGGCGTCCGTGGGGGTTTTGGCGGAGGTGCCGGCGGGGGTGGCGCCACCGGCCGGGACCGGGCCCGGACCGGGGGGCGAGGGTTCCGCGCCCGGGTCGACCAGCTCCAGGCGCAGGCCCCTGGGCAGCGGGGCCGGGGCGGCCGGCCGGGACGGGGCCTCGGTCCTCGCCGGGGCCTCGCCGTCCACCCGCACCTCCACGCCGTCGGAGTCGCCGACCCACAGGGGGGCCGTCGAGCCGCGGACGTGGCCCGACGTGTGCTCCGGGGTGTCCAGGTCCGGGGCGTCGTCGTTGTGCGTCTCCACGTCCTGCCAGGCCGACCACCTCGCCGTGCCGGTGGCACGGGTGCGGACCTGTACGTGGCCGTGGAGTTCGGCGTTCGGATCGTCCCAGACCACGCCGACCAGGGAGAACGGGCGGACATCGCGCTGCGGCAGGCCCTGTTCCTCCGGCGCGCCGGAGGCTCGGGTGGCGTTGGTGAGCGGGGCGAGGGCCAGCGACTGGGTGCTCCCCGGGATCGCGTCCCGCGCCGGGGAGGGGGCGGCGGCGTGCGAGGGGTCGGGCAGGGTGAGCGGGAGGGCCAGGGCGGCCGCGCAGGTGACGCCCACGGAAGAAGCAAGAAGTCCACGCATGCTCATGATCCTGGGCGCCCGGGAGGGGGTTCGGCCATCGGGCCGTGCCATATGGGGGGGGGTGCGGGGGGCCGCGTAGGGTGGTTCGGGTGAATGCCGCGCACCGTACTTCCGCCGCTCTCCTCCAGGCCGCTCTCGTCGCCGATCCGGGGCGGCCGCTCGTCACCTTCTACGACGACGCCACCGGGGAACGGGTCGAGTTGTCCGTCGCCACCTTCGCGAACTGGGTGGCCAAGACGGCCAATCTGTTGCAGGGCGAGCTGAACGCCGAGCCCGGGGACCGGGTCGCCGTGTTGTTGCCGGCGCACTGGCAGACGGCGGTGTGGCTGCTGGCCTGTTCGTCGGTCGGGGTCGTCGCCGAGGTGGGCGGGGACCCGGCCGCCGCCGATGCCGTCGTCAGCGGGCCCGACACGCTGGACGCGGCCCGGGCCTGTCCGGGTGAGCGGGTCGCGCTCGCGTTGCGGCCGCTGGGCGGGCGGTTCCCGCAGCCGCCCGAGGGGTTCGTGGACTTCGCCGTGGAGGTGCCCTCGCAGGGCGACCGGTTCGTGCCCTTCTCCCCCGTCGACCCGCAGGAGCCCGCGCTCGTCGTCGCCGGGGCCCGGTGGACCGGCGCCGACGTGGTGGACAAGGCCGTCGCCGACGCGCCGGGGCTCGGGCTGACCGGGCCCGGGTCGCGGCTGCTGTCCGGGCTCGCGTTCGACACGTGGGAGGGGCTGAGCGCCGGGCTCTTCGCGCCGCTCGCGGCCGGTGGCTCCGTCGTGCTGTGCCGCAATCTCGACCGGCTCGACGACGAGGCTCTCGCCAAGCGGGTCGAGAGCGAGCGGGTCACCGCCGTCGCCCGGTAGCCCGTTCGGCTCAGCTCTCCCGGCCCGTCGCCCCGGCGGGGTCCATGGTCGTAGAGACGCGTGCGACCGCATGCGGGACTTCGTAGCCGCCACGAGGGGACCCACGTGACCGACCCGGCAGCCATTCCTCCGCAGGCCGGCAGCGGGGCGCCGCTCGGCCCCGGTGGGGGCGCGACCCCTACCGGCGCCGGGCGCACCCGGCGCCGCAGGAGATGGCTGCGGTACTCGGCGATCGGTGCCGCGCTGCTGGTGATGGTGGCGGGCGGGACGGGCTGGATCGCGTACGAGCGGCTCAACGGGAACATCACGAAGGACGCGGACGCCGCCGCCGAACTCGCCCGCTACGAGAAGGAACGGCCCGGCGCGCTGGTCTCGGGGGCGCAGAACCTGCTGCTGATCGGCTCCGACTCGCGGGCCGGCGCCAACCGCGAGTACGGCCGCGACGACGGTACCCAGCGCTCGGACACCACGATCCTGCTGCACGTCGCGGCGGACCGGAGGAGCGCGACCGCCGTCTCGTTCCCCCGCGATCTGATGGTCGACGTGCCGGCCTGCCGCCGGTTCGACCACACCCGCAACGAGCCGATGTTCGCCATGTTCAACTACGCGTTCGAGGTGGGCGGTTCGGCCTGCACCATCCGTACCGTCGAGAAGATGACCGGGGTGCGGATCGACCACCACATGGTCGTCGACTTCAAGGGGTTCAAGGACATGGTCGACGCCGTCGACGGTGTCGAGGTGTGCCTGGAGGAGCCGATCGACGACGCGGACGCGCATCTGCGGCTGGCCCCCGGCCGGCATCTCCTCGACGGTGAGCAGGCCCTCGGCTACGTACGCGCCCGCAAGAGTCTCGGCAACGGCAGCGACACCGACCGGATGGACCGCCAGCAGCGGTTCCTCGGCGCGCTCGTCACCAAGGTGCAGAGCGACGGCGTGCTGCTGAACCCGGCGAAGCTGTACCCCGTGCTCGACGCGGCCACCTCCTCGCTGACCACCGACCCGGACCTCGCGAGTCTGCGCGGGCTCTACGACCTCGTGCGCGGGATGCGCGGCATCCCGGCCGACCGCATCCAGTTCCTGACCGTGCCGCGGCGGTCGTACGTCTATGACGCCAACCGGGACGAGCTCGTCCAGCCCGATGCCCGGCGGCTCTTCAAACGGCTGCGTACCGACGCGCCCGTGGTCGTCGCCCCGCAGACGCCCACGGACATCCGGGCCGGGAGCCGGCCCGCCCCCGCACCCACTTTCCGCGGCAACACGGCCCGGCAGAGCTCGTGCAGGTGAGGCGTCACAGCCGTCACGGGTAAAGCGGAAGTCATCAGTCGGCACACAGGTTCACAGAAATGAGCCGGAATGCCCAGTTGTAGGGGAGTGGAATTTGTCACCGTCGTCGCTCGACGCTGAGCTGGGCGGATAGTGTGAGCGATCCGGTGCACCCGGCCATGCTGTCCTGGCGAGGTCGCGCACTGCTTACCGACTGACCGGGCGCCTGCTTTAAGGGGGGCGAGGCGCCGCGTGGCCCCGACGGAGGATGCAGACAACCGTGGACGCGCAAGGCCGTGGGCGGGCCGACGACATCGACCCCGCAGACCAGTGGGTGCTCAACCCCAGCACCGGTGACTACGAACTGCGACTGGCCCCTTCCGCTGGGCAGTCGACCGTGCCGGCTCCCCGCCGCACCGCCCCCCGGGGCAGCAGGCGCGAGCAGCGGGACGTGCCCCCGCAGCGCAGGCGGCGCGAGCCGCCGCCGCAGCCCGCGGGGCCGGGGCGGCGCCGCTCGAAACCGAAGAAGAAGTCGACGGCGAAGAAGGTCCTGCTGTGGTCGTCGGGCAGCGTGGCCTTCGTGGTCCTCGCCGCCGCGGCCGGCGGGTACCTCTACTACCGCCACCTCGACGGCAACATCACGACGCAGGACGTCGTCGGCGCCAAGAACGGCTTCAGCAAGGACGAGGCGTTCAACATCCTCGTCATCGGCACCGACAAGCGCACCGGCAAGGGCAACGAGGGCTACGGCGACAAGGGCAGCGTCGGCCACGCCGACACGAACGTGCTGCTGCACGTCTCCAAGGACCGGACGAACGCGACCGCGCTGAGCATTCCGCGCGACCTGATCGTGGATGTGCCGGCCTGCCAGGTGAAGGACGCCGACGGCGGCCTCAAGACGATCGCGGGCTCCTCGAACGTCCGCTTCAACACCAGCCTGGGGCAGGACGAGCGGGACGCCGGCTGCACCATGGCGACCGTCAAGGCGGTCACCGGGATCACCGTCGACCACTTCATGATGGCGGACTTCAACGCGGTGAAGACGCTGTCGACCGCGGTGCGCGGCGTGGAGGTGTGTGTCGCCAAGGACGTCGACGACCCGGACTCGCACCTCAAGCTGAAGGCGGGCACGCACAACCTGCAGGGTGAGCAGGCGCTCGCGTTCCTGCGTACCCGGCACAGCTTCGGCAACCAGGGCGACCTGGACCGCATCAAGGTGCAGCAGAACTTCCTGAGTTCGCTGGCGCGCAAGATGAGTTCCGGCGACACCCTGACCAACCCGGGGAAGCTGACCTCTCTCGCCGAGGCCGCGACGAAGGCGCTCACCGTCGACAAGGGCATCGGAAGCCTGAGCAAGCTCAAGGACGTGGCCCTGGAGCTGAAGAGGGTTCCGCCGAAGAACCTGACGTTCCTGACGGTGCCGGTGCGGGACAACCCGGCGGACGGCGTCGTGCACAAGACGGTCATCGTCGACGAGGGGGCGGCCCCGCAGGTCTTCGACGCGATCAAGAACGATGTGTCGCTGACGGAGACGAAGAAGAAGCAGAAGGCCGCGGAGGACGCCAGGCTGAAGGGCGAGAAGTCCGCCGCGGGCGATGTCCGCGTCGACCTCTACAACGGCAGCGGCAGGACGGGCGCCGCGCAGGCGACGCTCACCTGGCTCCAGAACAGCGAAGGCGTCACCAAGTCCAGCCAGATGGGCAACAAGCCCGCCCAGGCCAAGACGACCCTGGAGTACTCGCCCGACCAGGCCGACCAGGCCCGCCGCCTCGCCGACATCATGGGTCTGTCGGGCTCCGCGCTGAAGGAGGGCGAGAGCGAGACGAACGACCAGGGGTTGCCGGCGATGGTGCTGATCCTCGGCAAGGACTTCAAGGGCGCGGGGACGCCCATCAGCGGTGGCACGGCGAAGGTCGAAGTTCCCAAGACGACGGCCGACAAGACTGTGTGTGCCAAGTGACCAACCTAGGCCGCCCTTCAACTGTCTAACCATGTGACAGCGGGGCGGCCGAGCCATGGTCGCGGGCGGGGAGGGTGGGGCAGGGACATGGGGCGAAGTGGCGTGCGCGGGGAGCGTGCTCGGACGGACCGCCGCGGTGAGGTGGCGTCGGGCGCCGGGGAGCCGGGGCGCGGCGAAACCGGGCAGGAAAACGTTTCCGCAGGTGAGAACAGGGCGCCGCGGGGCCGCAAACCCCTGAGCCACCGTCGGGCGGGCACCCGGCCGAGGCGGCGCAGACACCGGATACTGCGCTGGACCGCGGGCGTCCTCGCGGTCCTGGTGCTCGGCACGGCCGGTGCCGGTTACCTCTACTACCGGCACCTCAACGGCAACATCAAGACGGCCAAGCTCAATCTGGGCGAGCACAAGGTCGCCGGTCCCACCCCGAACGCGGCGGGCCAGACCCCGCTGAACATCCTGCTGATCGGCTCCGACGCGCGCGACAACAAGGAGAACCAGAAGCTGGGCGGCGCCAAGGAGACCTTCAACGGCACCCCGCTCGCCGATGTGCAGATGCTGGTGCACCTGTCGGCGGACCGCTCGAACATGTCGGTGGTCAGCATGCCGCGCGACACCCTCCTGCGCCTGCCCAAGTGCACCGACCCGGACAGCGGGAAGGAGTACGCGGCGACGATCGGCCGGCGGATGACGAACGAGTCGCTGGGCCGCGGCGGACCGGGCTGCACGGTAGCGACCTGGGAGCAGTTGACCGGCATCCACATCGACCACTTCATGATGGTCGACTTCTCCGGTGTGGTGTCGATGGCGGACGCGATCGGCGGCGTACCGGTCTGCGTGGACGCCAACATCTTCTCCAAGGACAGCCAGGGCCACGGCTCGGGGCTGAAGCTGCGGGAGGGCACGCGCCCCGTCAAGGGTGTGCAGGCCTTGCAGTGGCTGCGGACCCGCTACGGCTTCGAGGACGGCACCGACATCGCGCGCGCCAAGGCGCAGCACATGTACATGAACTCGATGGTGCGCCAACTGCGCGAGAACGCCACGTTCTCCAACCCGGGCAAGCTGCGGACCCTCGCGGAGAAGGCGACGAAGGCGCTGAAGGTCGATGACGGCCTGGACACCGTGAAGAAGCTGTACGACCTGAGCAACGAGCTGAAGAAGCCCGAGCCTGACCGCATCACGATGACGACGATGCCGTTCGTGTACGTGGGTGCCCGCGTCGCGCCCAAGGAGGGCGAGGCCGAGCAGTTGTTCCGCCTGGTGCGCGACGACATCGCGCTGGACGGCAAGGACAAGAAGAAGCCGGCCGAGGGCGGCGGGGACAAGGGCTCCACCGATCCGGCCGCGGCCGACGACAAGATCGCCGTGCAGGTGCGCAACGGTACGCGGACGGCGACGACGCCCGCGTCGGCCGGCCGGGCCTCCGCGGTGGCGCAGCTCCTGATCGGCAAGGGGTTCACGCAGACCGTGGCGGACCGGGGTCAGTCGTCGGTCGAGGACCGGACGGTGATCCGGTACCCGTCGGCCGATCTGGAGGGCGACGCGCAGCGGGTCGCCAAGTCTCTCGGTATCGGCCTGGGTTCGGTGCAGAGGTCGACGGACGTGTCCGGGGTGACGCTCTTCGTGGGCGCGGACTGGAAGACGGGGAACACCTACCCGAAGGCCGCGGCGAGCGACAAGGCCCCGCAGTCGGACCAGACCCAGAACGGCGCCGACACCGGCACGTGCATGCACGTGAACCCGGACTACACCTGGTAGCGCGGCGGGCGCGGCGGCGGGAGTGCCCTGGAGGGGGCAACTCCCGCTCCTTACGCGTCAGTTGGCGGCGGGCTCGCTGTGCACGGTCGGCCTGCGGGAGGCGATGACCTTCCGGGCGAGCGACTTCGGGCTCGTCAAGAAGCCCCAGCCCCACGACATGTGCATCGTGGCGAGGGCGACGGGGATCTGGGCGCGGGCCTTGAGGGGCAGCCCCTTGCCGGCCGGGACGGAGCCCGCGACGATCGCCGCCAGATAACCGGCCGGGAGCACGAAGGCCCACGGCGTGACGGCAGCGCCGACCACGATGCCCGCCGCGACGGCGACGAGGGCGGTCGGCGGCGCGAGGTAGCGCAGGTTGATGGAGCCCGCGTGGTAACGGGCGACCACATGGCGCCAGCGGCCGTAGTCCTTGTACTGCTTGGCCAGCGCCTTCACGGAGGGCCGGGGGCGGTAGGAGACCCTCAGCTCGGGCGAGAACCAGATGAGGCCGCCGGCGTCGCGGATGCGGAAATTCAGCTCCCAGTCCTGGGCGCGGATGAACTCCTCGTTGTAGCCGCCCTGTCGCTCCAGCGCCTCGCGCCGGAACACGCCCAGGTACACCGTCTCGGCGGCCTGCGCCGTGCCGCCGGTGTGGAAGACGGCGTTGCCCACACCGATCTTCGAGGTCATCGCGGCGGCGACGGCCTTCTCCCAGTCGTTGGTGCCCTGGGCGTGCATGATGCCGCCCACGTTCATCGCGCCGGTCTCCTCCAGGAGGCGCACGGCGGTCGTGATGTAGCCCGGCGACAGCGCGGCGTGGCCGTCGACGCGGACGACGACCGGGTGCCGCGACGCCTTGATCGCGGCGTTCAGCGCGGCCGGGGTGCGGCCCGTCGGGTTCGGCACCGTGTGCACCCGGGGGTCCTCCGCGACGAGCTGCGCGGCGATCTCGTCCGTACGGTCGGTGGACGGGCCGAGGGCGACCACGACCTCCATCTCGCCGTCGTACTCCTGCGCCAGGATCGCCTCTACGGCTTCGCGCAGGTGCCGCTCCTCATTGAGGACGGGCATGATCACGGAGACGGCCGGAAGCCGGTGGTTCGCGTTCATCGCGGATCACGTTACCGCTAACGGGGGACATGGGTGCGCGCCGCCCGGCTCACTACCGCGGTCTGGAGATCGTATGGGCCTACGGTGCTCGCGTCCCACGCCCGCCGCCGCGGAGGTGTCCCCCACGTGCCCACGCCGCCCCGCTCCCCCGCCCGTCCGAACCGCCGCCCGCCGCGGCCCGCGCAGAGCCGGCCGACCGAGCCCCTGCGCAGGAGGAAGCCCAGGTGGGGGATGCGGCTGGCCATGACGCTGTCCGCGACGGTACTGGCGGCCGCGGGGATCGGGCACGCCCTCGTCACCGGCATCGACACCGGCATCGCCCGCATCGACCCCTTCAAGGACATGAAGAACCGCCCGGCGGCCGGGCACGGCATGAACGTCCTGCTGGTCGGCACCGACGGCCGCGACAGGATCACCGATGCGGAGCGGCAGAAGTACCGGCTCGGCGGGGCACCCTGCCACTGCACGGACACCATCATGATCGTGCACATCTCCGCCGACCACGGGCGGGCGTCCGTGGTCTCCCTGCCCCGCGACTCCTACGCCGTGATGCCGCCGCACACCGACCAGAACAGCGGCGAGAAGCACCACGCCCACCCCGTCAAGATCAACGCGGCCTACGCGGAGGGCGGCCCGCAGCTCACCGTCCGTACCGTTGAGAACATGACGCACGTGAAGATCGACCACTATCTGGAGGTCGACTTCACCAGCTTCATGAGGACGGTCGACGTGCTCGGCGGCGTCGAGGTCTGCACGGCCCGCCCGCTCCGGGACTCCTACACCGGCCTCGACCTGGGCGTCGGCACGCACCGCCTCGACGGCGGCCAGGCGCTGCAGTACGTACGCTCGCGGCACACGGACGGCGCGGGCGACCTCGGCCGGATGCAGCGCCAGCAGCGCTTCCTGGCCTCGCTGATCGCGAGGACGACGTCGTCCGGGGTGCTGCTCAACCCGGTCAGGTTCCGCGACGTCACCCGGACGCTGCTCGGCTCGGTCCGCGCCGACAAGGGGTTCGGGACGGAGGAGCTGGTCCAACTGGCGGGCGCCATGCGGTCGTTCACCCCGTCGTCGTCGGAGTTCACGACCGTGCCGATCGGCAACCTCGACCACCCCGTCCCGAACATCGGCTCCACCGTGCAGTGGGACCCGGTGAAGTCCGAGAAGCTGTTCCGGGCGCTGCGCGAGGACCGGCCGCTCGCCGCGCACCGGTACCGCGAGAAGGCGGTCGCCGTCGACGTGTCGCCGCAGCAGATCCGGGTCCAGGTGGAGAACGCGACGATGGCGGCGGGCCTCGGCATGAAGGTCGACGCCGCCCTGAGGGCGACCCGGTTCCGTACGACCCGGACACCGGTGAACGCCACCGACCGCGCCGCGAAGCGGACGCTCGTGCTGTACGACCCGCGCTGGGACCGCTCGGCCGCGTCCCTGGCCGCGGCGCTGCCCGGGGCGCAGTCGCAGCCCGTGCCCGGGCAGGGGCCCGTGCTGAAGGTCCGGGTCGGGGCGGATTACCACGGGGTGCGGCGGGTGCGGGCCGAGGACGCCTACCAGGGCGAGTTCGGGGCGGTCACCGGCGACGAGGTGGTCTGCCCCTGACGGGGCCGTGCCCGTCAGTCGTCGGCAGGGCTGTTCGCGCGCAGTTCCTTGATGGCGCGGCGGCGCGCGAGCCGGTGCTGGCGGCGGATCTGCGCCTCCTGGTAGCGGCGCCGGTCGCGGTCGGTCTCCGGCAGCACCGGAGGAACAACGCGGGGCTTGCCGTCGGCGTCGACCGCCGCGAAGACCAGATAGGCCGAGCCGACCTGCTGCGCGGGCGCCGACTCGTTCCAGCGTTCGGCAAGGACCCGGACGCCGACCTCCATCGAGGTCCGGCCCACCCAGTTGACCTGGGCTTTCACATGCACGAGGTCGCCGACGCGGACCGGTTCGAGGAACGCCATCTCGTCCATGGACGCCGTCACGGCCGGGCCGCCGGAGTGCCGGCCGGCCACCGCGCCCGCCGCGTCGTCCACCAGCTTCATGATCACGCCACCGTGCACCGTACCCAGGAGGTTGGTGTCGTTGTGGGTCATGATGTGCGACAACGTCGTGCGGGAAGCCGAGGTCGGCTTGCCCGGAATATCGGTTTCCGCGCCGTGGGCCTGGTCTGTCATGCCTCCTACCCTAAGCGCGGCCCGATTGTGTCAGCTCTGCAACAGCCATGGCCCGATTTACCGACCGCCCTGTATGGCACACAGCCGTGCACGGCAGACTGACCCCATGAGCGATTGGCCCGAGGGGCGGAGCGACCGGCAGGGCGGCGGCAGCCGTGGCGGCTACGGCCGTGGCAGTGCGAGCGCACGCCCCGAAGGCGCGCGTGTCATGCCACACGTGCAGCGCCCCGTCCCGCAGCAGCAGCCCGGCTACGACGACCACCAGGCCGGGTACGACCCGTCCTACGACAGCGGCTACAACACGGGCCAGGTCTACGGCCAGCCCGCCCGCGCCGGTGGCGACGGCGGTGGCTACGGGCCGCCCGGCGGCCGTCCCGCGCGCCCGGCACCGAACTGGCGCAAGCGCATCAAGTGGACCGCCGTCACCGTGGTCACCGTGGTCGTCGTGACGAGCGTCTGCACCTACTTCTGGGCCGACTCCAAGCTCCACCGGGACGTCGACCTGTCCAAGGTCATCGACCGGCCCGAGGCGGGCGAGGGCACGAACTACCTGATCGTCGGCACCGACAGCCGCGAAGGCATGTCCGACGCCCAGAAGAAGGAGCTGCACACCGGCTCCGCCAAGGGCAAGCGCACGGACACCATGATGATCCTGCACGTGGGCGACAACGGGGACACCCTGGTCTCGCTGCCCCGCGACTCGAACGTCACGATCCCGAGCTTCAAGGGCGCCGAGTCCGGGAAGCTCTACCCGGGCACCGGCCGCCAGGTGAAGCTCAACGCCGCCTACGCCGAGGACGGCCCCGAGCTGCTGGTGCGCACCGTGGAGTCCAACACCGGGCTGCACATCGACCACTACGCGGAGATCGGCTTCGGCGGTTTCGCCGGCATCGTCGACGCGGTCGGCGGCGTCGAGATGAACCTGAAGGAAGGGTTCAAGGACAAGTGGTCCGGCGCCGACTTCAAGGCGGGCAAGCAGACCCTGAACGGCCAGCAGGCCCTCGCCTTCGTCCGTACGCGTCACGCCTTCCGCGCCTCCGACCTGGAGCGCACCAAGAACCAGCAGGCGTTCCTCGCGGCGCTCGCCCACAAGGTGGCGTCCCCCTCGACCGTCCTGAACCCCTTCAAGCTCTACCCGACGCTCGGCGCGGGCCTGGACTCGCTCGTCGTCGACAAGGACATGAGCCTGTGGAACCTGGCGTCCATGTTCATGGCGATGAAGTCGGTCTCCGGCGGCGACGGCAAGTCGATGAACATGCCCATCAACGGCTCGGTGGGCGGCAACCTGCTCTGGGACAAGACCAAGGTCAAGCAGCTCGTCGACCAGTTCAACAACGACGAGAAGGTCACGGTGACGAGCGGCTGACGCCGCCGCCATGACCACCGCCCTCGTGCTCGGCGCGGCCGGCGGCGTCGGCCGCGCCGTCGTCGCCCGGCTGATCGCCGCCGGGACCGAGGTCGTCGCCGTCGACCAGCAGCCGACGGTCCGTCAGCTTCCTGGGGTGACCGCCGCGTTCGAGGGCGACGCCACCGATGCCGACGTCATCGCCCGCGCCTTCGACGCGGCGCCCGAACCGCCCTCGGTCCTCGTGCACGCCCTGCTGTGGGAGCTGCGCGCGCCGCTCGCCGAGGTGACGCCCGCCCAGTGGCACCGGGTCTTCGACGTGGGCCTCGTCTCCGCGTGGCAGGCCGCCGCCGAACTGGTACGGCGCACGCCCGAGGGGGCCGGCGCCTCGGTCGTCCTGATCGGTTCGGTGCACGCGCACGGCGCCGCGCCCGGCTGTGCCCCGTACGCCGTCGCCAAGGCGGGGCTCGGCGCGCTCGCCCGCGCCGCGGCCACCGAATGGGGCCCGCTGGGCGTCCGCACGAACGTCGTCGAGCCGGGCTTCGTGGCCATCGAGCGCAACGCCCACCGCTGGCGGGACCCCGTGGAGCGCAAACGCATCGAGGCGGCCCATCCGCTGGGCCGCCTCTGTTCCCCCGCGGAGATCGCCGAGGTCGTCGCGTTCCTGGCGGGCCCCTCGTCCGGTTACGTCAACGGGGTCTGTCTGCCCGTCGACGGCGGGTCGCTGGCAGTCCTCCCGGAGGTCAACCGCCAGCCGCCACGAGGGAGTTGATGGGCCTACGGCAGGTTGCGGGCCATCACGATCCGCTGAACCTGATTCGTGCCCTCATAAATCTGCGTGATCTTCGCGTCGCGCATCATCCGCTCGACCGGGTAGTCACGCGTGTAGCCGTAGCCGCCGAGGAGCTGGACGGCGTCCGTGGTGACCTCCATGGCCACGTCCGAGGCGAAGCACTTGGCCGCCGCACCCTGGAACGTGAGGTCCTTGTCGCCGCGCTCCGACTTGGCGGCAGCCGCGTACGTGAGCTGGCGGGCGGCCTCGATCTTCATGGCCATGTCGGCGAGCATGAACTGGATGCCCTGGAAGTCGGCGATCGGCTTGCCGAACTGCTTGCGCTCGCGGACGTAGCCCTTGGCGTAGTCGAGGGCGCCCTGCGCGACACCGAGCGCCTGCGCGGCGATCGTGATGCGGGTGTGGTCGAGCGTCTTCATCGCCGTGGCGAAGCCGGTGCCCTCCTCGCCGATCATGCGGTCGGCGGGGATGCGGACGTTGTCGAAGTAGACCTCGCGGGTCGGCGAGCCCTTGATGCCGAGCTTCTTCTCCGGGGCGCCGAAGGAGACACCCTCGTCGGACTTCTCGACGACGAAGGCGGAGATGCCCTTCGAGCGCTTCTCCGGGTCGGTGACGGCCATGACCGTGTAGTACTCGCTGACGCCCGCGTTGGTGATCCAGCGCTTCACGCCGTTGAGCACCCAGGAGTCGCCGTCGCGCACCGCGCGCGTCTTCATGCCGGCCGCGTCCGAACCGGCGTCCGGCTCGCTGAGGCAGTACGAGAACATGCCGTCGCCCTTGGCCAGCGGGCCCAGGTACTTCTTCTTCAGCTCCTCGGAGCCGGAAAGGATGACGGGGAGCGAGCCCAGCTTGTTCACGGCGGGGATGAGGGAGGAGGAGACGCAGGCGCGGGCCACCTCCTCGATGACGATGACGGTGGCGAGCGCGTCGGCGCCGGTGCCGCCGTACTCCTCCGGTACGTGCACGGCGTGCAGGTCCGCGGCGACGAGCGCGTCGTGGGCCTCCTGCGGGAAGCGGGCCTCCTCGTCCACCGCGGCGGCGAACGGGGCGATCTTCGCCTCGGCCAGCGAGCGGATGGCGTCGCGGAGCATGTCGTGCTCCTCGGACGGGCGGTACAGGTCGAACTCCGGGTGGGAAGCCGATCCGGCCAAGGTGTCTCACGCTCCAAGCGCTGCTAATTACCGTTAAGTAACCCAAATTTTAGGTCCCGGGCCGCGTCAGGGATACGTGAGCTACGCGACAGCGTGAGAGTTGCCCGCCGAGAGGGTCTCCCATGCCCCGACTATGCTCGTCCGCGCACGCGACACCCACACCTCTGGAGCCCCCTATGGCCCTCAAGATCACTGTGATCGGTACCGGATATCTCGGTGCCACGCACGCCGCGGCCATGGCCGAGCTGGGTTTCGAGGTGCTCGGTCTCGATGTCGTGCCCGAGAAGATCGAGATGCTCACGCGGGGCGAGGTCCCGATGTACGAGCCCGGTCTTGAGGAGCTGCTGCGGCGGCACGTCGCCGGGATCGAGGGGTCCACCGGGCGGCTGCGCTTCACGATGGACTTCGCCGAGGCGGCGGCCTTCGGCGACGTGCTCTTCGTCTGCGTGAACACGCCGCAGAAGCACGGTGAGTACGCGTGCGACATGAGCTACGTGGACGCCGCCTTCACCTCGCTCGCCCCGCACCTGAAGCCGGGCGCGCTGGTCGTCGGCAAGTCGACCGTGCCGGTCGGCTCGGCGCAGCGGCTCGCCGGAATGCTGCCCGAGGGGGTGGAGCTGGCGTGGAACCCGGAGTTCCTGCGCGAGGGCTTCGCGGTCGGTGACACGCTGCACCCGGACCGGATCGTCGTCGGTGTCGGCAGCGAGCGGGCCGAGAAGCTGCTGCGGGACGTGTACGCGACACCGCTCGCCGAGGGCACGCCGCTCGTGGTGACGGACTTCCCCACGGCCGAGCTGGTCAAGACGGCGGCGAACTCCTTCCTTGCCACCAAGATCTCGTTCATCAACGCGATGGCCGAGGTCTGTGAGGCGGCCGGCGGCGATGTCGCGAAGCTCGCCGAGGCGATCGGCTACGACGACCGGATCGGGCACAAGTTCCTGCGGGCCGGGATCGGGTTCGGCGGCGGGTGCCTGCCCAAGGACATCCGGGCGTTCATGGCGCGCGCGGGTGAGCTGGGTGCCGACCAGGCGCTGACCTTCCTGCGCGAGATCGACTCGGTCAACATGCGGCGGCGCGGGGCGATGGTGGAGATGGCGCGTGAGGCGCTGGGCGGCGGGGCGTTTTTGGGCAAGCGGGTCGCCGTGCTGGGCGCCGCGTTCAAGCCGGACTCCGACGACGTGCGGGACTCGCCCGCGTTGAACGTGGCCGGGCAGATCCACCTCCAGGGCGGCCAGGTGACGGTGTACGACCCGAAGGGCATGGCGAACGCGCGGCGGCTCTTCCCGACGCTCGGGTACGCGGATTCGGCGCTCGACGCGGTGCGGGGCGCGGATGTCGTGCTGCATCTGACGGAGTGGCGGGAGTTCCGGGAGCTGGACCCGGCGGAGCTGGGCGCGGTGGCGTCGGCGCGGGTGATCCTGGACGGGCGCAACGCGCTGGACGCCTCGCTGTGGCGGGAGGCGGGCTGGACGTACCGGGCGATGGGGCGGCCGTCGGCCTGAGGGGCCGCGCCCGGGTTCGAAACGCGCGCGAGCGGTACAGAATCCTGTGCGGAACGGTAGGCACCGGTAGAAGGAGAAGCCATGGCCATCGCGAAGCTCGATGTCGTCGCTCTGGACTGTCCCGATCCGCGCGCGCTCGCCGATTTCTACGCGGCGGTCCTCGGCGGCACCCTGACGCACTCCGAGGAGGACGGTGCGTGGCTGGTCCTGGAGGTACCGGGCGGTCAGCGGTTGGCGTTCCAGAAGTCGCCGGGGTACGTGCCGCCGGCCTGGCCCGCGGCCGAGAACGGGCAGCAGGCGCATCTGGACCTGACCGTCGGGGACCTGGACCGTGCGGAGAAGGAGGTCCTTGCGCTGGGCGCGCGGGTGCTCGACGCGGAGGACCGCGACCGGAGCTGGCGCGTCTACGCCGATCCGGTCGGCCACCCGTTCTGCCTCTGCGCTGCCTAGCTAGGACCTGTTGCGCCGCCGCGCCGCCCGGGCCGTGAACTCGACGCCGCGCAGTACGCGCTGGACGTTGCCCCAGGTGAGCAGGGAGAGGTCCGGTTCGGGCCAGCCGCGGTCGATGAGTTCCGCGATGAGCGCGGGGTATCCGGTGGGGTCGCCGAGTCCTTCGGGGTGGGTGTCCCCGGTGTCGTACATGCCGCAGAGGCCGACCGTCTCGGGGCCCGCGATGTGACGTACGTGGTCCAGGTGGTCCGCCACGTCGCGCAGCGCGGGGCCGGTGCGCGCCACGGAGCAGGGGACCAGGCACAGGCCGCGCTGGGCGCGCAGTGCCGTCAGGAGGTCGTCGGGGGCGTTGTCGGGGTGGCTGTTGAGGGCGCGGGCGCCGGAGTGGGTGAGGACGACCGGGGCCTTGGACATGTCGAGGACGCGGTGGGCCGTCGCCGGGGCCGCGCCGGTGAGGTCGACGAGCATGCCGAGGCGGTTCATCTCGCGGACCATCTGCTCGCCGAGGCGGGTCAGTCCGCGGTCCCGCGGCGCCCAGGGCGCGTCGCTCAGGGAGAGGGCGCGCAGGCCGAGTGCGTGCAGGGCGCGCAGGGTGCCGAGGGAGTCACCCGCGGCGGCGGCCGGTGCGGGGCCGATGACGACGGCGATCCGGCCGTGGGCGCGGGCGTCGGCGGTCTCGGAGGCGCTGTGGGCCAGGCGCAGGCGCTCGGGGTAGCGGCTGACGACGTGCTGGACGAGGTCGAGCTGTTCCAGTGTCGAGGTGACCGGCCGGTCGGGGGCGGTGGCCAGGGCCCACAGCAGGGCGCCGGTGCCGCCGGCGCGCAGCCGCGGCAGGTCGGTCTCGACGGCGCACTCGCCCGGTTCGAGGTCGTACCAGGGCAGTCTGTCCAGCGCTCCGGGCAGTCCGCAGTAGCCGTCCGCCACCGGGTGCCGGGCCAGCAGGTCGCGGGCCTGGAGGGGGTCGGGGTGCGGGGGTTCGGCCGGCGCGGAGGGGCGGTCAAGCTCGCCCACTTCCGTGGTGGCGTTCAGTTCGTCCTGTAGGTCTGCCATGGCACGGCTCCGGCCAGAAGTATGGGGACAGGCGTGCGTCCACCGTGGCATGCGGGGGACGCCCCTTCGCGGTGGACGGCGCCGTTCGGGGGAGGCGCCGCCCGCTGAGCCGCGGTGGGTCAGCCCTGGCCGTCGAGCTGTTCGAGCGTCGCGTTGGAGGGTCCGCGCCGCGTCCGCAGCTCGCGTGCCACGTCCTCGGCGGCGCCCAGCACCCGTACGGCGTTGCCCCAAGTGAGCTTGGAGAGGTCGGTCCGGGACCAGCCGCGGGTGAGGAGTTCGGCGATGAGGTTCGGGTAGCCGGACACGTCGTCGAGGCCGTCCGGGGTGAACGCGGTGCCGTCGTAGTCGCCGCCGATGCCGATGTGGTCGACGCCCGCGACCTCGCGCATGTGGTCGAGGTGGTCGGCGACCGTGGAGACGGTGGCGCCGGGGCGCGGCCTGGACTCCTCGAAGGCGCGGTGCAGCTTCATCGCCTCGGGTGAGGAGTCGAGGTGGTGGAAGCCGTGGGCGCGCAGGTTGTCGTCGGCCGCGGCGGTCCAGTCGACGGCGGCCTGGAGGACGAACTTGGGCACGAAGGTCACCATGGCCACTCCCCCGTTGCCGGGGAGCCGCTCCAGGACGTCGTCGGGGATGTTGCGCGGGTGGTCGCAGACGGCCCGGGCCGAGGAGTGGGAGAAGATCACCGGCGCCGCCGACGTGTCGAGGGCGGCGCGCATCGTGGTGGCGGCGACGTGGGAGAGGTCGACGAGCATGCCCTCGCGGTTCATCTCCCGTACGACCTCGCGGCCGAAGGCGGACAGGCCGCCCACCCCGGGTTCGTCCGTGGCGGAGTCCGCCCAGGCGATGTTGTCGTTGTGGGTGAGCGTCATGTAGCGCACGCCGAGGGCGTACAGCGCGCGCAGGGTGGCGAGGGAGTTGTTGATCGAGTGGCCGCCCTCGGCGCCCTTGAGGGAGGCGATCCGGCCCTCCCGGCGCGCCGTCTCCATGTCCGCGGCGGTCAGTGCGGCCCGCAGGTCGCCGGGGTAGCGGGCGATGAGCTGGTCGACGCAGTCGATCTGTTCAAGGGTGGCGCTGACCGCCGCGTCCCCGGTCAGGTCGGTGCGTACGTACACCGACCAGAACTGGGCGCCGACGCCGCCGGCCCGCAGCCGTGCGAGGTCGGTGTGGAGGTGGGCGCTCTGGTCGGCGGCGATGTCGCGGGCGTCGATGTCGTAGGTGACCTGCTCGCGCAGGGCCCACGGCAGGTCGTTGTGCCCGTCGACGACGGGGAACTCGGCGAGTATCTCGCGGGCCTGCCGCAGCGCGTCGTCCGTCATGTCGTTCGCTCCCCGCTCTGTGCCGCTCACTTGCCGAAGCCGAAACCGGCGCCCGCGCCGTCGACCTTGGCGCGCAGCCGCTTGCCCTTCTCGGTGGCCTGGTCGTTCAGCTCCTGCTGGAACTCGCGCATCCGGGCGAGCAGTTCCTCGTCGTGCGCGGCGAGCATGCGCGCGGCGAGCAGGCCCGCGTTGCGCGCGCCGCCCACCGAGACCGTGGCGACGGGGACACCGGCGGGCATCTGCACGATGGAGAGCAGTGAGTCCATGCCGTCGAGGTACTTCAGCGGCACGGGCACGCCGATGACCGGCAGCGGCGTCACCGAGGCGAGCATGCCGGGCAGGTGGGCGGCGCCGCCCGCGCCCGCGATGATCGCCTTGAGGCCTCGCCCGGCGGCGTGCTCGCCGTAGGAGATCATCTCGTGCGGCATGCGGTGCGCGGAGACGACGTCGACCTCGTAGGGGACCTCGAACTCGGCGAGCGCCTTCGCGGCGCCCTCCATGACGGGCCAGTCGGAGTCGGATCCCATGACGATGCCAACAACGGGAGAGGTCATTCCGTGATCGTTCCTCTGAGATAGCCGGCTGCGTGACGGGCGCGCTCCAGCACGTCGTCGAGGTCGTCGCCGTAGGTGTTGACGTGGCCGACCTTGCGTCCGGGCTTCACGTCCTTGCCGTACATGTGGATCTTGAGCTGCGGGTCGCGGGCCATGCAGTGCAGGTAGGCGCTGTACATGTCCGGGAAGTCGCCGCCCAGGACGTTGCACATCACCGTCCACGGGGCGCGCGGGCGCGGGTCGCCCAGCGGCAGGTCGAGGACGGCGCGGACGTGGTTGGCGAACTGCGAGGTGATCGCGCCGTCCTGGGTCCAGTGCCCGGAGTTGTGCGGGCGCATGGCCAGTTCGTTGACGAGGACGCCGGGCTTCCCGTCGGGTCCGCGCGTCTCGAAGAGTTCGACGGCGAGGTGGCCGACGACCCCGAGCTCCTTGGCGATCCGCAGCGCCAGCTCCTGGGCCTCGCCCGCGAGGGTCTCGTCGAGGCCGGGCGCGGGGGCGATCACCGTGTCGCAGACGCCGTCGACCTGCTGGGACTCGACGACGGGGTAGGCGACCGCCTGTCCGTGGGGGGAGCGGACGACGTTCGCCGCCAGCTCGCGGACGAAGTCGACCTTCTCCTCGGCGAGGACCGGCACGCCCGCCTTGAACGGCTCGGCCGCGTCGGCCTCGGAGCGCACGAACCACACGCCCTTGCCGTCGTAGCCGCCGCGCACCGTCTTGAGGATGACGGGGAAGCCGTCGCCCTCGGCGGCGAACGCGGCGACGTCCGCCACGTCGCGCACGAGGCGGTGGCGCGGACACGGCACGCCGAGCGCGGTGAGCTTCGCGCGCATCTCGCCCTTGTCCTGGGCGTAGAGCAGCGCGGCGGGTCCGGGACGGACGGGGATGCCGTCCGCCTCCAGGGCCCGTAGGTGCTCGGTCGGCACGTGCTCGTGATCGAAGGTGATCACGTCACAGCCGCGCGCGAACTCACGCAGCGTGTCGAGATCGCGGTAGTCGCCTACGACGACATCACCGACGACCTGCGCCGCGGAATCCTGAGGAGTGTCACTGAGGAGCTTGAACCTGATGCCGAGCGGGATGCCCGCCTCGTGTGTCATACGAGCGAGCTGGCCCCCGCCGACCATGCCGACTACCGGGAACGTCACACCCCCAGGGTATCGGCCGTTCCACCGGCCCTCGCACGGCCTCCTTCTTGGAGGAACGTCCACAGGGGCTGTCCGGAGGCGGCTTCGGGAGCCCGTGGTTAGCATGGCTGGGTCGGTTCTCATGGGCCGCGCGACCACATCACGGGGACGACGGGGGCTGAGGCGACCACTATGAAGGCGACCACCGGCCGACGATCCGGCCCTGCGGGAAGCGGGCCCTCGTCCCGTATCGGCGCCCTGCGGCAGCGCTTCGACACGCTGGCCCGGGAGATCGCCAAGTTCGGTGTGGTCGGCGCGCTCGGTGTCCTCGTGAACTTCGCGGTCTTCAACCTGATGCGGCACGGCACGGACCTCCAGGTCGTGCGCGCCAGCGTGATCGCCACCGTCGTCGCCATCGCCTTCAACTACGTGGGGTTCCGCTACTTCACCTACCGCGACCGCGACAAGAGCGGGCGCGCGAAGGAACTGACGCTGTTCCTGCTGTTCAGCGTCGTCGGCCTGGTGATCGAGAACGGTGTCCTGTACGCGGCGACGTACGGCTTCGGCTGGGACAGCCAGCTCCAGAGCAACGTCTTCAAGTTCCTCGGCATGGGCCTCGCCACCCTGTTCCGCTTCTGGTCCTACCGGAGCTGGGTCTTCAAGGCGCTGCCCGCCCGGGAGACGGTGGCCCGTGCGGAATCGTTCCTGGACGAGTCGGACGTGCCGCCGGTCCACCGCGTGAAGCCGTAGGACACCACCGCCAGGGCCTGTCCTAGCGGACCGTGCCGGTGTCGGTGCCGTCCGGGTCGCTGCCGGGTTTCTTGAGCGGGGTCCGCGACAGGAACAGGCCGAAGACGGGCGGGGCCGCCTGGAGCATTTCGAGGCGTCCGCCGTCGGCCTCGGCCAGGTCGCGGGCGACGGCGAGGCCGATGCCCGTGGAGTTGCGGCCGCTGATGGTCCGCTCGAAGATCCGTGAACCCAGCTCGGGGGGGACGCCCGGGCCCTCGTCCGTGACCTCGATGACCGCCTGGTTGCCGGTGACGCGGGTGCGCAGGGCGACGGTTCCGCCGCCGTGCATCAGCGAGTTCTCGATCAGCGCGGCGAGGACCTGGGCGACGGCGCCCGGCGTGCCGACCGCCGTGAGGTGGTGCTTGCCGGAGGAGACGATGGCCCGGCCCGCGCTGCGGTAGGCGGGGCGCCACTCCTCCAGTTGCTGCTTGATCACCTCGTCGAGGTCGAAGCTGACGGCGGAGCCGATGCGCGGGTCGCGGGAGTTGGTGAGCAGCCGCTCGACGACGTCGGTGAGCCGCTCGACCTGTGCGAGCGCGATCGTCGCCTCCTCCTTCACCTCGGCCAGGTCGTCGGTCATGGTGATCTCCTCCAGGCGCATGGAGAGCGCCGTCAGCGGCGTACGCAACTGGTGGGAGGCGTCGGCGGCCAGGCGCCGCTCGGCGGTCAGCATGCGGGCGATGCGCTCGGCGGACCCGTCGAGGACGTCGGCCACGCGGTCCAGCTCGGGGACGCCGTAGCGCTTGTGGCGCGGGCGCGGGTCACCGGAGCCGAGGCGCTCGGCGGTGGAGGCGAGGTCGGTGAGCGGCGACGCGAGACGGTGGGCCTGGCGGACGGCGAGCAGCACGGCGGCGACGACCGCGAGCAGCGCCACGCCCGCGATGATCAGCAGGGTCCGGCCGACCTCGCGGGTCACCGCGGAGCGGGCCTCCTCGACGGTGACCTTCTCGCCCCGCTCACCCTTGGCGGTGTACGAGATGACGTCGCCCCCGGGTTCGGTGCCCAGCTCGATGGGGGCACGGCCCGGGATGGAGACGACGGCGTAGCGCTCCTCGACGGCGACCTGGTCGGCGAGGATGTCGCCGTTGACCTGCTCGCCGCTGAGCAGTCGGCTGTCCACGATGGAGGCGAGCCGGACCGCCTCCGACTCGACGCGGTCCTGCGCGCTGTTGCTGATGGTCCGGGTCTCCACGATGACGAGGGAGACCCCGAACACGGCGATGACGACCAGGACGACGGCGAGCGTGGAGTTGATGAGTCGGCGGCGCATGGGGTCAGTCTCCCGGATCGGGGCGGCGCCGCTCATGCGTGAACCGGGGGTTCACAGGCGGGCTCTCAGCTCTTCTCGAACCGGAAGCCCACTCCGCGCACCGTGGCGATGTACCTCGGGTTGGCCGCGTCGTCGCCGAGCTTCTTCCTGAGCCAGGAGATGTGCATGTCCAGCGTCTTGGTCGAGGACCACCAGGTCGTGTCCCAGACCTCGCGCATCAACTGGTCCCGGGTGACGACCCGGCCCGCGTCGCGCACGAGCACCCGCAGCAGGTCGAACTCCTTGGCGGTGAGCTGGAGTTCCTCGTCGCCCATCCAGGCACGGTGCGACTCGACGTCGATGCGCACGCCGTGCGTGGCCGGGGTCTCCTTGGGCTCGGCGGAGCCGCGCCGCAGCAGCGCCCGGACCCGGGCGAGGAGTTCGGCGAGGCGGAACGGCTTGGTGACGTAGTCGTCGGCGCCGGCGTCGAGGCCGACGACCGTGTCCACCTCGTCGGCGCGCGCGGTGAGAATCAGGATCGGCACCGTGTGCCCCTCGGCGCGCAGCCGGCGGGCGACCTCCAGGCCGTCCATCCCGGGCAGGCCCAGGTCGAGGACGACGAGATCGATGGATCCTTGCAGTCCGGCGTCGACGGCCGTGGGTCCGTCCTCCCGGACCTCGACCTCGTATCCCTCCCGGCGCAGGGCGCGAGCCAGCGGCTCCGAGATGGACGCGTCGTCCTCGGCGAGCAGTACACGGGTCATGAGGTGATGGTAGTCCGCGCCGCGGGACGGCCGCGGGGCGATCGGCCAGTGCGCGCGGCCGGGCCAAACGGAGCCGATGCCTCCGGGTTCGCTTCCTACGGCCATGGGGTGCGATCCTGGTAACCACCTTCGAATCAGCGCGCTGGTTCCACGAGGGCCTGTGATCCATCTCTCAAGTCCTTCCATATGCGCCACTGTCGTGTCGTATGGTGACCAAACGCCTGATGCACTAATGGGGGACCTTTAGGAGCGCACTGCGCACCGAGGTCCCTTTCCTGTGCGAGCCGACTGCGGTCGGTAATGACAAGGAACGACCTGTGGCCGGGCCCCGCGCGTAAGGAAGCGCGCCGGGGTGTGGATCTCGGGTCCGCCGTACCTCGTCCCGTCGCGACACCTCGCGCGGGCCATCCCCCCGGGCGTGGGGAGGACGGTAGGACTCCGGTGCCGGCCGCCCCCCACCGGGCGCGCAACCGCTCTGCGCTGCGCGTCCCGACACCCCACGAGGATCGACCATGGCGTCCAGCCTGACGAAGGACTCGGCCAGTACCCCTGGCACCGAGAAGACCTTCTTCGGCCACCCCCGCGGACTGGCCACTCTCTTCATGACCGAGATGTGGGAGCGTTTCAGCTTCTACGGCATGAAGGCCCTTCTCCCGCTGTACCTGATCGCTCCCGGCGGCATGCACATGAGTGCCACCACCGCGACGGCGATCTACTCGGTCTACATGTCGATGGTCTACCTGCTCGCCATGCCGGGCGGCTGGGTGGCGGACCGCTTCTGGGGTCCCCGCAAGACGGTCATCATCGGCGCCTCCGTCGTCATCCTCGGCCACATCACGCTGGCCCTGCCCAGCTCGGGGTCCTTCTTCGCCGGTATGGCGCTCGTCGCGCTCGGTTCCGGCCTGCTGAAGGCGAACATCTCCGTGATGGTCGGCCACCTCTACAAGGGTCCCGAGGACCCGCGCCGTGACGGTGGCTTCACGCTCTTCTACATCGGCATCAACCTCGGTGCCTTCCTCGCGCCCCTGACCATCGGCACGGTCGGCGAGAACGTCAACTGGCACTTCGGCTTCGGTCTCGCGGCGGTCGGCATGGCGCTGGGTCTGGCCCAGTTCGTGCTCGGCTCGCGTCACCTGAGCGACCAGAGCAGCGTCGTCTCCCAGCCGGCCACGCCCGAGCAGCGCCGCTCCGCCCTGCGCACCGGTCTGATCTGGCTGATCATCGCCGTCGCGCTCTACACGCTGATGGGCGTCACCGGGAACTTCGCCGACTGGGCGCTGATGCCGCTGATCATCGCGGGCCTCCTCATCCCCATCACCGTCCTGGCCCGGATGAAGCGCGACAAGGACCTCAGCACGCTGGAGCAGTCCAAGCTGTCCGGCTACATCTGGTTCTTCGTGGTCGCCGCCGTCTTCTGGATGATCTACGACCAGAACGGCTCGACCCTGTCGATCTTCGGCGAGGGCTCGACCACGAACCACCTGCTCGGGTTCGACTTCCCGACCTCCTGGTACCAGTCGCTGAACCCGATCTTCATCATGGCGCTCGCCCCCGTGGTCGCCTCCGGGTGGCTGTGGCTGAACAAGCGGGACAAGGAGCCGAGCACGGCGGTCAAGTTCGCCTCCAGCCTGACGCTCATCGGCATCTCCTTCGCCGTCTTCCTCATCCCGCTGATCGACACCGCCAACAACGGCGGCCGGGTCAGCCCGATGTGGCTGGTCGCGATCTACTTCATCCAGACCGTCGGCGAGCTGTGCCTCTCCCCGGTCGGCCTGTCGCTCACCACGAAGATGGCCCCGGAGAAGTACAGCGCCCAGATGATGGGTGTCTGGTTCCTCGCGGTCACCGCCGGTGACTCGGTCACGGGTCTGCTGACGTCCCCGCAGCTCAACGTGAACCTGAACAACTCCGGCGCCGTCGCCATCGAGGCGATCATCGCGGTCATCGCGGGCTTCGGCATCTGGACGTCCCGCAAGAAGGTCAAGGCACTGATGGGCTCCGTCAACTGACGCCCCGCCCCAGCCCCTGACAAAGGGCCGCCGCACCGTGGATCCGGTGGGGCGGCCCTTTGTCGTGTGGCGTCCGGCTTCGGCCGGTACCGTCGATGCTTATGTCCGTGCCCCGAGGTAGTGACGACCGCGACACCTGGCAGGCCACTGCTCACCTGCTGCGTTCCCCCGCCGACGCCCGGCGTCTGATGGAAGCGGTGGCTCGCGACCGCGCAGGCCAACCGGGCGTCACAAAGACGCTGGACGAGCTGCGCGCCCTCGCGGGGGACAAGGAGTGAGGAGCGCCCACCGCCGCGCCGGACCGGCGCGGCGGCCCCTTTGTTGTCGGGGGTGATTCCCGTACGGGGATCAGCGCGCCCGCAGCGACGCCACGAACGTCCCCCAGGCCGACGCCTCGAAGACGAGGGCGGGGCCGGACGGGTTCTTGGAGTCACGCACAGGGACGACGGCCTCCGGCATGTTGTCGGCGACTTCGAGGCACTGGCCGCCGTCGGTGTTGCTGTAGCTGCTCTTGCGCCAGGTCGCGGCGGCCAGGAAGTCGTCCGAGACCTCTACGCATTCGCCGCCGTCGGTGTTGCTGTAGCTGCTCTTGCGCCAGGTTGCGGCGGTCAGGTCGATCATGGTGCGCACGGTGCTCCCTCCAGCAGTTCCCCGATGAACTCCCTCGACGCGGCGGGGGACAACGCCAGGTCGCGCATCGCATCGTAGGCGAGTTGCAGCGGTTCGACTTGGCTGCTCTCCTCGATGAGTTCACCGTGGACGTCGTTCTCGGTGTACGCCACCGTACGTCCGCTCGCGTCACGCAGGAACATCACGTCGGTGTTCATCAGGCCGAAAGGCCCGGCACTGAATGGCAGCACCTGAAGCACAACGTTCGGGCGCCGGGACGCTTCCAGTAGGTGCTCGAACTGGGCGCGTTGCACCTGTGGGTCTCGCAGTCCCAGGCGCAATACGGACTCGTGCAGGATGGTGCGGAAGTTCGGGGCGCCACTCTTCGTCAGTAACTCGGCTCGGCCGAGCCGCGCTTCGACCTGCCGGGCGAGTTCTTCACCCTCGTGTCCGCCCGCGGCGAGCAGTTCGGTCGCATAGCCCTTGCTCTGCAACACACCTGGGGCGCTGCTGATGGCGAAGTGCCACAAACTCGTCGCCTCCGCCTCCAGGAGCATGTACCGGCGGTACTGCTGCTTGAACTGCGTCGGGTCGTTCTGTGCCAACTCCCAGAGGGTGAGCATGAACTCGGGGGTCCCGTAGACGTCGTCCAGGGCCTGGGCCAGTTCGGGCCCGCCCAGCGTCTGCCCGCTCTCCACCTTGCTGAGCTGGGACGCGTCCCACCCCGCCTTCTTGGCGAGCTGGCGGAGGCTGAGGCCGCTGCGCTGACGCATGACGCGGGCCTGTTCGGCATAGCGGCGGCGGGGTTCGGTGCTGCGGTCGGTGACCGTACGTCTCATCGGCATGGTGTTGCCTTTGTTGAATTTGGCGGCCAGAAGTTGCACTTGCGCTCTTTCAGGGCGTTTTCGGCTCCCCGGAGCGGCATCCTCGTAGCACCGCCCAACACGCACGGTAACTTCACCGCTGCGCCGCGTATGGGCGAATGCCGAAGAAGGGCCGGGTACGACGATGAAGACCGACAACAGCAGGGCACTCCCCCAACGGCGCAGGCGGCACGCGAGCCCGGCGCGTACATGGCCGGTGTGCGCCACCCCGGCCACGCTGCGGGCCGTCGAGCGGGCGCTGCTGCGGCTGGCGGCGGCATGAACGAGCGGGCGCCGGTCGGGTACTGCGACGTGTGCGCCGCGCTGCGGGCGCAGCGGGACGCGGCGCACGCGGCAGGGCGTGAGGGTGAAGCGGGCGTGCGGGAGCGGGAGTTGGGGGCGCACGGAAACCTGGGGCCCGCCGTCCCGGTCGCCGGGTGCGAGGTCTGTGCCGACCTCGCGGCCCGGCGGGCGCGGGCGCGTGCCGCGTACGACTACAGCGCGCAGACCGACATGAACGTAAGGCTCCGCGCCCACCTGGAGGAGGAGCACGGGGCGGCGCCGTCATGAGGTCGCGGCGGTACGACGGGGCGCTGTGGAGCGGGGTCCTCACTCTGTGCAGCGTGGGCGCGCTGCTCGCCGCGATCTGTGTCTTCGTGCGCCCGTGACCACGGCGGGGGCGGCCCGTGAGCCACCCCCGTCGTCGTCGTGTCACCGCGTCCTGGCCGCCCGGCGCGCTCGCGGCAGGAACGTGAAGACCGCGCCGCCCAGCAGGATCACCGTGCCTGCCACCAGGCCGAGCGCGCGCAGGGCGCCGTCGTGCGAGGCGCCCGTCTCGGCGAGGCCGCCGCCGCCCGCGGCGTCGGAGCCGCCCGCGGAACCGCTCGCGGAGCCACCCGAATCGGAGCCCGAGCCCGAGCCGCCGGACGCGCCGCCCTCCACCGCCGCCGCGTCGATCTCCAGGGAGACGGCCGTCTTGGTCGGCGTACAGGTCGTCGTCGTGCCCAGCGCCTTCACCGTCAGGACGCCCGGCGACAAGGTCGACTTCCCGTCCGCGCCCGGTTTGTACGTGCCGGTCAGGTCCGGAATCGTCATCGGGTCACCGGACTTGATGGGCGCCTTGTTGGTCGGGCCCTCGACGTTCACGGTGCCCTTGTCCGCGCCGCCCAGCTTCACCGCCATCGACGGCTTGACCGAGTCGGCCGGGATCGCGGCGGGGCTGTCCATCACGGACGCCCCGAACTTGACGGTCAGGGCGTAGTTCCCACCGTCCTTCTTGGCGTCGATCCGCACCGGGGACGTGGCGGTCTTGTCGCCGATCGGGGTCTTGCAGGCGTAGGGGACGGACACTTCCTTGCCGGTGAAGTCGGTCTTTCCGCCACCGCCACCGCCGCCACCGCCCCCGCCACCGCCACCACTGGTGGAGCCGCCCGTGGTCGTGGTTCCGCCGGTGCCGCTCGTCGTCCCGCCCGTACCACTCGTCCCGCCCGTACTCGTACCGCCGCCCGTACTCGTCCCGCCCCCGTCCGTCACCTTGACGGTCACAGCGGGCCTGACCGTCTCCTTCGGGGTGCACTTGGTGTCGGTGGAGATCGGCTTGTTGACGTTGATGGTGTACGCGTCCGGGGTCAGCGTCACGTCCCCGGCCGCGGTCAGTTTCAGCTTGCCCGTCATGTCGGACAGGATCATCGGGCTGTTCTTCGGGATCGCCGGGTTCTTCCGCGCGCCCTGCACCTTCAGGTCACCGCTCTGCGCGCCGCCCACCTTCACCGTGCCCGTGGGCTGCACGGTGTCGGCGCCGAGGTCGAGGACGTCCGGGTTCTTCGAGGCGGCCCGGGTCGTCTTCCAGACCACGTCGATCTCGTCGCCGACCTCGGCGGTCGCCGGGGCCGTGATGTCGGCGACCGTGGTGCCCTCGACCGGTGGCAGCCCCGAGACGGACGGCGGTATGCACTCCGTGCTGAACGAGGACTCGGCCGCCCGCGCCGGGGCGGCGGCCAGCCACAGCCCCGCACCGGACAGGATCAGGGCACAGCCGGCCGCACCGGCTCTCCGTTGCCTGCTCACGTGTTTCCTTTCGTCGTCCTGCTGTCGTCGGGCGGTGCGGAGAGCTGACCGGCCGTGGTGGCACCGGGACCGGTGTCCGGGGTGAACCACGGCAGGGTGGTGGTGGGGGACGCGGCGACGCCCGCCGGGTCCTGGGCGGGCGCCGGGCGCGGGGACCGGCGCGGGGGCCGCGCCTTCGGGAGCCGGGCGGTGAGTTCGGCCAGACGCTGGGCGCCCCGGTGACGGCCGGGCACGTACCGGTCGCGGGGGCGCAGCCGGTCCACGACCGCCATGCCGATCCGGAAGACGGCGGCGGGGACGACGACGCACAGCAGGGCCCAGAACAGCGTGACGCCCCAGGGGCGGCCCACTCCCCAGGGCTGTTCGGCGAGCACCTGCCCGCCGTACTTGAGCGACACGAGATAGTTGCCGTGGGCGCCGGCCGTCAGCTCGACGGGCAGTTCGATCCGCGCCTTGCGGCCCGGCGGGACGGTGCCGCGCCACTGCTGTTCCTCGTAGGCGGGCGCGAACACGCCGTGGGAGGTGCCGACCTGGAAGACGGGATCCTTGACCGGGGCCGTGCCGACGTTGCCGACGGTGAAGGTGAGGGTCCGCGCGGGGGGTGAGCCGAACCAGGTGAGGAGGCCGCTCGATCCGTCGAGGCGGGCGTCGGTGACCATGGAGAGCCGCCCCTCCGACTCGGCGGGGAGCGGCTTCACGGGGTGCCCGGCGACCACGAGGACGGCGTCCGAACGGGTCTTCGCCGGGCCGGTCACGCTCGCGACGTGGACGACGCACGGGCAGGGCCTGGGCGGCTCGACGACCGGTAGCTTCCTGCTGAAACCGCCCCGGGCGTCGGTGGTGACGGCGCGTCCGTCGCCGTTGGCGCAGGAGTTGGTGCCGCCGACGACACCGCGCGCGGGGCTCGACTGCCCGCAGACGAGCAGCATGAGCAGAGTCCTGGGCCGCCAGCCGTCGCCCTTGACGGTGATCGTTCCCCCGGTGCCCGCCCGTGACGTGGAGAGGCTGACGGTGGGCGCATCGGCGGCCGTGGCCCAGGGCGCCGTGCTCGCGAGGAGCGCGGCCAACAGGGCGAGGACGGCCGGCAGCCGCGTGACCGGCGCGCTGCGGAGGGTCATGGCGCACTCCTTGGGTGACCGGTGCCTTGGCGGCCTCGGCGTCGACGGCGTACGAGGCGGTGGGCGGCGCAGCCGGCGCCCGCGAGCACGGTGAGGGCGCCGCCCAGCGGACCCCAGGGCACGAACCTGGCCGTCGCCGTCGCCGAGTCGCCCGCGCCGCCGCCCGCCGTGACCGTCACGGCCACGTCGACGGCGTCGAGCGCGGGGGCGTCGTGCCAGGCTTCGGTGAGGTGGACGCGGCGGCCGGGCGGCAGCTCCACCGGCAGGGTGCGCGGCCCCTTGTCGAGGACGCGGCCGAGGATGCCGTCGGCCCTGACGGTGAGGCGGGGGGTGAGCGTCGTGTTGCCGCGGTTCACGACGTCGTACGTGATCCGGTCACCGGCGACGACCCGGACGTGCTCGACGGTGAGCGCGGCGAGGGTGGGGCCGCTGACCCGCAGGTGGACGCCGACCCGGGAGCTGCGCCCCGCGCCCCGCGCGACGATCGTGCCGGGGTGGTCGCCGGGGGTGGCGCCCGCCGGGACGGTGAGGGTGAAGGGGATCTCGGCGCGGGTGCGGGCGGGGACGCGTACGGACCGCTCGGCGAAGACGATCCAGGCGCCGGTGTCCTCGCTCCGGGCGCGCCGAGGGGAACCGGGGCGCGCGTCGGCGCCGCGCAGCGTGATCCTCAGGGGCGCGGCGGTCGGGTTGGTGACGGCCACCTTGTCCTCCAGGACGGTGCCGGGGGCGCCCTCCGCGTAGACGTACGGGCGCCCGTCCTGTGCGGCGGACGGTGGTCCGCCGCCCGCGGACGGGGTGATCGTCCAGTTCGGCGGCGCCGCCGTCACCGGCGTCGTGGCGAGGAGTGCCGACAGCAGCGCGCCCGCCGCCACAGCGCCGTAGGGGCCTCGGTCACGTCGGCGTGTGCGGCTCATGTGCGGGTCCGCGGCTCCCCGCTAGCGGGGCGTCCCCTGGTGGCGGCGGGTCAGCCACAGGGCGCCCGCGGCTCCGGCGAGGAGCACCGTGCCGCCCAGCGTGCCGAGGGCGATCGCCGAGTCCTGCGGGCCGGTCCGCGGGAGCTGGTCGCCGCCGGAGGGAGCGGAATTCGATCCGCCGGACGTGCCGCCTCCGCCCGCGCCCCGCACGGTCAGTTCCAGTGAGGGTTTCGGGCTGTTGGCGGGTGTGCAGGTCGTCGTCGTACCGAGCGCCTTGATGGTGAGGACGCCGGCCGTGAACGTCACCTTGCCGCTCTTCTTCGGCGTGTACGTGCCCGAGAGGTCACTGATCTTGATGGGTGTGTTGGCGGGGATCGCCTCGGAGTTCGCCGGTCCCGTCACCGGCACGGAGCCGCTGTCGGCGCCGCCGAGCCCGATCACCGCGCTCGGGTTCATCGCGCCCTTGCCCAGTTCGACCGGGCTGGAGGAGACGCCCTTCTGGAAGGACATCGTGATCTTGTAGCCGCTGCCGCTCCTGACGCTCCTCATGTCGATCGGGGAGACGGCTGCCTTGTTCCCGATCGGCGTCTTGCACTGGTAGTTGACGTTCTGCACCGTGGCCTGCGCCGCCGGGGCGGCCAGCAGCACCGCGGAGCCCGCCAGAGCGGCGCCGAGCGCGAACGCGGCGGTTCGTTCCTGGTACGTCCGGTACGACACCTCGATATCCCTTCGCCCGACGGTTGCTGACGGTTCATCAGATGCGGGTGGCTCAAGGTACGCCCGGGGACTTGCCGAGGGAAGACAAAGAGCACGCCGGATCGAGGACGATCCGGCGTGCTCAGGAAAGGGTGTCGGCAGGGCTCAGGCGGGGGCGCCCAGCTCCGCCCATACGGTCTTGCCCTCGACCCCGGGCGTGCGCAGGACGCCCCAGTCCAGGCAGAGGCGCTGCACGATGAACATGCCGTGGCCGCCGGGGCGCCCCGCGCGGTGCGGGGTACGCGGCTCGGGCTGTCCCGCGCCGTGGTCGGCGACCTCGATGCGCAGCACCTTGTTGTCGAGGGAGACCGTCAGCGCGTCCGGGCCACCGGCGTGCAGGCACGCGTTGGTGACCAGCTCGGAGACGACGAGCAGGACGTCCTCCGCGGCGGCCCTGAGTTCCGCGGTCGGGGCCGGCAGCCAGCCCCACGCGTTCAGCGCTTCACGGGAGAAATCGCGGGCCAGCGGCACGATGCCGCTCGCCCCTGCGAGGCTCAGCGTGCGGACCTGACGGCCGCCGGGAGCCGGTCGATCACCGGACTCGGGGCCGTGGTCGCCCGGCGAGTAAGGCCGGGTGGCACTCATCAGCACTTCACCTCACCGATTCACCAATGCAGCTTCTGCTGGGGGACTCAAGGGTTGCAGGGACGGTCGGATGTCTCCTGCCCTGCGGGACCGCGAGAACACCCGTTGATTCGACGTGGATCCTGTGACGCTGATAACGCCTCGATCACGCCGAGACAACTGGAGCGTAACTTCTCCGGCCCGGGAGTGTGGGGGCATCCGTTCACTCCACGGCGAGCGCCGCCGCCAGCGTTTCATGCACAGTGAAGACGGCGTCGGCGCCGGTGATCTCGAAGACCCGGGCCACCACCGGCCGCATCCCGGCCAGATGGACCCCGCCGCCCGCGGCCTCCGCCTTGAGGCGGGCCCCGAGCAGCACGTTCAGCCCGGTCGAGTCGCAGAATTCGAGGCGCGAGCAGTCCACGACCAGCCGGGAACCCCCGCTGACCAGGCATTCCTCAAGCGGTTCGCGCAGCAGATCAGCGGTGTGGTGATCCAGCTCACCCACCGGGGTCACCACGGCGCTCGCACCCTCTTGCCGCACCTCGACCAGAAGCCGGCCCCGGTGTGCGCTGCCGACTGTCCCGCGGTCCATGACGTCTCTCTCTCGCTGCCTTCGACGTGCCGATTGACGCCCTCGAACACTACGCCTTCTCCACAGCCCCCGGTACCCGAACAACCCCTAAGAAACGGACATTTGGGGCGATACCGCACTTGCGGGCCGGTGACGAAACCGGGTAGGCCTAGTAAGGACAGAAAACGAACCCGCGGGCTTGGGAGGCGCCGCACACCGCACAGTGCACGTATTGGCATCGGCAGCCATATGCCGAGAACGATGGAGGACATCATGTCACCCCGGCTCGACGCATCGCATACTGACCAGGCGACGTCGACACCCGCCCCGCACGGCGACCCCGACCTCGGGCCCGACGCTCTGGACGGACTCGACGGGCTCCCCGAGATCCCGCCGTTCGCCGAGGTCGGCGCGCTCGACGCCCGCGCCCTCTCCAAGACGCTCTTCGAGCGCCTGGAGTCCCTCGACGAGGGCACTTACGAATATTCCTATGTCCGCAACACGCTGGTCGAGCTGAACCTCGCCCTGGTGAAGTTCGCGGCCTCCCGGTTCCGCTCCCGCAGCGAGCCGATGGAGGACATCATCCAGGTCGGCACCATCGGCCTGATCAAGGCGATCGACCGCTTCGAGCTGAGCCGTGGCGTCGAGTTCCCCACTTTCGCGATGCCAACCATCGTCGGTGAGATCAAGCGCTTCTTCCGCGACACCTCCTGGTCGGTGCGCGTACCCCGGCGCCTCCAGGAGCTCCGTCTCGACCTCGCCAAGGCGGGCGACGAGCTCGCCCAGCAGCTCGACCGGTCCCCCACGGTGGCCGAGCTCGCCGATCGCCTCGGCCTCTCGAACGAAGAGGTGGTGGAGGGCATGGCGGCGTCCAACGCCTACACCGCCAGCTCGCTCGACGCCCAGCCCGAGGAGGACGACTCCGAGGGCGCGCTCGCGGACCGCATCGGCTACGAGGACCACGGTCTCGAGGGCATCGAGTACATCGAGTCGCTGAAGCCGCTGATCGCCGAACTCTCGTCGCGCGACCGCAAGATCCTCTCGCTGCGCTTCGTCGCCAACATGACGCAGTCCGAGATCGGCGACGAACTGGGCATCTCGCAGATGCACGTGTCGCGACTGCTGTCGCGCACCCTCGTCAAGCTCCGCAAGGGGCTGACGGTGGAGGAGTGAGCCCGTCACCTCCCGGCCCTCCGCCCGAACGGGCCCGCCTCCCTGATTCCCGGGAAGCGGGCCCGTTCGCGTACTCCGCTCAGGCGGCCCGGGCGCCCGCCCGCCACACCTCGCGCACCAACGGCACCCCCGGCCGGTACGCCAGATGTACGTGGCTCGGGGCGTCCAGGAGCGCCAGGTCCGCTCGGGCGCCGGGGGCGAGGTGGCCCACGTCCGTGCGGCGGAGTGCCTTCGCACCGCCCGCCGTGGCGGACCAGAGAGCTTCGTCCGGCGTCATACCCATGTCGCGTACCGCCAGGGCGATGCAGAACGGGACCGAGGACGTGAAGGAGGAGCCCGGGTTGCAGTCCGTGGAGAGGGCGACCGTGGCGCCCGCGTCCAGCAGGCGGCGGGCGTCCGGCCACTCGGCGCGGGTGGAGAACTCGGCGCCCGGCAGCAGGGTCGCCACCGTGTCGCTGTGGGCCAGGGCGTCCACGTCCGCGTCCGTGAGGTGCGTGCAGTGGTCGGCGCTCGCCGCGTCCAGCTCCACGGCCAGTTGGACGCCGGGGCCGTAGGAGAGCTGGTTGGCGTGGATGCGGGGGACCAGGCCCTTCGCCTTGCCCGCCGTCAGGATCGCCCGCGCCTGGTCGCCGTCGAAGGCGCCCTTCTCGCAGAACACGTCGATCCAGCGGGCGTGCGGGGCGCAGGCGTCCAGCATCTCGCCGGTGACGAGGTCCACGTACGCGGCCGGGTCGTCGGCGTGATCCGGCGACACGATGTGGGCGCCCAGGTAGGTGACCTCGTCCGTGTGCGCCGAGGCGATGCGCAGGGCGCGCTCCTCGTCGGCGGTCGTCAGGCCGTAGCCGGACTTGGTCTCGAACGTGGTCGTGCCCTGGCGCAGCGCCTCCGCGAGGTAGCGGGTGAGGTTCGCCTCCAGTTCGGCGTCGGTGGCCGCGCGGGTGGCCGCCACCGTCGTACGGATGCCTCCGGCGGAGTAGGCGCGGCCCTCCATACGGGCGTTGAACTCCTCCGTGCGGTCACCCGCGAAGAGCAGGTGGGAGTGCGAGTCGACGAAGCCGGGGATGACGGCGCGGCCCTGGGCGTCGTGCCGGGTGTCCGTGGCCGGGACCCTCGCGCTCGGGCCCACCCAGGCGATCCGGTCGCCCTCGATGACGAGCGCGGCGTCCCTGATCCGACCGAGCGGGCCGTCGCCCAGGCCTGGGTGGTTGGTGACGAGGTCGCCGATGCCGGTGATGGCCGTGGTGGTCATGCTCCTGGGTCCTCTTCCTGAAGTCACGGGGCTCCGCCCCGGGCCCCGCTCCCCGATCGCCGGAGGGGCTTGGTCAGTGCAGCGCCGCGATGGCTTCCGACAGCGCCCCCGGCACGTCGCCGACCAGCGCGTGCCGCCCGTCGCGGACGATACGGCGACCGCCCGCGAGCACGTCCGTGACGTCCTGCGCGCTCGCCGCGAACACCGCCGTCTCCGCGCCGAGCCGCGGCAGCGCGCCCGCGGTGCGGACCGAGCCCAGGTCGACCGTGACCAGGTCGGCCACCGCCCCGACCTCTATCGTCCCCGCGTCGTCCCAGCCGAGCGCCGCGTGGCCGTCGACGCTCGCCGCGCGCAGCAGGGCCGCCGCCGTCCAGTGGCCGCGCGTCCGGGACCGCAGCCGCTCGTTCAGCTCCAGGGCGCGCGCCTCCTCGAACGGGTCGATGACGGCGTGGCTGTCGGAGCCGAGGGAGAGCGGGGAGCCAGCCTGCTGGAGGGCGGGGGCCGGTCCGATGCCGTCGGCCAGGTCGCGTTCGGTCGTCGGGCACATGCAGGTGCCCGTGCCCGAACCGCCGATGAGCGCGATGTCGGCGTCGGTGAGATGGGTGTTGTGGACGCCTGTGGTGCGCGGGCCCAGCACCCCGTGTTCGGCGAGGAGTTGCGTCGGGGTGCAGCCGTGGGCGGCCCGGCACGCGTCGTTCTCCGCGGTCTGCTCGGAGAGGTGGACGTGGAGGGGGGCCTGCCGCGCGGACGCCCACTCGGCGACCGTCGCGAGCTGGTCGGCCGGGACCGCGCGCACGGAGTGGACCGCCGCGCCGATCCGGGCGTGCGGGCGCTCCTTGAGGAGGCAGGCGCGCTCGGCCCAGGCCTGCGTCGTGCCGTCGGAGAAGCGCCGCTGATGGCGGTCGGGCTCCTTGCCGAAGCCGGAGGAGACGTATGCCGTGTCGAGGAGCGTGATGCGGATGCCCGCCTCCCGCGCGGCCTCGATCAGCGCCTCGCCCATCGCGTTCGGGTCGGCGTAGGGGGTGCCGCCGGGCGCGTGGTGCAGGTAGTGGAACTCGCCGACCGCGGTGATCCCGGCCAGCGCCATCTCCGCGTACACGGCCCGCGCGAGTGCGTGGTAGCTGTCCGGGGTGAGGCGGTCCGCCACCGCGTACATGGTCTCGCGCCAGGTCCAGAACGTGCCGGAGCCGACCTGCGCCGTCGAGCGCAGCGCCCGGTGGAAGGCGTGGCTGTGGGTGTTGGCGAGGCCGGGCAGGGTGAGGCCGCGCAGGACGGTCGCGCCGGGCGGGGGCGCCGTGACCTCCTTGCGGACGGCGGTGATGCGGCCGACGCCGTCCTCGTCCGCCACGTCCACGGCCACGCCCGGCTCGACGACGGGGTCGAGCCAGGCGTGCTCCAGCCAGTACGTCGTCGTCTGCGTCTGCGTCGTCACGTGCAGGCCAGCCCTTCCAGTACGTCGGCGAGTGCGACCACCCCGGCCAGGCAGTCGTCCTCGGCCGCGGACTCGGCCGGGGAGTGCGAGACGCCCGTGGGGTTGCGTACGAACAGCATGGCGGTGGGGACGGACGAGGCGAGGATTCCCGCGTCGTGTCCCGCGCCCGTGCCGAGGACGGGGACCTTCAGCTCGTTCCCGGTGCCCAGGATGCGGGCCATTTCGTCGCGCAGCGCGTGGTCGAAGTCGACGACCGGGGTGAACGACTCCCGCGTCAGCGACACGTCGATGCCGTGCGCTTCGGCGTACTCGCGGGCCGCCTTCTCGATGGCGGTGACCGTCCGGTCCAGGGCGTCCTGGTCGGCGGCGCGCGAGTCGAGCCAGCCGCGGACCAGGGAGGGGATGGCGTTGACGCCGTTCGGCTCGACCGCGATCTTGCCGAAGGTGGCGACCGCGCCCGCGAGCCGGGCCTCCTCGCGCGCCGCGAGGACCGTCTGCGCGTACGGCAGCATCGGGTCCCTGCGGTCGGCGAGGCGGGTCGTGCCCGCGTGGTTGGCCTCGCCGCGGAAGTCGAAGCGCCAGCGGCCGTGCGGCCAGATGGCGCTCGCGATGCCGACCGCGTCACCGGACAGGTCGAGGGCGCGGCCCTGTTCGACGTGGAGCTCGACGAACGCGCCGACGCGGGCCAGGCGTTCGGGGTCGGGGCCGATCGCCTCCGGGTCGTACCCGGCCCGTTCCATGGCCCGCGGGAGCGTGATGCCGTCGGCGTCCGTGAGGGCGTACGCCTGCTCGCGGGTGAGATGGCCCGCGGTGAGGCGGGAGCCGACGCAGGCCAGGCCGAAGCGGGCGCCCTCCTCGTCACCGAAGTTGGTGATGGCCAGGGGCCTGGTGAACTCCGCTCCCCTGCGGCGGAGTTCGTCCAGGGCGGCGAAGGCGGAGACGACGCCGAGGGGGCCGTCGAAGGCGCCGCCGTCGGGGACCGAGTCCAGGTGGGAGCCGGTGACGACGGCGCCGCCGGTGCGCGGGTCGCCGAGCCAGGCCCACTGGTTGCCGTTGCGGTCCTGTTCATAGGCCAGGCCGCGGGTCTCGGCCTGGGCCTTGAACCAGGCGCGGCAGTCGGCGTCGGCGGCGGTCCAGGCGTATCGGCGGTAGCCGCGGGTGTCGTTGTTCCGGCCGATGGGGGCCAGGTCCCGCCACATCTCCAGGAAGCTCGACGAACCAGCCCCTCCGGCGTTCGAGACGCGGGGTCCGGGGCGGGGCCCCGGGTCGTCCGCCGAGTCACCGCCGATGGGGGCTGAGCGCGCAGTTCCCCGCGGCCCTGCGGGGCTCGTCACTTGCCCTCCCGCATGGGCACCCGTACGCCCCGCTCCGCCGCCACCTCGGCCGCGTGCTCGTACCCCGCGTCGACGTGGCGGATGACGCCCATCGCCGGGTCGTTGGTGAGGACGCGCTCGATCTTCTGGGCGGCCAGGTCCGTGCCGTCGGCGACGCAGACCTGACCGGCGTGGATGGAGCGGCCCATGCCGACGCCGCCGCCGTGGTGCAGGGAGACCCAGGAGGCGCCGGACGCCGTGTTGACCAGGGCGTTGAGCAGCGGCCAGTCGGCGATCGCGTCGGAGCCGTCCTTCATCGCCTCGGTCTCGCGGTACGGGGAGGCGACCGAGCCGGAGTCGAGGTGGTCGCGGCCGATGACGACCGGGGCGGACAGCTCGCCGCTCGCGACCATCTCGTTGAACCTGAGTCCGGCCAGGTGGCGTTCGCCGTAGCCGAGCCAGCAGATGCGGGCGGGCAGGCCCTCGAAGGAGATGCGTTCGGCGGCCATGTCGAGCCAGCGGTGCAGGTGCTTGTTGTCCGGGAACAGCTCCTTGATCGCGGCGTCCGTCTTGGCGATGTCCGCCGGGTCGCCGGAGAGTGCGGCCCAGCGGAACGGGCCGAGGCCCTCCTCGAAGAGCGGGCGGATGTGCGCCGGGACGAAGCCGGGGAAGTCGAAGGCGCGCTCGCAGCCGGCCTTGCGGGCCTCGTCGCGGATGGAGTTGCCGTAGTCGAAGACCTCGGCGCCCCGGTCGAGGAAACCGATCATGGCTTCGACGTGCAGGCGCATCGAGTGCCGCGCCTTGTCGGTGAAGCCCGCCGGGTCGGCCTCGCGCTCCTTGTCCCAGTCCTCGACCGCGATGCCGACCGGGAGGTAGGCGAGCGGGTCGTGGGCCGAGGTCTGGTCGGTCACGATGTCGATGGGGGCGCCGCGGCGCAGCAGTTCGGGGAAGACCTCGGCCGCGTTGCCGACGACGCCGATCGACAGGGCGCGGCGCTCGTCGCGGGCCTGGACGGCGAGTTCCAGGGCGTGGTCGAGGTTGTCGGCCTTGACGTCCAGGTAGCGGGTGCCGATGCGGCGGTCGATGCGGGTCTCGTCGACGTCGACGCAGAGGGCGACGCCCTCGTTCATGGTGACCGCGAGGGGCTGGGCGCCGCCCATGCCGCCGACGCCCGCGGTGAGGGTGATCGTGCCCGCGAGGGTGCCGCCGAACTTCTTCCGCGCCACCGCGCCGAACGTCTCGTACGTGCCCTGGACGATGCCCTGCGAGCCGATGTAGATCCACGAACCGGCCGTCATCTGCCCGTACATGGTCAGGCCCTCGGCCTCCAGCTTGCGGAACTCCTCCCAGTTCGCCCAGTCGCCGACGAGGTTGGAGTTGGCCAGCAGCACGCGCGGCGCCCACTCGCTGGTGCGCAGCACACCGACCGGCTTGCCGGACTGGATGAGCAGCGTCTCGTCCGACTTGAGGGTCTCCAGCGTGCGCACGATCGCGTCGAACGCCTCCCAGGACCGGGCCGCCTTGCCCGTGCCTCCGTAGACGACCAGCTTGTCGGGGTGCTCGGCGACCTCGGCGTCGAGGTTGTTCATGAGCATCCGCAGGGCGCCTTCCTGCTGCCAGCCGAGCGTGTTCAGCTCGGTGCCGCGCGGGGCTCGTACGGGGCGTGGTCCTGACATCGGCGGCCTCCTGGAGTGCTCCATCGTGATGCGGATATTCACATCCTGGCCATCTGAATAGAGCTAGTCAATACATTCCCAGGGGCGCCGTCCGGGTGGTTGGCTGGACCACATGGCATCCAGGGACGTATCCACGGACATCTCCACCCGACGCGACCAGGCAGTACACGCCGCCGTCAGCCAGGGACTCGTCGGCCCGGCTTCCCCCGTCACCGGACTCCTCGACGTCACCGGCGTCCGCGCCTCCGCCGCCGCGCTGGTCGCCGCCTTCGACGCCGTCACCGCTCCCGGCACCGAGGTCCTGCACGCCTTCGCCGTGAAGGCGACACCGCTCGTGCCCGTCCTGCGGCTGCTGCGCGAGGCCGGGATCGGCGCCGAGGTGGCGAGCCCCGGCGAACTCGCCCTCGCCCGCGCGGCGGGCATCGCGCCGACCCGCACCGTCCTCGACTCCCCCGCCAAGACCGGCGCCGAACTGCGCGAAGCCCTCGCCCTCGGCATAGCGGTCAACGCCGACAACCCGCAGGAACTGGCGCGCCTCGACGCGCTGGTCGCCTCCGCGCCCACCCGCTCCCCGCTCGGCCTCCGGGTGAACCCGCAGCTCGGCGCGGGCTCCATCGGCGCCCTGTCCACGGCGACCGCCACCTCCAAGTTCGGGGTGGCACTGCGCGACGAGGGCGCCCGCGACTGGGTCGTGCGGGCCTACCTCGACCGACCGTGGCTGACCCGCCTGCACACGCACTCAGGATCGCAGGGCGTCCCCCTGGAACTGATGGCACGAGGCGTACGGACCGCCTACGAACTGGCTGAGGAGATCAACGCGCTGGCCGGGCGGCAGCAGATCGACACGCTCGACATCGGCGGCGGACTGCCGGTCAACTTCGCCTCCGACGAACAGACCCCGGACTACGCCACGTACGCGGGGCTCCTCGCCTCGACCGTGCCCGGCCTCTTCGACGGACGCTACGGCCTGGTCACCGAGTTCGGCCGCTCGCTCCTCGCCAAGCACGGCACGATCCTCGCCCTGGTGGAGTACGCCAAGGAGAGCGGCGGACGGCCGATCGCCGTCACCCACGCGGGGGTCCAGGTCGCGACGCGGACCGTGTACGCCCCCGGGTCCTGGCCGCTGCGGATCGCCGCGTACGACGCGAAGGGGCGGCGCAAGACTGGGCCGGACGTCGCGCAGGACGTGGCGGGACCCGCCTGCTTCTCCGGCGACCTGCTCGCCGAGAACCACGCGCTGCCGCTGCTCGAAGCGGGCGACTACGCGGCGGCGCTCGACACCGGCGCCTACTACTTCGCCCAGCACTACTCGTACAACTCGCTCGTCCGGCCCGGCGTCCACGGCTTCACGGCCGACGGGGACGGTGTCCGGTTCGCCACCGTGCGCGCGCCGCAGACGATCGAGGAGATCGTCGCGGAGTCGGGCGGCGACCGCGCAGGCGCCCTGCTCGACCTGTAACGGGGCGGCGGATTCTAGCCGCCGCACGCATGTCCCACCGGAAAATGCCAGAACGCTCACCAGGTCACCGCACGGTGCGTAGCTTCGTCGTCACACAAACACCAGATATACCCGAACGTGGCGACCAGGTGGGGAGTTCACGGCGTGCCCGGAATCGACGAGTGCCTGCTTGAGGTCATGCGGCTGCCGGGGACGCGCGGCGCCTCCGTCGTCGACTGGACCAGCGGTCTCGCCCTGGGCACCATCGGCGACTCGCCCAACGGGGACCACGAGGCCACCGCCGCCGAGGCCGCCGAACTCGCCCGGCTCGCCGCCGAGCACCGGGCCTTCGCCCCGGCCGAGGGCAGCGACTGGTCCGAGGGGGCGGGCAGCGACAAGGCGCCGCCCGTCGAGGACGTCCTCATCACCAACCGCGACGGGTACCACCTGCTGCGTTTCGTACGGACCAGCTTCGACAGCAGCGTCTTCCTGCACCTGTGGCTCGACCGGGACGAAGGCAACCTCGCGCTCTCCCGGCTGCGCCTCGCCGACATCGCCGACCGGCTGGTCCTGGGATGAGCACCCTCCAGGCGAGCCTCTCGCCGATGCTCGGACGGCTCGCCGACGAAGGGGCCACCGGGGCGCTGATCCGCGAACACGGCACCCTCTACCTGGCGGACGGCCGCATCGTGCACGCCGAGTCGCCCGCGACACCCGGCATCGACGTGCTGCTCACGGCGGGCGGCGCGGTGCAGACCGAGCGCTGGTGGGAGGCCGTCGACCGGGCGGGCGCCCGGCAGCGCGTCGGCCGCTACCTCGTCGAGCAGGGCCGCCTCTCGGACGGCGCGCTCGAACTGTGCCACCTGGGCGCGGTCTTCGACGCCGCCTACTTCACGCTCGCGCAGAGCAGCGGCCCGACCCGCTTCCGGTACGGGGTCTCGCACTGGTTCGGCGCGGTACGGCCCGTGCCGGTCGCCGCGGTCGAACGCGAGACGCTGCGCCGCCGGGAACTGCTCCAGCGGATCTGGCCCGAACCCGACACCGACACGGCCCCCCTCGCCAGGTCCGGCGACCGGCGGCTGGCGGTGCCCGCGCGCAGGCGCCGCGTCCTGGAGCTGGTCGACGGGGAGCGGACCGCGTCGCAGATAGCGCTCGCCCTGGGCAGGCCCACCTTCCACACCCTGGTCGATCTGCGCCGCCTGGCCGCGGGCGGCCTGGTGACCACCGCCCCCTCACCGGAGGCCGCCCCGCCCGCTCCACCCCCCTGGATGGCGCACGCCGCTGTCGAGGACCCCGACATCGCGCTGCTGCGCCGGCTGCGCGCCGCGCTGGAGTCCCTGTGAAGCGCCTGCGACTCACCGGACGGGCCGGCTCCGCATCCCCCGCCACTCCCGGAAGGAGACCGCCGATGGCCGACGAGGCCGAAGTCCTCGGCGAACTACAGCGGCTGAGAGTCCGGGTGCCCCAGGTCACCGGGGCGCTCGCGGCCAGCGTCGACGGACTCGTGCTCGCGCAGGACACCACCGGCGTCGAGCCGGAGGGTGTGGCCGCGCTGACCGCCGCCGCGCTCGGCGTCGCCCAGCGCCTCTCCGACGCCACCGGGCAGGGCGGTTTCCGGGAACTCCTGGTGCGCGGCACGGACGGCTACGTCGCCACGTACGCGGCCGGTGGCACCGCGATCCTCACGCTGCTCGCCGAGGGCCGGGTCAACGTGGGGCGGCTGCACCTGGAGGGCCGCCGCTCCGGCACCCGGATCGGCGAACTGGTCGAGGCGGCCGTCGCCGACCCGCCCGTACGGGCCCGCGGCCGGTCCCGGGCCCGCACGGCGCCCACCGACACGCCACCGCCACCCGACGCCCCGGCGCCCGCCTCCACCGACAGCGGGCTGCCCGTCCGCACGCCCAGGCCAGGTCTTACCGAGCCCACCCTGAACCCTCGCACGACCCGATGAAGACAGCGCACCAGCACAGGAAAGGACCAGCACCATGGCCAACACCGAGACCGCTCTGAAGGACGCCATCGCCTCCATCGAGGGTGCGAGCGCGGCCGCCCTGGTCGACTACAACAGCGGCATGGCCCTCGGCACCATCGGAGGCTCCAAGAGCTTCGACCTGGAGGTCGCGGCAGCGGGCAACACCGATGTCGTCCGCGCCAAGCTGCGCACCATGGAACATCTCGGCCTCAAGGACGAGATCGAGGACATCCTCATCACCCTCGGCACCCAGTACCACTTGATCAGGCTGCTCAAGGGCCGCGGCGGCAACGGACTGTTCCTGTACCTCGTCCTGGACTCCGCCCGCGCCAACCTGGCGATGGCCCGCCACCAGCTCAAGAAGATCGAGGCCGACCTGGACGTCTGAGCACACCGGTCCCCGGCCTCATGCCCGGGCGGCGGCGCCGAGCCCCACCGGGTGCGGCGTCGCCGGGGGGTGCACACCAGCCGCACCTGGCACCTGGCACCTGGCACCTGGCACCTGGCCGCTCTCGCCCGTCACCGTCAACGTCTCGTCGGGCAGGGCGACTTCGCCCTCTCCTGGTGGTCCGCCCCCCACAGCCGCCGGAACGCGACCGCGGACATCGCGGACAGGCCGAGGACCGAGGCGCTGACCGGGCTCGCGTCCGGGGACATCGCGGACCTCGTCGCCCACACGACGAGCCGCCCTGGCACGTGAACCCGCGCCAGGCCGTCGTCCTGCCGACCCGGCAGGCATGACGCGGGGCGGGCTCTACTCCTCCCAGTCCGAACCCCGGCGTTCCTGCCGCTCCCGCCGCTCACGCCGCCGCTCCCCGAAGTGCGGCCAGGCGCCCGCGTGCAGGGCGTTCACGCCGACGATGCCGCCCCAGGCGATCAGCAGTCCGGGCAGGTGGGCGTTGACCACGGCGATCGCGGACAGCGGGATCGCGAGGACGAGGGTGACGACGGCGAAGCCGAAGCCCTCGCCCCAGCCGTCGCCGGCCGCGCGGCCGGTGCGCGCGTCGCGGGCGACGGCCATCTGCTGCTCGGCGAGCTGCCTGCGCACCCGGCGGTCCACGGAGGAGTCCAGGCGCTGCTCGACCTTGTCGAGGAACGAGTCGACGAGCGCGGTCTCGTACTCTTCGCCGAGTTCCCTGCGGGCGTGCAGGGTGGCGTCGAGTTCCTTCTTCAGTTCGGCGTCACGTGCCTGTTCGCGGGCTTCCATACCGTTCACGGTACGGAGCCGGGTCCCGCGGGGCATTGGGGTTAACCCCCCTTTCGCCGGTGCCGCGCCGGGCGAGCAGCCAGTACAGGGCGGCCGGGACGACGAGCCCCACGATCCAGGACACGTCCGCGCCGCCCAGCGGTGCGACGAGCGGACCGGTGTAGAAGTGGGTGGCCAGGAACGGGAGCTGGACGACGAGCCCGATCCCGTAGACGGTGAGCGCGTCCCGGCGCCAGGCGCCGTAGCGGCCGGCCGGGTCGGCGAGGGCCGGGATGTCGTAGCGCCCGCGCGAGATCAGGTAGTAGTCGACGAGGTTGATGGCGGACCACGGCGTGAAGAACGTCAGCAGGAACAGCAGGAAGTCCTTGAAGGACGACAGGAAGCTGTCCTTGCCCGCGAGGGCGACGGCCGTGCCCGCGACCATGATGACCGCGATGTACAGGGCCCGGCCGCGCCGCGACAGCACGCGCTGCCCGCGGAAACCGCTGACGCCCGTCACCATCGACATGAAGCCGCCGTACGTGTTGAGGACGTTGATGGTGAGCTTGCCGAGCGCGATGACGAAGTAGAAGAACGACGCGGCGAGGCCGGCGCCGCCGAGCGAGACGACGTAGCCGACCTGGTTGTCGAGGAACGCCTCCCCCGAACTCGCCGCGACCAGCACACCGAACGTCATCGACCACTGCGAGCCGAGCGCCGAGCCGGACAGCGTCCACCAGAACGTGGCCTTCGCGCTGGTGGTGCGCGGCAGATAGCGCGAGTAGTCGGCGACGTAGGGGCCGAACGCGAGCTGCCACGACGCCGAGAGCGACACGGCGAGCAGGAACATCGGCAGCGAGAAGTGCGCGTCACCCAGCAGCTCACCGAGGTCGACACGGTCCACGAGGCGGGCGCCCAGGTAGAGGAAGGCGAGCGCGCAGACGATGCTCGCGACGCGGCCGAGGACGTGGATGACGCGATAGCCGACGGCCGCGACGACGGCCGTGACGAGCGCGAAGACGACGATGCCGGTCGTGTCGTCGGTGTGCGTCAGTTCGGCGGTCGCCTGCCCGGCGAGGACGCTGCCGCTCGCGAAGAAGCCGACGTACATGAGGATCACGAGGAGCAGCGGCACGGCGGCGCCCTTGACCCCGAACTGGGCGCGGGACTGGATCATCTGCGGCAGGCCGAGTTTCGGGCCCTGCGCCGAGTGGAGCGCCATGACGGCGCCGCCGAGCAGGTTGCCGAGGACGAGCCCGGTCAGCGACCAGACCACGTCACCGCCGAAGACGACGGCGAGCGCGCCGGTGACGACGGCGGTGATCTGGAGGTTCGCGCCGAGCCACAGCGTGAACTGGTTGAACGCGCGCCCGTGCCGCTCACTGTCCGGGACGACGTCGATGGAGTGCTTCTCCACTACCGCTGCCATGCGCGGGCCTCCCTACTTCTTGCTGAGCCCGTGGCGGCGGGCGTAGTCGTGCGCGACGTCCTCGGGGTCCTTCTTGTCCTTGTCGACGAGCCGGTTCAGCTCGGTGAGCTGCGCGGTGGTGAGGACGTTGCCGAGCCTGGCCAGCGCCTTGCGGACGGTGGAGTCGGCCTTGCGGTCGGCGATCAGGGGGACGACGTGCTGGCCGGGCACCAGGTTCCTGGGGTCGGTGAGGACGACCCAGTGCTCGGCGGCGATGTCGGTGTCGGTGGTGAAGAGGTTCGCCACGTCGACGTCCCCCTTCTTCAGGGCGCCCTTGACCAGCGGTCCCGAGGAGTCCAGGGACTTGAACTCCTTGAACTCGACGCCGTAGACGTCCTTCAGGCCGACGGCGCCGACCTGTCGCTTCTTCACCTCGGGGGCGGCGCCGATGACGAGCTTCCCGTTGTGCCGCGCGAGATCCGCGAGCGACGTGAGCCCGTACCTGTCGGCCGTCTCCCGTGTCACCACGAACGCGTCGGAGTCCTCGGCCATCCCGTACGGGAGGATCTGGAGCCCCGCGGGGAGCGCCATGGCGAGGGCGTTCTGCATCTCGCCCTCCTCGGTGGCGGTCGACTTGGTGTCGAGGTAGTGCAGCAGGGCGCCCTGGTACTCGGGAAGCAGGTCGATGTCGCCGCCCTTGAGGGCGGGGATCAGGATTTCGCGGGTGCCGAGGTTGGGCCGCACGGTGGTCTTCACACCGGCCGCTTCGAGGACGGCCGCGTACAAGTGGCCGAGGACCTGGTTCTCGGTGAAGTTGGCGGTGCCGATGGTGACGCCGCCCTTGCTGGAGCCGCCGCCCGAGCCGCCGGAGCCCCCTCCGTCGAGCGAGGTGATGCCGCCGGAGCAGGCGGCGACGGCGGGGACGGAGGCCGCGGCGAACAGGCCGCCGAGGAGAGTGCGTCGGTTCATCTGGGGTTCTCCTAGGCGGACGTGAGGGCGGAGGGCCGGTGGCGGAAGAGGAGGCGCTGGAGGCCGGAGAGCGCGAGGTCGAGGACGACGGCGACGACCGCGACGAGGACGGCGCCGCCGAGCACCTGCACGAGGTCGCGCTGGGCGAGCCCGTCGAAGACGTAGCGGCCGAGCCCGCCGAAGGAGACGTACGCGGCGATGGTGGCGGTCGCGACGACCTGGATCAGCGCGAGCCGCAACCCGGTCATGATCAGCGGCAGCGCGAGCGGCAACTCGACCTGGAACAGCACCTGATGGGCCCGCATGCCCTGGCCGCGCGCGGCGTCCCGCACCTCCGGGTCGACCGCCGTCATCCCGGCGTAGGTGTTGGTGACGATGGACGGCACGGCGAGCGCGACGAGGGCGATGTAGACGGGCCACATCGACAGGCCGCTGGCCAGGAAGACGAGGACGACCAGCCCGACGGTCGGCAGGGCGCGGCCGAAGGAGGACAGGTTGATGGCGACGAAGGCGCCGCGCCCGGTGTGCCCGATGAGCAGGCCGACGGGCAGCGCGATGACGGCGGCGACGAGCGTGGCGATCAGCGAGTACTGGAGGTGCTCGGCGAGCCGGTGTCCGATGCCGTCGGGCCCGGCCCACTGCTCGCCGCTGACCAGCCAGGACCCGAGGTCCTTGAAGAGTTCGTACATGGTCGCTCACACCTTCCTGGTCCGGGCCCACGGCGTGAGCAGCCGTTGGACGACGACGAGTGCCGCGTCCGCGACCAGCGCGAGCAGCAGCGTCAGGACGACGCCGACGATGACGGGCGTCGGGAAGTTGCGCTGGAACCCGTCGGTGAAGAGCTGGCCGAGGCCGCCGTCGCCGATGTAGGTCGCCACGGAGACGAGGGAGATCGACATGACGGTGGCGATCCGTACCCCCGCCATGATCACCGGGAGCGCGAGCGGCAGTTCGACGGTGAGCAGGGTCCGCAGCGGCCTGGTGCCCATGGCCTTCGCGGCTTCCTTGGTCTTCTGCGGTACGGAGTCGAGCCCTTCGACGGTGTTCCGCAGGAGGACGACGAGGGTGTAGATCGTCAGGCCGGTGACGGTGGTGGTGCGGGTGAGCCCGGAGACCGGCAGGAGCAGCACGAAGACGGCGATGGAGGGGATGGTGAACAGGACGTTCGACAGCCCGAGGAGGAAGCCGCGCAGGGGCCTGACCCGGTGGGCGACGACGGCGAGCGGCAGCGATATCAGCAGTCCGCACAGGACCGCGCTGAACGCCGCTTGCAGATGGGAGAGGGTGAGAGTGGTGAGGTCGGAGCCGTGGGAGCCGATCCAGTCCCAGTCGACGGTCATGCGGCGCCCCGTCCGTTCGGCACATCAAGCCCCTCCGGCGACACATCAAGCCCCTCCGGCGATTGAGGAGCGGGGTCCGGGGCGGAGCCCCGTGACGGTGCGCCCGACAGGGCCGAGGCGTGAGCGGCCCCGGCTCCCACATGGATGTCGTCCCGGGACGAAACCCCGGTGAACACCCCGTCCGCGTCGACCCGCACCACCATCCCCACGGGCGACGCGACAGACTCGTTCAGCGCGGACAACAGCGAATCCGTATCGCGCAGCGGCCGGACGGGAAGCTCGTCCCCGGTGTCCCGCGCACGCCAGTGCAGAGGCTTGCGGGCGGCATCCAGCACCAGTTCCCACGACCCCCCGTCCGGCAACGGCGCCCGCGCCACGCCCCCCAGCACGCTCAGCGACAGAAGCTTGAGACCCCGCTCGGCCCCGAGGAAGTCCGCCACGAACGTGTCGGCGGGCCGGGCCAGCAGCTCCGCGGGTGCCGCGCATTGCACGAGGTGCCCGCCCTCGCGGAACACGGCTATCCGGTCGCCGAGCCGCACCGCCTCGTCGATGTCGTGCGTGACGAAGACGATGGTCTTGTTCAACTCCTTCTGGAGCCGCAGCAGTTCGTCCTGGAGCTGGGCGCGCACGACCGGGTCCACGGCCCCGAACGGCTCGTCCATGAGCAGCACCGGCGGGTCCGCGGCCAGCGCCCGGGCCACGCCGACGCGCTGCTGCTGGCCGCCGGAGAGCTGGTGCGGGTAGCGCTTGCCCATCTCGGGGGCGAGCCCGACCCGTTCGAGGAGGGCACCGGCGGTGGCGCGGGCCTTCTTGCGGCCCCAGCCGAGCAGCAGCGGGACGGTGGCGACGTTGTCGAGGACGGTGCGGTGCGGGAACAGGCCGGCCTGCTGGATGACGTAGCCGATGGAGCGGCGCAGCTCGGCGGCGTCCTGGTCGAGGACGTCGCGCCCGCCGACCCGGATGGTGCCGGAGGTCGGGTCGACCATGCGGTTGATCATCCGGAGGCTGGTGGTCTTGCCGCAGCCGGAGGAGCCGACGAAGACGGTCACGCCCCCTTCGGGCATGGAGAGCGACAGGTCGTGCACCGCTGTCGTGCCGTTCGGGAATCGCTTGTGGACCGCTTCGAACTGGATCATGGAGCGCCTCTGGAGTCCTCTTGCCCGGTCTGCATATCGTCATGCAGAGTTCTCGGTGCGTGAATAACTTGTCAATGGTCCCGCGTGAATCACCGGTGAATCCCCTCGGGCTGCCCGGAATGTGAGACGCACCTGCCCTGGTCAGGGCGATTGACACCCGTTCGAGGAGGAACAGCGCGTGATGCCCGATACGGCTCCCCCGGTCGTCGTGCTCGACGGCCACGGCCTCCCCGTCGACGACGTGGTCCGCCTCGCCGACGCGGGCGCCCGTCCCGTCCCCGGCACCGACGCCATGAAACGCGTCGAGGAATCCTGGAACGCGGCCCGCGAGATCGCCGCATGGGGCCGCGTCTACGGCCGCTCCACCGGCGTCGGCGCCAACCGCAGCGAGGACGTGCCCACCGAGGCCGCCGCCGACCACGGCCTGCGCCTGCTGCGCAGCCACGCCGGCGCGATCGGCGCCGAACTCCCCGAGCGCGAGGTCCGCGCCATGCTCGCCGTCCGCGCCAACCAACTCCTCGCGGGCGGCGCGGGCCTGCGACCCACCGTCGTGACCGCCCTGTGCGAAGCGCTGGAGAACGGCGCCCACCCCGCCGTCAACGAACACGGCTCGGTCGGCACCGGCGACATCGCCGCCCTCGCCCAGATGGGCCTGGCCCTCGCGGGCGAACACCCCTGGCGCGGCAAGGGCACCCCGCCCGCCGCCCAGCCGCTCGACAACAACGACGCGCTCGCCCTGATCTCCAGCAACGCCCTCACCCTCGGCCAGTCCGCCCTCGCCCTGCACGAACTGCGCGCACTCCTCACCGCCACCCAACTCGTCGCCGCCCTCAGCCTCCTGGCCGTCGACGGCTCCTACGAGGCCTACGCGCTCCCCGTCCACGAGGCCCGCCACCACAAGGGCTCCTACGACGTCGCCGCCCGGATGCGCACCCTCCTCGGCGCCCCCGACCGCCCCACCCCACCGCTCGGCCGCATCCAGGACCCCTACGGCTTCCGCTGCCTGCCCCAGATCCACGGCCCCGCCCACGACGCGGCGGACGCCCTCGAAGCCGTCCTCACCATCGAGATCAACGCCGCCGCCGAGAACCCGCTGATCTCCCCCGAGGACATGACCGCCTACCACCACGGCGGCTTCTACCTCGCCCAACTCGCCCTCGCCCTCGACCACTTCCGGCTCTCCCTCACCCAGGTCGCCCGCCTCTCCACCTCCCGCCTCTCCACCCTCAACGAACCCGCCTACACACGCCTGCGCCCCTTCCTCGCCGACGGCGCACCCGGCGCCTCCGGCGTGATGATCCTGGAGTACGCCGCCGGAGCCGCCCTCGGCGACCTGCGCGCCTTCGCCGCCCCCGCCTCGCTCGGCCACGCCGTCCTCTCCCGCGGCGTCGAGGAACAAGCGAGCTTCGCCTCCCTCGCCGCCCGCCAGACCCTGCGGCTTTGCGCCGCCTACCGCCAGATCGTGGGCTGCGAACTCGTCGCCGCGGTCCGCGCCCTCCGCCTGCGCGACCACCGCCCCGACCCGACCCTGCCGGTGGGCCGCGCCTTCGAACTGGCCGACGCGACCCTGGAGCCAGACCTCACGGACCGACCGCTCACGGGGGACGTGGAGCGGGCCGCACACCTGCTGACCCACTTCGCGGAGTGACTCAGAGCTTGCCGCCGACGACCCCGCGCCAGGTCAAGACCGCCCGTTCGAACTCCCACTGCTCCTCCAGGGCGCGCGCCTCGTGCCTCTCCCGGTCGAGCCGCATCCGGATCCGCACCGCGTGCGTCACCCGCGTCCGCGAGAAGAAGGTCTGCCGGGCCGGCTCCGCGATCCGTCACTGAGCCACCAGGCCGGCACCGCGCGATCCCCGGAACCCCTGGCGCCCCTCCGCCCGGCTGAATAAGCTCATGCACATCAATGCCCCCCTGAATGGACCGTCGGGGAGAACGGGGAGACATGAACGACCGCACGGACAGCGGCGGGCACGGTCAGGGCCCGGCCGCCCGCCTCCAGCACCTCTTCGAGGGCCACCGCCTCACACCCACCCAGCGACGCATCGCCCACTGCATGGTCCGGCGCGCCGCCGACGTGCCGTTCCTGTCCTCCGTGGAACTCGCCGAACTCGCCGGGGTCAGCCAGCCCTCCGTGACCCGGTTCGCCGTCGCCCTCGGCTTCGACGGCTACCCGGCCCTCCGCAGACACCTGCGCGAAGTGGCCCCCACCGAGCCCGCCACCACCACCGAGGCCAACGAGTACCAGCAGGCTGTCGAAGCGGAGATCGCCAACCTGCGCCACCTCGCCGATCTCCTCGCCGACCCCGAACCCGTCGAGCGCGCGGGCCGCCTCCTCGCCGCCTCGCAGCCGCTCCTGGTCCTCGGACTGCGCGCGGCGGCCTCCCAGGCCTACGGGTTCTCCTACTTCGCGGCGAAGGTCCACCCCGACGTCCGCCTCCTCGACGAGGGCGGCACGATGCTCGCCGACCGGATCGACACGGCCGTCCGCGCCGGCGCCACGACCCTGCTCTGCTTCGCCCTGCCCCGCCACCCCCGCGAGGTCGTCGACGCCCTCGCCTACGCCAGATCGGCCGGGCTCACCGTGGTCTCGGTGGCCGACTCGGCCTTCGCGCCGGTGGCCAAACACTCCGACCTGCTGCTGCCCGCCGCCGTCGGCACCGGCCTCGCCTTCGACACGGCCTGCGCGCCGATGCTGCTCGGCCGGGTCCTGCTGGAAGCGATGTGCGACGGCCTGCCCCAGGCCCAGGCCCGCCTCGACGCATTCGACGTACGGGCGGCGGAGCGCGGCCTCTTCGTGGAGTAGGGCGGCGCAACGAGAATTGCGCGGGGACCGCCGCACCCCCTGTTACGGGGGGCGGGACGACGGCGGTCCCCGCGAGGGGCACGACACCGAGTCAGGACCAGGTGTCACGCCCAGGGCGTCCATGGAGATCCGGGAGCCGCTCCGGAGATTCCTCGACGCCGCTTCTCGTCGTCCGAGGCGGGGAGCCGCTCCCGCCCCTTCCGACATCCACCAATGTGCCGGACCCGTGTTAAGCGGGTGCTGCGCGCACGTGACGCGCTCGTACCGTTTTCGCGAACCTACTTACCCGAGCTCTTCGCCAAAAAGGCCAGCAGGTCCTGACGGCTCACCACGCCCCTGGGCCTGCCCTCGACCAGCACGATCGCGGCGTCCGCCGAGCCGAGCACGGCCATCAGGTCCGCCACCGGCTCGCCGGAGCCGACCTGCGGCAGCGGCGCGGACATGTGCTTCTCCAGGGGGTCGCCCAGGGAGGCACGCTGGGCGAAGAGCGCGTCGAGCAGCTCGCGCTCCACGACGGAGCCGACGACCTCCGCGGCCATCACATCGGGGTGGCCCGCTCCGCGCTTGACGACGGGCATCTGCGAGACACCGTACTCACGCAGCACCTCGATGGCCTCGCCGACGGTCTCCTCGGGGTGCATGTGGACGAGTTCGGGCAGCGAGCCGCCGTCCTTGTCCTTGAGGACGTCGGCGACGCGCGCGCTGGGCCCGGAGTCCTCCAGGAACCCGTACGACGACAGCCACTCGTCGTTGAAGATCTTCGAGAGGTACCCGCGCCCGCTGTCCGGCAGCAGCACCACCACGACGTCGTCCGGGCCGAGCCGCTCCGCGACGCGCAGCGCCGCGACGACCGCCATGCCGCAGGAGCCGCCGACCAGGAGGCCCTCCTCCTTGGCGAGGCGGCGGGTCATCTGGAAGGAGTCCTTGTCGGAGACCGCGACGATCTCGTCGGCGACCTTGCGGTCGTAGGCGGTCGGCCAGAAGTCCTCGCCGACGCCCTCAACGAGGTACGGGCGCCCGGAGCCGCCCGAGTAGACCGAGCCCTCCGGGTCGGCGCCGACGACCTTGACGCGGCCGTCGCTGGCCTCCTTCAGGTAGCGGCCGGTGCCGGAGATCGTGCCGCCCGTCCCGACGCCGGCGACGAAGTGCGTGATGCGCCCCTCCGTCTGCTCCCACAGCTCGGGGCCGGTCGAGTGGTAGTGGGAGAGCGGGTTGTTCGGGTTGCTGTACTGGTCGGGCTTCCAGGCGCCCGGCGTCTCACGGACCAGCCGGTCCGAGACGTTGTAGTACGAGTCCGGGTGCTCCGGGTCGACGGCGGTCGGGCAGACGACGACCTCGGCGCCGTACGCCCGCAGCACGTTGATCTTGTCGGTGGAGACCTTGTCGGGGCACACGAAAATGCACTTGTACCCCTTCTGCTGCGCGACGATGGCGAGGCCGACACCGGTGTTGCCGCTGGTGGGCTCCACGATCGTGCCGCCGGGCGCGAGCTCCCCGCTCTGCTCGGCCGCCTCGATCATGCGCAGGGCGATGCGGTCCTTCACGGAACCGCCGGGATTGAAGTACTCGACCTTGGCCAGGACGGTCGCCCGCAGCCCTTCGGTCACCTTGTTGAGCCTCACGAGCGGGGTGTTGCCGACGAGGCTGATCATCGAGTCGTGGATCTGCACGTTGTCTCCGGGTCTCCTACTGAGGGTTGCGGCAAGGGTATGCCGCACATCGGCTCTTCATCTGCCGTTGCGATTGGCCGACGGTGATTACGGGGCAAGCACTTCATGGGCCGTAAAAGAGAAGAGGTGGCCGCGGAACATGTCGAGCAGGGCAAGGGTGGCACGGCGGATCGCCGCGGGTGCGGCGTACGGCGGCGGCGGGATCGGGCTGCTCGGCGCGGCCGCGGTGGGTGTGGTGCTGGCCGAGGTGCAGTTCGCGCGGCGCCAGGTGGGCAATCACGGGGCCGCGCCGATCCATCTGCCCTCGGCCGACGGGCTGTACGGCAGGGCGTACGGGGATGCGGGCACGGAGCCGGTGCGGTTCGCGATGCTGGGTGACTCGACGGCGGCGGGGCAGGGTGTGCACCGGGCGCGGCAGACGCCGGGGGCGCTGTTGGCGTCGGGGCTCGCGGCGGTGGCGGAGCGGGCGGTGCAGTTGCGCAATGTGGCGTTGCCGGGGGCCATGTCGGACGATCTGGACCGGCAGGTGGCGCTGGTTCTCGCGGATCCGGACTGGCGGCCGGACGTGTGCGTGATCATGATTGGGGCGAATGACGTCACGCACCGTATTCCGGCCACGAAGTCGGTACGTCATCTGTCGGCGGCGGTGCGGCGGCTGCGTACGGCGGGTGCCGAGGTGGTGGTGGGTACGTGTCCTGATCTGGGTTCGGTGGAGCCGGTGCAGCAGCCGTTGCGCTGGCTGGCGCGGCGTGCGTCGCGGCAGTTGGCGGCGGCGCAGACCATCGGCACGGTGGAGCAGGGCGGGCGGACGGTGTCGCTGGGGGATCTGCTGGGTCCTGAGTTCTCGGCGAATCCGCGTGAGTTGTTCGGCCCCGACAACTACCACCCGTCGGCGGAGGGGTATCAGACGGCGGCGATGGCGGTGCTGCCGACGTTGTGCGCGGCGCTGGGGCTGTGGCCGGACGAGGAGCGTCCTGACGTGTCGCGTGCGGAGGGTTTCCTGCCGGTGGCGCGTGCGGCGGCGAAGGCCGTGGAGGAGGGCGGTACGGAGGTGACGGCGGCGATGCCGACGGGGCCGCGGGGACCGTGGGCGTTGTTGAAGCGGCGTCGGCGGCGGCGTACGCCGGTGCAGGATCCGAGTCCGGCGAGGTTCAGTTCGTCGGACGTCTGAGCGGTCCGGGTCCGCCCACCCCCTGGACCACCCCCTGAGCAAGCGCTTAGAAAAATGCGGCAGGGGTCACACGGCCACACCGGTGACCTAGGGGATACGTACGGGTAACTTCCCAAGCGGTCCTGCATTTCGCCAGACACCCATGGAGCCGTGATGCCCGAAGCCGTAATCGTCTCAGCCGCCCGCTCCCCCATCGGCCGCGCTTTCAAGGGCTCTCTGAAGGATCTGCGCGCCGACGACCTGACCGCGACGATCATCCAGACCGCCCTCGCGAAGGTCCCCGAGCTCGACCCGCGCGACATCGACGACCTGATGCTCGGCTGCGGTCTGCCCGGCGGCGAGCAGGGCAACAACCTGGGTCGCATCGTGGCCGTGCAGATGGGCATGGACCACCTTCCCGGTTGTACGGTCACCCGTTACTGCTCGTCGTCGCTCCAGACGACGCGGATGGCGCTGCACGCCATCAAAGCGGGCGAGGGCGACGTCTTCATCTCGGCGGGTGTCGAGATGGTGTCGCGCTTCTCGAAGGGGAACTCCGACTCCCTGCCCGACACGCGCAACCCGTTCTTCGCCGAGGCCGAGGCCCGCACGGCGGCCGTGGCGCAGCAGGAGGGCACGTCCTGGCACGACCCGCGCGAGGACGGCCTGGTCCCGGACGCGTACATCGCGATGGGCCAGACCGCCGAGAACCTGGCGCGCCTGAAGGGTGTCACCCGCGAGGACATGGACGCCTTCGGTGTCCGTTCGCAGAACCGCGCCGAGGAAGCCCTCAAGAACGGCTTCTGGGAGCGGGAGATCACCCCGGTGACGACCCCCGACGGGACGGTCGTGAGCAAGGACGACGGTCCGCGCGCGGGCGTCACCATGGAGGGTGTCGCGGGCCTCAAGCCGGTCTTCCGTCCCGACGGCATGGTCACGGCGGGCAACTGCTGCCCGCTGAACGACGGCGCCGCCGCGCTCGTGATCATGTCGGACACCAAGGCCCGCGAGCTCGGCCTGACCCCGCTCGCCCGCGTGGTCTCGACCGGCGTCTCCGGCCTGTCCCCCGAGATCATGGGTCTGGGTCCGGTGGAGGCGAGCAAGCAGGCGCTGAAGCGGGCCGGTCTGAGCGTCGGCGACATCGACCTGTTCGAGATCAACGAGGCGTTCGCGGCGCAGGTCATCCCGTCCGCCCGCGACCTCGGGATCGACGAGGACAAGCTGAACGTCAACGGCGGCGCCATCGCGGTCGGCCACCCCTTCGGCATGACGGGCGCCCGCATCACGGGCACGCTGATCAACAGCCTCCAGTTCCACGACAAGCAGTTCGGTCTGGAGACCATGTGTGTCGGTGGCGGTCAGGGCATGGCGATGGTCGTAGAGCGGCTGAGCTGAGCCCGGGGGACCTTTCGGAGAGCGGCTGACCTGCGTCTGGCTATGCAATCGTGATCCAATCTCCCCCAGGATGTGACGTGCGTCTCGGGGGAGAAGCCTTTTCGCAGGTCAGCCGGTACCCGGCCCCTATAGGGGCTAAACGCATGGCCAAAAGACCTGTCCAATTCGTGACGTAATGCACTGACAGCCGGTTCGTCCAGGCTTCAAGCTGATGTAGGAAGTCGGGGGTCGACTTGAAACCGGGAGTACGTCAGTGAGCGCCATCCCTCTTGCATTGCTGCTCGCCACGGCCGCTGCCACAGCCGTCGGCGCCACCACCCTGCACAACGTCCGGGGTCTGCGACGGCAGCTCGCGGACCTGCGCGAGGAAGTGGCACGTGACCGCGCCGCCGGCGCGCGCCCCGGCGTGCCCACGCCCCGCACCACCTCCGCCCTGGCCGACACCGACGCCATCCGGGTCGCCGTGGCCGACGCGCTCGCCGAGGAGCGGGAGCGCGAGCTGGCGGAGGCGCGGGCGTTCTGGGCGGCGCAGGAGGCGCGTGACACCTCGGACCTGCCGCCGTTCCTGGCCGGTGGCAGTGCGCTGAGCGAGGAGTTCTTCCTGCCGCGGCAGGCCGATTTCGCGGGTCTCGAACCCCTTGTCGAGTCGGCGCTCGAACCCGAGGACGAGTTCTCCCCCAAGGAGTCCCTCCAGGGCGGCGCCCCCAGCGAGTCGCCCGAGCTGGCCGCGGCCCGGCGCCGGCACCCCTCGCACCCGGACTTCGTCCCGGTCCAGTCGCCGGTCGGCAGCGACCACGAGCGCACGGTGGCGTGTCTTGAGGAGCTGGCGCACACCCGCACGGCGCTCTCCGACGTCCGTCCGGGCCCGCTCGGCACGCTCGACGTCTACGTCTTCGCCGACGGTACGACGCTGTGCATGACCCCGGGCCACCGCGAGACGGCGGAACAGCTCGCCGCGGCGCTGCGCGACGGTGACACCCCGGTCCTGCTCGGCGGCTCCGGTGTCTCGGGCGCCTACGCCCTGACCTTCGAGTGCGCGGGCGCCACCGTGTACATCCTGGCCGACCGGGTCATAGCCTCCGCCTGACCCGGGGCGGCGGGCCCGGCCGGACCCGCTCCGGCCGGTTCAGACGCCGGCGCGCTTCATGGCCGTCTCGACCAGCTCGACGGCCTGTGCCAGTTCGTCCGCCTCCCGCAGGGCGACCGCCAGGTCCCGCGCGGCGACCGTGATCTGGTCGGCGGCGGCGAACATCCCGGCGTCCGGCATCTGGCGCACCTGCGCCCCCGGGTCCTCCAACCGCTGGGCCCGCGCCGACAGTTCTCTGGCCAGGCCCAGGGCCTCCGCGGCGGCACCCCGCTGGAGCCGACTCTGCGGGGCGGCCCGCAGCCGATCCGCGAACAGGTCCACCGCGGCGGTCAATGGCGTCGTATCAAGCACTCGGCGACTGTAGCTGTTTACAAGGGGGCGGCGCTCAGGCACGGTGGCGTGAAGGACAGGCCACATCGAAGCGTTCCGGAGGCGCCGATGTCCCAAGTGTTCTACGCGGAGACCCACCGCAATCTGCTGGCTCGTATTCCCCACTGCACCGGTCGTGAGATCTCCGACTGGTTGCGCACCGTCGAAGAAGGCCCTTGTTTCCTTCGCTTCGAGGAGAAGGTGAGCTGGCTCCGCGGTGAGCACGATCTCGCCTACGGCCATGCGAAGGCGATCGTCCACGAGTACGACCTGAGGCGCGCCGCACGACGGTTCGGCTAGCTCCCCTCCCTGACCTCCACCCCCACACACATACGGCAAGGGGCCCGCGCACCCGAAGGTGCGCGGGCCCCTGACTGCCGGGACCGGGGTCCGCTAGTCGTTGCCCTGGAGGATCGCGATGAGGCGCAGGAACTCCATGTAGATCCAGACCAGCGTCATGGTCAGGCCGAACGCGGCGAGCCACGCCTCGTCCTTGGGGGCGCCGTACGCGATGCCGTCCTCGACCTGCTTGAAGTCCAGGGCCAGGAAGCAGGCACCGAGCAGGATGCCGATGACGCCGAAGAGGATGCCGAGGCCGCCGCTGCGGAAGCCGAGGCCGTCACCGCCGCCGAAGACGGCGAACAGCAGGTTCACGGCCATCAGCAGGACGAAGGCCATCGCGGCGGCCATGACGAAGCCGTAGAAGCGGCGGTTGACGCGGATCCAGCCGGCCTTGTACGCGACGAGGACGGCCGCGAAGACGGCCATCGTGCCGAGCACGGCCTGCATGGCCGCGCCGCTCGCGATGTAGTTGTCGACGACGCTGGAGACGACACCGAGGAAGACACCCTCCAGGGCGGCGTACGCGAGGATCAGCGGCGGGGACGCCTTGCGCTTGAAGGCCTGCACGAAGCCGAGCACCATCGCCACGAGGCCGGCGCCGATCGCGATGCCGTACGACCTGGAGAGGTTGGCCTCGTCGACCGGCAGCAGCGCCCAGGCGAGGGCGGCGGTGACGATCAGCGTGCCGAGCGTGGTGGCCGTGCGCATGATGACGTCGTCCATCGTCATGCGGCCGGTGGTGGCGGGCGCCTGCGGAGCGCCGTACTGCAGGTCCTGCTGGGCGTAGGGGTTCTGCGCGTACGGGTTGCCGGCGGGCGCCTGGCCGTACGGGTGGGTCTGTGTCCCGACCGCGGGGCCCCCGGCCTGCGGCTGCTGCGCGTTGAACTGCGCGTAGCCGTTGTCGCGGCTGAACCCCCGTCGCGAGAAGACCGGGTTGCTGCTCCTCATCTCACTCCTCCATGGCCACCGTGTATGGCCTTGCCACAAGAGTAATGGTCTGGCAAAGATCCGGCCCTAGTGCTCAGGGAGGATCTTTCCCATCCTGTTACCGGCAACGTCCGGCGTACTCCCTGTGTTCCCCCGGACGCGGCCTCGCGGCGCTGTTCAGAGGGGAAATCCGGTGTAGGCCTCGGCGAGGTCGGTCTCCGCGGCCCTCGACGTGGTGAGGCGGTCGAGCCGGGCCCGCTGGATCCGGTCGTCGAAGGCGCTCGCGTCGGGCGCGCTGTGCAGCATGGCCGTCATGGCGTAGGAGAAGCTCTCGGCCTGCCAGACGCGCCGCAGACAGGTCTCGGAGTAGGCGTCGAGGAGCGCGGAGTCGCCCTTCTCCAGATGGGCGGTGAGGGCGCGGGCGAAGGTGACGACGTCGCCGACGGCGAGATTGAGGCCCTTGGCGCCGGTCGGCGGGACGATGTGCGCCGCGTCCCCGGCGAGGAAGAGGCGGCCGTGCCGCATCGGCTCCTGGACGTGGCTGCGCATGGGGGTGACGGACTTGGCCGTGATCGGGCCGCGCGCGAGGCGCCAGTGCGGGTCGTCGACCTCCAGGCGGCGGTCGAGCTCGTCCCAGATCTCGTCGTCGGCCCAGTCGTCGGCGTTCGTGCCCGCGGGGACTTGCAGGTACGCGCGCGTGACCGTGGGTGAGCGCATGGAGAGCAGGGCGAAACCGCGGTCGCTGCGGGCGTAGACCAGCTCGTCGTGGGAGGGGGCGACGTCGGCGAGGATGCCCAGCCAGCCGAACGGGTACGTGCGCTCGTACGTCCGGGAGAGCGCCTGCGGTATCGCGGTGCGGGCGACGCCCCAGAATCCGTCGCAACCCACGACGTAGTCGCACTCCAGGACGGATTCGCGGCCCTCGTGGCGGTAGCGGACGCGCGGGCTCTCGCCCTCTGTGCCTTCGACGGCCTCGACGGCCAGCGCCTCCGCCTCGAACAGGAGCGGGCCGCCGTCGGCGAGCTGGGCCGCGATGAGGTCCTTGCAGACCTCGGTCTGCGCGTAGACCATCACCGACCGGCCGCCGGTCAGGGCGGGGAAGTCGACGCGGTGGCGGCGCCGGTCGAAGCGGAGCTCGATCCCGTCGTGCGGCAGGCCCTCGCGGTCCATGCGCGCGCCGGCGCCCGCGGCGCGCAGGACGTCGACGGTGCCCTGTTCCAGGATTCCGGCGCGCTGGCGCCGCTCGACGTAGTCCCGGTCGCGGCTCTCCAGGACGACCGACTCGATCCCGGCGTTGTGCAGCAGCCTGGCCAGGAGCAGTCCGGCCGGGCCCGCTCCGATGATCCCGACGGTGGTGCGCATACGGATCCCTCTCGCGTCATTGCGTTCGCCTGGCGAACTTTCGTTCATTCAGGCTCGTGCGGATCCTCCGCCCCCGCCGTGCGGGTGTCAATGGTCTTGCGGGCACGACGACGCGCCCGCGCGCGTGAGCGAACGCGGGGAACCGGCGGAAAACGGGGAAGAAGGGTGGGCGACGGGGCGGAGGAACGAGGTCGGAGGTGCCCGGAACCGGACTTGAACCGGTACGCCCGCAAGGGCAGCGAGGTTTAAGCTCGCCGTGTCTGCATTCCACCATCCGGGCAGGCTGTGGGGCTCCGCGTCGACCTTCCGAGCCTATCCGTCGGCATCCCCCGGTCAGCGGAACATCAGCCCGATGTTGTCTTATTTTATTGGCGTCTGAGGGTGCATCAGCGCACGACAGTGGCCATACGCACTTGCCGGAGGCGTTTCCAGGTCGAGCTTCCTGTTTCTGTGGATTGACGGGATTTCACCTGCGGGGTCGACCGCGCCGAACGCTTGCGCGCCGGACCCCGCACCGGCCCCCGTGTCGGGGTTACGTGTCATCCCCAGGTATGACGCACGCTCCGCCCGTCCGACCGAAGTCGCCCCCAGGAACGGGAACTGCGGCTGACTTCACGGGCCGGATCCGCCGAGACGATGGAACAGTCCCCAGCAGTCGTCCCGACAGGAGCCCCACCCGTGACCACCACCCCCCTCGCCGGCCGGACCACCACAGCGGCGGCCCGCGCCACGGAGCTCTCCAAGGTCTACGGACACGGCGAGACCCAGGTGGTCGCGCTGGACCGGGTCACCATCGAGTTCCACCAGGCCCAGTTCACCGCGATCATGGGCCCGTCCGGCTCCGGCAAGTCGACGCTGATGCACTGCGTGGCGGGGCTCGACACCTTCTCCTCCGGCTCGGTCCGCATCGGCGAGACCGAGCTGGGCTCCCTCAAGGACAAGCAGCTCACCAAGTTGCGCCGGGACAAGATCGGTTTCATCTTCCAGGCGTTCAACCTGCTGCCGACGCTGACCGCCCTGGAGAACATCACGCTCCCCATGGACATCGCGGGCCGCAAGCCCGACAAGCAGTGGCTGGAGAACGTGATCCGGATGGTGGGCCTCGCCGACCGCCTCGGTCACCGGCCCTCCCAGCTCTCCGGCGGTCAGCAGCAGCGTGTGGCGGTGGCCCGTGCCCTGGCCTCCCGGCCGGACATCATCTTCGGTGACGAGCCCACCGGAAACCTGGACTCCCGCTCCGGCGCCGAGGTCCTCGGCTTCCTGCGCAACTCCGTACGGGAGCTGGGCCAGACCGTCGTCATGGTCACGCACGACCCGGTGGCGGCGGCGTACGCGGACCGCGTCGTGTTCCTGGCCGACGGCCGCATCGTGGACGAGATGCACGCGCCCACGGCCGACACGGTCCTGGACCGCATGAAGCGCTTCGACGCCAAGGGCCGCACGAGCTGACGCCCCGCGCCCCGCGTTCCGCCCGCCCGCCCGCCCCGCCGCACCCTCACCCCAGGACTGGCAGACACACACCCATGTTCCGCACCGCTTTGCGCAACGTCTTCGCGCACAAGGCCCGCCTGTTGATGACCGTGCTCGCCGTCATGCTCGGCGTCGCGTTCGTCTCCGGCACCCTCGTCTTCACCAACACCATCTCCTCCGCCCTGGAGAAGTCCTCGTCCAAGGGCTTCGACCACGTCGACGTGGCCCTCACCGGCGGCTACACCGAGGCGAAGGGCGACAAGGTCGGCAAGGAGACCGAGCTGACCGACGCCACCCTGGACAAGGCGCGGAGCGTGCCGGGCGCCGCCTCCGCGTACGGCGTGGTGAGCGGGTACGCCGCCGTCGCCGACCAGGACGGGAAGCTCGTCGGCAACGGCTTCTCCACCATGGGCGGCAACTACTGGGGCACCGCGAAGAACCCCGACGCGCGCTACCCCTTCGAGGACGGCGCCGCCCCGCACGGCCAGAACCAGGTCGCCCTCGACGCCGAGACCGCCAAGCGCGCCGGGTACAAGGTCGGTGACCAGGTGCGGATGTCCGTCGACGGGCCGGTCCTGACCCCGACCCTCACCGGCGTCTTCACCACCGACGACGGCAACGTCGCGGCGGGCGGCTCCCTCGCCCTCTTCGACACCGCGACCGCGCAGCGGCTCTTCCACAAGCCGGGCGCCTACGACGAGATCGACGTGCGGGCCGCCGCGGGCACCAGCCAGGACCAGCTCATGGCCGGACTCGACAAGGCGCTCGGCAAGGACGAGATCGAGACGCGGACGGGTCAGCAGCTCGCCGACGAGCAGGCGCGGACCATCTCCCAGTCGATGAGCTCGATGAAGCAGTTCCTCCTCGGCTTCGCGGGGATCGCGCTGTTCGTCGGCATCTTCATCATCGCCAACACCTTCACGATGCTGGTCGCCCAGCGGACCAAGGAACTGGCCCTGCTGCGCGCCGTCGGCGCCTCCCGCCGCCAGGTCACCCGCTCCGTCCTCCTCGAGGCGTTCGTCGTGGGCGCCGTCGCCGCCGTCACCGGGCTCGCCGTCGGCATCGGCATCGGCGCGGGCATGCGCGCCCTGATGGACTCCACGGGCGCGATCATCCCGGCCGGGCCGCTGGTCGTCTCCGCCGGCACGGTCGCCTCCGCGCTGGTCGTCGGCGTCCTCATCACGATGCTGGCCGCCTGGCTGCCGGGCCGCCGCGCCGCGAAGATCCCGCCGGTCGCCGCGATGAACACGGTGCACGCCGCCCCGACCGCGAAGTCCCTGATCCTGCGCAACACCCTCGGCTCGCTCGTCTCGGCCGCCGGTGTCGTCGCCGTGCTCGCCGCGACGACCATGAGCGGCGACAGCGGGCAGGCGCCGATGGCGTTCGGCGCCGCCCTGCTCGTCATCGGCGTCTTCATCCTCACGCCGTTGCTGTCCCGCCCGCTGATCGCCGCCGCGGCCCCGCTGCTGCGCGCCTTCGGCATCTCCGGCAAGCTGGCCCGCCTCAACTCGGTGCGCAACCCGCGCCGCACCGCGGCCACCGCCTCGGCGCTGATGATCGGCCTGACCCTCATCACCGGCCTCACGGTCGTCGCGGGCAGCCTCCAGACGGCGATCGACAAGATGGCCGCCGACTCCCTCAAGGCCGACTACGTCGTCTCCATGGCGAACGGGAACGCGCTCTCCCCCGACGTCCTGAAGACCCTCGACAAGACGCCCGGCACCACGGCCGTCAGCGGCATGTCCAACGCCGACTCGCGGATCGACGGTGACTCCGAGTACCTGACGGGGGTCAACGGCGAGACGATCGGCCGGCTCGCCGAACTCCCCATGAAGGAGGGCAGGTTCACCGTCGGCGGCACGCAGGTCGTCGTCGACGACAAGACCGCGCGGGACCACCACTGGACGGCGGGCTCCCGGTTCACCGTCGCCTACGAGGACGGCAAGAAGCAGCGGCTGAGCGTCGCCGGCGTCTACACGGCCAACGAGATGCTCAGCGGCATCATGGTCGACGCGCCCACCCTCGCCCCGCACCTGACCGAGGCCGCCTCGGACATGCAGGTCATGCTGAAGATGTCGGGCGGCGCCTCCGACGCCACCAAGGACAAGCTGACCAAGGCCCTCGGCGAGAACCCGGCCATCAAGATCCAGGACCGGCAGGACATCTCCAACGAGGTCGCCCAGATGTTCACGCTGATGCTGAACATGCTCTACGGCCTGCTCGCCATGGCGGTCATCGTCGCCGTGCTCGGTGTCATCAACACCCTCGCGATGTCGGTCTTCGAGCGTCAGCAGGAGATCGGGATGCTCCGCGCCATCGGCATCGACCGCAAGGGCATCAAGCGCATGGTCCGCCTGGAGTCGCTGGTGATCTCCCTGTTCGGCGGCGTGCTCGGCATCGGCCTCGGCGTCTTCTTCGGCTGGGCCGCGGGACAGCTCATCGGCAACGCCATGGCGACGTACGAACTGGTGCTGCCCTGGGGCCGGATCGGTGTCTTCCTCGCGCTCGCCGCGGTCGTCGGCATCCTGGCGGCCCTGTGGCCGGCCCGCCGCGCCGCCCGCCTCAACATGCTCGCCGCCATCAAGGCCGAGTAGCGACCCGGGAAGTCACGTGGCTGGGGGCGTCCGGTGCCGAACACCGGGCGCCCCCAGCCGCGTACCCGCGTACTAGTTCCAGGTACGCGCGCGCAGCGGCATCCCCGACGTTCCGCTCCGCGGGGTCTTCACCGCGAGGATCTGGTTGACGCCGATGCGGTTGCGCTCGAAGCTCAGCGCGGAGGCGGCCATGTAGAGGCGCCAGACGCGGGCCCGGCCGGGGCTGACCAGGCGCAGGGCATCGGCCCAGCGGGCCTCCAGGTTGCGGACCCACCGGCGCAGGGTGAGCGCGTAGTGCTCGCGGATCGCCTCGACGTCCCGCACCTCGAACCCGGCGCGTTCGAGGAGGGCCGTGGTGGTGCCGACCGGCGCCAGCTCCCCGTCGGGGAACACGTAGGCGTCGATGAACTCGTCGACCTCGTACGCCGACTCGTCCTCCTGGGGCCGCCGGGCGATCTGGTGGTTGAGGAGCCGCCCGCCGGGCTTGAGGAGGGCGTGGAGATCGTGCGCGTACTCCAGGTACCGCTCGGAGCCGACGTGCTCGGCCATGCCGATGGAGGAGATCGCGTCGTAGGGGCCGTCCCGTACGTCGCGGTAGTCCTGGACGCGGATCTCGACGCGGTCGGTGAGGCCCTCGTCGGCGACGCGCTTCCTGGCGTACGCGGCCTGTTCCTGGGAGAGGGTGACGCCGACGACGCTCACGCCGTGCTCGCGGGCGGCGTGGATGGCCATGGAGCCCCAGCCGCAGCCCACGTCGAGCAGGCGCATGCCGGGCTTGAGGGCGAGCTTGCGGGAGACCAGCGACAGCTTGTCGCGCTGGGCGGATTCGAGGGTGGCGTCGGGCGACTCCCAGTAGGCGCACGAGTAGACCATCGAGGGGCCGAGGACCAGCTCGTAGAAGTCGTTGCCGACGTCGTAGTGGTGGCTGATGGCCCGTTTGTCGCTGCCCTTGGTGTGCAGGTGGAGGCGGCCTCTGCGGCGCGTCTCCTCGGCGGGCGGCGCGGGTGGCGGATACGGTCCCGCGAGCTTCGCCAGCTCCCCGGCGGCGGAGCGCACCTCGGGGTCCCTGAGCGCCTGGAAGAGGCTTCTGCGCTCCCCCTCGGCGTCGGTCGGCCGCTCCCAGATCAGCTCGGCCATGACGTCGAGGGCGGCGTACAGATCGCCCTCGACGTCCAGGTCACCGGCGACCCAGGCGCGGGCCAGGCCCAGCTCGCCCGGCTTCCACAGCAGGCGGCGCAGGGCGCGTCGGTTCCGTACGACGAGCACGGGGGCGTCGGGGGGCCCCGCCTCCGAGCCGTCCCAGGCGCGCAGCCGCACCGGGAGTTCGGCACCGAGCAACCGCTCGGCGATGTTCTTCAGCCGCTGTGCGGCGTCCTGCATGGCGCACACCTCCGTGACAGGGGAAGGCCCGGAACGGTCCCACACCACGTAAACACCGAGAGGCCGCTTCCGCAGTCCCGTTGCCGCGTCACGGATCGGCAAAATGCTTGTATACACCACGTACCCGGTCGGGGTGGGCGCGGGAACGCCGAGAGGGGCCCCTCGCACCACGGATGGCGAGCGGCCCCTCTCGGGCGTGCACTGCTCGGGAACTACGCCGAGGTCAGGAGGCCTTCGCCTTCTCCTCGACCTTGCCCTCGGACTTCTCGGCCGCGGCGGGCTGGGGCGCCGGCGCCGGCTTGGCCGCCTCGTAGAACTCCTCGCGCGGGGTCTCCAGGGCACCGAGCGCGGTGATGTCGCGCTTCTGGAACATGTTGATCGTCCACTCGGCGATCACCCGGATCTTGCGGTTGTACGTCGGCATCGCCATGCCGTGGTAGCCACGGTGCATGTACCAGGCGAGACGGCCCTTGAGCTTGATCTTCATCTTGCCCATGACGATCATCGCGACGCCCTTGTGGAGGCCGAGACCGGCCACCGCACCCTTGTTGGCGTGCTCGTACTTGCGCTGCGGGAAGCCGCGCATGCCCGACACCACGTTGTCGCCGAGGACCTTGGCCTGGCGCATGGCGTGCTGGGCGTTGGGCGGGCACCAGGCGTTCGGGTTGCCGTTCTTGCGGCCGACGAGGTCCGGGACCTGGGCGTTGTCGCCCGCGGCCCAGATGTAGTCGGTGCCCTGGACCTGGAGCGTCTCGCTGGTGTCCACGTGGCCGCGCGGGCCGAGCGGCAGACCGAAGCGGGCGAGCGCCGGGTTCGGCTTGACGCCGGCGGTCCACACGACGGTGTTGGAGTCGGCCTCCAGGCCGTTGCTCAGCACGACGTGACCGTCCACGCAGGAGGGCATCGTCGTGGAGAGGTAGACCTCGATACCGCGGGACTCCAGGTGCTTGCGGCCGTAGACGCCCAGCTCGGGACCGACCTCGGGCAGCACCTTGTCGGCGGCGTCGACCAGGATGAAGCGCATGTCCTCGCGCTTCACGTTCTTGTAGAACTTGGCGGCGTCGCGCGCCATGTCCTCGACCTCACCGATCGTCTCGGCGCCCGCGAAGCCACCGCCGACGAAGACGAAGGTGAGCGCCTTGCGGCGGATCTCCTCGTCCGTCGTGGACTCGGCCTTGTCGAGCTGCTCGAGGACGTGGTTGCGCAGGCCGATGGCCTCCTCGACGCCCTTCATACCGATGCCGACCTCGGCGAGGCCCGGCGTCGGGAAGGTGCGCGAGACCGCGCCGAGCGCGATCACCAGGTAGTCGAAGGGCACCTCGTACGCCTCGCCGACGAGCGGGGCGACCGTGGCGACCTTGCGGTCCTGGTCGATGGTGGTGACGCGGCCGGTGAGAATCTCGGCTCCCGGCACAGCGCGTCGCAGCGGGACGACGACGTTGCGCGGCGAGATGCTGCCGGCGGCGGTCTCGGGGAGGAAGGGCTGGTACGTCATGTACGAGCGCGGGTCGACGACCGTGACGGTCGCTTCCGCGTAACGCATCTTCTTCAGGATGCGTCGCGCCGCGTACAGGCCTACGTACCCACCCCCGACAATGAGGATCCTGGGACGCTCCGTGGTGCTCATGCCATCGAGTATCCACCCGTCTGGAGGGGGGTGCTCGTGCGCCCCTTCACAAGGACGGGCGGTGCCTCTGCTACACTTCGCCGCCCACGTGACCCATGTCATGGTCCGCGAAGGGAACCACGGCCCGCCGCCACTCGTTGCTCACCCCTCCTGAGCAGCCACAGTGAGCCTTCGGACCCACTGGACCACCCCCGGACGCCATCTCCTCGCAACACACCGGAAACCCCGCGGACCCCTCCCGGCGCCCCCCGCGCGCGGCCCCGAACGGGCCCACGGCCGGGAAACCGCGCCCAACGGGGCCCATTTCCTTGTGAAGAACTTCACGAACTTTCCCGACGGGGTGTCGAAGGATCGCGTCGCACCCCCCGTTTCCGGTGCTCAGACGGGGCGCGACACGCTCAGGCGAGTTCGCTTGACCCCCTGGAAGCAAGCGAGGATCAGGCGAGGGACCAGGCGATGCCGTCGAGGATGTCGTGTTCGCTGACGACCACCTCGCGGGCGCCCGTCCGCTCCATGATCAGGCGCAGTACGAGGGCGCCGGAGGCGATGACGTCGACGCGGCCGGGGTGGATCACCGGGTGCAGGGCGCGCTGGTCGTGCGTGGAGGTCAGGAGCCAGTCGGTCAGCTCGGCGACCTTCTCGTACGGGATGCGGGCGTGGTGGATCGCGGCCGAGTCGTACGCGTCCAGGCCGAGCGCGAGCGCCGCGACCGTGGTGACCGAACCGGCCAGACCGACCAGGGTCCTGGCCTCGCCCAGCGGGACCAGCTCCGTCACCCGGTCGAGCGCCGCGACGATGTCCTCGCGGACCGCCTCGACCTGCTCGGGGGCGGGCGGGTCGGTGACCGTGCCGTCCGCCGCGACGAGGTGACGCTCCGTCATCCGTACGCAGCCGATGTCGACGGAGTGGGCGGCGCGCACCGCCTCGTCCCCGACCACGAACTCGGTCGACCCGCCGCCGATGTCCACGACCAGGTAGGGCTTGTCGAGGTCGGCCCGGCCGGTCAGCTCCTTGGTCGCGCCCGTGAAGGAGAACGCCGCCTCCTGGTCGCCGGTGATCACCTCGGGCTCGACGCCCAGGATGTCCAGGACGCCCCGGACGAAGTCGTCCCGGTTCGAGGCGTCGCGGGACGCGGACGTGGCCACGAAGCGGACGCGCTCCGCGCCGTGCTCCTTGATCACGGCGGCGTACTCGCGACAGGCCGCGAAGGTGCGCTCCAGCGCCTCGGGCGCGAGGCGCCCCGTCCGGTCGACGCCCTGGCCGAGCCGGACGATCGTCATGCGCCGGTCCAGGTCGCGCAGTTCACCGGTGTCCGGGTGCGCGTCGGCGACGAGGAGGCGGATGGAGTTCGTACCGCAGTCGATGGCCGCGACCCGGGTCACTCGGTCACCTCCGCGGAGACGCACGCGCCCTTCCGCCACCACTCCGGCAGCATCTCGATGGCCTCGTCGCCGAGCGGGTTGACCCCCGGGCCCGCCGCCAGCGAGTGCGCCACCAGGACGTGCAGGCACTTCACGCGGTCCGGCATGCCGCCCGCGCTGGGGAAGTTCTCCAGGACCTCGATGGCGTCGCGGCGCGCGATGTAGTCCTCGTGCGCGGCCCGGTACTGCCGCGCCAGCTCGGGGTCGCTCGCGAGCCGCTCGGTCATCTCCTTCATGACGCCGTTGGCCTCAAGGGTGCCGATGGCCGAGGCCGCGCGCGGGCACGTCAGGTAGTACGTCGTGGGGAACGGCGTGCCGTCCTCCAGGCGCGGGGCCGTCTCGACGACGTCCGGGTTGCCGCAGGGGCAGCGGTGCGCGATGGCCCGCAGGCCGCGCGGCGGGCGGCCGAGCTGCTCCTTGAACGCGTGGATGTCCGCGTCCGTGGGCGCGGTGGGCTCGGTCTGGGGCGGGGGCGTTTCCATGCCTGTCTTTCACTTCGGTGGGTGCGGAGCGTGGTGCGGGGATCAGTTCGCGCGGTCGGCCTTGTCGACGCCGTCCCAGACGTTCGAGTACCAGGGGCGGTCGGCCTCGCCCTGCTCGGTGCGGCCCGACTCGGTGGAGCGCGGGTCGGGCACCACGTACCCGGTCTCGCCGGGCATCACCATGTGCAGGCGCTCGCGGATCTGCTGCTCGGCGTAGGCGTCGTCCTGCCAGCGGGCCTTCTCGTCACGGAGCCGGTCGACCCGCTCCCTGGCCTTCTGCTGCTGGCGCTGGAGGTCCGCGATCTCGCCGCGCTGGGAGACGTACTGCCTTATCGGGTACGCGAGGGCGACCACGAGCGTGCAGACGACGAGGGCGAGCAGCGCCGCGCGGCCCGTGAGGCGGGAGCGGCGGGCCTGGCGCTTGTTCTGCGAGCGGTAGACGCGCTCCGCGGTCTGTTCGCCGAGCACGCGCAGGCGGGTGGCCGTGGAGAAGCGGGCCGAGTCGTCGCGGCCCCTGCTCCGGAGCTTTCCCGGCATCGCCTGTCGCCTCCCCGTTCCTGTCCCCGTCCGGCTTCCTACGTGCGTACGTCCCCGCACACGGTACGGGACCGAGTGCGGGGACGTACGGAACTACGCCTGCGGCGGGCGCCGGGTGCGGGTCAGCCCTTGAAGCGGGGGAACGCGCTGCGGCCGGCGTAGACCGCCGCGTCGTCCAGGATCTCCTCGATGCGCAGGAGCTGGTTGTACTTGGCGACGCGCTCGGAGCGGGCCGGGGCGCCGGTCTTGATCTGGCCGCAGTTGGTGGCGACGGCCAGGTCGGCGATGGTGACGTCCTCGGTCTCGCCGGAGCGGTGGGACATCATGCACTTGAAGCCGTTGCGCTGGGCCAGCTCGACGGCGTCCAGGGTCTCGGTCAGCGAGCCGATCTGGTTGACCTTGACGAGCAGGGCGTTGGCCGAGTTCTCCTCGATGCCGCGGGCGAGGCGCTCCGGGTTGGTGACGAAGAGGTCGTCGCCGACGAGCTGGACCTTGTCGCCGAGGCGCTCGGTGATGGTGTTCCAGCCGGCCCAGTCGTCCTCGTACAGCGGGTCCTCGATGGAGACGAGCGGGTACGCGGAGACGAGCTCCTCGTAGTACTCGGTCATCTCGGCGGCGGAGCGCTCCTTGCCCTCGAACTGGTACTTGCCGTCCTTGTAGAACTCGGAGGCGGCGACGTCGAGGGCGAGGGCGACCTGCTGGCCGGGGATGTAACCGGCCTCCTTGATCGCCTCGAGGATGAGGTCGAGGGCGGCGCGGTTCGACTCCAGGTTCGGGGCGAAGCCGCCCTCGTCGCCGAGGCCGGTGGACAGGCCCTTGGTCTTCAGCACCTTCTTGAGGGTGTGGTAGACCTCGGTGCCCCAGCGCAGGGCCTCGGAGAAGGACTCCGCGCCGATCGGGGCGATCATGAACTCCTGGATGTCGACGTTGGAGTCGGCGTGCGACCCACCGTTCAGGATGTTCATCATCGGGACGGGCAGCAGGTGCGCGTTCGGACCGCCGAGGTAGCGGAAGAGCGGCAGGTCGCTGGCCTCGGACGCGGCGTGCGCGACGGCGAGGGAGACGCCCAGGATCGCGTTGGCGCCGAGCGAGCCCTTGTTGTCGGTGGCGTCCAGGTCGAACATCGCCTGGTCGATGAGGCGCTGCTCGGTGGCGTCGTAGCCGACGAGCTCCGGGCCGATCTGCTCGATGACGGCGAGAACGGCCTTCTCGACGCCCTTGCCCTGGTAACGGTTGGGGTCACCGTCACGGAGTTCGATGGCCTCGAAGGCACCGGTGGAGGCACCGGACGGAACAGCAGCACGGCCGGTGCTGCCGTCGTCGAGGCCGACCTCGACCTCGACCGTGGGGTTGCCTCGGGAGTCCAGGATTTCCCGGGCTACGACGACGTCGATGGACGGCACGAGCATCTCCTTCTGGGATGTGACGCAGTGGTGCGGGCGGCTGCTTGGATAACTGATCCCGCACCCCTGAGCGTAACCGGCTCCGAGGCATCGGCCAGCCGACCGACCGTCTTGTGGACAACGCCGATAGCGAAATGTTTCCTAACGGAACAAAGACGGCGACCTCCGTCCCGGAAGCCGGGACGGAGGTCGCCGAAGTGAGCGGCCCTGGACCCGGCGTCCGCCGATGCCGGGTCCGTGACTACGAGGGGTTCTCTACTTGAGGTGGAGCTGCTGACCCGGGTAGATCAGGTCGGCGTCGGCGACGATGTCCTTGTTGAGCTCGAACACCTTCTGCCAGTTGGTGCCGTGCGCCTCGGCGATCTTGCTGAGCGTGTCGCCGGACTTCACCTTGTACTCGCCGTCACCCTTCTCGACCTTCTTGCCGGTCGGGGTGGTCACGGTCTCCTTCTTCGGCTGCGGCTGCGCCTGCTGGGGCTGCGCCTGCTGCTGCGGCTGCTGACGCTGCTGCGAGCGGGTCGTCGTGGAGGAGTCGGAGCGCTCCTGCTGCTGCGGCTGCGCCTGCTGCTGCGGGGACGAGTCGGCCGGAGCGGAGTTGCCGGTGGAGGCGCCGGACAGGCCCACACCGCAGCTCGGCCAGGCACCCTTGCCCTGCGAGGCGAGAACCTTCTCGGCGACCGATATCTGCTGCGCCTTGGACGCCTGGTCGGCGGAGGACGCGTAGGCGGTGCCGCCGTACGCGGCCCACGTGGAGGACGAGAACTGGAGGCCGCCGTAGTAGCCGTTGCCCGTGTTGATGGACCAGTTGCCACCGGACTCGCAGGCCGCGACCTGGTCCCACTCGGAGGTGGAGGCGGCGGAGGCGCCCGTGGCACCCATCAGCGGGACGGCGACGGCGGCACCGGCGACGCCGGCGAGCGTGGCGACGCGGACAGCCTTGGTCGGGCGGCGGTGCTTGCCCTTGCTGGAAAACAGCATGGAGAGATCCCCTCACCGACGCCTACGAGGTGAGCTGTCGGGTTCGGACCAGTGAGTGTCCGGCCGCGCAACCTAGTGCGCGGCTTAACCCCAAGCCGGCGGACCGGCACTTACCTTGGGTCCCCCGCTCCTGCCTACGGCGCTGACGCGTCGACTGTTCCCGTACGGACGTTGGCAGGATTCGGCGTGACGTCCGTCGGGGCCCGCTGTGGCGAGCGGTCACGACCGTAAGCAGTCGATCCGCCCGATTTCAAAGACGATCAGGGTCTTTGAGACTCATGTCTCACTCTCGCAAAAGCGGACATACGGGCCCCAACCAGCACTGAATTCCCGCTATTTCTCGGCCGGTTCGAGCCCGAGATCCAGACTCTGACCAGGCAGGATGAGGCCGGGGTCGGTGCCGACCGTCTTCTTGTTCAGGTCATAGAGCGCATCCCACCCGCCGCGGACGTCGTGAGCGTCCGCGATGTCCCACAGGTTGTCGCCGGAGCGGACCGTGTACGTCCCCCCGGCGCGGTCCGCCTCACGGGAGGCGTGACGCCCCTCACCCGCACGGGACGCGGACGTCTCGTCCGCCGCGCGGTCGCCCCGGTGACGGCCGCCCGTGAGGGAGTCGTCGGAGGCCGTGGGGGACGCGGAGGGGCCAGAGAGATCGGAGGGGTCGGCGCCGTCCGCCGGGTCCGAGGAGTCGGCGGAGTCGGAGCGGCCCGACTCGCCCGATCCGGCGTCCGCACCGCCCGCGACCTCGCCGGACGCTCCGCCGCCCGCCTTTTCCTCCGCCTTGTCGCCCGTAGCGCCGCTCCCCTTGTCGCCGGAGGACGCGCCCTCGGAGGCGTCAGATGACGGAGCGTCGGAAGCATCGGATGAATCCGCCGAACCAGAAGAACCGGAAGAACCAGAAGAACTGGCGGAGTCGGGCGTGTCGGAGGTGTCGGATGTGTCAGCGGTGTCCGTCGTGTCGGACCCGTCGTGATTCTTCTCTCCCGTGCCGACCGAGCCGGACGGCTTCGGGGAGGCGCTGACCCCCGGGTCGACATCGGCGGACTCGTCACCCTTGGTGAGGCCCGCCACGATCGAGCAACTCGGCCAGGCCGTGGGCCCCTTCGCGGCGAGGACCTTCTCGGCGACGGCTATCTGCTGCGAGCGGCTGGCCTCGTCCGCGCGCGGGGCGAAGTCGAGGCCGCCGTACCGTTCCCACATCTCCTGCGAGAACTGGAGTCCGCCGTAGTAGCCGTTGCCCGCGTCCAGGCTCCACTGGCCGCCGGACTCGCACTCGGCGAGCTTGTCCCAGGTGGCGGTGGAGGCGGCGTTCGCGCTGGTCGCGGCGAGCAGCGGGATCGCGATGGCGCTGCCGGTGACGCCGGCGGCGACGACGAGAGCAGGGGCCTGACGGGGGCGACGGTGTCGACCGTTCCCGGAGAGCATGCGGTTGCCTTTCGCGAGACTGATGCAGCACGCGACAGGGGTGGCGGAAGTGGTGCCGGTTGTGCCTGTGTCGCGATGACTGGTGAACGTAGCGGGACTCGAACGCTTGTCACAAGTCGATGCAGCGCAGATCACGTGAAAGTCACAGTCTTGACGGCGTGTCAGATCGCGGGGTGCCGGGCGAGCCGTGCCGCCGGGCCGGTGCCGACCACCGTCAGTGCGCCCCGTGCGGTTACGGTCGTCGGGTGAACGCCCCGAACACCGCACCCGAACTCTTCACTTGGGAGTTCGCGACCGACCCGTATCCGGCCTACGCCTGGCTCCGGGAGCACTCCCCCGTCCACTGGACGAAGCTCCCCAGCGGAGTCGAGGCGTGGCTCGTGACCCGGTACGCCGACGCGCGCCAGGCCCTCGCGGACGGCCGGTTGTCGAAGAACCCCGACCACCACGCCGAGGACGCCCAGGGCAAGAACAGGACCGGCATCCCCGGCGAGCGCAGCGCCAACCTGATGACGCATCTGCTGAACATCGACCCGCCGGACCACACCCGGCTGCGCCGGCTCGTCTCCAAGGCGTTCACCCCGCGCCGTATCGCTCAGTTCGCGCCACGGGTGCAGGAGTTGACCGACGGGCTCATCGACCGGTTCGCGGGCAGCGGCGAGGCCGACCTGATCCACGACTTCGCCTTCCCGCTCCCCATCTACGCGATCTGCGACCTGCTCGGCGTGCCGGCCGAGGACCAGGACGACTTCCGCGACTGGGCGGGCATGATGATCCGGCACGGCGGCGGGCCGCGCGGCGGTGTCGCGCGTTCCGTGAAGAAGATGCGCGGCTATCTGGCCGAGCTGATCCACCGCAAGCGCGACGACCTCAGCGACGACCTGATCTCGGGTCTCATCCGCGCCTCCGACCATGGCGAGCACCTCACGGAGAACGAGGCCGCCGCCATGTGTTTCGTGCTTCTGTTCGCCGGTTTCGAGACCACCATCAACCTCATCGGCAACGGCGTCCACACGCTCCTGCACCATCCCGCCCAGCGGGCCCTGCTCCAGCGTGCGATCGAACGCGGCGAGCACGAGCTCCTCGACACCGGCATCGAGGAACTGCTCCGCTTCGACGGCCCGGTCGAGCTCGCCACCTGGCGCTTCGCGACCGCGCCCCTCACCATCGGCGGGCAGCGCATCGCGCCGGGCGACCCCGTCCTCGTGGTCCTCGCGGCGGCGGACCGCGACCCCGCCCGCTTCAGCGAGCCCGACACCCTGGACCTGAGCCGCCGCGACAACCCGCACCTCGGCTACGGCCACGGCATCCACTACTGCCTCGGCGCCCCCCTGGCCCGGCTCGAAGGCCGCACCGCCCTGGAGACGCTGCTGCGGCGGCTGCCCGACCTCCGGCTCGCGGCCGACCCCGCCGACCTGCGGTGGCGCGGCGGGCTCATCATGCGCGGGCTGCGGAACCTGCCGGTGGAGTTCACACCCCGCTGACGCGGCGGGTCAGTCCGCCAGGCCCTCGGCGGAGCGGATCGCCGAGCGGTAGGCGCGGGCCGCCGCCCTGAGTTCGGCCTCGGGGTCCAGGCCCGCCGCCTCCGCGCGGAGCGCCAGCGCCAGGAGTTCGGGGCCGACGCCCTCGCCCGCCGGGGCGGGGACGTCGAGGCCCGCCGTCCGCACGCGCGAGCCGAGCTTCGCCGCGAGGGCCAGGCCGGGCTGGCCGACCGGGACCCCGTCCGTCACCGACGCCCGCTGCTTCTCCTGCGCCTTCGTGCGCAGCCAGTGTTCCTTGACCTCCTCGGGCGTGGTCGCGGTCTCCTCGCCGAAGACGTGGGGGTGGCGGTGGATCAGCTTGGTGACGATGCCGCCCGCCACGTCGTCGATCGAGAACGGCCCGTCGTCCTCGCCCGGCTCACCCAACTCATCCGGCTCCCCCGGCTCACCCGTCCCCCCGGGCTCACCGGGCGCCTCCTGCGCGATGCGGGCGTGGAAGACGACCTGGAGGAGTACGTCGCCCAGCTCCTCCCGCAGCTCGGCGCGGTCGCCCGTCTCGATCGCCTCCACCAGCTCGTACGCCTCCTCGATCGCGTACTTCGCCAGGTCCTCGTGGGTGCGCCCGGACGACCACGGGCACTCACGGCGGATACGGTCCATGACCTGGACGAGGTCGAGGAGGCGGGCGCCCGGCAGGTCGTAGGAGCCGGGAAGCAGTTCGAGGGACGGCATCTGGACGCGGCCCGAGCCCGCCAGCGACGCCAGGCCGTCGGTGAGGCGCCGGTCGCCCTCGGCCGTGGTCAGGACGACGACGGTGCGGTCGCCGTCCGCGCACCGGTCGACCAGGTCCCGGGCGGTGGGGAGCTCCGCCGCGAGGGTGACCTCGACGCCGGCGTCCTTCAGGTACGGGAGCTGCGGGTGCGCGGCGTCGGCGCACAGCACCTCGTCCGCGCCGCGCAGGACGTCCCACGCCTGCCAGGACAGCAGCCCCGGGGCGACGCGGTGGCTGGTGGTGAGCAGGACGATGCGGCCCGCGCCGCCGCTCGCCCCGCCGTCGGTGTCGCTGCTGGTGCCGTGCATCCCTGAAACGTTCACCACCCGAACGTAACCCAGGCCACCGACAGTCCCCGCGCCCGGCGGTGGCTCAGGGCCTCAGGCGCCCTGCGGGGTGTCCGCCGGCTGCCGGGTGACCTGCTTGAGCCAGGGCGTCCTGGCCTCCACCAGGCGGCTCGTGGGGGACACCTTCCAGGCGCCGTAGCGCGGGTTCAGATCGACGTCGAGTTCCTTGGACGCCTTGCCGAGCGCCTTCCAGAACACGGCCTGCCCCTCCTGGGTCTGCATGTCGGCGCCGAGCGCGGTCGCCAGTTTCTGCGCCTCGATCTCGGTGCGCAGGCTCTCGGTCAGCCGCTTGGGCGGGACGCTGTACTGCCCGAGCCAGGCGTTCTCCAACTGCTTCGCGCCGCCCGCCCGTTGCTCCAGGCCGGCCCGCATGTCCTGCATCTCCTTGCGGGTGACGGTGACGCCCGCGTCGGTGGCGGCGCGGTGCAGCACCCGGTCGAGGACCATCGTGTGCAGCGTGTTGCGGGTGAGGCCACCGGTCTTGGCGATGGCCTCCTGGTACTGGGCGCGGTCGGTGGTCGCGGCCTGTTGCGCGTCCCGCACCTCGTTGACCCGGGTCTCCAGTTGGGAGACCGTGATGCGCTGACCGCCGACGACGGCCGCGGCGCCGGGGTGCGCGTCGCTTCCGCAGGCGGTGAGGGCGGGAACCGCGGCGAGGGCGGTGGCGGACAGGACGAGCGCGGTACGGCGACGGCTGCTGGTGCGGCGGTGCAAGGTGAGCCTCCCTGCGGCGAGTTTGTGCGTCGGTGCACAAAGTCCGTGATCGATGGTAGGAGGTGGCCGCTGGCTCGGCCACCTATTCGACAACGATTCGCCGCGAGTTGAGGTACGAACGCCCGCGCTCAGCCGATGATCGCCACCGGGGCGTCCCACGCGTTGCGGTCCACGGTGATCGTGTAGGCGCCGCGCTTCTCCTTGCTGTTGACCATGTACTGGTGGGCGCGGCTGTGGTTCGTGTACAGCGACGCCGACCAGGGCCAGTCGGAGGTCGTCGTGTTGACCTTGTCCCACTTGGCGTACCAGAGGTTGCCCGGCAGGTCGGTGCGGTCCTTCGCGGTGGCGATCGCCGCGGCGCTGGAGCTGCTGAAACCGTAGTAGCCCGCGCGGTAGATCTTGCCGCGCAGGACCTTGTCGAAGGCGCGTACGTAGTCGAGCACGGCCTTGTTGCAGGACGCGTTCTTGATGTCGTACGGCTCCATGTCGAGGTAGAGCGCGCTGCCCGCCTTCATGCCGAGCGCGGCGGCCTTGGCGACGGCGTCCTTGCCGTCCGCCGTGCCGAGCGAGGCCGCGTTCGACGTGGTCATCTTCTCGTTCCTAGTGCCCGTCTGGCAGGGCGGCTGGGCGCCCACGTAGAGCGGGATCAGCTTCCAGCCCTGCGTACTGACCGTCTTCACCCAGGACTTGGTGAGGTTGGGCTGGGCGCAGCCGCGGTTCTTGCCGCCTATGTAGACGGCCGCCGCACCGTAGAAGCCGGTGCGCCATGCCTTCATCGCGGCGGCGGACGGCGCGGTGCAGGTGTCGAAGGCGCGGCCGGTGAACGTCTTCTGCGCGGGCCACGTCGTGGCCGCCGAGGCGCTGGTCGCGGCGAACGCGGCGCCCGCGACGACGACGGCGCCCGCGGTGCCCCACGCGATGTGACGGTTCCGCCTGGAGAGTCTGTGGCTCCCCTTGCCGCCCTTGCCGCCCTGCTCGGCGCTCCTCGATCCGGACATGAGATCCCCACCCCTGTGTGCTGTCGGTTGTGATCTTCGGCTAGGAAGATCTTCGGCTACGAAAGATAGCCGCTCGGCGCGGACCCGCTCAGCCCCGGACCTGTCCCAGCCACTGGAGCGTGCGGCGGACCTCCGCCGGGAACGGGTGGCCGGGCCCGTGCAGCCGCTCCGCGTCGTGCAGGAGGCGGATCAGGGTCTCGTGCGCGGCGCCCCGGTCACCGACGGCCAGCAGCAACTGGCCGATGCGGCGGCGCACGTCGAGGGCGAGGCGCAGGTCCGTGGTCGCGTACTGGTTCTCGTAGTACGGCAGCAGCGAGCGGTACTCGGCGAGCGCCGCGGCCGGTTCGCCGAGGGCTTCGAGGCACTGGGCGGCCTCGTAGCGGAACTGGAGCGACTGCGGGTCGGCGTGGCCCGCCTCGGCGGCGCGCTCGTCGGCGAGGCGGCGCAGCTCGGGCAGGGCGCGGCGGTACTGCCCGTCGTCCATGAGCGTGGCCGCGTACTGCTTGCGCAGGGTGCGGACGACGGGTGAGTGCTCGCCGTGCTGTTCGGCCGCGGCGGGCAGGATCGCGCCGAGGATGTCGACGGCCTGCGTGATGCGGCCCTCGCCGAGGAGGCGCTTGACCTCGTCGACGGCGCGGGCGACGTCGGGGCGCTCGCCCTGGACGTCGGATCCGTCGGGCTGCGGTGCGGGCGTGCGCGCCCGGTCCGGCCAGGGCGCGTGCGGGCGCAGGAACGGGCGGGTCGGGTCGAGCGGATGGCCGGTGGGCACCCCGCGCGCGGGCAGCAGCGGGAGCAGTTCCTCGTACGTCTGCTGGGCGGAGGCCGGCCGGTGCTGGGGGTCCTTGGCGAGCAGGCGCAGGACGAGGTTCTCCAGCGCCTCGGGGACCTCGGGGCGCAGGCGTCGCACCGGCATCGGGGGCTCGTACAGGTGGCGGTGGAGGATGCCGAGGGCGGTGGTGCCCGCGAACGGGACGTCGCCGCTGAGCAGTTCGAAGAGGAGCACGCCGAGGGCGTACAGGTCGGTGTAGGGGCCGACGGCGCCGCCCATGGCCTGCTCGGGCGCCATGTAGGCGGGGGTGCCGATGGGTGATCCGGTGTGGGTGAGGCGGGTGGTGTCGGTGTCCATGACGGAGGCGACACCGAGGTCGAGGACGGTGAGCGTGCCGTCCTTCTTGACCATGACGTTGCGGGGCTTGAGGTCCCGGTGGACGATCGGCACCGCGTGCACGGCGGAGAGCACGGCGCAGAGCTGCGCGGCGACCGAGACGGCCCAGGGCCATGGGTACGGGTCGTGCTCGGCGAGGTGGTCGGCGAGGTCGGAGCCGTCGATGTACTGCATGACGAGGTAGAGGAACGAGGAGGCGTCCTCGCCCTCGCTGCCCGCGTCGTGCACGGTGACCAGGCCGGGGTGGTCGACCTGCGCGGTGACGCGGCACTCGCGCAGGAAGCGGCGGCGCAGCTCGTCGGCCTCGGCGCCCGCGACCCGGTCGGGGCGCAGGAGTTTGACGGCGACGCGGCGGTCCAGGCGCTTGTCGTACGCCGTCCAGACCTGGCCCATGCCGCCCTGGCCGATGAGCGTGGACAGTTCGTAGCGTCCGGCGATGACCCGGCCGCCGCTCGCCGTCGGAGGAGGCGGGATGGTCACCGGCCGCCGTCCTCCCGCTTGCGCAGGTAGTCGCTCAGCTCGTCCAGCTCGGCGCGGACCTGGTCGATGCGGTGCGGCGGCTGCGGCGGGGTCTGGGGGCGCGGGGCCGTGGGCGGCGGGGCGGGCACGGGCGTGGGGGCCGCGGCCTGGGTGGGCATCGCGTGCATCGGCGGGGTGGGCGCCTGGGGCCGCGGCTGTCCGTACGGCTGCGTCTGCGGCTGGGGCTGGGGCTGGGGGTAGCCGTACGGCTGCTGCGCGCGCGGCATGCCGTACATGGCCGGGCCCGCGAGGGGCCGGTCGCGGTGGGCGTGGCGGATGTCGGCGACCAGGTAGTACGTGACGGAGACCACCATGTTGACGAGCATGAGGCCCATCCCCGTGTTCCCGTACCACGTGGTGAACTCCTCGCCGCCCGGGTCGCTGAACACGCCTGCCCAGCACACGAGTTGGACCGCGGCCACGGCTATGAAGACCCGCATGTCGACCTTGCGGCGGGTGGTCAGGGCGAGCCGCAGCATCGGCGCGAAACCGAGGAAGCCGACGGTCAGGACGGCGATGGCCACGAAGAGCACGCGCATACCGGCCTGCGCTCCGGACGAGGGGAGCCTGGGCGGGGGCGCGAAGCCGTGGCCGTGCATGACTGCTCCTGCTGGTGGGTGCCTGCGTGCGAAGTGCGTACTGCTCCGAGCGTATAGGTCGACGAGGACAACCGGCCCCGGGTTGTACGCACTCCGCTTCACTCCGGTTCGAGGACGCCGTCGGTGAGGCCGTCGTGGAGGCCCTGGACGAGTTGTTCGCCGAGCCGGCTCGCGAGGCGCAGCGCGTCCTCGAAGGCGGCGAGGGACCTGAACCGGGCGCCGTAGCGGGCCTGTTCGGCCAGGGGCAGGCGCGGCAACTGGAGGCGGCGCACGTCGAGCCGGGTCGCGGTGGACGCGTAGCTGCTGGCCTGCCGGTTGTTGGCGGTGCCGCGCAGGAACCCGGCGAGGAACCACGGGTCGAGCGCCGCCGGGTCCGGCCTGAGCAGGGCGAGGCCGCGGCCGAGGGCGGCGCCCGCGGTGGCCTCGTCGACGACGCGCGCGACGGCGCCGCCGCCGACGACGGGCACCACGACGTCCCCGCTCTCCAGGAGGAACGGATCGCCGTCGACGGCGGCGGCGCCGGGAGTCCCCGAGGGGGCGGTGCCGGTGAGCACGTCGTGGTCAGTGAGCACGGGCACGCGCGCGTGGCCGCCACTGCGGCCGGAGGCGGCGGCCGTGGTGACCGTGGCGGCCGTCGCGGCTGTCGCGGCCGTGTGCAGGGTGAGGGCGCCCGCGCGCGCGAGTTCGCCGATCGTGGTCTGCGGCCAGCGCGCGGGGGACGCGGCCCGGTCCGCGTCCTTCGGGGCGAGTCTCGTGGTCAGGCGCAGGGTGTCGGCCAGCCGCTCGCGCACGTCGGCCAGTTCCGCGGTGCCGCCGCCCGCGGTCGGTGGCGGCAGGCGGCGGGCGGGCGCGAGATCGACCTCGTCGTCGAGCAGTTCGATGACGGGCACGGACCGGGCGAGCCCGGGGCGCTCCGCCAGTGATCCGGTGCGGTCGAAGACCCGCCAGGCGTCGAGCACGGCCTCCTGCACGTCGGCCCAGGGCTGCTTCTCGCGTACGTCACCGGCGGCGGGCTGCGAGGTCGTGTCGACGAGCAGCAGCTCGGGCGCGGCCGGGAGGTGGGCGGTGGGCCTGCGCAGGACCCACAGATGCAGCGGGATGTTGTTCGGCGGGACGGCGCCCGCGGGCAGCGCGACGACCGCGCGCAGGGCGCCGCGGCGCAGCAGATCGGCGCGGATGCGGCGGCCCGAGCGGCGGGAAGCGACGGCGGGCGGCATCAGGAGCACCGCCGTCCCGCCGTCCTTGAGGCGGGCCAACGCGTGCTGCACCCAGGCCAGTTCGGATTCGGTGCGGGCCGGGAAGCCGTACTCCCAGCGCGGGTCGTAGGCCAGCTCGTCGTGGCCCCAGCCGCGCTCGTTGAACGGCGGGTGGGCGAGCACCACGTCGGCCCGTACGTCGCTGAGGGCGTCGTGGCGCAGGGTGTCGGCGGCGGCGGTGCGCAGGGTGGGGGCGGCCACTTCCCCGTCCTGTCCGTCGAGGGCCAGGCGCAGCGCGGTGAGCGCGGCGAGTTCGGCGCTGGCGTCCTGGCCGTAGAGGCGCTGTCCGGGGCGGGGGTCCAGGGCGCGGGCGGCGTGCAGGAGCGCGCCGGTGCCGCAGGCCGGGTCGAGGGCGGTGGCCGCCGGTCCGGCGAGGGCGGCCATCAGCTCGGCGGGGCCCGGCGGGGTCAGGGTGTACTGGCGCGGGTTGGCGTCGAGGTGGCGGCCGAGGAGGAAGGCGAAGGTGGAGCGGGCGCCCCGCTCGGCGGCGAGTTCGGCGGCGCCGCGCAGCAGGGGCACGGACGGCAGCAGGTCGGAGGCGGCCGGGGTGGGCAGGGCGCGTTCCGTGGCGTGTCCGAAGCGGGGGGTGAGGACGCCTTCGAGGGCGGCGGGCAGCAGGGCGGCCAGGGCGTGGTCGTCGTCCGTGCGTGCGAGGGCGAGCCATTCGGTGGGCCGGTCGTGCACGAGGAGCAGGGCGCTTCCGGTGTGCAGCAGGGCGGTGACCGGGCCCGCCGGGTGTCCCGCGAGCTGCTGCCACACGCGCTCGCGCAGGGGGACCTCGGCGAGCTTGCCCTGGGCGCGCAGCCAGTCCTCCACCTCGGCGAGCGCGAAGGAGGGGCTGGTGTCGGTGCCGCCGACGGGCTTGGGGAAGTCGGCGTGGCGGCGCCGCCAGTTGCTGACCGCGGCCCGGCCCACTCCGGCGAGCCGGGCGATACCGGCCGCCGTCACTTCTGTCGCGTTGTCCTGCACCGCGGCGTCTCCCCTCGTGGCGATGTGTGTACACCCGAGCCTATCGACTTCGACATAAGAACCCGGTTCACAGGCCCGCACCCATCAACGACCGTGAACACGGTTGACTCGGTTCACAGGCTGTGGTCTGCTTAACCCAGCCAACCGCCGGATACACGGAAAGCCGGGGGGAGGTTGGCGTCTCTCATCTCGGAGGAATCCATGTCCCAGACCCAGCAGCAGCCGCAGTACCCGCCGTTCCAGCAGCAGCCGCACCAGGCCGCGCGGAACGGGCTGGGCACGGCGGCGCTGATCCTCGGTGTCATCGGCGCGCTGTCCGGCCTCATCCCGTTCATGTTCTGGCTGGCCGGCATCCTCGGCGTGATCGCTCTGATCCTGGGCCTGACGGGCCGTGGCCGCGCCAAGCGCGGCGAGGCCACGAACAAGGGCGTGGCGCTGACCGGCGTGATCCTCGCGCTGGTCTCCCTCGGCCTCGCCGTCTTCGGCGCCTACACCACGTTCAAGGCCGTCGACGACGCGGTGGACGACATCAACAAGTCCATCTCCGACACGAAGGCCAAGGACACCAAGACGTCCGGCGACGCGAAGGACGCGGGCAAGGGCGGCGCGAACAAGGACGACAAGAAGCCCGCCGCCAAGGCCCTCGACGCGGGCGACTCCGTGATCTACGACGACGACCTGACGGTGTCGGTGTCGAACGCGGTGGCGTACAGCCCGAGCGAGTACGCGGCCGGTCACACCAAGGGCCACCACGCCTACAAGGTCACTGTCACGGTCACCAACGACAGCAAGGAGAAGTTCGACTCGTCCCTGCTCAGCACCGACGCCCGCGCCGGACAGGACGGGGTCGACGCCGAGCAGATCTTCGACGAGAAGGTGGGCACCGGTTTCGACGGCACGATCCTGCCGGGCAAGAAGGCCACGGTCGTCTACGCCTTCGACACCCCGGCCGCGGCCAAGAACCTGACCGTCGAGGTCACGCCCAGCTTCGAGTACGACGCCACGCAGTGGGACCTGAAGCTGTAACCGTCCCTGGCACTCCCGAGCACCGACGGATGCGGCCCGCGCTCACAGCGCGTGCCGCATCCACACATTCGGCTCGACGTAAACGGCGTGGTCGTGCTCCGGTTCGCAGCGCACCGGCACCAGGGCACCGGGCACCTCCACGGCGCCCGCGGTGTCGAAGGGGAGACCGGTCCACGCCCGCCACTGCGCGAGCGACCCGGACACGGCCATCGAGGCGGGGGCCACCTTGCCGATGACGGCCCCGGCGCGCGCGTGCACCCGCAGCCAGGGATCGCTCGGCAGACCGTCCGACTCCCGCACCCGGTACGCGTACTCGCTCATCGGCACGGCGGGCTCCACGTGCTTGGCGCTGGGCCGCACCGGCGCGACGACCTCGCGAAAGCCCCGGCCCCGCGCGTTCTCCCGCATCGCAGCGAGCATCCGCCCGGACAGGCCCCTGCCCTGCATCCCCGGCACGACGGTGATCTCGATGGCGCTGACGGTGTCCGGGGCGCGACCGCTCTCCCGGTCGGCGAACGCCCACTGGAGCACCTGGTCCCAGCCCCGGTCGGGCAACTCTCCGCGCCCCTCGGCGCGCAATGCGAACGGCACGCTGAAACCGCGGGCCACGACGGCCCCCTCGGCGTCGGTGGCGACCAGCACGTACTCGGGCAACTCGGCACGGACCCAGGGCATCAGCAGCAGGGCGACCGGGTCCTGCACGGCGAAGACCGGCCAGTTGTCCGGCATCGTCCACATCGCCGCGGCGAGTTCGGGACGCTCCGCGAGGGTGGTGACGGTCAGTTCGGGTTCTTGCCGCGCGTCCATACCGTCATCGTGCATGGAACCGTGGCGGCGCCGCAGTCGGATTTCCCCCGGTCGGCAGCTTCTGCCCCGGGCAGGTGCCCAGCACCTTCTTCATGGCGTCCCGCTCGGCGGCGGTCACCCACACCCCGTACTTCTTCTTCACCGCGACCTGCCCGGCGACGTACGTGCACCGGTACCCCTTGTTGGGCGGCAGCCAGGTGGCCGTGTCCCCGTCACCCTTGCTGCGGTTGGGCGTCGCGTCCACGGCGAGCAGGTTCAGCGGGTCGTTGGCGAAGGCGATGCGCTTGCTCGGCTCCCACCGGAAGGCGCCCTTCTGCCAGGCGTCGGACAAGGCGACGAGGTGATCGATGTCGACCTTGCTGCGCCCGCGCCTGAAGGTGATGTCCTTGCCGCCGTAGGGGTCGGGGGCGAGCGTGCCGGAGACGACCTTGCAGTCCCCGTCGGCGTAGCGGACGGAGGTCAGGTCGCGTTTCAGGATGTCGTCGCGGGTTCCGCAACTGTTCGAGTCCGTGTCCGCCCAGGCGGTGCCGAACCGTTCGCGCGCGTAGCCGGTCTTCGGGGCGCGGCCCTTGACCGTCAGCGTGTCGACCGCGGCGAGCGCGCTGCCCGCCTTGCCCTGGGGCTCCGGTCCCGGGTCGCCGCCCGCCCTGTCCGTCTCGGCCTTGCATCCGGTGACGGCCACCGCGGCCAACAGGACGACCGCCGCTTTCCGCCCAGCGCCTCGCACCACGGCACTCCCTCCCCTTCGGGTCGCTCACGACCTCCGTCACCGTACCGAAAGCATGATCACATCTGAGCCGATGCCCGGGGCAGACGATGCCGCCCCGGGCGCCGGAGCGCCACCCCGCGTCCCGTCCGGCTACGAGCCCAGGATCGTCGTCAGGAACTCACCGACCCACGACAGCAACTCCCGCCCGACCAAAGGCTTTCCGCCCACCTTCGCCGTCTTCGGGCGCGGTACGAGGATCTGGTGCGAGGCCGGCTTGATGACCGTGCCGGGGTGCAGCCGCTTGAGGCGCAGCTCCTGCGACTCCCTCAACTCCACCGGCGCGAACCGGATGTTGTTGCCCTGGAGGACGATCTCGCCGACGGAGCAGGCGCGGGCGAGCATCCGCAACCCCGCGACCAGTAGAAGGTTCTCGACCGGCTCCGGAAGCTTTCCGTAGCGGTCGGTCAGCTCCTCGCGGACCTGGCGGACGTCGTCCTCCGTGGTGGCGGAGGCGATGGCACGGTACGCCTGGAGGCGCAGGCGCTCGCCGGGCGCGTAGTCGTGCGGGACGTGCGCGTCGACCGGCAGCTCGATCTTGACCTCCAGGGGCGGCTCCTCCTCCACGCCGCCCTCGATGGAGGCCCGGTAGTCCGCGACGGCCTCGCCGACCATCCGTACGTAGAGGTCGAAGCCGACGCCCGCGATGTGCCCGGACTGTTCGCCGCCGAGGAGGTTGCCCGCGCCGCGGATCTCCAGGTCCTTCATCGCGACGTACATGCCGGCGCCCATCTCCGTGTGCTGGGCGATGGTCGCGAGGCGTTCGTGGGCCGTCTCCGTGAGCGGCTTCTCCGGCGGGTACAGGAAGTACGCGTAGCCGCGCTCCCGGCCACGCCCCACCCGGCCGCGCAACTGGTGGAGCTGGGAGAGCCCGAAGTTGTCGCCGCGCTCCACGATGAGCGTGTTGGCGTTGGAGATGTCGATGCCGGACTCGACGATCGTCGTCGAGACGAGGACGTCGAACTTCTTCTCCCAGAAGTCCACCACGACCTGTTCCAGGGCCTGTTCGGACATCTGGCCGTGGGCCGTCGCGATCCGGGCCTCGGGGACGATGGTGCGGAGCCTGGCCGCCGCCCGGTCGATGGACTCGACGCGGTTGTGGATGTAGAAGACCTGGCCCTCGCGCAGCAGCTCGCGGCGGACGGCCGCGCCGATCTGCTTCTCCTCGTACGGGCCGACGAAGGTGAGGACCGGGTGGCGCTCCTCGGGCGGCGTGGTGATCGTCGACATCTCGCGGATGCCGGTCACGGCCATTTCGAGCGTACGGGGGATGGGGGTCGCGGACATGGTCAGGACGTCGACGTTCGCGCGGAGCTTCTTCAACTGCTCCTTGTGCTCGACGCCGAAGCGCTGCTCCTCGTCGACGATGACCAGGCCCAGGTCCTTGAACTTGGTCTCGGAGGAGAACAGGCGGTGGGTGCCGATGACGATGTCGACGGAGCCGTCGCGCAGCCCTTCCAGGGTCGCCTTCGACTCGGTCTCGGTCTGGAAGCGGCTGAGCGCCTTCACGCTGACCGGGAACTGGGCGTAGCGCTCGGAGAACGTGCCGAAGTGCTGCTGCACGAGGAGCGTCGTGGGCACGAGGACCGCGACCTGCTTGCCGTCCTGGACCGCCTTGAACGCGGCGCGCACCGCGATCTCCGTCTTGCCGTAGCCGACGTCGCCGCAGATCAGACGGTCCATCGGGACCGTCTTCTCCATGTCCTCCTTGACCTCGGCGATCGTGGTGAGCTGGTCGGGGGTCTCCACGTACGGGAAGGCGTCCTCCAGCTCGCGCTGCCAGGGCGTGTCCGGGCCGAAGGCGTGGCCGGGGGCGGCCATGCGCGCGCTGTACAGCTTGATCAGGTCGGCGGCGATCTCCTTGACGGCCTTCTTGGCGCGCGCCTTGGTCTTGGTCCAGTCGGCGCCGCCGAGGCGGTGCAGGGTCGGGGACTCGCCACCGACGTACTTGGTGATCTGTTCGAGCTGGTCGGTGGGGATGTAGAGGCGGTCGCCGGGCTGGCCGCGCTTGGCGGGCGCGTACTCGACGACGAGGTACTCGCGGGTCGCGCCCTGGACGGTGCGCTGCACCATCTCGATGTAGCGGCCGACGCCGTGCTGCTCGTGCACGATGTAGTCGCCGGATTCCAGGGTGAGCGGGTCGATGGTCTTGCGGCGCCGCGCGGGCATCCGCTGGCCGTCCTTGCCGGCGGTCTTCTGGCCGGTCAGGTCGGTCTCGGTGAGGACGGCGAGTTTCAGCTCGGGGTGGACGAAGCCGACTTCGAGGCAGCCGCAGGAGACCTGCACGACGGACGGGGCGAGCTGGTCGAGGTCCTTGTCGAGGCGGGCGGCGATGCCCTCGCCGCCCAGCACCTCGACGGTGCGGGCCGCAGGGCCGTGCCCCTCGGTGACGTAGACCGTGCGCCAGCCGTCGGCGAGCCAGCCCTTGGTGTCGGCGAGGGCCTTCGCGGTGTCGCCGCGGTAGGTGTCGGGGGCGTGCATGCCCAGCTTGAGGGTGTCCGCGTCCAGGTCCAGATCGGCCGCGAACGGCGAGACCGACCACCACATCATGCCCAGCTCGCGCGCCCGCTCCCGGACGTCCGCGATGCCCCACAGGGAGGCCGCGCCCACGTCGATGGGGGCTTCGCCACCGGTCGCCGACGCCGCCCAGGACGCCTGGAGGAACTCCTGCGAGGTGGCGACGAGGTCGGCGGCGCGGGTGCGCACCCGCTCGGGGTCGCAGACCACCGCCATCGCGCCCTCGGGCAGCACGTCGAGCAGCAGCTCCATGTCGTCCACGAGGACGGGCGCGAGGGACTCCATGCCCTCGACGGCGATGCCCTCGGCGATCTTCCCGAGGAGTTCGCCCAGCTCCGGGTGGAGTTCGGCGAGGTCCGCCGCCCGCGCGCGTACGTCGTCGGTGAGCAGCAGCTCACGACAGGGCGGGGCCCACAGGCCGTGCTCGGCGATCTCCAGCGAGCGCTGGTCGGCGACCTTGAAGTAGCGGATCTCCTCGACGTCGTCGCCCCAGAACTCGACGCGCAGCGGGTGTTCCTCGGTCGGCGGGAAGACGTCGAGGATGCCGCCGCGCACCGCGAACTCGCCGCGCTTCTCGACCAGTTCGACGCGCGCGTACGCGGCGGCGGCCAGCGCCTCGACGGTCTCGTTCAGGTCGGCGCTCTGTCCGCTGCGCAGGGCGACGGGCTCCAGGTCGCCGAGCCCCTTGACCTGGGGCTGGAGGACGGAGCGGACGGGCGCGACGACGACCGAGACCGGGCCGGTCTCGGGGTCGTCGGCGCGCGGGTGCGCGAGGCGGCGCAGCACGGCGAGGCGGCGGCCCACGGTGTCGGAGCGCGGGGAGAGGCGTTCGTGCGGCAGCGTCTCCCAGGACGGGAACTCCGCGACCTCGTCCTCGGGGAGCAGCGAGCGCAGGGCGGCGGCCAGGTCCTCGGCCTCGCGTCCGGTGGCGGTGACCGCGAGGACGGTCCGCTTCGTCTCGCGGGCGAGGGCGGCCACGGCGAAGGGGCGGGACGCGGGCGGGCCCACGAGGTCGATGTGCATCCGGTTGCCGTCGCCGGCGGCCTTCACCGCTTCGGTGAGGGCCGCGTCCTTGACGACGGCGTCGAGCAGTCCGTACAGGCTCATGGGTGGGGCTTGGCCTTTCCCGTCCAGGGGTGGGCAACGCGAGATACCCGACACGTCGAACGGGCCGGGGGTTCCAGGGTACGTCGCCGGGGTGACGGTCGCCCGATCGAGGGACCGCACCGAAGGCGCAGGAAGAGAGCGCATCATAGTGACGGATCACGGACAGCCCGCGACGGTTTTCGTCAACCCCAACGAGCTGGCGGAGCTGGAGGAACGGGTACTGGAGCTGGAGGAACAGCTGGCCGCGGCCCAGTACCGCGCCGAGAAGGCCGCAGGGACGTTCGTCGGTGTACCGCACGAAGAGGTCGGCAAGCTGCTCGGCCTGGAGCGTGCGTGAGCTACCAGGTCGTCTGGCACGAGTGAGCGACCAACACCGCCGTCCGTTTCCTCAAGGACGACCCGCCCCGACGGCCTGCGGCAGGTCTACGTCGCCGCCGACATGCTCGCCGACGACCCACGCCCGCTCGGTACGACCGCATACGGGTCCCCGGAGCTGCGGCGTATGCACGTCGGCCGGTACCGCCTCCTGTACGAGATCGATGACGGCACCATCACCGTCGTCGTCCTGGCCGTCGGACGCATCTCATGACCAATGCTGAGGGGCCCCGCCTGCGCGGGGCCCCTCAGCGTTTCCCACCAGACGACTAATCCGTCGCGATGGCGTTCAAGACGTTCATCCGGCCCGCCCGGAACGCGGGCACCAGCGCCGCGAACAGGCCCACGAAGGCCGACGCGACGAAGACCGAGAGGATCGTCGGCCAGGGGATCTCCAGGACGCCGAGTCCTTCCAGGGCCAGAAGCTTCTGGGCCGTCGCGCCCCAGCCCATGCCGAGCCCGAGGCCGAGCAGGGCGCCGAAGAGGGCGATGACCACCGACTCCAGGCGGATCATGCGGCGCAACTGGCGGCGGGAGAGGCCGATGGCGCGCATCAGGCCGATCTCGCGGGTCCGCTCGACCACCGAGAGGGCGAGGGTGTTCACGACGCCGAGCACCGCGACGATGATCGCGAGGGCGAGGAGCCCGTAGATCATGTTGAGGAGCTGGCCGATCTGGTCCTTGAGGGTCTGCTTGTAGTCGGTCTGGTCCTTGACCTTGACGGTCGGGTCGGCGGCGACGGACTTCTTGAGCTCCTTGTACGCCTGGTCCGCCTTGCCGTCGGCGGCCTTGGCGAACATCATGCCGTTCAGCGGGACCCGGTCCGCCGGGAGGTACCGGGTGGCGGTCGCGATGTTGGTGTACATCGCGCCCTTGTCGAAGACGGTGTCGTCGGAGGTGATCGCGGCGACCTTGAGCTTGGCGGTGCGGCCGTGCTCGAAGGCGACGGTCAGCGCGTCGCCCACCTTGACGCCGTTCTTCTTGGCGAAGTCGGAGCCGACGGACATGGCGTCCGCCCCGTACGCCGCCTTCAGCGTCCCGGAGGTCGCTTCGCGGCGCAGGTCCTGCGCGTAGGAGGGGCTGGCCGCGACCAGTTCCTCCTTCTCCTTCGTGCCGCCCGGGGTGGTGAGCGTCGTCTTGACGTACTTGACCTCGGTGACGTGGGCGATGTCGCCGGACGCCGTGACCTTCTTCAGGGCGGCGGCGGCCTGCGGGGTGATGGTGCCGTTGCTGGGTTCGACGATGAAGTCCGCGCCGACCGACTTGTCGAGCTGGTCGGTGGCCGAGGCGACCATCGAGGAGCCGACGACGGAGAGGCAGGCGACGAGGGCGAGCCCGATCATGAGGGCCGCGCCGGTGGCTCCGGTGCGGCGCGGGTTGCGCAGCGCGTTGCGTTCGGCCATCCGTCCGACGGGGCCGAAGAAGCGGAGCAGGACGGCGCTGATCACCCGGACCACGATCCCGGCGAGGAGCGGGCCGATGACGACGAAGCCGATGAGGGTGGCGACGATGCCGGTGCCGAGCCACAGGGAGCCCTGGCTCGCCTTGTCGGCCTGCGCGGCGAGGTAGAGCGCGAAGCCGCCGCCGCCCGTGAGGACGAGCCCGAGCACGGCGCGTACGACGCCGGCCTTGACGTCGGCCGGGGTGCCCGCGTCGCGCAGGGCCGCCATCGGGGAGACCTTCCCGGCCCGGCGTGCGGGCAGGTACGCGGCGAGGACGGTGACGACGATGCCGAGGAGCAGGCCGATCGCGGGCGTCGTCCACCTCACGGTGAGGTCGTCGGTGGACAGGTCCATGCCGGCGGCCGACATCAGCTTCATCAGGCCGACGGCGAGTCCGACACCGGCGCCGACCCCGACGACGGAGCCGACGACGCCGAGGAGCAGCGCCTCGACCAGGACCGAGCGGTTGACCTGCTTGCGCGAGGAACCGATGGCCCGCATCAGGCCGATCTCCCGGGTCCGCTGCGCGACCAGCATCGAGAACGTGTTGATGATCAGGAAGATGCCGACGAGGAACGCGATCCCGGCGAAGCCGAGCAGCGCGTACTTGATGACGTCCATGAAGGAGGAGACGTCGGAGGCGTTGGCGTCCGCGGCCTCCTGCTGCGTCTGGATCTTGTAGGTGGCGCCCGCGGAGAGTTCCGCGGCGACGTTCCGCTTCAGCCTCGTGTCGCTGACACCGTCCTCGGCGGTGGCGCTGATCTGGGTGAACCGGCCGGTCGCGCCGATGAGTCGGCGCTGGGCGGTGGCGGTGTCGAAGTAGACGACGGCCGCGCCCGGGTTGGTGACGGTGAAGGAGGCGATGCCGACGATCTTCGCCTTGAAGTCGCCGGTGGCGGCGATGGTGCGCAGTTCGTCGCCGAGCTTCAGGTGGTGCTTGTCCGCGGTGTCCGCGTCGATCATGAGCTCGGTCGGTCCGCGCGGGGAGTGTCCGGAGGTGATCTCCATGGAGCGGAGGTCGTTCCTGGTCCAGTTCCCCGCGATGGTGGGGGCACCGTTCTCGGAACCCATGTTCTCGTTGTGCGAGTCGACGACGGTCACGTCCATCGAACTGACGGCGCCCTCGGCCGACTTGACGCCGTCGGCCTTGCGCACGGCATCGAGCGTGGAGGCGGGCAGCGACTCGGGGCGGCCCGTCGCGGTGCCCTCGGTCCCGGAGTCCTTCGGGCTGACGGTGACGTCGGCCGCGGTGGCCGTGAACAGCTTGTCGAACGTCTTGTCCATCGTGTCCGTGAACACGAGCGTCCCGCAGACGAAGGCGACCGACAGGAGGACGGCGACCGCGGAGAGCGCCATCCGGCCCTTGTGCGCCACGAAGTTGCGCAGCGACGTCTTCAGCACGGTGTTGGCGCTCATGACGTACGCCCCCGGGCGTCGAAGTCCTTCATCCGGTCCAGGACGGCCTCGGCGGTCGGGCGGTGCATCTCGTCGACGATGCGGCCGTCCGCCAGGTACAGGACACGGTCGGCGTAGGAGGCGGCGACCGGGTCGTGGGTGACCATCACGATGGTCTGGCCCAGCTCGTCCACGGAGCGGCGCAGGAAGCCGAGGACCTCGGAGCCCGCCCGGGAGTCCAGGTTGCCGGTGGGCTCGTCACCGAAGATGATCTCGGGCCGGGCGGCCAGCGCGCGGGCCACGGCGACGCGCTGCTGCTGGCCGCCGGAGAGCTGGGTGGGCCGGTGCTTGAGCCGACCGGCGAGCCCGACGGTCGCCACGACCTGCTCCAGCCACTTCCGGTCCGGCTTGCGGCCCGCGATGTCCATGGGGAGCGTGATGTTCTCCAGGGCGTTCAGCGTGGGCAGCAGGTTGAACGACTGGAAGATGAACCCGATCCGGTCGCGCCGCAGTTGCGTGAGCTTCTTGTCCTTCAGCCCGGTGATCTCCGTGTCGTCCAGGTGGATCTGTCCGGAGGTCACGGTGTCGAGCCCGGCCAGGCAGTGCATCAGCGTCGACTTGCCGGACCCGGACGGGCCCATGATCGCGGTGAACTGCCCGCGGGCGACGTCCACGTCGACGTGGTCGAGCGCGACGACGCGGGTCTCCCCCGACCCGTACGCCTTCACGACCTGCCGCGCCCGCGCGGCAACAGCCGTTCGCCCTCCAGTGCCCCCGTGCCTGGGAATGGTCACAGCCGTTGTCACGGTGTTTCTCCTATGTCGGTCCCGCCCGTCCGCAGTGCTCTGCGGTACGTCCAAGTCTGGTGACGCGGGGCCCCGGGCGCGCTGGTGGAAGTCACCGTCTTTCCCGGGGGAAAACCCCACCCCCCGACGGTAGGAAGAACCCCCCGCCCGGCTCGTCCTCCAGGGGGACGAGCGGTCCCCGGTCCGCTGTACGGAGATACCCCTAAGGGAGAGACGGCCCCCGCCCGGACCCGCTCTCAGGGTCGGCTCCGGCCCGGGGAGCCTCCGATCGGTTCGCGCGAACCCTCGCCCGCGCGCGTACCTCCGAGTAACGTTCCGGCTCCTCACGCACTCCCCGCGGTCCGCCCGTCCCCGGCGGGCCCGAGCCGCGCAAGGAGAACGGGATGCCGCACCCCTCCCCCGCCTACCGCTCCCCGGCCCGCCGCCTCCCCCGCCACCCCGACCTGCCCCCGCCCGGCGGCCCGAGCCACGAACTGGTCCTGCTGCGCACCGCCTACCGGCGCCTGCGCCGCGTCGCCACCCTGACCGCGCTCGGCTACTTCACGCTCTTCCTGCTCCTGTCGGCGTTCGCCCCGGCCGTGATGAACCGCTCCGCCACCGGCGGCCTCTCCACGGGCCTCCTCATCGGCCTGTGCCAACTCCCGGTCACCTGCGTGGCGTTGGTGCTGTACGAGTACACGGCCCGGCACCGCGTCGACCCGCTCGCCCACCGGCTGCGACGGCAGGGCAGGCGCCCGTCGGGCGGCGGGCGATGAGCGGCCCCTCAGCGGAGTCGATGTCGCTGGTCGCCTTCACGGCCGTGGCGACGGTCACGCTCCTGCTGTGCGTCATGACGGGCCCGGACCGCGACGACCTGGAGGAGTTCTACACCGGCTTCGGACGGCTGACGCCGATGGGCAACGGCCTGGCCATCGCCGGGGACTACATCTCGGCGGCGACCGTGCTCGGCACCGGCGGCATCATCGCGCTCATGGGCTACGACGGCGTGGTCCTCGCCCTCAGCACGGCGCTCTCCCTGACGCTCCTGATGTTCCTGCTGGCCGAACCGCTGCGCAACGCGGGCCGGTTCACGATGGGCGACGCGCTGGCCCGCCGGATGCCGGGCAGGGCGGTACGCGTCACCGCCTGCGCCACCACCCTCATCGCGCTCCTCCCCCTCATGCTGGTCCAACTGGCGGGCACCGGCGATCTGTTGGCGTTCCTGCTCGGCTTCACCAGCGAGGGCTTCAAGACCGGCTGCGTCGTCGCCGTGGGCGCGCTGATGATCAGCTACGCGGCGATCGGCGGCATGAAGGGCACCGCCGTCATCCAGATCGTGAAGATGGTGATGCTGCTCGGCTCGGGCGTCGTCGTCGCGGCCCTGATCCTGCACCGCTTCGACTGGAACCCCGGCACACTCCTCGCGACGGCGGCACGGCAGAGCGGGGAGGGCCGCGCCTTCCTCACCCCCGGCCTGCAGTTCGCGGGCGGCCCGAGCCCCCGCCTCGACATGATCAGCGCCCAGCTCACGGTGGTCCTCGGCGCGGCATGCCTGCCGCACGTCACGATGCGCATGTACACGGCGCGGCACGCGCGCGAGGTACGGCGCTCGATGTCCTGGGCGGTGTCGTCGGTGGGCGTCTTCGTCCTGATCGTCTCCGTCGTCGGGATCGGCGCGACGGCGCTGCTGGGCCGGGCGGCGATCGTGGCGGCCGACGCGCAGGGCAACACGGCGTACCTGCTGGGCGCGCGGGCGGCGTTCGGCCCGTCGGCGTCCACGACGGAGTCGCTGCTCTTCACGACGGTCACCACCGCCCTGTTCCTCACGCTGCTCGCCTCGGTCGCCGGAATGATCCTGGCCTGCGCGAACTCCCTTGCGCACGACGTGTTCGCGTACGGCAGGCGGCAGTCGACCGAGCGCGGGGAGCTGCGGACTGTGCGGGTCGCGGCGCTCGCGGTCGGGGCGCCCGCCATCGCGCTGGCCACCCTGGTCCAGCACCGCAACCTCCAGCCGCTGGTCACGCTCTCCTTCTGCCTGGGCGCCTCGGCCCTGGCGCCCGCCCTGGTCTACAGCCTGTTCTGGCGCCGCTTCACGCGCGCGGGCCTGCTGTGGACGCTGCTGGGCGGCACCGCGGCGTGCCTGGTTCTGATGACGGGCACCAACCTGGTCTCGGGCACCCCGGCCTCGGCCTTCCCCGACCGGGACTTCAACTGGTTCCCGTTCACGACGACGGGCCTCGCCTCCATCCCGCTCGGCTTCCTCCTCGGCTGGCTCGGCACCGTCCTGACACCGCCGCGCAGGGCCGCGGAGCAGCGGCGCCGGTACGAGGCGGTGGAGGAGTGGATCCTGGCGGGCGCGGTGCGGCGGGAGAAGGGCCGGCGCTGAGCGGCGGGGCTCACTTGCCGAGCCGCTCCGCGACGGCCGCGCGCCGTGCGAACACCTCGTCCCGCAGCTCCGCCATCTCCCGCAGCGCCTCCCGGCGCTCCCGCTTGCCGAGCCGGTCGATGTAGAGGCGGCCGTGCAGGTGGTCCGTCTCGTGCTGGAGGCAGCGGGCGAAGTAGCCGCGGCCCTCGACGACCAGGTCGTTGCCGTCCTTGTCCTTGCCCCGGACGACCGCGTGGTCGGGGCGTGCCAGGGGCTTGTAGGGGCCGGGCACCGACAGGCAGCCCTCCATCTCCTCGACGAGTCTGCGCCCGGCGAGGGGCTCCTCGTCCAGGACGGGGTTGGCGATGTGGCCGACGTGGCGGACACCCCAGTCGTCCTCGATGTCCCAGACGAACAGCCGCAGGTCCACGTCGATCTGGTTGGCCGCGAGGCCCGCCCCGTGCGCGACATGGTTCGTGGCGAACATGTCGTCGATCAGACGCGACAGCTCCGGCGTGCCGAACTGCGCGTCCGTGACCGGCTTGCAGGGGCGGTGCAGCACCTCCTCACCGACCACCGTGATGCGCCGTACCGTGCCCCGCTCGACCTCCGGCCGCAGCCCCTCACCCATTGCCGTCAACTCCTCGTCGCCCTTCAGCACTTGACCAAACGCTTTGCAAAGTAGCACCCTTTGCAAAGTGACTGAGGAAGAAGTGATCGAGGAAGAAGTGACCGGAGCGGCGGGGCGGGCCGCGCGCCCGCTGCCCGACCACCCCGTCCGCATCGCCCTGCTCGACCTGCTGGCCGAACTCGGCACCCTCACGTCCTCGCAGGCCGCGGCCCGCCTCGGCCACAGCTCGGGACTGTGCTCCTTCCACCTGCGCCAGCTCGCCCGGCACGGCCTCATCGAGGAGGCCTCCCACAGCGGCGGGCGGGCGCGGCCGTGGCGGTTGCGCTGGGACGACCCGCGCCAGTCGGTGCGGGTCACCGAGCGGACCCTGAGCGCCGCACTGCATCTGACCCCCGACGAGACCGACGCGCTCGCGGCCGGGATCCAGGAACTGATCGCCCCCTACGAACGGCGCCGCCACCACCCGGCCGGAGCCGAGCCCGTGGCGGCCACCGTCCGGCTGCGCCCGCTGCCGCACCCCGCCTGAGGGGCGCTCCACAAGGGGCGCTCTACTCCGCCGTGGCCCGCCCCGTCAGCGACGCCAGTGAGTTCCGCACGTGGTCCATGTGGGCGCGCAGCTCGTCCCGCGCCTCGTCGTGCTCGCGCAGCAGCCGCTCCGTCTCCCGAGTGATCTTCTCCTCCTGGGCCCGCGCCCGTGCGAGCAGTTCCGCCGCGGCGGCCTCGGCGTCCTCCTGACGGTGCCGGGCGGCCTCCCCCGCCTCGGCGAGGGCCCGCCTCGCCGCCGAGAGCCGCTCCTGCGCCGCGTCGAGGGACGCGGTCTCCCGCGCGTCGGCGGCGGCCTCGATCCCGGCGCTCTCCCGCTCGAACCTCTCGGTCCGCTCGGCGTGCTCCTCCGCCTGCTCGGCCAGAAGCCGCTCGCCGCGCTCGCGTGCCTCGCGCAGCACGCCCAGGGCCTCTTCCCCGGTCTCCTTCGCGTCGCTCCGCGCGGCGGCCCGGATCTCGTCGGCGCGGGCCCGCGTCTCCTCCTCCCGGCGCCGGGCCCACGCGTCGGCCTCGGCCAGCACCTCGTCGGCATGGGCCCGCGCGGCGTCCCGCGCCGCACGCCCCGCCACGGCCGCGGCCTCGGCCAGGGCGTTGGCCTCGGTCTGCGCCGCGTACCGGACGGCGGCGGCCTCCTCCTCGGCCAGCTCCAGCAGGTACTGCGCGCGCCTGCCGAGCGTCTCGTAGGTCTGCGGGGCGAGGTGGGCGACGACCCCGCGCAGCCGCTCGGCCTCCACCTCAAGCTCCTCGGCGCGCGCGGTCAGGCGGGCGACCCGGTCCCGCGCGTCGGCCAGGGCGCCGGACAGCTCCGCGACCCTGGCCTGCACCTGCTCGGGGCGGTAGCCACGGCCTCGTACGACGACGAACCCGTACGGCGACGCCGATGCGCCTGCTGCACCGCTCATCTCGTTCCTCCAACCCGTGCGATGTTCTGCGCGAAGGGCGCACATCCTGATGGACCGACCGGAAGCGTCCGCAACACGACACACGTGCCACACGACTCGACCCACCCGGTCAAGGATGCGTCAATTGGTGTCGAAAGTCGGAATCGCGGTGTCCTCGCGCAACGCCGCGAACAGCCGCTCGGCCTTGCTCCGGTCCCACTCGACGACATCACCGGCACCGTAGACGTACGACTCGCCCGCCACCGGCACGGTCGCCGTCCGGTCCAGCGAGGACATGTCCCGGCCCATGACGGCCAGCGCGCCGACACCGCTACCGGTGTCGACGGTGATCGCACCCAGTGAGGCCCGCAGGAACGGCACCAGCCTCCACGGCGGCAGCAGCACCGCGGGACCCAGCGCCTTGTGCGCGATCGCGTCCACCAACCGCCTCTCCCGCTCGACACGCCCCAGATCCCCTCGCGGGTCGGAGTAGCGGGCCCGCGCGAACCGCAACGCCTGGACCCCGGTCATGTGCTGACAACCCGCGTCGAAGTCGGCACCGGACTTCTCGTCGTGCAGACCCCCCCGCGGTACGCAGACACGGACACCGCCGAGCGAGTCGACGACGTCCACGAGACCCAGAAAGTTGATCTCCGCATAGTGGTCGAGGCGCAGACCGGTCGCCTGCTCGACGGTCCGGGTCAGCAACTCGGCGCCGCCCAGCGCGTACGCCGAGTTGATCTTCCCCCGGCCGTGGCCGGGGATCGGCACGTAGGAGTCGCGCGGAATCGAGATCAGATACGGGCCCGTGGCGCCGTGGTGCAGCAGCATGATCGTGTCGGTGTTCAGACCACCGTCATTGCCGACGTGCAGCTCCTTGCGCTGTTCGGGGCTCAGGGCGGCCCGCGAGTCCGAACCGACGAGCAGCCAGTCCGTGCCCGAGCCCGCCGCCGGACGGCCCGCGTCGGCCCCGAAGGCGTCCGTGGTCCGCAGCTTCGAATCGGCCCAGAAATACAGGCCGGTGCCATATCCGAGCAGCACCACGAGGACCAAAAGCAGCGTCACCAGGACGCGCCGGGGCAGGCGCCGCCTCCGCGCCGCCCCGGTCCGCCTCCGTGTGCCTGCCATGAGCGCATGATCGGGGCGCCCGACCGATCCCGCAGGTCGAGCGCCCCGGTCGGATGCCGCGCCGCGGCGCTACAGCAGACCGTCCCACATCTGCTCCAGCAACACAGACCACCAGGTCTCGGGCGAACCGAGCGCCGCCGGGTCGATCATGTTGAGCTGCGCCTGGAAGTCGACGGTCCAGCGGCCCGCCTGCTCCGGATTGAGACCGAAGCGCAGCCGCCACATCCGCCCCAACAGCCCCAGCGAACGGGCGAACTCCGGCAGCCCGCTGTTCACGAACTGCGGCGCCACGGGCGCTCCCCCCGGCCCCGCCTCCACCGGCACGGCCACGATGTGCGCCGTCCCGTACTGGACACAGACCGCCTTGCCGAAGTCACTGCCCATCACCAGGTACGAACCCGCGTCCGAAGCCGGCTGCACCCCGCGCTCCTGCGCCAGCTCGGCCAGCGTCGGCACCGGACGGCCCGGCTGAGCCTGCGCCCAGAAGAACGGCCCGAAGTCCGCCGGCAGCCCCGCCACGACCAGCGTGTGCGCCACGACGTCCGGCACGCCCTGCCGCGACACGGCCCGCTGGTCGAACCGGAACACCCCGGGCCCGAACGCCGCGGCCAACTCCTGCGCGATGCCCTCCGGCGGGACCGGCGGCGCGGGCTGCGCGGGCGGCAGCGGCGCACGCACCGGCGCGGGCCGGGCCGGACCGTCCGCCACCTGGTGCAACTCGCCCTGATGCGCGATGAGTTGCTGCATGCCCTGCTGACGCGACGCATGATCGGTGCCGTACGGCGCGATCGACGTGATCCGCGCCTGCGGCCACTGCTCCTGAATCATCCGCGAGCAGTACGCGCCCGGCAGCGCGCAGGACTCCAGCTCCGTGTGGAGTTCGAGGACCTGGTCCGGCGGGATGTTCATGGCCCGCAGCTCATGGAAGATCTGCCACTCCGGGTGCGGCGTACCCGGCGCGGAACGCCGGATGAGCTGCTGCTCGGAGCCGTCGGGCGCGCGGTAGCGCAGCACGGCCTGATAGCCGGGGCCCACGGTCGGCAGACCGGCCGGTGGCTGCTGCGGATACCCGTACGCCGCCGGGGGCGGACCGCCCGGGATCTGCTGCCCGGGCACCGGCGGCGGCAGCGCGCCGGGCGGCGGACCGACGGGCCCCCGCGGCCCCGGCCCGGCGAGCATCGTCGCGGCATGGGGAGCACCGCCACCGGGCGGCGGCGGTGTGGCGCCGGGCGGCCTCGGCGCGGCGGGCGGACCGGGCGGCGGCGGGGGCTGCCCGGGACCACCGACGGCCGGTCCGGCCAGCATCGTCGCGGCGTGATGCACCCCGTCGCCGGGCGGCGGGGGCGTATGACCGGGCGGCTTCGGCGCACCGGGCACACCCGGCACCTGCGGCTGCCCGTCCGGGCCGAGCGAGGACACCAACTGCGTCGGCACATAGCCGCCCGCGGGAGCACCGGGAGCCCCAGGAGCCCCGGGCGCACCCGGTGGCGGCGGCGTCCCGGGACCCCGCGCCGGACCCTGCGCCTTGCTGGTGGCGACATCGGCGATGTCCCCCGCGCCGGGAGCGGGCGGCGGAGGCATCCCCGGCGGAGGCGTCCCCGGCACAGCGGCACCAGGCGCGGGCGGCGGCAACACAGGACCCGGAGCAGGCGGCGGAGGCGGCGTCCCCGGCACAGCCGAACCCGGCACCGGAGGCGGCATCGCACCCGGAGCGGGCGGAGGCGGCGCGGCCCGCTCGTCCAGCGCGGGCGCCACCGACGTACGCGGAAGCTGACTGCCGCCCGAGATCAAGGCGGTCTTCGCGTCCGGCGTGGCACCGGCCCGCGGCGCCTCCTCGGACAGCGGCGGCGCGAACACCGTCTCGGGCAGCGGCACCGAACGGTCGTCCTCGTCACCCACCCCGTTCGTGTCCGTACCGGCCCACGGCGTCGCACCCACCGGCACCCCCGGAACGGAGTCCCGCGGCTCGTCCGCCACCGAAGCGGGAGACGAGGCCGACGCACGGCGATCGGGAATGCCCAGCTTGTCCGCCGCCTCCTGCAACCACTCCGGCGGACTCAACAAGAACGACGTCTGATTCAGATCCACCCGCTCAGGCGCCCGCGGAGCGACCGGCTCGGCCGGCCCCTCCGGCACCCCGTACTCCTCCTCGTAGCGCCGGATCACCTCACCCACGGGCAGCGAAGGCCACAGCGTGACGTCCCCACTGTCCCGCGCGAGCACGAGCCGCTGCCCGCCACCGTCGGAGACCGGACCGGCCTCCCGGTCCTCCGCCCACACCACGAAACCCAGCTCGAACTCCCGGACCCGCACCTCCCGGTGCTGGTACGCGGGCACATCACCGTTGATCCACTCCTCGGCGCGCTCCTGCGCCTGCGCGAACGTCACCATCGGACCCTCACCCCTCGTCCGCGTTCTTCGTCGGGACGGCGCTCGCGAAACCGCCGTCCACCATCAGGTTCGCGACCGTCTCCAACTCCGGCGGATTACCGGCCAGTCGAGACAGGAACACATCGAAATCGTCCCCACACGGCAGCAACAACCGCTCCACACGCTCGGCGACCGACCAGCCGGCCGACTCACCACCGTCCCGCGCGTCGTCGTACGCACAGAACCACACCGAACCCGTCGCCACACCCCGCACCTTCACGGCGAGGATGCCGCCCTGCACAAAACCCACCGCCAAATAGTCCTTGGTCAGATGATCCCGCAGACACTTGTTGATGTAGACCACGTCATTGACCGCGGCCTCGTCACGCACCGTGAAGAACGGCTGGTCGATCAACAGACCGAGATCGGCGTCGAGCGCGGCACCCACCGGCGCACACCCACCCGCCGCCTTCAAGAACGACCGGTACGCACCCGGCAACCGATACCCCAAGTCCTCCTCAACCCCGAGAACCTGCTGCTCGGTCACCGCCACCACCGACTTCGGCAACCCGAAATGCGCGGGCCGGGTGTCCTGCAACGGCCGCGTACCCCGCTTGTGCTGATCGACGGCGGCCGTCGCCAGCCCACCGTGATGGCGCAGCAACGCCTTCACCTCCACCGGGACCAGCTCAAGGCGGCGCGAACCGCGCACATGGTGCCAAGTCCAGCCGTGCGGCGTCGCCACCGCCGGGATCGTGTCCCACAACTCGTGCCCGGACGCGGCCAGCGCGGCGTTCGCCGACACATAGTCCGTCAGACGCAACTCATCGACACCGAACCCCTCGGGCGGCTCCGCGATCTCGGCCGCGGCCCGCGCGTACGCGGAGAAATCCGGATAGCCGTCACTGTCCACCCGCACCCCCCTGGGATGCCGGGCGGCACGGACCGGGTCAGGGAAATTCACTACCTGCCCGGCATAAGCCGCGTTCGGCGGCGCGGCCTGCTCCCCGAGCCGACCTGTCGTCATGGCGGTTGCCCCCTGCGGCGCTGTTGACGGGTTCCGGTTCCGCACCGAAAACGTGCCCTGTTGTGACACGTATCGATCGCGGACAACGACAGCCTATGCGGTCGTACGACACCGGTCACCGGCCCTCCGGATCCATGACCAGCAGTCACCCCCGTGTCACCACCCCGTGACGATCAGGCGTGTCGACGGGTACCGGCTTCCACACCAGCCACCCCATTTGGCACTCTGTGCAGGCAACCCGGGGGATTGCAGGAGGGGAAGCACCACATGCACACCGGTACCGCAGAGCCGACCACAGCCACGGAGGCGCCGTCCGGCGACGACCCGCGCGTCGGCTGGAGCGCCGCCGATCCCATCGACGTACCCGTACTGCGCGGACGACGCGACGGCATCCTGCCCGCCGTCGCCGCCGCGCTGTCCGTACGCGGCAACACGCTCACAGCCACCGCCGCCCGAAGCGAGATCGCACCCGCTCTACACCCGCTGGTCCAGGACTTCCTGGACACACTCACCAGCGCCCAGCGCGACCGGTTCACCGGACGCTGCGCGGAAACCATCCTCATCTCACGCCACCTCACAGCCAGCGACGCCGAACGCATCGAGAAGTCCAAACGCGCCCGACGCAGACCCATGACGACCAGCGAAGCCCGCAAAGCCCTCAAACACGCCAAACTCACCACCCGGCGCATCCGCGAGGACGGCGACCCACTGCACGGCGGCTTCGCCCGCCCCTGCCGCGCCTGCGCCGCACTGACGGCCCACTTCGGCGTACGCGTGGTGGACCCGACAGCAGACTCAGCCGAGAGCGAGACCGCCCCCTGATGCCGAGCACCGAACCCGCACCGGCCGACCGCACCACCAGCACCCGCTTCACCGTGCCCGTCGACGCCGCACTACGCGCCGCCGGCTGGCGCCCCGGCCGCTGGGACATCAAACAGGCCGAGTTCTGGGCCGACGCCCTGCGCACCCACATCTCCCCCGCCGGCCACCGACACGCCGTCTTCCCCGCGGCGGTCGAGGCCTGGGCCGAATTCGGCGGCCTCCACCTCACCCCCACAGGACCCGGCCGCCAGATCGCCCCCGTCCAACCCCACCTCGACCCCCTGCACGGCCTCCACATGGCCCGCACCCTCGGCGACCTCGGCCGCGCCCTCGACACCGAAGTCAGCCCCCTCGGCGCCGAATCCGGCACAGAAGCCCTGCTGGCGATCGACACCGAAGGCCGCGTCTACGCCCTCGACCACAGCGGCGACTGGTACCTGGGCCCCGACATCGACCGCGCCCTGGAAACCCTCGTCACCGGCGTCCAGCCACCCCGCCTCCGAGCAGCGGCCTAGCACACCAGGACGACACCCACGACCCCCTACGCCGCCGGCAACACCGCCGACACCCGATAACCCCCCGCATCCGTCGGCCCCGACACAAAGACACCGCCAAGACCCGACACCCGCTCCTTCATCCCCACCAACCCGTTCCCACCCGACGGCAGACCCGCCGACGACGCGTCCGACGGCACCGGCGGCGGCTCGTTCTCCACCTGCATCGCCACCTCGGCACCCCGATGCGCCAGACGCACATACGTCTTCGCCCCCGCCGCATGCTTGTGCACGTTCGTCAACGCCTCCTGCACCACCCGGTACGCCGTCTGCTCCACCACCGCCGCGTACTCCCGCGCCTCCCCCTCCACCGTCATCTCCACCACCATCCCCGCCTCCCGGGACTGCCCCACCAACTCATCCAGCTCCGCCAACCACGGACCGTCCCCCGCCCCAGCCTCCGCCTCCGCCCGGGACGCCGCCGCAGCCGCCGCCATCCCGACCGCCGCGAGCGGCAGCACCTCCACGCTCCGGCCGGGCCTCGACGCGGACTCCCCCGCCCGCAACACCCCCAACATCTCCCGCAACTCCGTCAACGCCTGCCGACCCATGTCCCCCACCAGCGCCGCGTTGCGCACCGCCTTCTCCGGATCCTTCCGCGCCACCGCCTGCAACGCCGCCGCATGCACCACCATCAACGACACCCGATGCGCCACCACGTCATGCATCTCCCGCGCGATCCGCGTGCGCTCCTCACCCCGCGCCCACTCCGCCCGCTCCTCGGCCCGCTCCGCGAGCAACGACAACTCCCGCTCCAACGACTCGTTCCGCTCCCGCAGGCTCTCCATCAGACGACGCCGCGCCCCCACGTACAGCCCCAACAGCAACGGCGGCGCCGTCACCCCCAACGACGTGGTGATCGCCACGAACGGCACGAACCAGCCACCCACCTGGAACCGGTCGCTGTGCACCATGTCCTGCTGCGCCCGCACCACCGACACGATCAGCGTCCCGACGAACGACATCCCCGCCAGCGCCCCGATGATCCGGCGCGGCATCTCCGAGGCGGCCAGCGAGTACAGCCCCACCACCGTGAGCATGATCCCCATCTGCGCCGGCGTCACCGCCACCGAGACCAGCACCACCGCGATCGGCCAGCGCCGCCGCAGCACCAGCGTCGCCCCGGTCAGCACGCCGAAAAGGACCCCCGCCCAGACCGGCAGACCCGCCTTGTGCGCGAACGCCACCCCCTCGAACGCACACTCCACGGCAGACGCCGCCGCGAGCCCCCCGTCCAGCGCGGCACCGCGCCGCCGCTCCCACCACCACGGCCCCCCGGCCGCGGCTCGGTGAACTTCCCCCGTCGTGGTCATACCCCCAGCCTACGGTCGGCCGCCGCCCGATTTCCGGCGAGTTTTACTTACTGGCCTACACCACACCCCAGATTCGAACAGACCCGAAACCCGCCGGTATCACTCGAACTACTGACCTGCACGGGATTCCGCCCCGGACGCCCACATTCCGCCACAGCCTTTGCCTATGACACACGCCACAGGCAAGTACACGGAATTCGAGGCCCTACGAGAACGGGCGGTGGGGCTGCGCCGCGACGGTTTGAGCCTCAGCCAGATCTCCGATGAGCTCGGGATCCGCAATAGGGCGCTGCTGGGTCGTCTCGTCCAGGGCGAGCCGCCCGCAGAATGGACCAAACGCCCGCGGGCGAAGGACGACCTACGCCTACGTGCGCGCGAGCTGCGCGGCCAAGGCCGGACCTACAACGAGATCCGGGCCGAACTGGGCTGTTCGAAGAGTTCGGTCTCGCTCTGGGTTCGAGACCTGCCCGCGCCTGAACCCCGCTGCACCCCCGAGGAGCAACGGGCACGGATGAATGCGGGCCTGGCGAAGTTGCGTGCCAGGCAGGACGAGGAGCGTGAAGCGACCAAGCAGGCGGCGGCCCGCGCGGTCGGAGAACTCACCGACCGCGAACTCTTCCTCGCGGGCGTCAGCCTCTACTGGGCCGAGGGAACCAAGGACAAACCGCATACCCGCCGCGAGATCGTGGAGTTCGTGAACAGCGATCCCGGCGTGATCACCGTGTTCCTCGCATGGCTGGACCTTGTGGGCGTGGACCGCGCGCGCCTGCACTGCCGGGTCATGATCCACGAGTCCGCCGACGTCGGCGCGGCCGAGCGCTACTGGGCCGGTGTTCTCGGCATCGGGGAAGACCGACTCGGCAAAACGGTGCTCAAGAAGCACAACCCGGCGACTCTCCGCAAAAACGTAGGAGACGGGTATCACGGCTGCCTTGCCATCAGGGTGCGCCAAGGAGCCGACCTGTACCGTCGCATCGAAGGCTCTTGGTGCGGCATAGTGTTGGGAGCCCGGCCGACAGCCTGACGTAATGTCCGGTTTAGGCCGTAATGGTCCCCCGTGGTGTAATTGGCAGCACTGTGGCTTTTGGTGCCATCTGTCCGGGTTCGAGTCCTGGCGGGGGAGCCGCTTGGTGCGGGGCTCGACCTGTATAGGTCGGGCCCCGCCCCCGTTTCCCCCCACGAACGCCCCGGTATCCTGCGGATGTCCACCCCATTCGAAGCCGAAGGGCACCCCGTGAGCGCCAACCGCCCGGCCGCCGTCGTCGTTCTCGCAGCGGGTGAGGGCACCCGTATGAAGTCGGCCACCCCCAAAGTCCTGCACGAACTCTGCGGCCGGTCGCTGGTCGGCCATGTGCTGGCCGCCGCGCGGGAGCTGGACCCCGAGCAGCTCGTCGTGGTGGTGGGGCACGAGCGCGAGAAGGTCACCGCGCATCTGGGCGCCGTCGACGCCGAGGTCCGCACCGCCGTACAGGCGGAGCAGAACGGCACGGGTCACGCCGTGCGCGTCGGTCTTGAGGGGCTGGCCCCCGAGGGCGCGCTGGACGGCACTGTCGTGGTGGTGTGCGGTGACACCCCGCTGCTGACCGGGGAGACGCTGGCCGAGCTGACCGCCACGCACTCCGCCGACGGCAACGCGGTGACCGTGCTGACCGCCGACGTGCCGGATGCCACCGGTTACGGCCGCATCGTCCGGGACGCCGGCTCCGGCGCCGTGACGGCGATCGTCGAGCACAAGGACGCCACCGAGGTCCAGCGCGCGATCACCGAGATCAACTCGGGTGTCTTCGCGTTCGACGGCCGGCTGCTCGCGGACGCTTTGAAGAAGGTGCGTACGGACAACAGCCAGGGCGAGGAGTACCTGACGGACGTGCTCGGCATCCTGCGTGGGGCCGGGTACCGGGTGGGGGCGTCCGTGGCGCGTGACCACCGGGAGATCGCGGGTATCAACAACCGTGTGCAGCTCGCCGAGGCGCGTCGCATCCTCAATGACCGGCTGTTGGAGCGCGCGATGCTGGAGGGTGTCACGGTCGTCGATCCGGCCAGCACGTTCGTCGATGTGACGGTCACGTTCGACCGTGATGCGACGATCCTGCCGGGTACGCAGTTGCACGGGGCGACGCATCTGGGTGAGGGCTGCGTCGTCGGTCCGAACACGCGGCTCACGGACACCGCGGTGGGTGCCGGTGCCCGGGTGGACAACACGGTCGCCAATGAGGCCGAGATCGGCCCGCAGGCGTCCGTCGGGCCGTTCGCCTACCTGCGTCCCGGTACGCGCCTCGGTGTCAAGGCCAAGATCGGTACGTATGTCGAGACGAAGAACGCGACGATCGGTGAGGGTACGAAGGTGCCGCATCTGTCGTACGTGGGGGATGCGACGATCGGTGACTTCTCCAACATCGGTGCGGCGAGCGTGTTCGTGAACTACGACGGGGAGGCCAAGCACCACACGACGGTGGGGTCTCACTGCAAGACGGGTTCGGACAACATGTTTGTGGCTCCTGTCACTGTCGGGGACGGTGCGTACACCGCTGCCGGGTCGGTGATCACGAAGGATGTGCCCGCGGGTTCGCTGGCCGTGGCCCGTGGCCAGCAAAGGAATATCGAGGGTTGGGTCGCCCGGAAGCGTCCGGGGAGCGCGGCCGCGAAGGCGGCGGAGGCGGCGTCGCGGGAGCCGGGCAGCGAAGGCTGACCGGAAACAGGTGCGTCCGACACGGCGTACCGTGATAGATGCTCACGATTCGCCTGGCTCGCTGCTATAGGGACGCGCGGGCAGCTGCGGCGGACGAACTCGTCTGAGGAGACTAGTGCTGTGACCGGGCTTAAGACGCAGGGCGAGAAGAAGATGATGTTCTTCTCTGGCCGCGCCCACCCCGAGCTTGCGGAGGAGATCGCACACCAGCTCGGTGTCGGGATCGTTCCGACGAAGGCTTTCGATTTCGCCAACGGTGAGATCTACGTCCGCTACCAGGAGTCCGCTCGCGGTGCCGACTGCTTCCTGATCCAGAGCCACACGGCTCCGATCAACAAGTGGATCATGGAGCAGCTCATCATGATCGACGCGCTGAAGCGTGCGTCGGCCCGCTCCATCACTGTCATCGTGCCGTTCTACGGTTACGCGCGGCAGGACAAGAAGCACCGTGGTCGTGAACCTATTTCGGCGCGGCTGATCGCGGATCTGATGAAGACCGCGGGTGCTGACCGGATTCTCACGGTCGATCTGCACACGGATCAGATCCAGGGCTTCTTCGACGGTCCGGTGGACCATCTGTTCGCGTTGCCGATCCTGGCGGACTACGTGGGCGCGAAGGTGGATCGCTCCAAGCTGACCGTCGTCTCCCCCGACGCCGGGCGCGTGCGCGTCGCTGACCGCTGGTGCGATCGTCTCGGCGCGCCGTTGGCGATCGTGCACAAGCGCCGCGACAAGGATGTCGCCAATCAGGTCACGGTGCACGAGGTCGTCGGTGATGTGGAGGGCCGGGTCTGTGTGCTGGTCGACGACATGATCGACACGGGTGGCACGATCTGTGCCGCCGCGGACGCGCTGTTCGCGCATGGGGCCGAGGACGTCATAGTGACGGCGACGCATGGTGTGCTGTCGGGTCCGGCGGCGGACCGGCTGAAGAACTCGAAGGTGAGCGAGTTCGTCTTCACGAACACGCTGCCGACGCCGAACGAGTTGGAGCTCGACAAGATCACGGTTTTGTCGATCGCTCCGACGATCGCCTCCGCGGTGCGTGAGGTCTTCGAGGACGGTTCGGTGACCAGCCTCTTCGAGGGTGAGGCGTAAAGATCCATTTGGGTACGGCCTTGCTCGCCGAGTAGACTGCTGAAGTTGCTCGGCGAGGGAGGCCGTACTTTTTTGTGCGGTGCTCCGTTATCGACGCGCTCTTCGTAGCAGGCCGTTCGTGGCCGGGTGACCATTTTTTCTCTGGTTTTTCCCAGTTCTACGAGGAGTTGAGAGCGCATGTCCGAGGTCAAGCTCGCCACTGAGGTCCGTTCGGAGTTCGGCAAGGGTGCCGCCCGCCGCATCCGCCGCGAGAACAAGGTTCCCGGTGTCGTCTACGGTCACGGTGGTGACCCGATCCACGTCACGCTGCCGGGCCACGAGCTGCTGCTCGCCCTGCGTACGCCGAACGTCCTGCTGGCCCTGGAGCTCAATGGCACGAAGCAGCTCGCCATCCCGAAGGCCGTGCAGCGTGACCCGCTGAAGGGCTTCCTGGAGCACGTCGACCTGCTTCTGGTGAAGCTGGGCGAGAAGGTCACCGTCGATCTCCCGATCGTTGTCGAGGGTGAGCTGGCGGCCGGTGCGAACCTGCTTGAGCACGTGATGAACACGCTGTCGGTCGAGACCGAGGCGACGCACATCCCCGAGTCGGTCACGGTTTCCGTGGCGGGCCTGGACTCCGGTGACGCGGTGTACGCCAAGGACATCACGCTGCCGTCCGGCACCACGCTGGCCGTCGACGGTGACGCCGTTGTGCTTCAGGTCCTCTCCGCGCAGGCCGAGGAGCCTTCCGCCGAGGCCGAGGGCGACGCGGCCGCGGAGGCCTGAGCCTTCGTCGTCTGACCTGGTGTACGGGGTGGTGGGCATGGTCCGCCACCCCGTACAGCTATCTCTAGCGGAGGAATCGCATGTCCGACGACAACGCTCCCTGGCTGATCGCCGGGCTCGGCAATCCCGGTCCCGAGTACGCGATGAACCGGCACAACGTCGGTTTCATGGTGGCGGATCTGCTGGCGCGGCGGATGGGTGCCAAGTTCAAGCGGGCGACGAAGGGGCAGGCCCAGGTCGTGGAGGGCCGGATCGGTCCGCCCGGGCCCGCGAACCGGCGGGTGATCCTGGCGAAGCCGATGTCGTACATGAACGTCTCCGGTGGGCCGGTGACGGCGTTGCGGGACTTCTACAAGGTGCCCACGGAGCACATCGTGGCCGTCCATGACGAGCTGGACATCGACTACGGGGTGCTGCGGCTGAAGCTGGGTGGCGGGGACAACGGGCACAACGGGCTGAAGTCGATGACCAAGGCGATGGGCTCGGACTATCACCGGGTGCGGTTCGGGATCGGTCGGCCGCCGGGGCGGATGCAGGTCGCGGATTTCGTGTTGAAGGACTTCTCGTCGGCGGAGCGCAAGGAGCTGGACTATTTCGTGGACCGGGCGGCCGACGCGGTGGAGGCGCTCGTCATCGAGGGTCTGGAGCGGGCGCAGTCGACGTACAACTCCTGAGCCTGTCAACTCCTGAGCCTGTCGACTCCTGAGCCTGTCGACTCCTGAACCCTGTCACCTCTTGAACCCTGTCACCTCTTGAACTCTTCCGGGAGTTGACCGTACGCGTATCCATGGCCAAAGATCACGGCCATGGCTTCAGCGGCGTCTGTGTCGATGTACCGGCGGGTCGCGGCGTTGGCCGTCGCCCTGCTTCTGGTGGTGGCGGGGTTCTGGGCGTCGTGGGGCGCCGCGCAGCACGTGATGTTCCCCAAGGGGCGCGCGCACGGTGAGCTGCTGGTCGAACGGTGCGCGGGCAGCAGGTGCAGCGGGCCGCTGGTCTCGGCGCGCGGTGACGCGGACGTGTGGATGCGGCGCTCGGTCGGTGTGAAGAAGGGCGCCCGCATCGCTGTGGTCGTCAAGCCGAGCAGTCGGCAGGCCGTGCGTTCGGGGGCGGCCGGGTTCTTCACCGCGTTCGTGCCGCTGGGCGGTGCGCTGCTGCTCGCGTCGATCGTTCTGGCGGGCGGGATGCTGAACCGGCGCCTGGCGTGGATCACGTCGGGCGCCGGTCTCGTGCTGCTGACGGCGGCGTTCGTCGCCGTCAGCGGCTAGCGACGGGTCAGCCGGTGTTGCGCAGTCCCGCGGCCACGCCGTTCACGGTGAGGAGCAGGGCGCGAGCGAGGGTCGGGTCCGGTTCCTGGCCGGCCGCGGCGGCGTCGCGCTGGCGCTTGAGGAGGGCGACCTGGAGGTAGGAGATCGGGTCGAGGTAGGCGTCGCGGATGTCGAAGGTCTGCTTGAGCACCGGGTGGGCGTCCAGGAGTTCGCTCTCGCCGGTGACGCGCAGCACTTCCCGTACGGTCAGTTCGTGTTCGGCCTCGATGTCGGTGAAGACGTGCTTGAGGTTGTCGGGGACGAGGGTGTCGACGTAGTGGCGGGCGATGCGCAGGTCGGTCTTGGCGAGCGTCATCTCGACGTTGGAGATGAAGTTCTTGAAGAAGTGCCACTGTTCGTGCATCTCGTCGAGCATGGAGTCGAGGCCCGCTTCGCGCAGTGCCTTGAGGCCGGAGCCGACGCCGTACCAGCCGGGCACGATCTGCCGTGACTGGGTCCAGCCGAAGACCCAGGGGATGGCGCGCAGGCCGTCGAGGGAGACGCCGGAGCCGGGGCGGCGTGAGGGCCGGGAGCCGAGGTGCAGGTCGGCGAGCTGGTCGACCGGCGTCGACGCGACGAAGTACGTCGGCAGGTCCGGGTCCTCGACGAGCTTGCGGTAGGCGGCGTGCGCGGCGTCGCTCATCACGTCCATGGCGGCGTCCCAGCGGGCGAGTGCCTCGTCGGACTGGCGGGGCGCGGTGTGCAGGGCGGAGGCCTGGAGGGTGGCCGCGACGGTCAGTTCGAGGTTCTCGCGGGCCAGGGACGGCACGAGGTACTTGTCGGAGATGACTTCGCCCTGTTCGGTCACCTTGATCTCGCCCTCCAGGGTTCCCCAGGGCTGGGCGAGGATGGCGTCGTGCGAGGGGCCGCCGCCGCGGCCGACGGTGCCGCCGCGGCCGTGGAAGAGGCGCAGGCGGACGCCGTAGCGGTGGGCGACGTCGCGCAGGCGGCGCTGGGCGCGGTGGATCTCCCACTGGGAGGTGGTGATGCCGCCGAACTTGGAGGAGTCGGAGTAGCCGAGCATGACCTCTTGGACGTCTCCGTTGAGCGCGACGAGGCGCCGGTAGGAGGGGTCGGAGAGCATGTCTTCGAGGATGGTGTCGGCGGCCTTGAGTTCGTCGGTGGTCTCCAGGAGCGGCACGATGCCGATTTTGGCCCAGCCGGCGTGCAGGTCGATGAGTCCTGCCTCGCGGGCGAGGACGGCCGCGGCGAAGACGTCGTCGGCGCCCTGGCACATGGAGATGATGTACGACTCGATGACCTCGGGCCCGAACACGTCGAGGGCCTTGGCGACGGTGTGGAAGACGCCGAGGGTCTTCTCGCCGGCCGCGTCGAGCGGGGCGGGGGTCGGGGCGAGCGGGCGCCGGGACCTGAGTTCCTTGGCGAGGAGCTTGCCGCGGTAGTCGCGGGGCATGTCGGCGTAGCGCCACGATTCCTCGCCGAGGCGGTCGAAGAGCTGGCCGAGGGCGTGGTGGTGGGCGTCGGCGTGTTCGCGTACGTCCATGGTGGCGAGCTGGAGGCCGAACGCGGCGAGGGTGCGGATCGTGCGGTTCATGCGGCCGTCGGCGAAGAGGCCGCCGCGGTGTTCGCGCAGGGAGGTCTGGATGAGGGTGAGGTCGCGGAGGAGTTCGGCGGTGCCGAGGTAGTCGCGGCCCTCGACGTGCGGGGTGTTCCTGGCGAGCCGTTCCTTGGTGTTCTCGAGCTTCTGCCGGATCGCGGTGGCCTTGAGCCGGTAGGGCTCCTCGGCGTTGAGCCGCTTGTAGCGGGGGCTGATCTCGGGCAGGCGCTCCAGGTCGTCCTGGAGGGAGGCGAGCAGTTCCTCGGTGGCGCCGGTGTAGCGGATCGAGTTGGAGAGGAAGCCGCGCAGTTCGTCGATGAGGTCGAGCGCGTCGTTGATGCCGTGCTCGTGCTGGAGGATCAGGACGTCCCAGGTCACCTGGGGGGTGACGTTGGGGTTGCCGTCGCGGTCGCCGCCGATCCAGGTGCCGAAGGTGAGGGGGCGGGTCTCGTCGGGGAGGGCGACGCCGACGCGTTCCAGTTCGGCGGTGAGGTCCTCCAGTACGTCGCCGACGGCGCCGGCGTGCAGTTCGTCGAGGTAGTAGATCGCGTTGCGGGACTCGTCGGTGACCTCGGGGCGTACGACGCGCAGCTCGTCGGTCTGCCACACCAGGTCGATGTTCTCGGCGAGGCGGGTGTCGTAGCGGCGGCGGTCGGTCTCCAGGACCGGGGTCTCCAGGAGCGTGGCGATGCGGCGCAGCTTGTTGAGGACGGAGCGGCGGGCGGCCTCGGTGGGGTGTGCGGTGAAGACGGGGCGCACGTTGAGGTTGCGTACGGTCTCGCGCAGGTGGTCGGGGTCGGCGTCCTTGAGGCGGTCCGCGGTGCGGGCGAGGAGGCTGCCCTCGGCGGCGCGCTTGGCGCGCAGTTCGCGGCCGCGGTGCACCTGCTCGGTGACGTTGGCGAGGTGGAAGTAGGTGGAGAAGGCGCGGACCAGCTTGGCGGCCGTCTCCAGCTCGGTACCGCGCAGCAGCTCGGCGGCGGCCTCGCCGTCCTCGCGCGTCAGGCGGCGGACCTTCTCGACGAGTTCGAGGAGTTCGGGCCCCTCCTGGCGGACGAGGGTCTCGCCCAGCAGGTCGCCGAGGCGGCGGATGTCGGCGCGCAGCTCGGGGCTGGTTCTCGTCGCAACGGTCGATTCGTCGGCACTGCTCACAGGTGCGGCTCCTTGCAGTGGTGAAGCTCGTCTGGAGGGAGGAGTCCCCGGAACCGGGTAGGAGTCCCGGGTGGAGATTCAGAGCGGACCGCGCTGTCCGACCGTTTCCAAGGATATGTGCCCGCGCTCTCGGCACCGCCCGGGGCCTCGTGGCGTCCGGTTACGCGCTGCTGTGCCTACGACCCCGTAAGTTACGGAACCGTAGGGACCTGGAGGTGCGGGTACGTCGTCCGTGGATCTCCGTCGGTCTCCTCACCCGTCGCGACCCGTCTCAACCCCTCCGGCCCCCGATCGACCGATCTCCCCCACTCCCCCACACATCCCATCCGCCCTCCAGACCCCCACAACCTTCTTGACCCTCGACATACAGGGGACTTTCCATGACCACACATTCCGATGTGATCGAGAACGCCCCGGAGGGGGCGTCCGGACCCTCCTCCAGTACGGACCCGAACCGGGCGGCACCGGCGACGCTGGGCGGTGAGCGCAAGCGGTCCGTGGAGCAGATCACGCTGCTGCTGTTCATCGTCGTGCCGTTCCTGGCCCTGGTCGCGGCGGTGCCGCTGGCCTGGGGCTGGGGGGTGAGCTGGCTCGATCTCGGGTTGCTTGTCTTTTTCTACTATCTGGGTTGCCACGGCATCACGATCGGTTTCCACCGCCATTTCACGCACGGGTCCTTCAAGGCGAAGCGTCCGTTGCGCATCGCGTTGGCCGTCGCCGGTTCGATGGCGGTCGAGGGGCCGCTGGTGCGCTGGGTCGCGGATCACCGCAAGCACCACAAGTTCTCCGACGCGGAGGGCGACCCGCATTCGCCGTGGCGGTACGGGGAGACGGTGCCGGCCCTGCTGAAGGGCCTGTGGTGGGCGCACATGGGCTGGATGTTCGACGAGGAGCAGACCTCGCAGGAGAAGTACGCCCCTGATCTGATCAAGGACCCGGTGTTGCGGGCGGTCTCGCGCCAGTTCGTGCTGTGGACGGCGGTGTCGCTGTTCCTGCCGCCGCTGATCGGTGGTCTGGTGACGATGTCGTGGTGGGGCGCGTTCACGGCGTTCTTCTGGGGGTCGCTCGTGCGGGTGGCTCTGTTGCACCACGTGACCTGGTCGATCAACTCGATCTGTCACGCGGTGGGCAAGCGGCCCTTCAAGTCCCGGGATCGTTCGGGCAATGTGTGGTGGCTGGCCGTCCTGTCCTGCGGCGAGTCCTGGCACAACCTGCACCACGCCGATCCGACGTCGGCGCGCCACGGGGTGCTGCGCGGCCAGCTCGACTCCTCGGCGCGGCTGATCCGCTGGTTCGAGCAGTTGGGCTGGGCTTCGGACGTGCGCTGGCCGTCGAAGGAGCGGGTCGCCGCGCGCCGCAGGGCCGAGGCCGCCGACGCGGTGTGAGCCCGGCACGGCATGATGGGGCGCGTGGCGACCGACTCAAGTACCCCGGGTAATGCGAGCAGCGACAGTGCCGACCGCCCTCGGCGTGCGCGGCGGACGCGGATGACGGGGGCGGAGCGCCGCCAGCAGTTGCTGGAGATCGGCCGGACGCTGTTCGCCGCCAAGGGGTTCGAGGGCACGTCGGTGGAGGAGATCGCGGCGAAGGCCGGGGTCTCCAAGCCGGTGGTGTACGAGCACTTCGGCGGCAAGGAGGGGTTGTACGCGGTCGTCGTGGACCGGGAGATGCGCCAGCTTCTGTCCATGGTGACGAGTTCCCTCACGGCCGGTCATCCGCGTGAGTTGTGCGAGCAGGCGGCGTTCGCGCTCCTGGACTACATCGAGGAGTACACGGACGGTTTCCGCATCCTGGTCCGGGACTCTCCGATCCCGCAGTCCACGGGTTCCTTCGCGTCGTTGATCTCGGACATCGCCACGCAGGTCGAGGACATCCTGGGCCGGGAGTTCAAGGCCCGCGGTTTCGATCCCAAGCTGGCGCCGCTGTACGCGCAGGCGCTGGTCGGCATGGTGGCGTTGACGGGTCAGTGGTGGCTGGACGCGCGCAGGCCGAAGAAGGCGGAGGTCGCGGCGCATCTGGTGAATCTGGCGTGGCACGGCTTGGACGGCCTGGAGCCGAAGCCGCGTTTGATAGGGCACCGGAAGAGTTAGGGGTGCGGGCCGGTGGCCGGGGTGACCGCCACGACGAAGATCCGGCGGAACGGCAGGACGGTGCCGTGCGGTGTCGCCGGGTAGGCCGTGCGCAGCAGGTCGCGGTACTGCGTCTCGAAGGCGTCGCGTGCTTCGGGGTCGTCCGCGAGGGCGGTGAGCACGGGGCGCAGGCCGGTTCCCCTGACCCAGTCCAGGACCGGGTCGTCGCCGGTCAGCAGGTGGGTGTAGGTCGTCTCCCAGGCGTCCACGGCGCAGCCGAGGCCGGTGAGCCGTTGCAGGTAGGCGGTGGGGGTGAGCACGGCGTCGGTGTGTCGCAGGATTGTGCCGAGCCGGTCGCGCCAGCGGGGGGACTGGGCGAGTCGGCGCATCAGGACGTGGCTGGGGGCCTCGAAGTTGCCGGGCACCTGGAAGGCGAGGGTGCCGCCGGGTGTGAGGGCGTCGAGGAGTGCGGGGAAGGTGTCGGTGTGGTTCGGCACCCATTGGAGTGTCGCGTTCGATGCGAGCAGGTCGTACGTCTCCGGGGGTGTCCAGCGCGTCAGGTCGGCGGGCGCGAAGTCGATGTGGCCGCCGCCGGTGGTGGGCCCGGCGTACGACGCGGCGCGGGCGAGCATCTCGGGTGAGTTGTCGTAGCCGGTGATGTGGGCGGTGGGCCAGCGTCCGGTGAGCAGTGGCGTGCTGTGGCCGGGGCCGCAGCCGAGGTCGGCGATGCGGGCCGGTTCGCGGGGCAGGGCGGGGACGCGGGCGAGGAGGTCCGCGTAGGGGCGGGCGCGGTGGTCGGCGTGCCGGAGGTACTGCTGGGGGTCCCAGAGGGGTGTGGGTGGCGTCGTCTCCATGGTTCCAGGGTCCCGAACGCTGTATCTCGATGTCAAGAAAGTTGACGTCAAGAGACTTCACATCGACACACCCCCTACACTGATCGTCATGGAGGACGAGGTCGACCGTCTGGTCGCAGCGTGGCGCCGGGAGCGCCCCGACCTCGACGTGGAGCCCCTTGAGGTGCTCAGTCGGGTCAGCAGACTCGCGCGCCATCTCGACCGCGCCCGCCGCCTCGCCTTCGCCGAGCACCAGCTCGAACCGTGGGAGTTCGACGTCCTCACGTCACTGCGCCGCGCCGGTTCGCCGTACCAGCTCTCGCCGGGGCAGCTCCTCACGCAGACGCTGGTGACGTCCGGCACGATGACCAACCGCATCGACCGGCTGGCCAAGAAGGGCCTCGTCGAGCGTCTGCCGGACCCCAGCGACCGACGCGGCGTCCTGGTCCGGCTCACCGAGGAGGGGCGGGACCGGGCGGATCAGGCCCTGGCGGGGCTGCTCGCGCAGGAGCGGGCGATCCTGGCCGAGCTGTCCCGCACGGACCGCTCCGAACTGGCCTCGCTCCTGCGTCAGTTGACGGCCCCGTTCGACAACATCCCGGGATAGCGGGCGCCCGGCCTAGCTGGCCGCCTCCAGGTCGACCGGCCCCACGCCCGCCCGGCGCGCGAGCGCGACCGCGGCCAGTGTCGAGTGCACCCCGAGCTTCCCGAGCACGTTCTGCATATGGGTCCGCACCGTGTGCGGTGACAGGAACAGCCGCTCGGCGACCGCCTTGCGGCCGAGCCCCGCCACCATGCACCGCAGGACCTCCCGCTCGCGCGGGGTCAGGGACTCGACCAGCCGCTCGGACTCGGTGCGGTGCTTGCGGGCCGCGGTCAGCTCCCGCAGGACGCCCGTGAGCAGCGCCGGGGGCAGATGCGTCTCGTCCCGCAGCACGCCTCGGATGACGGTCAGCAGGCGGGACAGGGAGCAGTCCTTGGCGACCCAGCCCGAGGCGCCGGCCTGCAACGCGAGCGCGGCGCGCCGCGGGTCGTCCCGCTCGGCGAGCACCACCGTGCGCACGGCGGGCTGGCCCGAGCGGACGCCCGCCACCAGCGAGATGCCGTCGACGAGCCCTTCCTTGGCGGGGCCGTCGGGCACGACGGTCGGCGGGCGCATGCCCTGCATGGACACCGCGCCCAGGTCGGCGTCGACCAGCAGCACATCGAATCTGCGCCCCTCGGCGGCCCCCCGGTCCAGGCAGCGCAGGGCGGCGGGTCCGCTGCCCGCGGCCGACACCTCGACGTCCGGCTCGGCGGCGAGCGCCGCGGCCAGGGACTCGGCGAAGATGCGATGGTCGTCGACGACCAGAACCCGGATACGAACCACGTGACAACCCCCTTCCCCGCGCCCTCTGTTGAGCGCGGGGTACCCCATCGTCGGGAGAAGGACCAACACAGGTACGGCGCCCGAAGTGCGGGTCACCGCGGTCGCACGGCCGCCGCCGCGCCGGAATCCGCTACCCCCACCCCGGGCGTCGTACCCGGCTGTCTCGCCCCCTGATCAACACCGGCCCCCACCGGTGTTTTCCTCAGAGTAGAGCCGCGGGCCAGGAGGGGAAGGCTATTCACAGAACTGGTTACCCGTTGGCCGGGTGGCGACTGTCCGGCGCGTTTATGGTGAGTCACATGTTTCGCATCGAGACAGAAGTCGACAAAGAGCGCCGCCTTCTGCTCAGGTCACTGCTTCAGGAGGACAATGCGGCGGCGTCCCCGACCTTGCGTGACCTGCGGGGCACCGCGGCGGATCGCGAGACCCCGCTCCAGGTGTGGGCGGTGGCGGACGACGGCGCGCTGGCCGGCGGGCTCGACGCGCACACCTGGGCGAGATGGCTGCACGTCGATCTGCTCTGGGTCGCCGACGGGCACCGGGGCGCGGGACTCGGCTCCCGGCTCCTGGCGGAGGCGGAGCGCCTCGCCCGCGAGGAGCACGACTGCGTCAACTCCCGTGTGGAGACCTGGGACTTCCAGGCCCCCGGCTTCTACCGGCAGCACGGGTACGACGTGGTCGCGGTGGTGCCGGACTATCCGCCGGGGGTCAAGGAGTTCACGCTGACGAAGCGGCTGGGCTGAGCCGGCCCATTCAGCTCACCCGGTGGGCGCCGGGCGAGGGCACGGCGGGGAACACGCGCGGCGCCGTGTACCCGGCCTCCTCGAAGGCCGCCGTCACCGCCTTGGTGACGGCGTCCGCGTCGGCGCTCTCCACCAGGACGACCGCCGAGCCGCCGAAACCGCCGCCCGTCATCCGGGCGCCGAGCGCGCCGGAGGCCACCGCCGTGTCGATGACGAGGTCCAGTTCCGGGCAGGAGATGCGCAGGTCGTCGCGGAGCGAGGCGTGGCCCTGGTTGAGGATCGGGCCTATGGCGCGGACGTCCGCGGAGCGGCCGGTGTCCAGGAGGCCGATGACCTGCTCGACGCGGTGGTCGTCGGAGACGACGTGGCGGACGTAGCGGACGACCTTCTCGTCCACCCCTGACCGCTCCAAGGTGGCGAGCGCGTCACCGAGTTCGGCGTAGGCGACGTCCCGCAGGTGCGAGACGCCGAGGACGCGGGCGCCCTCCTCGCAGCCCGCGCGCCGCTCCGCGTACGCGCCGTCGCCCAGCTCGTGCTTGACGCGGGTGTCGACGACGAGGAGCTCCAGGCCCCGCGCGGCCAGGTCGAAGGGGACCTGACGGGTCGACAGGTCGCGGCAGTCCAGGTGCAGGGCGTGGCCCTCGGTGGCGCACGCGGACGCCATCTGGTCCATGACGCCGCACGGGACGCCGACGAAGACGTTCTCGGCGCGCTGTGCGAGGACCGCCAACTCCGGTCCGCTGAGTTCGAGTCCGAAGAGTTCGTTCAGCGCGCAGGCGGTCACGACCTCCAGGGCGGCCGAGGAGGACAGGCCCGCGCCGGTCGGGACGGTCGACGCGAGGTGGAGGTCCGCGCCGGTGACGGCGTGACCGGCGTCGCGCAGCGCCCAGACCACTCCGGCCGGGTAGGCGGCCCAGCCGCCCTGCCCGTACGCCGACAGCGGGGTCAGCTCGTCGACGCGCAGCTCGGTGACGGGGGCGTCGATGTCGGCGGAGTGCAGCCGCAGCACGCCGTCCGTGCGCCGGGCCACGGCGGCGACCGCGGTGTGCGGCAGCGCGAGCGGCATGACGAAGCCCTCGTTGAAGTCGGTGTACTCGCCGATGAGGTTGACGCGGCCGGGGGCCGCCCACACCCCCGCGGGCTCGTACCCGTACAGGTCCTTGAACTGCGCGGCGACAGACATGAGTTGGCTACCTACTCTGCTACGGGGCTACGAGTGACGACCGGTGCCGGGACTGGGCGAACCGCCAGGCGTCGGCGACGATTCCCGCGAGGTCCGCGCGGGACGGGTTCCAGCCGAGGCGCTCGCGCGCGGTGGCGGCGGAGGCCACGAGGACGGCCGGGTCACCGGCGCGGCGCTCGGCGGCGACCTCGGGGATCGGGTGCCCGGTGACCTTGCGGGCGGTCTCGATGACCTCGCGGACGGAGAAGCCGTTGCCGTTGCCGAGGTTGCAGATGAGGTGCTCGCGGGGGCGGGCCGCGTCGACGGCGAGGAGGTGCGCCTCGGCCAGGTCCGCGACGTGGATGTAGTCGCGCACGCAGGTGCCGTCGGGCGTCGGGTAGTCGTCGCCGTAGACGGAGATGGCGTCGCGCCGGCCCTGGGCGACCTGGAGGACGAGCGGGATGAGGTGCGACTCGGGGTCGTGGCGCTCGCCGCAGTCGCCGTAGGCGCCGGCCACGTTGAAGTAGCGCAGGGAGACGGCGGCCAGTCCGTGCGCGGCGGCCTCGCCGGTGATCATGTGGTCGACGGCGAGCTTCGAGGCGCCGTACGGGGAGGTGGGCGCGGTGGGGTCGGTCTCCGTGATGGGCGTGGAGACGGGCTCGCCGTAGGTGGCCGCGGTGGAGGAGAAGACGAGCTTGCGCACGCCGGCCGTGCGCATGGCGGCCAGCAGGGCCATCGTCCCGCCGACGTTGTTGTCCCAGTACTTCTCGGGCTTCACGACCGACTCGCCGACCTGGGAGAACGCGGCGAAGTGGAGGACCGCGTCGAAGGAGGCGTCCAGCCACCGGGCGGCGTCGCGGATGTCGCCCTCGACGAAGGTGGCGCCCGCGGGCACGCCCTCGCGGAAGCCGGTGGAGAGGTTGTCGAGGACGGTGACGTCGTGGCCCGCCTCGATCAGGTGCTGGGCGACGACGCTGCCGACGTATCCCGCGCCACCGGTGACCATGTACTTCTTCGGAACGGTCTGGCCCATTACTTGCTCGCTACCTCTCGCAGTCGCTCGGCCGCGGTCTCCGGCGGCACGTCGTTGATGAACACGCTCATGCCGGACTCGGAGCCCGCGAGGAACTTCAGCTTGCCGGAAGTGCGGCGGATGGTGAAAAGCTCCAGGTGCAGCGCGAAGTCGTCGCGGCCGACACCTTCGAACTCGTCCAGCGTGCCGAACGGGGCCTGGTGCCAGGCCGCGATGTACGGCGTCGGCGGCTCACCCTCACCGAAGATCCGGTCGAAGCGCTTCAAGAGTTCCAGATAGACCTTGGGGAACTCTGTGCGCGCCGCCTCGTCGAGCCCGAGCAGGTCGGGGACCTGGCGCTTCGGGTAGAGGTGCACCTCGTAGGGCCAGTGGGCGGCGTACGGCACGAAGGCCACCCAGTGCTCGCCGTCGATGACGACGCGCGAGCCGTCGGCGATCTCCCGCTCGACGGTGTCGGCGAAGAGGTTGCGGCCGCCGGTCTGCTCCTTGTGCTGGGCGAGCGAGCGCAGCATGAGGGCGGTGCGCGGGGTGGTGAAGGGGTAGCCGTAGATCTGGCCGTGCGGGTGGCCGAGGGTGACGCCGATCTCGGCGCCGCGGTTCTCGAAGCAGAAGACCTGCTCGACGGAGTCGAGGTGGGAGAGTTCCGCGGTCCGGTCGGTCCACGCCTCCAGGACGAGCCCGGCCTGCTCCTCGCTGAGGTCGGCGAAGGACGTGTCGTGGTCGGAGGTGAAGCACACGACCTCGCACCGGCCGGAGTCACCGGCGAGCGAGGGGAAGCGGTTCTCGAAGACGGCGACGTCGTAGGAGGAGTCGGGGATCTCGCTGAGGCGGTCCCCCTCGGACGGGCAGAGGGGGCACTCGTCGGCCGGCGGGTGGTAGGTGCGCCCCTGCCGGTGCGAGGCGATCGCGACGGCGTCGCCGAGGAGCGGGTCGCGGCGGATCTCGGAGGTGGTGACGGTGCGCTCCAGCGGGCGCCGGTCGGCCGCCTCCCGTACGACGTCGTCGCGCGAGTCGTAGTAGATGAGCTCGCGCCCATCGGCAAGCCGGGTCGACGTCTTCTTCACGTCCGACACTCCTCATCGCGCCAACCAAACAGAACCGAACACAACAAAGCATAAGCCAACAGTCCCGTCAAGGGAACGGATCGTGACGGACGCCCTCGATCACAATCAAACAAAGAACATCAGGCGAAGTGTTCACTTATTGAAGACGGAGGCGTAGGTTCCGGTCTGATTCAGTTCGCGCAACGAAGCGAGTTCCCATGCAGTCCCCCACAACGTCCGCCGTGACAACCCTGGCCGAAGGGCTACGGCTGCCCACCAACGGCCTCGACTACGCGATCCTGGCGATCTACTTCGTGGTCGTCCTCGGTATCGGCTTCATGGCCCGCCGCTCGGTGAAGACCAGCCTCGACTTCTTCCTCTCCGGACGATCCCTGCCCGCCTGGGTCACGGGGCTCGCGTTCGTCGCCGCCAACCTGGGCGCCACCGAGATCCTCGGCATGGCCGCGACCGGAGCGCAGTACGGCGTCGCCGTCGTCCACTGGTACTGGATCGGCGCCATCCCGGCCATGGTCTTCCTCGGCCTGGTCATGATGCCCTTCTACTACCGCTCGAAGGTGCGCTCGGTCCCGGAGTTCCTGCTCCAGCGATTCGACAAATCCGCACACCTGCTCAGCTCGGTCCTGTTCGCCTTCGCGGCAATATTGATCGCGGGCGTGAACCTCTACGCCCTGTCGATCGTCGTCGAGGCGCTGCTCGGCTGGCCGCAGTGGGTGGCCATCGTGGTCGCGGGCGCGTTCGTCCTCGCGTACATCACCATCGGCGGTCTGTCCTCGGCGATCTACAACGAGGTCCTCCAGTTCTTCGTGATCCTGGCGGCCCTCATCCCCATCTGCATCATCGGCCTCAAGCGGGTCGGCGGCTGGGGCGGCATGACCGACTCCCTGAAGTCCCAGCACGGCGACAACTTCATGTCGGCCTGGGGCGGCACCGGCATCGGTGACGCCAACCCGCTCGGCGCGAACTGGCTCACGATCATCCTCGGCCTCGGCTTCGTGCTCTCCTTCGGCTACTGGACGACGAACTTCGCCGAGGTGCAGCGCGCCCTGTCGGCCAAGAACCTCTCCGCCGCCCAGCGCACCCCGCTGATCGCCGCGTTCCCGAAGATCTTCATCGTCTTCCTGGTGATGATCCCGGGCATGGTCGCCGCGGTGCTCGTCCCGAAGATCGGCGGCGCCGGCTCGGACCTCACCTACAACGACGCGATCCCGTACCTGATGCAGGAGCTGCTGCCGAACGGTGTGCTCGGCATCGCCGTCACCGGTCTCCTGGCCGCCTTCATGGCGGGCATGGCGGCGAACGTCTCGTCCTTCAACACCGTGTTCACGTACGACATCTGGGCCAAGTACGTGAAGACCGACAAGCCCGACGGGTACTACCTGAAGTTCGGCCGCGCCATCACCGCGATCGGCGTCGTCCTCTCGATCGGCACGGCGTTCATCGCGTCGTCGTTCTCGAACATCATGGGGTACCTCCAGACCCTGTTCTCCTTCTTCAACGTCCCGATGTTCGTCGTCTTCATCATCGGCATGTTCTGGAAGCGCGCGTCCATGAAGTCGGGCGTGTGGGGCCTGGTCGCCGGTACGACGGCCGCGATGGTGAACTACTTCTACATCTACAAGCAGGGCGTCATCGACATCCCGACCGACCAGGGCGCCAACTTCGTCTCGGCGATCGTCGGCTTCGTCGCGGGCGCGGTGGTCATGGTGGTGGTCACCCTCTTCACGGCTCCCAAGCCGGAGGCGGAGCTGGCGGGACTGGTGTACGGCACGACGGCCCCCGGCATCGAGGAGCCGCCCGCCGAGGGCGACGACGCCTGGTACCGCAAGCCGGCGCTGCTCGGCTGGGGCGCCATCGTCGTGGCCGCCCTCTGCTACCTCCCCTACTCCCTCTGATCGGAGGCCCGACCCACCATGTCTGAACTCCAGAACGACGTCTCCGAGTTGGAGCGCAAGTCCGCGACGGCGGCCCGCCTCTTCGACATCCGGCGCATCATCGGCGGCCTGTTCGTCGTCTACGGCGTGATCGTCACGATCGCCGGCATCACGGCCTCCGACGCCGACCTCAAGAAGGCCGAGGACATCAACATCAACCTGTGGACGGGCCTCGGCATGCTCGCCCTCGGCCTGTTCTTCCTCGTCTGGCTGAAGCTGCGTCCGACGGCGCCGCCCACGCCGGACGACGGGGAGTGACCCTCACCCGGACCGCGCACGGGGCCGGGGTTCCGCATCCACGGGTGCGGGGCTCCGGCCCCTTCGCCGTGGGGTACCCCCATACCCCCATACCCCCATAACGCAGACGTCCCGCCCCGCTGGTGAGCGGGACGGGACGTGATGTGGAGCGCTGGGCAGGCCTTGCACCTGCATTTCCCCGCAGGAAGCGGGGCGTCTTTCCTTGGACGACCAACGCACTGTTCGTCTCCCGCTGTCGCGGTGACCAACAAGATCAACTGTAGCTCAGGAATCCGGTCCCGTCGAGTCCGGTGTGGCGGACGGGTCCTGGGACGGCGGCTGCGCCGAGGGCACCGGACCGGCCCGGTCGAGCAGGCCGGTGCGGGCGGCCAGCGCCGCCGCCTCCAGGCGGGAGCCGACGCCGAGCTTCATCAGGACGCGCTGGACGTGCGTACGGGCGGTGGAGGGGGCGATGCCCATGCCCGCCGCGATCAACCGCGTGTCCTCCCCGTCGGCGACCCGCACCAGGACCTCGACCTCACGGGGCGTCAGCATCTGGAGCAGCCGCTGCCCCTCGTCGTCGGGTTGCGCGGCGGGGTTGAGGAGTTCGCTGAACGCGCCCTGGAGCAGCGCCGGGGCCACGGCCGCCTCGCCCGCCCTGGCCTTCATCAGGGCCCGCTCGACCCCCTCTATGCGCTCGTCGTGGCGTACGTAGCCGGAGGCGCCGGCCGCGAAGGCCGCGGCGATGCCGCGCGGGGACGGGACGGGGCCGAGGACCACGACCGCCACCTGGGGGCGCTCCCGCTTGATGCGGAGCACCGGGTCGAAGGTGCCCGGTTCGGCCGGGGTCGCCGTGCCGATGAGGCAGACCTCGGGGGCCCGGGAGATGACCAGTTCGGCGGCGCCCGCGGCGGGCGCCGCCGCGGCGAGCACCCGGTGCCCGCGCAGTTTCAGGGCCGAGGCGAGTGCCTCGGCGAGCAATCGGTGGTCGTCGACCACCATGAGCCGCACACCCATTGAGCCAACCCCCCAGTTCGCCCCAGAAGCAGTCAGGAATCTCCCGGGCCCCCCATGGACAGGCGAGCCCCCCGACTCCCCGTCCTCCTTCATCCCCCGGAAGCTACACGCTTGTTCGACGTTGCGCGCCCCCTACCGGTCAGAAGCGGCCCGCATTGCTGAAATCACCGGTCTTTCCGGGGTGACGGCGACGGCCCCGCGCCCCTGGTGAGGGTGCGGGGCCGTCAACCGGCGTATTGCGCGGACTACTTGGCAGTGAAGCCGATGGCCGCGTACTGCTTGTCGTCCGCCGAGTACGGCTCGCTGATCAGATCCTTGCCCATGAACAGACGGCCGTTGGAGTACAGCATCTCGGACGACTTCGGCACCATCCGGCTCAGCACGTTCCGCACGCTCTGGGTCGCGGGCGTCTCCAGCAGCACCGTCTGCTTGCCGGCCTCGGGGTCGATGGTGACGACCTGGGCGCCCTTGTCGTAGGGGCCGTCCTTGTACGCCAGCACGTTGCCGCCGTCCATGCGCAGCGGGAAGATCTCGTAGTCGGCGCCGCTGTCGAAGCGGTCACCAGTGATCTTCCCGTCGGCCAGCGAGTACGACACGATCTCGTTGACCTGGTCGGTGCCGCTGCCGTCGTGCTGCTGGGACGGCAGGTAGAGGCGGTCGTTGCCGACGACGACGCCCTTGCAGCCGTGCACCTCGCCGACCTCGCAGTCGACGTCGTACTTCTCCGGGTCAATGGTGATCTTGGCACGCAGCTTGTTGCCGGTGTCGTCGAGCGCGAACGCGTCGGTGTACTTGACCTCTTCGCCGAGCGCGACACCGAAGGTGACCGGCTTGCTGGAGAACACCGACAGGAGGTTGACGCTGCCGGGCGCGCCGGGGACCTTGTACGTCGAGCGCGGTTTGCCGGTGGCCGGGTCGAGGACCTGGATCTCGTAGGTCTCCGCGTCGAAGTCACCGCACTTGCGGACCGCGACGAGTTGCTCGCCGCCGCGGTAGCCGACGTCCTCGCAGCTTCCCTGCTGCGGCTTCCACAGCGACTTGCCCGAGGTGATGTCGAAGGCCGCGCCGCCGTCGTAGCCGCCGCCGACCGCCAGCGTGGTGCCGCTGACGGACAGCTCCTTGAAGGCGATCTTCTGCCCGCTCACCTCGACACTGTCCGACCACACCTTCTTCCCGGTGTTCACGTCGAACACCGTGATCTCGGTGCACTTGAAGTAGTCCTTGTCCTTCTTGCGCTTGCCGTCCTCGGAGAGCACGGCGGCCAGTCCGGCCTCGGTCACCTCGGGGGAGGCACCGCAGGTCTGCCCGGTCAGCGGCAGGGTCCACTTCTTGGTGCCGGAGTCCGGCTCGTAGCCGATGAGCTGGTTGAGCTCCGCCTTGGCGTACGTGGAGTCGGTCAGCCAGGAACCGGCCACGCTCCACACGGCGTCCTTGGCGACCTTGGGCGCGGGGAGCTGGAAGGCGATGCTCGCCGCGGTGCTGCCCGGGACCTTCTCCTCGCCGCCGGCGGGACCGGAGCCGTCCTTGCCCTGGTCGCCGTCCTTGCCGTCGGCGGAGGTCTTCTTGTCGTCCTTGCCGTCGTCGGACGAGCCGGCGTAGAGGATCCCGCCGCCGACGATCAGGGCGATCACGACGACGGCCGCGGTGATGATCCAGACGATCGGCGAGGGCTTCTTGCCGCCGCCCCCGCCCGGAGCGGTCATCGCCGCGGTGGGCGGCTGCGGGTACCCGTACTGCGGCTGCCCGTACGGCTGCTGGCCGAACTGGGGCTGCCCGTAGGGCTGCTGCGGCTGTCCGTACGCGGGCGGTGGCGGCTGGTGCGGCTGCTGGCCCGGGTAGCCGTAGCCCGGCGCGCCCTGCGGGGGCGGGGGCGGCGCCTGCGGGTAGCCGTAGCCGGGGGCGTCCTGCGACGGCGCGGGCGGTGTCGGGGCGCCGAAGCCGCCGGGCGGGGGCGTGGTGGGCGCGCCGAAACCACCGGCGGGCGGCGCGGCCGGGGGCTGCGGGGCCGCCGGGGAGTCGGGCTGCTGCTTGCGGAGCGGGTCCTGCGGCGGCTCGTTCGGCGGCTGCTGCGGGGGCGGGGGCGGCTGCGTCATGACGTGGGGTACCTCGGGATGCCTGAAGGTGAGGACGGGGACGGAAAGGGTGCGGGAGGGGCGCTCAGTCGCCGTAGGCCAGCATCAGTTTCTGCTGGCCCTTGGCGCTGCCGGACAGGTTGGTGGCGGAGAGGTAGAAGCGCCCGTCGACCCAGGCGACGTCCTTGGAGTAGAAGCCGCTCTCGATCTCGGCCGTGCCCGCCGGGTTCTGGAGCAGCGTCTTCGGCGTGTGCGAGCCCGACACCGGGATGGAGACCACGCGCCCGGCGGAGCCGCCGTACGACGCCTCCATGTACGCGACGACGGAGCCGCCCTCGACCTTCAGGGGCACCAGCGACTGGTCCTCGGGCGAGCTGACCCGCCAGCGCTCCTTGCCGCTGGTGAGGCTGATGGCGACGACCTCGTTCTTGCCGCCGGTCCTGCCCTTGGTCGGCATGTAGAGGGTGGAGGCGTCCGCGGTCACGCCCTGGCAGCCGTTCAGGTTCCTGGTGAGGAAGGAGAAGCTGGAGCCGCAGCCGGTGTCGAGGCCGTCGACGCCGACCTCGGACTGCACGGAGACGGTGTCGTTCTTGAAGACGGCGATGTTGTACTTCTTGTCGTCCTGGTTGGTGCTGTACACGATCAGCGGGCTGACGGAGTACACGTTCGCGATCGACCAGTCCTTGGGGAACTTCTTCGTCCACAGGACCTTGCCGGTCCCGGGGTCGAGCCGGCGCAGCTCCTCGTGCCCGTTGTCGCCGCCCGCTCCGCAGGACGCGATCGAGAGCAGCTTGCTCTTGTCGCCGGTGTAGGCCTTGGGGAAGCAGTCGGTGCCGTACTGCTCGACGACGAACTTCTTCTTCTTGCCTGTGGTGGCGTCCAGCGCGATGCCCGACATCTGGCGGCCGACCATCAGGGTGTCGGCGCCGACGTACGACAGGGAGATGCTGGTCCCGGTGCCGTCGAAGAAGTCGTCCTTGTCCTCGCGCTCGGGGATCTTCGCCGTCCAGCCCTTGGCGCCGGTCGCCAGGTCGATCTCCTGGATCTGGTTGCAGTGGGCGCGGGAGCTGGTGCCGCTCATGTACGCGACGACGATCTTCCCGGCGTCGGACGGGGTCTTGGTGACGGAGCAGATCTTCTGCGGCAGCGTGACGGCGGGCCAACTGACCTTGCCGTCCGCGACGTCGTACCCCAGGACCTCCTTGTAGGCGGCCTTGGCGGCGACCTTGTCGGTGATCCACATGCCGGGGGCGTCGGCGCCGTTGCTGCCCACCTTGGGGGCGGTCTTGTACCAGAGGACCTTCGCCTCGCCGTCCTGGCGGCCCGCGTTGAGGTCCTCCTCGCCGCCGTGGCCGTCGCCCTGGCCGTCGCCCGGGTTGACCGGGACCGACGCGGACGCCTTGGGGTCCGTGTCCTTGCCGGCGGTGTCCTTCTTGCCGTCACCGTCGTCGCCGCCCGCCACCGCGAACACGACGCCGCCCGCGACGAGCAGCAGGGCGACGGCCCCGGCGGCGATCGCCCAGGTCTTCCCCTTGCTGCCGCCACCGCCGGGCGGGGTGGGCGGCTGCTGCGGCGGGTAGCCGTACGGGGGTTGCTGCTGCGGCTGCCCGTAGGGACCGGGCTGCTGGGCGTACGGGCCCGGCTGCTGGGGATACCCGTACGGTCCCGGCTGCTGCGGCGGCGGGCCGTAGGGGCCGGGCTGCTGCTGGGGCTGCTGGGGATACCCGTAACCGGGCTGCGGCGGCGGGTCCTGTGGTGCTCCGAAGCCGCCGGACGGCGGCTGGCTGGGCGGCTGAGTCATCAGCGCTCCCCCTCTTTCCCTGCTGATGTACCGGCACGCCTGGGTGTTTTCCGGACGTTCTCAAGTCGGTCACGGGTGCGCTCAGGCCGCCCCCAGCGGCCCTTTCTATCACTGTGGACACGTATGCGAAGGGCCGGTCCAGCCCCTGTTCCCAAGGGAGAACCGGCCCGTGATGGGTCCGTTACGCGTCTACACGCGGCCTTCACGCATCGTCGGCCAGTTCCAGCCAGCGCATTTCCAGGTCCTCGCGCTCGGCGATGAGTGCACGCAGCTCCGCGTCCAGCTTGGCCACCTTCGCGAAGTCCGTGGCGTTTTCGGCGATCTGGGCGTGCAGCGTGCTCTCCTTGCCGGAGATCTTGTCCAACTGGCGCTCGATCTTCTGGAGTTCCTTCTTGGCGGCACGGGTGTCGGCGGACGACGGGCCGGACCCGGCGGTGGCGGCGGGGGCCGCCACCGGCGCCGGGGCGGCGGCGTCGATCATCCGCTGCCTGCGCTCCAGGTACTCCTCGATGCCGCGCGGCAGCATCCGCAAAGTGGCGTCGCCGAGCAGCGCGTAGGTGTTGTCGGTGGTGCGCTCGATGAAGAACCGGTCGTGGGAAATGACGATCATGGAGCCGGGCCAGCCGTCGAGCAGGTCCTCCAACTGCGTCAGCGTCTCGATGTCGAGGTCGTTGGTGGGCTCGTCGAGGAAGAGGACGTTCGGCTCGTCCATGAGGAGGCGCAGGAGCTGGAGGCGGCGCCGCTCACCACCCGACAGGTCACCGACCGGCGTCCACTGCTTCTCCTTGCTGAACCCGAACTGCTCGCAGAGCTGGCCCGCCGTCATCTCGCGGCCCTTGCCCAGGTCGACGCGGTCGCGGACCTGCTGGACGGCCTCCAGGACCCGCAGGGTGGGGGGCAGCTCCGTCACGTCCTGCGACAGGTAGGCGAGGCGGACCGTCTTGCCGACGACGATCCGCCCGGCGACCGGCTGCTCCTCGCCCTGGGTGCGGGCGGCGTCCGCGAGGGCGCGCAGCAGCGAGGTCTTGCCCGCGCCGTTCACGCCGACCAGGCCGACGCGGTCGCCGGGGCCGAGGTGCCAGGTGAGGTGCTTGAGCAGCACCTTGGGCCCGGCCTGGATCGTCACGTCCTCCAGGTCGAAGACGGTCTTGCCGAGCCGGGCGCCCGCGAACCGCATCAGCTCGCTGGTGTCGCGCGGCGGCGGCACGTCGGCGATCAGCTCGTTGGCGGCCTCGATGCGGTAGCGGGGCTTGGAGGTGCGGGCCGGGGCGCCGCGGCGCAGCCAGGCCAGCTCCTTGCGCATCAGGTTCTGCCGCTTGGTCTCCTCGGTCGCGGCGATCCGCTCGCGCTCGGCGCGGGCGAACACGTAGTCCGAGTAGCCGCCCTCGTACTCGTAGACGTCGCCCTTCTGCACGTCCCACATGCGGGTGCAGACCTGGTCGAGGAACCAGCGGTCGTGCGTGACGCAGACGAGCGCCGAGCGGCGGGCCTGGAGGTGGCGGGCGAGCCAGGCGATGCCCTCCACGTCGAGGTGGTTGGTGGGCTCGTCGAGGATGAGCAGGTCGGGGTCGTCGATGAGAAGCTTGGCGAGGGCGATGCGGCGGCGCTCGCCGCCGGACAGCGGGCCGATCACGGTGTCCAGGCCCTGCTGGAAGCCCGGCATGTCGAGGCCGCCGAAGAGGCCGGTCAGCACGTCGCGGATCTTGGCGTTGCCCGCCCACTCGTGGTCGGCGAGGTCACCGATCACCTCGTGGCGCACGGTGGCCGCCGGGTCGAGGGAGTCGTGCTGCGTCAGCACGCCCAGGCGCAGACCGCCGCTGTGCGTGACCCGGCCGGTGTCGGCCTCCTCCAGCTTGGCGAGCATCCGGATCAGGGTCGTCTTGCCGTCCCCGTTGCGGCCGACCACGCCGATCCGGTCACCCTCCGAGACCCCGAGGGAGACACCGTCGAGCAGGGCACGAGTGCCGTAGACCTTCGTGACGTTCTCGACGTTGACCAGATTGACTGCCATTTCGCTCCTGCCAGGGGGTGACCGGTTGTCCAGGGTAATCGGGGTCGGGGGGTGGGCTTCGCGCCGCGGGTTCTCGGGGACGCGGGAGCGTGGGCGACCGCGGGCCGGTGGCGCGGCAGCCACGGCGGAGGGCGCGGCAGTGCTAGCGCAGGGTCGCGCCCGGGGCCGGGGACGGCGCCACCCGTACGGCGCGGCACGTCCCGGAGGCGGCCAGCGCGTCGGCGATCCCGCGGGCGGCCTCTTCGTCCGCCGCGAGGAACGCGGTCGTCGGGCCGGACCCCGAGACCAGGGAGGCGAGGGCCCCGCCACGGGCGCCCGCGTCGAGCGTGGCCTTCAGGGACGGGAAGAGGGAGAGCGCGGCGGGCTGGAGGTCGTTGGAGACGGTCGCGGCGAGGGCCGCCGCGTCACCGGCGCGCAGCGCCTCCACAAGCGCGGCGGAGGCGACGGGCTCCGGGGCCGCGGGGCTCAGCCGGTCGAACTCCCGGTAGACCGCGGGCGTGGAGAGGCCGCCGTCCGCGACCGCGAACACCCACCAGAACTCCCCGCCCACCTCCAGGGGCTGAAGCAGCTCGCCGCGTCCGGTGCCGAGCGCCGCCCCGCCGACCAGGCTGAACGGGACGTCGCTGCCCAACTCGGCGCAGAGGGCGAGGAGTTCTTCCCGCGAGGCCCCGGTGCCCCACAGCGCGTCGCAGGCCACGAGGGCGCCGGCCGCGTCGGCGGAGCCGCCCGCCATGCCACCGGCCACGGGGATGTCCTTGGCGATGTGGATGCGTACCTTCGGGTCGCCGAGCCCGTGCCGTGCGGCCAGCGCGATCGCGGCGCGCGCCGCCAGGTTCGTACGGTCCAGGGGGACCTGGTCGGACCCGGGGCCCGTGCACGTGAGGGTGAGGGAGTCGGCGGGCTCCACCGTCACCTCGTCGTACAGGCCGACGGCGAGGAAGACGTTGGCGAGGTCGTGGAAGCCGTCGGGGCGGGCGGGGCCCACCGCGAGCTGGACGTTGACCTTGGCGGGGACGCGTACGGTCACGCTCACGCGGCGCCGCCCTTCGAGGAACGAGCCTCCGCGATCCGCGCGAACTCCTCGACGGTCAGCGCCTCGCCGCGGGCCTGCGGCGACACCCCGGCCGCGACCAGGGCGGCCTCGGCCGCGGCGGCGGAACCGGCCCATCCGGCGAGGGCGGCGCGCAGCGTCTTGCGGCGCTGGGCGAAGGCGGCGTCGACGACCGCGAAGACCTCTTCCCTGGACGCGGTCGTGGCGATCGGCTCGGCCCGGCGGACGAGGGCGACGAGGCCGCTGTCGACGTTCGGGGCGGGCCAGAAGACGTTGCGTCCGATGCTGCCGGCGCGCTTGACCTCGGCGTACCAGTTGGCCTTGACGGAGGGGACGCCGTAGACGCGCGAGCCGGGGCCCGCGGCGAGCCGGTCGGCGACCTCGGCCTGGACCATGACGAGGGTGCGCTCGATGGTCGGGAAGGTGTCGAGCATGTGCAGCAGGACGGGGACCGCCACGTTGTACGGCAGGTTCGCGACGAGGGCGGTCGGCGCCGGGCCCGGCAACGCGGTGACCTGCATGGCGTCCATGTTGACCAGGTCGAAGACGTCCTTCTTGGCCGGGATGCGGGCCGCGATCGTGGCGGGCAGCGCGGCGGCGAGCGTGTCGTCGATCTCGACGGCCGTCACGTGCCGGGCCACGTCGAGCAGCGCGAGGGTGAGCGAGCCGAGTCCGGGGCCGACCTCGAGGACCACGTCGTCCGCGGTGACCTCCGCGGTGCGGACGATCCGGCGGACCGTGTTGGCGTCGATGACGAAGTTCTGGCCGCGCTGCTTGGTGGGGCGGACGCCGAGGGCGGCGGCCAGTTCGCGGATGTCGGCCGCGCCGAACAGGGGGCCTTGGGGGTCAGGGGTGCTCACCGTTCAAGGGTACGGGTCACTCCCGCCCCGGGTTCACCCGTGCAGGCGGGGCCCGCAGTGCGGCCAGGGGCTCGCGCCGCGCCGCACGTACAGCTTCTTCGCCCGGTACGTCTGTTCGGCGGCGGGCGCGTCCTGGGGGCGGCCGGAGCCGCCGAGGCTGTGCCAGGTCTGCGTGTCGAACTGATAGAGGCCGCCGTAGGTGCCGGTGGCGTCGGTCGCGGTGGGCCGGCCGCCGGACTCGCAGGCGGCCAGCGAGGACCAGTTCAGGGTGTCGGCGCCGGTGACGGCGTCGGGCATGGGGCGCGTACCGACCCGGACGAGCTGCGGGCGCGGCTCGCGCACCGTCTCGGTGCTGACGCGGCGGGGCCGTTGCCGGACCCCGTTGACGGTGCGCACGGCGTAGGTGATCCGGCGCAGGCCGGGCTCACCGGCCTGGGTGACGACCTCCGTGCCCCGGAACGCCGACGGGTCCTGGGTGCGGTGGGTCGTGAAGGGGATCAGCTCCTCGCGCACCTCCCTGGTGCCGGTCACCCGCATCACCGTGATCGTCTGTCCGTCGCGCGGGAAGCTCGCGGCGGGCGCGGAGGTGGTGTCCTGGCCGTGCAGCACGATCCCGGCCTCGGTGAGGGCCTCGCCGACGGTGGCCGCGTTGGTGCGCAGGGTGCGGCGCCGCCCGTCGGCCATGACGGTGACGCTGCGCTCGGTGCGTACGTCGAGGTCGAGGCCGTGCCGTGCGATGCGCTGGGAACGGGAGACGGAGAGGTACGCGCCCTCGGCCCGCACGCCGAGCTGTCTGAGCGCCCCGTCGACGGTGCGGGCGGTCGTCCACACCTGGCGGCGCTGCCCGTCGAGGGTGAGCCTGACGGGGCGGCCGTAGCGGACGGCGACCTCGTCGCCGCTGGCCAGGGCGGCGGTCCGGCCGGGCGCCACGATGTCGTGGGCGTCGACGTCGACGCCCTCGTCGGCGAGGAGTTCGCCGACGTCGTCGGCGAAGGTGTGCAGGGTGCGCTCCTTGCCGTCCACGCTGAGCGTGATCGCCTTGTCGTCGGCGACGAACGCGGTGGTGCCGCCCGCGAGGAACGCGACGACCAGCGCCTGCGGGAGCAGTCTGCGCAGGGTGTCGGGGCGCTGCTCGGTCTTCTTGCGGCGGGCGGCGCGGCGCGCGGCGGCCCGGCCGGTGGGCCGCTCGGCGCGCCGGTCGGCGGGCTGGTCGGCTCTCGCGGGCGCGGGGCCCGGGGTCTGGTGCGGGAGGCGGGGCTCGGTGGGGGCGGTGGCCCGCTCGTGCGCGTACTCGTAGGCGGGGCGGTACGTGTCGTGTGCGTCGGCGGGGCCCGGCCGGTACGGCCCGTACGGGTCCACGTACGTCTTCTCGTACGCGGTCGCGTACGTGTCCTCATACGTCTCGTACGGCGTATTGCTCACGACGACGCTCCAGGCGCTCCAGGGGCCCGCCCCCGGGCGGGGGCGGATCGGGCGAGCAGAACCTAGCGGAGCGATGGTCACTCTCCAAAGCAGCGCGACTACTCAGTGTCGCGACTCTGCCCGAAGGTGAGCCGGTCCGATCGTTATCGGTCAGTAACCGAAGGCGCGGGCGGTGTTGGCGGAGACCGCCGTCGCGAGGGCTTCCTCGGTGATGCCCTTGACCGCCGCCATCGCGCGGAGCGTGACCGGAATGAGATACGGCGCGTTAGGCCGTCCGCGGTACGGGGCCGGGGTCAGGAACGGCGCGTCCGTCTCGACGAGGACGAGTTCGAGGGGCGCCACGGCGAGGGCGTCCCGCAGGGGCTGCGCGTTCTTGAACGTCACGTTGCCCGCGAACGACATGAAGTAGCCCTCGGCCGCGCAGACTTGGGCCATGGCGGCGTCACCCGAGTAGCAGTGGAAGACGGTGCGTTCGGGGGCGCCCTCCTCCTTCAGGACGCGTAGCACATCCTCGTGCGCCTCGCGGTCGTGGATGACCAGCGCCTTGCCGTGCCGTTTGGCCATCTCGATGTGGGCCCGGAAGGACCGCTCCTGGGCGGCCTTGCCGTCGGGCCCGGTGCGGAAGTAGTCGAGTCCGGTCTCGCCGACCCCCTTGACCTGCGGGAGCGCGGCGAGCCGGTCGATCTCGGCGAGCGCCTCGTCGAGCCCCGCGTCACCGAGCGGCTGCCGGGCGCCCTGCCGGGACCAGTTGTCGGGGTCGCCATGGACGATGCGGGGGGCTTCGTTCGGGTGCAGGGCGACGGTCGCGTGCACGCGCGCGTGCGCCTCGGCGGTCTCGGCCGCCCACCGCGAACCGGCGAGGTCGCAGCCCACCTGCACCACGGTCGTCACGCCGACCGCCGCCGCCTTGGCGAGGCCCTCCTCGACGGTGCCCGCCTGCATGTCGAGGTGGGTGTGCGAGTCGGCGACCTCCACCGCGAGGGGGGCGGGCAGCGGCGGAGGGGTGGCGTCCTTGGAACGGTCGGGGCTCATGCCCCGATCCTACGAAGCCGTGCTCACGCTTCCTTCTTGTGGTGGCCGAAGGGGTGCAGCAGATCGGACAGGTGCCAGTGGTGGCGCTCGGCGGCCGGGACCGCCGCGGGCTCGGGAACCTCCACCGGACCGGCGGGCGGCGCGGAGTGCCTGGGGTGCATCACGTCGAGCACCGAGGACACCCGGCCGGCCCGCATGATCCGTACGACGTGGCCGTCGCAGTTCAGGCAGGTGGGACGGGTCAGCGGCGACGGCACCCGCTCGCCGTCCGCCACGTAGGTCACGAACTGCGCACCGTCGCCGTCGACGTGGTGCTCTATCGCGTAGGACTGCTCCCAGCCGTGCCCGCACCGCATGCAGGCGAAGGAGTACGACTCGTGGACGACGGATATCGCCGCGCCGTGAGTCGGGGCGGGGATCTTCTCAGCACCGGTCGCCGCCTTGGAGACTGCGAACTCGCTCATTCCGGCTCCTCTTGTCCGCTGGACAAGCACTGCCCGTGGGCAGCCTGGGGACGGGTACGTCCCTTCAACCAGTGGACGCCCCCGCCGGACCGGGCGCAAAAGACCTGTCGACTGTTTGAGGCGATTTGGCATTTCCCTGCCTGAATGGCCCGGCAGCCGGTCTTCGCTTTGCTTTTCCGGTTGGTCCTTTACGCGCTCATGGGGTCTGACGCGCCGCATTCTTTGCCGCGACCACGGCATCGAAGACCGTCCGCTTGGGTAGCCCCGCGTCGGCGGCCACCGCGGCGATCGCCTCCTTGCGCCGTTCCCCCGCCTCCTCCCGCACCCGCACCCTGCGTACCAGCTCATCGGGGGTGAGGTCGTCGCCCGACCGCTCCGGGGCGCCCTCCACGACGACGGTGATCTCGCCCCGTACGCCGTCGGCGGCCCATTCGGCGAGTTCCTTCAGCGGCCCGCGCCGCACTTCCTCGTACGTCTTGGTGAGTTCCCGGCACACGGCGGCCCTGCGGGTCGCGCCGAACGCCTCGACCATCGCGGCGAGCGTGTCGTCGAGGCGGTGCGGGGCCTCGAAGTAGACGAGGGTGCGGCGCTCGTCCGCGACGTCCTTCAGGCGGCTCAGCCGCTCGCCCGCCTTGCGCGGCAGGAACCCCTCGAAGCAGAACCGGTCGACGGGAAGGCCGGACAGCGCGAGCGCCGTCAGCACGGCCGAAGGGCCCGGCACGGCGGTGACCCGGATGTCCCGCTCGACCGCGGCGGCGACGAGCCGGTACCCGGGGTCGGAGACCGACGGCATGCCCGCGTCGGTGACGAGCAGCACGCGCGCGCCGCCCGCCAGGGCCTCGACCAGTTCGGGGGTGCGGGCCGCCTCGTTGCCCTCGAAGTACGACACGACGCGCCCGCCGACCTGCACGCCGAGCGCCTGCGTGAGCCGCTTCATGCGCCGGGTGTCCTCGGCGGCGACGACATCGGCGGCGGCCAGCTCCTGGGCGAGCCGCGGCGGCGCGTCGGAGACGTCGCCGATGGGCGTGCCCGCGAGCACGAGCGTTCCGGTCTTGGCGGGCTGGGGGGAATCCGGGCTTCCTGTCACGGTTCCATCCTCGCAGCACCGCTCCGGCCGGGTCGGTCGGACCGGCGCTGCGGGGATGGAACTCGCACAGCGCCGTTCCCTACGATGGCGCGGTGACCAGTACCGCGTCGTCGTCCCACCCGACCCCGACCAGCGCCCCGCCCGAGCAGGACCTGGCCGGGGAGCGGCAGCCGTCGGCGTGGCTGCGCGGCCTGCGCCGGTTCGGGTACCGGGCACCGGAGAGCAGCGGCGACGTGCGGACGCGCCTCGTGCCACCGCATCCCGCGCCGTCCTCCCGGCTGTGGGCGTCGTTCGGCCTGAGCCGCTTCACCGCCGGGCGGGCCGACGCGATCCTCGGCTGGGCGGGACCGCTGCTCGTCACGTTCGTCGCGGGCCTGCTGCGGTTCTGGAACCTCGGCAGCCCGAAGGCGGTGATATTCGACGAGACGTACTACGCGAAGGACGCGTGGGCGCTCATCCACCGCGGCTACGAGGTGAACTGGGCCAAGAACGCCAACGACCTGATCCTTCAGAAGAACGGCCACGTCGCCGTCCCGACGGACGCCTCCTACGTGGTGCATCCGCCGGTCGGCAAGTACGTCATCGGGATCGGCGAGTGGCTGTTCGGCCTCGACCCGTTCGGCTGGCGGTTCATGACGGCGGTCCTCGGGACGCTGTGCGTGCTCATGGTGTGCCGGATCGGCCGGCGCCTGTTCCGCTCCACGTTCCTGGGCTGCCTGGCCGGGGCGCTGCTCATGGTGGACGGCCTCGCGTTCGTGATGAGCCGCACCGCGCTGCTCGACTCGGTCCTCGTCTTCTTCGTCGTGGCGGCCTTCGGCTGCCTGGTCGTGGACCGGGACAGGGCCCGGGAGCGGCTGGCCGCGGCGCTGCCGGTCGACGCGCACGGCCTGGTCCGCCCCGACGCGCACATCGCCGAGACCCTGCGCCTCGGGTGGCGCCCCTGGCGTCTGCTCGCCGGGCTCTGCCTGGGCCTGGCAGCCGGCACGAAGTGGAATGGGTTCATCTACCTGGCGGCGTTCGCGCTGATGTCGGTGCTGTGGGACGTCGGTTCGCGGCGGGTGGCCGGGGCGCGGCGCCCGTACCTCGCGGTGCTCAAGCGGGACGTCCTGCCCGCGTTCGTCTCGACGGTCCCGGTCGCGATCGCCACGTACGTCCTCTCGTGGCTGGGCTGGATCCTCTCCCCTGGCGACGGCTCCGGCGGCTATTTCCGCAACTGGGCGGCGACGGCGGGCAAGGGCGGTCACTTCACCTGGCTGCCGGACTGGGTGCGCAGCCTGTGGCACTACGAGCACGAGGTCTGGGAGTTCAACACCCACCTCAGTTCGCCGCACACCTACCAGTCCAACCCCTGGAGCTGGATGGTCGACGGCCGCCCGGTCTCCTACTTCTACGAGTCCCCGGCGGCCGGACGACAGGGCTGCCCGGCGGACACGGCCGACAAGTGCGCCCGCGAGGTCCTCGCGCTCGGCACCCCGCTGCTGTGGTGGGCGGCCTGCTTCGCGCTCCTGTTCGTCCTGTGGCGCTGGTTCTTCCGGCGCGACTGGCGGGCGGGCGCGATCGTCTGCGGCGTGGTCGCGGGCTACGCGCCCTGGTTCCAGTACCAGGAGCGGACGATCTTCTACTTCTACGCGGTCGTCTTCGCACCGTTCCTGTGCCTGGCGCTCGCGATGATGCTGGGCGCGATCATCGGCCGACCGGGTTCGAGCGAACGGCGCCGGGTGATCGGCGCGGCGGGCGCCGGGGTGCTCGTCCTGCTGATCGCCTGGAACTTCATCTACTTCTGGCCGATCTACACCGGCCACGCCATCCCTATCGATTCCTGGCGGTCGCGGATGTGGCTGGACACTTGGGTCTAGCTGGGCAAACGAACGGGAGGGGCGCGGCTGTTGCCGCGCCCCTCCCGTCGTTGTTGGCCGTTGTCGGTCGACCTGGGCCGCCCTCGGACGGCCCACCGACGGCCCCGTCAGCCCATCCGGTTTGGCTCTGGGGTCTCGTCCACGCACCCGTGCTGCGTTCGGTCGTTGACCCCGCGTTCACCACTGGCAGTAGGCCACGGCAGCATCGTCCCCGGACTTGTAGCGCGGCCATCGGATCCCCGTGGGGTCCGTGGCCTCAACTCCCCGCACCGACTCGATCAGTTTCCGCGGCCCACCGGCCTGGAGCGTGGCGAACACATCAGCCCAGGTCGCAGCGCCGTATTCCGTGACCAGCCTCGACACACCGTCCGACATGACAGCAGCCGACCGGACGTCTCGGAGGGAGATAGTGCCGGTCAGGGCGTGCTCCGCCGCCTCTGGACGGGCGGCAGCAACCCAGTATCCCTCTGGCGTATTGCGGACCTGCCGCTGAGCGAGCACGAGTCGCTGTAGGGCTTCCCTATGTCCTGGAGTGTGAGTCTGGTGACTCTCGACCTCAGCCCTCAGGCTGGGCAAGGTGTCGTCCACACGAAGGTCAGTGATCACGGTGTAGCCGTTGGTGCCATTGAGAACGATCGGTGAGTCGGCCAGCACTAGGTGATCGATAGTTCCGTAGTTGTGCCGCAGGATTGCAACCGTGGCCGATGGCGTCCCAGGATCACTGAGATCACAGTTCGGATGCATCGCCGCTACACGTTCGAGAGCATCGGCAAGGCCTTCCGATAGAGGCCGGTCAAGGTCTGCCAAGGCCGCTAGAAGAGACCCCCCGAGGTTGGCGACGTACCACGGGACTCCATGACGGCATCCCGTGGGTAGGCCAGCCGTGCTGAGCCCGTCCAGCACCACGGCGAGTGTGGGGGTGCCGGCCACCCAGTCTTCGTTGGGGTTGGCTCCCCCACCTTGCGTTTCAAAGCAGACGCGCATGATCAGCTTTCGTGTCGGTAAAGCGGGGTGACGCGACGGCTCTCCAGCACTTCCAGCGTCTCGGGGTCGTAGCGGCATGAGATCAGCGTCGAGAAGCGCTTCGTACGAACCTCCCTGTACAGCTCTGCCAAGTTGTGCTCCAAGTAGTGCACGACCCCGTTCGCCCCGATGGCGTGGATACCGGCGATGTACAAGAACGTCCCGCGCCCGTCTAGGCGCGGAAGGCGTCCGAGATATCCGAAGTCGCCTGCGGATCCGTCCTCATCCATCGGGGACCGGAACTCATCGCCGGTCCTCTGGTCCAACAGGTGCCAGGCACGATCCTTCTCAAACCGCAGGTTGTCGTCCCCCTCCAGCACCTGGGCAACAATGGGCGACAACCGAGGGCCGCAGATAACGACGTGGTTGTCACGGTTGAGGTTGACGATGCCGGTCGGCGGGATCACCTCGTACTGAGCCTCAAGCTTCATGCCGCCGAGAAGCTTCCGCAGATGCTCGAAGTTGTCGAGGTCTTCCTGCACCACGACCGCACTCGGGTTCTCGTCGGGCCCCTTATCCGCCTCGGGCTTCCCACCGAGAGACACAGTGACCAGGTTCGTACCGAAGAACGCCCTCTCGGGGGGCGGCCCAGCGGACGCTAGTTGCCCGACTCGCCCGCGACTCACGCCCAATTTTGCGGCGATTTCCGCTTGCGTCATGCCTGACGCCTGCGCCTCTTCGATGGCTTCGCGGCGGATGCGGGACAACTCCAACACCCAGGCCTGATACGTCGCCATCAGGTCAATCGCGGCCTTAGCGCGCTCCACCGGGACCGCAACGTCAGTGACCCGCTTCATGTCGTCGTGCACAGTGCTCCAATCTCCGCCTAGGGGGGCTAGCGAACCCTATCGCGAGAGGGGGTTGCGCGCAGCCGCAGGTTTGCCTACGGTACCTAACAAGCGAGACGGCAACCCCCCCTAAGCAAGTTGGGGAGGGACCCCTTTTGCACTGCTTGACCTGCACGGATAGCGCCCAGAGGAAACCCCGCAGGGGGGAGTACGAAGTGAGCGCGCACCGATTGAGAACTCCATAGGTGGGCCCCGCCTCCCCGAGTCGAAAAGGCGGACCACGCGGCCACTGGCCGCGCTTCGACCTCGCGGCAGTCGCCGCACCGGTTGCCTCCGCTGCTCGTCTCGCACGAGCAGCGCCGAGGGGAGCCGAGTCAAAAAGGAGCCTGTCATGGGGCTGTTTGGAACGTCGGCCAAGGCCATGTCCGTGCCCAAGCGTGAGTGCCCGCAGTGCTGGCAGCACGCGCACGACCCGAAGGCCCACCGGGGCTTGCGGGGTGACTGTCCGCAGTGCGTGGACCACATGGTCAACGGCTGCCCGGGATTCAACCGGCGCTGACCGCGCCGTCCATTCGCTCAAATCACCTTCAACGGCGCGAGCCCCCGGAGCTGGCACTCCGGGGGCTCTGTTCGGGCCGTTGCCACCTGCTAGGGAGAACACGACCCATGGACCACATCGTCACTGTTCAGGACGCTGTTACCGCGTTCGCCGACTTCATGGAGCCCACCGACGCGGAGCTGGCCGCGATCGAGCAGGAGATGCCCGTCGTTCTGGCGGACGTCGACCTGCTCGACGCGCACATCGTCACCCTGGACCGGACACCGACCGAGCTGGACGAGCGGCGTATCCGCCGGGCCCGCCGCCGGGCCCTGGCCGCCCGCGTCGCCCTGCTCAACAGGCCGGTCATGACCGGCCTGTCCGGAGGTGCCGCATGAGCGCCACCGTCCGCGACCTGCCCGCCGCGCACGCCGAGGTAAAGGCGGAGATCACCCGCACCGACAGCAAGGCCAGTCTCCTGCTGGCCTTCATCGGCGCCGTCCTGGCCGGCGTGTGGAGCGCGAGCCAGAACCTGCCGCTCACCGCCGCCGTACTCGTCCCCGGCCTTGCCGGGATCGCGGTACTGCTGGGCGCCGCCGCACTGCTGCTGTCCTCGGTACGGCCGAACCTGTCCGGCCGCCACGGCTTCCCGCTGTGGGCCACGCTCACCCCGGAACAGATCCGGGAGGCGGTGGCCACCGACATCGCCACCGACATCGCGGGCCTGTCCCGCATCGCCGTCACCAAGTTCACCGCCCTGCGCCGCGCGATCGACCTGACCCGCATCGGCGGCGCCCTGCTGATCGTGGCCGCCGTGTTCGCGTTCGGGGGAGCGGTATGAGCACGGTTGCCGAGTACCGCGAGCAGCGCCGCATCGACGCTGCGGCGGCGGAGGAACGCCGCGCGATGCGGGAGCGGTCCGCCGATGAGCGGGCCGCTCGGTTGCGGGAGCAGGCGCGCGCCGATCAGGAGCGGGACCGTGAGGTGCGGCTGCAACGGCGGCAGGAGCGGGCGGCACGTCGTGCTGCGTCCCTGACGCCGGGGCAGGTGTACCGGCGGGGCACGCTGGCGCTGGTCGTGGCGTCCGGTCTCGCGTCTCTGCCCGCACAGGTGCTGCACTTCGTGGGCATCTCACCGATGCTGCTGCCTCTGCCGCTCGCGTTGGAAGGCACGGCGTGGGTGGTGGCCGCCGGGGTCGCTTACGCCGACTCCCGGCACCTGGCCGCACGGGTGCGGTGGCTGCTGCGTGCGCTGGTGGTTGCTTCCGCCGGGTTCGCCGCGTCCATCAACTACACCTATGGCGCGCACCTGCCGAACCTGTCCGGCGCGGACGCGACGACAGCCGGTTGGGGGCTTGCGGCAGTCACCTTGTTCGGGCCGCTGCTGTTCGAGATCCGGCAGTGGGTGTGCACGCTGGCTGCGGTCGCTGAAGATGACGACCGGCGCGAACGCGGGCGTCATGCCCGGACGCGCCGGTGGCATCACCGCCGGGTCGCCCGGATCGCCGATCGGCTGCTGTCCGCCGCGCCCTTCGGATCGCTGACCACCGAGCAGGCGTGGGCGCGGGCATGGCAGATCCACACCGGGGCCACGACTCCCGGCATGACGCCCAATCTGTACCGCAAGGCCACTCGATCGGCCGCCGCGCTGGTCGAGGCGCAACGCCCGATCGACGATCCCAAGAATGCGGAGGAATCGACCGACACCGAGATGAAACGGTCTACGGCTGACCTGCCGGTATCGACCCCGACGCCGATCACGGCGAACGTGCGGGAACTGCCCCGACCGGTCGCGGTGGGCTTCCTCAAGTCGACCTTGCCGACCAAGCCTGTCCCCTCGATCACCCCGGCCCCCGTCGCGCCGGTCGAGCACCGGTCGGTGGCCGCCGAATCGAGTCGCCCGCGTCGGGCCACGGGCCGGGTGCCGGATGCCGCGAAGCCGATCCGTCCCAAGCGCACCCCCGAGCAACTGCTTGCCGAAGCGCGCACGGCCACGGCCGGATGGGCGGACGACAAGCTGACGGCGGAAGGCATCCGCCGTGAGCTTCACACGTCCCCGGCGAAGGCCCGCACGCTGCGCGACACCCTGCGCTCCGAACGCGGCATGCAGGCCGCCTGATGGCCACGCTGCCCGTCTACCGGTGGCGCCTGGCCCCCGACGGCTTGGCCACCTACCGCCAACTCCGCGCCCTCGGTCTACGTCCGGGCGGCCAGGACGTGGCCGCGCAGGTGGAGCGGCCCCGGCGTCGCCGGGGCCCGCTGGTCGCCTACCTCTACCGCATCGACCGCGCCAAGCCGGTACGGCCGATGACGGCGGCACGGTGGGCGGCCCTGGCCAAGGCCAACGCCGCCCGCCGCACCTGCCCCGAGTGCAGCCGGGATGCCGGATACGTCATCCCCGCCTCGCTCGGCATGTGCGTGACCTGCCACGACACCCCTTCGGCTGTCGCCGAGCGCGAGGCGTACGACACCGAACGTCTCGCCGCCGGCCTCCTGCGCTGACCCCACCCCACCTGACCAGGGCCCGCCCGCCGTGGGCCCTGGTTCCTCCTGCCCGCCTGCGGGCTGTCTGGAGACACCACCCATGAGTGACAACGTCGTTCACCTGCATAAAAACCCTGTCGAGACCTCCGCCCCGGATGCTTCGGTGACCACCCTCACGGTGGTACCGCCCGCGCGTCCGGTGCCGCTGTGGGTGCGTTCCGGACGCGCGATCCGGCACGCGGTCACGCACGAGCACACCCGCACGGTCGGCCGCCTGGCCGTGCGGCACACCATGTATGTGGCCGGGGGCACGAAGATCGTGGCCCGCCGCGCGTGGGACGGACGCACCGCATCCCGCTACGAACGCATGCTCCGCGCCGCCGAAGCGGCCGGGAACTATGAGGTGGCAGCCGAGTGGGAGGAGCGCGGGCAGCGCTACCGCGAGGCCCGCCACCGCCGCCGCATGGACCTGCTCACCTCCCCCGTCGACGCGGCCAAGGGCGCCGCCGCGGGGACCGGTCTGGGCATCGGCGGTCTCCTCGTCCTCGGCATCGCCATGGCGGTAGCCACCAAGGACGTGGGCGATGTGGTCACGCCGCTGATGGCGGTCATCGACTTCATCCGCCTCATGCTGTGGATCGTCCAGATCGTGTGGGGCCCGCTCATCACGATCGGCCCGATCCTCGCCCTGCTCGGACTGTGGACCGTCGGCCGCAACTCCCAGGCCGCCCCCTACTGGGCACTGCCGGACAACATCCGCAACGGCGAGGGCGAACCGATCACACCGTCGATCGTCGTCAAGGCCCTGCGTGACCTGGGGGTACCCGCCCTGCGCAACGCCATCAAGGAGATGGGTGACGCCGGGGCCGGGATGCTGGGCCCGATCCGGATTGCCGGATGCGGGGTCGAAGTCGACGTGACCCTGCCCTCCGGTGTGTCCACGATCGAGGTGCAACAGCGGCGCCGGAAGCTGGCGGAGAACCTGACCCGCCACGAGCACGAGGTGTTCATCACCATCCCGCAGGCGGCCCGCACGGTCCGGCTGTGGGTGGCCGACTCCGGTGCGCTGGACGAGCCGATCGGCCCGTCCCCGCTGACCACGGACGACACCCTGACCGCCGACTACGCCAAGGGCAAGGCGCCGTGGGGTCAGGACCTGCGCGGCGACGCAGCGGCACTGAGCCTGTATCAGCGCCACCTGCTCATCACGGGCTTGTCCAACCAGGGCAAGACGGTCGCCCTGCGCTCGCTCGCGCTGTGGCTCGCGCTGGACAAGTCCGTTGAGTTCCTGATGGGTGACCTCAAGGGCGTCGGTGACTGGGCCATGTTCGACGGTCTCGCCCGCACCCTGATCCAGGGGCCGACGGATGAGCACGTCATCCAGGTGACCGAGATGGTGGAGGGCGCCGTGGAGGAGATGAACCGCCGTATCCAGGCGCCGCCCGGCACGGTGTTCCCGCCGCTGATCGTGCTGGTGGATGAGGCGCAGGTGGCGTTCATGTGCCCGCTCAAGGACGATGACAAGCGCCCGTATGGCGGCTCCAAGGCCAACTCCCGCTACTTCATGGCCGTGCGCAAGATTCACAACCAGGGGCGAGCGGTCAACGTCCTGATGTGGCAGGGCACTCAGGACCCCACCGACCAGAACCTGCCCAAGCTCGTGCGGGAAGGCGCCCACACCCGCGCCTCGCTCGCACTGGGTACCGAATCACAGGCCCGCATGGCGCTGGGAGACAAGGCCGTGGACGGCGGCGCCGCCCCGAACCTGCTCCGACCCGGCCTGGACCGGGGCACCCTGGTCGTGGCCTCCGACGGCATCGCCATCCCGGCCGGCCAGTCGTCCATCACGGTGCGCACCCACTACATCGACGACGACGCGGCCGAAGCCATCACCGACCGCGCCAAGGCGATGCGCGACGGCGTCACTACCCTGACCGTGATCGAACGGGGCGAGGAACGCGACCCGCTGGCCGACATCGCGTCCGTTGTCGGCGACGCGCCACGCGTGCTCACCCAGACCGTGCTTCAACGGCTCGCCGCCCTGAACGAGAACGCCTACGGCCGCTGGTCGTTCGGTGACCTCAAACGCGCCCTGGAGGACGCTGGCGCCGACCCGTACAAGTCCGACGGGCGCATGGTCGTGGGCCGTGAGCGGGTGGCCCGCGCTCTCTCCAACCGCGACACCGAGGGTTCCGTTTCTGCCTCCGAGTGAAGGGAGGCAAGCACCCGGCGGGCCAGGGAGGCAGGGAGAACTCCCTGATCCCCTCCCTGTCCTGCCTCCCTGGCTCTGACCTGCGTAAATGATCGTTCAGGGAGTCAGGGAGGCGTGCAGGTCAGCACCCCTGAAACCACCTCCACAGCACCCCTGCAAGGGGGTGCCTCTGCCTCCCTGACCCACACCCGGAAGGGATTCCGCATGCTGCCCGAACCCGCCCACCACACCCACGCCGAAGCGCCCGTCATCGTTCACCAGCCCGCCCCGATCCAGCACGTGCAGGCCGCTCCGGTCGTCGCCGTGCAGCCCGGCTACATCCCCACCGTGCAGACCATCGTCCTGCCCGACGGACGCGCCGTCACCGGCTACGCCCTCAACCCCGCCCAACCCGAACCCCTCGCGGTCAAGCCGCCCGTCTCCCGCGCTGCGGTGAACGTCGCCCTCGGCGGGGTCGGCTTCCTCGCGGTATGCGGCGGGCTGCTGCTGCTCACCACGTTCATCGCCGCACTCGCCGCGCTCATCCACCAGCTCATCATCCTGGCCGCCGTCATCTTCGGCGGTTGGATCGCGGTGCAGGTGCTGGGTGCCTCGCGCGGCGGGACCACGGTCAACATCCGCAAGGCCGTCTTCAAGCGCAACCACTTTCATAGCTGACCAACCGAGGGGAGCACGTGCCATGCCCGTATCCCGCCGTATCGGCGCCGCTCTGAGCATCACCGCTTTAGGGGTCGGTCTGCTGACCGGCTGCCTGCCCGAGGGGCCGCCCGGTGTCGTCGTCGCCAAAGACAACCGCTGGGACTCCGCGACCAAAACGCGCCCCAACTACCTGACTGTGCGCACCGCCAACGGTGAGCGCAAGGACTTCAAGGTCTCGGTCGAGAACTTCGACCGCTGCACCGTCGGCGAGCACTATCCCGCCTGCACCAAGAGCAAGAACGACTCCTAGCTACGCCAAGGGCGGCCCCCTACGTCTCGCCAAAGTCGCGGGGCCGCCCTTGTCACCCAGCACCTGCAACAGGACTGGAGACACCCAGCATGACCGAACCGACCGACATCAGGCGAGTACCGATCGCATCCCAGCGTCTGAGCGTGGTTGACGCGGCCTCGACCGGAGCAGGCAATCAACTGATCCCCAGCGGCATCGTGGAACTGTTCCGTGGGCCTGGAGGCTGGGCAGAGGGCCTGCGCCTGCTCGGCCTGGCCGACATCGGCCTGGAGTGGGACACCGCCGCGTGCAGGACTGCGCACGCCGCCGGCCACGTGACCATCCAGACCGACGTTGCCGCCTACCCGACAGACCCGTTCAAGGGCCGCATCGCCGGGCTCATCGCCTCACCCCCGTGCCAGGCCTGGTCCCGCGCCGGGAAACGCGCCGGACTCGCCGATCAAGCGCTCGTCCACCAGGCGGTGTCCGACCTCGCCCATGGCCGCGACGCCCGCGCCGCGCTCCTCGACCAGTGCACGGACAAGCGGTCCCTGCTCGCCGCAGAGCCGATGCGCTGGCTGCACGACCTGCGCCCGGAGTGGGTGTGCCTGGAAGAAGTCCCCGACGTGCTCCCGCTGTTCCAGCAGTACGCCGACATCCTGCGCCGCTGGGGCTACAGCGTGTGGATCGGCATCCTCAACGCGGCCGACTACGGCGTACCGCAGACCCGCAGGCGCGCCATTCTCCTGGCCTCCCGCCTCCGCGCTGTGAGCGCACCCGATCCGACCCACGCCAAGAGCCCGGCGCTCGACCTGTTCGGCGGGTGCCAGGCCCCCTGGGTGTCCATGGCCGACGCGTTGAGCCTGCCGCCCGGCGTCACCATCAACACCCGCGGAGAGCGCACCACACCCGGCGGCAACGAATTCCCGGCCGACCGCCCGAGCAACGCGCTCACCGGTAGGGCCCGTTCCTGGAAGCTCCGCTCCGGGCAGGGCTGGAAACTGCCCGATGGCAGCGTCGAACGATACGAGCGGGCGGTCAGCGAGCCCTCCTTCACCATCACCGGCACCGCGAACCGCTGCAAGTGGGTGGGCGCCGGCGTCGAGGAACGCAACCTGACCCTCGAAGAGGCCGCGATCCTCCAATCGTTCCCGGCCGATCACCCCTTCCACGGCACCCGGACCAAGCAGTTCGAACAGGTTGGCAACGCAGTCCCGCCCCTGCTAGCCGCGCACATCGTCTCCGTGCCCACCGGCATCCCCGTCCGATCCCCCCTGGGGGTGGCGGCATGACCGGCGACCTGATCACCGCCGCACTGAACGCCGCCGCACACGGCTGGCACGTCTTCCCGCTACGTCCCGGCACCAAGCGGCCCGCACTGCACGGCGAGAGCGTCTGCCCACGCACCGGAGCGTGCGAGCACGGGCATGTGAAGTGGGAGCAGCGCGCCACCACCGACCCCGACCGCATCCACGCCGCATGGTCCACCGGCCCGTTCAACGTCGGCATCGCCACCGGCCCTTCCGGCCTGGTCGTCCTCGACCTGGACATGCCCAAGGACAAGAGCAATGCGGACGCGCCTGACGGCGCGGCAACCTTCGGGGCGCTCTGCGAGCGCGCCGGGCACGCCGTCCCCGACACCTACCGTGTGCGGACCGCGAGCGGCGGAACCCACCTGTACTTCACCGCCCCCGACGGTGTCCGCTACGCCAACACGGCGGGCACCATCGGCGAGTTGATCGACACGCGGGCATGGGGCGGGTACGTCGTCGCGGCAGGCAGCACCACCCCGGCGGGAGCCTACGAAGCCGTCAGCGGCTCCGTGGCGCTCCCACTGCCCGAATGGATGCAAACCATCCTGAAACCGGCCCCTAGGCCATCTGTGGCCCCTCTGAGGCTTCCTGCGGTCGACGGGAGCCGTGCGGCACTCGCCGCACTCGACGCTGAGTGCGCCATCGTCGCGGCGGCGCCCGAGTCGCAGCGCAACACCACGTTGAACCGCAGCGCGTTCAAGGTGGGCAGGTTCGTCGCGTGGGGCGACCTCCCCCGGCACGTGGCAGAGGAGGCCTTCCAAGGGGCGGGGGAGGCGAGCGGACTCACGCCGGCCGAGTGCCGCACCACCATCCGCAGCGCCCTGGACAGCTCCGCCCGCACCGTCCGGCCACGGGAGGCAGCATGACCACCGCCCCCCGCCTCCCCTTGGAAGGCCAACCCGCCACCAGGGCACGGCTGCACGCCGCCCCACAGGCTGTGGACACGACGGCGGTGGGCGCCCGAAAGGTGGTCGCCGAAGGCGTCCGCACTGCTCGTGGCATGGACCCGCACGGCGGCGACGGGCGCCGTCCCATCGCGTGGCTGACCATCAACGCGCCCGGTCGCGGCACCATCCCCACCGCCACCTCGTGGTGCGCGTGCGGACGCGACCGCAGCGCCGTTGGCATCCGCCGGGTGCTCGCCCTCATCGACGACCACACCGCCCACCGCACCGCCTGCCCCCTGCGCAACCCCCAGGAAGGAAGGGCCGCCGCATGACCGACCACACCGACGGCGCCGCACTGCTGGACGAGGTGGAAGCCTTCCACCGCCGCTTCAACGTCTTCCCCACCGACGCCGCATACGTCGCCGTGGCCCTGTGGGACGCACACGCGCACCTGCTCGACTGCTTCGACTCCACACCGCGTCTCGCGTTCCTGTCCCCCGAACCGGGGTCGGGCAAGTCGCGGGCCCTGGAGATCGTGGAAACGCTCGTGCCGCATCCCATGGTCGCGGTCAACGCATCCGCCGCCGCCCTCTTCCGGGCGGTGTCCGGAGCGGACGGGCGGCCCACGATCCTGTTCGATGAGATCGACACGATCTTTGGCCCCAAGGCCGGGGACAACGAGGACCTGCGCGGCTTCCTGAATGCCGGACACCGCCGCACCGGAGTGACGTACCGGTGCATCGGCGACGGCGGTAACCAGACCGTGCAGGCCTTCCCCTCGTACTGCGCGGTCGCGGTCGCGGGGCTCGGATCGCTGCCGGACACGATCCTGACGCGCTCCATCGTCATCCGTATGCGCCGCCGGGCCCGCAACGAACGCGTCGAACCCTTCCGCGCCCGCCTCCACGAAGCCGAGGGGCACAAGCTCCGCGACCGGCTCGCCACATGGGCCGAGCAGGCACGGGGATTCGTGCTGGGGGCGTGGCCGGACATGCCCGAGGGGGTCACCGACCGCCCCGCCGACGTGTGGGAACCGCTGCTCGCCATCGCCGACGCCATCGGCGGATCGTGGCCCGAGCGAGCACGGGAAGCCTGCGTGACGCTGGTCAAGGCGGCACAGACCACCGACAAACACAGTCTCGGCATCCGGCTGCTCACCGACCTGCGCGATCACGTCCTGATCGGCGTCGACAAGCTGCCCACCATCGCCATCCTCGACCGGCTCAACGCCCTCGATGACGCCCCGTGGGCCGACCTCGACGGCAAACCCTTCGACAACCGGCGCCTTGCCCGGATGCTCGGGGAGTACATGACGGGCGACAACACCCCCATCCGCTCCCGGAACATCCGCACCGCCGGCGGGGTGCTCAAGGGCTTCCACGCGGAGGACCTGACGGACGCCTGGGCGCGGTACTGCCCGCCCCCTCCCCAGGAGTCCGCTACAGCCGCTACGCCGCTACAGCCCAGCTCAGAGCACCTGAATCTGTAGCGGCACCGAAGCGTGTAGCGGCTACACCCGCTACGGCGTAGCGCACGCGTAGCCGCTACACGCCACCCCTCCGCTACAAAAACACCCCCGCTGACCTGCGATGTAGCGGCGTAGCGGATGTAGCGGACTTCCCAGAAGGGCCCCACGACGCTCACACCGATAAGGACCCGCATGCGCTCCCTGACTCCGACAGACAGCGGTCCGCGCGCCACTCTCCGAGCCGGATTGCCTGACCGCTACCTCACCCCCGACGACATCGCCGAAATCTTCGAAGTGCCCAAGGAAACCGTCTACCAGTGGCGCAAGAAGCGCACCGGACCGCCCGGTTTCCGCATCGGCAAGCACGTGCGCTACGACCCCGCCGACGTGCAGTCCTACGTCGCCGAACTCCGCCGTACGGCCATCGACGCCGCCTGACGTAACCACCGTTCAACTCGACTGGGAGGGCAGCTCAGCGGCCCTCCCAGTGTGCTGTCGAGAAGGGACCACCACCCAAATGGCAGGCCACATCCAAGACCGCTGGTTCAAGACCGAGACAGACGCCGACGGGAAAACCAGTCGCGTTAAGACCGAGCGCTACGGCACCGGACTCCGCTACCGGGCCCGTTACATCGGCCCCGACGGCAGCGAGAAGTCCAAGAGCTTTGCCGATGGGCAGAAGCGTCTCGCCGAGAAGTGGCTGACCAACATCGAGGCCGACATGTCGCGCGGCCAGTACACCGACCCTCGCGCTTCACGGATCACCTTCCGGCAATACGCCGAGAAGTGGGTAAAGGCTCACCCGGGCGAGATCAACAGCCGCGAGGCAGCGGAACGACGCCTGCGACTGCACGCCTACCCCTACTTCGGAACTCGTCCGCTCGGCTCGTTCAAACCGGAGCACATCCGTTCCTGGCTCGCCGAGTTGGAACCTGTGGCTCCTGCCGAATCCAGTCGCCGCATCATCTTTGGCACGGTCTCCGCAGTCCTCAACGCGGCAGTGGATGACGGACTGCTCGCGAAGAACCCGTGCCATGCCCGATCGGTGACGGTCCCGAAGGCTGCTCCGGGGCAGGTCGTGCCCTGGACTATCCCTCAGGTCTTCACGGTCCAGGAGGCGCTACCGGAACACTTCCGGGCCGCCGTCGCTGTCGGCGCCGGTTGCGGTCTTCGGCAGGGTGAAGTCTTCGGCCTCTCGGTCGATGAACTCAACATCGAGGGTGGTTGGCTGCACGTGAACCACCAGCTCAAGCGAATCCGGGGCAAGTACGTCTTCGCGCGGCCGAAAGGAAACAAGACCAGGAAGGTTCCACTCCCCGAAGTCGTCGGCGTCGCGCTCAGCGCACACATCAAGCGGTTCGCGCCGGCGCCCATCACGCTGCCCTGGCGTACCCCCGACGGAGCGCCCGTCACCAAGCGGCTGTTGTTCTCCGGAGACAGAGGCGATCACGTCCGCGTAAGCCACTTCAACGACTCGAAGTGGAAACCTGCTCTGGTGGCTGCCGGGATCATCCCGGAGCCCGAGAAGGGCAAGCGATATGCCGCCGCGCCGGACGACGGCATGCACGCGCTGCGCCACTTCTACGCGTCGGTGCTACTCGACGCGGGAGAGAACATCAAGGCCCTGAGCCAGTACCTCGGTCACGCCGATCCCGGCTTCACCCTGCGCACGTACACGCACCTCATGCCGAGCAGCGAGGGCCGCACGCGGAAGGCTGTGGACCGGATCTTCAGGGGGCCCGTGGAGCAAGATCACGGCCCAGAGACGGCCCAGGCAGCCTGACGGACTACCGACCTGCCCACATCGTCCCAGGTCGGGGCGCACGCAACCCCGACCATCCGGGATTCCATCTACTTCTGGCCGATCTACACCGGCCACGCCATCCCGATCGATTCCTGGCGTTCACGGATGTGGCTGGATACGTGGGTGTGAGCTGGTTTCGGCCGCAGGTGTGATCACTCTTCGGACACCTTCGGACACCATCTGGACAACACCCTGCGCAGCGGGGTTCCCACGTGCCTAGAGTCCCTTCGGTCAGATCCTGGGGAGGGGACGCGCATGCGCAAGGGGGTCAAGGTCGCCCTGGTCGGTGGGGTGTTCGCCGTGATGGTGGGCGGCGCCGGGTATGGGGCCTACAACATCGTCACGGCGGTGTCGGGCGCCGGGGGTTCGTCGGCGGCGGGTGCGCCCGGGGCGCGCAGGAGCGGGCCGCCGACGGGCGAGGAGATCAAGGAGACGTCGGCGAAGTTCCTCGCGGCGTGGGCGAGGAACGACGCGGACGGGGCCGCGTCCGCCACGAACTACGCGGACAGCGCGCGGCCCGCGCTCCAGGGCTGGCGCGACGACGGGCACGTCATCCGCACCGTGCTGAAGGCGGGGACGCCGGTCGGCGCCCGGGTTCCCTTCACCGTGCGGGCCACGGTGTCGTTCGAGGGCAGGAAGCGGACGCTGGCGTACGACTCGTCGCTGACGGTCGTGCGCGGTGAGACCACGGGCAAGGCGCTCGTGCGGTGGCGGCCGTCCGTCCTGCACCCGGCCATGCGCGAGGGCGACACGCTCGTCACCGGCGAGTCCGCGGCGCCGCCCATCGAGGCCGTGGACCGTGACGGGGCGGTGCTGTCGAAGGCGAAGTACCCCTCGCTCGGGCCCGTTCTGGACACGCTGCGCGCCAAGTACGGGGAGGCGGCGGGCGGTTCGCCGGGGGTCGAGACGTTCATCCGGCACGAAGGCAGCGACGGGACGAGCACCGAGAAGACGCTGCTCACCCTCGCCAAGGGCAAGCCGGGCACCCTGCGTACGACGATCAGGGCGGGCGCGCAGGCGGCGGCCGAGCAGGCGGTGACGAAGTTCTCGAAGTCGGCGGTGGTGGCGGTCAAGCCGTCCACGGGCGAGGTCCTCGCGGTCGCCAACCACGGGTACGGCGAGTTCAACGCGGCGTTCGAGGGGCGGCTGGCCCCCGGCTCCACGATGAAGGTCATCACCGCGGCGGCGTTGATCGACAACGGTGTCACGTCGATGACCGGCAAGGCGCCGTGCCCGGACTCGGCGGTCGCCCTGAGCCAGACCTTCCACAACCTCACCGGCATGCGGCCGAACGAGGGCGCGACGCTGGCCGACAGCTTCCAGCGCTCCTGCAACACCGCCTTCATCAAGCTCTCCGACGAGCTGGGCGCGGACACGTTCGCGGCCGAGGCGCGGAACCGGTTCGGGCTCGGCAAGGACTGGCAGACGGGGATCGTGTCGTACGACGGCGCGGTGCCGGTCAACGGGAACTCGGACGACCCGGCCGGGATGATCGGCCAGGGCAAGGTGACGATGAACCCGCTGAACATGGCGTCGGTCACGGCGACCGCGATCACCGGCGCGTTCCACCAGCCGATCCTCGTCTCCCCGGAGCTCGGCGACCGTCGGCTCGCCACCGCGCGGGGGCTGCCCGCCTCGACCGTGTACCAGCTCAAGCAGATGATGCGGCTGACCGCGACCTCGCCGACCGGTACGGCGCGCGACGCGATGGCCGGACTCACCGGGGACATCGGGGCGAAGACCGGTTCCGCGGAGGTCGACGGGCAGGCCGTGTCCAACTCCTGGTTCACGGGATACCGGGGCGATGTGGCCGCCGCGGCGATGGCGGAGAGCGGCGGACACGGCGGCGACGCGGCCGGACCGATCGTGGCCTCGGTGCTGCGCGCCGGATCGTAACGAAACCGCGGGCTCCTGTACGGCGTTCTGTCCTACGACGGAAGCGACTTGGGCCACCCCGTAATCTGGGCCACCCGCAGAACACCGGAGGACGAACGTTGGGCACCAGAGGCAGGCGCAGGCCCCCAGAGCGCCGGAACACCCACACCCTGGTGATCGGCGCGGCAGCCGCCGTGGCCGTCGTCGGGGCCGGCGTCGGCGCGTACGCCCTGATGGACGGCGGCGCGGTGTCCTCCGCCGCGGTGGACGACAAGCCGAGCGTCCCGACGGGCCCGCCGAGCGCCGCCGAGGTCACGGCGGTGTCCGGCCGGTTCCTCACCGCCTGGCAGTCCGGCGACGTGGCGCGGGCCGCCGCGTACACGGACGACGCGGCCACCGCGAGGACCGCGCTCACGGAGCTGGCGAAGGACGCCCACCTCGACGACATGAAGATCGTCCCGGGCGTCCGGGCGGGCGCCCGCGTCCCCTTCCACGTCACGTCGATGGTCTCGTACGCGAAGAAGCCCGGCGGGGCCGGGTTCAGCAAGCCGTACGCGTACGACTCCTCGCTCACGGTGGTGCGCCGCAAGAGCGACGGGAAGGTCCTCGTCGACTGGCGGCCGTCCGTCGCCCACCCGGAGCTGAAGGACGGCGACCGGCTCGTCACCGGGGAGGCCGGTGATCCGCCGATCAAGGCGGTGGACCGCGCGGGCGGCGAGCTGACCGCGAAGAAGTACCCCTCCCTCGGCACCGTCCTCGACGGGCTGCGCGAGAAGTTCGGCAAGAAGGCCGGCGGCACGGCCGGCATCGAGCTGCGCGTCGTGCGCAAGGAGCCCGCGAAGGGCACCGGCAAGGGTGCCGCGAAGAACGCGCTGCCCGACAAGACGCTGCTCACCCTCTCCGAGGGCACCCCGGGCACCGTGAGGACGACGATCAGCCCGGCCGTGCAGACCGCCGCGGAGAAGCAGGTCGCCTCGCGGGAGCGGGCCTCCGTCGTCGTGCTGCGGCCCTCGACCGGCGAGATCCTGGGCGTGGCCAACTCCAGCCCGGGCTTCAACACGGCGTTCCAGGGGGCGCTCGCGCCCGGCTCCACGATGAAGGTCATCACGTCGTCGCTGCTCCTGGAGAAGGGGCTCGCGGACGTCGACAAGAAGCACCCGTGCCCGAAGTACTTCACGTACGGGCACTGGAAGTTCCAGAACGACGACAAGTTCCAGATCAAGAACGGCACGTTCAAGGCGAGCTTCGCCGCGTCCTGCAACACCGCCTTCATCAGCCAGGCCCCGAAGCTGGAGAACGACTCGCTGACCAAGCAGGCGCAACAGGTCTTCGGGCTCGGGCTCGACAACTGGGCGATCGGCGTGCCCAGTTTCGACGGCGCGGTGCCGGTGCAGTCGGACGCGCAGATGGCGGCGTCGCTGATCGGGCAGGGCGGGGTGCGGATGAACCCGCTCAACATGGCGTCGGTCGCGGCGACCGTGAAGTCCGGCACCTTCCACCAGCCCTACCTCGTCTCGCCCGACGTCGACCACCGCACGCTCGCGAAGGCCGCCCGGTCCCTGTCGGGCGGGACCGCCGCGAAGCTGCGGGAGCTGATGCACTACACGGCGGTCGCGGGCACGGCCGTGAAGCCGATGTCCGGGCTCGGCGCCGACATGGGGGCGAAGACGGGCTCGGCGGAGGTCGACGGGCAGAAGGAGCCCAACGGCTGGTTCACGGCCTGGCGCGGGGATCTCGCGGCGGCGGCGGTGGTCCAGCAGGGCGGACACGGCGGCGACTCGGCGGGCCCGATCGTGCGGCAGATGCTGCTCAACGGCGGCTGACGGGCGGTTCACCGGGCGGGAACGACGCCCCTGAGCGGCTCCCGAAGACCGGCTCTCAGGGAGCTGAGCGCTTGAACCCCGAGTTCACCGCCGTGATGCCGCCGTCCACGGGAAGCGTCACCCCGGTCACCCACGCGGCGTCGCGCGACGCGAGGAAGGCCACGGCCGCCGCGATGTCCTCCGGCTCCCCGATCCGGCCCAGCGGATACAGCTCGCGCAGGGCGTCGGGGTCGCGGTCCTGGTCCGTCCAGGCGGGGGTGCGGACCGTGCCCGGGGCGACGAGGTTGACGCGGACGCCGCGCGGGCCCGCGTGCCCCGCGAGGGTGCGTGTCAGGGAGACCAGGCCCGCCTTGGCGGCGCTGTAGGCGTGGTTGCCGAAGTCCTGGAGGCCGTTGACCGAACCGACGCCGACGATCGCGCCGCGACCGGAGGCGGCCAGGTGCGGCAGGGCCGCCTTGCAGCAGCGGTAGGCGCCGGTGAGGGAGAGATCGAGGTCGCGGGCCCACGCCTCGTCGTCCTCGTCCTCGAAGAGGGCGGCGTCGGCGTGGCAGGCGTAGGCGTTGTTGACGAGGACGTCGAGACGGCCGAAGGCATCGACGGCGCCCGCGACGGCGGCCTCCACCGAACCCCGGTCGCCCACGTCGCAGCGGTGCGCGACGGCGGCGCCGCCCTGCTCCCGGATCTCTCCCGCGGTCTTCTCCGCGGCCGTCAAGTCGACGTCGGTGACGAGGACTTGAGCACCCTCGGCGGCGAGACGGCGGGCGACGGCGGCGCCGATGCCACGTCCCGCGCCGGTGATCAGAGCCGCGTACCCCTCAAAACGTGTCATGCCCCCGACGCTACTCGGGAACGCTCCCCCGAGCCGCCCCCGAGGGTGAACACACCTCGCGCACCGCTCTGACCAGGGCCTGGGCGCGCGGGTCGGCGGTGACGCCCTTGCTCATCCCGTTGGTGACGTAGCCGAACGCGATGCCCGTCTCCGGGTCGGCGAAGCCGAGGACGCCGCCGCGCCCGGGGTGGCCGAAGGAGTGCGGGGTCAGGAGCGGGGAGGCGATGCCGTGCAGCATGTGGCCGAGGCCGAAGCGGGACGGGACGACGAGGACGCGGTCGGGGCCCGAGGAGGCCTCCGTCCGGGCGAGCCGGACCGTCTCCGGGGTGAACAGCCGCGTACCGCCGTCCACCTCACCGATCAGCGCGGCGTAGAGGCGGGCCAACCCGTCGGCGGTGCCGATGCCGCCCGAGCCGGGGAGTTCGGCGGCGCGGTAGGCCGGGTCGTTCTCGTCCGGCGCCGGGGTGATCGTGTCGAAGGCGCGCCGGGTCAGGGACGCCGGGTTCGTGTACGCCTCGACGAGGGCCCGCTTGGGGCGGGAGCGCGGGGCGCCGGGCACGGTCGGCGGCTCGATCGGGCCGATGCGTCCGGCGCGGTGGGCCTGGGCCTCGGGCAACCCGATCCACACGTCGGCGCGGGCCGGCCCGGCCAGTTCCTCGGCGACGAACGTACCGAGGGAGCGGCCGGTGACCCGGCGCACGAGTTCGCCGGTGAGCCAGTTGTACGTCTGCGCGTGGTAGCCGTGCTCGGTGCCGGGCGCCCAGAACGGGGCCTGCGCCGCGACGGCCGCGGCACCGCGCTCGGGGTCGGTGGCCTCGGCCGGGGTCAGCGGCCGGTCCAGGGCGGGGACGCCCGCGCGGTGCGCGAGGACGTGCCGGACGAGCGCGCTCTCCTTGCCGTGCGCCTTGAACTCGGGCCAGTACGCCCCGACGGGGGCGTCCAGGTCGAGCAGCCCGCGCTGGTGCAGCAGGAGCAGGGCGGCGGCGGACACGCCCTTGGTGGCGGACCGCAGGATCTGCGCGGTCCCGGGGCCCCACTCCGCCCCGCCGTCCCCCTCGGCGCCCCCGACTCCCCCGACTCCCCCGTCGATGTTGCGCGTCCCCGCATACAGGTCGACGACCTTGTGCCCGTCCCGGTAGACGACGACGCCCGCGCCGCGCTCGCCGCGCTCTTCGAAGTTCTGGGCGAACACCGCCCTGACACCTTCGAATCCGGGCGCGGTCGTGCCGTTCACTGCTGTATCCACGGTAGGTGCAACCGGCACCGATGCGGTCGCATTCCGCGCGGACACGGCTCAGGCCCCCAGGCTCCGGCTCCAGCGGAGCTCGCCGTCGTGCAGGACCCCGGTGGGGGCGAGCCCGGCGGCGCGGGCCACGGCTGCGGACGCGTGGTGGTCGGGGTGGACATGAGCGATCACGGTCCGGACCTCCCCCGTCGCGGCGAGCCGGCCGACGAGCCCCCGGGCCGCCTCGACGGCGATGCCCCTGCCCTGCCACGGGGTGCCGACCACCCAGGCGACCTCGGCGAGGGACCCGGTGACCGTCGCCTGGACGGTGCCGGTCAGGCAGTTCTCGGCGCGCAGCAGGACCACCCAGTTCAGCCAGGTCACGGCCGGGTCGGGGGAGCCCGCGGTCAGGCGCTCGTAGCGGGCCCGCAGGGAGTCCGGGGTGTCGGGGGCGCCGCCGATGAAGGTGTGCAGCGCCGGATCGGACAGGACGACGGCCATCTCGGCCGCGTGCCCGACCTCGACCGGCAGGAGGTCGAGGCGGGCGGTGGCGAGAGCACCGGCCGCCGGCGGGTGGTTCAAGCCGTCTTCCCCGCGACCGACTTCGGGTCGAAGCCGAACGGCAGTTCCAGGCGGTGGGCGCGCATCAGGTCCTCGTCCGCGAGGAGATCACCGGTCGCGCCGTCCGCCGCGATGACGCCCTCGCTGAGGATCACCGCGCGGGGGCAGAGTTCGAGGGCGTAGGGCAGGTCGTGCGTGACCATGAGGACCGTGACGTCCAGCGAGCGCAGGATGTCGGCGAGTTCGCGGCGGGAGGCGGGGTCGAGGTTGGAGGACGGCTCGTCGAGGACGAGGATCTCCGGCTCCATCGCGAGGACCGTGGCGACCGCCACCCTGCGGCGCTGACCGAAGGAGAGATGGTGCGGGGGCCGGTCCGCGTACTCCTCCATGCCGACCGAGGCGAGCGCCTTGCGGACCCGCGCCTCCAGTTCGGGGCCCTTCATGCCCGCGGCGGCCGGGCCGAACGCGACGTCCTCGCGGACCGTCGGCATGAACAACTGGTCGTCCGGGTCCTGGAAGACGATGCCGACCTTGCGCCGGATCTCCGCCATGTTCCGCTTCCCGACGGGCAGGCCCGCGACCGTGACGGTACCGGCGCCGCCGGTCAGGATGCCGTTCAGGTGCAGGACGAGGGTGGTCTTGCCCGCGCCGTTCGGGCCGAGCAGCGCGACCCGTTCGCCCTTGCCGATGGTCAGGTCGACGCCGAAGAGGGCCTGATGTCCGTCGGGGTAGGCGAAGGCGAGCCCGGACACGTGCAGGGAGGCAGGAGAGGCAGTCACAGGGTCCATCCCAGCAGACACACCACGAGTGCCGCACCCGGCAGGGCCAGCGCGGACGACCACTGCGTCCGGGAGGCCGTCACCTCGTCGATCACCGGCATGGAACCGGCGTACCCCCGGCTGACCATCGCCAGGTGCACGCGCTCGCCGCGTTCGTAGGAGCGGATGAACAGCGCCCCCGCCGACTTGGCGAGGACACCCCATTGCCGTACGCCCCTGGCCTCGAAGCCGCGCGACTCCCGGGCGATCTTCATGCGCCGCATCTCGTCCGTGATGACATCGCCGTAGCGGATCATGAACGAGGCGATCTGGACGAGGAGGGGCGGCAGCTTCAGGCGTTGCAGGCCCAGCAACAGCTCGCGCAGTTCCGTCGTGGACGCCAACAGGACCGACGCCGCGACGCCCAGCGTGCCCTTGGCCAGGACGTTCCACGCGCCCCACAGGCCGCTCTCGCTGAGGGAGAGGCCGAGCACCTGCACCCGTTCGCCCTCCGCGACGAACGGCATGAGGACCGCGAAGGCGACGAAGGGGACCTCGATGAACAGCCGCTTCAGCAGATAGCCGGCCGGGACGCGGGCCGCGTACGCGACGGTCGCGAGGAGCATCGCGTAGAGCGCGAACGCCCACATCGCCTCGCGCGGTGTGGAGACGACGACCACGACGAAGCAGAGGACGGCGGCGAGCTTGGTGTGCGGCGGCAGGGCGTGCACGGGCGAGTGCCCGGCGCGGTAGAGGCGGTGCGCGTGTCCGGCGCCCATGTCAGACGGTCTCGCCTGCGGTGACCTCGGTGGAGGCCACGTCGTCGGTACGCCGCCTGCGCAGCGCCCAGAAGACCCCGGTCCCGGCGACGACGGTCACGCCGACGCCGATGATCCCGGCGAGGCCGCCGGAGAGACGGGCGTCGCTGACGTCCTTGACGCCGTAGTCGGCGAGCGGGGAGTCGGCGGCGGCGTGTTCCTCGGTCTTCTTGTCGATGCCCTTGTCGTGGGCGACCTTCTCCAGGCCGTCGGGGCTGGCCGAGGCGTAGTAGGAGACGAACCCGGCGAGTACGAGGGAGGTGACCAGGCCCGTGATCCAGACCTTGCGGTGCGAGCGGGCGGCCACCGGGGCGGGCGCGGCGGCCGGAGCGTCGACGAGCGCGCCGCCGACCCGCAGCTTGAGCGGCTGGGTGAGGCCACGGGCGCCGTACACGAGGTCGGGGCGGACGGCGACGACGGCGCCGACGGTGAGCGCCGTGATCGCCGCCTCGCCGATGCCGATGAGGACGTGCACGCCGATCATCGCTGTGGCGACCTTGGCGAGGGAGACGTCGGTGGTGCCGCCGATCGCGTAGATGAGGGTGAAGACGACGGCGGCGGCCGGGACGGAGAGCACGGCGGCGACGAAGGAGGCGACGGTGATGGAGCGCCGGCCGCGGGGCAGCACCTTCACCAGGCCGCGGAAGACGAGGTAGGACACGACCGTGGTGGTGATGGCCATGTCGGTGATGTTCACGCCGAGCGCGGTCAGGCCGCCGTCCGCGAAGAGGACGCCCTGCATGAGGAGCACGACGGACACGCACAGGACCCCGGTGTAGGGGCCCACGAGTATCGCGGCGAGCGCGCCGCCGAGGAGATGTCCGCTGGTGCCCGCGGCGACGGGGAAGTTCAGCATCTGCACGGCGAAGATGAACGCCGCGACGAGCCCGGCGAGCGGGGCGGTGCGTTCGTCCAGTTCACGACGGGCGCCGCGCAGGCTGACGGCGACGGCGCCCGCGGCGACGACACCGGCGGCCGCCGAGACGGGGGCGTTGACGAATCCGTCGGGTACATGCATGGCAGGGGCTCCGGCGCTCGGGCAGATGGTTAACCGTTCGATGATAGGCCCTTGTTGCGAACTGTTCGCAAGAGCGTCCCACCCCCAATTGGTCCCGTCCCGTACAGCCCACACACTCGGATTTAACAGACATATGGGACATTGGAAGACATGACCGTCGGCATAGAGCACTTCGTCGAGCAGTACGTCCGGGCCCACGTCGTCACCGACTCCCCCGACGCCCACCGGGCCGTCCCGGTCGTGCTGCGCTACGACGGCCTGGTCCACGTCGCCCTGGACGGCGCCCCCGAGTGGGTCTTCCCGCGCGAGCTGCTGGAGCGCGGGCTGCACTCCCCGGTCACCGGCGGCGCCGTCCGGATCTGGCCCTGCGGACGCGTCCAGGCGGTCATCGAGTTCCACGCGCACCGCCCCGGACAGCCGAACGGGGTGACGGTCGTGCAGTTCGACGTGAAAGCGCTGATCCGCTTCCTGCGTCGTACGTACACGTCCGTCACCCCGGCGACGGTCACGCACTGACCGTCCGGCGCCCGGTCAGGCGTCGACGAGCTTGCGGTCCCGCCCGGCGCGTCCGGCGGCCTCGGCCGCGTTCAGGCCCTCACCCTCGACGTCCACGTCGGGCAGCACACGGTCCAGCCACCCCGGCAGCCACCACGCCTTCTTGCCGAGCAGCGCGAGCACCGCGGGCACGATCGTCATGCGGACCACGAACGCGTCGAAGAAGACGGCGATCGCCAGGCCGAAGCCGATCATCTTCACCATCTGCTCGGAGGAGCCGATGAAGCCCGCGAACACCGCGATCATGATGACGGCCGCGGCGGTGACCACCCGGGCGCCGTGCCGGAAGCCGGTCACGATCGCCTGCGCGGGCCGCTCCCCGTGGACGTACGCCTCGCGCATCCGGGTGACGAGGAAGACCTCGTAGTCCATGGCGAGACCGAAGACGACGCCCACCATGAAGATCGGCATCATCGACATGATCGGGGTGGTCTGGTCCACGCCGAAGACCCCGCCGAGCCAGCCCCACTGGAAGACGGCGACGACGGCGCCGAGCGCGGCGAGCACCGAGAGCAGGAAGCCGAGGGCCGCCTTGAGCGGGACGAGAACCGAGCGGAAGACGACCATCAGGAGCAGGAAGGCGAGGCCGACGACGAGCGCGAGGTAGGGCACGAGCGCGTCGTTGAGCTTCTGCGAGACGTCGATGTTCATGGCCGTGGAGCCGGTGACCGAGAGCTCGGCGCCGGTGTCGGCCTTGATGTCCTTGCCCGCGTCGCGGATGGCGTGGACGACGTCCTCGGTCTCGACGGAGGACGGCTTGTACTTCGAGACGACGTTGACGATGGCCGTGTCACCGGCCTTGTTGAACGTGGCCGGGGTGACGGCCGCGACGCCCTCCGTCTTCTTGATCTTCGAGACGACCTCGTCGACGGCGGCCTTCGGGTCGTCCGCGCCCTTGGCGTCGACGACCGTCATGAGCGGGCCGTTGAAGCCCGGACCGAAGCCGTCGGAGAGCAGGTCGTAGGCCTTGCGCTGGGTGGTGTCGGTGGGCTGCACGCCGTCGTCGGGCAGGCCGAGTTCGAGCGAGGCGACGGGTACGGCCATCGCGCCGAGGCCGATGACGCCCGCGACGAGGACCATGACCGGGCGGCGCAGCACGAAGCGGGCCCAGCGGGTGCCCATGTTGACCTTGGGCTCGGTCTTCTCGGCGGAGTCGAGCGCCTTGCGGGCCTTGCGGCCGTGGACGCGCTTGCCCGCGTAGCCGAGCAGCGCCGGTATGAGGGTCAGCGCGATGAGCACGGCGATGGCGACGGTGCCGGCCGCCGCGACGCCCATCTTCGTCAGCATCGGGATGTTGACGACGGCGAGGCCGACCAGCGCGATGACGACGGTCAGCCCCGCGAAGACGACGGCCGAGCCCGCGGTGCCGACGGCCCGTCCGGCGGCCTCCTCGCGCTCGCGGCCCTCGGCGAGTTCGGCGCGGTAGCGGGAGACGATGAACAGGGCGTAGTCGATACCGACCGCGAGGCCGATCATCATGGCCAGGGTGGAGGTGGTGGTGCCGAGGTCCAGCGCATTGGCCAGGGCGGTGATCGAGGAGACGCCGATACCGACGCCGATGAGCGCGGTGAGCAGCGGCAGCCCGGCCGCGAGCAGCGAGCCGAAGGTGATGACGAGGACCACGGCCGCGATGGCGATGCCGATGACCTCGGTGGCGCCGGTCTCCGGCATGGCCTGGAGGGCGTCACCGCCGACCTCGACGGTCAGGCCGGTCTCCTTGGCCTGGTCGATGACCTTCTGGAGCGCGTCCCGGTCGTCGTCGGTCAGCTCCATCGAGGAGACCTTGTACGAGGCCGAGGTGTAGGCGATCGTGCCGTCCTTGCTCACCGTCTTGCCGGCGAACGGATCGGCCACCGAGGCGACCTGCTTCGAGCTGGACTTGAGGGCGGCGACGGTGTCCTGGACGTCCGCCTTGTTCGCGGCGTCCGTGAGCTTCTCACCGGCCGGCGCCTTGAAGACGACACGGGCGGTGGCGCCGTCCGCGGCGGAACCGGGGAAGCGCGCGTCGAGGAGGTCGAACGCCTTCTGCGCCTCGGTGCCGGGGATCGAGAAGGAGCTGGAGGCGGCGGTGGGCGCGGTGGCGGCGCCGACGCCCGCGAGCGTCAGCAGCGCCACCCATATCAGGGCGACGAAGTGCCGTCGGCGGAAGGCGAGCTTGCCGAGTTTGTAGAGGAAGGTGGCCACGAAGGCGTACTCCGGTCAGGTCAGGGGGCAGGGGGGAATCGCCCGACGACGTGAGCGGTCGCGTCAGGTACGGGGAAGGGTGGGGCGGGAAAGGGGTCAGGCGCTGAGGGCGGGGAGGACGACAGCGTCGATGTACGAGGTGAGATACGCCTGGGTGGGCGGCATCTCGTCGATGAGCGTGCGGGTGGCGAACGCGCCGATCAGCATGTGGAGGACATAGCCGAGCGCCGGGTTGTCGGGCCGGATCTCGCCGCGCTGCACGGCTCTTTCGAGGAGCCGGTCGAGCCCCGACAGCTCGGGCGCCACGATCCACTCCCGGAAGGCCTCCAGCAGATCCGGGTTGGCGTGCACCGCCACCATCAGGCCGCGCATCAGGGCGCTGTTCTGCTCCATGTGACAGTCGTCGTCCCGCAGCGCCATCGCGTGCAGGTCGCCGCGGAGCGAGCCGGTGTCGATCGTCTCGAAGCGCGGCTTCTGGTGCCGCAGCGCCTTGACGACGAGTTCGGCCTTGCCGCCCCACTGGCGGTAGAGCGTCGCCTTGCTGGCCCGGGTGCGGGCGGCCACGGCGTCCATGGTCAGGGCGTCGTAGCCGACCTCGCGGAGCAGATCGAGCACGGCGCCGTACAGCTCGGCCTCGCGCTCGGGGGTGATCCGGCTGCGGCGCACCGTTGCCTCCGCGACCATGACCGTCCCCTCTCCTCGGGTCTCCTCGATCTCGTACGCCCTGAACATACCGCGGCGACTAACGAAACGAAACCGTTTCGTACGTGGGGTGTGCCACACCTGTGCGCGGCGCCCGGTTGCCGGGTACCCCGTCGCGGAAAAGCATGGGGAGGTGACAGAAGAAGCAGCCGAGGCGTACCTGAGGTTCCCGCACCTGAGCGGCGAGCGACTGTGCTTCGTCGTCGAGGACGACCTGTGGGTCGCGCCGCTCGACGGCTCGGCGCGGGCCTGGCGGCTCACCGTCGACCGCACCAAGGTCAGCCACCCGCGGTTCTCGCCCGACGGCACGCAGATCGCGTACACGACCTGGCGCAGCCTGGACCCGGAGATCCAGCTCGCCCCGGTGGACGGCGGCGCCGCCCGCCGCCTCACCTACTGGGGCAGCGTGGACACCCAGGTACGCGGCTGGACCCCGGACGGCGACATCCTCGCGGTCGCCTCGCACGGCGAACCGTTCTCCTACTTCACCTTCGCCTACCGTGTGCCCACCGACGGCTCCCCCGGCGGCAAGCTGCCCTGGGGCCCGGTCTCCGACATCCAGGTCGCCGACATCGCAGGGGAGCGGCGGACGCTGCTGCTCACCGGCACGCCGCCGCACGAACCGGCCGCGTGGAAGCGCTACCGGGGCGGCGCCCAGGGCCGCCTCTGGGTGCACGGGCAGCGCATCCTCGCCGACCTGGACGGGCACCTCGACGCCCCGATGTTCGTGGACGGCCGCATCGCGTTCCTCTCCGACCACGAGGGCATCGGCAACGTCTACTCGTGCCTGCCCGACGGCTCCGACCTGACCCGGCACACCGACCACGACGCCTTCTACGCCCGGCACGCCTCCTCCGACGGCACCCGCGTCGTCTACCAGTGCGCGGGCGAGCTGTGGCTCCTCGACTCGCTCGCCCCCGACTCCGTACCGCGCAGGCTGCCCGTGCGGCTCGGCGGCCCGCGCACCGGCCGCCGCGCCTACCAGGTCCCGGCCGCCCTCCACGTCGACGCCCTGTCCGTCGACGAGACCGGGCGGGCGAGCGCCGTCGTCGTCCGCGGCAGCCTGTACTGGCTGACCCATCGCGACGGCCCGGCCCGCACCATCACCGACACCCCGGGCGTACGCGTCCGGCTGCCCGAGATGCTCGGCTCCGGCGCCCAGGTCGCCTACGTCACCGACGCCGCGGGCGACGACGCCGTCGAGATCGCCTACCTGCCGCGCGCGGCGGGCGACCGCGCCCCGCTGCGCCTCGACTGCGGCGATCTGGGCCGCGTCCAGGAACTGGTCAGCGACCCCGACGGCACGCGCCTGGCGGTCGCCTCGAACGACGGCCGGCTGCTGCTCGTCACGGTGCCCCCGGCGGAGGGCGCCGACGCGGTGGCCGAGGAGCCCGGGTGCGAGGTCACCGAGCTGATCCGGTCGACGAACGGGCCCGTCCGCGATCTCGCCTTCTCCCCCGACGGCGCCTGGCTGACCTGGTCGCACCCGGGCATCGGCCGCTCCCTGCGGCAGATCAAGATGGCCCGGATCAAGGACCGCACGATCGTCGACGTCACCAACGGCCGCTTCGAGGACGAGAACCCGGTCTTCACCCGCGACGGCCGCTACCTGGCGTTCCTGTCGTGGCGTGGCTTCGACCCGGTCTACGACGTGCACACCGGCGACCTGTCCTTCCCGCTCGGCTGCCGCCCCTACCTCGTACCGCTGTCGTCGGCCACGGCCTCGCCCTTCGCGCTCTCCCCCGACGGGCGCACCGCCGCCGGTGGTCTGGACCCCGTGGAGGAGGGTGGTTCGGGGCTCACCCAGGCCGCGCCGACCGTGGAGATCGAGGGCCTCGCCAACCGTGTGGTCCCCTTCCCCGTCGCCGCCTCCAAGTACTCGGGACTCCACCCCGTCGCGGGCGGCGGCCTGGTCTGGCTGCGCTGGCCGATCTCGGGCGCGCTCGGCGAGACGTTCGCCAACCCCGCCGACACCTCGTCCCAGCCCACCCTCGAACACTTCTCCCTCGCCAAGTGCAAGAAGACGCAACTCGTCGACCACATGGACTGGTTCGCGGTCAGCGGCGACGGCACCCGGCTCGTCGTCGGCGACGAGGGCGAACTGCGCGCCGTCCCCTCCACCGAGGCGGGCGACAACGACTCCACGGTCTGGATCGACCTGCGCCGCATCCTGCACGAGGTCGACCCGGCCGCCGAGTGGCGCGGCGCCTTCGAGGAGGCGGGCCGGATCATCCGCGCCTACTTCTGGGAGCCGGACATGTGCGGCATCGACTGGTCCGCGGTGCTGGACCAGTACCGCCCGCTGGTCGAACGGGTCGCGTCCCCGGACGAGTTCGCGGACCTGCTGCGCGAGGTCCTCGGCGAGCTGGGCACCTCGCACGCCTACGTCTCCGCGGCCCGCCGCAACGAGGGCCCGGCCCACTACCAGCGCGCCCAGGGCCTGCTCGGCGCCAACCTCGTCCGCCGGGACGGGCAGTGGATGGTGGCCGAGATCCTGCCCGGCGAGTCCTCCGACTCCAAGGCCCGCTCCCCGCTGGCCGGCACCGGCATCCGTGAGGGCGCCGTCCTCACCCACGTCGACGGCCGCCCGGTCGACCCGGTCACCGGCCCCTTCCCGCTGCTGGCGGGCGCGGGCGGCACGACCGTCGAGCTGACCTTCGCCCGGGCCGGGGGCGGGGGCCGCCCGCGCCGCGTCGCCGTGGTCCCCCTGGTCGACGAACGGCCGCTGCGCTACCAGGACTGGGTGGCAAAACGCCGGGCGGTCGTACGGGAGCTGAGCAACGGCCGGTGCGGCTATCTGCACATCCCCGACATGGGCGGCTCCGGCTGGGCGCAGTTCAACCGCGACCTGCGCATGGAGGTCTCCCGGCCCGCGCTCATCGTCGACGTACGCGGCAACGCGGGCGGCCACATCAGCGAGCTGGTCGTCGAGAAGCTGACCCGGAAGATCATCGGCTGGGACCTGACCCGCAACGCCCAGGCCGTCTCCTACGCCTCGAACGCGCCGCGCGGCCCGGTCGTCGCCCTCGCCGACGAGGCGACCTCCTCCGACGGCGACATGATCACCGCGGCGTTCAAGCTGCTCGGGCTCGGCCCCGTCGTCGGCCAGCGCACCTGGGGCGGCGTCGTCGGCATGACCGGGCGCCACCGGCTCGGCGACGGCACGGTGATCACGGTGCCGATGAACGCGGCGTGGTTCCCCGAGTACGGCTGGTCCATCGAGAACCGCGGCGTCGAACCCGACGTGGAGGCGCTGCGCACCCCGCTCGACTGGGCGGAGGGGCGGTACGCGCAGCTCGACGACGCGGTCCACATCGCCCTGGACCTGCTGGAGAAGGAGGGCGCGAAGACACCGCCGGACCACTCGGACGTCCCCGACCGGCGGCGGCCCGAACTGCCGCCCCGGTAACGGCTGTGGGCCCCGCCCGGCGTCCCGGGTGGGGCCCACGTCGCTCAGGGAAGAGCGTCAGGAGTCGCGGTCCTGGCGGAAGCGGTCCTGCGCGTCCTGCGCGGCGTCCCGGGCCTTGTCACGGCCCTGCGAACCGCGCTCGCGGAGCTCGTCCTGGCCCTGCCGGCCGCGCTCGCCCGCCTCGTCCCGGGCGCCGCTCGCGCGGTCCTTGGCCTTGTCGGAGAGCTCTTCGCCCTTGTCCTTGAACTGGTCCATGATGCCCATGCTGTGTTCACTCCCGAAGGGGGTTGGGGGGGGTGGGGCTCGACCAGAGTGACACGCCGGGACATCGGGCGCATTTCGATCAATAACGGACCGTACGCACCCGAGGAGACCGCTGCTCAGCGCCCCCGTACGGTCTCGTCGGCCGCACCGCCCGCACCCACGAGCCCCCGCGACACGCTGCCGAGCCGCGGCTCGAACCGCCGCATCTCGCGCTGCCCCACCGCCCCGATGATCCCGGGCAGGTACCCGCGGATGCCCTGCATGCCCCGCAGCCACCACTGCGCGTACACGTGCGAGGCCCGCCGCTCGATGCCCACCACCAGCCGGTCGACGGCGGGGCCCAGCGGGTACGTCCTGTTCGACGGCCACGGCAGCCGCTCGCGCAGCTCACGCATCACGTCGTCCTGGTCGGCGCCGCGCACCATGTCCGTGTCGGTCCAGGACAGGTAACCGACGCCGACCCGTACGCCCTTGTAGCCGACCTCGGCGCGCAGCGCGTGCGCGTACGCCTCGACACCCGACTTGGAGGCGCAGTACGCGGTCATCATGGGCGCGGGCGTGATCGCGGCGAGCGAGGCGATCTGGAGCAGGTAGCCGCGCGACTCCATCAGGACGGGCAGGAAGGCGCGGGCCGTCACGGCGGAGCCGATGAGGTTGACCTCGATGACGCGGCGCCAGGCGTCCGGGTCGGAGTCCACGAAGGGGCCGCCCGCGGCGACACCGGCGTTCGCGACGACGATGTCGACCTTCCCGAACCGCTCCTTCACCTCGGCTGCGACCCGGGCCATCGCCTCGTGGTCCGTGACGTCGGCGTGCCACCAGTCGGCGTCGGCGTGCAGCCGCCCCGCGACCTGCTTCAGCTCGTCCGGCTCCAGGCCGACCAGCGCGATCTTCGCGCCGCGCGCCGACAGCTTGCGGGCGAGCAGTTCACCGACGCCTCGCGCCGCGCCCGTGACGACCGCGACCTGTCCCTCCAGGCTGACCTTGCTCATGCGACATCCGCCCCCTTCTCGGTTCGGTACTCCAGGTGATCGGCGGCCAGTTCACGGATCTTCCCCGTGACGGCCTCCGGGGCCTCGATGGGCGTCATGTGCCCGAGGCCCGGCAGTTCGGTCAGGCCCGCGCAGTCCGGCAGCGCGGCGGCGATCCGCCGGGCGTGCACGACGGGCGTGAGCCGGTCCGCGGTTCCGCCCAGCACGGCCACCGGAAGCGTCAACTCCCCGAGCGCGGCGTCCATGTCGAGCGTCTTCAGGACGTGCGACCAGCCGTGCCGCACGGCCCGCGGGCAGGCGTGCACGATCCGCGCGCACGCCTCGACCTTGTCCGGTGCCGCGCCAGGGCCCATGGTCGCGAACCTCAGGACGCGTTTGCCGAGCGGCGTGACCGGCCCGAGCGGCGCCTTGGAGCCGAGGATCGCCTGGGTGACCCGGGTGCGCAGCGCGCCCGCGAGGAGCAGCGGCACGACCGTCGCCTCCGCGACCAGGCGCGAACTGCCGGTGCTGCACAGCAGGACGGCCGCGGCGTGCTCCTTGAACCCGGGTCGCGCGGCGGCGGCCATCATCGTCATGCCGCCCATGGAGTGCCCGACGAGCACCGCCCGCTCGCCCGGCGCGAGCGTCGCGTCGAGCACGGCCTCCAGGTCGTCGGCCAGCATGTCGGCGGTGTACGGGAGTCGCGCGGCGGCGGGCGATCGCCCGTGCCCGCGCTGGTCGTACACGATCACCCGGTGGCCGTCCGCGAGGGCGCGGATCTGCGCGGCCCAGAAGGCGGTCGAGCAGGTCCAGCCGTGGGAGAGCACCACGGCGGGCGCGTCCTCGGGGCCGTGCACCTCGACGTGCAGCCGCGATCCGTCCGCCGAGACGGCGGTCAGTTCACGGGCGGCGACGGGCGGCGCGAAGGGCCCGGTCGTCATGTGCGTCGTACGGCTCATGCGGCGCTCGCCCCCGCCTTCGTCCTCGACCCCTCGCCCGCACCGGCCCGCGGCTCCCGGGCGGGGGCGCGGACCACCTCGTACTCCCCGACGTCGACATGGCGTGTGGCCTGCCGGAACTCGGTGGTGGTGCCGGGCCACACGGTCGTGTTGACCCCGTTCTCGTCGAGGTACCAACTGTTGCAGCCGCCGGTCTTCCACACGGTGCGCCTCATCCGGTCCTGGACGCGGTTGTTCCAGCCGGTGACGGCACTCTCGCGCGGGGTGAGGGCGACCCGGCCGCCGAGGACGTCCAACTGCCGCAGATAGTCGGCCAGGTAGTTCAACTGGGCCTCGATCATCAGGATCATCGAGGAGTTCCCGAGCCCGGTGTTCGGCCCGATGACCGTCATGAAGTTGGGGAAGCCGGCTGCGGTTGCCCCGCGCAGTGCGGCCATCCCGCCCTTCCAGCTCTCGGCGAGGCTGACGCCGTCCGCGCCGATGACGCGCCGCGCGATCGGCATGTCGGTGACGTGGAACCCGGTGCCGAAGACGATCGCGTCCACCTCGGCCTCGCTGCCGTCGGCGGCGATGAGGGTGCTGCCCCGGATCTCGCTCAGGCCCGAAGCGACGACGTCGACATGGGGCTGAGCCAGCGCCGGGTAGTACGTGTTGGACAGCAGGATGCGCTTGCAGCCGATGCGGTAGTCAGGGGTCAGCTTGGCGCGCAGCGCCGGGTCCTTGATCGCCCGGTACATGTTGCGCTTGGCGAGCTGTTCGACCAGGCCCAGTTCGTCGGGGCGCTTGGTGAACGCCTGCACCTGCAACTCCCGTATGCCCCACAGGAGTCCGCGCCGGGCCTGGGTGGTGAAGGGCACCTGCCGGTGCAGCCAGCGTTCGGCCCTGGTGATGGCGCGGTCGGCGCGGGGCATGACCCACGGGGGCGTGCGCTGGAAGAGGGTGAGCCGCCCGACCTCCTTCTGGATGGCGGGCACGATCTGGATGGCGGAGGCGCCCGTACCGATCATGGCGACGCGCTTGCCGCGCAGGTCGTAGTCGTGGTCCCAGCGGGCGGAGTGGAAGACCTTGCCGGGGAAGGTGTCGATGCCGGGGATGTCCGGCGTCTTGGGGTCGGAGAGCGGCCCGGTGGCGGAGACGACGACATCGGCGGTGAGCGTGCCGCTCGTGCTGCCGATCTCCCACCACAGCTTCTCGTTGTCCCACCGCAGTCGCGTCACCTCGGAGTTCAGGCGGATGTGGGACCGCAGCCCGAAGGTGTCGGTGACGTGCTCCAGGTACTGCCGGATGCGCTCCTGCCCGGAGAAGGTGCGCGGCCAGTCCGGGTCGGGCGCGAAGGAGAACGAGTAGAGGTGGGACGGCACGTCACACGCGCACCCCGGGTAGCTGTTGTCACGCCAGGTGCCGCCGACCGCGTCGGCCCGCTCCAGCACCACGAAGTCGGTGACGCCCTCGCGGCGCAGCCTGACCGCCGCGCCGAGCCCGCCGAAGCCGGACCCGATCACCGCCACCCGTACGTGCTCGTGTTCCTGCTCGGCCATCCCGGCGCCTCCCTTGCCGCACGACTCTGCCAGTGAACACTGGCGCAATGGGGAGCGTAGAGCAGCCTCGTACTGATGGGTAGGGGTCGAGCCGAGGAAAGTTACCGCCAGTACGACATAGGGTTCCGACGTGGCCGAAGAAGCAGCGGATCGGGGCCCCGGGCCCGGCAAGGACGAGGAGCACGGCGGTGTGCGCGAAACCGGCGGCGTCCGCGAGTTCCGCATGGAGGAGCTGGCGAAGGCCGCCGGCATCACCGTGCGCACCGTGCGCTTCTACCGCGAACGCGGCCTCATCAAGCCGCCCCGCCGCGAGGGCCGCATCGCCTGGTACGACGAGACGCACCTGACCCGCCTGCGCACCATCGCCGCCCTGCTGGAGCGCGGCCACACCCTCAACGGCATCGCCGAACTCTCCGAAGCCTTCGACCGGGGCCGCGACGTGGGCGAACTCCTCGGCATGGGCGAGCCCACCGAGGAGACCCCGGTCCGCCTCACCCCCGAGGAGCTGGCCGACCACTTCGCGGGCCAGGACACCCCCGAGAACCTCCAGGCCGCCCTGGACCTCGGCTACCTGGGCACCGACGGCGAGGAGATCGTGCACATCAGCCGCCGCCTCCTGGAGGTGTCCGCGGCCCTGGTCCGCGAGGGCATCCCGCTGGCCGAGGTCCTCGCGGCGGGCAGCCGCGTCCGCGAGCACGCCGACGCCATGGCCGCCCTCTTCACCGACATGATCCTCGCGCACGGCACCGGCAAGGACGTCCAGCGCCTGCGCCCCCTGGCCAGATCCGTGGTCGAGGCCGAACTCTCGATGGCCCTGGACCGCAGACTCGGCTCATCGGGGTAGCCACCAGCGCGCCTTGTAGATCCCGCCCCCGACCAGCTTGTACGCGCCCTCGGGCCGGTGCGCGCTCACCGTCGTCGTCCACCAGGTCTCCCCGAGCCCCGGCTCGGGCACCGTGGTGACGACCCGGCCGGTCCGCGGATCGTCCCCCACGCACTTCACGCCCTTGCGGGAGATCTCCGCGGCGCCCGCGAAGTCCTGCGCGAAGGTCCGGCCGCGCGTCGCGTACTGGTGGACGGAGGCGCTGGTGGACACCCACAACCGCCCGGGCAGCCCCGCGACGGGGAACAGATCGTGCCCGCCGGCCGACCTGCCCGGCGTCGCGACCGGCAGCGGATCGGCGAACCGCCGCACGAGCCGTGGCCGCGCCGCGCCGCCCGCCACCGCGAACGCCACCAGCTCGTCGTCGCCCAGCGCCCACAGCAGCCGGTTCTCCCAATCCCAGTGCAGCCCGTGCGCGCCCTTCAGCTCGGCCTCGGCGAACCGGGTGGCGCGCGTCCCCAGCGAAGCGGCGTAGAGCCGCACGCGCGCCCCCGTACTGCACGCGACGGCGACGTTCCCGTCGGGCAGGATCTCGGCGGAGTGCGGGTTGAACGAATCGTCCCCGGGGGAGACGGCCGTACCCCAGTACCGCCGCCCGCCCGGCCACTCCACGACGCCCACGAACCCGAACGACGCCGTGGTCAGCAGGAACGTCCGCCCGCGATGGAGCCGCACCTTGGCCTCGCTCGGGTACACCCAACTGACCTCGGGCTCCAGGTCCCGGTACCGGCCGTCCCCCAGCGGCGAGAACGCCCACCGCACCACCCCCGGCTCAGCCACCGGGTCCCAGGGGGCGCGCGCCGGATCGAGCACCAGGATCCGGCGGCTCGCCTGCTCGGTGAGGAGCACGTGCGGCGCCTTCACCCCCGCCGACGCCCCCGGCCCGGCGGTCCCGAACGCGATCCCGGCCCCGACGCCCACAGCCCCGGACAACAGCCCACGCCGGGACGGAACACACGCACCGCGAGAAGTGCGGGAACTACGCGAACCACGCGAACCACGAGAAATGCCTGCCACGAGAATTCCCCCTCAGGACGCCTCACACCCTAGGCTCCCCCGGGTCCTGAGTCCCGGGGCTACTCGAAGACGACTGTCACCGGCGCGTGGTCCGACCACCGCTCCTCATGCGTGGCGGCCCGCTCCACGTAGGCCTTCAGCGCCCTGGCCGCGAGGCCGGGGGTCGCGACGGCGAGGTCGATCCGCCAGCCGGTGTCGTTGTCGAAGGCCCGCCCCCGGTACGACCACCACGAGTACGGCCCCTCGACGTCCGGGTGCAGCGCCCGCACGACATCCACGTAGCCGCCGTCCGTCGCCTCGAAAACCTGGCCGAGCCACGCGCGCTCCTCGGGCAGGAAGCCGGAGCTCTTCCTGTTGCCGCGCCAGTTCTTGAGGTCCGCCTCGGCGTGGGCGATGTTCCAGTCGCCGCAGACGACGACCTCCCGGCCCTCGGCGGCGGCGCGCACCCGCAGCCCCTTCAGGTACTCCAGGAACTCGGCCATGAACCGGATCTTCTCGTCCTGCCGCTCGGTCCCCACCTCGCCGGACGGCAGATAGAGGCTGGCGACGACGACACCCGGCAGATCGGCCTCGACGTACCGGCCGCTGCCGTCGAACTCGGCGGACCCGAACCCGATCCGCACCGCTTCCGGCGCGCGCCGCGTGTAGAGCGAGACCCCGGCGCGCCCCTTGGCGGCGGCCGGCGCGTGCACGACGTGCCAGCCCTCGGGTTCGCGCACCTCGGCGGGCAGTTGGCCGGGCTCGGCGCGCACTTCCTGGAGGCAGAGCACGTCGGCGTCGGTCTCGGCGAGCCACTGCACGAAGCCCTTTTTGGCGGCGGCGCGCAGGCCGTTCACGTTCACGGTGGTCACTGTCAGCACCGGGCAACCGTACCGGCACACTGGACGGATGAGCCGCATCCCTGAGCATAGAGATACGATTCACCGCATGACTATCCACTCTTTGCCCGCCCCCTCCGCCACCTCCGCCACTTCCGCGGTGAACCTGCGCACCGTTTCCTTCGACCATCCCGACGCGGTGGCACTGAGCGACCGCGTCCAGCTCGAATACGCGGAGCGCTACGGCGACGAGGGCGACCTCACCCCTCTCGACCCGTCGATGTTCACCCCGCCGCGGGGCCTGTACCTGATCGCGTACGACGCCGCGGGCACGCCTCTCGCGACGGGCGGCTGGCGCAGCCAGGACGCGAACGACGAGGGGTACGCGGACGGCGACGCCGAACTCAAGCGGATGTACGTCATCCCGGAGGCGCGCGGCCTGGGCCTCGCCCGCCGGATACTCGCGGCCCTGGAGGCGGACGCCCGTGCGGCGGGCCGCACCCGCATGGTCCTCGAGACGGGCACGAAGCAGCCGGAGGCGATGGCGCTCTACGAGTCCTGCGGCTACGAGCTGTGCGTCAAGTTCGGCCTCTACCGCTTCGAGGAGCTGAGCCGCTGCTACGCCAAGCCGCTCCAGCCCGGCGCCTAGGACACAAGGCATCCAGGACACAAAGCAAGAACCCCGCCGGTCACCCGGCGGGGTTCTCAATTGCGGTGGACCTGTGGGGATTTGAACCCCAGACCCCCTCGATGCGAACGAGGTGCGCTACCAGACTGCGCCACAGGCCCTTGCAACGAGTGAAACTCTAGCATCCCGATCGGGGTGCTTGGAAATCCGCTCCCTGGCTGGTCAGCCGGGTCACTCGTTGGCGGCCCTGGGCCGCCCGTCGCCGCCCGCGGCGCCGACGTCGTACTGATCGAACAGCGGGGTCCTGCCGCGCTCGCGGGAGCGCCGGGCGGAGGCGGCGCGGCGGGCGTCGCTGCGACCGTCGTCGGCGGTCTGCTCCTGCTGCGGCTCGGGCTCGGGCTCGGACTGCTCCGCCGCGGACGAGCGGGCCGCGCTCCAGGTCTCCGGGGCGCCGTAGTCGATGTTCCCCCCGGCGCGGGGGGCGACCGGGGCGGTCACATAGGTGGGCAGCGGCACGGGGACCGGGTCCCAGCTCTCGCCGGGTCCCGGGCGGCGCTGCCGTTCGCGCTGCTGGTCGACCCACTCCGCGTGGTCGGTCTGCTCGACGAGCGCGCGCCGGTCGGCGGCGAGCGCGTCGACCCCGCTGCCGGTGGCGGTCTCGGCGCCGGGTCCGTCCTCCGCGTCTTCGCCGGCGGCGTGCTGCGCTGTGGCCTGGCGCCTGCGCGGCTGCCGCTCCCGCAGGCGCTGCGCGGCGATCTCGGCGCGGCGGCGGTCCATGACGTAGGCGAAGCGGCGTCGTTCCTGGGCGCGCAGATAGACGATGTAGGTGCTGAGCAGCACGGCGGGCGCCGCGGGGGCCCACAGGAACGCGATGCCGCCGACCCCGGCCACGACGGCGCCGGCGGAGAAGGCGACGAAGAGCAGCACGGTGGTGCGGCGGCGGCGCGCGAGGACCTTGGTGCGCCGGGCGCGGGCCTGTGCCTCGGCGGAGGCCGCGGCAGACGAGGTGCGGGGGCGGCGGGGCCCGGTGGGGGCCGTGGGTTGCGGCGCCGGGGTGGGGGCCGGTGCCCGGCGGGGCTCGGGGGCGGGCTCCGCGGGCTCAGGCTCGGGCTCGTCGGCCTGGGGCGTGACGAAGCCCCGGACGTCCACCGCGTCGGTGACCGCGTCCGGGTCCACCGGATCGCCGCGCCGCTCGTCCGTCTCCGGCGAGCGCGTCTGCAAGTCCTTGGCGTACCGGCGCTCCATGCCCGCCCGTCCGGACAGAAGTCGGATGGCGGTGCTGAAGCGTTCCGTCGGACGGGCTTCGTTCAGCTCGTCCTGCCTACGGAGCCACATCGGCACCAAGTAGGCGGCCCAGGCCCCGACGATGACTGCGTAGATGAGGCCGCTGCTGCTCACGCCTCACACCGTAGAGGGGTTTGCGCGGAGCCATCCGCCAATTGAGCCGGTGTGTCGCACGATCTGGCTGATATTTCGAGCATTTTTTGCGACTGGTGCGATCAACTGGCTGACCGGGGTGCGAATTTCAATGGCTCGCCCGGTCGTTCGCCGATCAATTTCGAACATTTATTTTATTTCGAGGGTGCCCCGGGGTCGATCGCGCTGGAGGCGCCCGGACCTGCGGCGTTGCCGCGGCGCCCACGCCGCCAGCGCCTGAGGAGCCCCTCGGGGACCTCTTCGGCGGTGAGGGCGTAGACGAGATGATCGCGCCAGCCGCCGTCGATGTGAAGATACCGTGGACGCAGGCCCTCCTCGCGGAATCCGAGTTTCTCCACGACGCGGCGGCTCGGCCCGTTCTCCGGGCGAATGCAGACCTCGATGCGGTGCAGGCCCACCGTGCGGAAGCAGTGGTCGACGGCGAGCGCGACGGACGTGGGCATCACCCCGCGCCCGGCCACGCCCTGGTCCACCCAGTAGCCGACATGGCCCGAGCACATTGAGCCCCAGGTGATCCCGGCGACCGTCAACTGGCCCACCAGACGGCCCTCGTACTCGATGACGAAGGGCAGCATGCGGCCCGCGTTCGCCTCCGAGCGCAGGTGGCGCACCATCTGCCGGTAGGTCGGGCGGTGGGCGATGGGACCGGTCGGGCTGGGCGGCGGGATCGTCGCCTCCCACGGGCGCAGCCAGTCGCGGTTGCGGCGGTTGACCTCGCGCCAGGCGCGCTGGTCGCGCAGCCTTATCGGGCGGAGGACGACGTCGCCCTCCGTCAGGACGACGGGCCAGGACGGGCTGTTCAGTGCGCACCCCCTGTGGCGTGGGCGTCGGGTCTCGGGTGGTCGCCGCCGCGGAGCTGGTCCACGGCGTGCGTCAGCAGCGGTGCCAGGACGGCGAGACCGTCCCGCACGCCACCGCTCGAACCCGGCAGGTTCACGATCAGTGTGCGCCCGGCGACTCCGGCGAGGCCACGGGAGAGCGCGGCGGTGGGCACGTGCTGCCGTCCGTGGGCACGGATCGCCTCGGGGATGCCCGGCACCTCGTGGTCGATGACGCGGGCCGTGGCCTCGGGGGTGCGGTCGGTGGGCGAGATCCCGGTGCCGCCGGTGGTGACGACCACGTCGTACGCGGCCTCGACCGCGGCGCGCAGGGCGGCCTCCACGGGGTCGCCGTCCGGCACGACCTGGGGGCCCGTGACGTCGAAGCCCAGCTTCTCCAGGGCCGCGGCGATCAAGGGGCCGCCCTTGTCCTCGTAGACCCCGGCGGCGGCGCGGTTGGAGGCGGTGACGACCAGGGCGCGGTAGGCGGCGGTCCCGGTCATGCCCGGTCCTCGCGCTTCCAGTCGCCGGACTTGCCACCCGTCTTCTCCTCGACGCGGATGTCCGTGATGACGGCTCCCTTGTCGACCGCCTTGACCATGTCGACGACGGTGAGCGCGGCGACCGAGACCGCCGTGAGGGCCTCCATCTCGACGCCCGTACGGTCCGTCGTCCGCACCGTGGCCCGGATCTCCACCGCGTCGTCCGCCACGGACAGGTCCAGCTCCACGCCGGAGACGGCCAGCGGGTGACAGAGCGGGATGAGGTCCGGGGTGCGCTTCGCCCCCATGATCCCGGCGATACGGGCCGTCGCCAGGGCGTCGCCCTTGGGCATGCCCTCGCCGCGCAGCAGTTCGATCACGCGCGGCGAGACGAGGACACGGCCGCCGGCGCGGGCGGTGCGCGCGGTGACGTCCTTCTGCGAGACGTCGACCATGCGGGCGGCGCCCGCCTCGTCGATGTGGGTGAGTCGGTCCTGCGAAGTGCTCATGGTGCTGTGGCGCTCCCGATGCGAGCCGTGCGCGGTGCGGCGCGCCGGACTGTCTGTGCGCGACACGGTATCGCGGCCCCCCGGCGCCCGGCCCGGTCAGCCCAGCAGGACCACGTCGACCTCCGTGCCGGGCTCCACCGATGTCACGTCCTCACCGACCACGATCAGCGCGTCAGCCTGGGCGAGCGCGGCGATCAGGTGCGAACCGGAGCCGCCGACGGGGGCGACCTCGCCCTTCTCGGCGTCGTACGCGCCTCGCAGGAACTGGCGTCGGCCCCCGGGCGAGGTCAGCGCCTTGTCGGCGGTGAGCACCGCGCGCGTGGTGGGGCGGTGCACGGAGGCTGCGGGCAGGCCCATCAGCGCGCGGATCGCGGGCCGCACGAACAGCTCGAAGGAGACATAGCTGGAGACCGGGTTGCCCGGCAGGGCGAGCAGCGGGGTGTGGTCGGGGCCGACGGAGCCGAAGCCCTGCGGCTTTCCGGGCTGCATGGCGAGCTTGCGGAACTCGACGCCGCCGCCCGCGCCGATGCCGCCCTCCTCGTCCGGGTCGCCGATCGAGGACAGGGCCTCCTTCACGACGTCGTACGCGCCCACGCTGACACCGCCCGTCGTGACGACGAGGTCGGCGCGGATGAGCTGGTCCTCGATGGTGGAGCGGAGCGTCTCCGCGTCGTCGGCGACGGCCCCGACCCGGTAGGCGAGGGCTCCCGCGTCCCGCGCCGCGGCCGTGAGGGCGAAGCTGTTGGAGTCGTAGATCTGGCCCTCGTGCAACTGCTCGCCCGGCTGGACGAGTTCGCTGCCGGTGGAGACGACGACGACGCGCGGGCGCGGGTGCACCCGTACGGTGCCGCGGCCGATCGCGGCGAGCAGGGCGATCTGCGGCGGGCCGAGCACCGTGCCCGCCGTGAGGGCGCGGTCACCGGCCCGGACGTCGCTGCCCTGCGCGCGTACGTGCGCGCGTGCCTCGGCGGGGCGGTGGACGCGGACCTCGCCCGAGGCGCCCTCGGGGGCGGTGGAGTGGGCGGCCATCGAGGAGGCCGGGCCCGCGCCGAGCCCGCCGTCGGTCCACTCCACGGGGACGACGGCCTCGGCGCCGGGCGGCAGGGGGGCGCCGGTCATGATGCGGGCGGCCTGGCCGGGGCCGACGGTGGGCTGCCCGGAAGGACCGACCTGGCCCGCCGCGACGTCGCCGATCACCGTGAGTACGGCGGGGTACTCCTCGCTCGCGGCGGCGACGTCGGCGACGCGCACCGCGTACCCGTCCATCGAGCTGTTGTCGAACGGCGGCAGCGAGACGGGCACCGTCACGTCCTCGACGAGCACGCAGCCCTGGGCGTCGAGGAGCTGGAGCTCGATGGGGTCGAGCGGGTGGACGGTGCTGAGGATGTCCTCCAGGTGCTCGTCCACCGACCACAACTGCTGCTGGCCGGCGCTGGACGAGGTGGTCGCGCTGCTCAAGGTGCTACATCTCCTCGGTGACGTAACTGCGAAGCCAGGCACGGAAGTCCGGGCCCAGGTCCTCACGTTCGCATGCGAGTCTGACAATGGCACGCAGATAGTCGCCCCGGTCGCCGGTGTCATAGCGGCGGCCCTTGAAGACGACGCCGTGCACCGGGCCGCCGATCTTCTCGTCCGCGGCGAGCTGCTGGAGGGCGTCGGTGAGCTGGATCTCGCCGCCGCGCCCCGGCTCGGTCCGGCGCAGCACGCCGAAGACGGCCGGGTCCAGGACGTAGCGGCCGATGACGGCGTAGTGGGACGGGGCGTCGGCCGCGTCCGGCTTCTCCACCAGGTCGGTGACCTGGACGACGTCCTCGTCCTCGGTGGCCTGGACGGCGGCGCAGCCGTAGAGGTGGATCTGGGACGCCTCGACCTCCATGAGGGCGACGACGCTGCCGCCGTGCCGTTCCTGGACCTCGACCATGCGGGCGAGCAGCGGGTCGCGCGGGTCGATCAGGTCGTCGCCCAGGAGGACCGCGAAGGGCTCGTCGCCGACGTGGGGAGCGGCGCAGAGCACGGCGTGGCCCAGGCCCTTGGGGTCGCCCTGGCGCACGTAGTGCATGGTCGCCAGGTCGCTGGACTCCTGGACCTTCGTCAGGCGGGCCGCGTCGCCCTTCTTCTGGAGGGCCGACTCCAGCTCGTAGTTGCGGTCGAAGTGGTCCTCCAACGGCCGCTTGTTGCGACCCGTGATCATCAGGACGTCGTCGAGACCCGCGGACGCGGCCTCTTCGACCACGTACTGGATCGCGGGCTTGTCCACCACGGGAAGCATCTCCTTGGGAGTCGCTTTCGTGGCCGGCAGGAACCGGGTGCCGAGACCCGCGGCAGGGATGACAGCCTTGGTGATCCTGGTGTGCGCGTCAGTCATGCCCGTCACCCTATCCGGCACCTATGGGCGGAATCTGTGGGTCCGCTTTGTTGGCACATATATGCGTGGACAAGGAGAGGTTTGTGAACCGGCCATGAGCCAGTACCCGGAGAGCGCGCCCGGCGCCCACCCTGACAAGCGCGCGTTGCGGCGAGAACTCCTCGCGGTGAGGAACGCGTTGCCCGTGCATGACGTGCGGGCGGCGGAGACGGTTCTCGCCGAGCGGGCCTTCGAGGTGGCCGAGCTGGCGGGCGCGCGCACCGTCGCGGCGTACGTCTCCGTGGGGGGCGAGCCGGGCACGGCGGCGCTCCTGGACGCCCTCCGCGCGCGCGGGATGCGGGTTCTGCTGCCGGTGCTGCTGCCCGACAACGATCTGGACTGGGGGACGTACGAGGGGCCCTCCTCGCTCGTCCGCGTCCAGTACCCGGGGAAGATGGCCCTCTTGGAGCCGGGCGGCGAGCGGCTCGGACCTGACGCCGTGACGACCGCCGACGTCGTGCTGCTGCCCGGGCTCGCCGTGGACGCGCGCGGGATGCGGCTCGGCCGGGGCGGCGGCTCGTACGACAGGGTGCTGGCGCGTCTTGCGGCGGCCGGTGCGCACCCCGCCCTCGTCGTGCTGCTCTACGACGCCGAAGTCGTCCCGCACGTCCCGGCGGAGGCGCACGACAAGGCGGTGCACGCCGTGGTGACACCATCGGGCGCGCGCCGCTTCACCTAGCGAACGAGGGCTCCAAACGGACCAGGGCTCCAGAAGAGGGCTCCAATGCCGAAAGGGGCCTCCACGCGCGCGTGGAGGCCCCTTTCGGCATAGCCACTCCTACTGCTACTGCCCTACGGCTTGAGGACCAACGTGTCCGAGGTGTCGGCGCCGACGGCCTTCTCGGTGAAGCGCCACGGCAGCAGCTCGCCCTTGACCCACTTGTCGGTCTGGTCCGTGTAGTGGGCGCTGTAGGTGTGGCCCGAGGCGCCCGTGAGGTTGATCCACCTGGACTTGTCGAGGTCTCCCAGGTTGACCACCATGCGCATCGACGGGACCCAGTCGACGCCGTAGCCGCCCGCCGCGTTCCAGCCGGTGGCGTTGACGGCCGCCTCGCCGCCGCCGAGCTTCCAGGGGCCGCGGTTCAGTACGTACTGGAGCCAGCCCGGGCCCTCGGTGCCGAGGGTCTGGTTCTTCAGCTCCAGCTTGTGCAGGCGGCCCCAGCTCCAGGTGTCGATGTCCTTGCCGAGCTTGGCCGTGAGGTCCCAGCGGGCGTCCTTCATGGCGCGGGCGAGGAGTTGGTCACGGGTGGCCGTCGGGGCGTTGTTGCGGTTGCCCGGCGTCTTCCACCACTCGTTCTTCTCATCGTTGATGATCTTGCGGACGACCTCGAACCAGCGGTCGCCGCCGTCCGGCTGCGCCGTGTGCGCGTCCCGCCGGCCGCACTCGCGGACCTTGCGGTCCTCGTCGGCCGGGCCGGTGTTGTCGACCGGCGTGACGCTCAGGCACTGCCCCTCGATCCGCAGCTCCTTGGGCAGCTTGTTGCCGAAGGCGAGCTTCAGGATGTTGCGCCACACGGAGTTGAAGTACGCCGCCGCCGCCGAGTCCGGGTTCTGGGTGTAGTCCCAGTTCTCCAGGAGCTGCTGCGCCTGACGGACGTAGCCGTCCTTGACGTCGATCTTGAGCAGCTTGGGCACGAGCAGCTTGGCGATCTCGCTGCTGTTGTCCATCTGCATGGTGCGCATGTCGTCGGTGGAGATCTTCCCGCCACCGTCGATCTTCGACTTGATGAGGTCGGTGATCCGCTGGCTGCGGGTGCCGTAGCCCCAGTCCTTGGTGAGCGTGTAGGGGTAGTCCTTGCCGACGACCGCCTGGTTGGCGGTCACGATGTAGCCGCGCTCGGGGTCGTACTCGTAGGGCAGTTCGTCCTGCTTGATGTAGCCGGTCCACTTGTATTCCGGGTCCCAGCCGGGCGCGGGCAGCGAGCCGTCGCCCTCGCCGCGCATCGGGATGCGGCCGGGCAACTGGTAACCGATGTGGCCCTCGACGTCGGCGTACGTGAGGTTCTGCGAGGGCACCTCGAAGTCGGCGGCGGCCTCGCGGAACTCGGTCCAGTTCTTCGCCTTGTCGATCTCGAAGACGGCGTCCATGGTGTTGCCGGGGTCGAGCGCGGTCCAGCGCAGCGCGATGCCGTAGCCGTCGCCGCGGTCGGGGGCCGTGGTGCCCACGGGGGCCTTCTTGCCGACCTTGACGAGTTCGTCGTTGCGGTCGGAGAGCAGGGGCCCGTTGTTGGTCTCACGGACGGTGATCGTCTTGGACGTGCCGCCGGCGACCTTGATGACTTCCTCGCGCGTCTTGAAGCGCACGGTCTTGTCGTCGTACAGGTAGCCGTCGCCGTCGAACCGCTCCAGGTAGAGGTCGGTCACGTCGGCGCCCGAGTTGGTCAGGCCCCAGGAGATGTCCTCGTTGTGGCCGATGACCACGCCCGGCATCCCGGCGAAGGTGTAACCCGTCACGTCGTACTGGCACTTCGAGGAGACGCTCGTGCAGTGCAGCCCCATCTGGTACCAGACGGAGGGCAGTTGCGGCGCCAGGTGCGGGTCGTTGGCGAGCAGCGGCTTGCCGGTGATGGTGTGGTCGCCGGAGACGACCCACGAGTTGGAGCCGATGCCGTTGCCGTTGGGTCCGAGGCCCGCGGAGTCGGGGATCTGGTCCAGGGCGTCGGCGAGGCCGCCCAACTGGCTCTGGAGGCCGCTGGAGGCCCCTGTGCCGCCCGTTGTGCCGCCCGTCAGGCCGGTACCCGCCGTCGACCCGCCGGTGCCCGTCGTGGTCCCGCCGGTGCCCGTCGTGGTCCCGCCCGTACCCGCCGTCGTCCCGCCGGTGCCGGTCTGTGTCCGCGAGCCGGAGGCCGAGGTGTCGTACGTGCCCGTGGCGCTGTCGTAGGCGCCCTCCTGCACGATCGGCTTGTGCCGGTCGTAGGGATACTCCGGGTAGAGGTCCTTGATCTGCTTGGCGCTGAGGCGGCTCGTCATCAAGGAGCGGTCGATCTCGTCCTGCATGTTGCCGCGCAGGTCCCAGGCCATCGCCTTCAGCCAGGCGACGGAGTCGACCGGGGTCCACTCCTGCGGCTTGTAGTCGTTCTCGAAGCCGAGCGCCACGTACTCCGCGGAGATCGCCTTGGCGCTCTTGCCCGCCAGGTAGGAGTTGACCCCCTTGGAGTACGCCTGGAGGTACTTCTTCGTCGCGGGCGACAGTTTGGAGTCGTACTCCTTCTGCGCCACCCGGTGCCAGCCCAGGGTGCGCAGGAACTCATCGGTCTTGACCTGGCTCTTGCCGAACATTTCGGAGAGCCGCCCGGAGGTCGTATGACGGCGCACGTCCATCTCGTAGAACCGGTCCTGCGCCTGCACGAACCCCTGCGCCATGAACAGGTCCTCGTCCGAGGACGCGTAGATCTGCGGGATGCCGTAACCGTCCCGCTTGACCTGTACGGGCCCGTCGAGCCCGTCGAGCCGGACCGAACCCGTGGTCTGCGGCAAGGAGGCGCGCACGCTGTCGACGCCCCAATAGGCCCCGTATCCGATGCCCGCGACGACGGCCAACACCAGGACGATCACGAGCAGTCGGGCTCGGCGCCCCTTCTTCTTGCCGGACTGGCGACCGGCGGAGGGCTTCGTGGAGGAGGGCATCGCGATCCTTGCTGTCCTTCGCTAGCGGCTGGCTGGAGCAACCATACGAGCAGTGCGGTGCGGGCCCGGACGCGGAGTCAGGAAGCGGGCCCGTCCGGACGTTGCGGGAGCCCGCGCGGCACGGCCCGAAGGAGGCCGGAGGGAGGGCCCGAGCGATGGCCCGAGCGATGGCCCGAGCGATGGCCCGAGCATCAAGAAAGCGTTAACGATTAGGTAAGGTAACGAAGTACCTCGCTCGTCGACCATGGAGCGAGGCCCCCGCATCTCCGACACCCGCCCCTGCGACGACCTCTCGCGGAAGGACCAGCCCCTGACTGTCCACCACCTCAACCAGCTCCTGCTCGTGAGCGCGCTCGTGCTGCTCATCGCGGTCGCCGCGGTACGTGTCTCCTCGCGCAGCGGACTGCCCAGCCTGCTCCTCTACCTGGGCATCGGCATCGCCATGGGTCAGGACGGCATCGGCGACGTCTCCTTCAGCGACGCCGAGTTGACGCAGGTCATCGGCTACGCGGCCCTCGTCGTGATCCTCGCCGAAGGCGGCCTGGGCACGAAGTGGAAGGAGATCAAACCGGCGCTCCCCGCGGCCGTCGCCCTGTCGCTCGTGGGCGTCGCGGTGAGCGTGGGGGTGACGGCGGCGGGCGCGCACTACCTGGTGGGCCTCGCATGGCACCAGGCCCTCATCATCGGCGCCGTGGTGTCCTCCACGGACGCGGCGGCCGTCTTCTCCGTCCTGCGCAAGGTGCCCCTCCCGTCGCGCATCACCGGCGTCCTGGAGGCGGAGTCGGGCTTCAACGACGCCCCTGTCGTCATCCTCGTCGTCGCGTTCTCGGCCGCGGGCCCGGTGGAGCACTGGTACGTCCTGGTCGGCGAGATCGCCCTGGAACTCGTCATCGGCGCCGCCCTCGGCCTCACCGTCGGCTGGCTCGGCTCCTACGGGCTGCGGCACGTCGCACTGCCCGCCTCCGGCCTCTACCCCATCGCCGTCATGGCCATCGCCACGGTCGCCTATGCCGCGGGCGCCATGGCCCACGGCAGCGGCTTCCTCGCCGTCTACCTGGCCGCCATGGTCATGGGCAACGCCAAGCTGCCGCACTGGCCGGCCACCCGCGGCTTCGCCGAAGGACTCGGCTGGATCGCGCAGATCGGCATGTTCGTGCTGCTGGGGCTGCTCGTCACACCGCACGAGCTGACCGACGACATCGTGCCCGCGCTCGTCATCGGGCTCGTCCTCACCGTGGTCGCGCGCCCCCTGGAGGTCATCCTCAGCCTGGCGCCGTTCCGCATACCGTGGCGGGAACAGGCCCTCATGTCGTGGGCCGGGCTGCGCGGCGCCGTGCCCATCATCCTGGCGACTATCCCGATGGTGACCGGCGTCGAGGGCAGCCACCGGATCTTCAACATCGTCTTCGTGCTGGTCGTCGTCTACACCCTCATCCAGGGCCCGACCCTGCCGTGGCTCGCCAGGAAGCTGAAACTCGGCACGTCGGAGGAGGCCGCCGACCTCGGCATCGAGTCCGCGCCGCTGGAGCGGCTGCGCGGGCACCTGCTGTCCGTGTCCGTCCCCGAGGGCTCCCGGATGCACGGCGTGGAGGTCGGCGAACTACGGCTGCCCAAGGGCGCCGCCGTCACCCTGGTCGTGCGCGAGGGCACCTCCTTCGTGCCGTCCCCCACCACGGTGCTGCGCCACGGCGACGAACTCCTGGTCGTGGCCACCGACCCGGTGCGTGACGCGGCCGAGGCGCGGCTGCGCGCCGTCGCCCAGGGCGGCAAGCTCGCCGGCTGGCTGGGCACAGGGGGCGAAACCGCCCGTTAACATGGTGGGGCGGACCAAAGATCCACATAGCTGCGATCGCCGCACCGAAGAACCACGATCCCAAGATCTACGAACCACCGACTCTGCCTGATGTAGAGCCGGCGCGACCGCAAAGCGGCCGCGGTCCCCTTGCAGTGCCGCCCTCGAAGTGGCCGCACCGCCTGGCCCAGGGCCTCTCCTGGCGCGGACCGCAGGTATCACTCGGTTCCCGGCGCATATGAGGACGGCTCTCGGCCCGGTACCCCTCGACCAGGGGAGACCGGGCCACCAGGCGGCAGAAAGGCGAGGGCCGTGCCAGAGAAGGCCACGGTTTTCGACACCCCCGACGTGACCCCCGACGTACGTCCGGGCTACGGACAGTTGCTGCGCACCCGCGGGGCCTGGACGTTCCTGCTCCCCGGCTTCGCGGCACGCCAGCCGTTCGCGATGCTGACCATCTCCATCGTGCTGCTCGTCCAGCACACCTCCGGCTCGTACGGGACCGCCGGCGCGGTCTCCGCGACGACCGGGGTCTCCATGGCACTGTTCGCGCCCTACAGCGGCAAACTGGCCGACCGCCTCGGCCAGCGGGCCGTCCTGCTCCCCGGCGTCCTCGTGCACTGCGCCTCGGGGATCGCCCTGACCGCCCTCGCCCTGTCCGGGGCGCCCACGTGGACCCTGTTCCTCGCGGCCGTGCCGACAGGCGCCTCCACGCCCCAGGTCGGGCCCATGGTGCGGGCCCGGTGGGGCGTCACGCTCCAGGGCTCGCCGCTGATGCAGACCGCGGCCGCCTTCGAGTCGGTCACCGACGAGTTCACGTTCGTCCTCGGGCCGCTGTTCGCCACCGCGCTGTGCACGGGCGTCAACCCGGCCGCCGGGCTCGTCACGGAAGCCGCGCTCACCCTGGTCGGCGGCCTGCTGTTCGCCGCCCAGAAGGGCACGCAGCCCACCCCGTCGGCCCGGGCCCGCGACGAACACGGGTCCTCGGCTCCGCACGCGCGCGTGGAGCACGTCTCCGCGCTCCGCGTCCCCGGCGTGCGGGTGCTCATCGTGACGTTCCTCGGCATCGGCTCCGTCTTCGGCGGCATGCAGGTCTCGCTCGCCGCCTACACCGAGGCGATCGGCGAGCCCGGCCTCAACGGCGTCCTCTACGGAACCTTCGCCGCGGGCAACATGCTCTCCGGCATCGTCTGCGGCGCCATCGCCTGGAAGATCGCGCCGCAGCGCCGCCTGCTCGTCGCCTACACCGCCCTGGCGCTGACCGCGTCCGGCCTGTGGGCGGCACAGTCAGTACTGCTGCTCGCCGGACTCGGGCTGCTGGTCGGCGTCTGCATCGCGCCCGCCCTGATCACCGGCTACACCCTCGTCGAGTCGATCGTCCCCGCGGGCTCCCGCACCGAGGCCTTCACCTGGCTGACCGGCGCCGTCGCCTTCGGCCAGGCGGTCGCCGTGACGGTCGCGGGCCAGCTTGAGGACCGGTTCTGGGACGGCGCCGGGTTCCTGGTCCCGATGGCGGGCACCGTGCTCGCCCTCGGGGTCATGTACCTGCTGCGCTCGCGGCTCGTACCGGCGCCCTCGGGACGCACCGTGGCACGTGGCGTGGGTCACCGACAGCCGGTGACAGTGGACTGATCTCGCGGAATACGTCACTATGGACCGTCGTTAGCACTCATCGAGTGAGAGTGCCAGGAGGAAGACACAGTGCCGACTTACCAGTACCAGTGCACCGAGTGCGGCGAAGGCCTCGAGGCGGTGCAGAAGTTCACCGACGACGCCCTCACCGAGTGCCCCAACTGCGGTGGCCGCCTGAAGAAGGTTTTCTCGGCTGTCGGCATCGTCTTCAAGGGCTCGGGCTTCTACCGCAACGACAGCCGCGGCTCCTCGTCGAGCAGCACCCCGGCGACGTCGTCCTCGAAGTCGACCTCCGACGCGTCGTCCTCGACCTCGTCGTCCTCTTCCTCGTCCTCGGACACGAAGTCGTCGTCGAGCTCGTCCGGCTCCTCGACGTCCAGCAGCTCGGCCGGTTCCTCCAGCTCGTCGTCCGCCGCCTAGGCGCGACCTTCCGCGAGTTCCGCGCGACGCACCAGACCCCGCCGTCCCCGACGGCGGGGTCCTCGGCGTTTCCGCCCTTGGTTACTGTGCTGACCATGGCGACCAACGCGAACACCCGTGCCGATGCCGAGATCGGCGTGATCGGCGGCTCCGGCTTCTACTCGTTCCTCGACGACGTGACCGAGGTCCAGGTGGACACCCCCTACGGGCCTCCCAGCGACTCGCTCTTCCTGGGGGAGGTCGCCGGGCGCCGCGTCGCCTTCCTGCCCCGCCACGGGCGCGGCCACCATCTGCCGCCGCACCGCATCAACTACCGCGCCAATCTGTGGGCGCTGCGCTCGGTGGGCGTACGCCAGGTCCTCGGCCCCTGCGCGGTCGGCGGGCTCCGGCCGGAGTACGGGCCGGGGACGCTGCTGGTGCCGGACCAGTTCGTCGACCGTACGAAGTCGCGGGCGCAAACCTACTTCGACGGGTTGCCGCTGCCGGACGGGACCGTGCCGAACGTCGTGCACGTCTCGCCCGCCGACCCGTACTGCCCGACGGGCCGCAAGGTCGCCGTGAAGGCCGCGCGCGGCAAGGACTGGGAGCCCGTGGACGGCGGCACGCTCGTCGTGGTCGAGGGCCCGCGCTTCTCGACCCGCGCCGAATCGCGGTGGCACGCCGCGATGGGCTGGTCGGTGGTCGGCATGACCGGGCACCCGGAGGCGATGCTCGCCCGTGAACTGGAGCTCTGCTACACGTCCTTGACCCTCGTCACGGATCTCGACGCCGGCGCCGAGACCGGTGAGGGCGTCTCGCACGACGAGGTGCTCAAGGTGTTCGCGGCGAACGTGGGCCGCCTGCGGACGGTGCTGTTCGACGCGGTCGCGGGCTTGCCGACCACCGAGGAGCGGGACTGTCTGTGCACCGGGGCGCTCGGGGGCATGAACCCGGGGATCCGGCTGCCGTGACGCGCAGTGCTTGAACCGGTCGAGGTGGCCGGGGCGGTTGAGGTGGCCGGGGCGGTTGAGGTGGCCGGGTCGGTCGCTACGGCCGGGGCGGTTGAGGTGGCCGGGGCGGTCGAGGTGGCCGGGGCGGTCGAGGTGGCCGGGGCGGTCGAGGTGGCCGGGGCGGTCGAGACAGCCGGGTCAGTCGCGACAGCCGGGGCGGTCGCGACAGCCGGGGCGGTCGCGACGGCTCGGTCGGTCGCGACGGCCTGGTCAGTCACGACGGCTCGGTCAGTCACGACGGCTCGGTCAGTCACGACGGCTCGGTCGGTCGAGACGGCCGGGTCAGTCACGACGGCTCGGTCAGTCACGACAGCCGGTTCGGTCACGACGGCTCGACCGGTCGAAACGGCCGGGTCAGTCACGACAGCCGGGGCAGTCACGACAGCTCGGTCGGCGCCCGGTTTCGCCTTGTGGGTGACGGAGTTGTCCACAACCCGGCGGTAGTACACGGGGCTCAGCGGGCGGCGGCGGAGAGGTGGATCGTGGTCGGTGCGACGGGATGACCCCCGTCACCCATCCGACCCGACCCACAGGCGGTGACGGCCATGTCCGCGACGACTCTCCCGGCCCAGCTCAGCACTCCCCCGACGTCCGAGGTGCCCTCCTTCCCTCCCGTACGCGTACGGGGCCCGCGGTGGCGGCCCGGACGGGCGGGGCGGCGTCGGCGCGGGCCGGCCGTCGTCGCGGGCCTCGCCCTGGCCGCGGCGGCGCTGGCGGCAGGGGTGCCCTCGTCCGACGCGGGGCCGGGGCACGAGAGGGCGCAGTCGCCGCCCGGGGAGCGGGCGCGTGAGCCCGCCGTGTCGGTCTCGGTGTCGGCGCCGGTGCGGATCGCGGACGCGGGGGCGGTGCGGCTGCTGCGGCCGGGCGACCGGGTGGATGTGGTGGCGGCGCGGGCGGACGGCAGGCCCGGCGTGCGGGTCCTCGCCTCGCGGGCCCGGGTGACATCCGTACCGGAGGTGCCCGAGGAGGGGACGACCCCGGACCAGGCGGGTGCGCCCATGGCCGCGGGCGGATCGCTGGTGGTGCTGTCGGTGGGCCGTGCCACGGCCGTGCGGCTCGCGGGCGCCGGGGCCAACTCCCGCCTGGCGGTGACGTTGTGGTGAGGGCACGCGTGCGGGCCTGGGCGAAAGCCGTGGCGGCGTACGTGTCATCGCCCCGTCCCTCGATCGAGTTACCGGATTGGACAGGTCTGACCCGTGCTGTCGTAGGTTGCGAAGCCGTTTGCTCCGGACCCGGCGCACGTGACGAAAGGCCCCTTGGTGAGCGAGAAGAAACAGCCGAGCCTGTGGGAGGGCTTCAAGACCTTCCTGATGCGCGGCAACGTGATCGATCTGGCGGTCGCGGTCGTCATCGGTGCCGCGTTCACCAACATCGTGAACGCGGTGGTGAAGGGCGTCATCAACCCGATCGTCGGCGCCTTCGGCACCCAGGACCTGGAGGGCTACACGTCCTGCCTGAAGGGCCCGTGCACCGGCGACGACGGCATCGAGATCCTGTGGGGCTCGGTCCTCAGCGCGGCGCTCGCCTTCCTCATCACGGCCGCGGTCGTCTACTTCCTGATGGTGCTGCCGATGGCCAAGTACCTGGCCCGGCAGGCCGCGCGCAAGGCGGCGAAGGAAGGGGCGCAGGAGACCATCGAGGTCTCCGAGCTGGAAGTGCTCAAGGAGATCCGCGACACGCTCGTGGCGCAGCGCGGCGGCTCGGGACACCCCGAGTCCTAGGGTCTGTCCGCCTGAGACCCGCCCGCCCACCCCGGCGGGGCCTCAGATGTGGTGGGGCGGCTTCTCGTCGAGGAAGCGGGCCAGGTCGGCGGCGCCGCTGTCACCGGCCGTGGGTCGCTCGCCCCAGCCGCGGTCCGTGTCGTCGGCGGACTGGGCCGTCAGCGGATCGTCGAAGATCAGCGCGGCCTTCGGGTCTCGCGGCTCGGGCCGGGGGGCGTCACTCATGAATCCAGGGTACGTCCCGGCGCCGGTCTTCGGCCGAGGACAGAGGCGCCCGGAGAACAGGAGGCAGAAGACGGAGGACAGAGGCGCCCACCTCTAGGCGCCGCGCGGGCTACGTACGGCGCCGCGCAGGCTACGCACGGCGCATCCCGTGCTACGCAAGGCACATGACGACGACGTTCAACAACGCCCTCACCGACGTGACCGGCGTGCGGGTCGGGCATGCCACCCGCGTCGGGGACGGATTTCTGACCGGGACCACCGTCGTGCTCGCCCCCGAGGGCGGCGCGGTCACCGCCGTCGATGTGCGCGGCGGCGGCCCCGGCACCCGGGAGACGGACGCGCTCGACCCGCGCAACCTGGTGCAGCGCATCGAGGCGATCGTCCTGACGGGCGGCAGCGCGTACGGGCTCGACTCCGCGTCCGGCGTGATGGCCTGGCTGGAGGAGCACGGCCGTGGGGTCCCGGCGGGCGGGCCGGGGCGCGTCGTCCCGGTGGTCCCCGCGGCCTGCGTCTTCGACCTCGGCCGTGGCGGCGACTGGGGTGCGCGCCCGGATGCCGCGACGGGCCGCGCCGCGGTGGCCGCCGCGGCGGCGACGGATCCGTGCTCCCCTGTGCCGGAGGGGAATGTGGGCGCGGGCACCGGGGCGCTCGTCGGGCCCTTGCGCGGCGGTGTCGGCACGGCGTCCGCCGTGCTCGGCTCGGGGATCACGGTGAGCGCGCTGGTGGTCGCCAATGCGGCGGGTTCGGCGCTGGATCCGGCGACCGGGGCGTTGTACGGGGAGTTCTTCGCGGGCCGGGGACCTGTGACGTACCCCGCGCCCGGTGTGCACCGGGCGGCGAGCGACCGGTTGGCCGCCGCCACGGCGGCGAACACCCCTCTGCCCCTCGCGGACCCGACCCCGCCGCCGCTCAACACCACCCTCGCCGTCGTCGCCACCGACGCCGATCTCAGCCGCGCACAGGCGCAGAAGGTCGCGGGCACCGCGCACGACGGGATCGCGCGCGCCGTCCGCCCCGTGCATCTGCTCAACGACGGTGACACGGTCTTCGCCCTCGCTACCGGCGCACACCCGCTCGACGCCGCGAACCCGCTCGCGCTCAACGAGATCCTGGCCACCGGCGCGGACCTGGTGACGCGCGCGATCGTACGGGCCGTGCGCGCGGCGGAGTCGGTCCACGGCCCCGGCGGCACGTACCTGTCCTATAGCGACCTCTATGCGCCTCCGGGGGCGTGACGGGTCCCGCTACGTAACAGAACTGTCCCTGTGTCCACCTTCACAACAAGCGGAAGGAACCTCTCCAGGCGTCTCGGGCTCTCTCCACACATCGGGCAACCACGGCAACCGCCGGGAAGCCCGCGAAGAGCAGCAAAGAAGCTGAACGCCACCGAAGACCCTCAGAGCAACATGAACAGGAGCAGACCGTGAGAAGGCAGAACCTGGCCGTCGCGTGCGCCACCCTCGCCCTCGGCGCCCTCACCCTCACGGCCTGCGGCGGCAGCGCCAACGCCGACGCGGACAAGGACGGCAAGAGCAGCGCGCAGGACGCCCCGCAGATCACGATCTCGGCCAAGGACGGTTCCACGGGCGCGTCCATCAACGCGACCGGCGTCAAGGTCCGCGACGGCAAGCTCACCGACGTGAAGATGGTCGAGGCCGCCTCCGGCAAGCAGGTCCCGGGCACGATCGCCAAGAGCGGCGCGTCCTGGAAGCCGAAGGAGCAGTTGGAGCGCGGCACCAAGTACCGCCTCTCCGCCACCGCCAAGGACGGGGACGGGCACACGGCCGCGGCCAACTCGATCTTCTCGACCGTTTCGAGCGCGAACAGCTTCGTCGGTACCTACACGCCGGACAACGGTGCGACGGTCGGCGTCGGCATGCCGGTGTCGTTCACGTTCGACAAGGCGATCACGGAGAAGAAGGCCGTGCAGTCGCACATCACGGTCACCTCCAGCAGCGGGCAGCAGGTCGTCGGCCACTGGTTCGGCGCCCAGCGTCTGGACTTCCGGCCGCAGGACTACTGGAAGGCCGGCTCCAAGGTCACCATGAAGATCGACCTCGACGGCGTCGAGGGGGCGAACGGCATCCACGGCGTGCAGGACAAGACGGTCACCTTCACCGTCGGCCGCAAGCAGGTCTCCACGGTCGACGCGCACACGCAGCAGATGACGGTCGTACGGGACGGGCAGACCGTCAAGACCGTCCCGGTCTCGACGGGCAGCGCCCAGCACCCCACGTACAACGGCCAGATGGTGATTTCCGAGAAGTTCGTGCAGACGCGGATGAACGGCTCGACGGTCGGGTTCGGCGGCGAGTACGACATCCCGGACGTGCCGCACGCGATGCGCCTGTCGCAGTCCGGGACGTTCATCCACGGCAACTACTGGAGTGCGCCGGGCATCTTCGGCGCCCAGGGCACCAGCCACGGCTGCGTGGGCATGCGCGACGTCAAGGGCGCGGGCGGCGACACGACCGCCAAGTGGTTCTTCGACAACTCGCTCGTCGGTGACGTCGTGGTCATGAAGAACTCCCCCGACAAAACGATCGCCCCCGACAACGGCCTCAACGGCTGGAACCTGAGCTGGAGCCAGTGGACGGCCGACAGCGCCGTCTGACCCCCTCCCACCAGGGCGGATCAGCACAAGCGGCAGGGCGGGACAGCGCGCCCCGCGCGGGAACCTTCCGCGTGGGGCGCGCGTTGTGCAGGCAGGTTTCCCAATTCCCGTTCCCCGTTTGCAATTTCAGGGACATGATGTCGGACGCAGGGGCTACGGTATGCACCCACAAGGTGACATGCAGCAATGCCGGGAGGTGCCTTGAGCGTTCCGTACGACCACGAGTTCGACGCCGCGTCGTCCGCCTCGTCCCCCTCGTCGCCTGATGAGTACCTGACGCAACTGCTCGGCCGTGCCCTGAACTCCTTCGAACTGCCCGACGAGACCCTGCACCTGCTCGACAGCGCGCTCGCGTACGCCGGTTCCCTGCACTCGGCCCACCACAGCGCGGGCCGGCACCGGGAGACGTACCGGCACACCTGGCTCCTCGCCGACGGCAGTGCCGTCACGCTCTGGGAGCTGGTGCACAACACGGGCCGGGACGGCAGGGAGCAGCACGAGATCTACGTGACCGAGGACGAGTTGCATCTGGCGACGAGCCGGTTGCCGTTGCCCCCCGAGGCCGCGCCGGACTTCGACATCCAGGTGCCCCTCGTCCCCGCGCGACTGTCGGCGGTCGCGCCCGAGCGGCGCCACTTCGGCCCCTCGGACCCGGACAGCACCGTGGACCACGCGCGTCGGCTGCTGCGCCGCGCGGAGAACCCGGACCCGGGGACCCGGCCGGGCCCCGGCACCGTGGGGCTGCTGCGGGAGGCGTGCGCGCACCAGATCACGCAGGCGTTCGGCCGCCGCGTCAACCAGGGATTCGCCCTGTACGAGCACGCGTTCCTGCTGCGGGACGGGAGCGAGGTCAGCCTGTGGGAGGTCGAGCACACGGCGACGCCGGACGGCCGCCACATGTGCGAGGTGTATCCGACGCAGGAGGCGGCGCGCGCGGCGATCGAGCACCGGGCGGCGACGCGCCGGACGAGCGCCTGAGAAGCCAGGGTCCGATTCGGTCCAGGGGGCCGGTTCAGCTCAGGGGGCGGAGTCGCCCCGGAGGCCGGAGGCCGGACTCAGTTCCGCCCGAACTGTCGCACCAGCCCGGCGAACGCGTCCTGCTCGTCGGCGGTCAGCGGGACCGACTCCAGCGCGGGCGCCCGCGACTGGCCCGGCAGCACGCCCAGCGACCGGGTCCGCGGTCGGGGCGGGGCGAGAGCGACGACGCGCACCAGCCGGACCAGGCCGACCACCCATGCCACGCCGGCGACCGCGAGCATCACCAGACCTATCTGCTGAAGGAACGACACGTGCTCAGGCATGCGTTCCAGTGAACACCACGGTCCGGGCCAATAGCCCCGGACCGTGACGTATCTCGCAGGAACGGACAGTTCCGACCTCCGCCTCACCCAGGGGGCGTCACACGGCCGCCGGCACCTTCGGGTCGGTGCCCGTCGTCGCCTCCGCGCCGTCGGTGCCGGTCGCCGTGCCGGACTCCGTCCTGCGCATGCCCTTGAGGACGACGACCAGGGCCGTCGCGACACAGACACCGGCCGCGACCGCGACCAGATACAGGAACGGGTTGCCGATCAGCGGGACCACGAAGATGCCGCCGTGCGGGGCCCGCAGGGTGCAGCCGAAGGCCATCGACAGGGCGCCGGTGACCGCGCCGCCCGCCATGGAGGCGGGGATGACGCGCAGCGGGTCGGCCGCGGCGAACGGGATCGCGCCCTCGGTGATGAAGGAGGCTCCCAGCACCCATGCCGCCTTGCCGTTCTCCCGTTCGGCCTTCGTGAACAGCCTGCCGCGCACCGTGGTGGCGAGCGCCATGGCCAGCGGCGGCACCATGCCCGCGGCCATCGCGGCGGCCATGACCTTCAGGGAGCCGTCCGACGGGTCGGCGAGACCGCCGACCGCGAAGGCGTACGCCACCTTGTTGAGCGGGCCGCCGAGGTCGAAGCACATCATCAGACCGAGGATCACGCCGAGGACGACCGCGTTGGCGCCGGAGAGGGAGTTGAGCCAGTCCGTCAGGGCGCTCTGGAGGGAGGCGATCGGCTTGCCGATCACCACGAACATCAGGAACCCGACGGCGATCGAGGACAGCAGCGGGATCACGACGACCGGCATGATGCCGCGCAGCACACCCGGCACGTTCACCCGCTGGATCGCCATGACGACGCCGCCCGCGATGAGACCGGCGGCGAGACCGCCGAGGAAGCCCGCGTTGACGGTCAGTGCGATGGACCCGCCGACGAAACCGGGTACGAGCCCCGGCCGGTCCGCCATCCCGTACGCGATGTAGCCCGCGAGGACCGGGACGAGGAAGGCGAACGCCGCCTGGCCGGTGTAGAACAGCAGCGCGGCCCAACTGGTCGTGGAGCCCCAGTCGAAGCTGTCGAGCAGGGTCTCGACCTTGACGTCCGCGACCTCGTACCCGCCGATCGCGAAACCGAGCGCGATGAGCAGGCCGCCCGCTGCGACGAACGGCACCATGTAACTGACGCCCGACATCAGCCACTTGCGCAGCTTTGTCCCGTAACCGTCCGCAGATTCCCCGGAGTTGTCCACAGGTGTGGACAACGGGGTCGCGCCGGGGTCCGTCGCCTCGCCGCGGGCCGCCTTCTCCCGTACCTCGGTGATGAGAGCGGCGGGGCGGTTGATGCCGGCCTTGACGCCGACGTCGACCGTGGGCTTGCCGGCGAAGCGTTCCTTCTCGCGGACGGGGACATCATGGGCGAAGATCACGCCGTCCGCCGCGGCGATCACCTCGGGTGCGAGGCGGGTGAAGCCCGCGGAGCCCTGCGTCTCCACCACCAGCTCCACGCCGTCGGTGTCGCGGGCCGTGTTCTCCAGGGACTCGGCCGCCATGTAGGTGTGGGCGATGCCGGTGGGGCAGGAGGTGACGGCCACGATCTTGAACGGGGCGTCCTTCACCGAGGACCGCGGCCCGGCCGCCTCCGCCGAGCGCTCCTCGGGCGTCGGGGTCTCCTCGGGCGCCGGGGTCTCCTCGGGCGCCGGGGTCTCGCCGCGGATCAGTGCCGCCGTCCGCCCCGCGTCGGTCGCCGAACGCAGCGCCGCCTTGAAGTCCTCGTCCATGAGCTGGCGGGCGAGCGAGGAGAGGATCGTGAGGTGGGCGTCGTCCGCGCCGGCCGGGGCCGCGATCAGGAAGATCAGATCGGCGGGCCCGTCCGGCGCGCCGAAGTCGACGCCCTGTGCCGCGCGGCCGAACGCGAGGGTCGGCTCGGTGACGTGCGCGCTGCGGCAGTGCGGGATGCCGATGCCGCCGTCGAGGCCGGTCGGCATCTGGGCCTCCCGCGCGGCGACGTCGGCGAGGAAGCCGTCAAGGTCGGTGACGCGGCCCTCGGCCACCATGCGTGCGGCCAGCGAGCGGGCCGCCGCCTCTTTGGTGTCGGCGGACAGGTCGAGGTCGACCAGGTCCGCAGTGATCATCTCGGCGGCGGTCATCGCGGGCTCCTTCGCGTACGCGTCTGCTGGTTCGTCGGGAGGCTGCTGCGCTCCACCACACGGGACTTCACGTCAGGGGACTGCACGTCACGGGACTGCACGTCAGGGGACTTCACGTCATGCGTCCTCACGTCACCGGCTCCTTCAGGGGCAGGTCCATCGGGACCTGCGGCGTGAGCGTCACCGCGTCCGGGTCCAGGTCGGCCGGGGTCGGCATCGCGCTGCCCGGTAGCTGGACCGCCGCCGCGCCGTGGGCGACCGCCGAGGCCAGGGCCCCGGGCCCCGCCCCGCCCGCGATCAGGAAGCCGGCCAGGGAGGAGTCGCCCGCGCCCACGTTGCTCCGTACGGCGTCGACCGGGGCGCTCGCGAACCAGGTGCCCGCGGCGTCGACGAGGAGCTGTCCGTCCGCGCCGAGCGAGGCGAGGACGGAGCCCGCGCCCCACTCCCGTAGCTCCTCGGCCGCCTTGACCGCGTCGCCGACCGTGGCGAGCGGGCGGCCGACGGCCTCGGCGAGCTCCTCGGCGTTGGGCTTCACCACGTCGGGGCGCTCGCGCAGGGCCGCCAGGAGTGCGGGCCCTGAGGTGTCGAGGGCGATACGGGCGCCCGCGTCGTGCGCGCGGGCCACCAGCTCGGCGTACCAGGACGGTGCGAGGCCGCGCGGGAGGCTGCCGCAGCAGGCGATCCAGTCGGCGCCCGCCGAATGGGCGCCGACGGCGTCGAGCAGCGCCGCGGCTTCCGCGGCGGTGAGTTCGGGCCCGGGGGCGTTGATCTTCGTGAGGGTGCCTTCGGGCTCGGCGAGCGCGATGTTCGACCGGGTGTGGCCCGCGACGGGGACGGGGGCGACCTCGATGCCCTGCTCGGCGAGGAGTTCGGCGACGAGGGCGCCGGGGGCGCCACCGAGCGGCAGTACGGCCAGGGTGGTGGCGCCGGCGGCGGCGACGGCCCGCGAGACGTTGACGCCCTTGCCGCCCGGGTCCATGCGTTCGCGGGTGGCGCGCACGACCTCGCCGCGGTCGAGGCCGGGGACCTCGTAGGTGCGGTCGAGGGACGGGTTGGGGGTGACGGTGAGGATCATGCCGGGGGTCGCCGCTTTCGTGGGGTGCCTGCGAGGGGTGCCGTGGTCCGCGTGCGCGGGGCGCCGCGGGGGCCTGGGTTCACGCGCGGATCACCTCCGTGCCGCCCGCCTCGATCGCGGCGGCGTCCTCGGGGCCGAGACCGGTGTCCGTGATGAGCAGGTCGACGTCGGCGAGGTCGCCGAAGCGGGCGAAGTGCTCCTGGCCGAACTTGCCGGAGTCGGCGAGCAGCACGACCCGGCGGGCCGCGGCGACGGCCGCACGCTTCACGGCGGCCTCGGCGAGGTCGGGCGTGGTCAGTCCGGCCGCGGCGGAGAACCCGTTCGCCGCGACGAAGGCGACGTCCGCGCGGATCTCGCCGTACGCGCGCAGGGCCCAGGCGTCGACGGCGGCGCGGGTCCGGTGGCGGACCCGGCCGCCGATGAGGTGGAGCTGGATGCCGGGGTGGTCGGCGAGGCGGGCCGCGGTCGGCAACGAGTGGGTGACGGCGGTCAGTGCGGACTCCAGCGGGAGGGCCGCGGCCAGCCGGGCCACCGTCGAACCGGCGTCGAGGATGACGCTGCCCTCGGCCGGCAGTTCGGCGAGCGCGGCGCGGGCGATGCGGTCCTTCTCGTCGGCGGCGGTGCCCTCGCGCTCGGCGAGGTCGGGCTCGAAGTCGAGCCGCCCGGCCGGGATGGCGCCGCCGTGCACCCGGCGCAGGAGACCGGCCCGGTCCAGGGCCTTCAGGTCGCGCCGGATGGTCTCGGCGGTGACCTGGAACACCTCGGCGAGCGACAGGACGTCGACCCGTCCGCCGTCGCGTGCGAGGCGGAGGATCTCCTGCTGGCGCTCCGGTGCGTACATGCCCGCCTACCTGCCTGTCTGCCTGTGTTCTTGCCCGTCGGGATGCCCGAATGTGTGGCTTCACCCTGAGGTTACGGCCACACATCCGCAATGTAAACAGGTTCGGACATCTCGCGGACACAAACAGACACGAGGGCAAGAGGTAGGCGGCAGGCGCAGGCAGGCAGCACGCCCTCTACTGGTCCTACCGGTCCTACTGGTCCTACTGGTCCTACTGGTTCCCGTCGGCCGCGGCCTTCCGGGGAAGGGCGAACATGAGCAGGAAGATGCCGACCAGGGTGCCCGCGGCCCACAGCAGGGACGTGTGGAAACCGTCGATGAAGGCGGCGCTGCCCGCGCCCCGCTTCATGTGGTCCTCCACGACATTGAAGAAGATCACCGAGACCAGGCTGAGGCCGAGCGCGTTGCCCATCTGCATGACCGTGTTGATGAGCCCGGAGGCCGAACCGGCGTGCTCGCGCGGCACCTCGGAGAGGATCGCGTCCGTCAGCGGGGCGACGATCAGGCCCATGCCGGCGCCCATCACGACGAGCGGGAGGGCCATCTGCCAGGAGGCGATGCCCAGGCCGTAGTGGCCGGACTCCCAGACGTAGACGAGCACCCCCGCGGCCATGGTGAGCGCGCCCGCCTGAAGCACCTTGCGGCCGAAGCGCGGGACCAGCTTCTGCACGGAGAGACCGGCCGCGACGGAGACGGCGAGGGAGAACGGCACCCCGGTCACGCCCGCCCGCAGCGCGCTCCAGCCGAGACCGAGCTGCATGTAGAGCGTCCAGGTCAGGAAGAAGATGCCCAGTGTGAGGCCGAAGACGGTCTGCACGGCGATGCCCGCGGCGAAGCTCTTGACCTTGAACAGGGACAGCTCGATCAGCGGGGAGCCGTCGCGCCGGATCTTCGCCCTCTCGTACGCGATCAGCACGGCGACGATCACGACGGACGCCGCCATCATCACGTAGCCCCAGACCGGCCAGCCGTTCTCGCGGCCCTGGGTCAGCGGGTAGACGAGGGCCAGCATGGCGAGGGTGACGAGGACGACGCCGACGAGGTCGAGCTTCAGCGCCTTCGGCGCCTTCGACTCGGTGATGAAGCGCGAGCCGAGGAACAGGGCGGCGAGGCCGACGGGCAGGTTGATCAGGAAGATCGGCCGCCATTCGAGGCCCGCGATGTTCCATTCCGTCAGCAGCGCGCCGAGCAGCGGTCCGGTGACGGCCCCGAGGCCGACGATCGCGCCGAACAGCCCGAAGACCTTGCCGCGCTCGTGCGCCGGGAACGTCGCGTGCACGATCGACAGGACCTGCGGCACCATCAGCGCCGCCATGCCGCCCTGGAGGATGCGGGAGGCGACCAGCATCTCCGGGTTCGCGGCGAGGCCGCACAGCGCGGAGGCCAGCGTGAACCCGGCGATGCCGAGAAGGAAGAGTCGCTTGCGGCCGAAGATGTCGCCGAGCCGGCCGCCCGTGATCAGCAGCGCCGCGAAGGCGAGCGCGTATCCGGCCGTGATCCATTGGATCTGCCCGGTGGTGGCGCCCTCGTCGTGCTGGATGGTGGGCAGGGCGACGTTGACGATCGTGACGTCGACGAGGTCCATGAACGCGGCCGTCATCACGATGGCCAGGGCGAACCAGCGCCGCCGGTCGCTGGGCGGCGTCTCGGGTGCCGCCGCGGGCGTCTGCGGTGTCCGCGTCGCCGCTGGTACGGGTGCGGCCTTCGGTACGGGCGTAGCCGTCGTCGGTGAGGTCATGACAGGAACGTAGGGCGGCTGTAGGTCAGGACGTGACCTAGATGGGCGCCATCATGGGGGCATGACGACGACCAGTACGGACACTCCGGCCCGGTTGCTCCAACTCCTCTCCCTGCTCCAGACCCCGCGCGAATGGCCCGGCGGCGAGCTCGCTGAGCGGCTGCGGGTCTCCCGCCGCACCGTACGCAGGGACATCGACCGGCTGCGCGACCTCGGCTATCCCGTGCAGGCGTCGATGGGCGCCGACGGCGGCTACCGGCTCATCGCGGGCAAGGCGCTGCCGCCGCTCGTCCTCGACGACGAGGAGGCGGTGGCGATCGCGGTGGGACTTCGGGCGGGCGCCGGGCACGCGGTGGAGGGCATCGAGGAGGCCTCGGTGCGGGCGCTGGCCAAGCTGGAACAGGTGCTGCCGTCCCGCCTGCGGCACCGCGTCAGCACGCTCCAGGCGGCCACCATCCCGCTGACCTCGGGGGACGGCGCCACCATCGCACCCGAGACGCTGACCGTCATCGCATCGGCCGCGGCGGGCACGGAACGGCTCCGGTTCCACTACCGCGCGGCCGACGGCACGGAGACGCGCCGCCTGGTGGAACCGGTCCGGCTGGTCTCGACGGGGCGCCGCTGGTACCTGGTGGCGTACGACATCGATCGCGACGACTGGCGTACGTTCCGGGTCGACCGGGTGTCGGAGCCGTTCGCCACCGGGGCGCGGTTCGCCCCGAGGGAGGTGCCGGAGGGGGACGCGGCGGAGTATCTGCGCCGGTCGATGGAGGCGGGGAGCGGGGCCGCGTACGAGCTGGACGTCGAGTTCGCGGCGACGGTCGAGGAGGTCGCCGCGCGGGTGCCTGCCGCGGTGGGGCGGCCCGTACCCCTGCCGGACGGCGGCTGCCGGCTCCGGGCGAACGCGTCAGGACCGGTGGAGTGGATGGCGGTCCGCCTCGCGATGACCGGCTTCGACCTCCGCGTCCGGGGTCCTGAGGAACTGGTGGCGGCGGTGCGCGAGTTGGGCTCCCGGATGACGCGGGCCGCCGCGCCCGGCGGACACGGGTCGGGCGGCTCGCGCGGTACAGCGCGGGCCGCCCGATGACCAGGTTCCCGGAGGACTACGCCGCCGCGTCGAACCCGGTGTCCCGCGCCAGCTTCTTCAGTTCGAGAAGGGCGTGCTTCTCGATCTGACGGATCCGCTCACGCGTCAGTCCGTGCTCCTTGCCGACCTCGGTCAGCGTCCGCTCACGGCCGTCCTCGATGCCGTAGCGCATCTTGATGATGGACGCGGTGCGCTGGTCGAGCCGGCCGATCAGATCGTCCAGCTCCTCGGAGCGCAGCAGCGTCAGCACGGACTGCTCGGGAGAGACGGCCGACGTGTCCTCCAGGAGGTCGCCGAACTGCGTCTCGCCCTGGTCGTCCACCGCCATGTTCAGCGAGACCGGGTCGCGCGCCCAGTCCAGAACGTCGACGACGCGCTCGGGCTTGGTGTCGAGCTCGGCGGCGATCTCGGTGGGCTCGGGGTCCCGCCCGTTCTTCCGGTTGAACTCGCGCTGGACACGGCGGATCCGGCCCAGCTCCTCCACCAGGTGGACGGGGAGGCGGATCGTGCGGGACTGGTCGGCTATGGAGCGGGTGATGGCCTGGCGGATCCACCACGTGGCGTACGTGGAGAACTTGAAGCCCTTGCGGTAGTCGAACTTCTCGACCGCGCGCACCAGGCCCGCGTTCCCCTCCTGGATCAGGTCGAGCAGGGGAAGGCCACTGCGCGGGTAGCGGCGGGCGACCGCCACGACCAGGCGCAGGTTCGACCGGATGAAGATGTCCTTGGCCTTCTCCGACTCGGCGACCAGCGCCTCCAGCTCCTCGCGGGACGCCTTGCCCGCGGCCTCGCTGTCGGAGACCTCCCCGTCGAGGATCTGCTGGGCGTAGACGCCCGCCTCGATGGTCTGGGAGAGATCGACTTCCTTTGCGGCGTCGAGCAGCGGTGTTCGCGCTATCTCGTCGAGGTACATACCGACCAGGTCGCGGTCGGCGATCTCCCCGCCTACGGCGCGAACACTGCGTGCCGCATCAGTCTCGCCGGAGACGGCGGACTTACGACGGGCTACGGCACGGGTTGCCATGCGTGCTCCCTTGCGATGGTAGGTCGGCTGGGCCGGACGGCTCACACACCCTCCCGGGTGCCCTGCTTCCGAAAGAAACAACGACTGGAATCCGGACAGAATTCCCAAGCCGCCCCATGATTTTTGTGATCATGCAGTACCCTGTGCCGCCACGCGCCACGCGAAGGGAAACCGCGCTGATGCCGGAGCTCATAGAGGTGCAGGTCAGACCGGGAGTCGAGGAAGACCTCGAAGACCTCACCCACCTCTACAACCACTATGTGCGTGAGACGCCGATCACCTTCGACACGGACGCTTTCACTCCGGAGGAGCGACGTCCTTGGCTGCTCTCCCACCCTGAAGACGGCCCGTACCGTCTATTGGTTGCGCGGGACCGGCGGGAGGGATCTTCGGGCCGGCTCCTCGGGTACGCCACGTCGAGCCCCTTTCGCGCGAAGGCCGCGTACGACACCTCGGTGGAGGTGACCGTCTACTGCGCCCCGGACGCGGGCGGTCGCGGTATCGGGACCCTCCTCTACAAAGCCCTCTTCGAGGCGCTCGCGGACGAGGACCTGCACCGCGCGTACGCGGGGGTCACCCAGCCCAACGAGGCCTCGGTCCGCCTCCACACCCGCTTCGGCTTCACCCACGTCGGCACGTACCGGGAGGTCGGGCGGAAGTTCGGCGCGTACTGGGACGTCGCCTGGTACGAGAAGCCACTCGGCGACGAGGACCGCCGACAGCCGTAGGCGGCCCGGACCCTCGGTCCCGTCCGGGCCTACCCGAACTGGACCGACCTCTTGGCCAGCCCCAGCCAGAACCCGTCGATCACCGAGCGCTGCGTGTCCAGCTCGCCGCAGGCGTCCGCCGCGCCCATCGTCACGAACAGCGGGGCGAAGTGCTCCGTACGGGGGTGGGCGAGGGTCCCGGCGGGTGACTTGCGGGCGAAGTCGAGCAGCCCGTCCACGTCCCCCGCGTCGAGGGCCCGCCGCCCCCAGTCGTCGAACTCGGCCGACCACGAGGGGATGCCGCCCTGGCGCAGCGCGGCGAGGTTGTGCGTGAAGAACCCGGAGCCGACGATCAGCACGCCCTCGTCCCGCAGCGGGGCGAGCCGCCGCCCGATCTCCATCAGCCTGCGCGGGTCGAGCGTCGGCATGGAGACCTGGAGGACCGGGATGTCGGCGTCCGGGTACATCTCGACCAGCGGGACGTACGCGCCGTGGTCGAGGCCGCGGTCCGGCACGTCCTGGACGGGGGTGCCCGGGGCGCGCAGCAGCTTGCGTACGGAGTCGGCGAGCGCGGGGGCGCCAGGGGCGGCGTAGCGCACCTGGTAGTAGTGCTCGGGGAAGCCCCAGAAGTCGTAGACGAGGGGGACGGTCTCGACGGCGCCGAGGGCGAGCGGGGCCTCCTCCCAGTGGGCGGAGACGACGAGGATCGCCGTGGGGCGCGGCAGACCGGCGGACCAGGCGGCGAGCTGGCCCGGCCACAGGGCGTCGTCGGCGAGCGGCGGGGCGCCGTGGCTGAGGTAGAGCGCGGGCATGCGCTCGGGCGCGGGTGCGAGGGACACGGCGACCTCCTTGAACTTTCAAGCTATGGACCTACAAAGGTAGCCCGTGTTTGTTTAACCTTCAAGGAGGAGGTCTTTACGATGGAGCCGATGGACGAGACCGAGAACGACACGACGACGCAGTGGCTGAGCGCGGACGAGCAGCGCGTCTGGCGCGCCTACCTCCACGCCACCACTCTCCTGGAAGACCACCTCGACCGGCAGTTGCAGCGCGACGCCAAGATGCCGCACATCTACTTCGGGCTGCTGGTCCAGCTCAGTGAGGCGCCCATGCGGCGGCTGCGGATGACGGAGCTGGCGATGAGCGCGAAGATCACCCGGTCGCGGCTCTCGCACGCGATCGCGCGCCTGGAGAAGAACGGCTGGGTGCGGCGCGAGGACTGCCCCTCGGACAAGCGCGGCCAGTTCGCGGTCCTGACGGACGACGGCCTGGAGATTTTGAAGGAGACCGCCCCCGGCCATGTCGCGGCGGTCCGCCAGGCCTTCTTCGACCGGCTCTCCCCCGAACAGCAGAAGTCCCTCGGCGAGATCATGCGGATCGTCGCCGAGGGACTTCAGCCGAAGGAGGCCGGGGCGGACCTCCCCTGGCTCAGGTAGGACCGGGCCGGGGCCCGGGGGTCAGTGCGCGACCACCGGCACCCGGAACTCGTCCTCGACACCCTCCGCGGCCCCGTCACCGGAGGCCGCGGCCGGGCCGGAGCCAGGAGCGCGGGTGTTGATGAGCGTGAAGGCGAGCGTGGCGGAGACGGCGAGGATGCCGACCGCCCACCAGATGGCGTGGGTGTAGCCGCTGACCATGGCCTGCGCCTGGAGGAGCTGGGCGTTGCGCGCGCCGGCCGCGTGGTCCGCGATGTACGCGGTCGTGGCGGAGGCCGCGATCGTGTTCAGCAGGGCGGTACCGATGGCGCCGCCGACCTGCTGCGAGGTGTTGACCATCGCGGAGGCGACACCGGCGTCCCGCGCCTCGACACCGATCGTGGCGAGCGACATGGCGGGCATGAACGCCGTACCCATACCGAGGCCGAGCAGGAGCTGGCCCGGCAGGATCAGACCGGCGTACGAGGAGTCCACCGAGAGCTGCGTGAGGATCAGCATGCCGAACGCCGCGAGCAGGAAGCCCGGGCCCATCAGCAGGCGGGGGCTGACGCGCGTCATCAGACGGGCGCCGATCTGGGTGGAGCCCGTGATCATGCCCGCGATCATCGGCAGGAACGCGAAGCCGGTCTTGACCGGCGAGAAGCCCTTCACGACCTGGAGGTAGTAGGTCAGGAAGAGGAACAGGCCGAACATCGCGATCACGGCGAGGCCGAGGGAGGCGTAGACACCGCCGCGGTTGCGGTCGGTGACGACGCGCAGCGGCAGCAGCGGGTGCTTCACCCGGGCCTCGACGGCGACGAAGGCGAGCAGCAGCACGGCGGCGGCGATGAACAGGCCGTAGGTGGTCGCGTCGGACCAGCCGTTGGACTCGGCGCGCGTGAAGCCGTAGACGAGGGAGACGAGACCGAGGGTCGACAGGACGACGCCCGGGATGTCCAGCGGCGAACGGTTGCGGCCACCGGCCGGCTCACGGATGACGAAGAAGGCGCCGAGCGCGGCGACGGCCGCGAAGGGGATGTTGACGAAGAAGGTCCAGCGCCAGTTCAGGTACTCGGTGAGGAAACCGCCGAGGATCAGGCCGACGGCGCCACCGCCACCGGCGATCGCACCGTAGATGCCGAACGCCTTCGCGCGCTCCTTGGCGTCCGTGAACATCACGGCGAGGAGGGAGAGGGCGGCCGGGGCGAGCAGTGCGCCGAACAGGCCCTGGAGGGCCCGGGCGCCGAGCATCATCGCCTCGTTCTGGGCGGCGCCGCCGATCGCCGAGGCGAGGGCGAAGCCGACGAGACCGGTCACGAAGGTCTGCTTGCGGCCCCACAGGTCGGCGATGCGTCCGCCGAACAGCAGCAGCCCGCCGAAGGCGAGGGCGTAGGCGGTGATGACCCACTGCCGGTTGCCGTCGGAGATGCCGAGGTCCGTCTGGGCGGAGGGCAGGGCGATGTTCACGATGGTGGCGTCGAGCACCACCATGAGCTGGGCGAGCGCGATGAAGACGAGCGCCTTCCAGCGGCGCGGATCGCCTTCGAGAGGGGCGGCTGTCTTCTGTGCCGTTTTCGATGCCGTTTTCGGCAAGGGGGTACCCACAGCGGGACTCCAAGTCGTGAAAGTCGTGAAAGTCGTAGATAAGGCGGAGAAATCGGTTCGGTGCGGAAATGCTGGGCGAGCCGCCCTTACGCGGACGTGGACGGGCTGCCCGGGGTCTGTGTGCGGCGGACGCGGACGAGAACTCGGCCCCGAAGGAAGGTCCGGGGGTCAGTCCTTACGGAGGTCCTCCAAGGTCGCGGCCACGCCCGGGAGTTCCGAGCGGGCGGGTGCCATCAGGCCGTCGAGGAGCAGTTGGAGATGGCGGTGGACGAACCGGTCGAAGTCCAGGCATGCCGTGCCGGGCAACGGCCGGGTGAGCTGGGACAGGGCGACCATCAGATCCCCGACGCCGATGTCGGTGCGCAGCTCCCCGGCCGCGTGCGCCCGCCCGATGAGTTCCTCGATGCGGGCGGTCAGCCGGTCGAGGGCGGCGAGCACATCCGGATGGTCCTTGTCGAAGGTGGCTTGAAGGGTCGGGCACAGCGCGCCGATGCGTTCGTCGGCGGCGGCGTGCACGAAGGTGCGCAACGCCGTGAACGCGCTCACGTCGCCGGCGTCCTCGGCGGCGAGGCCGTTCTCGGCGTGCTCGGCGATGCGGTCCGTGACCGAGAGGACCACGTGGTGCATCAGCTCGCCGCGGTCCCTGAAGTTCCGGTACAGCGTGGCGTTGCCGACACCGGCGCGGCGGGCGACCTCGTCGAGCGGGAGATCGGTCCCGTACTCGACGAGCAGCTCGCGCGCCGCGGCGACGATCCGCTCCCGGTTGCGCAGCGCGTCGGCCCGCGGACGCGGCGCGCGACGCTGCGGCACGGTGGGGGCGGTGGCGGCCACGGCGGTCTCCTTCTCGGTCGGTCGTCGTCTACTGCTTCTGCGATGACGCTGGTCCGCGAACCGGGGAGCGAGTCCCCGCTTTGTGCGGACAGTGAGCTAAACGGGGAAACCGTCCCCGGTTATTTCCCACCGCCCGTGTGACCTGCCTCACACCTCCTCCCGCCGAGAACCGCCCGAACGGCGCACCCAGCGCGCGACCCGCACACCCCCGACACAGGGTGATCGAAAGGGTCCCGACGGCGAGAGGCACCGGATGCGGGAGCAGCGGATACGCGGGGGCCGTCGCGGCGCGACGCTCGCCGGCGCCACCGCGGTGGCCCTCGCCCTCACCATGACCGCCAGCACCGGCCGCCTCACCGGCACCTCCCCGACCGCGGCGGGCCCGGTGGCCCCGGTCAGGACGGTCTCCCTCGCCCCCTGCATGCTCCGCGGCACCCTCGGCGTACAGATGTCGGAGGGAGTGCCGACGGGCCCCGGCTACGCCCGTTCCACCGGCACCGTACGAGCCCTCAACCTGATGATCGACTTCTCGGACGCGCCCGGCGAGGGAAAGGCGATGGACCGGTTCGGGGAGTTCTTCCCCGAGACGCAGCGCTGGTTCCGCACGGGCTCGTACGGCCGCCTCACCTACCTCCCCGAGACCCCGGTCAGACACTGGCTCCGGATGCCGAAGCCGTTCTCCGCGTACGAGATAGACCGCGGCGCCCCCTTCGAACCCGGCTACCGCGAACTGGTCGACGACATCGTGGCCGCCGCCGACCCGGACGTGGACTTCCGCCGGTACGACCTCGCGAACATCCTGGTCACCCCGAACGCCGGCCCCTCCGCCCTCGACACGGTCCTCTCGGTGACGTTCGCGGGCAACCACGAGGCGCCCGTCGCCGACGGCGTCCCGATCGCGAACGCCTCCTTCGTCTACTCCCGCCAGGACGACGGCTCCGGTTCGTACGCCGAGACCGGCTACCGCGTCCTGCCGCACGAGAACGGCCACGTCTTCGGACTGCCCGACCTCTACACCCAGGACGGCGGCGGCGCCGTGGGCCACTGGGACATCATGAGCGAGGACTGGGGCGTCGGGAACGACCTGCTCGGCTGGCACAAATGGAAACTGGGCTGGCTCGACGACTCCCAGATCGGCTGCGCGGCCCGTTCCGGCACGACGGAACACCTGCTGGCACCGCTGTCCCGGAACGACGGCGACAGGGACGGGGACAGGCACGGGGACAGGCACGGCAGCACGAGGACGAAGCTGGTGTTCGTCCCGCTGACCGCGCGCACGGGCTACGCGATCGAGGTCAGGACCCAGGAGGGCAACGACGAGTCGGTCTGCCGCCCCGGTGTCCTGATCTACAAGGTCGACGCGGACGTGGACACCGGCCGCGGCCCCATCACGGTGAAGGACGCCACCCCCGACAGCGGCGGCTGCACCCGCCGCCCGAACGTCCACGCGGAACTCTCCGACGCGACCTACCGCGAGGGCGACGTGTTCAGGGACCGCAGGGCGGGCGTGCGGATCTCGGTGACGTCGGCGGACGCGTCCGGGGACTACCGGGTGTATGTCACTCGGCGCTGAGGGGCGTTCTGGGGTTTGGGGTGGGAGTGGGGGTGGGGGTGGGCCTGGGTGCGGAGCTGAGGTGCGCTGCGGAGGGTGCGGGCTCGGAGGAGGCGGGCTCGGCGGTTGCAGACTCGGAGAAGGCGGGCTCGGAGGAGGCGGGCTCGGCGGTTGCAGACTCGGAGAAGGCGGGCTCGGCGGTTGCAGACTCGGAGAAGGCGGGCTCGGAGGATGCGGGATCGGGCGTTCCGGTTGCGTCGAACCGCTGCCTGACCTCCCGCTTCAGCACCTTCCCGGTGGCGTTGCGCGGCAGTTCCGCCTCCTGTACGAGGACGTGTGCGGGCACCTTGAACGCCGCGAGGGACGCGGCGGCGAACTCCCGCAGCGCCTCCGCGTCGAGCCTGGACCCCGGCCGCGCCCTGACCACGGCGGCGACCTCCTCCCCCAGCACCGGGTGCGGCACGCCGACGACGGCCGCCTCCAGGACATCCGGGTGACCGTGCAGGCACGCCTCGACCTCGACGCAGTACACGTTCTCGCCGCCCCGGATCACCATGTCCTTGATGCGGTCGACGACGCTGATCCGCCCCTCGGACAGCACCGCCAGATCCCCCGTACGGAACCAGCCGTCCGCCGTGAAGGCCTCCTCGGTCGCCGCCGGATCCTCCCAGTAGCCACGGACCAGACACTGCCCGCGCAGCCACAACTCCCCGACCGCGCCGTCGGGCATCGACTCACCGCCGGGCCCGGCGATCCGCGCCTCGACGGCGGGGGCAAGCCTGCCCACGCTCTCCGGCCACCTCCGGTACTCCGCACCGAAGTTGGCGGTGACCCCACCCAGGGTCTCGGTGAGCCCGTAACCGTTGCGGGGCTCGATCCGCTCACCGTGCCGGGCCGTGAGACTCCCGACCAGACGCGGCGGCGCGGCGGCGCCCCCGGTGTTGAACATGGTCAGGGTCGCCAAGGCGTCCCCCAACTCCCTGGCCCGCTCCAGCAACTGCAAGGCGGTGGCCGGCACCCCGCCGAACGCGGTGACCCCGTGCTCACGGATCATCGCCAGCGCCTTGTCGGTGTCCCACTTCCGCAGCAGCACCAGCGTGCCGCCCGCCGCCATCGCCCCGTAGAACCCGGTGAACGCCGCCACGTGGAAGAAGGGAAAGGTGAGCAGCCCGACCGGCGCGGGCCCCTGCCCCGGCACGACGCCGCGCGCCAACGCCGAGAGGGCCGCGAAGTAGCGCGGGTTGGTGATGGCCCCCATATGAGCGTGGTGCGTGGCCACAGCTCCCTTGGGCCGCCCCGTGGTCCCGGAGGTGTAGAGAATGGTCGCGTCCGCGTCGGGCTCGACGTCGATGTCGGGCGGCCCGAGCAGGGGATCGGCGGCGGGCAGATCGACGTACCGCTCGATACGCTCCCCCCTGACGTCCCGCCCCTCCTCATGGAAGACGAGCACCCAGGGCTTGTCGGAGGCCTCCTCACGCCAGGCGGCGACCCGCTCGAACCGCTCCCCGTCCACGAGCAGCACGCCGGGCCGACAGTCGTCGAGGGCGTACGCGAACTCGTCCGCGGTCCACCACGAATTGAGCGGCACGGCCACGAGCCCCGCCAACTGGGCCGCCCAGAAAGCGACTTGCCACTCGGGATGATTCCGCATGGCGATGACGGCACGATCCCCGGGCCGCAGCCCGTACCCCTCACCCGTGTCCAGCAGCCGCCGGGCAAGCGCGCTCGCGGCGGCGAAGAACTCCCCGTACGTCATCCGCCCGTCCTCGGAAACCAAGAACGGCGTCTTCCCGAACGCCCAGGTCGTCTCCACGAACTCCCGCAAGGTCCGCGGCCCCTCCGCGTACGCGAGCCGCCCGTCCTCCCCCCGCACCACAGCGAAGGGAGCACCCGGCGCAGTCAACAACGCTTCCAGGGATTCCATCCCCGGACGCTATGTCCTCCGTCCGCCTCCACGTCAAGGTGCATGCACTGGCTCGGGGCCCGGCTCGCCCTACCCCTGCCCTGGTCATCGGTCCCCCTGCGCGCCCGCTCACCTCACCGCCCTGCACACAGCCGCCCCACCGGAACCCGCTCAGCCGCCGATGGCCAACCCGCTACACTGTCGGCGGTGGCGCAGGCCTGCACGCTTGCCCACTCCCGCGCCTTCGTAGCTCAGGGGATAGAGCACCGCTCTCCTAAAGCGGGTGTCGCAGGTTCGAATCCTGCCGGGGGCACGCTTTTGATCAGGGCAGATGCCCCGGAAACCGCAAGTCAAGCGGGGTCCGGGGCATTTCTGTCTCAGTCCTAGGTACTGTCCCGGTACAGAGTTGGGCAGTCCCGATACACCCTTAGTACCGGAGCGCGGCCCCTAAATAACCCCTAAACGATCAGGCCATCCGTGCAGGTCGCAGCACACAAGTCCGGCCCCCCTCAGTGTCGGAGGGGGGCCGGACCTGTGTGCGCCGCTCGCTGTCCGGGGGCCACCCACAGAGCGGCAGCGCACGATCTTGGGTTGTTGTCACCGCTTACGACTTCCCATGCTGCCTAGCGGATGCAGGCCAGGCGGGACATTCACCCTTACGGGTGAACGGACGTTCGAATACTTCACACTACAGCTACCTCTGCGGCATGTGGCATATGCCGCAGAGGTTCTTGGCTTTACCGGGTGCCCGCTCGCCGAACGCCCCGACCTGACTAGGTCCTCACCCGTCGCCGGAAACTCGGCCATCGGATCGCGCAGCTACGGGTCGCCGCAGACCTCTCTCAGGAGGAACCGGGTGACCGGGCGGGCTGGAGCGCCGCGGTATCCAGCGGTACGAGGCGGGCTCGCGCGATCCGCAGTACTCGGACCTGCTCTTGATCGCCCAGGCGCTGCGCTGCCACATCACGGACCCACTGAATTGAAAGCTCCAGCCGTCGGCGGGGTCCGGGTCGACGACTGGAAGCACTGCCCTGCATCCTCATGCATATATCCACGGAACGTAAGACTGTAGTTGCCACGAGTACACACGTTCCGTTCGCACCCCGTGTGAAGTGCCTACGCACCGTGTGACCTCTGGGTATGGGTGGGCGGCGCCCCTTTGCGCATTTCGCCGCCGCCCACTCGCCCGCACCGGGGGGTGCGGCGTCTGCGAGGCGACCCCGTGGTGGCGGGGCCGCCTCCTTCCGGCTCGGACCGGAGCCGAGGTACCGAACCGGGCGCGGGCCGCGGGACATCGCGGACCGCTACCCCACCGCCCACACAGGGGGGTAAGCGGCGGGAGCGAGGAAGACTCAACGCGAACGGCGGCGCAGCAGCTTCCTGAAGTGGCCGAGCGCGGGGCACTTCTGGTGCATGTGGATCATCACGCCCCCGGCGGACATGCTGACCCGTGCGTAACTCTCGAACGGCTCATGCGGCTTGATCGTCTGACTACACCGCCAGCAGATCACCGACGCACCTTGCGTAGCGTCTCCATGAGGGCCCTGCGGGTGGGACACGCACGCCAGTTCATCGAGCAGCGCTTGCACCTCGTGGCGTGATCGAGCAGCGCCCGGTACGCCAGGTCTATCGCTGTCCCGGCCGGTGCAGCCGCCCCCCTGGGCTTCGGATGGGGTGTCTCTGCCGTCATGACCGCCTCCGCTCGATGATCGTGAAACGACCGTAGAGGCGAGGCACACGAGGCAGGGGGCCAAAATGGCCCCCCTTGTTCAGGCCGCCAAGAGACCGAGCTTGACCGCCAGGTCGGATGCGCGCTGACGGCGGGCCGGGACCTTTGCTTCTGTCTCTTCCAGCACGATCGCCTTGGCGTAGCCGTTGTACCGGATCGTCTCGGGCGCAGCCTTGTGCGCCTTCTCCAATGTGGCGAGGGCGACGTCGGGCTGGCCATCCAACTGGTAGCCGCGGGCTTCCTCGATCCTGTGCCGGGCACGGCGCGGCCGGGACTTGATCGTGAACTCGTCGGCCGCCGCAGCCTGCCGAACCGACTCCCCGCCAGCGTGGAGCTCGACAGCCACAGTCACCGCGTGTGCGCCCATGATGGCCCGCGAGAACGACGTGACCGGGTGGTAGTAGTCCTCTGGCAGCCGGGCCGCGATAGCGCGCGCCTGATCCCAGTACCTCCAGGCCGTGCCGGTCTCCATGCGGCGGGCCGCCGTGTATCCGGCCTCGAACGTGAGCGCACCCACGACGGCTACGACATCGTCACTGGCGTCCGGTAGCAGCGGTTGGAGGTAGTGCAGCGTCTCCAAATTCACGGCGTCGGCGGCGTCGTAGTGGTCAGGACCCGAGTCGCGGTGTGCCTGCGCGGCGAGCCAGGCCGCGACCCCGAGGGCGTGCGGGTCCTCGGATTCCTGCGCTGCGATCAGGCCGCGCTCGGCCACGCGCCACAGCAGGGCTGCGTCCGGCTGGTAAGCGACGAAGAACTGGCTGAGGCTGTAGACCTCCGCAAGGACAGCCTGAGCCGTCCGGCGCTCGGCCGCCGACCCGGCCTGCCGTACGGAGAGTTGTGCATCCCGGATCAGGCCCGGCAGCAGGCCGCCGATGACCTCGCGGTGGTTCGGTGCCTTGTGCCGGGCCTCCCAGGCGTGGGCGAGGCGGGCGGCCACGTGCTCGGCTGGCGGCGCCTCACCAGTCACCGGCAGCGGGAACGCGTCCACCGCCGCCTTGACGGCAGGCAACCTCGGATGGCCGGGGCCGGTGAACAGCGGTACGTCCACGGCATGTCCGGTCAGCTCGGATAGATCCCGGACACGCAAGGCCTCAGCGATGCGGAGGACATCCTCCAGGCGGGGCGCATGCAGCCGCCCCGTCTCTACCTTCTTCACCCAGTCTCCGTTTCGGGCGATGAGGCCACCGAGCTGATCGCGTGTCAGGCCCCGGCGGGTACGAAGGATCTGCATTCTCTGCCCGAAGATCAACGGGTCGGCGTACGGGTCCGGGGTAGCATCAGATGGCACGGTCTCGCCCCTCCACTCTGTACAGGTCGCACTGCCAGGGTATGGGGCGAGGCCATTTTCATGTGAGGGGTATCACGACCCCCAACCGGTCCGGGGCCCTTGGTCACGTGTACTGGCGGCGCGTGGGGTCCAGCGCGGCGGTGGTTGGGGACGGCTGCTCGTCATCAGGCGTAGGTGCGGGTGCCCCGTCGCGTCGGCAGACCAGTGCGTCAGGGTCCCCCGGTGGGGGTTGCAGTGTGTATCCGTCAGGGCAGGTCTGCCCGTCGCGGCCGTCAGCCCCGTCCGCTCCGTCGGCGCCGGCCGGGCCCGGAGGACCTGCCGGTCCGGGCTCGCCCTGTGGTCCGGCGGGGCAACTGGTCGAGCAGGGCGAGGGCTCGAAGTCCACCGTCCACCAGGCCTACAAGGCTCTTGAGGCCGAAGGACTGGTCACGTCGTCCCGAGGACACGGCACCGTCGTACGGCAGCAAGTGCCGCTGAAACGGCTCGGCATCGCGCGATACGACAAGGCCAAGTGGCGCGACAGCGACGAGGTAGCGTTCATCGCGGACCGTGTGGCATCGGGACGCAGCTACCGCCGCAACGAGCAGACCCAGACCGTGAGCCGAGTCGAAGCCCCGCCGCTCGTCGCGGCCGCCCACGGTCTGCCCGAAGGCGCAGAGGTTTACGCGCGCGCCCGAGTTGTGAAGGAAGGCGACCAGCCGACTCACACCCACACGAGCTACTACCGGCCCGAGCACGTCGAGGGCACGCGGATCGTGGACCCGACTCCGGGGCCTGCCGGTCGTGGCGGTGGGCTCAAGGGGCTGCACGACGCCGGATACGAGATCGACCACATGAAGGAAGAGATCTTCGCTCGGGCGCCCTCATCAGACGAGGTGAAGCTCTTGCAGCTCCCGCCCGGTGAGCCTGTCATAGAGCTGCATCGAACGACCTATACCGCCTCTGGCACAGTGGTCGAATTCGCCATTGGTGTGCACGCGGCTTCGCGCTTCGCCTGGGAGTACGACTTCAAGGTCCCGGACTCCGCGAAGGGCGAGAAGGGGCAGTGATGATCTCGACGCAGGCATGGGACGACGCACGGCGCCTGTGGGACTACCACCAGATGGGCCACACCCTGAGGCCTTGCTCAGTCGCTATCGGCCTGGGCAGCCACGACCTGGGCGTGGCCGACACGGCGGTGGACCTGTACAACCGCGGCTTCGCCCCCTTGCTTGTGTTCACCGGAGCCACCAGCCCGACGACCCGTGACCTCATGCCACGGGGCGAGGCCATCCACTACCGGGAACGGGCGCTCGAACTCGGTGTCCCCAGCTCTGCCGTGCTCGTCGAGACCGAGGCGAGGAACACCGGCGAGAACATCCGCTTCTCGAAGACCGTGCTCGAAACGGCCGGCATCCCGGTCTCCTCCGTGCTTCTGATCAGCAAGCCGTACGAGGAGAGGCGCGCGTACGCCACGGCTCGGAAGCTGTGGCCCGAGGTCGAGATCCTCAACGCTTCCACCCCGATGACGTTCGGCGAATACGTCGATTCCATCGGAGACGCCCGCAAGGTCATCGACATGCTTGTGGGCGCACTACAGAGGCTACTGATCTACCCCCAGCAGGGATTCATGATCAGTCAAAGCGCGCCGGACGACGTGATTCAGGCGTACGAGCGGTTGTGCCACGAGGGCTTCACGAGCCGCCTCGTCGCCACCGGCCAACGCTCCGCCTGATGAAGCCCTCAACGCCTCTCCACTCGGTGTCCGTGGCGGGCGTCGTCGTGCGCGAGGACGGACGCGTGTTGGTGATCCGTCGAGCCGACAACGGGCGATGGGAGCCGCCGGACGGAGTCCTGGAGTGGGACGAGGCCATCGAGGATGGGGTGTGCCGCGAGGTCTTCGAGGAGACCGGGATCAAGGTGCACGTCGAGCGCCTGACCGGGGTCTTCAAGAACATGACGGTCGGGGTCGTGGCCCTGGTCTTCCGATGCAGCCCCCACGGCGGGACCGCACAGCTCTCGGACGAATCGATCGCCGTCACCTGGCTTGCCCCGGACGACGCCATGGACTCGATGAGCGAGGCCTACAGCATCCGCATCGCAGACGCCCTCACCGACGACATGGCACCCCACATCCGAACCCATGACGGCCGTAGGCTCACCGACCCGGCAGGCAGCTAGTCCAACCGACTGGGGCCCAGGGGTTGTTACAGGTTTCTCTACCTCATCAAGCCCCGGCTGCGCTCCGCTCCGCCGGGCGGGCTTCCCGGCTCCGCTGCCCTTCGCGCTCATGCCTTCGGCCCGCGCTACGGGCGCTGCGCCGATGCGCGCCCACAAGGGGTAAGGCCGGGAGCATGAGTCGATTACCGCCACACCCCAGACACGGTCAAAGACGATGCCTCCGGCGGGGGCGCTCCGGCACCGGGGGCCGGGGGTAGCGCTGACGGGTGTGGATCCGCAGGTGGTTGCGAGGGCTCCCCACCGATCACCAATCACAGATCACCGATCACCAATCACAGATCCACAGCTCTGCACTATTACTCCAGTCTCCCGAGCGCTGGCAGCTCCCTCTCAACTCCCCCCACCCGCCGACAAACCCCCCGCTCGCCCCAGCCCCGGGCCCGACCCCGGACCCCCGCCCCTCCTCGCCCTGACCAGTGCCGACGTGATCGCCGAGACGGTTGTCGTCGCCGCCAGGCTGCCCACCGTGAGCATGGCGACGCCTACCGCGAAGAGGCCGCTGGAGTCGTCCGACCAGTCCGTCCAGGCGGCGATGGTCAGGCCCGTCGTGGTGCCGATGACCGCGCCGGGGACGTGGCCGCGGGAGGCCGCCCAGATCACCGGGGCCAGCAGGGTCGCCGTGAGGCCGAGTACCTGCCAGGCCTCGTAGGGGCCCGTCGTGGAGCCGTCGGGGTGGACGTCGCGGTGCTGGTCCCAGCCCAGCCAGGCGGCCCATGCCGCCAGTGCGACGCCGGCCAGGGCCAGGGTGGGGACGAGGCGGTGCAGCGGATTGCGGGGTCGTTGTTCCATAAGGTCAGCGTTCCCCGTCGTCGCCCGGTCGACCAGAGCGCAGGTACTCAGACGGAGGCGGGTCGGAGTGAGTGTCTGTGCGGGTCAGCCGCGTTCGCGTATGCCGCCGACCGTCTTCAGGAGGCGGTCCGCCCGTGCGCGTAGTACCGGGTGCGCGAGGACCGTGTTGCGCAGGCCCCTGACCGGGCGCCGCCACAGGCGGTGGGCCGCCGCCACCGGGTGGGGGCGGGTCGCGAAGCCCTCGCAGACGCGGAGTTCGCGGGTCTTGAGCCAGTCCTTGTACTCCTTCTCGCCGCGGCCCCAGTCCATGAGGCGGATGCCCTGGCGGCCGGCCGCCTCGACCATGCGCAGGTGCATCATCAGGCCCGGCGAGTAGTAGCTGAACTCGGGGTCGTAGGCCGTGAACCAGGCCGCGAAGACCGTGCGCGACGTCGGTCCGAAGTGGGCCGCCACCGGGCGGTCGCCCGCGTAGACGACCGAGAGGACGCCCGTGAAGTGGTTCTCGCGGACGTCGAAGAGGTGGTCGACGAGGTCGACGATCCAGGGGCGGGCGAAGCGGTCCATGCGGCCGGTCCTGCGGTACTGGGCCGACTTCCACGTCATGAGGCGGCGCAGCACCTTCGGGTCGCGCTCGTCGTAGACGAAACGCATGTCCCCTACGTCGCGGCTCAGGCGGCGTTCCTTCTTCAAGGTCGTCTTGGCCTGGCCGGGGTAGGTGGCGCGCAGCCATTCCTCGTACGAGTCCTGGCCGCCGTCCTTCAGGTCGAGCACCGGGGAGGCGAACGTGCCGGTGACGTACCGCCCGAAGGGTTTCTGCTCCTCCACGAGGTGGTCGAACTCGAAGACCGACAGGCCGCAGGCGCGCAGCAACTCCTGCGCGTCCCAACTGACCCCGGGTCTGTGCACCAGTGCCTGGCAGTCGGAGAGGCCGAGGCCGATGGCGCGGCCCACGCCCGCCCGGCCTCTTTCGTAGGGGAGGAAGCCGACCGGTTCGCCCCCGTCGTGCAGGACCGCCACCTGCGCCCGGCCCCGGTGTCTGCCGACCCCGGCGGCGAACTCCGGTGCCAGGAAAGGGTTCTGGTAGTCCGGTGACTCGTCCATCGTCTCGTGCCAGGCCCCGCGGAGCGACGCGCTCAGGTCCTCGGGTCTGTACGTCGTGATCTTCACTTACGGACGCCCCCCTAGGGCCTGTCCTAGTCCCCCATGGGGCTCAAAGGTCGCGAAACAGTACGCACGCTGTCAAGAGTGCTTCTGCGCTTCTGCGTCTGACGGTCTCCCCTGGAGCACCGGCGTCCACGGTGTTCGCCCGGCGTCCTGGATCCGGACGTGGACGTGCATGTCGTGCCAGCCGTCCGTGTGCAGCGCCGAGCTGCGGCGCGTGCCCTCCAGTGGGTAGCCGGCCTTGAGGGCCACCCGGCACGACGCCTCGTTGCGGGTCGAGTGCTCCAGGTCCAGCCGGTGGAAACCCACGCCGAGCGCCCAGTCCGTGAGCGCGGTCAGTGCCATGGGGGCCACGCCCTGGCCGCGGGCCTGCGGCATCACCCAGTAGCCGATCTCCGCCAGTCCGTCCAGGAGGTTCATGTCGCGCAGGGCCATCCGGCCGAGCGGGGTCCCGTCGGAGGCCCGCGTGACGATCCACTGGGCCGCTTTCTCCCGCCGCCATCCCTCCTGCGCTTCCACGACCCAGGCGCGCGCCTCGTCCAGGGATTCCATGCTGCGTGCGTGCCAGTACCGCAGGGCCGGGTCCTGGAAGGCGTCGTGGACGGCTTGCGCGTGCGACAACGCCGGTGCTTGTAGCGCCAGTTCGCCGTCCGGTGTGCGGAGTGTCGGTTGCGGTGTCCGGGTCAGGGTGCCGGGGGTGATCACATGCTTGATCTCGATGGGCATGCTCGCATCATCGTCACGATCGTCGCGGCCTCGCATGCGATATCCGGCACGGAGGGTGGGGTGGGGGGGTGGCTCACTTTCTCCTGTTGCAGCATGTGCGCGCGGGTTGCATTGCGTTTGTTAGCGTCCCACCGCAACGCCCCGCGAGGTTCCTGGAAGGTGGTGAGCCGCTTGTCGGTGCGGTCTCCTCGTGCCCGCGTCGTCTGTGTCGGCGAGACGATGGCGCAGGTCACCCCCGTCGACGGGGAAGGGCTCGAACGCAGTCGCGCGCTGCGGCTCGCCGTCGCGGGCGCCGAGTCCACCGTCGCCCAGTACCTAGCCGACCTCGGGCACCGGGCCGCCTGGGTCAGCCGCGTCGGGGACGATCCGTTCGGGCGGCGCGTCGTTACGGCGGTCGCCTCGCGGGGTGTCGATGTGTCCGGTGTGCTCACCGACCCCGCGGCCCCGACCGGCGTCTACTTCAAGGACCCGGGGCCCGCGGGCACCCGCGTGCACTACTACCGGGCCGGTTCCGCGGCCTCCCTGATGGGGCCCGGCGATGCCGACCGGGTCGACCTCGCCGGTGTCCGGCTGCTGCACCTGACAGGGATCACCCCCGCCCTGTCCGAGGGGTGCGCGGCGCTCACGCGGGCCCTGATGGAGCGGGCGGCCGACAGCGGGACACTCGTGTCGTTCGACGTCAACCACCGGCCCGCGCTGTGGGGTTCGTCCGCCCATGCCGGCGCGGTGCTGTGCGATCTCGCCCGGCGCGCCGATGTCGTACTCGTCGGACGGGACGAGGGCGAGACGCTGTGGGGGACGCCGACCGCCGAGGACATCCGTGACCGTCTCGCGCCGCGCGGCACGCTCGTCGTCAAGGACGGGTCCGTCGGCGCGGTCGAGTTCCCCGCGTCCGGCGCCGGCGGGGTGTTCGTGGCGGCGCCCGTCGTGGACGTCGTCGAGGCCGTCGGCGCCGGGGACGCCTTCGCCGCCGGGTACCTCGGCGCCCTGCTGGACGGCGCGGCGGCGCGCGAACGGCTCGCTCTCGGGCACCGGCTCGCCGGGCGCACCTTGCGCAGCGTCGAGGACTACGTACCCGTTGAGGAAGAGGACCACGTGCCCGGTGGGGAAGAAGGCCACGTACCCGGTGGGGAAGAGGACCACGTACCCGCTGGGGAAAGGGACTGACATCGTGTCGCAGACCGTACGGCGGGCCATCGAGATCCTGGAGTTCGTCGCCCGCAGGCCCCGCACCCAGACCGAGGTCGGTGAGCATCTGGGGGTGCATCGTTCGACCGCGCTGCGCATCCTGGAGTCGCTGACCGACGGCGGGCTCGCGCGCAGGCTCCCCGACGGACGGTACGCGGTCGGGCACCGGCTCGCCGGGCTGGCCCATCTCGCCGCGGAGCAGTTCGGGTTGACGGACGTGGCCGCCGACCATCTGCGCGGCCTCGGCGAGCGGTGCGGGCACACCGTGCACCTTGCCGCGCTGGAGGGCGACCGGATCGTCTACGTGGACAAGGTCGACCCGGTGGAGGGCGTGCGGCTCTACTCGGAGATCGGGCGCCCGGTGCCGCTGCACACCGCCGGGGTCGCCAAGGCGATCCTCGCGCACCTGCCGCGCGAGCGCGCCGACGCCCTCCTCGCCGACTGCGACTTCGCGGCGTACACCGGCACGACGCTCACCCGGCCCGCCGCCTACCGCGAGGCCCTCGACGAGACGCGGGCCCGGGGCTGGGCCGTCGACGACGGCGAGTACGAGGACTACGTGAACTGCCTGGCGGTGCCCGTCCGGGACAGCGGCGGCGAGGTGGTCGCCGCCGTGTCCGTGACCGCGTTGAAGGCGCGGGCGGACCTGGCCGCCCTCACCTCCGGTGTGCTGCCCGATCTGGCGGCCACCGCCGAGACGATCTCCAAGGAGCTGGGATGGCGTCCGTGAAACCCGCGAGGACCGCACCGGTGGCCCCCACCTTCGACGAGCTGTTCGCCGGGGCGCCGGTCATGGCGATCCTGCGCGGCATGCCGGTCGCCACCACCGTCGAGCTGGCGGTGCGCGCCTGGGACCTGGGCATCGACTGCGTCGAGGTGCCGGTGCAGGACGAGGCGGCCGGGCAGGTGCTCGCCGCCGTCGTGGCGGCGGGCGCCGAGCGCGGCAAGCCGGTCGGCGCGGGCACCGTGACCTCGGCCGGGCGGCTGGAGCGGGCGGTGGCGGCGGGCGCCGCGTTCACGGTCGCCCCGGGCCTCGACGCCGACGTGGCGCGGGCCAGTGTCGCCGCGGGGCTGCCGCATCTGCCCGGGGTGGCCACGCCCAGCGACGTGCAGGCGGCCCGGGCGCTGGGTCTGACCTGGCTGAAGGCGTTCCCGGCGAGTGTGCTCGGGGCGGACTGGTTCCAGGCGATGCGGGGGCCCTTCCCCGAGGTGCCGTTCGTCGCCACGGGAGGCATCGACGCGGGGAACGCCGCCGCGTACCTGTCGGCCGGGGCCCGCGTCGTCGCCGTCGGGTCGGCGCTGGAGGACGACGATCAACTTCCGCGCCTGGCCGCGTTGTTGGCCCGCTGAGCCGACATCCACCGGCCGAGCGCGGGAGGCGCCGAAAAAGATCCCGCAAGGGGCCCGATACCGGACTCGCGCCCCTATTCTGGGTGGCCATGGAGGGGGACTCCTCGGGGCCGCTGATCGTCATGCCGCAGTCGGACGCGCCGCGTGACGCTGATGTCGAGCTGCCCGCGGAAGGTCCCGACGTCACCGCGCTGCCGGAGATCCGGCCCCGCGACCCGGTGGCCGCCGACGAGCGGGACGCACGGGCAGGGCTGGCCGCGGGCGAGCTGCTGGCCGGGCAGTACCGGGTGGTGCGGCGGCTCGGGCTCGGTGGGATGGGCGACGTGTATCTCGCCCGCGACGAGAAGGTCGACGACCGCGAGGTAGCCGTCAAGACGCTGCGGCCCGGCCATGTCGCCTTCGCCGCCCACGCGTTGGAGGAGGAACGGCAGGCGTTCGCCGACCTCAACCACGAGGGCATCATCCCCGTCTTCAACTACGGCACCCATGAGACCGTCGGCGACTTCCTCGTCCTGCCCTATGTCGACGGGCTCAACCTGGACGAGGTGCGGGCGCTCGCACGGCTCACCCCGGCCCGGTTCGGCGACGCCCGCTTCCACGAGTTCGTGCTCGCCTACGGGGTGCGCATCCTGTCGGCCCTCGACCACCTGCACTCCCGGCCCGCCTCCGCCACCACCCTCGTGTACGGGGACCTCAAGCCGCAGAACGTGATGCACGACGGCGCCGCCATCAAGGTCGTCGACGTCGGCTCGATCCGGCCCGCGGGCGCGCCGGGCCTGACGACGTACGGCTACCGCGCCCCGAACGTGCCGCTCCGACCCAACGAGGTGGCCGGGGCCAGCGAACCCCAGGACGACCTGTTCGGGCTCGGCGAGACGCTGCGCACCCTGTGCGGGCTCGGCGAGCACCCGCGCGATCTCGGCCCGCTCGGCGCCCTCGACCGGCTGCGGGAGGGCGACACGCTCGCGGCCCGCGCCGCCCTGCTCACCACCACGCCCGCCCCCGAGGGCCTCGGCCTGCTGTCGCTGGCCCGGGTGCTGCGCCGCGCCACCCGCTCCACGCCCGCCGACCGGTTCGCCGACGCCCACGAGATGGAAGTACAACTGCGCGGGGTGTGGCGGGAGTTGCGGTCGCTGCGGACCCGGGACGAGACGTTCGAGCCGTCGCCGCTGTTCCTCCAATCGCCGTACGCGCTCGACGACGGGCTCGGCACCGCGCCCGCCCTGCCCCGCTGGGCCGTGCCACCCGGCGAGGACCCCCCGGGCCCGCTGCACGAACCACCGGCCGCCGCCGACGCCGCGGCCCGGCTGCCCGTGCCGCGGCCCGACCCGCACGACGACCACCACGCCGAACTCAGCCGCCTCGCCGACGCCGACCCGGCGGCGCTGCTCCAGAACACCGCCGACTGGCGCGAGTCACCCGAAGTGCGGCTGCTGCGCTGCCGGTTGCGGCTGCGGGTCGCCCTGCGCGGCGAACTCGACGAGGCCGGGCTCACCCTCGCCGAGCAGGAACTCGCCGGTGCCGCCGACGCCATAGGACGGGAGCGCGCGCGGCACGACTGGCGCATCGACTGGCACCAGGGCCTCGTCGCCCTCGCCCGCGACGACGTCGCCTCGGCCCGCCACCACTTCGACCAGGTCTACGGGGCGATCCCCGGCGAGTACGCGCCCAAGCTCGCCCTCGGCCACTGCGCCGAACGCCTCGGCCGGCACCGCGAGGCGCTCACCCTCTACGAAGCCGTACGGCTGCGCAATCCGTCGCTGGGCAGCGCCGCGTTCGGAGCCGCGCGGGCCCGGCTCGCCCTCGGCGGGCCGCGCGCCTGCGCCGCCGCCGTCGAAGCGCTCGACGCCGTGCCCCAGCACTCCCGGCACCGCACCGCCGCCCGCACCGCGACCGTCAGGATCGCCGTCGAGTACGCCGCCTGCGCCGACACCCTCGGCGCCGTCCTGGTCCGCCTCTCCCGCCTCTTCACCGAGCACGGCCTCACCGACGAACCGGCCCGGGTCCGCATGAAGGCCGAGGTGTGGGAGGCGACGCAGCAGCTCATGGCGGGCGAGGTCCTCAACGCGGCCGACCTGGAGCGGCTGGCCCGGGAGGCGGCCACCCGCGACGACGAGGCGCGCGACGCCGGGGCCCGCCTCGCGTTCCCCGCCGAGGAACGGGCGCTGGCCAAGGACCTGTCCGGGTTCTACCTCTTCCTCGCCCGCCAGACCGCCCGCTCACCGGATTTGCCGCACGCCGACCGGATCGCCGAACGCCTCCTGGACCGCGCCTATCTGGTCCGCCCGATGGCCCTGCGCCACCACCGGGAACGACGCCCCCTGCACACCCTGCTCCGCCCCCTGCTGCGGCGGCGCGGATGAGGTCACCGCCGCGCCGCCCGGCGCCCCACTGGGTCGTGGTCCTGCGCCGCCTCCTGTGGCCACCGGCCGACCGCCCCCGCAACCGCGCCTATCTGCGCGACCGGCTGATCGCGCTGCCGCTGCTCGCGGTCGTCGCCTTCACCACGCTCGGCTGGGCCTACGCGGACGTCCGCGCCGACTCGACGTACATCCGTACGCAGCTCACGCCCGCGCTCGGCGACCTGGCGGACGCGCGGATCTCCCTGCGGATCGCCCAGCGGGAGGCCGAGGTCAGCCTCGACGCGGGCCACGCCGTCGAACTCTCCGGCCTCGGCCCCCGCTACACCGCCCGCACCGGAGCCGCCGCCCAGGACATCGCCCGGCTTTCCCGCGGCGGCGCGTTCGGCGAGGCGCAGCGCCAGGAGCTCGACGTCGTCTCGGGGCTCATCGACGGCTACGAGGAGTGGATCGCCTGGGCCAGGACCAACGTCGGCAACCCGTCGCTGCGCAAGGCCGGGCTCGCCTACGCGCAGAGCATGCTGTGCTCGGACCTGACCGCCACCCCGGCCACCGACCGCAGGGCGCCCTACCCGCCGTGCGGGGCGGCCCGCGGCGTCGACGCCACGACGGTCGTCGACCGCATCGCCGCCCTCGAACGCGATCTGCGCCACCGGCTCGCCGTCCGCGCCGCGCTCGGCCCGGGCGTGCTGGTGGCCGTCGCCGTCTCCCTGATCTCCTTCACCCTGCTCGGGGTGGGCCTGTGGCGCACGTTCTTCTTCCTGCGCCGCCGGATGCGGATTCGCGCCAGCGTTCCCCTGCTGGCCGCCGCGCTGCCGCTGCTCCTGGTGCCGTGGGCGTTCGCCGACGGGGTACGGGCGTGGAGCGCGCAACGCGCCGCCGTGCCGTACGCGGACGTGCTCGCGCAGCAGGCGTCCCCGGTCGTCGAGGTCCACCTGGACGACGATCCGCTGGCCCCGCCCGACCCCGCGGCGATCCGCCCCGCGACGGCCCGCATGGCGGCCACCGTGCGGCAGGGCCGGTTCGGTGACGTGGGCGCGGTCGCGGGCCTGGTGGCACCGGCCGGCCTGGTGATCGGCGGGGTCGTGGGCGGGGCGCTGCACGCCTACCGGCGGGAGTACCTGCTGGTCGGCCGGGGCGGAGGCAGCCGGTGACGCGCACGGACGCGAGGGCCCGCGCACGGGCCCGTACAGGGAGATGGGCCCGTACAGGGAGTACCCGTATGAGATCCGCTCTGCGGCTGCTCCTGGCCGCCTGCCTGCTGAGCCTCGCCGCGCTCAGCGGCGGTTGCTCGACCGGTGGCGGCACCCCGGTCGTCGTGCTCGGCCCGTGGACGGGGCCCGAGGGCGCCGCGTTCGAGCGCGCCCTGCGCGTGCTGTCCCACGGCTCAGGACACACGTACGTCTACAAGGGCACCCGCTCCCTGCGCGAGACCCTCGTCGCCCAGCTCGCCGCCGACGCGCCGCCCGACGTCGCCATCCTCAACAGCATCGGCGAACTCACCGAGTACGCCGCCCAGAACAAGCTCAAGCCCCTCGACCCGTCCACCGCCGAACGCGCCTATCCGCCCTGGTCGCCCACGCTCATGGTCGACGGCAGGCGCCGCACGTTCTGGGTGCCGCTCAAGGTCGACCTGAAGAGTCTGATGTGGAGCAGGACGGGATCGCCGGGCGCGGCGCCGCGCTGGTGCGTGGGCATGGCGGCGCAGGCCACGTCCGGGTGGCCCGGCACCGACTGGGTCGAGGACATCCTGCTGCACCAGGCGGGCCCCGACACGTACACCGACTGGGCCACGGGCCGGCTCGACTGGAGCAGGTCGACAGCGGTGCGGAAGGCGTTCACCACCTGGGCGCGGCTGCTCGCCGCGGGCGGCTCCCGCTCCCCGGCCGCGGTCGAACGCTCCCTGACCATGTCGTTCTGGGGCACCTCCGCCGGCCCGAAGAAGGACCCGCGCGGCCTGCTCGGCGGCTCGCTGCCCGGCTGCACGCACGAGCACCAGGGGTCGTTCGTACGGTTCGTGTACGCGCCGCGCGACGACATCCGCGTGGAGCCCGCCGCCCGGTTCCTGCGCGGCTCGGCCGCGTACAAGAGGGCCTTCGAGGTGTCGGGCGACATGGCCGCCGTGCTCACCGACAACCCCGGCGCGCAAGGGTTGGTGAAGCGCCTGACCAGCGAGGGCGGACGGAAGGAGTGGTCGGGCACGGCGCGCCCGCATCTGCGCCCGTTCTTCCCCGACCGGACGGATCCGCGGCCCGACGACAACCCGGCCGCGCAGGAGATCGCCTCCTACCTCACCGACGACTCCAACACGCTGTGCTTCGACGCCTCGGACGTGATGCCGCCGGTGCTGCGCGACGCGTTCTACCGCGCGGTCCTGGAGTACTTCCGCTCACCGGACAGGGCGACGCTGGACGAGCTGCTCGGCGAACTGGAGACGGTCCGCACGGAGATCGCGGGCGTCCGCACACCGGAGGGCATCCGCCCGCCCAGGGACATCTGCCGCTAGTGGGTGGTCGGCTGCTTCAGCTCGTCCGGGCAGGGGGTGCCCCGGGACCACCACTTGTAGGGCGCCGCCAGGTGGTACGTGCCGGACCGCGGGGCGACCAGCTCCGTCCACCGGTCACCGGAGGCGTCCTCCCGCGTCTCGAACAGGCAGCCGTGCGCGTTCTCGTAGCGCTTCGGCGCCGACTCGTCGCGCTCCCTGGCCCGCTTCGACGCCTCGGTCTCCTCCGGGGCGTCCAGCGCCTTGCCGTCCGCGTCGACGACGGCCAGCCACGGCGAGTACGGGACGCGGATGCGGACCCGCCCCGGCTCGGTCACCTCAAGGGTCAGCTCGGCCTGTTCGGCGGCGTCCACGACCGCGTGCGGTCCGGCCATCGGCGTCGGGTCGGTCACGGCGTAGAGCTGCCAGTTCGCGTCGGCCCACACCGGTTCGAGGTAGGGCAGTCCGCGCCGTACCAGCGCGCGTTCGCGCTCACCGCCGTCACCGTCCGGGGCGCCCTCGGGGAGTACGACGTAGTGCACGGCCCAGCGCTTGAGCCACTGGTGGTAGTTGGCCGAGTTGAGCGTGTCGTCGTAGAAGAGCGGGTTGCGTTCCATGTCGGCCTGCCGGGTCCAGCCGCGGGCCAGGTTCACGTACGGGGCGAGCGCGGACGCCTCCCGGTGGGAGCGGGCGGGCACGACCTCGACACGGCCCCGGCCGGCCCCGGCCTCCTGGAGCTGGTCGACGAGGGGGGCGACTTCGTGGGCCCAGGAGGCGGCGGGGACCGTGTGGACCACGTCGTAGATCATCTTGCCGCCTATCCAGGCGTTGAAGCCGACGAAGGCGACCGCGGTGACGTACCAGGTGCGTGAACGCGGCGCGGTGAACGGCAGGACGGCGAGCAGCGCGACGCCCGCGAAGAGCATCGGCAGGCGCGTGATGTTGGTGCCGATCTGCGAGCTGATCAGCCACACGCCCAGCACGGACAGGAGGTAGACGGCGGAGGTGATCCGGACCGTCCGCCACTGCTTCGGGGCGAGATACAGGACGAGCGCGCCGTAGACGAGCGGCAGCAGCGCCGACCAGAACGACATCGGCTGCGTGCCCGAGAACGGGAACAGCCACGCGGAGAGCCCGACCACGGCGACGGGCGCGAGCCCGAGCGCGTACGCGCCGGGCCGCCGCTTCTGGAGGAAGAGGGCGACGGCGACGAGGCCCACGAACAGGCCCGCCACCGGTGAGGACGCCGTCGCGAGCCCGGCCAGCGTCGCGGCGACGGCGGCCTTCACCCAGCGCCTGGGGCGCCCGCGGCGCGGTCGGCAGAACACGGCCGCGACCGCCCCGAGCCCGAACATCATGCCGAGCCCGAAGGTGACGCGCCCCGACGCCCCGTTGCACACGAGGGCGAAGACACCGGCGAGCGCGGGCCACAAGGGCTTCGCCACCGCGCGGGAACGGGTCAGGAGGAAGGTCAGCAGGGCGGCGGACAGGGTGCCCGCGACCATCATCGTCGTACGGACGCCGAGGACGGACATCACGTACGGCGACACCACGCTGTACGAGACCGGGTGCATGCCGCCGTACCAGGCGAGGTTGTACGCGGAGTCGGGGTGCCGGCCGACGAACTCGGCCCAGGCGTCCTGGGCGGCGAGGTCACCGCCGCTGTTCGCGAACGTGAAGAACCAGACGAGGTGCAGCACGGCGGCGAGGGCGGTGGCGACGACGACCGGGTGCCGCTCGGCACGGGCCGCCCAGGAGGACGGGCCGCCGCCCCCGGGTCCGCGTATGTGCCCGGTGCCCCGCTCGGCGGCCTCGGCGAGCCTCGGCTCCGTTGTGGTCACTGCTGACACTCCCGTACGTACCGTCGTCACCGACCGGGGGAACGTCCGGATATGCCCCCGGTTCCGCCCGGTCTCGCGACGCTAGCACGGGCCCGGCGGGCGACTGCCGGGGGCGGTTGCCGCGGGCCTGTGCGCGCCGGTCACCCGCGAACGGCACACTCTTCGGTAGTGCCCCGGACACGTGCCTGACGCCAGGCATCGTTTCAGCGGTGGCCGGCGTCTACCGAACTGACCAGGTTCTCCGACCACGACCGAGACGGACACGCTTCAGTGCACTCCACGGAACTGCCCGCCCCCAGCGACCCCCTCGACCTCGACGGCCCCGCGGAGGCCCCCGTCCCCTGGCACACACGGAACCGGGTGCCGCTGCTGGTCACCGCGTGCGCGGTGCCGCTGTACGGATTGTGGTGGGCGGTCTTCGCGACCGGCGGCGGCGACCTCGCGGCCCAGGTGGCGTGGGCGGAGTTCGCGCGGCAGTACCCGGGATACGCGTACAACCTGTTCTGGTACGGCGGTCTGCACACGGCGAACTACAGCGTGATCTCGCCCTACGTGATGGCGGCCATCGGTGTCGTCCCGATGACGCTGCTGTCCGGCCTCGCGTCCTCGTGGTTCGCCGGGGCGCTGATGCTCCACAGCAAGCTCCGCAGACCGCTGGCACCGGCCCTGGTGGCGGCCTTCTGTCTGTGGTGCCAGGTGGTGTCGGGGCGCTCCACGTTCATGCTCGGCGTGACGTTCGGGCTCGCGGCGGTCGTCGTGCTCGTGGGCGGACAGGGCGACCTGGGCGCCCAGGGACGGCAGGGCGGTCTGCGCGTCGCGGCCTCGGCGCTGTGCGCGACGGTCTCGACGATGGCCAGCCCCGTCGCCGGCCTCTTCCTCGTCGTGGTCGGCGCGGCCTGTCTGCTGACCCGCGACTGGCGCCGGGCGGCGTCCCTGCTGGCCCCCCCGGTCGTCGTCGTCGCCGTGACCACGTGGCTGTTCCCGTTCAAGGGCGTGCAACCGATGCCGTTCGGACGGATATGGCCACCCGTCCTGCTGTGTGCCGTGATCCTGCTGACGGCGCCGCGCGCGTGGCGCCTGCTGAGGTGGGGCGCCGCCGTGTACGCGCTCGGGGTGGTCCTCACCTTCTTCGTCACCTCGCCGATCGGGACGAACGTCGAACGCCTCACGGAGCTGGCCGCGCCTGCCTCCCTGCTGGCCATCGCGGCGTACTGGTCGCACCGCGCCGCGGACGGGTCCCCGACGGGCGGACCGTTCACACCCCGGCGGCTGCGTGCGGTCTGCGTCCTCGCCCTGGCCCTCTCCCTGACCTGGCTCTCGGGCAAGACGATCGCCGACATCGGGGCCAACACGAAGGTCCCGGCCTGGGCCGTGCAGACGAGCGGTGTCGTCAACGAACTCAAGCGACTGGGCGCCTCCCGCACCCGCGTCGAGGTCGTCCCGGCCCGCGACCACCGCGAGGCGGCCATCCTCGCCCCGTACATCAACATGGCCCGCGGCTGGAACCGGCAGGCCGACGTCGAACGCGGCCCCCTGTTCTATGACGGCCACGGCGGGACGGACGTGCCCGAGGGCTCGTTCACCTCCGCCTCCTACCGTGCCTGGCTCGACCACTGGGCCGTGGGCTTCGTGGTGCTCCCCAAGGGGGCGCCCGACGGCCCCGCGAAGCTGGAGCACGCCCTGGTCATGAGCGAGCCGCCCTACCTGAAGCGGGTGTGGCACGACGCCAACTGGCAGATCTACCGGGTGCGGGACGCGGTGCCCCTCGTGGACCCGCCCGCCTCGGTGGCCAGCTCCGACGGGGCCAATCTGATCGTGTCGATGCCGAAGGCGGGCACCGTCACCGTACGGATCGCCTACTCGCCGTGGCTGTGGGCGGACACCGGATGCCTGGCGCCGTCCGGCGAGTTCACACGGCTGACGGTGAAGGCCCCGGGCACGGTCCGGATCAGCTCGGCCTACGGCGGCCGGCCCTCGGGCAAGAGCGCGCCCCGCTGCCCGACCGACGACGAGTGAGACGAGTGAACGGCAGAGTGCCCGCCGGTCGATGACCGGCGGGCACTCGGGTGGGCTCTCGCCCTGCTGATCAGCCGATTCTGCGGAGCTTGGCGCCGAACCCGGGCTCGGCGAGGTCCTTCTGGAGCGCCACGGGTACCTCGACGGCGTCGGTGTCGTTCTTGCCGTCGCCGACGGTCAGGACGCCGACCTGGGTGCCCGCCTTCGCCGTGTTCGGAAGCGTCTTGCCCTTCTGCTCGTCCAGCTTCAGCCGGACCGTCAGCCCCGACCAGCCGACGGCGGAGACGTCCTTCGTGGCGACGACCGGGGTCGTGCCGCCCAGACCGTCGTCGACCCGGCCGACGACGTCGCCCTTCTTGACGATCTTCTTCGCGGTCAGCGCGCCCTGCCCCGACTGGATCAGCCTCTTGACGACCTCGGTGACCTCGTCGATGTTGGCGACACCGTTGCGGCCGTACTGGCCGAGGGCCGCGCCGATGATCGTCTGCGTCTTGCCGTCGACCTGCTTCTCGGCGGCGAACAGGATGTTGCCGCCGGCCGCGGTGGTGGTGCCGGTCTTGATGCCGATGGCGGCGGTGGGGACCAGGCCGAAGAAGTTCTTCTGCTTCTCCCCGTTCAGGTCGATGTAGTCGGGCTGGCGGGAGATCTCCTTGAAGACCGGGTTCTCCATCGCGGCGCGGCCGAGTTTCACCAGGTCCGTGGCGGTGGAGACGGTCGTCTTGTCCAGGCCGCTGGGGTCCGTGTACGTGGTGTTCTTCATCCCCAGCTCACCGGCGGTCTTGTTCATCTTGTCGACGAACGCGTCCTCGGACGAGCTCTTGCCGTCCCAGCGGGCCAGCAGCTTGGCGATGTTGTTCGCGGACGGCAGCATGACGGCCTGGAGGGCCTCGTACTCGCTGATCTGCTGGCCCTCGGTGACCTTCACGACCGACTCCTTCTCGGCCTTGCCGGTCTCGTAGTGCTTCTGCGCGGCGGCGTCGACCGGGATCTTCGGGCCCTTCTCGCCCGGCTTCAGCGGGTGGTCGCGCAGGATCAGGTAGACGGTCATGACCTTGGCGATACTGGCGATCGGTACCGGCTTCTGGTCGCCGGACGTGCCGAACGTGCCGATGCCGTTCACGTCCATCGCCGCCTGGCCCTGGCCGGGCCACGGCACGGACGGCTTGCCGCCCTCGAAGGAGACGGTCTCCCGCGTGGTCAGGTCAAGGGTCGGGGTCGGCAGCGGGCGCACGGCCTGTACGACTGCGAACACGACGACGAGCAGCAGGACCAGCGGCGTCCAGATCTTGACCCGGCGCACGGTCGTACGGACCCGGGTCTCCGGGGGCGGCGGGGTGTTGGTCAGCTCGGCCAGCAGGTCCAGCGGCGGCTTGGGCGGCAGGGGCTGCTGGGTGGTCCGCTCCGCAACGGGGGGCTCCGCCGGTCGACCGGTCGCCTTCTTGCCCGGGGTGTCCTGTGCGGCCTTGTCGTCGAGCGGCTTGAGCGGCACGAACCTGCTGGTCCGCTCAGCCTCACTCTCCTCGACCCGCGCGCTTGCGCCGTGCGCCTTCGTCCCAGGCGTCTGGGTGCCGGGCGCCTTCGCCCCAGGCGTCTGGGTGCCAGGCGCCTTGAGCATGGTCGTCGGCTGATCGACCGGGGGCGCGACGGCCTTGAACACGGCGGTGGGCTGATCCTTGCCGCGACCGCCGGCACCGGGGGCGGGCTTGTCGGCCTTGACGTCGGCGGAGGTCTGCTTGTCGGCCTTGGCGTCAGCAGGGACGGGCTTGTCGGCCGGGGCGTCCTTGGCGTCCTTGGCGTCCTTGGCTTCGTCAGCGGTGCTGGACTTCGACTCCGCGGGCTTCGCATCCGCAACTGCGGGGAGCTTGGGCTTGGCGTCGTCGGCCTTGGCGGGCGTCGCGTCCTTGGCGGGCGTCGGCCCCTTGGCGGGCGTCGCGTCCGTCGGCTCGGCCGCTTCCGGCTTGGCCGCCTGCCCCTTGGCGTCGTCGGCCTTCGGGGGCATGGGCCCCTTGGCGGGAGCAGCCTCCTTGGCAGGCACCCCGTCCTTCGGCTCGGCCGCTTCCGGCGTGGCCGCCTCACCCTCGGCGTCGCCGACCTTCGCGGGCATCGGCCCCTTGGCAGGCACGGCGCCTGTCGGCTCGGCCGCTTCCGGCGTGGCCGCGTCGGCCCCGGGCGTCGCGTCCTTGGCAGGAGCCGCCCCCCTGCCAGGCGTCGCGTCCGTCGGCTCAGCCGCTTCCGGCGTGGCCGCCTCACCCCTGGCGTCGCCGACCTTCGCGGGCGTCGGCCCCTTGGCAGGCGCGGCGTCCGTCGGCTCGGCCGCTTCCGGCGTGGCCGCGTCGGCCCCGGGCGTCGCGTCCTCGGCAGGCGCGGCCCCCGTGGCGGGCGCCGCGTCCGTCGGCTCAGCCGCTTCCGGCGTGGCCGCCTCACCCTCGGCGCCGCCGACCTTGGCGGGCGCCGCATCCTTCGACTCAGCCGCTTCCGGCTTGGCCGCGCCCTCCTCGGGCGTCGCGGCCTCGGGCGCCGCCCCCCTGGCAGGCGCCGCACCCTTCGGCACAGCCGCTTCCGCCGCCGCCTCGGCCGCATCCGTATCGGCAGGCGCGGCAGGCTCAGCCGCCGCCCCCGTCTCCGGCGTCCCAGGGCCGGAGTCGGACTCGCGCTCCGCGTCCCCGCTCGGCTCCGTCTTCGCCTCGCCAGGGGCGCTCTCGCCGCCCTCAGCGGCGTTGTCGGCCTCCTTGGGGTCGCTGGAGACCCAGGCCGCCACCGCCGCCCTCAGCCGTGCGTCACCGGGCTCCTCGGCGGGGGCGGAACCCTTGTCGCCGGTCGCGGGGGACCCGGGGTCGGGGTCCTTCCCGGAACCCTCGTCCGCCGCCGCGACGTCACGGATCGAGAACACCGCCGTCGCCTGATCCACACCGGACCCCGACGGAGTCTCCCGCGCCATCGAGACGCGCGGGTCCCGTCCGCCCCGGGCCGGCCCGCCCGACGCCCTCTGCTCTTCGCCCGACCTGTCGGGGGTCCCCGCCACCGATGCCTCCTCGACCGCTCACAACCACCAAGCGCCGGGCAGGCCGATCCTGTCCCGGCCCGCCTGGCCCTGTCCGAACCATGTACCAGTGTCCTGTGTGGGGGCTTAACCCCCGTGGTAGACGAGAACGACATACCTGCCGGTTCCCACCCAAAGCCCCCACGCACTCTCGACAGACCAATGTGAGAGGGGTCACCCTGTCATTCATCCACGCGGGGAGGCATGGATGGGCAGGAGCCGCAGAACACTTCCGGAGGAGCTTCTGCTGCTGGCGCTGGACCCGACCACGGGTACCACCGCACAGCCGCAGTCGCTCGACCTAGGTCTGGCCGGAGCACAGCTAGTAGAGCTGGCGCTGGCCGGACGGATAGCCCCAGACGGGGATCGTATCGCCGTGGTGGCACCACGGCCGACCGGAGATCCGACTCTGGACTGCGCGTTGGAGTTGCTGCGAAGGCGTGGCGCTCCTGTGCGGGCGGTCCACTGGATTGGCGGGCCGCGTCTCGGGCTGCGCCAGACCTACCTCTCGCACCTGGAGCGGTGCGGCATGGTGCATGCCGTGGCCGGCCAGATGTGCGGGGTACTGCCGACGACTCGCTATCAGGCGACGGACACGGCGATCAGCCGGGAGATCAGGTCCCGGCTGGATTCAGCGATCCGGACCGGCGTTCCGCCGGACCCACGGACCGCGGCGCTCGCCGCGCTGGCCCATGCGGTCGGTCTCGGCAAGCACCTGTACCCGGGCAATGAGGGACGCTCGTCCCGCTCCCGGCTACGGGACCTGATCAGGCACGACCCCATGGGCGGCCTCGTGGCGCACGCCGTGATGGACGTCCAGAACGGAGTGGCCGCTCAGCCACGCCGCTCGCCCGCCGCCCCGACGGGCAGGGGTGCACCGGAGCCCGCCAGGGGAGTTCCGATGCAGCCGCGTCACGGTTCGATGGCTCGCGCCGTGGCCCACTAGGCACCCGCGAGCACGAGCACCACCCGCACCACGAGCAGCACCACCCGCAACAGCGCCGCACCGCAGTCCCCAAGACCCGGTCCGGGAGCCGCTGTACCGCGCGGGGCGATGAACCGGACGTCTGTGCAGCAAAGGACGCCCGGCCATCGCCCCGCGCGGTCGCGTTTTCGCTGCGTGCACCGCGTACGGCCCCGCATATATCCGCTGTTTCCCAGCGCCGGGGAGCCCGTGAGTGGCAATCTGCTCAACAGCAGATACGTAACGTACAAATACGCAACGTACAAAAAAATGCACGCAGCCGGAGGTGCACGTCCCGTGGCGTCCAACGTCAATCCCACTGTCAGGCGACGCCGGTTGGGCCAGGAGCTGCGCAGGCTCCGGGAGCTCAAGGGCATGACCGCCGAGGAGGTCGCCGAGCGCCTGCTGGTCTCGCAGTCGAAGATCAGCCGCCTGGAGAACGGGCGGCGCAGCATCAGCCAGCGCGACGTACGCGACCTCTGCGGGGTGTACGAGGTCGAGGACCACCGCATCGTTGACTCCCTGATGCAAATGGCCAAGGACTCGCGCCAGCAGGGCTGGTGGCACTCCTTCGGCGACATCCCGTACAGCGTCTACATCGGTCTGGAGACCGACGCCGCGAGTCTGCGCGTCTACGATCCGCAGGTCGTGCCCGGCCTGCTCCAGACCCGCGGCTACGCCGAGGCGCTCATCAACGGCGCGCTGCCGGAGACCACCGCGCAGGACATCGAGAAGCGCGTCCAGGTCCGGATGCGGCGCCAGGAGCGCATCCAGGCACCGGAGAACCCGCTGCGCCTGTGGACGGTGCTCGACGAGGCGGCGCTGCGCCGGCTCGTCGGCGGCAAGAACATCATGCGCGAGCAGTTGGAGCATCTGGTCGAGCAGTCCAGGCTGCCGCATGTGACAGTGCAGGTGATCCCGTTCGAGATGGGCGCGCACCCGGGTCTGAACGGGCAGTACGCGATCCTGGAGTTCCCCGACGCGGCGGATTCCAGCGTGGTCTACATCGAGGGCGTCACCAGTGACCTGTACCTGGAGAAAGCCAACGACGTACAGAAGTACAGCGTCATGTACGAGCATCTGCGGGCACAGGCGCTGAATGTGGATCAATCGCGACAGTTCATCTCGGAGATCGCCAAGGAGTACGCACGCTGAGGCGTTTCCGAACGATCTCCGGAAGGCCGGATTCCTGTCCGGGGCCGCCGGATTTCGTGCCTCCGAGGCAAAGGTGCCGCACCGTACACCTTCGCCTCGGAGGAATGGAAGACTCACATGGAATATGCCATCCGGTCGGGTGAACGCTCGTCTCACGGGCTCGGGTTGGCGAGTAGCGTCGATCACGCCATCAAGACAACATCGTTGGCGAGAACCGCTCTGGACCTCCGGGCGGGGATGTCATTCGACCACTGGCTAGACCGGAGCAAACATGGCAATTCAGCAGGGCGCCACGGAATCCTGGATCAAGTCCTCGTATTCCACGGGGAACGGCGCATGTGTAGAGGTCAAGTCGCCCGAGCTGCACGCGATCGCGGTGCGGGACTCGAAGGTCACCCAGGGCCCTTCGATCGACTTCGGCCCCGAGTCCTGGAATGCGTTCGTGCACGAGGTGAGCACGGGCACGTTCTGATCGGAGAACGGCGCGACAACCTCATACGCATCACCAGCTACACCGTAGGAGCCCTCTCGACTGGTCCGCCGTCCCGGCCGAGGGGGCTCGGCCTTTGCCGTTCGCTCAACGCAACTGATCGACATAGCGGTCGGTGCCCGGCACCGTGGGGACGAACGGTGCCATGAGCTCCACCCGCGCCCCGAGCCCCGCCTCCGCCACCTGCTCCCCGAGCCCGGCGAACCGTTCCTCCCAGGCCGCGCGCGGGTCCGCCTCCAGGAACCACAGCAGGGTCAACCGGGTGTCGACGCCCTCGACCTGTTTCACGTAGCTCATGCGGTCGCCCGGCAGCGGCGTGGGCCGGAAGACCGTGACCATCGCGGCCGGTGAACCGGACAGCGCCCTCGGCAGATGGCGCGACCGCAGCCACTCCAGCACGGCGGGCCGCCGCTCGGCGCGGTCCACGTCGATGACCTCCAGGACCAGACCCGCGTACGGGTGATCGAGGGCGTGGAGGTCGCGCGGCCCCGCGGCACCGTCCCGGTAGACCGTCGCCTCGTGGTCCTGGAAGGCCGTGAAGACGTGGGTGCGGTCCTGGTAGACGCGGCCGTCGCGGTTCAGGCGCTTGTTGATGCCGACGGTCCACTTCATGTGGTCGTCGTACCGCCCCTCGGTGACCCAGTACGTGGAGAGGTAGCAGCCCGCGGTGACGGGTTCGGCGACCGCCGACTTCTCGGGCAAGCGCAGGAGTTGGAGATCGCGGGTGGCGACCCAGCGCCGGCCCGCGTACATCCAGGGCATGGCCATCGCCCCGGCGTAGTAGTGGTCGTCCTCGTACCAGCGGTTGTACGCGTACTCGTGTCCCGGGTGCGGCTCCACCATGGTGATCAGGGCGTGTCCCGGCCGTACCCCGTAGGGTCCGAGGGCCGCCAGTTCCGCGTACGTCTCGCTGCGGGTGCCGGAACCTGTGTCCATCGCCACTCCCACTCACCTCGTCGCTCGGCCTTCCAAACCCCGTGCCGCACCCCTACTCTGACGCTCCGTCAGAAAGTACGCCAGACTCGGGAGGCGCCCCATGGGAAACGGTGAGCCGCTCGCCGGAAAGACCGTGATCGTCTCGGGGGTGGGCGCCGGGCTCGGCCACCAGGTGGCGGCGGCGGTGGTGCGGGACGGCGGCAACGCGGTGCTGGGAGCTCGCACGCAGGCGCACCTCGCCGAGGTGGCGGCGGAGCTGGATCCGTCCGGGGCCCGGACCGCGTACCGGTCGACGGACATCGGTGACGAGCGGCAGTGCGAGGCCCTGGCGGCGCTCGCGCGCGAGCGGTTCGGCGGGGTGGACGCGGTGGTCCATGTCGCGGCCTGGGACAGCTACTTCGGCGGACTGGCGGACGCCGACTTCGAGACCTGGAGCAAGGTTATCGACGTCAATCTGCTCGGCACGCTGCGGATGACCCGGGCCTGCCTGCCCGCCCTGAAGGAGCGCGGCGGCGCGGTCGTCATCATCGGGACGCAGTCGGCGATAGCCGCCCCCTCGCAGGTGCGGCAGGCGGCGTACGCGGCGTCGAAGGGCGCGTTGACCAGCGCGATGTACTCGATGGCGCGCGAGCTGGGACCGCACCGGATCAGGGTCAACACGGTGCTGCCCGGCTGGATGTGGGGCCCGCCGGTGCAGACCTACGTCCAGTTCACCGCGCACACCGAGGGGGCGTCGGAGGACGAGGTGCTGGCGCGGCTGACCGAGCGGATGGCACTGCCGGAGCTCGCCACCGACGGCGACGTGGCGAACGCGGCGGTCTTCCTCGCATCGGACCGGGCCCGCGCCATCACGGGCCAGCAACTCCTGGTGAACGCGGGCGAGTTGATGCGCTGACCTCGCCGCGCCCCCCGCTCGTCACGGACAACGGCGCCTCCCTCCCTCACGCGACCGCACGGGACCCGCATCCCGTGCGGTCGTTCACGTATGTGCGGCTACTGACGAAGTGCCCGCTCATGGTGTGGCCGGGGTCACGATCACGACAACTCCCCACCGGGTAACGAAAATGCAAAATCGTTCGACTTGCTGATCTCGGTTCACATCCGTGACCACTTAGACCCTTGACCGGCTGACCGAACAGACGGTTCAATCCCGGAAGTCCCCACTCCCGCACGGGGGCGCCCGCTGACACGGACGTACTGACGAAGAGCCGCAACGTTCACAAGGCGGACCCCTGGAGGGGGCACATGAACAGTCTCGACTGGGCCGTGCTCATCGGCTACTTCGGCGTGATGGTCGCGATCGGCATTTGGTCACACAAGCGTGTGGACGATGTCTCCGACTTCTTCACGGCCGGCGGAAAGATGCCCTGGTGGCTTTCCGGCATCTCGCACCACATGTCCGGCTACAGCGCGGTGATGTTCACCGGCTACGCCGGCATCGCCTACACGTACGGCGTGACGTCCTTCATCACCTGGTCGTTCCCCATCGCGCTCGGCATCGCCATCGGCGCCAAACTGTTCGCGCCGCGGATCAACCGGCTGCGTTCGCGGCTGCACGTCGCCTCACCGCTCGAATACCTGAAGAACCGCTACAACCTTCAGACCCAGCAGGCGCTCGCCTGGTCGGGCATGCTGCTGAAGATCGTGGACGTCGCCGCCAAGTGGGCCGCCATCGCCACGCTGCTCGCCGTCTTCACCGGCGTCTCCATCAACCAGGGCATCCTGATCACCGGTGTCATCACGGCGATCTACTGCACCATCGGCGGGCTGTGGGCGGACGCGCTGACCGAACTCGGCCAGTTCGTCATCCAGCTCATCGCCGGTGTCGCCATGTTCATCGCCGTCGTCTCCAAGCTCGGCCCGTTCGGCGGCATCTTCGGCGTCTGGGACGAGCCGGAGCTCGCCGGTCACGGAAAGCCGCTGGTGGGCCCGTACGGAACGGTCTTCCTGCTCGCCTTCCTCTTCATCAAGCTGTTCGAGTACAACGGCGGCATGCTGAACCAGGCCCAGCGCTACATGGCCACGGGCAGCGCCCGCGAAGCCACGCGCTCGGCCCGGCTCTCGGCGATCCTGTGGCTGGTGTGGCCCGTCGTCCTCTTCTTCCCCATGTGGGTGTCGCCGCTCCTGGTCAAGGCGCAGAAGCCCGACGGCTCGGACTCGTACGGCCTGATGACCGAACAGCTCCTGCCGCACGGCCTGTTGGGGCTCGTCATCGTCGGTTTCTTCTCGCACACGATGGCCATGTGCTCCTCCGACGCGAACGCGATCGCCGCCGTCTTCACACGTGACGTGGCGCCCGCGCTCTCGAAGAAGGCGAAGGAGCAGTGGGTCGGCAGCAAGGGCCTGCTCGCCGCGCGCCTGACGACGGTGATCTTCCTCGGCCTGTCCATGGCGGTGGCCACGCAGGTCAACTCGCCGACGTTCAAGGACATCATCACGGTCGTCATCAAGTGGGTCGCGGGTCTCATGGGCCCGATCGCGATTCCGATGATGCTGGGTCTGCTCCGCCCGTTCCGCAAGTCCGGTCCGACGGCGGCCCTCACGAGCTGGGCGCTGGGTCTGTTCGCGTTCTGGCTGGTCAACTATCCGATCAACTGGAACGTCGAGGGCGGCGTACCGCTCCAGTACCAGGTCTCGATCCCGCTGGCCGTCTCGCTGGTCCTCTACATCGTCATCGGCTGGGTGAAACCGGAGGACACCCCCGAGCGGGACGCGCTGATCGAACGCCTCAACACCGACGACGACGGCCCCGATAAGACAGGCGCGGCAGCCATCCCGACCCCGGCAACGGCCCAGGACGACGTACAACGCCTGTGACACCACCCGCGCCCCTTGCCCCGGAGCCACCGGCGCGGGGGCGCGAGTTCGCCGGGACCACGGGCCCCCACCGGTCCGCGCTCGCGTCGCAACGGGAGGGGACGTGCCGGGGTGCCCCCGCAGGACACCACAGGCACCCAGCACCGGCCGACCCGCCTCCGGCGTTCAGAGGACCAGGCACCCGATCCGGCCGAGGAGGCACCCCGGCACGGCCCCGCCCCACGACGAGACAGGCGACGCCCCCAGCCCGGCCCGACCCCCGGAGCCCCCAGCCCGGCCCGACCCGACCCCCGCCACAACCGGCGGAGCCCCCGCCAGGGTTCAGATCCGCGGGTACCGCGCCAGCCACCCCGGCGAAGAGATCCCGGGACCGTGCAGCGCCGCCCCCTGGGTCATCTCCATCGCGAAGTCGTCCGCGAGCTCCAGGATCGTCGCCCGCCCCTCAAGTTCCGCCACCCACGCCGGCGGCAACGCCGTCTCCCCGTGCAGCGCCCCGAGCAACCCGCCGCACACGGCCCCGACATCGGCCGACGGCCCGTCGTGATGGACGGCGAGCCCGAGCCCGTGCCGGATGTCCTCACCGACCAGTGCGCAGTACACGGCGGCGGCGAGCGTGCCCACGGCCCCGCCGTCCCCGACGAGCTCCCCGACCCGCGCGGCACTCGGCATGCCCTGCCGCACCGCGCCCACCGCGTGCTTGAGCGCGTCGACGACGGGCGGGTGCCCGGGCCGGGCGGCGAGCAGGACGAGAGCGCGCTGCACGGCCGCGTCCAACGAGTCGCCCCGCGCGAGGGCGTGCACGATGACGGCGTAGGCGCCCGCGGCGAGATACGCCTCGGGGGCGCCGTTGGTGTGGACGGCGCACTCGACGGCGAGCTGGAGGACGAGCTGCGGCTCCCAGCCGACGAGGAGCCCGAACGGCGCCGAGCGGGTCACCGCCTCCGGCCCCGCCGCGTCCGGGTTCTTGGGCTTGTCCAGCGTGCCCATGATGTCGTTGCCGAGCCCGAGCAGGCAGATCTGGGAGGCGCCGCGCCGCGAGTACAGCCACTCCTCGCGGGCCAGCCAGCCGTCTTCCTTGCGGCGCTCGTCGGGTCCCCAGTCCCGCTGGGTCGCGACCCACCGCAGGTAGGCGCGGTGCACGTCGGTGGGCGGATGCCAGGCCCCGGTGTCGCGGCGCACCTGCGCGCGGATCAGCCCGTCGACGGTGAACAGGGCGAGCTGCGTCGCCGCCGTCACCGCCCCGGTGCGCCCGTACGCGGGCGCGAGCCCGGTGAGCCCGGCGGCACCGTGCGCCTCGCGGATCCCGTCCAGGGAGAGGCCGGTGAGCGGGGCGCCGAAGGTGTCGCCCAGCGCGGTACCGAGCAGCGTGCCGCGTACCCGGCTGCGGAAGTCCTGCTGCTCGACGCGGCCCCAGACGGCGGCGGCGACCGGTGCGCCCATGGGATCCCCTCCTCCGGGCAGCACTGTAATCGACCGAGCCGGACCGGCAACGTTCGCTCGCGCGACTCAAGCGACCTCACGTGAAATGCGCGGAGACGCCCTTGAAGTCACATGAGACAGAGTTTGCCCACTTCGCGACAGCGTACGAACCCGGACCGACCGAACGGACCGCCGACCTCGTGCCCCTCCCTGTCAGTCCCCCAGCACCGGCAGCAACTCCGGCAGATGCCCGTCCGAGGCCGCCGCCGCGCGGACCCGCTCCTCCGAGACGGGCCCGTACAGCGTCGTGCGGGGTTTCGCCGGGCGGCCCGCCGCCTCGGCGACGGCGATCAGGTCCTTGACCGACTTGTACGAGCCGTACGAGGACCCGGCCATCCGGGAGATGGTCTCCTCCATGAGGGTGCCGCCGAGGTCGTTGGCGCCGGAGCGCAGCATCTCGGCCGCGCCCTCGGTGCCGAGCTTGACCCAGCTCGTCTGGATGTTGGGGATGTGCGGGTGGAGGAGGACCCGGGCCATGGCGGTGACGGCCCGGTTGTCGCGGGTCGTCGGGCCGGGCCGGGCGATGCCGGCCAGGTAGACGGGGGCGTTGGTGTGGATGAACGGCAGGGTCACGAACTCCGTGAAACCGCCGGTCTCCCGCTGGATACCGGCCAGGGTGCGCAGGTGCCCGAGCCAGTGGCGGGGCTGGTCCACATGCCCGTACATCATGGTGGAGGAGGACCGGATGCCCAGTTCGTGGGCGGTCTTGATGACCTCGATCCAGGTGGCGGTCGGCAGTTTGCCCTTGGTGAGGATCCAGCGGACCTCGTCGTCGAGGATCTCGGCGGCGGTGCCGGGGATCGAGTCGAGCCCGGCCTCCTTGGCGGCGGTCAGCCACTCGCGGATGGAGAGGCCGGTGCGGCTCGCGCCGTTCACGACCTCCATCGGGGAGAAGGCGTGCACGTGCATGCCGGGCACGCGCTGCTTCACGGCCTTCGCGATGTCGAAGTAGGCCGTGCCGGGCAGGTCGGGGTGGATGCCGCCCTGCATGCACACCTCGACGGCCCCGACGTCCCAGGCCTGCTGGGCGCGGTCGGCGACCTGGTCGAGGGAGAGCGTGTACGCGTCCGCGTCGGTGCGGCGCTGGGCGAAGGCGCAGAAGCGGCAGCCGGTGTAGCAGACGTTGGTGAAGTTGATGTTCCGCGTGACGATGTACGTGACGTCGTCGCCGACCACCGACTTCCGGATGTCGTCGGCGATCGCGCACAGCGCGTCGAGCGCCGGACCGTCCGCGTGCAGCAGGGCGAGGGCCTGGTCGTCGGTGAGCCGGGTCGGGTCGTCGGCCGCCACGGCCAGCGCTTCGCGTACGTCGCCGTCGATGCGTGAGGGCACCATGCCGGGCGCGGCCTGTTCGCGCAGGGCCTCCCAGTCGCCGTAGACCTCGTCGAAGTCGTCGCGGCGGTCGCCGGTGCGGCCCTCGGTGTCGATGGTGCGGTGCAGGTCGGTGCGGCCGGACGCGGCGACGTACCCCTCGTCGGGCTCCTGCCACGGGCGGCCCACCACCGGGGCGTCCGGGACGGCGAGTCCGGTCTCCGGGTCGGCGAGGGCGCGGACGTGCGGCAGGAGCCGCGGGTCGAGCCAGGGTTCGCCGCGGGTCACGAACTCGGGGTAGACGCACAGCCGTTCCCGCAGCTCGAACCCGGCGTCCGCCGACTGCGCCGCCAGCTCCTCCAGCCGGGGCCACGGCTTCTCCGGGTTGACGTGGTCGATGGTCACCGGGGAGACGCCGCCCCAGTCGTCGATCCCGGCGCCGATGAGGCGCGCGTACTCGCCGTCGACCAGGTTCGGCGGGGCCTGGAGGTTCCCCGACGGGCCCATGATGTGCCGGGCGACGGCGACGGTGGCGACCAGGTCGTCGAGTTCGGCGTCGGGCATGCCGCGCATCGCCGTGTCCGGCTTGGCGCGGAAGTTCTGGATGATCAGTTCCTGGATGCCGTGGTAGGAGCGGGCGACGCGGCGCAGCGCGAACAGGGACTCGGCGCGCTCCTCGTACGTCTCGCCGATGCCGATGAGCAGCCCGCTGGTGAAGGGGACGGAGGAGCGACCCGCGTCCTCCAGGACGCGCAGCCGTACGGCGGGCTCCTTGTCGGGCGAGCCGTAGTGGGGCATGCCCGGCTCGGACCACAGCCGCTCGGCCGTCGTCTCCAGCATCATGCCCATGGAAGGGGCGACGGGCTTGAGCCGCTGGAAGTCCGTCCAGGTCAGGACGCCCGGGTTGAGGTGGGGCAGCAGCCCGGTCTCCTCCAGAATCCGGATCGATATGGCCCGCACGTAGGCGATCGTGTCGTCATAGCCGTGCGCGTCGAGCCATTCGCGGGCCTCGGGCCAGCGGTCCTCGGGCTTGTCGCCGAGGGTGATCAGGGCTTCCTTGCAGCCGAGTTCGGCGCCCTTGCGCGCGATGTCGAGGACCTCGTCCTGCGACATGAACATTCCGTGGCCCTCGCGCCGCAGCTTGCCGGGCACGGTCACGAACGTGCAGTAGTGGCACTTGTCGCGGCACAGCCGGGTCAGCGGGACGAAGACGCTTCTGGAGTACGTGATGACGCCCGGCCGGCCCGCGGCGGCGAGGCCCGCGTCGCGCACCCGGGCGGCCGACGCGGCGAGGTCGTCGAGGTCCGTGCCGCGCGCCTGGAGCAGTACGGCGGCCTCCGTGACATCGAGGGCGACACCGTCCCTGGCCCGTTTGAGCGCGCGGCGCATCGCGTTGGCGGTGGGTCGGTCTGCCTGCGGCTGGGATACGGCGTCCGGATCACTCATGAAACGAGCATACGAGCGCATCCCGGACGCATCGAAGGCACGCCATTCCTGTCGGTGGGGCTTCCGGGACGGCGCGGCCTCCTCTACGCTCACGGCGTCCTGCATACGGGGGGTTTGTCATGCTCGTACGTTCCCTTGGACGTGTCCGTGCCCTGGCCGTGCCGCTGGTGCTCGGGGCGCTGCTGTTCGGCGGTGTCCCGGCGGCGTCGGCGGCGACCTCGACGGTCCCGCGCACGGTTGCCGCCGCGACGGCTTCTCAGCCCGAGCAGGGCCGCGCGACCTCGGCGTCGGTGGTCTCCACGTCCGTGGCGAAGGCGGCCACGGTCGCGAAAAGCAAGAAGAGCAAGAAGAAAAAGAAGAAAAAGAAGAAGGGCGGGGTGATCGGCTGGGTCCTGATCCTGGGGATCCTGCTCGTCGTCCTGATCGTCGTGGTCATGGTCCGCAGGCGTCGCCGGTCGTAGTCCCGAAATCCGCCGCTCCCCTTCCCTTGGAGGGGAGTTCACGGCTCAATGCCAGGGTCGCACACGTCACATCCGACACCCTGGGGAGCCGCGATATGTGCACCGACGACACAGCCGTACACCACGACGGCCTCGGCAGACGCGCTGTGCTGGTGACGGGGGCCGCGGGCGCCCTTACGCTCGCCACCATGAGCTTCGCCAGCGCCGCCGACGGCTCGCGATCCACCAAGACGCTCACCGGCACGCTGCCGCCCGGCGCGCCCGACTTCGTGTACCTGCCGGTGGAGGTACCGCGCGGGGTACGGGAGATCAGGGTCTCCTACACCTACACGAAGGCGGCGGTCCCGGCCGGTACGCAGAACAACGCGCTCGACATCGGCCTCTTCGACGAGCGCGGCACGGCCCTCGGCGGCAAGGGCTTCCGCGGCTGGTCGGGGGGCGCCCGCACGGAGTTCTTCGTCCGCGCGGACGACGCGACACCCGGTTACATCCCGGGCCCGATCCGTCCCGGCACCTGGCACATCGTGCTCGGCCCGTACACCGTGGCGCCGCAGGGGCTGCCGTACGAGGTGACGGTGACGCTCACGCACGGCGCGCCCGGGGCGGCACCGGCCCGCGGCTATCCGCCCGAGCGGGCGCGCGGCCGGGGCCGGGCCTGGTACCGGGGCGACTGCCACCTGCACACCTGGTACTCGGACGGCCGCCGCACCCCGCAGGAGATCGGCGCGCTGGCCCGCGCGGCGGGCCTGGACTTCATCAACACGTCCGACCACAACACGCACTCCTCGCACGCGCACTGGGCGGACGTGGCGGGCGACGACCTCCTGGTGATGCTCGGCGAGGAGGTCACGACGCGCAACGGGCACGTCCTGGCGCTCGGCACCGCGCCGGAGACGTTCATCGACTGGCGCTACCGGGCGCGCGACAACCGCTGGGCGAGGTTCGCGCAGGAGATCCGCCGGGCGGGCGGTCTGGTCGTCCCCGCACATCCGCACGCGACGTGCATCGGCTGCGGCTGGAAGTTCGGCTTCGGCGAGGCGGACGCGGTGGAGGTGTGGAACGGCCCGTACACGCCCGACGACGAGATCTCGCTCGGCGACTGGGACAACACCCTTGTCTCCTACGCCCGTTCGGGCCGCCGGTCCGGCTGGACACCGGCGATGGGCAACAGTGACGCGCACCGCGACCCGGACCGGATCGGCGGGCCCCAGACGGTCGTCCTGGCCGACGACCTGACCCGGGACGCCATCCAGGCGGGCATCAAGGCGGGCCGCTCGTACGTCGCGGAGTCGGCCGCCGTCGAGGTCACCTTCACGGCGAGCGGCGGCAAGGGCACCCACGCGGGCATCGGCGAACGCCTGCCGGTCGACCGCGACGACCCCGTCACGGTGGACCTGGAGGTCAAGGGCGCGCCCGGCTGCACCCTCCACCTCGTCACGGACCAGGGCACGCTGTTCACCTCGGCGCCGCTCCCGGACTCCGGTGCGGGCCGGGCGAGTTGGCGTACGACGGCGTCCTACGCGTCCTACGTCCGCGCCGAGATCCGCCACGCCCCGACGACCCCCGGCCTCCCCGGAGCCCTGGCCGCGTTCACCAATCCGGTGTTCCTGGGGAAGTGATGTTCCGCAGGGCTCCGCGGTGTACGTGTACTCGGCACTCGGCTCGCTGCTCATCCTCCGCGAGTCCCCCCGCACTCCGCCCAGAGCAGCTTTCCGCCTGATGCCTCCGGGAACGTGTACGCGCCCCAGTCGTCCGCGTAGGCCCGTACGAGGAAGAGGCCCCGGCCTCCTTCCGCGGTCACGTCGGCGCCGGGCGCGCACCTGACGAATCCCGGAGGGATCTTGGGGTCGCCGTCCCACACGGCCACCCGTACGCGGTGCGCGTCCATGGCCCCGGGCCCGATCCGCAGCGCGTACGAGCCCGTCGTGTGCCGGTGGGCGTTGGTCAGCAGCTCCGACGCCAACAGCTCGGCGGAGTAGGCCAGTTCGGCCCGCCCGTGCGCCGCGAGGACCGCCCTCAGCGGCGATACGGTTGACATGGAAGTCTCCGTTCGGCGGGAGGAGTCGGCAGTGCGGTGGTTGTTGCCCGGTGACCCGGCCGCTCCGTCGAGCGGGGTGCTGCTGAGCGAGGCGCCTCCGGATGGGCGTGAGCCCCGAGCGGGTACGGACACTGGCTGGCCTGCCATTACGACTGCGGCGACAAAGCCCTTGTACGGGCCCTCAGCGCGATGGCCGGGGAACGGGCGCGCGGGTGGTGGGAGGAGTACCGGGAGCTCCTGCCCGCCGGGCTACTGGACCTCGCCGAGGTCGAACACCACGCAACCCGTCTGCGCACGGCCGTCACGGTGCACATTCCCGGGCTTTTCCAGACCGCCGAGTACGCCCGCGCGGTCTTCCGCCAAGCCGTGCCGGAACTGCCGCCACCGGACGTCGAACACCGTGTGTCGTTCCGTGTGAAGCGCCAGGCCGTCCTCTTCCGGGATCCACCGACCCCGCAGCAGGTCATCATCCACGAGGCAGCCCTGCGCATGCGGTTCGGCGGCCCCAAGATCACGAGCGCCCAGCTCAGGTACGTGCTGGAGCTGAGCGAGCGCGAGCACATCACCGTACGCGTGCTTCCGTTCGCGGCCGAGACCCTCCCCGGGTCAGGCCATGGGTTCTTCTACTTCGAAGGCCCCGTGCCTCAACTCGACACCGTGAACCTGGACCAGTCCCACGGCCCTGTCTTCCTGGACGCCGAGGCTCAGTTGCACAGATACCGCGTACTGCTCGACCGCATGGAAACGGCGTCGCTCTCGCCCGTGAAGTCACAGGACCTCATTCACGGCATCGTCCAAGAGCTGTAAGGAGCCGACCTTGCGCAACCTGAACCTGAACTGGCAGAAGTCGACGCACTGCCCCGACGGCAACTCCTGCGTCCACGTCTCCCGCGACGCCACCCACATCCGCCTCACCGAATCCGCCGACCCCCGCGAAGCGATACTCACCGCCACCCCCGCCGCCTTCGCCGCACTCCTCCGCAGCCTCAAGCAGGACGCCGGGGGGCCGGCCCCTGGATCGAGGTCGCCTTCGGCGGCGGCGACCTGGTGCACCTGCGTGAGACGTCCGACCCCGACACCGTCGTCACGACGACCCGGGCGAAATGGGACGCCTTCGCGCTCGGCGTCCGGGCGGGCGAGTTCGACCACTTCGTCGAGGGCCCGTAGGAGCGAACGCCGGGGCTCAGTCCTCCACGACCAGCACCGGCGTCTCCCGGTTCAGCACCTCACCCCGGAAGAACGCCGGGCTGCGGCGGCTCATCACCAGCATGATGAGCACCCCGAGGAGCAGCAGGCCCACGCCGATCACGAAGACCGAGCCGACGCCGAGGACCGACGATCCGCTGCCGTAGGCGGGGTTCCACATGTCGACCAGTGTCTTCACGAACACCGCCGACAGAAGGATGCCGCCGAGCACCGGGAACAGCCCCTTGAAGGCGAAGTCCCGTACGGAGACGCGGAGTTCCGCGCGGAAGTACCAGGCGCAGGCGAAGGCTGTCAGTGCGTAGTAGAAGCAGATCATGAGGCCGAGCGCGTAGATCGTGTCGACCAGGACGTGAGCGGAGACCAGCGTCATCACCGTGTAGAAGACGGCGGTCGCGGCGCCCGCCGTGACCGTGGCGCGGCCGGGCGTCCTGAAGCGCGGGTGGACGCGGGCGTAGGAGGCCGGGAGGGCTTCGTAGGCCGACATGGCGAGCACCGTGCGGGCGACGGGGATGAAGGTGGTCTGGAGGCTGGCGGCGGCCGAGGCGAGGACGGCGACGAAGAGCAGGATGCCGAGCGCGGGGCCCATGACGGGGCCGGCGAGCGCGGCGAAGACGTTGTCGGAGGTCTCCGGGTTCGCGAGGCCGAGGCCCTTGTCGCCGGAGCCGACGATCATCTGCGCGGCGATGCCCGTGGCCAGGTAGGAGCCGACCAGGACGACCATGGCGATGAGGGCGGCGCGGCCGGGTGTGCGGTCGCTGCCGATGGTCTCCTCGTTGGCGGTGAGGCAGGCGTCCCAGCCCCAGTACATGAAGATCGACAGGGAGAGCCCGGCGGTGAACGCGCCGAAGGACTGCACCGAGAACGGGTTCAGCCACGACCAGGAGAACGGCACGGAGGTCGGGAAGTCCACCGATCCGTGGCCCGAGCCGCCCGCCTTGACCAGGGCCATGACGACGAAGACGGCGAGCACGGCCAGTTGGAGTCCGACCAGCGTGTACTGGACGCCCTTCGTCGCGGTCATGCCGCGATAGCTGATCGCCGTCGCCGCGGCGATCAGGACGAGGCAGGTGAGGATGTGGACGGCCTTGTCCCCGTCGAGGTCGGCGACCGTGGCGCTGTTGGTGATCTCGCCCGCGAGCAGCCAGAAGTAGGAGGTCGCGACCCCGGCGAGGTTCGACAGGACGATGATCGTGGCGATCACCAGGCCCCAGCCGCACATCCAGCCGACGCGCGGCCCGAACGCCTTGACGGTCCACGTGAACGAGGTGCCGCAGTCCGGCATGGCCTTGTTCAGCTCGCGGTACGCGAACGCGACGAGCAGCATCGGCAGGAACCCGGCGAGGAAGACGGCGGGCATCTGGAGGCCGACCTCACCGGCCGTGGAGCCGAGCGTGGAGGTCAGGCAGTAGACGGGCGCGACCGTGGAGACACCGATGACGGCGCTGCCGAGCAGGCCGACGGAGTTTCCGCCCAGGCCCTTGCCGCCGCCGCCCTGTCCGGCGGTCGTATCAGAGGCCTGCCCCGTCGAAGGCCCCGCGTCGAGCTGAGTCATGAACAGGACGTTAAATCCTGCGGTTTCCACATCTGGCGGGATTCATCAGGACACGTCAGCGCTTCACCACTTAACTATCCATGGATGATGCAGCTATTTACCTTCAGCTTCCCTGGAAGATGGGAGAAGTCGACCACAGAATGCAAGGCAGGGCCGAGCGTGTCCGATATTCGGTTATCGAAGCGGCGTCCGTTTTGGGCCGGTTCAAAATTTTCCCGTGCGGAATCGGCCGATGGCCGCGGGCACGACGTAGATACAGACCAGGGAGCCGAGCGCCGGGAAGACGATGAGCAGGTCGTTGAGCCCGTCGACGAGCTTCTGGAACCCGGTGGCCCGCGGGTCGAGAGCCGTGTCGAACTGGCTCACCGCCCACCACGTCTGCACCGTCAGCGCCGACAACCCGACCCAGAAGCCCAGCGCCGACCCGGCGTCGCCGCGTCCGGTCATCAGCCGGATGCCGAGGACGAGCAGGGCGGGAATGGCCACGCCCCGCACCACCCCGAAGAACGAGGGGTCGGCGAAGAGCAGCAGGTACGTGCAGAGCGCCATCGGCAGCAACCACAGGATGCCGAACACCGGACGGCCCAGCAGCCCGCCCCCGCCGTCGAAGGCCCCGGCCCGGCCCGGCGGCCGGGCCGCGTAGGACGGGCCCGGGTACTGCGGATACCCGTACGAGGCCGACGGGCCCCCGGACGAGGACGCCCCGTACCCGTACGAGGGCGGGGGCGGGGGCGGCGGCGCGTAGGCCCCCGCCGTCGTGGCGCCCCGCGTCGGCGCCCCGTGGAACCCCCCGGCGGCCCCCGCGTCCGGCTCCGTGTACCCCGGTCCGGCGGGGCCCGCCGCCCGGGCGTCCAGGTCGGCCTCCAGGTTGAGGAGCTGCTCGGACGTGCGGGCGATCATCGACGCGATCGCCGAGGGCAGCCAGGTGTCCCGTGTGGTGTCCTTGGCCCGCGCCCACTCGGCGAGTCGCGCCGCGTCGGGCCGCTCCGCCGGGTCCTCCTTGAGGCAGGACCGGATGACCGCGGCGAACTCGGTGTCCAGGCCGGGGTGGTCCCCCACCACGGAGCCCCGGCGCGGCTGCACACCGGTCGCGGCGAAGGCGAGGGTGAGGCCGTAGCTGTAGACGTCACTGGCGACGGTGACGGCCTCGCCGTACGCCTGCTCCGGCGACATGTAGGCCGGGGTGCCGATCCGCGCCCCGCTCTGCGTGAGCATCGTGTCGAGCGCGGCGTGCACGATGCCGAAGTCGATCAGGCGCGGGCCGCCGGTGGACAGCAGCACGTTGGACGGCTTGAGGTCGCGGTGGACGAGGCTGTGCCCGTGCACGTGCCGCAGCGTCTCGGCCAGGTCGGCGGCGAGCCGCCACAGCGCGTCGGTGGGCAGCGGCCCGAACGCGTCGACAGCGGCCTGGAGCGAGGGGCCCGGCACGTACTCCGCGGCGTACCAGGGGTGCTGCTCGTCCACGCCCGCGTCGACGACCGGCACGGTACCGGCGCCCGCGACACGGCGTACCACCTCCACCTCGCGGCGGAACCGCTGCCGGAAGCCCGGCACCGCCGCCATGTCGGAGTGGATGAACTTCAGGGCGACGGACCGGCCGCCCGCGTTGCGGGCCAGGTAGACCCGGCCCATCCCGCCTTCGCCGATCCGCCCGAGGACCCGGTACGTACCGACCGTCCGCGGGTCCTGAGTGTCCAGCGCTTCCATGCCAACCCCCGGCTTCCTGCCCCTGCCGACCTGCCCGCCGGCTCACAACTGGGCATCTTCACATGTCCGGTTGTGAGCACGCACCGGAGAAACGGACGGGTTCCGTGCGCAGGCCATGAAATGTGCGGGACAACGGGGGAAGCGGTTCAGCCCGGCCACACGATCGACTGGAGTTCGCTGTAGGCGTGCAGCGCGTACGAGCCGACGTCGCGTCCCACGCCGCTCCGCTTGAACCCGCCGAACGGCGCCTCCATGTTCCGGGCGACGGTGTTCACGCCGACGCCTCCGGCCCGCAGCCGCCGCGCGACGCGGAAGGCGCGGGCGACGTCACCGGACCACACGTAGTCGATGAGCCCGTAGTCGGAGTCGTTGGCGAGGGCGACGGCCTCGTCCTCGTCGCCGTCGTAGGGCACGACCGTCACCACGGGGCCGAAGATCTCCTCCCTGACCACCCGCATGTCGTTGGTGCAGTCGGTGAGGAGCGTGGGCGCCACGTAGAAGCCCTTGTCGAACGCGGGCCGCTCGCCGCCCGCGACGATCCGCGCCCCTTCCTTGCGGCCGAGATCGATGTACGACTCGACGCGCTCGCGGTGCGCGGCGGAGATGACCGGCCCGACGACGGTCCCCGGGGCGCGCGGATCGCCGACCTTCAGGCGGCCGATGTACGCGGTCAGCTTCGCGACGAACTCGTCGTGGACCGAGCGGTGCACGAGGACCCGCGTCGGTGCCGTGCAGATCTGCCCGCTGTAGAAGGCGTACGTGGTGCCGATCCCGGCGACGGCCGCGTCCAGGTCGGCGTCGCCGAACACGATCGCGGCGCCCTTCCCGCCCAGCTCCATCAACTGCCGCTTCACCGACCGCCCGCACACCTCCCCGATGCGCTGCCCGACGGCCGTGGAACCGGTGAAGCTGACCATGTCGACGTCCGCCGAGTCGACGGCGGCCTCCCCCACCTCCACGCGGACACCGCTGACGACGTTGACGACGCCGGGTGGCGCGCCCGCCTCCTGGAGGGCGTCCGCCATCCGGTACACGGACAGCGGGTCCTGCGGCGCGGGCTTCACGACGACCGTGTTGCCCATGGCGAGAGCCGGGGCGACCTTTCCCGCCGGGTTGGCCCACGGGTTGTTGTACGAGGTGACGCAGGTGACGACGCCGACGGGCCGGCGGGCGGCCAGCGCGCCCACCACACCGGCCCTCCCCATCGGCCCGGCCTCGTTGACCTGCGGCACCAGCCCTTCCTCCGCGGGTTCGACGGCGCCGCGCGCGTACCGCCGGAAGCGGGCGACACCGACGGCGACCTGCATGCCGCGCGCGGTGCCGGTGGTGGCGCCGGTCTCGGCCCGTGCCAGCTCGGTGTTGGCCTCGCTGTCGCGCTCCATGAGGTCGGCGGCCCGGTCGAGGAGCGCGGCCCGCTCCCGCGGCGGCGTACGCGACCACGCCTCGAAGGCGTCGCGGGCGGCGCGTGCCGCGTCGTGCACCTGCTGCCGGGACGCCTCGGGCGCCTGCCCGACGACCGTCTCGTCCGCCGGGTCGACGACGTCGTAGTGGCCGTGGTCGGGCTCGACCCACGCGCCGCCGATGAGGAGGTTGCGGGGCGCTCTCACCGGGTGCTCACCGTCCGGGTGTCCCGCCCGGACCTGAGGACCTTGCCGGGCACCGAGCCGGTGACCGCGTCGTGGCGGATGGCCTCGACCCCGTTGACCCACACGGCGGTGACACCGATGGCCTTCGAGTCCAGGCGCGGGCTGTCGCCCGGGAGGTCGTGCACGAGCGTGGCCTTGCCCGCGTCGATCGTCTCCGGGTCGAACAGCACGAGGTCGGCGTGGAAGCCCTCCTGTATCCGGCCCCGCTCGCGCAGCCCGAAGAGCCGGGCGGGGTCGTCGGTCAGCATCCGCACGGCCGCTTCGAGCCCCACGAGGCCGCGTCCACGGAGGCAGTCCCCGAGGAAGCGGGTCGTGTACGGCGCCCCGCACATCCGGTCCAGGTGCGCGCCCGCGTCGGAACCGCCCAGCATGACGTCCTCGTGCTGCCAGGTCTCGGCGCGCAGGGCCCACGAGGCCGGGTCGTTGTCGGGCGGCATCGGCCACAGGACCGTCCGCAGGCGGTCGGCGGCGCAGATCTCGACGATGCACTCGAAGGGTTCCTGCCCGCGCTCGGCGGCGATGTCGCGCACGACGCGCCCGGTGAGCCCGTCGTTCGCCTCCGCGTAGGTGTCCCCGATGACGTACCGCCCGAAGTCGGCGAGCCGCCGGAAGACACCGGCTTCCTCGCTGTCGGCGTGCCGCAGCATCCGCGCGCGTACGCCGGGGTCGCGCAGCCGCGCGATCCGCTCGTCGACCGGCAGCTTGAGGATGTCGCCCCAGCCCGGGATGAGGTTGAGGGCGCAGAACGTGCCGAGCGACATGTTCATCGGCGTCAGGATGGGCATGGTCAGGGCGACGATCCGGCCGCCCGCCTTCCGGGCCCGTTCGCTCGCCGTGAGCTGCCGGGGTACGCGGTCGGGCACGGCGGCGTCGACGGTCAGCACGTTCCAGTTGAGGGGGCGTCCGGCCGCCGTGCTCATCTCGACGAGCAGATCGATCTCGGCGTCGCTGAACCGGTCCAGGCAGCCGGCGACGATCGCCTCGATCTGGGTGCCCTCGTGCTCCCCGACGGCCCGGCTCAGGGCGAGGAGTTCGGCGGGCAGGGCGTGCCGTGACGCGACGGGCCTGCCGTCGCCGTCGGAGTGTGTGGCGGACTGGGTGGTGGACAGGCCCCAGGCGCCCGCGTCCATGGCCTCGTGGAGGAGGCCGAGCATGTCCCGCAGTTGCTCCGGTGACGGCTGCCCGCCGACGGCGTCCGGGCCCATGACGTGTCGCCGCAGCGCGCAATGGCCCACCATGAAACCGGCGTTGACGGCGATGCGGCCCTCCAGGGCGTCGAGGTACTCGCCGAACGAGTGCCAGGTCCACGGCGCGCCCTCCTCCAGGGCGACCAGGGACATCCCCTCCACCTTGGACATCATGCGGCGCGTGTAGTCGGCGTCCTCGGGCCGGCCGGGGTGGAGCGGCGCGAGCGTGAAGCCGCAGTTGCCACCGGCGACGGTGGTCACCCCGTGGTTGAGGGAGGGCGTCGCGTAGGGGTCCCAGAACAACTGGGCGTCGTAGTGGGTGTGCGGGTCGACGAACCCGGGCGCGAGCACGAGCCCGGTGGCGTCCTCGCCGGTCCTGGCCTCCTCGGTGACGGTCCCGGGTTCGGCGACGACGGCGATCCGCCCGTCCCTGATGCCGACGTCGGCGACGAACGCGGGGGCGCCGGTCCCGTCGACGACGTCGGCGCCCTTGATGAGGTGATCAAGCATGAACACGAACCCCCAGGAATCGAGCCCCTCCGGCGATCGAGGAGGGGGGCCCCGGCCCTCCCGTCCGGGAAGGGGGAGAGCCGGGGCAGCTCAGCGATCGGACCGCGATCAGGCCCCGGCCGCCGACCGGAACCGGCTGGTCCGGTGCACCGGATCCGTGTCTATCTTCGGAATGACGTGCTCCCCGATCAGCCTGATCGTGTTCAGCGTGTCCTCGTGCGAGATGCCGATGGGCAGCCCGAACGAGAGCTGGTCGGCACCGGCCTGCTCCCACCGCTCGCACTGCCGCAGTACCTCGTCCGGATCACCGCAGATCATCAGTTCCTCGGCGATGAGCAGTTCGATGATCTCGGCGCTGTACTCGGGCAGGACCTCGGGCCACTCGGGGATGCCGTCGGGGCGCGGGAAGGTGTCGTGGTAGCGGAAGACGAGGGACTGGAGGTAGTTGAGCCCGCCGCCCACGGCGATCTCCACGGCCTTGTCGTGCGTCTCGGCGCAGATGGCGGTCGACGTCACCATGACGTTGTCGTTGACGAAGTCGCCGATGGGTTCCGCGTCCTGGACGGCGGTCTTGTACTGCTCCAGGACCCACTCCATGTCGGACACCTTCTGCACGCTGAAACCGAGCACCCCGAGCCCCTTGCGGGCGGCCATCGCGTACGAGGGCGGGGACCCGGCCGCGTACCACATGGCGGGGTGCGACGTCCCGTACGGCTTGGGGAAGATCTTGCGCGGCGGCAGCGACCAGTGTTTGCCCTGGAACCCGACGTACTCGTCCTGGAGCCACATCTTCGGGAACTCGGCGATGGTCTCTTCCCAGATCTCCTTGGTGTAGTTCATATCGGTCACGCCCGGTATGAACCCGAGGATCTCGTGGGAGCCCGCGCCGCGCCCGCTGCCGAACTCGAACCTGCCCTCGCTGAGGTGGTCGAGCATGGCGACCTTCTCGGCCACCTTGACGGGGTGGTTGACCTGGGCGAGCGGGTTGAAGATGCCGGAGCCGAGGTGGATGCGCTCGGTGGCGTGCGCGAGGTACCCGAGGAAGACGTCGTTGGCGGAGAGGTGCGAGTACTCCTCCAGGAAGTGGTGCTCGGACGCCCAGGCGTACTTGAAGCCGGACTGGTCCGCCTGGACGACGTACTCGGTCTCGTTCATGAGTGCGCGGTGCTCGGCGGTCGGGTCCGTCAGCGCCTGCTTGCCCACGTATCCCTGTACAAAGAGCCCGAATTCCAAGGAGGTTCACCGTCCTCGTCAGTTTCTGACGAATCGTCAGATTGGCTGCACCGACTGTTCCACCGCGCCCGTGGAGCGTCAATAGCTGATGCTGCGTCAGATCACTGAGACCCCGGCCAGCCAGCCACCGTCGATCACGAACGGCTGCCCGGTGATGTACGCCGAGTCCTCCTCGGACGTCAGGAACAGCGCGAGCCGCGCCACCTCCTGCGGCCTGCCGACCCGGCCGAGCGGCACGAGCCTGCGGTACAGCCCGTCGAGCGCCTCGGCGGCCTCCTCGGTGTCCGAACCTGGATCGAGCCGGGCCGGATTGCTCATGGCGGTGTCGATGGCGCCGGGGCAGACGGCGTTGACCCGGATCCCCTTGCCCGCGAGCTCCAGGGCGGCGACCTTGGTGAGCCCGATGATCGCGTGCTTGGTGGCGGCGTACGCGCCCACGTACGCCATGCCCGTCACGCCCGTGAACGACGCGGTGTTGACGATCGTCCCGCCCCCGGCCGCGGCGATCTCCGGAGCCACGGCCCTGATCCCGAGGAACGCTCCCACCTGGTTGACGTCCATGAGCTGCCGGAACTCCTCCAGCGGTGTCGCCGTCAGCTCGTTGAAGCGCAGGATGCCCGCGTTGTTGACCAGCCCGTCGATCTTCCCGAACGCCTCCTTGGCGGTCGCGACGGCGGCGGTCCAGTCGTCCTCCGCGCTCACGTCGAGGTGGACGTACAGGGCGCCGCCCGCGCCGCCGCCGCCGATGTCCTTGGCGACGTCCTCGCCCTGGTCGTCGAGCACGTCGGCGACGACGACCCGCGCCCCCTCCGCGGCGAAGAGACGCGCCTCCTGCTCACCCTGCCCGCGCGCCGCCCCCGTGATGAGGACGACCCGCCCGTCGAGCTTGCCCATGCGTTGCTCCTCAGTTCAGGTGGGGTGCCACGTCGGCGGCGAAGGCCGCCGTCTGGTCGATGAGTTCGGCCGGCCCCCGGCTGCGGAACCGGACCTGGATCTGGTGGACGCCCATCGCGGCGTACGCGCGCAGCGACTCGGCGAGGGCCTCCGGCTGTCCGGAGAGGGTGCGCCGCCCGACGTCCCAGGTCGGCGTGGACACGTAGAGCGGTTCGGTGAGGGCGCCCACGGTGAAGGGCGCCTCGATCCCGGCCTCGGCGCGCAGCCGCGTCAGTGTCGCGATCTTCTCCGGCAGCCGGTCGCGCGGATCGCCCTGCGGCAGCCACCCGTCGCCCTTGAGCGCGGCGCGGCGCACGGCGGGCGCCGAGGAGCCGCCCACCCACACCGGGACCCGCGCCTGTGCGGGCCGGGGCCGCTGCCCGAGCCCTTCGAACGCGAACGACACACCCTTGTGCACGGGGAACTCGTCCGGGCCCAGCGCGGCCCGCAGCGCGTCGATGCTCTCGTCGAGCAGCGCCCCCCGGCGCTCGAAGTCGGCCCCCAGCGCCTCGAACTCCTCGGCCACGTGCCCGGCCCCGACCCCGAGGACCAGCCGCCCGCCGCTCAGGTGGTCCAGGGTGGCGTACTGCTTGGCGGAGAGGAGCGGGTGCCGCAGCCCGACGACGGCGACGTGGCTGAGCAGCCGCACCCGCTCGGTGACACCGGCCAGGAAGGCGAGGGTGGCGACGGGGTCGTACCAGGTCGTCGACATGGCCCCGGCGAGCCGGCGCGGGATGGCGACGTGGTCGCAGCAGGCGATGTAGTCGAAGCCGCCCCGGTCGGCGGCGCGGGCGATCTCGGCGAGGTCCCCGGGGCCCGCGTCGGCCTCCCAGGGTTCGGCGTAGAGGGTGCTCTGGGACTGGATCGGGAGCTGCATCCCGTACGCGAGCCGCCCGGACGTCATCGCCGCCACAGCCCCTCCGGCGTCAGCCCGAGCAGGTCGATCGCGTTCCCGCGGACGATCCGCTCGACGGTCTCCGCGTCGAGGTGCCCCATCTGCGCCTCACCGACCTCCCGGGACTTCGGCCAGGTGGAGTCGGAGTGCGGGTAGTCGGTCTCGTAGAGGACGTTGGCGAGCCCGATGGAGTCGAGGTTTTTCAGGCCGTAGGCGTCGTCGAAGAAACAGCCGAAGACGTGCTCGGCGAAGTACTCGCTCGGCGGCTTGCGCACCTTGTCGGCGACGCCGCCCCAGCCCCGGTTCTCCTCCCAGACCACGTCCGCCCGCTCCAGGATGTACGGGATCCACCCGATCTGCCCCTCGGCGTACATGATCCGCAGGTTCGGGAACCGCTCGAACTTGCCGCTCATCAGCCAGTCCACCATCGAGAAGCAGCAGTTGGCGAAGGTGATGGTGGAGCCGACGGCGGGCGGCGCGTCGGCGGACGTCGACGGCATGCGGCTGCTGGAGCCGATGTGCATGGCGATGACGGTGCCGGTCTCGTCGCAGGCGGCGAGGAACGGGTCCCACGCGTCGCCGTGGATGCTGGGCAGTCCCAGATGCGGCGGGATCTCGGAGAACGCGACGGCGCGGACCCCGCGGGCCGCGTTCCTGCGTACCTCGGCGGCGGCGAGCTCCGCGTCCCAGAGCGGGACGAGGGTCAGCGGTACGAGGCGCCCGTGCGCCTCGGGCCCGCACCACTCCTCCACCATCCAGTCGTTGTAGGCCCGCACGCCGAGCAGCCCGAGTTCGCGGTCCTTGGCCTCGGTGAAGGTCTGTCCGCAAAAACGCGGGAAGGTGGGGAAGCAGAGCGCGGACTGGACGTGGTTGACGTCCATGTCGGCGAGCCGGGCCGGGACGTCGAACGACCCCTTCCGCATCTGCTCGTAGGTGATGACCTCCAGCTTGATCTCGTCGCGGTCGTAGCCGACGGCGGTGTCGAGCCGGGTGAGCGGCCGGTGCAGATCCTCGTAGATCCACCAGTCACCGACCGGGCCGTCGTCCCCGGGCGCCCCCATGACGGGCGCGAACCTGCCACCGAGGAACGTCATCTCCTTCAACGGTGCGCGCACGACCCGCGGTCCGACGTCGAGGTACTTCTTCGGGAGGCGGTCCGACCAGACGGTCGGCGGCTCCACGGTGTGGTCGTCGACGGAGATGATCCGGGGGAAGTCCCCTGATATCAGGGCATGGTGAGTATTTTCGCTCTCCGTGGTCTCCATGGGCTCACGGTAGCGCCAATCTGACGGGTCGTCAGCTAGCGGGCAGGGGCACACCGTACGCGTGAGGTGTCTGTGATGGCTGTCTCCCACGGCTGACGTATCCGCCATGAACAAGGCAAACTGGCGGGGTCGTGCTCGACGGCCCGTCCACTCGACGGCGCGCCGCCTGGACGACCTCGTGACGAGATGTGACTGGTGCTGATGAAGCGGCAGGGGGCAGCGATGGACGGTGGACCGCGGGTTCCGGAGCAGCGGCGGCCCGACACGCCCGGGGACACCCGGCACGTGCCGCCCGCCGCCGACTCCGGCCTGCGCTTCAGCGTGCTCGGCCCGGTGCGGGCGTGGCGCGACGGACAGCCGCTGGCGACCGGCTCGCCCCAGCAGCGCGCCCTCCTCGCGGCCCTGCTCCTGCGGGAGGGCAGGACGGCCACCGCGGGTGAACTCATCGACGCGGTGTGGGGCGAGGAGTCCCCGCAGCAGGCCCTGGCCGCGATCCGCACCTACGCCTCGCGCCTGCGCAAGGTCCTCGGCACCGGCGTCCTGGTCAGCGAGGCGGGCGGCTACGCGATCCGTTCGCTCAGCCAGGACGCCCTGGACCTGGCCGCGGCCGAATCGCTCGCCTCGGACGCGGAGAAGGCCCGCCAGGCCGACGACGTGTCCACGGCACGCGGCCTGATGAGCAGGGCGCTGGCCCTGTGGGAGGGCGAACCGCTGGCCCACGTCCCCGGCCCCTACGCCGAGACCCAGCGCGCCCGCCTGGAGGAATGGCGCCTCCAGCTCCTGGAGTCCCGCCTCGACATGGACCTGGAGCAGGGCTGCCACGCGGAGGCCGTCTCCGAACTGACGGCACTGACCGCGGCCCACCCGCTGCGCGAACGCCTGCGGGAACTGCTGATGCTGGCGCTCTACCGCTCCGGCCGCCAGGCCGAGGCCCTCGCGGTCTACGCGGACACGCGCCGCCTGCTCGCGGACGAACTCGGAGTGGACCCCCGCCCCGGCCTCGCCGAACTCCAGCAGCGCATCCTGCGGGCCGACCCGGCACTCGCGGAACCCTCCGCGCCGGGAGCGGGAGCCGCCGCGACACCTTTGCGCCCCGCCCAACTCCCCGCCACGGTGCCGGACTTCACGGGCCGCGCCGCCTTCGTCGAGGAACTGAGCCAGGCCCTGTCCGGAGCGTCGTCCGCATCGGGCACGGGCTCGGTGATGGCGGTCTCCGCGGTCGCGGGCATCGGCGGCGTCGGCAAGACGACGCTGGCCGTGCACGTCGCGCACGCCTCCCGCGCCGCCTTCCCCGACGGCCAGTTGTACGTGGACCTCCAGGGCGCCGGTTCCCGGGCGGCCGAACCGGAATCGGTGCTCGGCTCGTTCCTCCGCGCCCTCGGCACCGCGGACGCCGCGATCCCGGACACCCTGGAGGAGCGGGCGGCCCTGTACCGCTCCACCCTCGACGGCCGCCGCGTCCTGGTCCTCCTCGACAACGCGCGCGACGCGGCCCAGGTCAGACCCCTGTTGCCCGGCACGGAAGGCTGTGCGGCGCTGATCACCGGCCGGGTCCGGATGGTCGACCTCGTCGGAGCCCACCTGGTGGACCTCGACGTGATGTCCCCCGAGGAGGCCCTTCTCCTCTTCACCCGCATCGTCGGGGAGGAACGGGTCTCCTCCGAGCGGAAAGCGGCCCTGGACGTCGTCGGAGCCTGCGGTTTCCTGCCCCTGGCCATCCGCATCGCGGCGTCCCGCCTCGCGGCCCGCCGCACCTGGACGGTGTCGGTCCTCGCGGCGAAGCTGGCGGACGAGCGCCGCCGCCTGGACGAACTCCAGGCCGGCGACCTGGCCGTCAAGGCCACCTTCGAACTGGGATACGGCCAGCTCGACCCCGGCCAGGCACGCGCGTTCCGTCTGCTCGGCCTCGCGGACGGCCCCGACATCTCGCTGGCGGCAGCCGCCGCGGTCCTGGACCTGCCGGTCGAGGAGATCGAGGACCTGCTGGAGGCCCTGGTCGACACCTCCCTGCTGGAATCGGCGGCACCGGGCCGCTACCGGTACCACGACCTGGTCCGGCTCTACGCGCGTGCGTGCGCCGAGAGGGACGAACTGCCGCCGGCCGAGCGCGAGGCGGCCATGTCGCGGCTGCTCGACTTCTACCTGGCCACGGCGACCGCTGTGTACGCGATCGAACGGCCCGGGGACCGGACGGTCGCCCACCTGGAGCCGACCCGCCACCCCGGGCAGGTCTTCTCCGACGACACGGAGGCCCTGGACTGGCTGCACTCCGAGGCCGAGTGCCTGCTCGCCTGCGCGCAGCAGTCCCTGCGCGCCCCGACCCTGCGCCGCGCGGTCGATCTCCTCCTGGCGTCGAAGGACCTGGCCGAGTCGGGAGCCAGTTCACGCAAGTACGAAGCCGTCACCAGGGCCGCGTGCGAAGCCGCCAGGGCCGCCGGTGACGCGCGCGCCGAGGGCCGCGCACGCGTCACCCTCACCCAGGTCCACTCCAACGCGGGCCAGTTCGAGGCGGCCGAGGCGGAGGCGTTGCGGGCGACCGCCCTCGGCGAGAGCGCCGGCGACCCCTGGACCAACGGCAACGCCCTCAACGAACTCGGCATCATCGCCAACTGCACCAACCGCTACTCCGACGGCGAGGCGCACCTCCTGAAGGCCATCGAGGCGTTCCGCGCCGACGGGAACCGGCCGGGCGAGGCCAGCGCGCTGTGCAACCTGTCCCGAGTGCTCGCCCCCATGGGCCGGCTGACCCAGGCGGTCGAGCTGGCACAGCGCGGCGCCGACATCTACGACGCCCTGGGGCTCAAGGTCCGGCTCGCCAACGCCCGGTACGCCCTGGGCATCGTCCTCACCCAGTCCGGGCGCCTCGCGGAGGCGCTGGCCGAACTCGACCAAGCGGTGCACATCTTCGCGGACAACCGCCAGCGGCTCTGGGAGGGCACCACGTACTTCCGCATCGCCCAGGTGCACCTCCTGGCCGGCAAGCCCGCCAAGGCCGCCCAGTACGCGGAGCAGGCCCTGGTGACGGGGTGCATCGGCGGCGACTGGATGCGCGGCAACGCCCTCACCCTCCTCGGCAAGTCCCTCCAGGCGCTGCAACAGCCCGACCGGGCTCGCGTCTGCTGGCACGAGGCCCTGGCCATCTACGAGAGCGTCTCCGCCCCGGAGGCGAGCGACGTGCGCGCGCTGATCACCCCGCTCGCGGCGGCCTGAGGGCCGGGGCCGCCGTTCAGCGAACGTTTATCGCCCCCTGGCACGCTCAGCACATCGTTCCGTCGCGTCGGGGGGCAGACGGGATGACGCGGACGCCGCGATTAGAGTGTGCGTCCCCCGGAACGCCCGTTCGGCAGCCCACGGGGGAGTTGCCGAACGGGCGCTTCCACCCATAAGTCCGTCGATTCGCACGGGAGTCACCACGATGGCCGACGACAAGAAGACCGCAGCCGCAACCACGCAGGACAGCCACTCACCCGTCCCGCCCGCGGACGACACCATCACCACGCTCGACAGCCACTCGCCCGCCCCGTCGGTGGACGGCGCCATCACCACGCTGGACAGCCACTCGCCCGTCCCGCCGGCTGTCAGCGGCAACTGAACCTTCTTTCCCGACGGGGATCGGCCGCGGCGGCGCGGAGGGGGAGCCGCCGCGGCCGAGGCATGTCCGGGGAAAGCACCGCGCGCCCCTACCCGAACACCCGCCCCTCCACCACCGGCAGCCCCTTCACCCACCAGTGGTCATAACGCCGGTACGCCGCCGCCTCCCGCCCCGTCAGCAACCGCCGCAGCCCCCGCGCCTCCGCCTCCAGCGCCTCCCACACCTCAGGGGGCAGCGGCCGGAACGCGCCCACCTCGACCCCCGTCCCGTCCGGCGCCGTCCGCCACACCCCGGCCACGTACCCGTCGGCCAGGACCGTCGGCAGTACGTCCCCGTTCACCCGGGTCACCTGCTTGCGGTACTCGGACGGCAGGACCCGGCCCCGGTCGGCGTAGGCGAGCAGCACGCTGTCCCACATCGCCAGCAGGCGCGGCGGCGCGGGCACGTCGCCGGCCGGACGGACACCGCCCGGCACGTCGTACAGCACCGTCTTCCCGTCCGGCGCCGTGAACTCCTCGAAGTCCTCCCCCAGCGCCGCCCGCACCCGCTTCTGCTGCACGAGCCCGAACTGCGCCATGTCCGCCACGGACGCGGGCCCGAACCCCTCCAGGTAACGGCGGACCAGCACCCGCAAGCCCGCCGCCACCGCCTCCGGGTCCCGCAGCTCGGGGCGGTGCGCCCGGTCCGCCGCCACGAAGCGCTGCCCGGCCCCGGACACGTACGACCACGGCGCCCCCGCCACCGGCGCATGCCACAACGGGGCGTACTGGCGCAGCATCCGCCACGCCGTCGGCGCCGACCCGGCCTCGATGCGCGTCCGCGCCCGCAGCCACTCCCCCAACTCCCGCGCGTCGCCCGCCACTTCGGCACGCTCCAACAGCTCGGGCAGCAGGTCGTCCGCGTCCCCCTCCGTCAGCCCCGCCGCCCGGAACCGCGGGTCCCGCAGCCGCGCGCCCCGCACCGTCGGCTCGACGGCCGCGCGGAAAGCGGCGTAGTCGTCGACGTGCACCGCGTGCAGCGTGATCCGCATGAGGGTCGACCTGACCACCCGGAAACGGGCCAGGACCGCGTCCAGATCATCCGCGCGGAAATCCGCCACCCGGTTCCACAGCGCCACATACGGCGAAGCGGGCTGCTGCGCCTGGAGCGCGACAACCCGCCGTACCGCTTCCTCCACCCCCAGCGGCTGCCGTTCGAGCAGCAACTGCCGGGCCAGAGTGGACCTGTTGAGGGCGCGTGCCGTGAGCGTCGTCATGCCGGGCATTCTCACCCGGCGGACGTCACCGAACCATCGCCCGGCGCACTACAGCCGCCGCGCCACCTCGGTCGCCCAGTACGTCAGGATCATGTTGGCGCCCGCCCGCTTGATCCCGGTCAGCGACTCCATGATCGACTGGTCGCGGTCGATCCAGCCGCGCTGCGCCGCCGCCTCGATCATCGCGTACTCGCCGCTGATCTGGTACGCGGCCACCGGCACGTCGACCTCGTCGGCGACCCGCGCCAGGATGTCCAGGTAGGGGCCGGCCGGCTTGACCATGACCATGTCGGCGCCCTCCTCCAGGTCGAGCGCCAGCTCCCGCAGGGACTCCCGCACGTTGGCCGGGTCCTGCTGGTACGTCTTGCGGTCGCCCTTCAGGGACGAGCCGACGGCCTCACGGAACGGGCCGAAGAACGCCGACGAGTACTTCACCGTGTACGCGAGGATCGCCACGTCCTCGCGGCCGATCTGGTCCAGCGCGTCCCTGATGACCCCGATCTGGCCGTCCATCATCCCGGACGGGCCCACCACGTGCGCGCCCGCGTCCGCCTGGGCCTGCGCCATCTCGGCGTACCGCTCAAGCGTCGCGTCGTTGTCCACGCGGCCCTGCTCGTCCAGGACACCGCAGTGCCCGTGGTCGGTGAACTCGTCCAGGCACAGGTCGGACATGACGATCAGGTCGTCACCGACCTCGGCCCGTACGTCCCGCAGCGCCACCTGGAGGATGCCGTCCGGGTCGGTGCCGACCGTGCCCGCGCCGTCCTTCTTCTCCTCCAGCGGCACCCCGAACAGCATGATCCCGGAGACGCCCGCCTCGGCGGCCTCGACCGCCGCCTTCTTCAGGGAGTCCCGCGTGTGCTGGAAGACGCCGGGCATGGAACCGATCTCGACGGGCGCGTCGATCCCTTCCCGCACGAACGCGGGCAGGATCAGATCCGCCGGATGCAGCCGCGTCTCGGCGACCATGCGCCGCATGGCGGGAGTCGTCCGCAGCCGCCGGGGCCGCGAACCGGGGAAAGAGCCGTACCGAGTCACTGGACTGTCACCTCGTACTTGCACGTACTTACAGGTATCTATGAAAACGAAGCGGGGCGGGCACCCGGCCGAAACCGGGCACCCGCCCCCACTCTCTCCTACGGAGCCGCGCGCCTGCGCCGCGCCCCCGGCCGCCGCTCACTGGGCCGGGTCACCGGATCACCGGCCTCCAGGGCGGCGTCCCGCCGCCGCGCACCGAACTCGGCGAGCGCCGCGGCCAGCTTGTGCACCGACGGCTCCGGAGCCATCACATCGACCCGCAGGCCGTGCTCCTCGGCGGTCTTGGCGGTGGCCGGGCCGATACAGGCGATGACCGTCACGTTGTGCGGCTTGCCCGCGATGCCGACCAGGTTGCGGACGGTGGACGACGACGTGAACAGCACCGCGTCGAAACCGCCGCCCTTGATCGCCTCGCGCGTCTCGGCCGGCGGCGGCGAAGCCCGTACGGTCCGGTACGCCGTGACGTCGTCGACCTCCCAGCCCAGCTCGATCAGCCCGGCGACCAGGGTCTCCGTGGCGATGTCCGCGCGCGGCAGGAACACCCGGTCGATCGGGTCGAAGACCGGGTCGTAGGGCGGCCAGTCCTCCAGGAGCCCGGCGGCCGACTGCTCGCCGCTCGGCACCAGGTCCGGCTTGACGCCGAAGGCGATCAGCGCGTTGGCCGTCTGCTCGCCGACCGCCGCGACCTTGATCCCGGCGAAGGCCCGCGCGTCGAGCCCGTACTCCTCGAACTTCTCGCGCACCGCCTTGACCGCGTTGACCGAGGTGAAGGCGATCCACTCGTAGCGGCCCGTGACCAGGCCCTTGACCGCGCGCTCCATCTGCTGCGGGGTGCGCGGCGGCTCGACGGCGATCGTCGGGACCTCGTGCGGGACCGCGCCGGCCGACCTGAGCTGGTCGGAGAGCGAGGCCGCCTGCTCCTTCGTACGCGGCACGAGCACCTTCCAGCCGAACAGCGGCTTGGACTCGAACCACGACAACCGGTCGCGCTGGGCGGCCGCGGAACGCTCGCCGACCACGGCTATCACCGGCCGGTTGCCCTCGGGCGACGGCAGTACCTTGGCCTGCTTCAGCGTCTGCGCGATGGTGCCGAGCGTCGCCGACCAGGTCTTCTGGCGCGTCGTCGTCCCGGCGACGGTGACGGTCAGCGGGGTGTCCGGCTTGCGGCCGGCCGCGACCAGCTCACCGGCCGCGGCGGCCACCGAGTCGAGCGTCGTGGAGACGACGACCGTGCCGTCGGACGCGCCGACCTCGCTCCAGCAGCGCTCGGAGGCGGTGCGGGCGTCGACGAAGCGGACGTCGGCACCCTGCGCGTCACGCAGCGGGACTCCGGCGTACGCGGCCACACCGACGGCCGCCGCGACACCGGGCACGACCTCGAAGTCGATGCCGCCGGAGGCACAGGCGAGCATCTCCTCGGCCGCGTACGTGTCGAGCCCGGGGTCCCCCGGAACCGCACGCACGACCCGCTTGCCGCTCCGCGCGGCCTCCATGACAAGATTGGCCCACTCCCTCAGAGCCGGGACCACGACGGCAGTTGACGCCCCGTCAGCCGCAGCCGTCCGCCCCGGCGTGCCCGCGTCGAGCACGGTGACGCCCGCCTTGGCGTGCGTCCGCACGACGTCGAGCACTTCGGGCTCGGCGATCAGCACATCCGCCCGGGCCAGGGCCTCCACGGCCCGTAGTGTCAGCAGTCCTGGGTCACCGGGACCGGCACCAAGGAAGGTGACGTGCCCAGGTGCGCAGGCGGTCGATTCAACGGTGGTGGGGCTCAAAGTGCTCGCTCCCCCATCAGACCGGCCGCACCCTTGGCCAGCATCTCGGCGGCGAGTTCCCGCCCGAGAGCCAGCGCCTCGTCCTTGGACGAGGGCACGGGACCGGTGGTGGACAGCTGCACCAGCTCGGTGCCGTCGGTGCTGCCGACGACGCCGCGCAGGCGCATGTGGTTGGCAATCTGCCCGTCGGCGTGGGGGTCCCCCCGCTCGATCGGAGCCGAGAGTGGGGGAAGGTCGGCCAGTGCACCCACAGGTGCGCTGCAACCGGCCTCCAGGGCGGCGAGCAGGGCTCGCTCGGCGGTCACGGCGACCCGGGTGAGCGGGTCGTCGAGATCGGCGAGCGTGGCGGCGAGCGCGCCGTTGTGCGCGGCGCACTCGACTGCGAGTGCCCCCTGACCGGGGGCGGGCAGGACGATGTCGGTCGCGAGGAAGTCGGCGATCTCCTCCGGACGGCCGATGCGGTTGAGCCCGGCCGCCGCCAGGACGACGGCGTCGAGCTCCCCCTTCTCGACGTAGCCGACGCGGGTGTCGATGTTCCCGCGGATCGGCACGGTCTCGATGGAGAGTCCGTGGCTACGGGCGTACGCGTTGAGCTGCGCCATACGGCGCGGCGAGCCGGTACCTATCCGGGCACCCGCGGGCAACTCGGTGAACTTCAGGCCGTCCCGCGCGACCAGCACGTCCCGCGGGTCCTCGCGCCGCGGCACGGCGGCCAGCGTGAGCTCGGCGGGCTGCGCGGTCGGCAGGTCCTTCAGGGAGTGCACGGCGAAGTCGATCTCACCGCGCAGCAGCGCGTCCCGCAGCGCGGTGACGAAGACTCCCGTCCCGCCGATCTGCGCGAGGTGCTCACGGGAGGTGTCCCCGTACGTGGTGATCTCCACCAGCTCGACCTCACGGCCGGTCAACTGGCGTACGGCTTCGGCGACATGCCCGGACTGGGACATGGCCAGCTTGCTGCGCCTGGTCCCCAGCCTCAGTGCTTTGTCGGCGGCGGTCATGCCGGGCCTCGATTCTTGCCTACCGTGCCGGTAGCGGATTCACGGTCTCGGGGGATGGCCCGGGAGACGGCGGCGACCGTCTCCTGGTCCAGGTCGAACAGGGTCCGCAGCGCGTCCGCGTACCCGGCACCGCCGGGCTCGGCGGCGAGCTGCTTGACCCGTACGGTCGGCGCGTGCAGCAGTTTGTCCACCACGCGCCGCACGGTCTGGGTGATCTCCGCGCGCTGCTTCTCGTCGAGGCCGGGCAGCCGGCCGTCGAGACGGGCGATCTCGCTGGTCACCACGTCCGCGGCCATCGTGCGCAGCGCGACGACGGTCGGCGTGATGTGCGCGGCCCGCTGGGCGGCACCGAACGCGGCGACCTCGTCGGCCACGATCGTGCGCACCTGGTCCACGTCGGCGGCCATCGGGGCGTCGGCGGAGGCGTCGGCGAGCGACTCGATGTCGACGAGGCGGACCCCGTCGATGCGGTGCGACGCCGCGTCGATGTCCCGCGGCATCGCCAGGTCGAGCAGGGCGAGCGCGACCGGCCGGACCGGCTCGGGCTGCCGCTCGCGCCGCATCTCGGGCACCCGGCCCGCGGCGGCGAGCGCGGCGATGGTGTCGGCCTCTGAGGGCCGCACCCGCTCACCCGGGGCGTTGTCGACCCAGGCGCCGTGCTGCTCCAGTTCGGCGGCGTCGAGCCCGGCGACCGCGGCCTCGCCCTCGACCGAGAACCCGCCGCGCACGGGGGCGCCCGGGTCGGCGGGGCCACCGTCGGCCGCGGCCTTGGCGCCGGCCGGTGCCGACTGGGCCGGCACCTCGCCGCCCGCGGTCGGCGTGCGGCCCGCGACGGCCGCGCGCACGGCGTCGGCGGTCAGGACGAGTCCGGTCGCGCCGGTGCAGGAGATGGCGACGTCGGCACGTGTCAGTTCGTCCGCCACGGCGTCCATGGCGACGGCACGGGCGGCCGTACCGGCCTCGCCCAGGATCTCCACCAGCCGCTCGGCGCGCTCGATCGTGCGGTTGGCGACGACGACCTCGGCGACTCCGGCGCGCGCGAGCGTCGCCGCGGCCAGGGAGGACATCGAGCCCGCGCCGATCACCAGCGCGCGCTTGCCCTGCGCCCACGCGGCCACCGGCTCACCGACGGCGAGCTGTTCGAGACCGAAGGTGACCAGGGACTGTCCCGCCCGGTCGATACCGGTCTCGGAGTGCGCGCGCTTGCCGACCCGCAGCGCCTGCTGGAACAGGTCGTTGAGGAGTCGGCCCGCGGAGTGCAGCTCCTGCGCCCGGGCGAGGGTGTCCTTGATCTGGCCGAGGATCTGGCCCTCGCCGACCACCATGGAGTCGAGCCCGCACGCCACCGAGAACAGGTGGTGCACCGCCCGGTCCTCGTAGTGCACGTAAAGATAGGGAGTGAGCTCGTCGAGTCCGACGCCGCTGTGCTGGGCGAGCAGCGTCGACAGCTCGGCGACACCGGCGTGGAACTTGTCCACGTCCGCGTACAGCTCGATGCGGTTGCAGGTGGAGAGCAGGGCGGCCTCGGTCGCCGGTTCGGCGGCGAGCGCGTCCTGCAACAGCTTGGCCTGGGACTCGGGCTGCAACGCGGCCCGCTCCAGGATGCTGACCGGGGCGCTGCGGTGGCTCAGCCCCACGACGAGGAGACTCATGCCGGCATCACGGCGGGTACGTCCCCGTCGGGTCCCTTGCGGTCGGCGGCGCTGTCGGCGGCGGGCCGGGTGACCTTGGCGGCCGGGCCCTCGACGCCCACCGCGCCCTCGGCGGCCTCTATCGCGCTCTCCCCCGCCTTGCGCTGCTCGTGGAAGGCGAGGATCTGGAGTTCGATGGAGAGGTCGACCTTGCGTACGTCGACGCCGTCCGGCACGGACAGCACGGTCGGCGCGAAGTTCAGGATGGAGGTGACACCGGCGGCGACGAGCCGGTCGCAGACCTGCTGGGCGGCGCCGGCCGGGGTCGCGATGACGCCGATGGAGACACCGTTCTCGTCGACGATCTTCTCCAGGTCGTCGGCGTGCTGCACCGGCATACCGGCGACGGACTTGCCCGCCATCGCCGGGTCGGCGTCGATCAGGGCCGCGACGCGGAACCCGCGCGAGGCGAACCCGCCGTAGTTGGCGAGGGCCGCGCCGAGGTTACCGATGCCGACCATCACGATCGGCCAGTCCTGGGTGAGGCCGAGCTCGCGGGAGATCTGGTAGACGAGGTACTCGACGTCGTAGCCGACGCCCCGGGTCCCGTACGAGCCGAGGTAGGAGAAATCCTTGCGCAGCTTCGCGGAGTTGACTCCCGCGGCGGCCGCGAGCTCCTCGGAGGAGACCGTGGGCACCGAGCGCTCCGACAGGGCGGTGAGGGCTCGGAGGTACAGCGGGAGACGGGCGACGGTGGCCTCGGGAATTCCTCGGCTGCGGGTCGCCGGTCGGTGAGTTCGGCCAGTTGCCACGGTGCTCCTGCGGGTAGAGCGGGGCTGCGGGCGGCTCGTGGTTCCTGGACCGCCCCGTCGAATGCAGGCTATGTCTTTGTGAACGCGTGCACAAAGATGGTGTCCGATTTGCCCGGCCAACGTGACCGGGGTCACGCGCCCCCGGCGCGCTGTCGTGGAACCGGCGCGCAGGCAGCTTCGTTGCTCACCTGTGGGGGGCAAAACCGCACACCTTCCTTACGATCCACGCCCCCCGGGACCAAAACCGCCCTCGATCCTAGGCGACTTTCTGGACCAGTTGGACTCCTCGGTCAGTGACGTGCGCGACCGCGAGCGCCGTGCGTGCGCGCTCCGCTACCGGGTGAGCGCACGCCGCAGCCGTTCCTCCTGCACCCGCCAGAAGTCGTGCTGCGCACCGTCGACGAGCACGACGGGGATCTGCTCCCAATACTTGCGGTACAGCTCCTCGTCCTCGTTGATGTCCTTCTTCTCCCAGACCGCGCCGACCTCGGCACAGACCTTCTCGATCACCGCCTGGGCGTCGTCGCACAGATGGCACCCCGGCTTTCCGATCAGCGTGACGACGCGCTCCTGCGGATTCTTCTTCTCGCCGCGACGAAAAATGGGACTCATACCGGCCATTCTGACCCCGTCTCCGCCCCCGGAACGACGCCGGGATTTCCGCTACGGACAACTTCCCGAAATCCGCTCGACTCCGGAACCCCCGAACGAACTGGCTATGCTCACGCCATGTCCCGCCCGTCGCCCGACCGCCACCACGGTAGGAGGCACGCCGTGCCGCTGATTGGATTCGGATGGCTCACCCCTCGTAGGCGCCCCGCGACAGCGCGGAGCGTGCTCGCGGGCGAGGCTTCGGCGGAGGCCGCCCGCAAGACCTCCCAGGAGCTGGAGGAGCAGTCGCTGCCCGGCGCCGCGGCGGAACCGGAGTTCCCCGTCGTCGGCGACGACAAGGCCGCCGCCTTCTTCGACCTGGACAACACGGTGATGCAGGGCGCCGCGATCTTTCATTTCGGGCGCGGTCTGTACAAGCGGAAGTTCTTCCAGCGCCGTGAACTGACCAGGTTCGCCTGGCAGCAGGCCTGGTTCAGGCTGGCCGGGGTCGAGGACCCCGAGCACATGCAGGACGCCCGCGACAGCGCCCTGTCCATCGTCAAGGGCCACCGCGTCTCCGAGCTGATGTCGATCGGCGAGGAGATCTACGACGAGTACATGGCGGAGCGGATCTGGCCCGGCACCCGCGCCCTCGCCCAGGCCCATCTCGACGCGGGGCAGAAGGTGTGGCTGGTCACGGCCGCCCCGGTGGAGATCGCCACGGTCATCGCCCGCCGCCTCGGCCTGACCGGCGCCCTCGGCACGGTCGCCGAGTCCATCGGCGGCGTGTACACGGGCAAGCTCGTCGGCGAGCCGCTGCACGGCCCGGCGAAGGCGGAGGCCGTCCGCGCGCTGGCGTCCGCGGAGGGCCTGGAGCTCGGCCGCTGCGCCGCCTACAGCGACTCCCACAACGACATCCCGATGCTCTCGCTCGTCGGACACCCGTACGCGATCAATCCCGACGCGAAGCTGCGCGCGTACGCGCGGGAACGGGAATGGCGGCTGCGGGACTACCGCACCGGCCGCAAGGCCGCGAAGGTCGGCATCCCCGCCGCGGCCGGTGTCGGCGCCGTCGCGGGCGGCACGGCGGCGGCGATCGCGCTGCACCGGCGCCGTCGCTGACACTTCGCCGACGAAGGGCAATACCCGCCCCCGGCCCCGGCCAGTCCCGTTGATACCACTCGGGCACAAGGCGTCACTGCCATAGCCCGAACATGACCTGATCCGATCATCAAGCGGTCACTCTCTGGTACTCAGACCATCGTTGATCAGCTACAGAAGTGACGTAATCGATGATTTGAGCAACTCGGTGTAGCGCTCCCTGCACGAAGCGTTATTCTCCTCAGACGCATTCCGGTACCCACGCGTCAGTACGACGGGTGAACGGTTCCGCACTGCACGTGATGGAAGCTCTGCCTCTGGGAGTCCCGTGTTTCAACACGTCGGGGTTGACGCCTCGGGCCTGGCTACGCTGCGCGCATCGGTCATCGACCGCCTGCGCGGCTTCGTCCCCACCGCGTACGCCGTCCCCGCCCTCGCCGTCGCCGCACCCGCCGGACCGTGCTTCGCCATGGCCGACTCCGGTGCCGTCACCGTCGGCCGACGGACCCGCTCCGGAGCCGCCGGCGCCTCCGGTACGTCGACCGCGCCCACCACCGCCCGCCGTCCCGCCGCCGACAGCGACAGCGCTCGCATGATGGAGCTGGTCGAGCGCGCCCAGTCCGGCGAAGCCGATGCCTTCGGCCGCCTCTACGACCAGTACAGCGACACCGTCTATCGCTACATCTACTACCGCGTCGGCGGGAAGGCGACCGCCGAGGACCTCACCAGCGAGACCTTCCTGCGCGCCCTGCGCCGTATCGGCACCTTCACCTGGCAGGGCCGCGACTTCGGCGCCTGGCTGGTCACGATCGCGCGCAATCTGGTCGCCGACCACTTCAAGTCGAGCCGCTTCCGCCTCGAAGTGACCACCGGTGAAATGCTCGACGCCAACGAGGTCGAGCGCTCCCCGGAGGACTCCGTCCTCGAATCCCTCTCCAACGCTGCCCTCCTCGACGCCGTACGACGTCTCAACCCCCAACAGCAGGAATGCGTCACGCTGCGATTCCTCCAAGGTCTCTCCGTCGCCGAGACCGCACGCGTGATGGGCAAGAACGAGGGCGCGATCAAAACGCTCCAGTACCGGGCCGTGCGCACGCTCGCCCGGCTCCTCCCCGACGACGTCCGCTGACACCTCCGTCACCGCCCGCGATGCTCAACTCACCTACGGTGAAGGCGAGATGTGATCGCGGTCGGATCATCTTTCGTCCGTAACCCAAGTGCCGCGCCGCTCGTTGTGCGGGATGCAGGCTCCCTGTGGTCACTCCTGGACCGGCTTCGCCCACTCGTTCGTGTGCAAGCCGTCAGGGCGTGCAACCCTCAGGACCCCTTGGGGAGTCGACCACATGGGAGTCGACCGTCACGACGAGAGGAGGTGCCGCCAGTGATCGCGAACGTATCGGCACACCGGCGGGCGAACGCCTTCGCCCAGGACCTGGAGGACCAGCCCGACCGGGACCCGGCGGCGCAGCAGCCGGATGAACCGGCCGCTCAGCAGAGCGACCGGTCCGATCGGACCGACCGGGACAGGCTTCTGTCCCTGGCCTCCGGCCTCGGCGAGCTGCCCAAACCGACCATGGACCCCGAGGTCAAAGTGGTGCAGCGAGCGCAGCTCGTCGCCGCCATGGAAGCCATGCTCCAGGAAGGCGCCGTGGGTCCCGCCGTTCCGGAACAGCGGTCCCGGGCCAAGGGAGCACACCGGGCGGTGTCCCTGCGGAAGCTGCGACCCCGCTCACGCCTGTCCAAGGGCCTCGCCGCGGGCGGGCTCACGGTGGGCGTGGCCGCCGGGGCGTTCGGCGGAGTGGCCGCGGCGAGCTCCGACGCCCTGCCCGGCGACAATCTCTACGGCCTCAAGCGCGGCATGGAGGATCTCAAGCTCGGCCTGGCCGACAGCGACTCCGACCGCGGCCGGATCTACCTCGACCAGGCATCGACGCGGCTCAACGAGGCGCGGCGGTTGATGGAGCGGGACCGCGGCGGCCACCTCGACCACGAGTCGGTCGGCGAGGTCAGACGCGCGCTCTCCGGGATGCGCTTCGACGCGTCCGAGGGTCACCGGCTGCTCAGCGCGGCGTACAAGCGGGACGGTTCGCTCGGCCCGATCCAGGCCCTGTCCGCGTTCACGCAGTCGCACCGGAAGAGCTGGAGCGCCCTGCGCGACCGGCTGCCGGTCCAGCTCGGTGACGTACGGGACCAGGTGAGTTCGGTCTTCGACGCCATAGACCAAGAGGTCGACCCGCTGCGTTCGCTGCTGCCCGAGACCCCCACGTCGCGCGGCTCCACGCGCCCCGGCGAGAGTGGCGCCACGAAGCCGGGGGCGCCCGGCACCCACCGGTCGACGCCGTCCGGCTCCGCGGGCACCGAACACCGCGGCTCCAGCTCCACCAAGCCGAAACCTTCCAGTTCCGGCAGCGGCAAGGAGAAGGACGGCCTCCTCGGCGAGACCACCGGCGGCCTCCTGGAGCCGCCGAAGGACGAGACGAGCCCGACCCCGTCGGACGGCAGGTCCGGTAAGTCCGGCACCATGGCCCCGGTCGAGCCGGACGTGACGCTGCCGCCGATCCTGCCCGGCCTCCTGCCCGGCCTGGGCATCGACGGCGAGGACGCCTCGTAACGTACGGATCGGTACGGCACTCAGGGCCCGGGGCTCCTCGCCCCGGGCCCTACCCGTGCGCGGAACCGCTCAGTGGAACCGCTCAGAAGAACACCGACCGCCGCTGCACCAGCAGCTTGTACAGCGTGTGCTGGATCTGCTCGCGGACCTGGTCGGTCAGGTTGAACATCAGCATCGGGTCCTCGGCGGCCTCCGGCGGATAACCGTCCGTCGGGATGGGCTCCCCGAACTGGATGGTCCACTTCGTCGGCAGCGGCACCGCGCCGAGCGGCCCCAGCCACGGGAACGTGGGCGTGATCGGGAAGTACGGGAACCCGAGCACCCGCGCCAGCGTCTTCGCGTTGCCGAGCATCGGGTAGATCTCCTCCGCCCCGACGATCGAGCACGGCACGATCGGCGTCCCGGCGCGCAGCGCGGTCGACACGAAACCGCCCCGGCCGAACCGCTGGAGCTTGTACCGCTCGCTGAACGGCTTCCCGATGCCCTTGAACCCCTCCGGCATCACCCCGACCAGCTCACCGCTCTCCAGGAGACGCTGCGCGTCCTCCGCGCAGGCCAGGGTGTGGCCCGCCTTGCGCGCCAGTTCGTTGACGACCGGCAGCATGAACACCAAGTCGGCGGCGAGCAGCCGCAGATGGCGCCCGGCCGGATGGTTGTCGTGCACGGCGACCTGCATCATCAGGCCATCCAGCGGCAGCGTCCCCGAATGGTTGGAGACGATCAGCGCCCCGCCCTCGGACGGGATGTTCTCCACGCCCTTCACCTCGACCCGGAAGTACTTCTCCGCGACCGGCCGCAGCAACGACATCAGGACCTGGTCGGTGAGCTCCTCGTCGTAGCCGAACTCGTCGACCTCGTAGTCCCCGGTGAGCCGCCGCCGCAGGAACGCGAGGCCGCCCGCGACGCGCCGCTCCCAGCCGCCGCGCTCCCCGGCCGCCGCACCCTCCGGTACGGGGTCGGGGCCCGACGCCTGCGCCGGCAGCGACTGCACCTCACGCACCTCCCGGACCCCCGCGGTGTCGCCCTTGCGCCGCGCTCCGGTCGCCGGGCCCCTGCGGCGCGCGGCGCCCTTCCCGGTGGCCCCCCGCGACCTGTCGTCGTCGAACGGAATGACCTTGGCATCCGCCATCGTTCACGCGCTCCTCAGTTGGCGCTCTGCGTCGCGGGACGGCCAGGTGTGCGCCCGCCGCCCAGGAGGGACAACGACGCGATCCTGTCCACAGCTCCCGCCAGGGCCTGGGGCGGCAGCAGTCCGGGGCCCTTGCCGCGGACGAAGTCCGCGAAGGTCTCCGCGGTCGTGTACCGGGGCCGGAAGCCGAGCGTGTCCCGCATCTGGGCCGTCGACACCATCCGCCCATGGGTGAGCAGTCTGATCTGCTCGGGCGAGAAGTCCGTCACCCCCAGCGTACGCAGCGCGCCACCGACCCAGGTCACGGCGGGCAGCAGCACGGGGACGGTCGGCCGGCCGAGCCGCCGTGAGCACTGCGAGAGCAGCAGTACACCGTCGCCCGCGATGTTGAAGGTCCCGCTGTTGAGCGTCCCCCGCGCCGGATCGTGCGAGGCGATCCGCAGCACCTCGACCACATCGTCCTCGTGTACGAACTGGAGCCGCGGGTCGTAGCCGAACACGGTCGGCAGAACCGGCAGCGAGAAGTACTCGGCGAGCGGTGAATCGGCCGTGGGACCGAGGATGTTGGCGAACCGCAGCACGCACACCGCGACGTCGGGGCGGCGCCGGGCGAACCCGCGCACATACCCCTCGACCTCCACGGTGTCCTTGGCGAAGCCGCCGCTCGGCAGCGACTTCGGCGGGGTCGTCTCGGTGAACACGGCCGGGTCGCGCGGCGCCGACCCGTACACGTTAGTGCTCGACTTCACCACGAGCCGCTTCACGCTGGGCGCCTTCTGGCACGCGCCGAGGAGCTGCATCGTGCCGATGACGTTGGTCTCCTTGACCGAGCCGCGGCCGGCGCTGGCCAGCGGAGTCCCGGTGACGTCCATGTGCACGACGGTGTCCACGGAGTGCTCGGCGAGCACCCGCGCGATCGTCGGCTGCCGGATGTCGGCCTGGAGGAAATCCGCCCCGCCCAGATGGTGCGCGGGAGGCACGGCGTCCACCCCGATCACCCGGTCCACCTCCGGGTCCCGCTGGATCCGCCGTACGAAACGGCCCCCCAGTTGCCGGGCCACCCCGGTCACGAGCACGACCTTGCCCAAGATCAGCGCCTACCTTCCGTCCCAGCCGCCGCATACGTATGGAGCAGAGCCTGCTACGCGCCGCCTCCCGACGACGAGTGCCTGGTGGAACTTGTCCGAAACGCACTGCGGCCCTCCCACCGAACGGTGAAAGGGCCACAGACCGCGCTGTACTCGCAGCGGCCGCTTACTTCTTGTTGCGACGCTGCACGCGGGTGCGCTTCAGCAGCTTGCGGTGCTTCTTCTTCGCCATCCGCTTACGCCGCTTCTTAATGACAGAGCCCACGACTACCCTCGCTCACTTCTCGGACAACCCCCGCTTTGCGGGGACAATCACTCGGTGCGGGGCTGCATTGGGGCCCACACGACCTACGGAGGGCCAGCGTACCCCGCCTGAGCGCCGAGCTCGAAATCGAGGGTTCCCCGGGAGTCCTCGAAGGGGTCCCGGGGGCACCGATCAGCCTGTTTCCACCCCCACGTAGGACTCACGCAGGTACTCGTGAACCGCTTGCTCGGGGACGCGGAAGCTCCGCCCCACCCGGATCGCGGGCAGATGACCGCTGTGCACCAACCGGTACACGGTCATCTTGGACACTCGCATGACCGACGCGACTTCCGCCACGGTCAGGAATTGCACCTCGTTCAGAGGCCTACTCTCACCAGCAGCCATGACACACCTGAACCTTCCGCACTCGACGGCCACCGGCTTCCCCTTCCGGTGACTCAACGTCGTTGCGTGCTCACACCCCAGACTAGGGGCGTGTGGTGCGAGTGGGGAAGAGGAGCAGCGATCGGCCGCCTACTGTGACAGACACGCTCGATTGAGTACATAGCGAGTAAGCGGTCGGTAGTAATCAGACCGCACAGCGTCATCAAGCGGAACGACGACGGACACCCGTCCCTCGGCCTCACCGACGAACAGCGCGGGATCGTCCGTATCTGCCAGGCCGATGGCATCGAACCCCAACTGACCTGCACCGCAGACCCATCCGTGGTCCCCCACGACAAGCTGCGGAAGCGGTCCGCCGGCCTCCGCACACGCGGCCAGAGCCGTGCGAACCGGGAGTGGCGAGTGGGTGTGCGCGCCCGTCTCACCACCGGGCTCCAATGCGCCGGGTTCTCGCACCAGCGCGACTCCTCGTACGTAGTCAAGGTTGTACGTGCGTAGGCCGAACCGGGTCGTTATGTCGACACTCTGACCCTGCGCGGGGGTGAGGACAGGGCATCCGAGCGCCGACAAAGCGTCCGCCAACGCGGCGTAGAAGCCGAGCAGCCGGTGCGGATGACCGGTTCCGAAGAGTACCGGGGAGCGGGCGTGGGCGGCTCTGCCGAGTCGGTCGCCGAAGGAGTCCAGCGCCGCCAGCGTCAGCTCCGGGTCGATGACGTCGAACCCGGACCTGTGGCCGGGATCGGGCGACACCCCGCACTTGTCGGCCATGAGCGCGAGCAGGTCCCGCTGCCCCCACGCCCACTCGGGGTCGAGTCCGAGCAGCACACGCGGGTCCCGCGCCTCGAACAGCCGATAACTGCGCAGACTCTCCTCACGGGAGGTCGCCACAGGCCCGGCAAGCCGAGCCGCCAACAGATGCGCACGCAGGGTGCCGGTGCTCAACACCCTTGCGATGCTGGCTCATTGAGCGCCCGGATGCCCCCAAAACGTCCGAACACCCCACACTTGGAGTAATCCCGGGTACTAGGGCAGCAGCCCGCGCAGCGGGAACGCCGCCTTTCGCGTGGCCAGGATCGCCTGGTCGAGCCGGTCCTCGGGGTCGTAGCCCGCCTCCCACTCCCGGTGCGCGACGGGCCAGCGCCCGTCGGTCATCCGCCCCGGCGCCAACTGCCGCGTCCGCGCGAAGACTTCCTGCCGCCAGCTCTCCGGGGTCGGCGTCTCCGGTGCGATCTCCCGCCCGGCCGCCACGGCGACCAGATGCGTCCACGAGCGCGGCACGACGTCCACCACGGCGTACCCGCCGCCACCGAGGGCGACCCAGCGCCCGTCGGCGTACTCGTGCGCCAGCTCATGACAGGCGATCTGCACGGCCCGCTGCGCGTCCAGCGAGACCGCGAGATGCGCGAGTGGGTCCTCGAAGTGCGTGTCGGCCCCGTGCTGCGTCACCAGGACCTGCGGCCGGAACTCCGCGAGCAGCTCCGGCACGACGCCGTGGAACGCCCGCAGCCACCCCGCGTCGCCGGTCCCCGCCGGAAGCGCCACATTGACCGCCGTGCCCTCGGCGTCGCCCTCCGCACCCGTCTCCTCGGGCCACCCGGTCTGCGGGAACAGGGTCCGGGGATGCTCGTGCAGCGACACGGTGAGCACCCTGGGGTCCTCCCAGAACGCGGCCTGCACCCCGTCCCCGTGATGCACGTCCACATCCACGTACGCGACCCGCTCGACACCCAGCTCCAGCAGCCGGGCGATGGCGAGCGCCGCGTCGTTGTACACGCAGAACCCGGAGGCGGCCCCCGGCATGGCGTGATGCAGCCCGCCGGTGAAGTTCACGGCGTGCAGGGCCTCGCCGCGCCACACGGCCTCGGCGGCGCCCACCGACTGCCCGGCGATCAGCGCGGACACCTCGTGCATCCCGGCGAACGCCGGATCGTCGACGGTGCCGAGCCCGTACGCCTGGTCGGCCGCGTCCGGATCGGCGGAGGCGGCCTTGACCGCCTCCACGTAGTCCTCGCGGTGGACGAGCCGCAGCGTCGACTCCCCCGCCCGCTTGGCCGCGACGACCTCGATGTCACGGTCGAGTCCGAAAGCCCCGACGAGCCGCCGGGTCAGGTCCAGCCTGACCGGGTCCATCGGATGGTCGGGCCCGAAGTCATACCCCGTCACCGCCGGGTCCCACATCAACTGCGCGCGGCCGCTCATGCCTGCCACCGTATCGGTCCGCCCCGGGCCCGAACGAAGGGGCGTACACGAGCGTCACGAGCACCAGCACCATCGGCACGAGCATCGCGCCCCGATAGCTCCACGCATCACCCAGAGCACCCACAAGCGGCGAACCCACCAGAAAACCCACGTAGTTGAAGATATTGAGCCGTGCGACAGCGGCATCGGAGTCCCCGGGGAACATCCGGCCCGCCGCGGCGAAGGTCTGCGGCACGATCACACACAGCCCGAGCCCGAGCAGCGTGAACCCGAGCATCCCCACCCAGGGCCCGGGCGCGACCGCCACGACACCGAACCCGGCGGCGGCCACCACACTCCCCATCCGCACCACGGCCACGGCCCCGTACCGCCGCACCCCCACATCACCGACGGCCCGCCCCACCAGGGTCATCACCATGTAGACGTTGTACGGGACGGTCGACAGTTGCTCCGAGCTCCCGAGCACGTCCTGGAGGTACTTCGCACTCCAGTTGGAGACCGTCGAGTCCCCGATGTACGCGAAGGTCATCACCAGGCACAGCGGCAGCAGCATCCGGAAGACGATCCCGCCGCCCTGCCCCGGCGCCCCCTTCCCGGCGACGACCGCCTCACCGTCGACGTACCACCGGCTGCCCACGAGCGCGGCCGGCACCAGCACGACGACGACGGGCAGATACGACACGAACAGCGACAGGTCCCAGTGCGCCCCGACCCACGCCAGGGACGCCCCGACGATCCCGCCGAGGCTGTACGCGGCATGGAAACCGAGCATGATGCTGCGCCCGTACGCGCGTTGCAGGCTCACCCCGAGCATGTTCATGGAGGCGTCGAGCGCCCCGACGGAGAGCCCGAACACCCCGAGCGCGACCGCCACTTCCCACAGGCTCTCTCCCGCGCCCGCCCCGAGGAGCGCCAGGAGCACGACGGGCTGCGACCACCGCAGCACCTGGCTGGGCCGGACCCGCTTCACCACCTGCTCGGTGCATACGCTGCCGACCCCGGCCAGGATCGGCACGGCGGCCAGGAACACGGGCAGCAGCCCGTCCGAGATCCCGTACTGGTCCTGGAGGGCCGGGATCCGCGTCACCAGCAGGGCGAACGCGACGCCCTGCGCGAAGAACCCGAACCCCAGCGATCTCCGGCCCCAGCGCTGCGCGCCCGTCGTGCCACCCGTGCCATCGGTCATGGCGGCCCAGCGTATGCCCCAGGAATACCGGTGGGTAGATGGATCACCGGCTCAATTCATGACGCCGGTCGCTCCAGGAGACCGGTCAACTCACGCATGTCCCCGAAGAGTTCATCTGCCCCACTGAGCCGCTCGGCGGGCGTCATCGCGGTGAACCCGTACACGTCCATCCCGGCGGCCACGGCGGCCCGCACCCCGAGCGGACTGTCCTCGACCACCACACACTTCTCGGGCGCTACGCCCATCTGCTCGGCGGCGTACAGGAACAGGTCCGGGGCGGGCTTCCCACGCCCCACGTCCTGCGAACTGAAGATCCGTCCCTCACCGAACCATGCGTCCAACCCGGTCGTCCGGTGCCCGACGCGGATCCGCTCGTGGCTTCCCGAGGAGGCGACGCAGTACGGGACCCCGTCGGCGGTCAGTTTGCCCAGGACGTCGACGACGCCGGGCACGGCTTTCAGTTCCCGTTCGAAGGCGGCGAAGACCCGCCCGTGGAACACGTCATCGAAGTCCGCGGGGAGCGGCTTCCCGGTCCTTTCCCGCACGAGGTCGTGTACGCGGTGCATAGCGGCGCCCATGTAGTCCCGCAGGGAGTCCTCATAGGTGGTGGGGTGCCCGAGTTCGGTGAGGTAGCCGGCCAGCAGCGTGTTGGAGATCGGTTCACTGTCGACGAGGACGCCGTCATTGTCGAAGATGACGAGTTCATAGCGCATGGGTCGACCCTAAACGCAGAAAACCCCCGCCCGGTATCCCCGGACGGGGGTTCTCTGTTTATCAAAATTAGTTCGGCGGCGTCCTACTCTCCCACAGGG
>NZ_JBIWKP010000007.1:0-358784 GCF_044765725.1 Streptomyces sp. NPDC102406 | reverse complement strand
GGGGGGACCCTGTGGGAGAGTAGGACGCCGCCGAACTAATTTTGATAAACAGAGAACCCCCGTCCGGGGATACCGGGCGGGGGTTTTCTGCGTTTCAGGCGGATTCCGCCAGGCGCTCCGCGTCCGCCGGGGGATAGCCAGCCGACGCCAGGACCGCGACAACTGCCGCACGGCCCGCGTCCTCAGCCGGAAGGACGCCGTCATTGACGGCCTCCATCAGACCGAACAGCACCTGCTCGTGAACATAGGCGAGCGCTTCCGCCGGTAGTGGGGAAGTGAACTCGCCCTTTTCCAGGCCCTGCTGGATGAGTTCGGTGCAGACCGCGCGCACCGGCGCCAGCCGAGCCCTGATGCCCTCCATCGTGACACTGCGCTGTGCGAGGTGGACCAGGAGACGGTAACGGTCGGCGATCGGCCAGATCGCCAGAATCGAACGGGCCACCGCCTCGGCCGGGTCGTCGACACCCTCGCGGCCCGCCCGATGGGCCTCCGCGACAGCCTGCGCCGCGTCGTCCACCAGGGCGGCGACCAACGCGTCCCGGCTCGGGAAATGCCCGTACACCGTGCGGCGCACCACGCCCGCGGCGCGGGCGAGCTGATCCATGGACGCCTCGGGATCGCGCAGCAGCTCGGCGAGCGCGACGTCGAGGATGCGGCGGCGGTTGGCGTCGGCCCGTACAGAAGTCACGGGTTCATTGTGCACGCCCCCACGGCGCTCCAGACACCCGCTCACCCCACCCCAAGCAGCCATTTTGCACAAGTCTGTGCAATGACCTAGATTGCACACCACTGTGTAATTGCACATCACTGTGTAAGAAAGTCTGGAGGGTCTTCGCGTCATGCGCCTCGTCATGAACGAGCCGGTCGCCTCGATGGACCGGCCGTACGCCCGCCGCTGGTGGGCACTGCTCGTACTCTGCCTGAGCCTGTTGATCATCGTGATGGCCAATACGGCGCTCACGGTCGCGGCCCCGGACATGACCCAGGACCTGGGGCTCTCCAGCGCCGATCTCCAGTGGGTCATCGACGGCTACACCGTCCCGTACGCCGCGCTGATGCTGCTGCTCGGCGCGATCGGCGACAAGTACAGCCGGCGTGGGGCCCTGATCCTCGGGCTCGTCGTGTTCGGCGGCGGGGCCGTCGCCGGGTCGCTCGTCGACAGTTCCACCGGGGTGATCGCCGCCCGCGCCGTCATGGGGATCGGCGCCGCGATGATCATGCCGGCCACGTTGTCGCTGCTCGCGGCCACCTTCCCGCGGGCCGAACGCGCCAAGGCGATCGTGCTGTGGACGGCGACGGCCGGGCTGGCCATCGCCGCGGGCCCGTTGGTCGCCGGGGCGCTGCTGCGCGACCACGGCTGGGCGTCCACGTTCCTGATCAACGTGCCCGTGGCCGCCGTCGCGATCGTCGGCGCGCTCGTCCTCGTACCGCCGTCCAAGGCAGGGCACCACAGCCGGATCGACTATGTCGGCGGGTTGCTCTCGGTGATCTGGGTCGGCTCGCTCGTCTACATGATCATCGAGGGTCCGCACTTCGGCTGGGGCGTCAAGGCGGTCACGGCCGCGGTGGTGGCCGGGGTGGCGCTGCTGGCGTTCGTGCTGTGGGAACTGCGGCACCCGCGCCCGGTGCTCGACGTGCGCCGGTTCGCGAACCGGCGGTTCGCGGGGTCGAACCTGGCCGTCGCCCTCTTCTTCCTGGCCGTGTTCGGCGCCTTCTACTACCTCACCCAGCACCTGCAGTTCGTCCTCGGCTACGACGCGTGGGAGACGGGCGTACGTATGCTGCCGCTGGCCGGAGCGGTCTTCGTGGGCTCGGCGGTCACCGGCTACCTCACGCCCCGCATCGGCATGCGGATCACGGTGACGGCCGGCATGGTCGGTGGCACGGCGGCGCTCGCCCTGCTGACGCGGGTGGACGCGGCGTCGACGTACGGCGACTTCGTCCTGCCCCTGGTGATCCTGGGTCTGGCGATCGGGCTGGCGCTCTCGCCGTGCACGGACGCGATCATGGGCGCCTTCCCGGAGGCCGAACTCGGCGTCGGCGGCGCGGTCAACGACACGTCCCTCGAACTGGGCGGCTCCCTCGGCATCGCCATCCTTGGCTCCGTCCTGGCCGGTTCGTACTCCTCGCACCTGTCCGACGCCGCCTCCGGTACCAAGCTGCCGGGGGACGCGCTGTCGACGGCACAGGACTCGGTCGGCGCCGGGTACGCGGTGGCCCAGCGGATCGGGGCGCAGGCCCACAAGCTCGCCGAGCAGGCGGCCGGAGCGTCGGACCCGCGACAGGCGGCACAGCTCAAGGAACAGGCCGGTCAACTCGCGGACGGAGCGCAGAAGATGGCGCACTCCGTCGGCTCCTCGTTCGCCGACGCGGTGGCGCACACCAGCGTCGTGGGGGCCGTGATCCTCGGCGTGGGCACGGTGCTCGTGGCCGTTCTGCTGCCGAACAAGGACCGGACAGCCCCCGATGCCGAGAGCAGCGACGACGCGAAGGAGCGAGAGTCCGCGTTGTCGTAAGCCTCCGGCGTTCAGAGGCGTACGAGACGGGAGGGGCCGGTCGGGGTATGTGCGCGCGCAGCACAGCAACACGCGGTAGCGGAGCCCGAAGCAACCGGCGAGGCCATCAAGATGGCGAGCACGGACATACCCCGGGCGGCCCCGTACCCACCCACACACCTGTCGGATCGAGACGGAAACCCGCCAACGCACCCCAGACGGCCACCCTCCCTTCAAGCGCACAGCGAAGCGCACCCGCACGCGCACCCCGCACAGCGCACAGCGAAGCGCACAGCGCTGGCCTTGACGTCAGCGTCAAGGTCTACCGTCATGGGCATGCGCATCGGAGAGCTCGCGAACCGCGCCGGAACGACGACGCGGACGCTCAGGTACTACGAGTCGCGCGGGCTGCTGCCCGCCCGGCGCGGAGGCAACGGATACCGGACCTACGACGAGGCGGATCTGCGGGCGCTGCGGCAGATCCGCACGCTCCAGGACTTCGGGTTCGACCTGGAGGAGACCCGCCCGTTCGTGGAGTGCCTGCGCGCGGGCCATCCGGAGGGTGATCGCTGCCCGGCATCCCTGACCGTGTACCGCAACAAGCTCTCCGAACTGGACGCGCTGATAGCCGAGTTGACCGCGGTGCGGGAGAAGGTCGGGGAGCAACTGCACCGCGCGGAGCGGGCGGTCGCGGAGCTGTCCGCGCAGGACACGGCGCCCCGCTGCGAACTCGGCGCACGCCAGGAACCCCACACAAGCCTGCCCCATCCGGATCCGGAGGAGAGATAGCCATGCGGGACGTGACAGACGCGGACTTCGACGAGCAGGTGCTGAAGTCAGGACGCCCGGTGCTGGTGGAGTTCACGGCCGACTGGTGCGGGCCGTGCAGACAACTGGCCCCGGTGCTCAAGTCGATCGCGGAGGAGGAGCGCGAGCGCCTCGACGTCGTGGCCATCGACGTGGACGCGAATCCGGAGACGGCGGTGAGGTACGGGGTGCTGTCGATGCCGACGCTGATGGTCTTCAAGGGCGGCGAGCCGGTGTGGTCGCGGGTGGGCGCCCGGCCCAAGCGCCGACTGCTGGAGGAATTGGCACAAACGCTCTGAGAGGTGAAGTCACCGCGGTTGGAATTACCCCCTGCCCGGGGTATATTCGGTGTTTCTGTGTGCCCACAGAAAAGGCCCCTCACCGGGGGCCAACTAAACACACCGTACCGGGCAGGGAGCAGTTTTGTCAAGCCGGGAATCCGCCGCACCGCAGAAAGAACTGCAAAAGGAACAGGAATTCATCGACCGGCTCTACGCGCGGGTCGACGCGCTGCGCGGCGTCGCCGCGGAGTCGGTCACGGACGCCCTGACGCCCGTCGGCACCGGCCAGCAGGCCCGGCTCGAACGCGACCTGCTGGTCGTGGAGCGCTCGGGTCTGCTCGCCGCGCTGAATGCGGTGGACGGTTCGCTCTGCTTCGGCCGTATCGATCTCACGGACGGCGTGACGCATCACATCGGGCGTATCGGAATTCGTGACGACGACACCGAGCGTACGCCGATTCTGATCGACTGGAGGGCGCCGGTGGCGCGCCCCTTCTATCTCGCGACGGGCCATACGCCGATGGGCCTGCGGCGGCGCAGGCATCTGACGACAGAGGGCCGTACGGTCACCGAACTGCATGACGAGATTCTTGATCTCGGCGACGACGAGCGCACGGGTTTCGAGGACCCGAGCGGAGACGCGGTGCTGCTCGCCGCGCTGAACTCGGCGCGGACCGGCCGGATGAACGACATCGTGCAGACGATCCAGGCGGAGCAGGACCGGATCATCCGGCACGACCACCGCGGGGTGCTCGTCGTGGAGGGCGGCCCGGGTACGGGGAAGACGGCGGTGGCGCTGCACCGGGCCGCGTTCCTGCTCTACGAGCACCGGGAGCTGCTGGCGAAGCGGGCGGTGCTGATCGTCGGCCCGAACCCGGCGTTCCTGTCGTACATCTCGGAGGTGCTGCCCGCGCTCGGCGAGACGGGCGTGCTGCTCGCGACGGTGGGGGAGCTGTTCCCCGGGGTGCGCGCGACGGCGGTGGACACCCCGCGGGCGGCGGCGGTGAAGGGCGCGGAGCGGATGGCGGAGGCGCTGGCGCTCGCGGTCCGGGACCGGCAGCAACTGCCCGAGCCCGGCGCGCCGTCGGTGATCCCGCACGACGACGGGGACCTGGTGATCGACTGGGAGATCGCGTACGAGGCGCGGCAGGCGGCGCGGGACACGCTGCTGCCGCACAACCTGGCCCGGCCGCACTTCGCGTTCCGGATCCTCGACGCGCTGACCCAGCAGCTCGCGGAGCGGATCGGCGCCGACCCGTACGGCGGGCCGAACTTCCTCGGCCCGGACGACCTGGCGCAGCTCGGCAAGGGGATCGCGGCGAGCGCGGAGGTGCATGCCGCCATCGAGGAGCTGTGGCCGACGCTGACCGCGGAGGGGTTCGTCGCGGACTATCTGGCCGAGCCGGTGCACCTGGCGGACGAGGACGCGCAGGCGATCCGCAGGCCGGTGACGGGACCGGCGGACTGGACGCCCGCGGACGTGCCGCTGCTGGACGAGGCCGCCGAGTTGATCGGGTACGACGACGCCGCGGAGCGGGCCGCGGCCGAGGCGGCGCGGCAGGAGCGGATCGCGTACGCGCAGGGTGTGCTCGATCTGTCCAGGGGCTCGGAGACGTACGAGTTCGAGGACGAGGACGAGTCGGAGGTGCTGGCGGCGCACGACATCGTCGACGCGGAGCGGGTCGCGGACTGGTACGACGAGGAGGATCACCGCAGTGCGGCGGAGCGGGCCGCGGCGGACCGGACGTGGGCGTTCGGGCACATCATCGTCGACGAGGCGCAGGAGCTGTCGCCGATGGCGTGGCGGCTGCTGATGCGGCGCTCGCCGACGCGGTCGATGACGCTGGTCGGGGACCCGGCGCAGACGGCGGAGGAGGCCGGGGTCGGCGCGTGGGACAAGATCCTCGCGCCGTACGTCGAGGACCGGTTCGAGCACACGCGGCTCGGGGTCAACTACCGGACGCCGTCGGAGATCATGGACGTCGCGGCGACCGTGCTGCGCGCCGCGCACCCGGAGTACGAGCCGCCGTCGTCGGTCCGCTCGACGGGCGTACGTCCCTGGCGGCTGGCGGTGACGGGAGACGTGGCGCAGGCCGTGGCGGAGGTCGCGGCGGCCGAGACCCCGCGGGAGGGGCGGCTCGCGCTGATCGCGCCGCGCAGGCTGCACGCGGCGCTGGCCGCACGGCTGCCGGACGTGGTGGCCGGGGCCGAGCCGGATCTCACCCGGCACCTGGTCCTGCTGGACCCGCGCCAGGCGAAGGGGCTGGAGTTCGACCGGGTGCTGGTGGTGGAGCCGGCGGAGTTCGGGGTGAGCGACCTGTATGTGGCGCTGACCCGGGCCACGCAGACGCTCGGCGTCGTGCACGGCCCGGGCGGTCTGCCCGACTCGCTGGCGGGGCTCGCACCGCGGCAGGCCTGAGGCCGGGCGGGCGAAACGCCCGCCACCCGCCTCAGGCAGGCTTGAACCACACGGTCGCCAGCGGCGGCAGGGTCAGAGCGATGCTCGCCGGGCGGCCGTGGGCGCCCACGTCGTCCGGTTTCACCGGCTCGGGGTTGCCGACGCCGCTGCCGCCGTAGCGGGCGGCGTCGGTGTTGAGGATCTCGTGCCAGGCCGGGATGTCGGCGGGGACGCCGAGTCGGTAGTCGGGGCGTACCACGGGCGAGAAGTTGGAGACGCAGAGCAGGGGCGTGCCGTCGGCGGCGTGGCGCAGGAACGCGAAGACGTTGTCCTCCGCCGCGTCGCCGGTCACCCAGGAGAACCCCGAGGGGTGGGTGTCGCGTTCCCACAGGGCGGGTGTCTCGCGGTAGACGGTGTTCAGGTCGCGGGTGACGTCGAGGACGCCGCGGTGGTCGGGCTCGGCGTCGTACGCCGGGTCGAGCAGCCACCAGTCGGGTCCGCGCGTCTCCGACCACTCGGCGCCCTGGGCGAACTCCTGTCCCATGAAGAGGAGTTGCTTGCCGGGGTGGGCCCACATGAAGCCCAGGTAGGCGCGGTGGGTGGCGCGCTGCTGCCACCAGTCGCCCGGCATCTTGGAGACCAGGGACTTCTTGCCGTGGACGACCTCGTCGTGGGAGATCGGCAGCACGTAGTTCTCGCTGTACGCGTACACCATCGAGAACGTCATCTCGTGGTGGTGGTACTTGCGGTGCACCGACTCGTGCGCGAGGTAGTCGAGCGAGTCGTGCATCCAGCCCATGTTCCACTTCAGGCCGAACCCGAGACCGCCGAAACCGCCCGGTCCGACGTGGTGCGTCGCCCGGGTCACGCCGTCCCAGGCGGTGGACTCCTCGGCGATGGTGACGACGCCGGGGACGCGCCGGTACAGGGTGGCGTTCATCTCCTGGAGGAACGCGACCGCGTCGAGGTTCTCACGGCCGCCGTGCTCGTTCGGCGTCCACTGGCCCTCCTCGCGCGAGTAGTCGAGGTAGAGCATGGAGGCGACGGCATCGACGCGCAGGCCGTCGATGTGGAACTCCTCGCACCAGTACAGGGCGTTCGCCACGAGGAAGTTGCGGACCTCCTTGCGCCCGTAGTCGAATTCCAGGGTGCCCCAGTCGGGGTGGGCCGCGCGCAGCGGGTCCTCGTGCTCGTACAGGGGGCGCCCGTCGAACTCGGCGAGCGCCCAGTCGTCGCGCGGGAAGTGCGCGGGGACCCAGTCCATGAGGACGCCGATGCCCGCCTGGTGCAGGGCGTCGACCAGATACTTGAAGTCGTCCGGGGTGCCGAGGCGGGCCGTGGGCGCGTAGAAGCCGGTGACCTGGTAGCCCCAGGAGCCGCCGAAGGGGTGCTCGGCGACCGGCATCAGCTCCACGTGGGTGAAGCCCAGGTCGCGGACGTACGCGGGGAGTTCGTCGGCGAGCTGCCGGTAGGTGAGGCCGGGGCGCCAGGACGGCAGGTGGACCTCGTAGACGGAGAAGGGCGCCTCGTGGGCGGGGCGTTCGGCGCGTGAGCGCAGCCAGGCGTCGTCGTGCCAGGTGTGCCGGGAGACGTGGACGACCGACGAGTTGGCCGGGGGTGTCTCGGTGCGGGTGGCGAGCGGGTCGGCGCGCATGGTCGTGCTGCCGTCCTGGCGGGTGATCCGGTACTTGTACAGTTCGCCCTCGCCGACGCCCGGGACGAACAGCTCCCAGATCCCGGAGGAGCCGAGGGAGCGCATGCTGTGGGCGGCGCCGTCCCAGAAGTTGAAGCCGCCGACGACCCGGACGCCCCGGGCGTTGGGTGCCCAGACCGTGAAGCGGGTGCCCGCGATTCCCTGGTGCTCCATCGGGCGGGCGCCGAGCGCCGTCCACAGTTGCTCGTGGCGGCCCTCGCCGATGAGGTGCAGGTCGAGGTCGCCGAGGGCGGGCAGCAGGGAGTACGCGTCCGCTATGTGCTGGGTGGTGTCGCCGTAGGTGATCTCCAGTTCGTACCGGGACGGCGGGTCGTGGGGCGGCAGCAGTGCGGAGAAGAAGCCGTCGCCGTCGTCGTGCAGCTCGGTACGCAGGCCCTCGGGGGTGGTGACCGTGACCTGCTCGGCGTAGGGGCGCCACGCGCGGAAGGCGGTGCCGCCGTCGGCCGGGTGGGCGCCCAGCACTCCGTGCGGGTCGTGGTGGGTGGCGGTGAGCAGTCGGTTCCGGTCGTCCGGGGGGACGGGCGCGGCGGTGGTGGTGGGACGGCGGGTCACGGGGTGGGCCTCCTCGGGTGGCCTTCGCGTCTGCCGGGTTCGGGTGGTGCGGCGGTGCGGGATCGTCGGGGCGGGCCGCGGTCGGGCGGGCACGTGCGGCCAGGTCCTAGCCCGACTCGGCCAGCCGCTCCAGCGCCGCCATCGGTACGGGGAGCCAGTCCGGGCGGTGCCGGGCCTCGTACAGGGCCTCGTAGACCGCCTTGTCCGTCTCGTAGGCGCGGAGCAGGACCGGGTCGGTGCGCGGGTCCCAGCCGGAGCCGGCCGCGTAGCCGACGCAGTACGCGGACCGGCAGGAGTCGGACCAGGCCGGGTTCCACGGGCGGTGGGTGCGGGCGGCGTAGTCGAAGGAGCGGAGCATGCCGGCGATGTCGCGGTGCGGCGGGTGCGGCATGCGGCGCTCGGCGAGCGGGCGGGACGGTTCGCCCTCGAAGTCGATGAGCCGCCAGAAGCCCGACGGGTCACGCAGGCACTGGCCCAGGTGCAGGTCGCCGTGGACGCGCTGGGCCCGCCAGGTGCGGCCCTCGCCCGCCAGGTCGGCGAGCGCTTCGAACGCGGTGCGCAGCCGGGGGACGTAGGGCAGGAGCGCGGGCACCTGCTGGGCCGTCGTCTCCAGGCGGTCGGTCATCGTCGCGGCCAGCCGCTCGGTCTGCGCGCGGGTGTACGTGACGGTGGGCAGGGCCCGCGCCAGGGCGGTGTGCACCTCGGCCGTCGCGCGGCCCAGCTCGTGGGCCTCGCGGGTGAAGTCCTCCTGTTTGGCGAGGTGGCCGAGGGCCAGGTCCCAGCCGTCGGCGGCGCCCTTGAGGTAGGGCTGGAGCACGCCGAGGGTGGTCTCGCCGTCGGCCGTCTCGTACCAGGCGACGGGGGCGGGCACCCGGTCACAGCCCTCGCGGGCCAGGGCGAGCGGGAGTTCGAGGTCGGGGTTGGTGCCCGGCAGGACCCGGCGGAACACCTTGGCTATCAGCGCGTCGCCGTAGACGACCGAGGAGTTGGACTGCTCGGCCAGCAGCGGGTGGGGCGCCAGGTCGTCCGGTATGCGGCCGTACGGGGCGCGCTGGAACCGCAGCCCTTCGAGGGTGCCGGGCAGCCGCAGGCGCTCCAGCAGCACGGAGGTCTGGCGGGGATCGTGCAGCGCCTCGTACGCGGTGCGCCCGGCCAGGGGGCCCTGCGTCATGTGGCCGATCGCGGCGGGCGCGAGGTGCGGCGGCAGGGCGTCGGTCGTGCCGATGAGGAGTTGGTAGCAGTCGCCGGGGCCTTCGTCCGCCGGGGGCTGGTGGGCGCGCAGCAGCAGGTGCAGCAGGGCGTCGTCGGGCCGCAGGCGGCTGACGGAGTCGAGAGTCAGCTCGGTGACCGGGCGGCCCTTCCCCGCGAACCAGCGCTGCCGCGGCAGCCACTCCCGCAGCAGGGGCTCCAGGGACATGAGCAGCTCGGTGCGGCTCGCCGTCGAGGTGGCGGGCCGGGCTGCGATTTCCGACATGGCGTCGCGTCCTTCCCCCGGCGCGCGTCGGGCGGTGCGAACGGGTCCCGGGTGCCGAGATGGTGTCCAGAAATGGGACGTGCCGGATATGCGGGGCGAGTTCCCAGGGCGCGGGGAGGGAAACCGGGGGAACGGATTCTTCCGCCCCGCGCCGTGGGGTGTGCGGGTCAGTCCTTGCGCAGCCGGAACCAGTAGAAGCCGTGGCCCGCGAGGGTGAGGAGGTAGGGCAGTTCGCCGATGGCCGGGAACCGGACACCGCCGATCAGCTCCACCGGGTGCCGGCCGTCGAACGCCTGGAGGTCGAGTTCGGTGGGCTGCGCGAAGCGGGAGAAGTTGTGGACGCACAGCACCAGGTCGTCCTTGTACTCGCGCAGGAAGGCGAGCACGGCCGGGTTGGAGGAGGGCAGTTCGGTGTACGAGCCCAGGCCGAACGCCGGGTTCTGCTTGCGGATCTCGATCATCCGGCGCGTCCAGTGCAGCAGCGACGACGGCGACGACATCGACGCCTCGACGTTGGTGACCTGGTAGCCGTAGACCGGGTCCATGATCGTGGGCAGGGAGAGGCGGCCCGGGTCGCAGGAGGAGAAACCGGCGTTGCGGTCCGGGGTCCACTGCATCGGGGTGCGGACCGCGTCGCGGTCGCCGAGCCAGATGTTGTCGCCCATGCCGATCTCGTCGCCGTAGTAGAGGATCGGCGAGCCCGGCAGGGAGAGCAGCAGGGCGGTGAAGAGTTCGATCTGGTTGCGGTCGTTGTCGAGGAGCGGGGCCAGACGGCGGCGGATGCCGATGTTCGCGCGCATCCGCGGGTCCTTGGCGTACTCCGCGTACATGTAGTCGCGTTCCTCGTCGGTGACCATCTCCAGGGTCAACTCGTCGTGGTTGCGCAGGAAGATGCCCCACTGGCAGCCGGAGGGTATCGCCGGGGTCTTGGCCAGGATCTCCGAGACCGGGTAACGGGACTCGCGGCGCACCGCCATGAAGATGCGCGGCATCACGGGGAAATGGAACGCCATGTGGCACTCGTCGCCGCCCGAGGGGAAGTCCCCGAAGTAGTCGACGACGTCCTCCGGCCACTGGTTCGCCTCGGCGAGGATCACCACGTCGGGGTACTGGGCGTCGATCTCCTTGCGGACCCGTTTGAGGAACTGGTGCGTGGCGGGCAGGTTCTCGCAGTTGGTGCCCTCCTCGGCATACAGGTAGGGCACCGCGTCGAGGCGGAACCCGTCGATACCGAGGTCCAGCCAGAAGCGCAGCGCGGCGAGGATCTCCTCCTGCACGGCCGGGTTCTCGTAGTTCAGGTCCGGCTGGTGGGAGAAGAAGCGGTGCCAGAAGTACTGCTTGCGGATCGGGTCGAAGGTCCAGTTGGAGGCCTCGGTGTCGACGAAGATGATCCGGGCGTCCTGGTACTGCTTGTCGTCGTCGGCCCAGACGTAGTAGTCGCCGTAGGGGCCGTCCGGGTCGGAGCGGGACTGCTGGAACCACTCGTGCTGGTCGCTCGTGTGGTTCATGACGAAGTCGATGATGACCCGCATGCCGCGCTGGTGCGCCGCGTCCACGAACTCCACGAAGTCGGCGAGGTCGCCGAACTCGGGGAGCACCGACGTGTAGTCGGAGACGTCGTAACCGCCGTCCCGCAGGGGAGACTTGAAGAACGGGGGGAGCCAGAGGCAGTCGACCCCGAGCCATTGCAGGTAGTCCAGCTTCGCCGTGATGCCCTTGAGGTCACCGACACCGTCGCCGTTGCTGTCCTGGAACGAGCGGACGAGCACCTCGTAGAAGACGGCACGCTTGAACCAGTCGGGGTCCCGGTCCTTGGCAGGGGTGTCCTCGAAGGTGTCCGGGACAGGCTCATTCATGATCATGGTGTGGGTGACCCTCCGAATCCCTTTTCCAGAGAATTCATCGCGGCGTGGTCGGTCGCAGGACGGTGAGGATGTGCGCGGGCTCGCGGCCCGGTTCGAGGCGCACGTAATTCGACCTGCCCCAGTGATGGGTGGCGCCGGTGAGCTCGTCGCGCACCGGGACCGACTCGTGCCAGCCGAGCCCTAGTCGCGGCATGTCCAATGAGACGGTCGCCTCCTGGGTGTGGTGAGGATCGAGGTTCACGACCACCAGAACCGTGTTCGAACCGGAGTGTTTCGAGTACACGAGCACCTCGTCCTTGTCGGCGTGATGGAAGTGCACGTTGCGCAGTCCGCGCAGGGCAGGACTGCGGCGCCGGATGTCGTTCAACGCGGTGATCAGCGGGGCGATCGTCCGCCCCTCGCGCTGCGCCGACTCCCAGTCCCGCGGCCGCAGTTCGTACTTCTCGGAATGCAGATACTCCTCGCTACCGGGCCGTAGCGGTGTGTTTTCACAGAGTTCGTATCCGCTGTAGACACCCCAGGACGGCGAAAGCGTCGCGGCGAGCACCGCGCGCAGTTCGAAGGCGGGACGGCCGCCGTGCTGAAGGAATTCATGGAGGATGTCAGGGGTGTTGACGAAGAAGTTGGGGCGCATGACGGCCGCCGACTCGCCTGCCAACTCCTGAACGTATTCGGTGATTTCCTCTTTCGTATTGCGCCAGGTGAAGTACGTGTACGACTGCTGGAAGCCGATCTCCGCCAGCGTCCGCATCATCGCCGGGCGGGTGAACGCCTCGGCCAGGAAGATCACGTCGGGGTCGGTGCGGCCGATCTCCGCGATCACCTGCTCCCAGAACACGACCGGTTTCGTGTGCGGGTTGTCGACGCGGAAGATACGCACCCCGTGCGCCATCCAGTGGCGCAGCACCCGCGTCGTCTCCGCGACCAGACCCGGCAGATCCTGGTCGAAGGCGATCGGGTAAATGTCCTGGTACTTCTTCGGCGGGTTCTCGGCGTAGGCGATCGAACCGTCGGGCCGGTGGTGGAACCACTCGGGGTGCTTCTCCACCCACGGGTGGTCGGGCGAGCACTGCAACGCGAAGTCGAGGGCGATCTCCAGGCCTTCGTCCCGGGCGGCGGCGACGAACCGGTCGAAGTCCTCAAGGGTGCCGAGGTCGGGGTGGATCGCGTCGTGGCCACCTTCCGCCGAGCCGATCGCCCAGGGCACCCCGACATCGTGGGGACCGGGGGAGAGGCTGTTGTCCGGCCCCTTGCGGAACGTGGTGCCGATGGGGTGGATCGGCGGCAGGTAGACGACGTCGAAGCCCATCGCGGCGATCGCGGGCAGCCGTCGCGCGGCGGTGGCGAAGGTACCGCTCACCGGCGGCTCCCCCTCCTTCACGACGGCGCCCTCCGAGCGCGGGAAGAACTCGTACCAGGCCCCGTACAGCGCCCGCTCGCGCTCGACGAGGAGAGGCAACTCGGCGGAGCTGGTGACCAGTTCGCGGAGCGGATGCCGGGAGAGGGCCGCGTCGACGTCGGGGGTGAGCGCGGCGGCGAGTCGGGTGGCGGCGGGCCGCTGGGCGTCGCGCAGCGCGGCGGCGGCCTGAAGAACCGTTTCTTGCAGCGGTTCCGGTAGGCCCGACGCGGCGCGTTCGTGCAGCGCGGCGCCCTCCTCCAGGACGAGTTCGGTGTCGATCCCCGCCGGAATCTTGATCCGCGCCGCGTGCCGCCATGTGGCCACCGGATCGCTCCAGGCCTCCACGGCGAACGTCCAGGCGCCCACGGCGTCCGGGGTCACCTCGGCGCCCCAGCGGTCGGTGCCCGGAGCGAGTTCCCGCATCGGGGTCCAGGGTCCCGGCGTCCCGTCGGGGCCGCGCAGGACCACGTTGGCGGCGACGGCGTCATGGCCCTCACGGAAGACGGTGGCGGTGACCTGGAACGTCTCACCGACGACGGCCTTGGCCGGGCGGCGCCCGTGGTCGACGACCGGACGCACGTCGCGGACGGGTATACGACCGATGGTGGCCCGGACCGGTGCGGCCACGGGTGCGGCCTTGCGCCGGGCCGGTGTCTTCGGCGCCGCGGGCTTCTTGGCCGTGGGCTTCTTCGCCGCGCCGGAGGTGGCGGCCCCCTTCGCGCGGGTGCGTCGCGGCTGCGGCACCTTCGCGGGGGCTGTCGGTTCGCCGGGTGGTGGCGTCCTGCCCGGGGGCGTCGTGCCCGCGGGCGTCCCACCTGGCGGCGTCGTGCCTGGAGGTGTGGTGCCTGAGGGCGTCGGAGAAGGGCGCTGTGCGGGCATGACCGCTCCTGTCCGCGGGGATCGGGGGTTGCGGAGACGACGTTCGGGGAGGGGGCCGTGCGATGGTGCATAAATGCGTACGGGGGGAGCCTTCCACGCTCTCCGGGCGGGCAATCCGGCGCTTTGTTAACTACTCGCGCGTAAGGGCGCACACGCGATCCGCCCCGATCCGACGGCCGGGACCGGCGCATGAACTCCCCTTCCGCCTATGGCCTTTCGACCTGCAACAGCTTGTCCGGCGAGCCGGCTCCTTCGCCGCTCACCCGTCCCGGCACGGCCCGGTCGACCAGCGCCTCGCCCACCTCCGCGGGCGTGGCCGAGGGATGGTCGGCGAGGTACAACGCGGCCGCACCCGCGGCGTGCGGCGACGCCATCGACGTACCGGAGGCGGTGGCCTTCGCGGTGTCGCCGGCGTACGACGCGGACGTGATGTCCACCCCGGGTGCGAACAGGTCGACCCGAGTACCCCAGTTGGAGAAACTTGCACGCCTGTCCTCCGGATCTGTCGCGCCGACCGTCACGGCCTGTTTGATCCGGGCGGGGGAGTAAAGGACCGCGGGGAGACCGTCGTTGCCCGCCGCCACTGTGTAAGTGACTCCGGACGCGATGGAGTTGCGCACCGCCTTGTCGAGTTGCGCGTTGGCGAATCCGCCCAGGCTCATGTTGGCCACCGCCGGTCGCCGCGCGTTCCTGGTCACCCAGTCGATGCCCGCGACGACCTGGGCCGTGGTGCCCGTGCCCGCGTCGTCGAGGACCCGTACCGCGACCACGTCCGCCTTCTTCGCGACGCCGAGGCGCGCGCCCACGGCGGTGCCGGCCACGTGCGTGCCGTGCCCGTTGCCGTCCTGCGCGACGGCGTCGTCCTGCACGAAGTCCCAGCCGTAGGAGGCCCGCCCGCCGAAGTCCCGGTGGCTGATGCGCAGACCCGTGTCGATGACGTACACGGTCGCCCCGGCGCCCGCCGACCGCGGCCAGCCGTACGAGGCGTCGAGCGGCAGGTCGTCCTGGTCGAGGCGGTCGAGACCCCAGGAGGGCTGGGGGCGCCGGGTGCGCTCGAACGCGACCCGCGTGTCCTGCGCGACGGAGGTCACGGCCGGATCGGCCGCGAGCCGCGCGGCGCCCACCGCGTCGACCCGCACCGCGTACCCGTTGAGCGCCTTGCTGTAGGTATGGCGTATTTCCGCCCCGTACCGGGCGGCGAGTCCCTTGCCCGCCTCGGACGGAGCGCTCGTTCCCCCCTTCAGCGTCACGAGGTAACTGCCCGCCACGGCGCCGGGTCCACCGGCTCCGAGCACGCGGCCCTGGGCGGGGGCGGCATGGGCGGGCAGCGTGACGGCCGAGACCACCGCGGCCGTGGCGATCGCGGTGAGCCCGGCGGCCCGGCGCGTCCGCCGCAGCCGTCTCACCGGCACGGTCACTGCCATGAATGAGCCCCCTCCCCAACTCGACGCTCTGGCGCGCCGCTTGGCAGCCTCTCGTGCGGTGTGAAGTGTCACAAGGACGTACGAGGGGGCGGAACCGGCCATATCGCCTGCGGGGGACGCGCGCGCGTTTCGGCGCGGGCCGCCCGCACCGGAGCGTGCGAGCCTTTTCGCATGTCGATCATTCACCACACCACCCTCAAGCCCACCAAGCTCGAACTCCTCACCGACTGGCTCCCCGGACAGCCCTGGTACGAGGGGTCGGGGACCCCGGAGCTGACCAAGGCGGGCGGCTTCCGGCTCGACGACCCGGCCGGCGAGGTGGGCATCGAGTTCCTGGCCGTCACGGACGGCTCGGGCGGGCGGCCGGTGACGTACCTCGCCCCCCTGACCTACCGCGGCGCCCCGCTGCCCGACGCGCCGCGGGGCGCGCTCGTCGGCACCCTCGTGCACGGGGTGCTCGGTGAGCGCTGGGTCTACGACGGCGCCCAGGACCCGGTGTCGCGCGCCCAACTGACGGCGCTGCTCAAGGGCGAGGTGCCCGCCCACGCGCAGAGCGTCGACGGCGCGCTCGACCCGTCGGTGCACGCCCGGCTCGACGCCGATGCCACCGGAACGCCCGAGATCGTCCGCGTGCTGGAGCCGGGCGAGGCCGCGCCCGGGACGCCGGGACACATCAGCGCCGAGTGGCGGCAGGCGGACGGGAACACGGTGCGCGGCGTGTTCGTGACCGTGGGCAGGGGCGTCTAGGGCCCAGTTTGAGGACAGGCCCTAGCCGGACACGCCGACCGAGCCCGTCACGCCGGTGTGGGTGGTGAGGTAGAGCCCGCCGCCCAGGACCAGCGGCTCGGCGAGCGGGCCCGTGCCGAGTCGGAGGCCCGACGGGGCGGGCAGGTCCACGGAGCCCACGGTGGCGCCGTCGGTGACGTCCACGGTCCGTACCTCCCTGCGGCCCACCGCGACGAGCCGCCTCCCGGCGAGCGCGAGGGCGCCGGTCGCCCGCGGGGCCGTGGCCGCCCACATACGTGCCCCGGTGCGCCAGTCGTAGCCGTGGAGGCGGTCGTCGGCGGACCGGACCAGCAGGACGCCGCGGTCGCCGACGAGCGGGGGCGCGGCGGGCGTCACCGAAGTCGCCAGCGTGCGGCGCACGGTCAGCGTGGCCGGGTCGAGCACGGTGATGCCGCGGCGCCGGGGCGACCAGCACAGCAGGGCGTCGTCGTGGGCGAGGAGCCCGGCGCAGTCGAGGGCGCCGCCGCTGGTCCGCGACCGGGCCGGGGCGGCGCCCGTGTCCAGGGCGACGACCCCGCCCGCGGCCGACGCCATGTACACCGTGCGCCCGCGGACGACCAGCGGCCCGCGGACGTCGGGGATGTCGGCCAGCCACTGCTGCTGTCCGTCGCTCGCCCGCAGGACCTGCACCTCGACGAGGCGGGAGGCGTCGACGGCCGTGTCCTCGATGCGCGCCACGTAGAGGCGGCCGTCGGCGTAGGTGAGCCCGAGCAGGCCGGTGAAGCTCGTCCGCTGGTACCACCACCGGGCCCGGCCCGTGGCCGCCTCCACCGCGACGATGCCCGCCCGCGCGGGCACGTAGATCAGCGTGCCGTCCGTCACGGGTGCGATGGCCGGGTCTCCGGAGCGCGTCCGCGGGTACAGGTCGTCGGCCGTCCGCGTCGCGTCGAAGCCCTTCGTACGCCACTTCTCCCTGCCGGTGGCCAGGTCGAGGGCGCGGGCGGCGCCGTGCCCGTCACCGCAGACCAGCAGCCCCGCGCCCGCCGTGCAGCCCCCGGTCTGTCCGGCGCCCTCGACGCGCCGGGCCCAGGGCCGCCAGCCGGTGGGGCGCCGCTTCCTGTCGAGCGCCGCCGCCGTGAACTCACCGCTGTGCGCGGCGTCGGCGTCCGGCACCGCCACCGGCCCTGACACCTTCGCCTTCGCCGCCGGACTCCCGTCCGCGGCGCCCGGGGTGCGGGCCGCGGGCGTCCCCTCGGGCAGGAGCACCGCCACGGTGACGGCGACCGCGGTGACCAGCGCCGCGACCGCGGCGAGCCAGGGCCACCGGCGCCGGGTGTCCCGCGCCGCCCGCACCGGGGGCGGCGGGGCGTCCTGCCGGGCCCCGGGGGCGGTCGGGGAGGGCGGCACGACGAGCGCGGGCGGCGCGGTGCCCGCCGTCGTCGCCGCGTCCGCCAGCCGCACCGTGCCCGCCGCCTGTTCACACCGCAGGACGGCCTCGCGGTGCTCGGCGATCAGGGAGAGGTAGGACGCGGGCCAGGACCAGGACGGGTCACCGGCGCCGGTCAGCTCCGCGGCCAGCGCGGGTGCCGTCGGGCGTGCCGCGGGATCGGGGTCGAGGCAGCGGGTCACCACGTCGCGCAGCGGCGGCGGCAGCGCGGAGAGGTCCGCCGCACCGGACGCGATGCGGTACAGGACCGACGCCGGCTCCTCGTCGTCGAAGGGGCCCCGGCCCGTCGCCGCGCAGCACAGCACGGCGCCCAGGCAGAACACGTCCGAGGCCGCCGACACCGCGTGGCTGCCGGTCAGATGCTCGGGTGACATATAGCCCGGCGTCCCGAGGAACAGGCCGGTCGCGGTCAGCGCGGTGGCATCGAATGCCTGCGCGATCCCGAAGTCGATCAGGCGCGGGCCGTCCGCAGCGAGCAGCACGTTGGCGGGTTTCAGGTCGCGGTGCAGGACGCGAGCCCCGTGCACCGCGGTCAGCGCCCCGGCCAGCCCGGCGCCGAGTGCCCGGACGGCGGGCACCGGCAGCGGGCCGCACCGGGCCACCGCCTCGGAGAGCGCGGGCCCGGCCACGTACTCCGTCGCCAGCCAGGGGAGTTCGGCGTCCGCGTCCCCGTCGACCAGGGCCGCCGTGCACGGCCCGGTCACGGCGCGCGCCGCCGCGATCTCACGACGGAAGCGGACACGGAACTGCCCGTCCGGGTCGAGGTCGCCGCGCACCGTCTTCACCGCGACCAGCGGGCCCGCCACCACACCTCCGGCGGCCTCGCGCTGTGCCAGGAACACCTCGCCCATGCCGCCCGCGCCGATCCGGCCGAGCAGCCGGTACGGTCCGACGCGTCGTACCGGGCCAAGGAGCGGGGTCGGCATCACGGCACCTCAGGAGTCGGGGAGGGCGACCGAGGTGACCGCCCCCTGGTCGAAGACGATGTGGGCGACGCCGCCGAGCAGCAGCACCTGCGGGCTGTGCAGCCGGTCCCGCAGGACGGTCCCGTTCTGGTCCGGCTGCGGCTCGCCGCGGTCGCCCGGCGCCTTCGGCAGCGGCACGGAGCGGAGCTTCCCCGGCCGGCCGGACGCGTCGACCGGCAGCAGGTACAGGGCGTGGTTGTCGGCGAACACGGCGCGGCCGTCGACGAGGAGGGCCGCCGAGACGCCCGGCCCCTCGTGGGGGACCTTGACCGACCCGGTCCGCCGGCCACTGCGCTGGTCGGTGACGACGACCGCGTCCGAGGCGGTCTCGTAGGCGAGGGACAGCGTGCCGCCGGTCGCGGACGGCCCGACCCGCGTGGGGTCGGCGTGCGCCTCGTCCGGTGGATACGTGGAGTGCCCCGCGGGCGTCAGGGTGCGCGGGGCGAACCGGTCGACGCGCACCGTGGCGCGCGCGATGCCGTCGTCGCCGGGCGGTATCTGCTCGGCGGTCGTGCACCGGATCGTGCCCCCGCCCGAGGTCACCAGGCGGCAGCCACCGGGCGCCGACACGGCGGCACGGCCCAGTACGTCGCCGTCGCGGGCGTCGACCGCCGAGATCCCCTCGGGCGTCTGCGCGTAGACCACGCCGTCGACCAGGGCGCGGGCCCCGAACCGGTAGTCGTCGCTCTGCCCCCGCGCCGCGCCGGCGAGCGGCAGGTCCCAGCGGACCGAACCGTCCTCGATGTCGTACGCGCGCAAGGACGCGCCCGCCGGTTCCGCCGCCAGGGAGACACCGCCGACGGTGGCGATCACCGTGTCGTCGGTGAGCAGCGCGGGCGCGCTGAACTGCCCGCGGCCCGGCGGCGGTTCGGCCTTCCACCGGACGCGTCCCGTGCCGGAGTCGAGCAGGCGCAGCTCACCGTGGGAGGCGACGGCGGTCCGGCCGCCCCTGCTCTGCGGCGCGACGGCGTCACCGGGCATGAAGAGGGTGCCGCTCGGGCCGATGTACGCCTCCTCGACGTCACCGGACGCGCCGGGCGCGCCGCGCGACGTCCACAGGGGATGCCCGTCGGTGGCCGAGAGCGCCTGGTACGTGCCGTCGGTCCGCAGGCAGACGACCGCGCGGGTGTCGGCCGAGCAGCCCATCGGGGCGTGCCCGAGGCGCCCGGTCCACGGTCTCCAGCCGTCGGCGCGCTGGGCGGGGAACTGCGGGACGTAACCGCTGCGGTCGTTGAGCCCGGCCGCGTCCACGCCCGCCCGGGCCCTGAGCTGCGCCGGGTCGAGCGTGGTCGTCGGCCCCGGCGCCGCGGTGACGCCGCCCGCGCCCGCCTCGTCCCCGCCGTCCTGTCCGCGCAGGGCCAGGAACACACCGACGCCCGCACCCGCGACGGCCAGCGCCGCGACCACCGCGAGCGCCCGGGCCCGCCCCCGGCGGGGCGCGGCGGGCGGCGCGGCGGGCGGCGGTGTCGGGCCCATCGTCGGGAACTGGTGTGGGGCCAGGGTCCCGGCGCCGAGCCCGGGCCCGGCGGGCTGCGGGGGCGCGGGCGGGAGCGGCAGCAGCGGCGCCCCCGTCGCACAGAGCCGCCGGACCTCGCGGTCGGCGTCGGCGACGGCGCGGGTGACGGGCTCGGGCCAGGCGTCGCCGGGCCCGCCGAACCCCGGCCGCAGGGCGGCGAACCGCTCCACGAGCTCGTCCGCGCCGGGCCGGGCCCCCGGCTCCTTCGCCAGACACGCGGCGAGCAGGGGCCGCAGCGCGCCGGGCACCGCGTCGAGCGGCGGTTCGGCCTGCGCCACCCGGAACAGCACGGCCGCGAGAGGCCCCTCGCCGAACAGGTCGACACCCGTCGCCGCGTACGCCAGCACCGAGGCCAGACAGAACACGTCGGAGGCCGCCACCACGTGCCGGCCACCGGCGATGTGCTCCGGCGACATGTAGGCGGGGGTGCCGACCATGCGGCCCGTCGAGGTCAGGGTCGTCGCCGCGCGCAGCCGTGCCACCCCGAAGTCGATGACCTTGGGGCCGTCCGCGCCGAGCAGCACGTTGGCGGGCTTCAGGTCGCGGTGCAGGGCGCCCGCCGCGTGCACCGCGGACAGGGCGCGGGCCATGCCCTCGCCGAGCCGGGCCACGGCCCCGGCGGGCAGCGGGCCGTGCCGGCCGACGGCCTGGCCGAGCGTCGGACCGCCCACGTACTCGGTCGCCAGCCACATCGTCCCGGCGTCCCCGTCGACCGAGCCGGCGACCAGGCGCGCCACGTTCGGGCTCGTCACCGCCGCCGCGACCGCCGCCTCGCGCCGGAAGCGCCGCAGATACGCCTCGTCGCGCGCCGCCTCGTTGCGGATGACCTTCACGGCGACCAGGTCGTCGGGACCGTACCCGGCGGCCAGGCGCTCCGGGCGGGCCAGGAAGACCTCGCCCATGCCGCCCGCCCCGAGCCGGGCCAGCGTCACGTACGGTCCCACGGTTCGCGGAGACGACTCGCGCAACCGCTCCGGCATCGCGTGCCCCCCAAGTCCCTTGCCGCTCCCACGTGTTCCGTCAGTCTTCCACGCCCGCGCGGCGCGGCCGGTTCCGTGCGCCGTGGCCCGCGGCGCCGTGGACCATTACCGTCATGGAGGAACACCGGGACGTACGACGGGGTGCGTCCCGCCGCGGCGCGCCCGGACGCGCCCGGACGCGCCCGGACACGCCCGACCGCCGACGCCCCCGCTGCACGCGCGAAAGGGGAACTGTGAAGGCCATCCGTCGTTTCACCGTCCGCCCGGTCCTGCCCGAACCACTCGCTCCGCTCCACGACCTGGCCCGCAATCTGCGCTGGTCATGGCATGCCGGTACCCGTGACCTGTTCGCCACCGTCGACCCGGAGCACTGGGCCGCCTCGGGCGGCGACCCGATGCGGCTGCTCGGCAGCGTCACCTCGACCCGGCTCGCCGAGCTCGCCGCCGACGAGGGCTTCCTCGCCACGCTCCGCGCGGTCGCCGACGATCTGCGCGGCTACCTCCGGGACGACCGCTGGTACCAGACCCAGGACCGGCAGAGCGACCTGCCGGCCGCCGTCGCCTACTTCTCGCCCGAGTTCGGCATCACCGCCGCGCTGCCGCAGTACTCGGGCGGCCTCGGCATCCTCGCCGGCGACCACCTCAAGGCCGCGAGCGACCTCGGGGTACCCCTCATCGGCGTAGGGCTGCTGTACCGGCACGGTTACTTCCGGCAGTCGCTGTCCCGGGACGGCTGGCAGCAGGAGACCTATCCCGTCATCGACCCCAACGAACTGCCGCTGTCCCTGCTGCGCGAACCGGACGGCACCCCCGCGCACATCGCGATCGCGCTGCCCGGCGGGCGCCGGCTGCTCGCCCGCGTCTGGCAGGCGCAGGTCGGCCGCGTGCCGCTGCTGATGCTGGACTCCGACGTCGAGGAGAACGGCGCGCACGAGCGCGAGGTGACCGACCGGCTGTACGGGGGCGGCAGCGAGCACCGGCTGCTCCAGGAGATGCTGCTCGGCATCGGCGGGGTCCGGGCCGTGCGCACGTACTGCCGTCTCACCGGGCACGCCGCCCCCGAGGTCTTCCACACCAACGAGGGGCACGCGGGGTTCCTCGGCGTCGAGCGCATCGCCGAGCTGGCCGGGCAGGGGCTCGACTTCGACGCGGCGCTCGAAGCGGTCCGGGCCGGCACCGTCTTCACCACGCACACCCCCGTCCCGGCCGGCATCGACCGCTTCGACCGCGAACTGGTCGCCCGGCACTTCGGCGCCGCCGCCGAACTCCCCGCCGTCGACGTGGAGCGCATCCTCGGCCTCGGCATGGAGACGTACCCCGGCGGCGACCCGAACGTCTTCAACATGGCCGTGATGGGGCTCAGGCTCGCCCAGCGCGCCAACGGCGTCTCCACGCTGCACGGCGCGGTCAGCCGCCGTATGTTCTCCGGGCTCTGGCCGGGCTTCGACCCCGAGGAGGTGCCGATCACCTCCGTGACGAACGGGGTGCACGCGCCGACCTGGGTGGCCCCCGAGGTGCTGCGGCTCGGCGCCCGCCAGATCGGTGAACGGCGCACCGAGGACGCCCTGTCGGTGGGCGGCTCGGACCGCTGGGACGCGGTCGGCGAGATCCCCGACCGGGACATCTGGGAGCTGCGCCGCGAGCTGCGCGGCCAGTTGGTGGACGAGGTGCGGTCCCGGCTCGCGGCGTCCTGGCGCCAGCGCGGCGCGGGCGGCGCCGAACTCGGCTGGATCGACGGCGTCCTCGACCCGGACGTCCTGACGATCGGCTTCGCCCGCCGCGTCCCCTCCTACAAGCGGCTCACGCTGATGCTGCGCGACCCGGACCGGCTGATGCGGCTGCTGCTCGACGAGGAGCGGCCCGTGCAGATCGTGGTCGCGGGCAAGGCGCATCCGGCCGACGACGGCGGCAAGCGGCTCGTGCAGGAACTGGTCCGCTTCACCGACGACCCGCGCGTGCGCCACCGCATCGTGTTCCTGCCCGACTACGGCATGGCGATGGCGCAGAAGCTCTACCCGGGCTGCGACATCTGGCTGAACAATCCGCTGCGCCCGCTGGAGGCGTGCGGCACGTCCGGGATGAAGGCGGCGCTCAACGGCTGCCTCAACCTGTCGGTCCTGGACGGCTGGTGGGACGAGTGGTTCGAGCCGGACTTCGGCTGGGCGATCCCCACCGCCGACGGTACGGCGACCGACGAGCACCGCCGCGACGACCTGGAGGCGGCGGCGCTCTACGACCTGCTGGAGCGCCGGGTGGCGCCCCGCTTCTACGAGCGCGGTCCCGAGGGGCTGCCCGACCGCTGGATCGAGATGGTCCGCCAGACGCTCACGCACCTCGGCCCGAAGGTCCTGGCCGGCCGGATGGTCCGCGAGTACGTCGAGCGGCTGTACGCGCCCGCGGCCCGCGCCGACCGGGCGCTCACCCCGGACGCGGCCCGGGAGCTTGCCGTCTGGAAGTCCCGGGTCCGCGGGGCGTGGCCGCGCGTCGCGGTCGACCACGTCGAGGCGGGAGCGCCGTCGGCGGAGCTCGGTGCGACGCTCTCCCTGCATGTCCGGGTGGCCCTCGGCGACCTCGGCCCCGACGACGTCGAGGTGCAGGCGGTGGCCGGTCGCGTGGACGCCGAGGACAGCATCGCGGAGGCCACCACGGTCCCGCTGAAGCCGGTCGCGGGCCCCGACGAGGAGGGCCGCTGGTCCTACGAGGGTCCCCTCTCCCTGGACCGCACGGGCCCCTACGGCTACACGGTCCGCATCCTGCCCACCCACCGTCTCCTCGCGTCGGCGGCGGAGCCGGGCCTGGTGACGGTGCCGTCGGAGAGCGTGGGGGAGGGCGCGGGCGTCCTCCTGCGGTGAACGCGACGGCGCCCGGACCGTGAGGCCCGGGCGCCGTACGACGGTCGTGCCGTGTCGACTACTTGACGTTGACGGCCGCCCACGCCGCGGCCACGGCCTTGTACTCGGCCGAGGTCGCGCCGTACAGGTCCTTCGCCGCGTTCAGCGTGCCGGTGCGCGCCGCCGCGTAGTTGGTGTTCGACGTGAAGTACGTCGTCAGGGCCTTGAACCAGATCTGCTCGGCCTTGGAGCGGCCGATCCCGGTGACGGTGGAGCCGTTCGAGGTGGGGGAGTCGTAGGCGACGCCGTTGATCGTCTTCTTGCCGCTGCCCTCGCTGAGCAGGTAGAAGAAGTGGTTGGCGATGCCCGACGAGTAGTGGACGTCGACGTTGCCCGCGCCGGACCTCCAGGCGTCGAGCGAGGCGCCGTCCTTGCTCGGCTTGTCCATGTAGCGCAGCGGGGTGCCGTCACCGTTGATGTCGATCTTCTCGCCGATGAGGTAGTCGCCGACGTCCGCGGTGTTCTTCGCGTAGAACTCCACCGACGTGCCGAAGATGTCGGACGTCGCCTCGTTGAGGCCGCCGGACTCGCCGCTGTAGACCAGGCCGGCGGTGTTCGAGGTGACGCCGTGGCTCATCTCGTGCGCGGCCACGTCGAGCGAGGTGAGCGGGTTCTTGTTGCCCTCGCCGTCGCCGTAGGTCATGCAGAAGCAACTGTCGTCCCAGAACGCGTTGACGTACGCGTTGCCGTAGTGGACGCGGGAGTAGGCGCCCTTGCCGTCGCCCTTGATGCCGCTGCGGCCGAAGACGTTCTTGTAGTAGTCCCAGGTCGCCTGGGCGCCGTAGGCGGCGTCGACGCCGGCGGTGGCGGGGTCGCTGGTCGTGCCGTTGCCCCACTTGTCGTCGGCGTCGGTGAACAGCGTGCCCTTGCCGGACGAGCCGTTCTTGAGGTTGTACGTGGAGTGGCCGCCGCGGGTCGCGTCCGTGAGGGAGTACGACGAGGTGCCCTTGGTGGTGCCGATGGTCACGCTGCCGCTGTACTCGGAGACGCCGGTGCCGGTGTGGACCGTGTCGTACTGGAAGATCTTCTCGCCGGTCGCCGCGTCGGTGATGACGTGCAGCTTGCTCGGCGTGCCGTCCTTCTGCGTGCCGGTGACGACCTTCTCGTAGGCGAGTCTCGGCGTGCCGGTCGCGGCCCACACGACCTTGCGGGCGCCGGCCGGGGCGGCCTTGAGGGAGGCGCCGGTGGTGGGGACCTCGATGGACTTGGAGGTCGCGCGGGTGACGCCCTTGCGGCTGCCGGACTTCGTCTCGTGGACGACGAGGTCGCCGCCGAGGACGGGCAGGCCGTCGTAGGTGCGCTCGTAGCGGGTGTGGGTCGTGCCGTCGCGGTCCTTGACCACGTCGCGGACGACCAGCTTCTCCTTGGAGCCGAGCTTCAGCTCGCGTGCCGCGGCGGCCGTCTCGGCGCTCGCGTCCTTGACGAGGTCGGCGCGGGCCGACGCGCTCAGGGCCAGCGGCGCGGCCGAGGGGGCGGCGGGCTGGGCGGCGGCGCCGGTGGCGGTGAACGACCCGGCGATCAGGGCGCCGGCGGCGACGGCCGTGGCGAGGGAGAGGGTGGTGCGGCGGGATATGCGGCCAGACGTGGGGGAAGTCACGAAGAAAGCTCCTTGAGTGAAGTGGGGGAGTGAGCTTTGCCGTGCGGGTGGTGCGGGTGGTGCGGGTGGGGAAACTTTGGCAGTTGAGGACCGGACATGTCATGTACGTGATCGCAGGTTGGCCGGAATTCGTTCGTTGAGCGAAAACTGACGCACGTATTGCGAACGGAACATGAACAACCCCGCGCGTGAACGGGCGCGCCGCTCCGGGAAGTTGCTCCACCGGAACGACGCGCCCAGACCGTGCGGGGCCGTGGCCTGCCTACGGGAACGTCAGCTTGAAACTGTTGATGTAGCCGGTGTCCTGCGGACCGAGGTCCTGGACCTTCAGCTTCCAGACGCCGTTCGCCGTCTCCGTGGAGGCGTTGACCGTGTAGGTGGTCTGGATGTTGGGGGTCGGGTCGTAGACGGACGAGTGCAGCCGGTACGTCTTGCCGCTCGGACCGACCAGGTCCACCTGGAGGTCACCGCTCCAGGTGTGCACGATGTCGACGCCGACCTTCAGGGTGGACGGCGCGTTGCCGCTCACGCCCGAGACGGTGACCGAGGAGGTGACCGCCGCGCCGGGCGAGTCGGGGATGTTCACGTCCGTGTCGTTCGTGAACGTCTTGCCGGTGCCCGGGTCGCCGCCGCCGGAGCGGGCGCCGACGTTGATCGCGGCGAACGCGTCCTGCACCGCCTTGTACTCGGTGGACGTCGTCCCGTACAGCTCACCGGCGGCCGCGAGGGCACCGGTGCGCGCGCCCGCGTAGTTGGTGGTCGAGGTGAACTTCGTGGTCAGCGCCTTGAACCAGATCAACGCCGCCTTGTCGCGGCCGATCCCGGTGACGGGCAGGCCGTCGGAGGTCGGGGAGTTGTAGCTCGTCCCGTTGACGACCTTCGCGCCGCTGCCCTCGCTGAGCAGGTAGAAGAAGTGGTTGGCCGGGCCCGACGAGTAGTGCACGTCGACGCTGCCGATACCGGAGTACCAGGCGTCCTTGGACGCGCCGTCCTTGCTCGGCTTGTCCATGTAGCGCAGCGGGGTGCCGTCACCGTTGATGTTGATCTTCTCGCCGACCAGGTAGTCGCCCGGGTCCGACGGGTTGGCCGCGTAGAACTCGACGGCCGCCGCGAAGATGTCCGAGGTCGCCTCGTTCAGACCACCCGACTCACCGCTGTAGTTGAGGCCCGCGGTGTTCGAGGTGACGCCGTGCGTCATCTCGTGCGCGGCCACGTCGATCGACGTCAGCGGGTGCGTGTTGCTGGTGCCGTCGCCGTACGTCATGCAGAAGCAACTGTCGTCCCAGAACGCGTTGACGTACGCGTTGCCGTAGTGGACGCGCGAGTACGCTCCCTTGCCGTCACCGCGGATACCGGTGCGGCCCTGCACGTTCTTGTAGTAGTCCCACGTCAGCGCGGCACCGTAGTGCGCGTCGGCGGCGGCCGTCTCGGTGTTGCTCGCCGAGCCGTTGCCCCACACGTCGTCCGGGCCGGAGTACAGGGTCCCCGTCCCCGACGTGCCTCGGTTGAGGTTGTACGTCTTGTGGCTGCCGCGCGCGGTGTCGGTGAGGGTGTACGACGATCCGGACTGCGCGGTGCCGAGGGTCACGGTGCCGCTGTACTGGGTGTTGCCGGTGCCGGTCTCGATGGCCTGCCACTCGTGCAGCTTCTTGCCGGTGGTCGCGTCGGTGATGACGTGCAGCTCGTTCGGCGTGCCGTCGTGCTGGAGCCCCCCGACCACGGTCTCGTAGGCGAGCGTGGGCTGCCCCTTGGCCGCGCCCTGGCCGAGCCACACGACCTTGCGCGGCGCCCGGTCCGCCTCGGTCCTCTTCGAACCGTCGGCCTTGGCCAGCTTCAGGGCCTGCGTCTCGGCGGCGGCCGGCTTCACGTCGGCCGTCGTGTCCACGCCCTTGAGCTGCGCCTTGGATGCCTTCGTCACGCCCTGCGCGGCACCGGACTTCGCCGTGTCGACGATCAGGTCGCCGCCCAGGACGGGCAGTCCGCCGTAGGTGCGCTCGTAACGGGTGTGGGTCGTCCCGTCCTTGTCCTGGAGCACGTCCCGGACGACGAGTTTCTCCTGCGCGCCCAGACCGAGCTTCTTCGCCGTGGCGGCCTTGGCCTTCGTGGAGTTCGCCGCGCGCAGCAGCTCGGCTCGCTTCGCCGGGGAGAGCTTCACGGGCAGGGCGCCCGGGTCGGCGCCGCGGGTGGCGTTCGCCGTGGCCTGTGCGGTGGGGCTCGCGTCCCGGGCGTCGGCCGCGGTGGCCGGACCCGACTGGAAGGCGACGGCGAGCAGGGCGGTGACGGCGCCCACGGCCGCGGCGGCAGTGGCCCGGCGTCTGTGGGAGGTGGAGGTGCTTCTCAACGCTGACTCCTTCTGCGCGGCCGCATGGGTGTGCGGCCAGTGGGGACCGGCCGGCGGGTGGCCGGCCGGGCAGAACGCAGTGCAGGCAGTGCGGGATTCAGGGGTGGAGCGGGTGTGTCGTCGCGGCCGACGCCCGGTTACCGGGAGGCGGCTGAGCGGCGGCCGTTGGGAAGAGTGGCAGCAGAGAGCGCGGTCTGTCAGGAGCGCGACAACAGGTTGGCCGGAAATAGTTCGGTGCGCGGGGGAGCGTGTTCGATATGCGGGGTGGGTTGAGGGCGGGCCTGCGGGGGCGTGGGGGCGAGGGCGTGAGGCTCCCCGGGGTGGGGTGCGGTCGGCCGGGCGGGGGGTCGCGTGGCTGGAAATCGGCTGTCCGTGACCGGGCGCGGGTCGCGGGGCTCTGCCCCGGACCCCGCTCCTCGATCGCCGGAGGGGCCTGACCGCGGCTCGGTCAGCTCACCAGGCTGTCCCGCCAGGCCCGGTGCAGGTGCGCGAAGCGGCCCTCGCCCGCGATGAGTTCGGCCGGCGGGCCGTCCTCCACGATCCGGCCGTTCTCCATGACCAGGACGCGGTCCGCGATCTCCACCGTCGACAGGCGGTGCGCGATGACCACCGCCGTCCGCCCGCGCAGCACCGTCCGCATCGCCTGCTGCACCGCCTGCTCGCCGGGCACGTCCAGGGAGCTGGTCGCCTCGTCGAGGACGAGGACCGCCGGGTCCGCGAGCAGCGCCCGCGCGAACGCCACCAACTGCCGCTGGCCCGCCGAGATCCGCCCGCCGCGCTTGCGCACGTCCGTGTCGTACCCGTCGGGCAGCGCGGCGATGAAGGCGTGCGCGCCGATCGCCCGCGCGGCCTCCTCGATCTCCTCGCGGCTCGCCTCCGGACGCCCGATCGCGATGTTGTCGGCGACCGTCCCGGAGAACAGGAACGCCTCCTGCGTCACCATCACCACCCCGTGCCGCAGCTCGGCGTGGGACAGCTCGCGCAGGTCGACGCCGTCGAGCAGGACCCTGCCGTGCGACGGGTCGTAGAAGCGGGCGAGCAGCTTCGCGAGCGTGGACTTGCCCGCACCCGTGGAGCCGACCACGGCCACCGTCTGCCCGGCCGGGAGCCGCAGGTCGAAGCGGGGCAGCACCTCGCCGCCCGTGCGGTAGCCGAAGGAGACGTCGGCGAACTCCACGTCGCGGCCGGGCCGGCCCCCGCGCGCGGCGGGCAGGGGGCGCGGCGACCGGGGTTCGGGTACTGAGGGCGTCTGCTCCAGCAGGCCCGCGATCTTCTTCAGGGACGCGGCGGCCGACTCGTAGGAGTTGAGGAACATCGCGAGCCGGTCGATGGGGTCGTAGAGGCGGCGGATGTAGAGCACCGCGGCGGCCAGCACACCCAGGGCGAGCGTGCCGCTCGCGACCCGGTAGGCGCCCCACAGGACCATGCCGGCGACCGCCGTGTTCGCGAGGAGGCGGGAGCCGACGACGTAGCGCGCCATCTCCAGCATGGCCGTGCCGTTGGCCCGCTCGTGGCGGTGGTTCAACGCGCCGAAGTGCTCGTCGTTGGCCTGCTCCCGGCGGAACGCCCGGACCGGCCGGATGCCGTTCATCGTCTCGACGAACTTCACGATGACGGCCGCGATCGCCGAGGACCGCTCGCCGTACGCGCGCGCGGCCCGCCGCCGGTACAGCCGGATCAGGACGGACAGGGGGAGGAAGGAGAACGCCGCGACCGCGCCGATGCCGAGGTCGAGCCAGAGCAGCATCGCCGTGATGTAGAGGGAGGCGAGGACGACGTTGACCAGTTCCTGAAGGCCCTCGGAGAGCAGCTCGCGCAGGGACTCCACGTCCGTCGTGGCCCGCGAGATGACCCGGCCCGAGGTGTACCGGTCGTGGAAGTCGACGCTGAGCGCCTGCGCGTGGCGGAAGATCCGGCCGCGCAGGTCCAGCAGCACGTTCTGGCTCACGCGCGCGGAGAACTGGATGTACGCGTACTGGAACGCGGCCGAGCAGCACGCGGTCAGCAGGAACCCGGCGCCGACCACGACCAGGGGCCCGTAGGCGTCCCGGCGCAGCGCCGGCACCGCGCTGTCGATGGCGTACGCGACGATCAGCGGCCCGGACTGCACGGCCGCCTGCTGGAGCAGCAGCGCGAGCACCGTGAGCCAGGCCGTGCGGCGGTGGGGCGTGAGCAGCGAGCGCAGCAGCAGGCGCGTGGCGCCCTGGGGCGTGGGCAGATCGTCCTGGTCGAACGGGTCGCCGGGGGAGGGGAGCCGTACGTCGTCGACCGGGTCGACCGGGTCGCCCGTGCCGTCCGGGTCGTCCGGCTGTGTGGAGAGGCCGGTGTTCGCGGTGGTCGTCATGAATGCGCCGCCTCTCGGCTGTCGTCCGCCGTGTCGCCCGACATCAGGTACCGGTACTCCGCGCTCGTGCGCAGCAGTTCGTGGTGCGTGCCCACCGCTGTGACGCGGCCCCGGGAGAGCAGCGCGACCCGGTCGGCGAGCAGCACCGTGGAGGGGCGGTGCGCGACGACGAGGGCGGTGCTGTCCGCGAGCACCCGCCGCAGCGCGGCCTCCACCGCCGCCTCGGTGTGCACGTCGAGCGCGGACAGCGGGTCGTCCAGGATCAGGAAGCGGGGCGAGCCGACGACGGAACGGGCCAGTGCGAGACGCTGGCGCTGGCCGCCCGACAGGCTCAGCCCCTGTTCGCCGACCTCCGTGTCGACGCCGTCGGGCAGGTGCCGCACGAAGTCGGCCTGCGCCACCGCGAGGGCCCGCTCCACCTGCTCCGGCGTGCCGTCCTCCGCCCCCATCAGGACGTTCTCGGCGACCGACGCGGAGAACAGGGTCGGCTCCTCGAACGCCACCGACACCAGGGTGCGCAGCTCCTCGCGCGGGACGGCGGTGATGTCCCGCCCGTCGAGCGTGATGCGCCCGGCCGTGACGTCGTACAGGCGGGGCACGAGCGCGGTCAGCGTCGTCTTGCCGCTGCCGGTCGCGCCGACCAGGGCCATGGTCTCGCCCGAGCGTACGTGCAGGTCGATCCGGCGCAGCGTCGGCTCGCAGTCCGCGGCGGCGTCCGGGTAGCGGAACTCGACGCCGTCGAAGCGGAGCCCGTCCCCGTCCCGCTCACCGGTGTCGGGCAGCACCCGGGGGTCCTCCTCGGCGGCGTCCATCACCTCGAAGTAGCGCCGTGTCGCCGTCGCCGCCTCCTGGCTCATCGCCAGCAGGAAACCGATGGACTCGATGGGCCAGCGCAGCGCGAGCGCCGTCGACAGGAACGCGACGAGCGTGCCCGCCGACAGCGCGCCGTCGGCGACGCGCAGGGTGCCGACGACGAGGGCCGCGCCCAGGGCCGCCTCCGGCAGCAGCGTGATCACCGCGAGGATGCCCGCGAGCAGCCGCGCCTTGGTCAGCTCCGTGCCGCGCAGCGTCCGCGACAGGTCGTGGAAGGCGCGGGCCTGGCTGCGGTGCCGGCCGAACCCCTTGATGACGCGGATGCCGAGCACCGACTCCTCGACGACCGTCGTCAGATCGCCGACCTGGTCCTGGGCGCGGCGCGACGCCTGCGCGTACCCGTGCTCGAAGCGGTAGCAGACCACGATCAGCGGCACCGCGGGCGCGAGCAGCACGAGGCCGAGGCCCCAGTCCTGCGCGACGAGCAGGGCGAGCCCGGCCAGGATGGTCACCCCGTTCACGAACAGGAACGTCAGCGGGAAGGCCAGGAACATCCGGACGACCATGAGGTCCGTCGTGCCGCGCGACAGCAACTGCCCCGACGCCCAGCGGTCGTGGAAGGAGACGGGCAGCCGCTGGAGGTGCCGGTACAGGTCGGCGCGCATCGCCGCCTCGACGCCCGCGAGGGGCCGCGCGATGAGCCAGCGCCGCAGACCGAACAGCAGCGCCTCCACGACGCCGAGCGCGAGCAGCACCCCGGCGCCGAGCCACACCCCGCCCGGATCGTGGTGGGTGACCGGTCCGTCCACGATCCACTTCAGCACCAGCGGGAACAGCAGCCCCAGACAGGACGCGACCACCGCCACCGCGGCGGCGCTCGCCCACCGCGCCCGCACCGGCCGCACGTACGGCCACAGGCGCAGCAGCGTCCGCGCCGCCGACTGCTCCGCGGGCGCCGCGAGTTGCTCCTCGTCATCGGTCCGGCCGGGGTCCGTGGTAGCTGCATCTGAAGTCGCCATCGGGAGTGAGACTACGGTTCGGCACCGACAGCGCGCAGCGGGTTTCCGGCGGCCCGCTCCCGCCACCGGCAGCCGCGGTCGTAGCGCCCCTCAACCGATCGGCTGATGTGCCTTCGAGCGCGATGGCCGATGCCCCGGCCGCCCCCGCCGGGCGACGCTGGAGCCATGACCACCACCAGTGCACCGCTCATCGAGGTCACCGGGCTGCGCAAGACGTACGCCGGACGGGCCGTCGTCGACGGGATCTCCTTCGCCGTGGAAGAGGGCGAGATCTTCGGCGTCCTCGGGCCGAACGGCGCCGGGAAGACCACCACCGTGGAGTGCGTCGAGGGGCTGCGCCTGCCCGACGCGGGACGCGTCCGCGTCGCCGGGCTCGACCCCGTGCGCGACCACGAGAAGGTCACCAGGATGCTCGGTGCCCAGCTCCAGGAGAGCGAGATCCAGGCGAAGCTGACCGTGCGCGAGGCACTGGAGCTGTACTCCGCCTTCTACCCCGACCCGCTCGACTGGCGGCCGCTCGCCGAGCGGCTGCGGCTCGACGAGAAGCTGACCACCCGGTTCGCAAGGCTCAGCGGCGGCCAGAAGCAGCGCCTGTTCATCGCGCTCGCCCTCGTCGGCAACCCGCGGGTCGTCGTCCTCGACGAACTGACCACCGGGCTCGACCCGCGCGCCCGCCGCGACACCTGGCAGCTCATCGAGGACGTCCGGGACAGCGGAGTCACCGTGCTCCTCGTGACGCACTTCATGGAGGAGGCGCAGCGGCTGTGCGACCGCGTCGCCGTCATCGACAAGGGACGCGTCGCCGCCCTCGACACCCCGGCCGGGCTGATCAGCCGGGCCGCCGGGGCGACCGTCATCTCCTTCACACCGTCCGCGCCGCTCGACGAACGCGAACTGGCCGCCCTGCCCGGTCTCGCCGCCGTCGAGCACCGGGACGGCCGCACGACCCTGACCGGCGGCGACGAGACCGTCGACGCCGTCCTCACCCTGCTCGCCCGCCACCACATCACCGCGCACCAACTCCGCGTCGCCGACGCCACGTTGGACGACGCGTTCCTCGACCTGACAGGAGCCGGCCAGTCATGAGCGTCACCGCCGCCACCCCGGCGCGCCTGCCCGGCGCCCACTCCGCCGTCCTCAGGAGCGAGTTCCGGCTGTTCCTGCGCGAACCCGGCTCCCTCTTCGGCATCGCCGTCTTCCCGCCCGTGCTGCTCGTGGTCCTCGGGTGCATCCCGGCGTTCCGCGAGTCCGGCTCGGGCCCCGACGGCCTGCGCCTCATCGACGCGTACGTGCCCGTCACCGTGCTGCTCCCGCTGATCGTGGCCGGGCTCCAGGCGATGGCACCGGTCATCGCCGGATACCGGGAGCGCGGCATCCTGCGCCGCATGTCGGCGACGCCGGTACGGCCGCCCGCGCTGCTCGGCGCGCAAATGGCCATCCACGGCGTCGCGGCCCTCGTCTCCTCGCTGCTGTCGCTGGCCATCGGGCGCCTCGCGTTCGACGTACGGCTGCCCCCGCAGGTCCTCGGCTACCTGCTCGCGCTCGTGCTCTCCGTCGTCGTCGCGCTCTCGCTCGGCGCGCTGGTCGCCGCCCGGGCCCGCACCCAGAAGGTCGCCGGTGCCATCGGCTCGGCGGTCTTCTTCCCCAGCATGTTCTGCGCCGGGGTGTGGCTGCCGGTGCAGTCGATGCCGGACACCCTCGCCCGCGTCGTCGAGTGCACCCCGTTCGGCGCCGCGTCCCAGGCCCTCAGCGACGCGGCGGCCGGGGACTGGCCCGGCTGGTCCCACCTGGCCGTCCTCGTCCTGTGGGCGGCGCTCCTGTCCGGCGCGGCGGCGCGCTGGTTCCGCTGGGAGTGAGCGCGTGGACACCGGGCCCGCGAGGCAGACTGGATCCGTGAACAGGCAACGCGCCGGGGAGGCGGGCAGCACCGTCCAGCAGCGGTGGACGGCCATGCATCGCTACGGGCCCTTCGTCCTGCTCCTGTTCAGCATCCCGATGGCACTCGCGACCTCGACGGTCGTCGACATGAGCCGGACCGACTGGACCGCCGTGTGGTGCCTGGTCGCGGCCGCCCTGGTCCTGGAGCTGCTGTGCGGACCGCGCGCCCTGCGCCACCCCGGCGCCTCCGCCACAGGCGCGGTGTACTTCACCGTCCGCTGGGCCCTCGCCTTCGTCCTGACGTGGCTCAACCCGTTCTTCGTGTTCTACGCCGTCATGGGCTACTTCAGCGCCGAACGACTGCTGCCGCGCCGCTTCGTACGGACCGGCCTGTTCGCCACCGCCGTCGTCATGGCCGGCTCCGAATCCGGTGGAATGCCGCCCGAAGGCTCCCTCACATGGGGCATCTTCGGCGCGCTGCTCGCCGTCAACATGGCGATCGTGTCGACGATGATGCACCTCAACACGAAGGAGGAGGAGCGCAACCGCCGCCAGCACGACACCATCCAGGAACTGGAGCGCACCAACACCGCCCTCCAGCAGGCCGTGGACGAGAACGCGCAGCTCCACGCCCAACTTCTCGTCCAGGCGCGGGAAGCGGGCGTCGCCGACGAACGCCGCAGGCTCGCCGCCGAGATCCACGACACCATCGCGCAGGGCCTCGCCGGCATCATCGCCCAGCTCCAGGTCGTCGCGAGCGCACCCACCCTGGAGGTCGCCCGCGAGCACCTGGACCGCGCCTGCGACCTCGCCCGGCACAGCCTCGGCGAGGCCCGCCGCTCCGTGCACAACCTCTCGCCCGCCGCCCTCGCCGACGCGACCCTGGCCGAGGCGCTGAAGAAGACCGTCGCCGAATGGGCCGGTCGCACCGGCGTACGCGCCGACTTCACCGTCACCGGCACCGCCGAACCCCTGCACGACGAGATCGAGGCGTCCCTGCTGCGGATCGCCGAGGAGGCCCTGTCCAACGCCGCCCGGCACGCGGGCGCCACCCGGATCGGCGTCACCCTCTCCTTCATGGCGGGCGAGGTCACCCTCGACGTCCGCGACGACGGCCGCGGCTTCGACCCGATCGCCCTGCCCGCCCGCACCGGCACCTCCGGGTTCGGCCTCGACGGCATGCGCGCCCGCGCCGAACGCCTCGCGGGCGACGTCACCGTCGAGTCGGAACCGGGCGGCGGCACGGCGATCTCGGCTCGCGTACCGTTGGTGCGCCATGACTGACCCAGTGATCACGCTCCTGATCGTCGACGACCACCCCGTGGTCCGTGACGGCCTGCGCGGCATGTTCGAGTCGGCCGCCGGATTCACCGTCCTCGGCGAGGCGGCCGACGGCGTGGAGGGCGTGACACGCGCCCTCGCCCTCGACCCGGACGTCGTCCTGATGGACCTGCGCATGCCGGGCGGAGGCGGCGTGGACGCCATCAAGGAGCTGACCCGCCGCGGCACCCGCGCCCGCGTCCTGGTCCTCACCACGTACGACACGGACTCGGACACGCTGCCCGCGATCGAGGCGGGCGCCACCGGCTACCTCCTCAAGGACGCCCCGCGCGAGGAGTTGTTCACCGCCGTCCGCGCCGCCGCCGAGGGCCGCACCGTCCTCTCCCCGGCGGTCGCCTCCCGCCTGGTCACCGCGGTCCGTGCGCCCGCCCCCGCCGACGCGGCCCTCTCCGCCCGTGAGCGCGAGGTCCTGGTCCTGGTCGCGAAGGGCACCTCGAACAAGGAGATCGCGCGTGAGCTGTTCATCAGCGAGGCGACGGTCAAGACCCACCTCACGCACCTCTACGCCAAACTGGGCGTGAAGGACCGCGCGGCGGCGGTGGCGGTGGCGTACGACCGCAAGATCCTCGGCTGAGCGGGTCCTGCCCGTCTTTCCCGCCGCTCACCGCGTCCACCGCACCCGCAGCAGCAGCACCGTCCGCGGCTCCACCGTGATCACCGCCCCGGCGTCGTGGACCGTGCCCGGCGCCGCCGTCTGGTCCTCCGCGCCCGTGTCCACCAGCACCTCGTACGACCGGGCCCACGGCTCGTCCGGCAGCACGAAGCGCTCGGGCCCGTCGCCCGCGTGCAGGACGGCCAGGAAGCTGTCGTCCTCCACCCGCTCGCCGCGCGCGTCCCGGCCGGGCAGGTCCCGGCCGGACAGATACATGCTGATCGTGGCCGTGGGCGCGTACCAGTCCGCCTCGGTCATCTCGGTGCCGCGCGACGTGAACCAGGCCAGGTCCCGCAGCCCGTCCGCCGGCCGCGCGCGACCGGAGAAGAACGTGCCGCGCCGCAGGACGGGGTGCGCGTGCCGCAGCGCGATCAGCCGGGACGTGAGGTCGAACAGCGCCCTCCAGCCCGGGTCGTCCAGAAGCTCCCAGTCGACCCAGCTCACCTCGTTGTCCTGGCAGTACGCGTTGTTGTTGCCGCCCTGCGTACGCCCGAACTCGTCGCCCGCGACCAGCATCGGCACACCCGTCGACAGCAGCAGCGTCGTCAGCAGGTTCCGCAACTGCCGCCTGCGCAGAGCACGTACGGACGCGTCGGCGCTCTCGCCCTCGGCGCCGCAGTTCCAGGACCGGTTGTCGCTCGTGCCGTCCCGGTTGCCCTCGCCGTTCGCCTCGTTGTGCTTGCGCTCGTAGCTCACCAGGTCGCGCAGGGTGAAGCCGTCGTGCGCGGTGATGAAGTTGACCGACGCGTACGGCCGCCGCCCGCCCCACGCGTACAGGTCGCTCGACCCGGAGAGCCGGTACCCCAGGTCCCGTACGTCGGGGAGCGCGCCGCGCCAGAAGTCCCGTACGGCGTCGCGGTAGCGGTCGTTCCACTCCGTCCACAGCGGGGGGAACGCGCCGACCTGGTAGCCGCCGGAGCCGACGTCCCACGGCTCCGCGATCAGCTTCACGCGCCGCAGCACCGGGTCCTGGGCGATGACCGCGAGGAACGGCGACAGCATGTCGACGTCGTGCATGGAGCGGGCGAGCGCCGCCGCCAGGTCGAAGCGGAAACCGTCGACGCCCATCTCCGTCACCCAGTACCGCAGCGAGTCGGTGATCAGGCGCAGCACGTGCGGCTGCACCACGTGCAGGGTGTTGCCGCAGCCCGTGTAGTCGGCGTAGCGGCGCGCGTCGTCCTGGAGCCGGTAGTAGCCGCGGTTGTCGATGCCCTTCAGCGACAGCGTCGGGCCCAGCTCGCCCGCCTCCGCCGTGTGGTTGTAGACGACGTCGAGGATCACCTCGATCCCGGCGTCGTGCAGCGTCCGCACCATCCGCCGGAACTCGCCGACCTGCTGCCCGGCGGTGCCGGACGCCGCGTACGCCGCGTGCGGGGCGAAGTAGCCGATCGAGTTGTAGCCCCAGTAGTTGCGCAGTCCCCGCCGCAGCAGGTGGTCCTCGTGGGCGAACTGGTGGACCGGCAGCAGCTCCACCGCCGTCACGCCGAGACGTGTCAGGTGCTCGATCGCCGCCGGATGCGCGAGCCCCGCGTACGTGCCCCGCAGCTCCTCGGGTATCCCCGGGTGGCGGCGGGTGAAGCCGCGCACGTGCAGCTCGTAGATGACCGAGTCCGACCAGGGCGTCTTCGGCCGCCGGTCGTCCACCCACTCGTCGTCGGGCGCGTCGTCGTGGACCACGACCCCCTTCGGGACGTACGGCGCCGAGTCCCGGTCGTCGCGCACGGTGTCGGCCACGTGCTGCTCGGGCCAGTCCCGTACGTGCCCGTACACCTCGGGCGGCAGCCGGCCGTAGTCGTTGCCCGGGGCGCCGTCCACGGCCCGCGCGTACGGGTCCAGGAGCAGCTTCGCCGGGTTCCAGCGGGCGCCCGTCCACGGGTCCCAGCGGCCGTGCACCCGGAACCCGTACCGCTGTCCGGGCCGCACACCCGGTACGAAGCCGTGCCAGATCCCGTGGGTCGTCTCGGTCAGCGGCGACCGGCGTTCGCGCCCCTGGTCGTCGAACAGGCACAGGTCGACGCCTTCGGCGCCCCCGGCCCACAGGGCGAAGTTGGTTCCCGCGACCCCGTCCGGACCGACCCGGAACCGGGCGCCGAGCGGCATGGACGTCCCCGGCCAGACGGGTCCGACCGGGGGAGTGCGCCCCCGCTCCGGTCCGTACGGCGCGGGCGCGGGGACGGGGGGCCGCCCGTTCCCTGTCCGGCCGGCCGGCACGCCGGTCTGCACTGCCTCCTGCTCGGGTGCGCTCGACACCTGACAGCCTCCCGCGGCTCCACGAAGGATGGGCGCGGGGCGTACGGCGTCCCCACCGCTGCCCCTGGTCCCCTCCCCTCTGTTCTGCCCACAGCTCGGGTCGCACTCACGTTTCCCCGGTGGGGGGAGCGTCGTTGGCCTGGCGTGAGAAGAGCTGTGAGGCGCGCGCGGCGCGCAGGGGCGACACTGGCCGCCGTACTGACGTGGGCAGGACTGGTCGGCGGGCTCGCCGGTTGTGACGCGGGCGGGGCGTTCGGCAAGCCCCGCTCGCCCGCGGAGCTGATCCGGGTCGCACCGGACGACGCGGACAAGAACGTGCGGGCGGGCAGGCGGCTCCAGGTCCAGGTGCCCGAGGGCCGGCTGGAGTCCGTCAAGGTCGTCAAGGTGCAGGACGCACGGGAGGAGGCGGTGCCGGGGCGGCTGGTGGACGACGGCCGGCGCTGGCGGCCCACGGGTGCGGACGCCGACCGGCTGACGCTCGCCGCGAAGTACACGGTCGACGCGGTCGCCCTCGACGGCGACGGCCGCCGCACGGCCCGCCGCACCACCTTCACGACGGCCGTCCCCGGCGAGCGGTTCATCGGCTACGTGACACCGGAGAACCGGGCCACCGTCGGCACGGGCATGATCGTGAAACTGGAGTTCAACCGGCGGATCGGGAACCGGGCCGCCGTCGAACGCGCCGTGCGGGTCAGGTCCCGGCCCGCGGTGGAGGTCGCCCCGCACTGGTTCGGCGCGACGCGTCTCGACTTCCGCCCCGAGCGGTACTGGAGGCCGGGCACCCGGGTCACCGTCGACCTGGACCTGCGCGACGTCGAGGCGGCCCCGGGCGTCTACGGTCTCCAGCACAAGTCGTTCTCGTTCACCGTCGGCCGCAGCCAGGTCAGCCTGGTCGACGCCAGGACGCACATGATGGAGGTCCGCAGGGGCGGGAGGCTGGTCTCCGCCATCCCGATCACGGCGGGGGCGCCGAGCTCGACGACGTACAACGGGAAGATGGTCGTCTCCGAGATGCTCGACGTGACCCGGATGAACAGCCGCACCGTCGGCTTCGGCGGCGAGTACGACATCCCGGACGTGCCGCACGCCCTGCGCCTGACGGACTCCGGCACGTTCCTGCACGGCAACTACTGGTCGGGCGGCGTCTTCGGCTCCAGCAACGTCAGCCACGGCTGCGTCGGTCTGCGCGACGTGAAGGGCGGCAGTCCGCTCACCCCGGCGGGCTGGTTCTTCGACCGCACCCTCATCGGCGACGTCGTCGAGGTGCGCCACAGCGCTGACAAGAAAGTGGCTCCTGACAACGGGCTCGGGGGCTGGAACATGGACTGGGCGGAGTGGAAGGCCGGGGGCGCGAGCGGTTCGTAGCCCGCGTGACCGCGGAAAGGGAGGCCGCCGCACGGGCGTTGGGACTAAACGGTGACATAAGCGGGGATCCGTTTTCCCAGGTCGTGAGGTTAATCTTTCGCAGTGCGCGCGCAGACGCGCAGGGGTGCGGGCCTTGGGACCGAGGCCCTGCGAGGGGAGAACATCGTGAACGGGCGACGACCGATATCGGCGGCACTGCTGGGGGCGGCACTGCTGCTGGTCACCGCGTGCGGGGGCGGGAACGGTACGGACGGGGACGGCAAGGGCACGTCGGACAAGGCGGCCGAGGCGAACAAGCCGTCGCAGGCCGTGGTGACCGTGGCACCGAAGGACGGTGCCGACTCCGTCGCCACCAGCGGGGCCCTGAAGATAACCGCGGACAAGGGCAGGCTGACCGAGGTGAAGGTCGCCGACACCAAGGGCAATCCGGTGGCGGGTGACATCACGGGGGGCACGAGCTGGACACCCGCCCACCACCTGGCCGCGGCCACCAAGTACCGGGTGCACGCGGTGGCGAAGGACAAGGACGGGCGGGAGTCGGCCAAGGACACCACCTTCACCACGCTCACCCCGAAGAACACCTTCGTCGGCATGTTCACGCCGGAGGACGGGTCGAAGGTCGGTGTGGGCATGCCGTTCTCGATCCGCTTCACCCGGGGCATCACGCACCCCGAGGACGTCGAGAAGGCGATCAGCGTGAAGACGGAACCGTCGGTCCCGGTCGAACCGCACTGGTTCGGCAACGACCGCATCGACTTCCGCCCCGAGAAGTACTGGGCGCCCGGCACCGAGGTGACGGTCAAGCTCAACCTCGACGGCGTCGAGGGGCGCCCGGGCGTCTACGGCAAGCAGGTCCGCACGGTGAAGTTCACCATCGGCCGCAGCCAGGTCTCCACGGTCGACGCGAAGACGCACATGATGACCGTCGAGCGCGACGGCAAGACCCTGAAGAAGATCCCGGTCACGACCGGCAAGCCCGGGTACGAGACCTGGGAGGGCCAGATGGTCATGAGCGAGAAGCTCGCCGTGACCCGGATGAACGGCGAGACCGTCGGCTACGGCGGCGAGTACGACATCAAGGACGTCCCGCACGCCATCCGCCTGACCACGTCCGGCACCTTCATCCACGGCAACTACTGGGGCGGCGACGCCTTCGGCAACTACAACGCCTCCCACGGCTGCGTCGGCCTGCGCGACGTCCGCGGCGGCTACGACAGCAAGGTCTCCGCGGCCTGGTTCTTCGACCAGTCGATGATCGGTGACGTGGTCGTCGTCAAGCACACCGGCGACAGGACCGTCGCGCCGGACAACGGGTTCAACGGCTGGAACATGTCCTGGGCGGACTGGAAGAAGTAGGGGGCGACCCCGTCCCGGTGTGAACGCCCGCTAACCTGCGGGCCATGACCGTACACCTGGAAATCGCCGACGGGGTGGGCACGATCCGCCTCGACCGCCCGCCGATGAACGCCCTGGACGTCGCCGTCCAGGACCGCATCAAGGAACTGGCAGCGGAGGCCACGGCCCGTACCGACGTACGGGCCGTCGTCGTCCGCGGCAGCGAGAAGGTCTTCGCGGCCGGTGCGGACATCAAGGAGATGCAGGCCATGGACCACGCGGCCATGGTCGTCAGGTCCCGCGCCCTCCAGGACTCCTTCAGCGCGGTCGCCCGCATCCCCAAGCCGGTCGTCGCCGCCGTCACCGGTTACGCGCTGGGCGGCGGCTGCGAGCTGGCGCTCTGCGCCGACTTCCGGATCGCCGCCGACAACGCCAAGCTGGGCCAGCCCGAGATCCTGCTCGGCCTGATCCCCGGCGCGGGCGGCACCCAGCGCCTGGCCCGTCTGGTCGGCCCCTCCAAGGCGAAGGACCTGATCTTCACCGGCCGCCAGGTGAGGGCCGACGAGGCGCTCGCCATGGGCCTGGTGGACCGGGTCGTCCCCGCCGAGGAGGTCTTCGCGGCGGCGCACGCGTGGGCGGCGAAGCTGGCGAAGGGCCCGGCGATCGCGCTGCGCGCCGCGAAGGAGTCCATCGACGCGGGTCTGGAGACGGACCTGGAGACCGGTCTCGCCATCGAACGCACCTGGTTCGCGGGCCTGTTCGCGACGGCGGACCGCGAGACCGGGATGCGCAGCTTCGTGGAGGAGGGCCCGGGCAAGGCGACGTTCGCCTGAGGAGTCTTCGAGAGGCGGCGTCAACTCCCTTGAGGCCGAGTCGACTTGTTGTCGTACCTCATTGGAGCGCATTAGCCGAACCTTAAGGGAACCTTAAGCGCACCTTGCCGGTGACGATCAAGAATCAGTCACGCACGCCAAGTCACCGCAGGTCGGAGCGGGTGTCCAACCCTCTTAAGTGCCACTGGCATATGCCAAACAGGCCCCCCGGAATGAGGCGTTCCGGGGGGCTTATTCAGCCGGAACGGCCCCAAGGCGCCATCTCTGCGGCCATCATGGAGGGCATGGCGGGGCTTGAGGGTGTCGAACAACCGCGGCGGCACGGCAGTGCGACCGCGGCGCGCTGGTCTCCCGCGGTCGAGGACGAATACGCGCTGCGGGCGCTGGAGTTGTTCGGGAATCCGACCGAGGCGGAGGTGCGTCTGCCGTCGCGCCCCGAATCGGCGGCGACCGCGCGGCGGCTCGCCCAGGTCGTGGTCCTGCGCCACTGGGGTCTGTCCCCGAAGATGACCGAGGACGCCGTCCTGCTCGTCTCCGAACTGGTCGGCAACGCCGTGCGCCACACCGGCGCCCGCGTCTTCGGCCTGCGTATGCTGCGCCGCCGCGGCTGGATCCGCGTGGAGGTGCGCGACCCGTCCCGCGGCCTGCCGTGCCTGATGCCCGTCCAGCCCTTCGACGTCTCCGGCCGGGGCCTCTTCCTCGTCGACAAGCTCTCCGACCGCTGGGGCGTCGACCTGCTGCCGCGCGGCAAGACCACCTGGTTCGAGATGCGGGTCGCCGACCGCTGAGCCCGGTCGGTACCCGGCCCACACGCACGAAAGCCCCCGTTCTCGCCGTCGTGCGGCGCCGCGGGGGCTTTCGTGTGGTGCGCCGCGAACAGTGGGGGGTGTAGTCCGCGGCGTCTGACGACGACCTGGCCCGGGTCAATGGGGGTCGTGGCACCGATCATGGCAGATGGAGTCGGTGCGGTCCAAATGAATCAACGGTGATGTGAGCCACTAGCCTCGCAAATGAAGAACAAATACAGGTGGCATCCAGTAATCGTTAAAGCTGCCGGGTCGGTAAGAGTATTTTGTCCGCTATCCCCGTTAAATGTGCGGCGTGACCACGGCAGAACCGACCCGAAGACGCTCGGCCCTGCGCCTCGCCACCGGCCTCGCAGCCGCCCTCGCCACCGGCTGCGCCGCCGAACGACAGGCGCCCACCGCCGCCCCGGCCGCCCACCCCGCGTCCCCGCACCCGGCGCGCGCCGCCCCCGCCCCCCACCGCATCCCCGGCCTGCCCACCGAGATCGACCACGGCCCGCGCACCACGGGCCGGGTCGCCCTCACCTTCCACGGCCAGGGCGACCCCGCCATCGCCCGCGCCGTCCTGAGCGAGGCCGAGCGCGCCCGCGCCCACATCACCGTCCTCGCCGTCGGCACCTGGCTCGACGCACACCCGGACCTCGCCCGGCGCATCCTCGACGGCGGACACGACCTCGGCAACCACACCCTGCACCACCGCTCCATCACCACCATGTCCGAGGCCGACGCCTACGCCGAGATCACCGGCTGCGCCGACCGCCTGCGCCGCCTGACCGGCTCCATCGGCACCTGGTTCAGGCCCTCCCGCACCCAGTGGTCGACCCCGCTCGTCACCCGCCTCGCCCGGCGCGCCGGTTACCCGCACGTCCTCTCGTACGACGTCGACTCGCTGGACCACACCTCACCGGGCGCACCGGCCGTCGTCGCCACCGTCTCCGCCGCCGCACGTGCCGGCTCGGTCGTCAGCCTCCACCTCGGCTACCGGGACACCGTCGCCGCCCTGCCGCCCCTCCTGGACCACCTCGACCGTCGCGGCCTGACCGCGGTGACCTGCACGGAGCTGCTCACGTGAACACCACCCCGCCCCCCTCCCCGCAGGCCCGGCCGGTGCGGCGCACCACCGTCCTGCTCGGCGCCGCCGCCGTCCTCGCCGCGCTCACCGGCTGCGGCACCGACGCCCCCGCGGACCGCGCCGCCGAAGGCCCCGTCAAGCCGGTCAGGGCGACCGCGCCGACCGCGTCACCGAAGCCGCCGGCCGTGCGCGGACTGCCCGGCATGCCGCCCGTCCTCGACCCCCGCGACGTGTACGCGGCGGACCGGCCCGGCAAGCTGTCGCCGGTGGTGAAGGCCTTCCCGTCCCGGATCTACGTGCCCAACACCGAGTCCGACACGGTCACCGTCATCGACCCGAAGACCCGCAAGGTCATCGGGACCATCCCGGTCGGACACCAGCCCCAGCACGTCGTCCCCTCCTGGGACCTGAAGACGCTCTGGGTCAACAACAACCGCGGACACACGCTCACCCCGATCGACCCGAGGACGGGGAAGGCGGGCAAGCCCGTCGACGTGCACGACCCGTACAACCTGTACTTCACGCCCGACGGCAAGAACGCGGTCGTGATGGCCTCGCTCGACCGCCAGCTCGTCTTCCGCGACCCGCACACCATGAAGATCAGACACACCGAACCGGTGAGCTGCTACGGCGTCAACCACGCCGACTTCTCGCCCGACGGCCGCTACTTCATCGTGAGCTGCGAGTTCAGCGGCGAACTCCTCAAGGTCGACACGGCACGCATGAAGGTCGTCGCCCAGCAGAAGCTCCCCTTCCAGGGAGCCATGCCGCAGGACGTGAAGATCTCCCCCGACGGCAAGAAGTTCTACGTCGCCGACATGATGGCCGACGGCATGTGGGTGCTGGACGGGAACACCTTCTCCAAGCCCACCCTGCTGCCGACCGGCAAGGGCACGCACGGCCTCTACGTGAGCCGCGACTCCAAGGAGATGTACGTCACCAACCGCGGTGAGGGCTCCATCTCGGTCTTCGACTTCGCCCAGGACAAGCTGACGAAGAAGTGGAAGCTCCCCCAGGGCGGCAGCCCCGACATGGGCGGCGTCTCGGCGGACGGCACCACGCTCTGGCTGTCCGGCCGCTACGACGCCGAGGTATACGCCGTCGACACCCGCACCGGCGCCCAGGTCGCCCGCATCCCGGTCGGCCGCGGCCCGCACGGCCTCGCGGTCTATCCACAGCCCGGCCGCTACTCGCTCGGCCACACCGGCATCTTCCGCTAGGTCATGCCCGGTCACCGGGTGAGCATCAGCGCCTCGGACCCCACCGGACCGTAGCCCGCCGCCCGGAAGACCCGGACACTGCGCGCGTTGCCCGGCGACTGCTGCGCCCACACGTACTCGTCGTCCGCCAAGTGGCGGGCGGCGAGCGCCAGTCGCCGCCCAAGGCCCCGGTGGCGCAGGTCCTCGTCCACCTCGATCGCGGCCTCCAGACGCCCGCCGATCCCGCGCCCGAGCACCAGGACACCGCCGGCCGCCTCCCACACCCGCACCTCGTCCCGGTGCGCGAGGGCCCGTACCACCCGGGGGTGCTCCCGGTCCCGGATCTCGCGCAGCTCCAGGGGCGGCGGGCCCGCGAGCGCCGGTGCGACCGTCAGCAGGTCGATCGTGTCGTGGGCGCGGCCCGTGCGGTCCATGAACGCGGTGAGGAACCGGGCGTTCATGGACGCCGCGAGCGGGTCGCAGTCCACCGCCGCCAGCGCCTCGCGCACCCAGCTCTCCGGCTCGTCCGTGAACACCACGCTGTGCGCCGTGAACGCCAGCACCCCCGCGTCCCGCGCGCACATCTGCGGCACGACCGTCGTCCCGCCGTCCGGCGGCGGGAAGACACCCTTGGCCGCCGCGTCCAGAATGTCGCGCAGATTCACCTTGGCTCCTCGCTCGCGTCCCCACCCACCGGCCACCGACTCTATGACGCCGAGTCCGCCTGGGTCCTGGCCGCACCGCGTGCCCACCCCGCCGGATAATCTGACCCCGTCAATACGGCAGAACGAGCAGTACGTACCAAACGAGGGGTGGTCCCGGTGGCGGACATCGAGGAAGCACGCAAGGCGTTCGAGCGGTTCGACGCGGACGGCGACGGCTTCATCACGGCGGCCGAGTACAAGAGCGCCATGGCGCAGATGGGCGACTTCAACGTCACGGAGTCGGTGGCCGAGGTCCTCATCGCCCGGCAGGACACCGACGGCGACAAGCTCCTCTCCTTCGACGAGTTCTGGGCCAACCTGAACAAGGCCTGAGTGCGGTGCCCTGTCCGCCGGGGCGGGAGCGGTGTGCTCCCGCCCCGGCGGACAGGTTCTCTCAACCCGCCGCGGACACGGCCCTGTTGACCGCCGCCGGCACCGCCCGCACGGAGGCGGTCAGGACCCAGGTGGAGCGGCCCGCACCCCACGCGTGCGTCCCGCCGACCCGGCAGCGGACGTAGGCGACGGCTTCGCTGTCCGGGCCCTCGGTGAGGCCGTGCTCGGCGAAGGACTCGATGCCGACCTCGAGACCGGCCGCGCGCAGCGCGTCGGTGAAGGCGGCCGGCGGGCCGTTGCCCTTGCCGTCGAGGTCCCGTACGACGCCGTCGATCTCGGCCGTGCCGGTGAAGCGGTGCACGGCGCCGTCCTGCCGGGTGCTCCACTCGACGAGCGCGACCGACCCCGTGACGTCCAGACAGGCCGTGCGGAACAGCTCGTACAGGTCGTCCGCGCCGGGGCCCGCCCAACTCCGTGGGCCACGGCTGCGGCGGCGGGCCCGTCGTCACTCTTTGGGCGCAACCGCGGAATAGCCGTCGGTCCACCGGGGTTGGCAATCCATGCACATGCATGGATCTCTCGAAGGGCATGACATGAAGATCGGCATCATCGGCGCGGGCAACATCGGTGGCAACCTCACCCGGCGCTTCACCGCCGTCGGGCACGACGTCCACGTCGCCAACTCGCGCGGCCCGCACACCCTGACCGAACTCGCGGAGGAGACCGGCGCCACGCCCGCCACCATCGAGGACGCGGTGCGCGACGCGCAGGTCGTCGTCGTGACTGTCCCGCTCAAGGCCGTCCCGAACCTCCCCGAGGGCTTCCTCGACGCCGCCGCACCCGACGTCACCGTCCTCGACACCGGCAACTACTACCCGCAGCAGCGCGACGGGAAGATCGCCGAGATCGAGGACGGCCTCACCGAGAGCCGCTGGACCGAACGGCAGATCGGCCACGAGGTCGTCAAGGTGTTCAACGGCACCTACGCCCAGGACATCCTCGACAAGCCGCGCCCCTCCGGCGACCCGGCGCGCGTCGCCCTGCCGATCGCGAGCGACGACACCGCCGCCAAGCAGGTGGTCACCGCCCTCCTCGACGAGATCGGCTTCGACACCGTCGACGCGGGCGGCCAGGACGAGTCGTGGCGCCAGCAGCCCGGTACCCCCGTCTACGGCCTCGCCTCCGACGCCATCGCCGTCCGCAAGGCCCTGGAGGCGGCGTCCCCGGAGCGCACCGCGGAGTGGCGCGCCTGACCCGCCGTCCCTTCGACCCTCGTCAGGGCGTGGCCCATTCGCGCAGCGCCGCCTCGCTCGCGAAGTCGGCCACGTCCTTGTCGAGGGGGTGATCGGTGTACTGGTGGAAGCGCCACTTGGCCTTGATGCGCGGCTTGCCCGAGGCCACGTAGTCGGCGATCCAGAGACCGTCGCCCGCGTAGGACGTCGTGTCGATGTTGAGCCAGTAGTTGCGGTTGCAGTAGAGCAGGACCCGGTGGTGGGGCCGCAGCCGCTTCACCTCGCGGATGAATCTGTCCTTCTCCGCGTTGCTCGCGTGCGTGCCGTCCCCGGTCGTCTCCCAGTCCACGGCCAGCAGATCGCCCGCCCTCTCGGGGGCCTTGCTCACGAAGTACTCGGCCTGCGCGGTGAGGTTCCCCGGCCACAGGAAGTGGTAGAAACCGACGACACAGCCCGCGTCCCGCGCCCGCTTGGTCTGCGCGGTCAGCCGGGGATTGACGTAACTGCGGCCCTCCGTCGCCTTGATGAAGACGAACGACAGGCCGTCGGTGTCGAACGAGGACTGGTGCGAGCTGACGTCGATGCCACGGATCATGGCTGAGCCTCCTGGGAATGGGGCGACGAAGTCGACCTACCCATCGTCGTTTGCCGACCCCCACTCTTGGAACACGCTTTACACGGCGACATGCAACTGACGTCGCCCCTTCCGCTGTCTGACAGGGAGGCGGGGGGCAATGGGCGCATGACGAAGAGAGCGGGGCAGTTCGTGGGACGGCGCAAGGGCAGCGGCATAGGGATCGCGCTGATGACGGTCGCGGCGCTGGCAGGCGTGAGCGCCTGTGGCGGCAGCGGCGGCGACAAGGCGGGCGGGGACGACGCGAAGGCGTCGGGCAAGCCGAGCGCGAGCGCGTCTCCGTCACCGGAGAAACCCAAGGGACCGCCGATGCTCCTGGAGACGATCACCCCGCAGACCGGCGCCACGGTCGGCGTGGCCATGCCGGTCTCGGTGGTCTTCACCAACCCGGTGGCCGCCAAGGCGCGCGCCTCCGTCGAGAAGCACATGAAGGTGAGCGCGTCGCAGCCGGTCGAGGGCGCCTGGCACTGGTTCGGCGACAAGCGCGCCGACTGGCGGCCGAAGGAGTACTGGCCCTCCGGCACGAAGGTGAAGGTCGAAGCCGACATGAAGGGCGTCGCCAACGGCAACGGCCGGTACGGCGTGCGCACGTACACCCACACCTTCAAGGTCGGCGACGACGTCCGGGCCGACGTCTCCGTCACCGGGCACACCCTGAAGGTCACCAAGAACGGTTCGGCGCTGCGCACGCTCTCGATCAACGCGGGCAGCGCCGAGTACCCGACCTGGAACGGCACGATGGCCGTCATCGACAAGCAGGAGAAGGTCCACATGACCTCGTGCAGCGTCGGCATCAGTTGCAACAAGGGTGACGCCAACTACTACGACCTGACGCTGCCCTGGGACGTCCACCTCACCCAGTCCGGCACCTACGTCCACTACTCGACCGGTGACCCGAGCCCGGGCAGCGGCAGCGCCCGCGGCTCGCACGGCTGCGTCCACCTGTCGATGTCCGACGCCAAGTGGTTCTACCAGCAGGTCAAGCAGGGCGACCCGGTCACCATCACCGGCTCCCCGCGCGCCAAGGCCCCGGCCGACAACGGCTACGCGTCGTTCAACCTGAGCTGGGACCAGTGGCTCGCGGGCAGCGGCTCGGGCGAGTCCACCACCGCCGCCCTCTGACCCCGCGCGGCGGGCCGGCGCCCGGTGATCAGCACTCGATGATGTTCACCGCGAGCCCGCCGCGCGCCGTCTCCTTGTACTTGACGGACATGTCGGCGCCGGTCTCCTTCATGGTCTTGATGACCTTGTCGAGGGAGACCTTGTGGGAGCCGTCGCCGCGCATCGCCATCTTGGCGGCGGTGACGGCCTTCACGGCGGCCATGCCGTTGCGCTCGATGCAGGGGATCTGGACGAGGCCGCCGACGGGGTCGCAGGTCAGCCCGAGGTTGTGCTCCATGCCGATCTCGGCCGCGTTCTCCACCTGCTCGGGGCTGCCGCCAAGGACCTCGGCGAGCGCGCCCGCCGCCATCGAACAGGCCGAGCCGACCTCGCCCTGGCAGCCGACCTCGGCGCCGGAGATCGAGGCGTTCTCCTTGAACAGCATGCCGATCGCGCCCGCCGAGAGCAGGAAGCGGACGACGCCCTCCTCCTTCTCCTGCGGGGAGCCGCCGGGCACGAAGTTCACGTAGTAGTGCAGGACCGCGGGGATGATGCCGGCCGCGCCGTTCGTCGGGGCGGTGACCACCCGGCCGCCCGCCGCGTTCTCCTCGTTCACCGCCATCGCGTACAGCGTGAGCCACTCCATGGCGTGCGCCAGCGGCTCGCCCTCGGCCCGCAGCTTGCGAGCCGAACCCGCCGCCCTGCGGCGGACCTTCAGGCCGCCCGGCAGGATGCCCTCCCGGGACATGCCGCGCGCCACGCACGCCTGCATCACACGCCACAGTTCGAGCAGGCCGGCGCGGATCTCGTCCTCGGTGCGCCAGGCCTTCTCGTTCTCCAGCATCAGCGCCGGGATGGACAGGCCCGTCTCACGGGTGAGGCGCAGCAGCTCGTCGCCGGTGCGGAACGGGTACTTCAGGACGGTGTCGTCCGGCACGACCGGGTTCTCGCCCGCGACGGCGTCCTGGGAGAGCACGGTCTCGTCGACGACGAAGCCGCCGCCGACCGAGTAGTACGTCTTCGTCAGCAGCTCGCCGCCGTCGGTGTCGTACGCCCACAGCCGCATGCCGTTGGCGTGGTAGGGCAGCGTCTCGCGGCGGTGCAGGACCAGGTCGTCGTCGAAGGAGAAGGCGATGTCGTGGACGCCGAGGAGGTTGATGCGGCCGGCGGACTTGATCTCCTCCACCCGCTCGTCGGCGTGCTCCACGTCCACGGTGCGCGGCGACTCGCCCTCCAGACCGAGGAGGACGGCCTTGGGGGTGCCGTGTCCGTGGCCGGTCGCGCCGAGCGAGCCGTACAGCTCGGCGCGTATAGAGGCGGTGTGGGCCAGCAGGCCCTCGTTCTTCAGGCGGCTCGCGAACATCCGGGCCGCGCGCATCGGGCCGACCGTGTGTGAGCTGGACGGGCCGATGCCGATCGAGAACAGGTCGAAGACCGAGATGGCCACGGTGAGAACTCCAATGGGTGGGTGGCGGACGCCGTTGTCTGCCGGGGTGGTGCGGTGTGCGGGGCGGTGCATGGCGCGGGGCACCGCGCGTCCTGGTTCCTTGTGGTTCCAGTGTGCGCGGTGCCCCGGAAGTGTGTACGTACACAAGGGTACGTAACTCCGGCCGAATCCTTACAGGCCGGGGTACAGCGGGTGCTTCTCGGCCAAGGCGGTCACCCGGGCCTTGAGCGCCTGGGCGTCGTAGGACGGCTTGAGGGCCTCCGCGATCACGTCGGCGACCTCGGTGAAGTCCTCGGCGGTGAAGCCGCGGGTGGCGAGGGCGGGTGTGCCGATGCGCAGGCCCGAGGTGACCATCGGCGGGCGCGGGTCGTTCGGGACGGCGTTGCGGTTGACCGTGATGCCGACCTCGTGGAGGCGGTCCTCGGCCTGCTGCCCGTCGAGCTCGGAGTCGCGCAGGTCGACCAGGACGAGGTGCACGTCCGTACCGCCGGAGAGCACGTTCACGCCGTGGGCGCGGGAGTCCTCCGAGGTCAGGCGCTCGGCGAGGATGCGGGCACCCTCGACGGTGCGCTGCTGGCGCTCCTTGAAGCCCTCGCTCGCGGCGATCTTGAAGGAGACCGCCTTGGCCGCGATCACGTGCTCCAGGGGGCCGCCCTGGAAGCCCGGGAATACGGCGGAGTTCAGCTTCTTCGCGAACTCCTTGCTGCGGGCCAGGATGATGCCGCCGCGCGGGCCGCCCAGCGTCTTGTGCGTGGTGGATGTGACCACGTCGGCGTGCGGCACCGGGTTGGGGTGCAGGCCCGCGGCGACGAGGCCCGCGAAGTGCGCCATGTCGACCCAGAGGTACGCCTCGACCTCGTCGGCGATGCGGCGGAACTCGGCGAAGTCGAGCTGGCGCGGGTACGCCGACCAGCCGGCGATGATCACCTTGGGGCGGTGCTCCTTGGCGAGCCGCTCGACCTCGGCCATGTCGACCAGGCCGTTGTCGTCGACGTGGTACGGGACCACGTCGAACTGCTTGCCGGAGAAGTTCAGGCGCATGCCGTGCGTGAGGTGGCCGCCGTGCGCCAGGTCCAGGCCGAGGATCGTGTCGCCGGGCTTGGCGAGCGCGAAGAGGGCCGCCTGGTTCGCGGAGGCGCCCGAGTGCGGCTGCACGTTGGCGTACTCGGCGCCGAACAGCTCCTTGACCCGGTCGATCGCGATCTGCTCGGTGACGTCGACGTGCTCGCAGCCGCCGTAGTAGCGGCGGCCGGGGTAACCCTCGGCGTACTTGTTGGTGAGGACCGAACCCTGGGCCTCCATGACGGCGACCGGGGCGAAGTTCTCCGACGCGATCATCTCCAGGGTCGACTGCTGGCGCTTCAGCTCGGCGTCGACCGCGACGGCGACCTCCGGGTCGAGCGCGTGCAGGGACTCGTTCAGAACGGACTTGTCGGTCATGATGCGGTTCAGCTCCCGGAGAACTCGGTGTACTCGTCGGCGGTGAGCAGGTCCTTCGGTTCGTCGGCGATCCGGACCTTGAACAGCCAGCCGCCCTCGAAGGGGGCCGAGTTCACCAGGGACGGGTCGTCGACGACGTCCTGGTTGGCCTCGGTGACCTCGCCCGACACCGGGGAGTACAGGTCGGAGACCGACTTGGTGGACTCCAGCTCACCGCAGGTCTCGCCCGCGGTGACGGTCTCGCCGACCTCGGGGAGCTGGACGAACACGATGTCACCGAGCGCGTTGGCCGCGTGCTCCGTGATGCCGACCGTGGCGACGCCGTCCTCGACGGCCGACAGCCACTCGTGCTCCTTGCTGTAGCGAAGCTGCTGGGGGTTGCTCATGAGGCGAATTCTCCTGTACGCGGGAAGGTGCTGGTGACAGTGGGGCGGGCGGCCGGGGCGCGCGGGCTACTTCTGGCGCTTGTAGAACGGCAGCGCCACGACCTCGTACGGCTCATGCGTACCGCGGATGTCCACGCCCACGCCCGCCGTGCCCGGCTCGGCGTGCGCGGCGTCGACGTACGCCATGGCGATCGGCTTGCCCAGGGTGGGGGAGGGGGCGCCGGAGGTGACCTCGCCGATCACCTGTCCTTCGTGGACGACCGGCATGCCCGCGCGCGGGACGCGGCGGCCCCCGGCGACCAGGCCGACGAGCTTGCGGGGCGGCGCTGTCTCGGCGCGCTCGGCGGCGGCGGCCAGGGCCTCGCGGCCCACGAAGTCGTCCGCGTGGGAGGTCTTCTCGAACTTCACGACCCGGCCGAGGCCCGCGTCGAAGGGGGTCAGCTCGGTGGTCAGCTCGTGCCCGTACAGCGGCATGCCCGCCTCCAGGCGCAGCGTGTCACGGCAGGACAGACCGCACGGGACGAGGCCGTGCTCGGCGCCCGCCTCGGTCAGCGCCTGCCACAGCTTCTCCGCGTCGGCGGGGGCGACGAACAGCTCGAAGCCGTCCTCGCCGGTGTAGCCGGTGCGGGCGATGAGCGCCTCGACACCGGCGACGGTGCCGGGCAGACCGGCGTAGTACTTCAGCCCGTCCAGATCGGCGTCCGTGACGGACTTCACGATGGCGGGGGAGTGCGGGCCCTGCACGGCGATCAGCGCGTACGCGTCCCGGTCGTCGCGGACCTCGGCGTCGAACCCCTCGGCGCGCTCGGTCAGGGCGTCGAGCACGGTCTGCGCGTTGCCCGCGTTGGCGACGACCATGTACGTCGTCTCCGCCAGCCGGTAGACGATCAGGTCGTCGAGGATGCCGCCGTCGGCGCGGCAGATCATCGTGTACCGGGCGCGGCCGACGCCGACGGTGCCGATGTTGCCGACCAGCGCGAAGTTCAGCAGCTCCACCGCGTCCGGTCCCGACACCGTGATCTCGCCCATGTGCGACAGGTCGAAGAGTCCGGCCCTCGTGCGCACGGCGTTGTGTTCCTCGCGCTCGCTGGCGTAGCGCAGCGGCATGTCCCAGCCGGCGAAGTCGGTCATGGTGGCGCCCAGCGAGCGGTGCAGGGCGTCGAGTGCGGTCGTACGGGTCATGGCTGGTGCTCCCGGGCGTGACGGCGATGGCGAGGGGTCCCCCGTGGCGGAGGCCTCCCCATCTGTCATCGGAACCTGAGAGGTTCGCCCCGACCCCACGTACTGCTGGTCATGGCTTGCACCTTGGGTGGGGCCGCCGTACTGGACGGACGGCCCGCTTTTCAGATGTGCCTCGCCCGCGCGGTACGGGGCCTGAGAGATTCAAGGGAGGAACTTGCTCCTTCGGCGCCCGGGTACCCGTCGTGCTGGTGGGTCCCGGAACTCTCCCGCGCGGATTCAAGCGGCCGGTATGCGGTTGTGCGCGTGTGGCGCTGTGTGCGTGTGGCGCGCACATCATTGCATGCCCGTCGAACGGGGAAACCCCACGCCGGGCATTACCTTCTCTTTACACTTGGCGGGCAGAAGTGCCTGAGCGGAACGGGGAGGACGATCACGGTGCGCAAGGCGATCGTGGGGGCGTACGCGACGACGGCTCCGAGTGCGCCCGCGGCGGTGCCGGGGGCACGGACCCCGCGGCGGCGCCAGGTGCGCGACCTGCGCGGGCGAGCGGGCCGCACACCACGCCGGATCGGGTTCGCGGCGGGGGACCTCGTCGTCCTCTCGGGGCTGCCCGGCAGCGGCAAGTCCACCTTGATGCGCCGGACGGTCACGGTCCGGCGCATCGACTCCCAGGACGCCAGGGAGCGCTGGGCGGCCCGCCTCCCGCGCGGCGTGCCGTACGCCCTGTACCGGCCGCTGGTCCGCATCGCGCACTACGCGGGCCTGCGGCGGGCGATGCGCTCGGGCGCCAGCGTCGTCGTCCACGACTGCGGCACCCAGGCCTGGGTGCGCCGCTGGATGATCCGCGTGGCCCGGCGCCGCGGCGCCGCCGTCCACCTCCTGCTCCTCGACGTCCCGCCGGAGACCGCGCGGGAGGGTCAGTTGCGGCGGGGCCGCGGGGTGTCGCGGTACGCGTTCGCGCGCCATCGCCGGGCGGTGGGCGCGCTGGTCACCTCGACCGAGCGGGGCGAACTGCCGGCGGGCATCGAGTCGGCGGTGCTCCTGGACCGCGCGGCGACCGACGCCCTCGGCGGGATCACGTTCCGGGGATAGGGGCCGTCGGCGGCACGGGTTATCGTCGGCGGCTATGGAACACCCGGCATTTCACGAGGACGCGCACCCCCATCCGACGCACGGCTGGCCGGCCAACGAGCTGGAGCAGGTCCTCGCCGCGGCGCTCGGCGTGGAAGGGGCGGGCGCCCGCATCGTCGAGGTCCTGGGCCGCAGCCCGATCTGGATTCCGCTGCCCCAGGGCGGCAGCACCGAGAGCCGCGACCTCGACCTGCCGACGCTGGAGATCGAGGGGCAGGCGTACGTGCCCGTCTTCAGCTCCGAGCAGCAGTTCACGCAGGTCACCGGTGGCCGTATGCACTGCGCGGTGGCCCCGGCCGTCGAGTTCGCCCGCGGTCTTCCCGCCCAGGTCGGGCTCGCCCTCAACCCGGACGGCGCCGTCGGCATCCCGCTGCCCCCGGCCGCCGTCGCCGAACTGGCCCGCAGTGGCCGCACCCCGCTGGACGGCCCGGCCACCGGTGGCCGCGTCGTGCTCTCCGAGCCGGACTGGCAGCACGACCCGGTGGACTTCCTGGCGGCGGTGCGCGAGGAGTTCGAGGCGGTCGGCACCGTGCTGAGCGCCCACCGCTGCCTCGCCGTCGTCGAGGACGCGGCCCCGTCGCTCTTCATCGGCGTGCGGCTGACCCAGTGGGAGGGCTCCGCGCGTGACCTCCCGCTGGACGCCCTGGGCCGCGCCCTCGGCCGGACGCCGGTCGCCTGGCCGGTGAACCTCGTCTTCCTCGACGTCACCCAGGACCCGGTCGCCGACTTCCTGCGCACCCGCGTACAGCCGTTCTACGCGCGGGAACGGTGAGGCCGTCCGTCAAGTCGGTGTCAGGAACGCCGCTTAAGCTGGTTTCATGACCTGACCGGGCGGCGCTGCGCCCCCGGGCACGGGCGGGACACGGACGTTCACGAAGGGGCGGTTACGGGTGAGTGCGTCGGGCACGGCCGCGGCCGGACAGGTCGAGCACATGCTGCGCCAGGTGACCCCCGGGCGCTACGACGCGTACGAGGCGCTCCTCGCGGCCCTCGCCGCCGGACAGGTCTGGATGCTGCTCTGGCACGGCCAGGCCGGCTCACCCGACGCCCAGTACGGGAACATGGACGTGGACGGTTTCTCCTACGCCCCCTGCGTCACCTCCGCCCAGGAACTCTCCGCGTCCGGCTGGTCCCGCGCCTACGAGGTGGTCGGCGGCGTCGACGCGGCCCGCACCCTCTACCCCGACCACTACGGCCTGTGGCTCAACCCGCACGCACCCGGCGGCGGCGTCGGCGTGCCCTGGCTCGACCTGCGGCGCATCGCGGGCGGCCTCGACCGGCAGGCCGCCGGGCCGCTGCGGCTGGCCGAACCGACCATCGAGATCCCCCAGTTCTACGCGCTGCTCGCGCAGAACGCGCACCGCACCACCGCGATCCGTTCGCTGCGCCGCGCCTGGGTGCAGCCCGCGATCGGCGCACCGTACCTGGCGATCGGCCTCGACGTGTACGACACCTCGCCCGCGTCGGTGGACGCGGTCCGCGCCATGATGCAGCAGTCCGTCGCGGCGGTCCCGGACGGCCTGCCGGTCTCCACGGTCGCCATGTCCGACCCGTACGACCCGGTGGCGATGTGGCTGCGGGCGAACGCGCGCCCGTTCTACGACCGTGAGGCGCACGCCGCGCCGGCCGCCCCGGCCGGCGGCGGTTACGGCTTCCCGCCGCCCTACGGAGCCTGAGCGCGGCGCGGCCGTCCCGACCCTCCCACAACGGCCGTCACACTATGGACAGTTGTGGCCCCAATGTCCGGCCTGACACCCCTTACGCCCCAACTGCCCACTGTTCGCACCCCGTTCACGGCTGTCCGGATAACGGAACACCCCTGACCGCATCACGTTTAGGCATCCTTTCCCCGTCAAGTCTGGCAACAGATCGCACACAGGTTGAAGACTCCCGCAGCAAGGGGCTTCGCCTCTGTGTACGACGGACTGAACCACGCCGCTACAGCGGCAAGTGCGGGCCGGTCACCGCCGGTTGAGAGGGGTCCTTGCCACGATGACGGCACCATTGCACGACACGACCGCGGAAGTGGAGCCGGCGGCGCCGGTCGACGCTGCCGCGAGCGGCGCGGGCGGCAAGGTCGAAGGGCGGTCGCTGAAGCAGATCGCCTGGAACCGCCTCAAGCGCGACAAGGTCGCCCTCGCCGGTGGCATCGTTGTCGTCTTCCTTGTCCTGGTGGCGGTCTTCGCCCCGCTCATCGTGAGCCTGCTCGGGCATCCGCCGAACGAGTTCCACCAGGACAAGCTGGACCCGTTGACCAACCTGCCCAGCGGGTCCCTCGGCGGTGTCAGCAGCGACTTCCTCTTCGGCGTCGAGCCGAACAAGGGCCGCGACGTGTTCAGCCGCATCGTCTACGGTGCCCGGATCTCCCTGCTCGTGGCCTTCCTCGCGGCGATCGTCGCGGTGGCCCTCGGCACCCTGTTCGGCATCATGGCGGGCTACTTCGGCGGCTGGGTCGACGCCGTGATCAGCCGCGTCATGGACGTGCTGCTCTCCTTCCCGCAGCTCCTCTTCATCATCTCCCTGGTCTCGGTCCTCCCCGACGACCTGCTGGGCCTGACCGGCAGCGGCGTACGCATCGCCGTGCTCGTCCTGGTCATCGGATTCTTCGGCTGGCCGTACATCGGCCGTATCGTCCGCGGCCAGACGCTCTCGCTGCGGGAGCGCGAGTACGTCGAGGCCGCCCGGTCACTGGGCGGCGGCTCGCGCCACATCCTCTTCCGCGAGCTGCTGCCGAACCTGATCGCGCCGATCGTCGTCTACATGACGCTGATGATTCCGACCAACATCCTCACGGAGGCGGCGCTCAGCTTCCTCGGCGCGGGCGTCCGGCCGCCCACCGCGTCCTGGGGCGGCATGCTCCGGGACGCCCTGGAGACCTACGAGCACGACCCGATGTTCATGGTCTTCCCCGGCGTCACGATCTTCATCACCGTCCTCGCGTTCAACCTCTTCGGCGACGGGCTGCGCGACGCCCTCGACCCGAAGGGGACCCGGTAGAGCCGCAAGCCCGAGAAGCCCGACGGGCTTCCCCAGAACTGCCCCTGCCGCACAGTCAGGTGGCTTGACTCCATGGTTCTCCGGCATGTGCCCGGTGACCGCGATCTCGGAGGTTACGAGAAAATGCCCACAAGTTCCTCGAAACGACGGCTCGCCGCCGGCGCGGCCCTCGTGGTCGCGGCGCTGGTGACGACCACGGCGTGCGGCGGCGGCGACGACGGCGACTCCAAGGACTCGTCGAAGGGCGCCGGCTACGACGCGGCGTACAACAAGGTCGCCAACGCCTCCACGAAGAAGGGGGGCACGCTGAAGATGGTCGGCAAGCAGGACCTCGACTCCGCCGACCCCCAGCGTGCCTACTACGGCATGTCGTGGGACTTCATGCGCTTCTACACGCGTCAGTTGGTCACCTACGCGCCCAAGGCGGGTGCCGCCTCCACCGAGCTGGTCCCCGACCTGGCCACGGACAACGCCAAGATCACGGACGGCGGCAAGACGTACACGTACACGCTGCGCGACGGTGTGACGTGGGAGGACGGCTCGCCGATCACCTCCAAGGACATCAAGTACGGCATCGAGCGCGTCTGGGCCACGGACACCATCACCGGTGGTCCGCAGTACCTGAAGCAGAACCTGGACCCCAAGGGCGAGTACAAGGGCCCCTACAAGGACAAGTCCAAGGACAAGCTCGGTCTGAAGGCCATCCAGACGCCCGACGACAAGACCATCGTCTTCAAGCTGCCCAAGCCCAACGGTGACTTCGAGCAGTTCCTGGCGATGCCGTCCGGCTCCCCGGTGAAGCAGTCCGAGGACAAGGGCGCCAAGTACACCCAGCGTCCGTTCTCCTCGGGCCCGTACAAGTTCGAGTCGTACAAGGCGAACAAGAAGATCGTCCTTGTCCGCAACGACAAGTGGTCGAAGGCCTCCGACCCGATCCGCGCCGCGCTGCCGGACAAGATCGACGTGACGATCTCCGCCAACCTGGAGGAGAACGACAAGCGCCTGATGGACGGCGACTACGACGTCGACCTGAACGGCACGGGCATGACCCAGTCGGGTCGCGTCTCCGCCGTCCAGGACCACCGTGACAGCGTCGACAACATGCGGACCTCCTTCGTCCGCTACGTCGCGCTGGTCCACACCGCCAAGCCGTTCGACAACGTCCACTGCCGCAAGGCCGTGTTCTACGCGACGGACTTCGCCGGTCTCCAGCAGACCCGCGGCGGCCAGTTGGCCGGTGGCGACATCGCCAACTCGACCCTGCCGGTCTCCATCAAGGGCCACACGGACTACGACCCGTACGGCGTCATCGCCCGCAAGGGCAAGCCGGACGCGGCGAAGGCCAAGGCCGAGCTGAAGGAGTGCGGCAAGCCCGCCGGCTTCTCCACGAAGATCACCGCCCGTAACAACAACCCGGGCGAGGTCGACACCGCCGAGGCGCTCCAGGAGCAGCTCGCCAAGGTCGGCATCAAGCTCGAGGTGGACGCCCTGGACGGCGCCGAGACCTCCGCGATCACCGGTTCGCCGAAGGTCGTCAAGGAGCGCGGTTACGGCATGACCATGAGCGGTTGGGGCCCGGACTTCCCGTCCGGCCAGGGCTTCGGCCAGCCGCTGTGGGACAGCCGCTTCCTCTCGGACACGGGTAACTACAACGAGTCCCAGATCAAGGACCCGAAGATCGACGGCCTCTTCGACAAGGCGATCGCCGAGACCGACCCCGAGGCGGCCGGCAAGATCTACGAAGAGCTCGACAAGCGGATCCTCGACCAGGCCGACTGGATGCCCTTCATCTACGAGAAGAACATCACCTGGCGCGGCCCCCGTCTGACGAACGCCTACATGTCCGACGCGTACAACGGTCGCTACGACTACGTCTCCCTCGGCGTCGTCAAGTAGTCCCCCTTCCGGGCGACGGATTCGATCCGTCGCCCGGAACCTCCTTGGTCAGCCGCCGAAACCCGCCAGTCCGAAGGGCAGGTGATGGCCTCGGGCGGCGGCCGGGAGCCCTCACAAGGGGCTCCCGGCCGCCGCCGGGCCGCGCACAGTGCTTGCTTATCTCATCCGGCGCCTGTTCGCCGTAGTCATCATGGTGCTCGTCGTCCTCCTGGCGACCTTCACCATCTTCTTCATGCTGCCCAAATGGGCGGGTCAGGACATCGCCGTCCTCTTCGCCGGCAAGGCCACCGGAGCCGAGCAGCTCGCGGGCATCCGGATCAAACTAGGCCTGGACGACCCCGTGATGGTCCAGTTCTGGGACTTCGTCAAGGGCATCCCGCTCGGCCGGGACTACGTCAACGGAAACGACGTGACCCACTGCGGTGCCCCCTGCTTCGGGTACTCCTTCCGCACCGAGGCCCCCGTCTGGGACACCCTCAAGGACGCCCTGCCCGTCACCCTGGCGCTCGCCGCCGGCGCGTGCGTCCTCTGGCTGATCGCCGGTGTCGCCACCGGTGTGCTCTCCGCCCTCAAGCGGGGCACCATCTGGGACCGCTCCGCCATGACCATCGCCCTCGGCGGCGTCTCCCTGCCGGTCTTCTTCACCGGCATGGTCGCGATGGGGATCTTCGTGCACAGCCTGGGCTGGGTGCACATCGCCGACAGCCTCTCCACCGACGACTCCATCGGCGTCTGGCTCGAAACCCTGATCCTGCCGTGGATCGTGCTCGCCTTCCTCAACGCCGCGATGTACGCCCGCCTCACCAGAGCCACCATGCTGGAGATCCTGGGCGAGGACTACATCCGCACCGCGCGCTCCAAGGGACTCGGTGAGTCCGCGGTCATCACCCGGCACGCCCTGCGCTCCGCGATGACCCCGATCCTCACCGTCTTCGGACTCGACCTCGGCGTGCTGCTCGGCGGCGCCGTGCTCACCGAGTCCACGTTCAACCTGCCGGGTCTCGGCCTCGCGGCGGTCCAGGCCATCAGCAACAAGGACCTGCCCGTGATCCTCGGCGTGACGCTGTTCGCGGCTCTCGCGATCGCCGTCGCCAACCTCGCCGTGGACCTTCTGTACGCCGTCATCGACCCGCGAGTGAGGCTGGGATGACCGAACTGCACAAGACCGGTGCGGCTGTCGGGGAACCCGTCAGCACACCGGGCGCCCCCAGCGCCTTCCTCGAGGTCCGCGACCTCAAGGTGCACTTCCCGACCGACGACGGCCTGGTCAAGTCCGTCGACGGGCTCTCCTTCAAGCTGGAGAAGGGCCGCACCCTCGGCATCGTCGGCGAGTCCGGCTCGGGCAAGTCCGTCACCTCGCTCGGCATCCTGGGCCTGCACACCGCGGGCCAGTACGGCCGCCGCAAGGCCCAGATCAGCGGCGAGATCTGGCTCGACGGCACCGAACTGCTCACCGCGGACCCCGACAAGGTCCGCAAGCTGCGCGGCCGCGACATGGCGATGATCTTCCAGGACCCGCTGTCCGCGCTGCACCCGTACTACACGATCGGCCGGCAGATCGTGGAGGCGTACCGCGTCCACCACGACGTCGACAAGAAGACGGCCCGCAAGCGGGCGATCGAGATGCTCGACCGGGTCGGCATCCCGCAGCCCGACAAGCGGGTCGACGCCTACCCGCACGAGTTCTCCGGCGGTATGCGCCAGCGCGCCATGATCGCGATGGCGCTGGTCAACAACCCCGAGCTGCTGATCGCCGACGAGCCGACCACGGCCCTCGACGTGACGGTGCAGGCCCAGATCCTCGACCTGATCCGGGACCTCCAGAAGGAGTTCGGCTCGGCCGTCATCATGATCACGCACGACCTCGGCGTCGTCGCCGAGATGGCCGACGAACTGCTCGTCATGTACGGCGGCCGGTGCGTCGAGCGGGGCTCGGCCACGCAGGTCTTCTCCACGCCCCAGCACCCGTACACCTGGGGCCTGCTCGGCTCGATGCCGCGCATCGACCGGGAGCAGACCGAGCGGCTCATCCCGGTCAAGGGTTCCCCGCCCAGCCTCATCAACCTGCCGAGCGGCTGCGCCTTCAACCCGCGCTGCCCGTACGCGGACATCCCCAAGGACGACATCACCCGTCGCGAGCGCCCCGAACTCCAGCAGATCGACTCCGGTCACTACTCGGCCTGCCACATGTCGGCCGAGCAGCGGGAGCGGATCTGGACCGAAGAGATTGCGCCGAAGCTGTGACGGACGCCAAAGGACCCGACATGACGATCCCTCAGCAGGCGAGCGGTTCGCCGGCCACCTCGCTGAACCCCGCCAAGGGCGAGCCGCTGCTCAAGGTCGAGGGCCTGGTCAAGCACTTCCCCATCAAGAAGGGCCTGCTCAAGCGGCAGGTCGCCGCGGTGCAGGCGGTCGACGGGCTGACCTTCGACGTGCGCGCGGGGGAGACCCTGGGCGTGGTCGGCGAGTCCGGCTGCGGCAAGTCGACGATGGGCCGGCTCATCACGCGGCTGCTCGAACCGACCGCCGGACGCGTCGAGTTCGAGGGCACGGACATCACGCACCTGGGCGTCAGCGGCATGCGCCCGCTCCGCCGCGACGTGCAGATGATCTTCCAGGACCCGTACTCGTCGCTGAACCCGCGCCACAACATCGGCACCATCGTCGGGACCCCCTTCCAGCTCCAGGGCGTCAAGCCCGAGGGCGGGGTGCGCAAGGCGGTGCAGGAGCTCCTGGAGCGCGTCGGGCTCAACCCCGAGCACTACAACCGCTACCCGCACGAGTTCTCCGGCGGCCAGCGCCAGCGCATCGGCATCGCCCGCGCGCTGGCCCTGCGCCCGAAGCTGGTCGTCGCGGACGAGCCGGTCTCGGCGCTCGACGTGTCGATCCAGGCCCAGGTCGTGAACCTGCTGGACGACCTCCAGACCGAACTCGGCCTGACGTACGTGATCATCGCGCACGACCTCTCCGTCATCCGGCACGTCTCCGACCGGATCGCGGTGATGTACCTCGGCAAGATCGTGGAGCTCGCCGACCGCGACGACCTCTACTCGACGCCGATGCACCCGTACACCAAGGCGCTGCTCTCCGCGGTGCCGGTGCCGGACCCGAAGCGGCGCGGGACCAAGAGCGAGCGCATCCTGCTGCGCGGCGACGTCCCCTCGCCCATCGACCCGCCCTCGGGCTGTCGATTCCATACGCGCTGCTGGAAGGCGACGCAGGTGTGCGCGACGAAGGAGCCCCCGCTGCTCCAGCTCGGCACCGGCCACCAGGTCGCCTGCCACCACCCGGAGAACGCCCCCGACCAGGCCCCCGAGGACACCACGCTGCTCTCGGTGGCGAAGGAGGCGATCGACGTGGTGACGGTCCCGGCCCCGGCCGCCGTCACCGAGGAGCCGCCGGCGCCCGCCGGAACACCGGAGCCGTCCGAGGCCCCGGAGGCGGCCGAGGAGCCCGGGAAGAAGTAGGCGGCCCAGGGCGCGGCACGTGCGGTGTACATGGCCCGAAAGGGGCATGTACACGCCGCTCCGCGAAGCGCAGTGTCGGCGTGTCCGATTCATCGGAACACGTTCGAAGGGAACGCCCATGGCACTCTCCCGTTCGGCACGTCCGGCCGCGCTCACCGTCGCCGCCGCCTCGTTCTGTCTGATCGCCGCGTCCCCGGGCCCCACCCCCGGCTCGGAGGGCATCGGCGACCCGTACTTCCCCCAACTCGGCAACGGCGGGTTCGACGCCCGCCACTACGCCCTCGACATCGCCTACGACCCCGCCACCGACCGCCTCGACGGCCGTACGACCCTCACCGCGCGCGCCACCCAGAACCTCTCCTCCTTCGACCTCGACCTCCAGCGACTGGCGGTCACCCGCATCGAGGTGGACGGCAGACGCGCTGGTTTCACCCGCACCGGAGACGAGATGGTGGTCACCCCGCGCGGTCCGATCCGCAAGGGTCACACCTTCCGCGTGGAGGTCACCTACGGCGGCGTCCCCGAACCCCTCAGCGGCCCGATCGTCTTCGGCTCCGACTACGGCTGGATGAAGACCGCCGACGGCGTCTTCGTCGCCTGCGAGCCGAACGCCGCCTCCACCTGGTTCCCGTCCAGCGACCACCCCTCGGACAAGGCGACCTACGACATCCGTATCAAGGCCCCCAAGGGCCTCACCGGTGTCTCCAACGGCCGGCTCGTCGACACGTACGACACCAAGGGCGGCCAGACCGTCCACCACTGGCGCGAGACCGAGCCGATGGCGACCTACCTCGCGACCGCCAGCATCGGCAAGTTCGACGTGCGGACCGGCCGGACCCCCGCCGGGACGCCCATCTACGTCGCCATCGACCCGGTCCTCGCGGGCGGCACCGTCGACGTGTACGCCGTCACCGCCGAGGCCACCGACTACTGGTCCCAGGTCTTCGGCCCCTACCCCTTCGAGGAGACGGGCGCGGTCGTCGACGACATGCCGCAGGCCGGTTTCTCCCTGGAGACCCAGACGAAGCCCAGCTACTCGGCCGTCCGCTCCGAGACGACCATCGTGCACGAGCTGGCCCACCAGTGGTTCGGCGACTCCGTCTCGGTCGACCGGTGGAAGGACATCTGGCTCAACGAGGGCTTCGCCACGTACGCGCAATGGCTGTGGTCCGAGCACAAGGGCATCCGCTCCGCCCACGACTCCTTCGTCGCGGGCTACGACTCCCGCCCCGCTGACTCCGCCTTCTGGCAGATCGTGGTCGGGGACCCGCAGCGCGACACGATGTTCGCCTCCGCCGTCTACCAGCGCGGCGCGATGACGCTCCAGGTGCTGCGCGAGCGCATCGGCGACAAGGCCTTCTTCGAGCTGCTGCCCGCCTGGACGAAGCTGCACCGCCACGGCAACGCGCGGACGTCCGACTTCATCGCCCTCGCCGAGCGGATCTCCGGTCAGCGGCTCGACGGCCTCTTCGACACCTGGCTGTTCACCAAGGGCAAGCCGAGCCTGTAGCCGGGCGCCGGGCACCCGGCAGGTAAGAATGTCGGGTGCTCCAGGAACTGTTCACCCCCTCCGTCCAGCATTGGCTCGACCTCATCGGCATCTTCGTGTTCGCCATCTCCGGTGCGCTGATGGCCGTACGCAAGAACTGGGACGTCTTCGGCATCGCCGTCCTCGCCGAGGTCACCGCGCTGGGCGGCGGGCTGCTCCGCGACCTGATCATCGGAGCCGTGCCACCGGCCGCCTTCACCGATCTCGGCTACTTCTCGACGCCGCTGGTCGCCGCGGCCCTGGTCTTCTTCCTGCACCCCGAGGTCGAACGCACGCAGACCGCGGTGAACGTCTTCGACGCGGCGGGCCTCGGCCTGTTCGCCGTCACGGGCACCACCAAGGCGTACGCCTACGGGCTCGGCCTCACCGCCTCCGCCGCCCTCGGCCTCGCCACGGCGGTCGGCGGCGGAGTGCTGCGCGACATCATCGCCAACGAGGTGCCCTCACTGGTCCGCTGGGACCGCGACCTCTATGCGGTCCCCGCCATGGTCGGCGCCGTGATCGTGGTGCTGTGCATCCGCTACGACACCCTCAACGCCTTCACCAGCGGCGCCGCGGTCCTCACCGCGTTCGTCCTGCGCCTGCTCGCGATGCGCTTCCACTGGCGCGCACCCCGCGCGTGGAACCGCAGATCCGCCTCGGTGGACGTGACGGAGGAGACTCCGTAGCGGCCCTCCCGGTATACGAAGCTACCGCTTAGTAATTTCTTGTTGTACGTTGCCGGTATGGGAGAAGCAACGTCCACGCAGGACCGTACGACGACGGGCGCGGCCACGATCGGCGACAGCGAGTTCGACCGCGACACGACCGTCATCCGCCGCGAGCCCGGTGTCTACGACATCGACCTCTCCGCCGGCTGGACGATCATCAACGCCGTCAACGGCGGCTACCTGCTCGCCGTCCTCGGCCGCGCCCTCGCCGACGCCCTGCCGCACAGCGACCCGTTCACCATCTCGGCGCACTACCTGACGGCGTCGACGCCCGGCCCCGCCGTGGTCCGCACCGACGTCGTGCGCACCGGCCGCACCCTCTCCACCGGCCAGGCCTCCCTCTTCCAGTACGCCGAGGACGGCACCGAGGTCGAGCGCATCCGCGTCCTCGCCTCCTACGGCGACCTGGACGCGCTCCCCGACGACGTGCGCACCAGCGCGCGGGTACCGGACTTCCCGCCCATCGAGCAGTGCTTCGGCGCGGGCGACGCACCCGAGGGCGCGCCGCCGGTCCCCGGCAGCTCCGCGATCACCGACCGCCTCGCCCTCAAGCTCGACCCGGCCACGCTGGGCTGGGCGCTCGGCGCGCCGTCCGGCAAGGGCGAGATGCGGGCCTGGTTCGGCCTGGCCGACGGCCGCGACGCGGACCCGCTGTCGCTCCTGCTCGCCGTGGACGCCCTGCCGCCGACCGCCTTCGAACTCGGCCTCAAGGGCTGGGTCCCTACGGTCGAGCTGACCGTCCACGTCCGCCGCCGCCCGGCCCCTGGACCGCTCCGAGTCGCCATCACCACGCGCAACCTGGCCGGCGGCTTCCTGGAGGAGGACGCGGAGGTCTGGGACAGCGAGGACCGCCTCGTGGCCCAGTCGAGGCAACTGGCGCGAGTGCGGCTCGGATAGTTCCCCCGGCCCCTGGTGTCCCCGGCCTCGTCGGCTGCGAGAGGCTGACCCGGTGAAGTCCGACCGCCTTCTCTCCGTCCTGCTGCTCCTCCAGACCCGTGGCCGCGTACCCGCGCGCGAACTGGCGGAGCGCCTGGACGTCTCGGTCCGCACCATCTACCGGGACATCGAGGCGCTGAGCGGCGCGGGCGTGCCCGTCTACGCCGAGCGCGGGCGGCACGGCGGCATCACCCTGCTGCCCGGCTACCGCACCGACGTCACCGGACTGACCGCCGACGAGTCCCGCGCCCTGTTCATCCTCGCCGCGCAGGGCGCCCACGCCGCCCTCGGCCTCGACTCGGCGATCGGCTCCGCCCTGCGCAAGGTCATGGCCGCGCTGCCCGCTCCGCACCGCCCCGCCGCCGAGCTGACCTCCCGCCGGATCCTGGTCGAGTCCTCGCGCTGGATGGGCCCGCCGCCCCGCGAGATCGACGTCAGCGCCCTCCAGGACGCGGTCTTCGCCGACCGGCGGCTGCGCATCCGCTACCGGCACAGCGGCGCCGACGCGCCCCGCACGTACACCGTCGACCCCTACGGCCTCGTCTGCAAGGCCGGCGTCTGGTACCTGGTCGCCGACCGCCGGGCCGTGCCCCGCCTCTTCCGCGCCGACCGGATGCACGCCGCGACGGTCACCGGGGCCCCGGTCGAGCGACGCCAGGGCGTCGAACTCGCCGACGCGTGGGCGGTGTTGAAGCGACAGGTCGAGGAACGGCCCGGCGGCATCGCCGTCACCGCCCGCGTCCGGCGCAGCCGCTTCGACCTGTTCCTGCGGATGTGCGGCGCCTCCCTGACCGAACACCCCGAGGACGACGGCACCGGCGACTGGATCACGGTCCGGCTCGGCTACGGGGGCCTCGGCGCGGCCCGCTCGCTCGCGCCCTTCGCCGACCACGTGCAGGTGCTCGACCCGCCCGAGGTACGCGCCGAACTGGCCCGCTGCGCCGCCGCGATCACCGCTCTGTACGCAGGAACCGACGGAGCGCGGCCGTGAGTTCGGTGGGCGCGTCCTCCTGCACCAGATGTCCGGCGCCCTCGATGACCCGCAGCTCGGCGCCGGGGATCAGCGCGGCCGGCTCGCGCCCCTTCGCCCCCGGGACCCAGGCGTCCTCGGCGCCCCAGCAGATCAGCACGGGCAGCTCCAGCTCCCCGTACCGGCCCTGGATGTCGTCGGTGAACCGCTGGTCGTTCCGCTCGATCTGCCGGTAGAAGGAGTCCTTGCCCGCCTCGGAAAGCCACGGCGCGACGAGCCGCGCGTGCGTGTCCGGACGCAGCCCCCGGTGGCCCGCCGAGCTGACGTAGCGGTGCACGAGCGCCTCGTGCAGATCGTCCGGCAACCGCCCGGAAGACGTCGGCGTGCTCGGCCGGCAGCCGATACGTGTCCGAGCCCCACGGCGCGAGCGCCACCGGGTCGACCAGGGCGAGCCGGCAGTACGCGGCGCCGTGCAGCAGATGGGCGCGCAGGGCGGCGCAGCCACCGAAATCATGGGCGACGACGGCCGGTTCGGCCAGGCCCCAGTGCTCGATTAGTTCGGCGAGGACGCGGGCCAGCGTGTCCAGGGTGAGGTCCTGGCCGGCATACATCGCGGAGGCGCCGTAGCCCGCGAGGTCCCACACGTGGACGCGGTGCTCGGCGGCCGGCGCGCGGGCCGGGCCGCGCGATACGTAGGACGAGAACGGCGTGCCGTGCACGAGGACGACGGGCGGCGCGTCGGCCGGGCCGAGAGCGGCCCAGCGGACCTCGCCGGACGGTCCCGTGTAGCAGCGGTCGAGGTTCCAGTCGGCGTTCGGGTCCGGGGGCGGCTGCGCGTTCCGGTCCGCTGCTGTCATGAGTGTCAGGCTAGTTGCTCATGACTCGTCCAGCCAGTGTCTGCGGCCGAGGCTCACCAGCCTGAGCTGCCGCTCCGCCAGCCCCGCCGCCCGCGCGAACTCCTCCGGGGGCGTGGTGAGGAAGACCGACGCCGTCATCACCATGTGGTCCACGTACAGACCCGCCAGCATCAGCAGGTCCTCCTGGCTCCAGCCCACCGACTCCGGGTCATGGCTCAGCGCCGCGCGCACCTCCTCGGCGAACTGCCCGAGCTGCGCCCCTATCGCCTCGCTCACCCGCTGCACGCCACCGTGGCGCTCGCGCGCGATGAACCGCACGTGGGCCGGGTGGGCGCGGACGTGCGCGGCGATCAACTCCACGGTGCGCGCGATCCGTTCGTCACTGTCCCAGGTCGCCGTCAGCAGCTCGGAGACGACCGCGTGCAGGCTGCCGAGCGCCTCGTCGACCAGCGCGACACCGAGATCGGCCGTGCTGTCGAAGTGCCGGTAGAACGCGGTGGGCGCCACCCCCACGGCGCGCGTGACCTCCCGCAGGCCCAGGCTGCTGAGGCTCTGCTCCTCCAGCAGCTCAAGGGCCGCGTCGAGGAGCGCCTGCCGGGTCTTCTGCTTCTGTGCCTGCCGGATGCCGAGGGGAGTGTGACTCATGTCATCCAGTTAACAACTGTTCTCCGTAATTGAAAAGCCGTGCGCGGGATAGACTTCATAGTCAGTGAACAGTTGTAACCCGATCACTACGGGAGGTCCTCCATGCTGTTCCTCGTAGCCGCCCTGCTGCTCCTCGGCTTCGCGCTCGGCACCGTGGCCCACGCGCCGCTGTCCTTCACCCTGGTCGCCGCCGGCGTCATCGCCGTCTGGCTGGCCGTCTTCGCGGCCCGCGAGCGCCACGGCCGCCGCCACCAGCACTGACCCGCAGCAACGGAGAAGGGGGCACCACCATGCAGCTCAGCACCATGAACCGGACGCCGGAGACCACCGAGCCGACCGAGGCGATCAAGCCGATCAAGACGACCGAGGCGACCGAGACGACGAAGCCCGCGGAGACGACCGCGGTCCGGCCCACCGGGCGGCGGGACACCGACGGCATGGCCGTCGCCTCGTTCGTCCTCGGCCTCGTCGGCCTGCTCGTCCTCAACGTCTTCCTCGGCCCCATCGCGATCACCCTCGCGAGCCTCGCCCTGTGGCGCGGCACCGCACGCCGCGGACGCGCCCTGCTCGGCCTGGGCCTCGGCGTCGCCGACCTCGTCGTGCTCGGCGTGCTCGTCGCCGCCGACAACACCCTGTCCTGGAGCATCGCGGGCTGAGCATCGCGGGCTGACGCCCTGGGTCGCCCGGAGGGCTCGTAGAATCGGACCCACCATGGCCTACCTCGACCACGCCGCGACCACTCCGATGCTCCCGGAGGCGGTCGAGGTGATGACCGCCCAGCTCGGCGTCACCGGCAACGCCTCGTCCCTGCACGCCGCGGGCCGCCGCGCCCGGCGCACCGTCGAGGAGTCCCGCGAGACCCTCGCCGCGTCCCTCGGCGCCCGACCCAGCGAGGTCGTCCTCACCTCGGGCGGCACCGAAGCCGACAACCTCGCCGTCAAGGGCCTGTACTGGGCCCGGCGCGCCGCCGACCCCGCCCGCACCCGTGTCCTCGCCAGCCCCGTCGAACATCACGCCGTCCTCGACGCCGTGCACTGGCTCGCCGAGCACGAGGGCGCGACGGTGGAGTACCTGCCCGTCGACGCGTACGGCCGCGTGCACGCCGAAGCGCTGCGCGAGGCGATCGCCCGGCACCCCGCCGACGTGGCCCTGGCCACCGTCATGTGGGCCAACAACGAGATCGGCACGATCCAGCCCGTCCGCGAACTCGCCGACGTGGCCCAGGAGTTCGGCGTCCCCCTGCACGCCGACGCGGTCCAGGCCTACGGCCAGGTCCCGGTCGACTTCGCCGCCTCTGGCCTCGCCGCCATGACGGTCTCCGGCCACAAGGTCGGCGGCCCCTACGGCATCGGCGCCCTCCTCCTCGGCCGGGAACACAGCCCCGTCCCCGTCCTCCACGGAGGCGGCCAGGAGCGCCACGTCCGCTCCGGCACCCTCGACGTACCGGCCGTCGCCGCCTTCGCCACGGCGGGCCGGATCGCGGCCGAGCGGCGCGAGTGGTTCGCCCGCGAGATCGGCGCCCTGCGCGACGAACTGGTCACAGCCGTCCGCACGGCCGTCCCCGAAGCACTCCTCGGCGGCGACCCGGACCCCGCCGGCCGACTCCCCGCCAACGCCCACTTCACCTTCCCCGGCTGCGAGGGCGACTCCCTGCTGCTGCTCCTGGACGCCCAGGGCATCGCCTGCTCCACCGGCTCGGCCTGCACCGCGGGCATCGCCCAGCCCAGCCACGTCCTGCTCGCGACCGGCACCGACCCGGACCTCGCCCGCGGCACCCTGCGCTTCTCGCTCGGCCACACCTCGACGAGGGCGGACGTGGCAGCGGTGGCCGCCGCGATCGGCCCGGCCGTCGAGCGGGCGCGCAGCGCGGGCCTGACCTGACGCGCGGCCGAGGCGAGCGGCGCCCGCACAGGCTCCTCAGGCCTTGGCGGCGCCCGCCTTCTCGTAGGCGGCTCTGACCAGCCGCATGTACCGGTCCCAGTCCCAGTGCGGCCCGGGATCGGTGTGATCGGTCCCCGGCACCTCCACGTGCCCGATGACGTGCTCACGGTCGGGCGGGAAGTCGTAGCGACGGCAGATCGCCGCCGTCAGCCGCGCCGACGCCGCGTACATGGCCTGCGTGAAGTCCGCGGGCCGGTCCACGAACCCCTCGTGCTCGATGCCGACACTGCGCTCGTTGTACTCCCGGTTGCCCGCGTGGAACGCGACGTCCAGCTCCCGGATCATCTGCGCGATGTGCCCGTCCTGACGCACCACATAGTGCGCGGCCGCCCCGTGCCACGGGTCCTTGAAGACCTTCAAGGTCCCCTGGTAACTGCCCTGCGTGACATGGACGATCACCCGATCGATCGAGTAGTCGGCGGGCCGGTCCGCCCGCCGCCAGTTCGCCGAGGCCGCCGCCACCCACTCCGCGCCCCGGAAATCCACCGCACCGGGCGTACGCGGCTTGTCGACACCCGGGACCTGCCACCACATGTGCGCGAGATCGCTGCGCGCGAGCAGCCCCACGCCCACGGCCGACGCCACCCCACCGATGACCAGGGTCCGCCGACTGACCACCCGGTCCCGGTCCCGGCCACCCTCGGTGGCTCCTTGCTTCCCCATCCGACGCCCCGCATCCCCGTCGCCCCGTCGTCCCCCGGCCGTCCCGCTGTAGATCCAGAACGGATATCCGGGGGATTCGGTTCCCGGACCCCCGTACCCTGGGAGAGCTATGACTTCGCAGATCTCGCAGACCACGCAGCAGGCCGACCGCCCCCTCCGCGTCCTGGCCGCCATGTCCGGCGGCGTGGACTCCGCCGTGGCGGCGGCCCGCGCCGCGGAGGCCGGTCACGATGTGACGGGCGTCCACCTGGCCCTCTCCGCGAACCCCCAGTCGTTTCGCACGGGAGCGCGCGGCTGTTGCACGATCGAGGACTCCCGCGACGCGCGCCGGGCGGCCGACGTCATCGGCATCCCGTTCTACGTCTGGGACCTGGCCGAACGGTTCCGCGAGGACGTGGTCGACGACTTCATCGCCGAGTACGAGGCCGGGCGCACCCCGAACCCGTGTCTGCGCTGCAACGAGAAGATCAAGTTCGCCGCGCTCCTCGACAAGGCGCTCGCCCTCGGCTTCGACGCGGTCTGCACGGGCCACTACGCGCAGGTCGTCGTGAACGAGTCCGGCGCCCGCGAACTCCACCGCGCCTCCGACATGGCCAAGGACCAGTCCTACGTCCTCGGCGTCCTGGACGACCGCCAGCTCGCCCACGCCATGTTCCCGCTCGGCGACACGGTCACCACCAAGGAGGAGATCCGCGCGGAGGCGGAGCGGCGCGGCCTGGCCGTCGCCAAGAAGCCCGACTCCCACGACATCTGCTTCATCGCCGACGGCGACACGCAGGGCTTCCTGGCCTCCCGCCTCGGCAAGTCCGAAGGGGACATCGTCGACGAGTCGGGCACGAAGCTCGGCACGCACGAGGGCGCGTACGGCTTCACCATCGGCCAGCGCAAGGGCCTGCGCATCGGCACCCCCGCCCCCGACGGCAAGCCCCGCTACGTCCTGGACATCTCCCCGGTGAACAACACGGTGACGGTGGGCCCCGCGGACGCCCTGGACGTGACGTCCCTGACCGCGATCAAGCCCCGCTGGTGCGGAGCGGCCCCCTCCGGCCCCGGCACGTACACGGCGCAGCTCCGCGCCCACGGCGGCGAGACGGAGGTGACGGCGACCCTCGTGGACGACGAACTCCAGGTCACCTTCACGGAACCGGCCCGGGGGGTGGCGCCGGGACAGGCGATCGTGCTGTATGACGGGACGCGGGTGGTGGGGTCGGCGACTATCGCCACGACGTCGCGGGTTGCCGAGCGGGTCTGACGTCGGCCTCGGTCCGGCTCGGAAGGGCGGGAGCGCCGATCGTGGCGCTCCACAGATTCTCCAGACTTGTGATCGCGATACCTACGCACCACACGTCCAGCAGAATCAGGACTACCGCCCACGCGTTGAATTCTCCGCGCCTGATCAGTAGTTCACCGTAAGCGGTCATCCATGTCGCGAGAGCGACTGCCCAAAGGGCTCTGTTGCAACTGTCGTGCACTGACAACCTGCGCCCTTGGTCATCAAGGTCTGCAAAGTCCATATGGCATGCTCCTGGGTGTCGGTTTCTTATACCAGCTTGTTGTCGTAACTCTTGCCGACAACGGGGAACTTCTTGAGCTCATCGGAAAGAGCCACTGTGGCGAGACCGATACCGCCCAGAAGCGCATTCAGCGCGATGATGAAGCGGTCGTAATCCTTGACGAGCTCGTGGTACGTCTGCACCATCGAGTTCACTCGCTCCACGGCCAACGCCACCCCGACGAACGAGCCCGTGAAACCCACGCCCGTGAGAGCCATGGCTGTGGATGCCGCAGCCGCGATGGCTGCCTGCGCGCCCTTGTCGCAGAGGTCCGCCAGAGCTCCCTTGGCCAGTTCGGCGAAGGAGAAGACCATCTTCGTGACGCTTGTGTAGCGGTCGCGCAGCTCGTGGAAGGCGTCGCGTGCCGAGTCCAGTCGAGCCGCCACCTTGTCGAAGTACTTCCAGGCGGCGTCGGCCGCGTTGCCTCGCCACGTGGTCCCGAGTACTTCGTTCCCGTGACGGATATTGTCCGCGGCGGCGGCGCAGAAGTCCCCGAGGCAATCCCAGGCGTCGGCGCATTCGGCGTATTCCTGCCAGTCGCCAGAAAGCCATTGCGTGATGGCTGACAGAACGTCCCAGCCGAAGGCCATCTTGATGCCTTCGTTTGCCAGCGCGGACGGGCTGCCGATGTCCAGCAGTGTTCCGGCGGTCTTGTGGATCGGGGCGAACTTGAATTCGTCCGCGTGCCCCTCGAGCCAGCCGCCCGAACTGCCTGCTGGTTTCAGATGTCCGACCGCATCGTGTACATCGGTGAAAGAAAGAGTGCCGCTGGGGCGGATGCGGTGGATCGTCGCGGCATAACTCCCCGTCGGGTACGCGGTGTCGAGTGCGCGAGCTTGCTCCAGATCCACCGACCTGTACCACGAGGCCGTCTTTTTGAGTTCCTTCTTCGAAGCGCCGAGGATGACACCGAACCGTGTCAGCACGTCCCTGGCCTCCCGACTCCTCTCGGCGTGATCACCGAGAGCGATGTCCCAGACCGGCCCCGACAGGGAGAAACTGATTCGTGTGCTCCGGTCCAGATAGGCGAGAGCACTGTCACAGTCCTCACCGGCCCTGCGGAGCAAGCCCGCGTAGCCGATCAGGTCACCAGGTTCAACAGCCAAAGTCATGGGCGCCGACCCTGGGAACGCTCGGCCTGCCACAGGGCCCGCTCCGCGCTGACCTGCTGTTCGCCGCTGCGAGCCAGTTCCTCTCGTTCCCGGTCGGACATGCGGTCCCAGCGCTCCCGGAACTCCCGCCCCCGCTCGATCACCGCCTCCGCGTACGCGGAGACCCGTGTCGCCTCCCGCAATCCCACCCGCCCCGCAAGAACCTCCTGGGCCATCTCCTTCAGGACGGGGCCCGCGTCGCCGCGGCGGAAGGTCTCCATCGCCTTGCGCAGGAGGCGTTGCTGAACCGGGTCGTCGGTCAGGTCCATGTAGGTGGCTCGGTCGAGCCGGTGGGGCGTCTCGGCGGTCACTGGGACTCCTCGGTGCGGTAGCGCGGGGAGGGGCACAGTAGTGATGCCGGAAGGCGGTGGAACCGCGTCGGTGGCGCGGGATCAGCGCACGAAGCGACCGCGGCCCATGGGGCCGTTGACCGGGCCCGGTCGCGGCGGGTCATCCGATCGGGCTAGCGGGGGAAACGTCAACGAAGGGCGGGCGGCGGCAAGTTCAGTCCCGCACGCCCAGGTAGTGGTGGAGCACAGCGGCCAGCTCACCGCACCACCGCGTCACCTGCGACCTGCGCCGCGCCCGCACCCGGCACTCGTAGACAGGGCCGTCGACCGTCACCGCCGCCACCGACAGGCCCGCGTCCAGCGGATGGAACTGGACCGTGCGCAGGCGTGCCCAGGGCAGGTCGATCGCGTGCGGGCCCTGTTCGAAGTGGACCCCGCGGTCGTCGACGACCAGCCCGTTGTGGTCGTCGGCCGCCACGAACTCCGGCCCGGCGACCACCGACTGCTCGAACATCGGCGGCGGCGCCCCGAACCCGCCCTGCCACTGCCCCGACCCCTGCACCACGCCCACCCGTTTCTGCCTGCTCAGCGACGACCTGCCGGCCTCAGCCCACCGGCCTCATCCCACCGATCTCATTCCACCACCTCCACCTCGTAGAAGCAGAAGTGCCCCTTGATGGCGGCCACTTCCGCCTTCGGCTCGGGGTACGCCCAGACCAGGTCGGGGGCGTCCGGGAGCGACCAGTAGGAGGCCGTTCCCTTGAAGGGGCAGTACGTCGTCGTCCCCGAGGGGGTCAAAAGCTCCGTGGCGACGTCCTCGCCGGGGAGGTAGTAGCGCACCGGGCAGCCCGTCTCGCGCAACAGCAACGGCCGCGCGCTCTCCGCGACCACCCGCCCGTCGCGCACCACGCGCACCCGCTGCGAACCCTGCTCAATCGTGATCGTGTGTCCATCGGCCATACCCGGTGCAGCGCCGCGAAGGCCCCCGTTCTTCCCGATCGCCGGGCCGTACCGTGGAGCCCATGAACATCTGTGTCTTCCTCTCCGCCGCCGATCTCGACGACCGCTACACCGGCCCCGCCCGCGCATTCGCCGAACTGCTCGGCCGGGGCGGGCACACGCTGGTGTGGGGCGGTTCCGAGAGCGGGCTCATGAAGGTGGTCGCCGACGGGGTGCAGGAGGCCGGGGGGCGGCTCATGGGGGTCTCGGTGGACTTCCTCGCGGCGAAGGCGCGTGCCGTCACCGCGCCGGACGAGATGGTCGTCGCCAAGGACCTCGCCGAGCGCAAGGCGCTGCTCCTGGAGAAGGCCGACGCCGTTGTGATCATGGTGGGCGGCACGGGGACGCTCGACGAGGCGACGGAGATCCTTGAGCTGAAGAAGCACGGGAAGACCACCATGCCGGTCGTGCTGCTGAACTCCGCCGGTTTCTACGACGGGCTCAAGGAGCAGTTCCGGCGCATGGAGGACGAGGGCTTCCTGCCCGTCCCCCTCACCGACCTGGTGTTCTTCGCCGAGGAGCCGGTCGGCGCCCTGGCCTACCTGGAGGAGTCGCAGGGCATCGAATAGCCGCGCCGCGTACGGATCGCCGAGTGATGCGAGCATGGCCGTCATGACAGGCACAGCTACCCACGTGATCACCGGCGCCGGTTCAGGTATCGGCGCCGCCGTCGCCCGCCGCCTCCACGCGCGCGGGGACGAACTCTTCCTCCACGCGCGCGACGCGGGCCGCGCCAAGGAGCTCGCCGCCCAGTTCCCCGGCGCCAGGACGCTCGTCGGTGACCTCGCCGACCCCGACAAGCTGTCCTGGGCGTTCTCGCACCAGACGCTGCCGGACCGGATCGACTCGTTGCTGCACATCGCGGGCGTCGTCGACCTGGGCCCGGTCGGTGAACTCACCCCCAAGGCGTGGCACCGCCAACTCAACGTCAACCTGGTCTCCCCGGCCGAGCTGACCCGCCACTTCCTGCCCCAGCTCCGCCTCGCCCAGGGCCATGTGATCTTCGTGAACTCCGGCTCCGGCCTCCACGCCGGCCCCGAGTGGTCCGCGTACGCCGCCTCCAAGCACGGCCTCAAGGCCCTCGCGGACTCGCTGCGCCAGGAGGAGCACGGCAACGGCGTGCGCGTCACGTCCGTGTACCCCGGCCGCACCGCCAGCGCCATGCAGGCCAAGGTGCACCAGCAGGAGGGCAAGGAGTACGACCCGTCGCGCTGGATCGACCCCGAGTCGATCGCCACCTCGATCCTGATGGCCCTCGACCTGCCGCGCGACGCCGAGGTCAACGACCTCACGGTCCGTCCCGGACGCTGACGGACGCTGAGGGACGGCTCGCCGCCGGGGTTACGTACCCTTCCGGGGTGAGCGAAAAGAGCGACTTCAGGTGGGGGCCGGCCACAGGCGTCGGCTCGATGCCCGGCGGCGATGCCCGAGAGGCCGCCAAGACCGTCACCGGCTCCTTCGAGGGTCCTGAACACGGGATGCCGTTCCTCGCGGAGCTGCCCGCGCGCGGACCGGGCGCCGACATGATCGGCAGGACCGCCGGGCTCCTCGTGGACCTCTACGCGCGCGTGGAGCCCAGTGGCTGGCGCCTGGGCGACCGGCCGGGCCGCGACACCAAGCGCGCCAGATCGTGGCTGGGCGAGGACCTCGACGCGCTGGAGGAGTTCACGCAGGGGTACGAGGGCCCGCTCAAGGTGCAGGCCGTCGGACCGTGGACCCTCGCGGCGGCGCTGGAGCTGAGGAACGGGCAGGCCGCGCTCTCCGACCCCGGCGCCTGCCGCGACCTCGCCGGGTCGCTCGCCGAGGGCCTGCGCTCCCACCTGGCGGACGTCCACCGCCGCGTCCCGGGCGCCCAGCTCGTCCTCCAGCTCGACGAGCCGTCCCTCGTGGGCGTCCTGCGCGGCCAGATCAAGACCGCCAGCGGATACAGCACACACCGCGCCGTCGACCGCCAGCTCGTCGAGAGCACCCTGCGCGACGTCATGGCAGTCCACGGGGGCGGGCCCGTCGTCGTCCACTCCTGCGCCCCCGACGTCCCCTTCGCGCTGCTGCGCCGGGCCGGGGCCCACGCGATCTCGTTCGACTTCTCCCTGCTCACGGAGCGTGACGACGAGACGATCGGGGAGGCCGTCGAGGGCGGCACCAAGCTCTTCGCCGGTGTCGTGCCGGGCGTGGACGGCCCGTTGTCAGACCCTGCCGGTAGCGTCATGGGTGTCAGGTCGTTGTGGCGCAGGCTGGGGCTGAATCCGGGTTCGCTCGCGGAGGCGGTCGTGGTCACCCCGTCGTGCGGACTCGCGGGCGCTTCCCCCGCGTACGCCCGCTCGGCACTCGCCCACTGCGGCCGGGCGGCGAGATCACTCGCGGACAACCCTGAGTGACCGGGGACAGAGGGCAACGGGAGGACGAGACGGTGGCTGCCGGAAAGGCTGAAGAGGCCGGACAGGCCGAGAGGATCGACAAGGTCGCGCAGCAGAGCGCAGTGCCCGCCGAGGCACGGGACGAGCACGCCCGCCTGGCCGAGCAGATCGAGGAACACCGCTTCCGGTACTACGTGAAGGACGCGCCGGTCGTCTCCGACGCCGAGTTCGACAAGCTGCTGCGCTCCCTCCAGGCGCTGGAGGAGCAGTACCCGGAGCTGCGCACCCCGGACTCGCCGACCCAGAAGGTCGCGGGTGCCTACGAGACCGAGTTCACGTCGGTGGAGCACCGCGAGCGCATGCTCTCCCTCGACAACGCCTTCGACGACCTGGAGCTGGCGGCCTGGGCGGAGCGCGTCGCCAAGGACGTCGGCACCCCCGACTACCACTTCCTGTGCGAGCTCAAGGTCGACGGCCTCGCGGTCAACCTGACGTACGAGAACGGGCGGCTGACCCGTGCGGCCACCCGCGGTGACGGCCGCGTCGGCGAGGACATCACGCCCAATGTGCGCACGATCGCGGAGATCCCCGACCGCCTCAAGGGCGACCGCGTCCCCGCCCTCGTCGAGATCCGCGGCGAGGTCTTCTTCCCCATGGAGAAGTTCGAGGAGCTGAACGCACGGCTCGTGGAGGCGGGCGACAAGCCCTTCGCCAACCCGCGCAACGCGGCGGCGGGTTCGCTGCGCCAGAAGGACCCGCGCGTCACCGCCGGCCGCCCCCTGCACATGGTCGTCCACGGCATCGGCGCCCGCGAGGGCTTCGACATCGACCGCCTGTCGCAGGCGTACGACCTGCTCCACGAGTGGGGACTGCCCACCGCCAAGCACAACAAGGTCGTCGACGACCTCGACGGCGTCCGCGCGTTCATCGCGTACTACGGCGAGAACCGCCACTCGGTGGAGCACGAGATCGACGGCGCCGTCGTCAAGCTCGACGAGATCCGCCTCCAGGGCCGCCTCGGCTCCACCGCGCGCGCCCCGCGCTGGGCCATCGCCTGGAAGTTCCCGCCCGAAGAGGTCAACACCAAGCTGGTCAACATCCGCGTGGGCGTGGGCCGCACAGGCCGCGTCACGCCGTACGCGCAGGTGGAGCCGGTGACCGTGGCGGGCTCGGAGGTCGAGTTCGCGACGCTGCACAACCAGGAGGTCGTGAAGAAGAAGGGCGTCCTGATCGGCGACACCGTCGTCATCCGCAAGGCCGGTGACGTGATCCCCGAGATCCTCGGGCCCGTCGCCGATCTGCGGGACGGCAGCGAGCGGGAGTTCGTGATGCCCGCCGAGTGCCCCGAGTGCTCCACGCCGCTGCGGGCCATGAAGGAAGGCGACATCGACCTGCGGTGCCCCAACGCCCGCACGTGCCCCGCCCAGTTGCGCGAGCGCCTCTTCTACCTCGGTGGCCGCCAGTGCCTGGACATCGAGAACTTCGGGGCGGTCGCCGCCGCCGCGCTCACCGCGCCCCTCGAACCCGCCGAACCGCCCGTCGCCGACGAGGGCGACCTGTTCGGCCTCTCCATCGAGCGGTTGCTGCCCATCAAGGCGTACGTCCGCGACCCCGACAGCGGCCTGCCCAAGCGCGACCCGAAGACCGGCGAGGACAAGGTCGTCACGGTCTTCGCCAACCAGAAGGGCGAGCCGAAGAAGAACGCGCTCGCGATGCTGGAGAACATCGCGGCGGCCAAGGACCGCCCGCTGGCCCGCGTCATCAACGGGCTGTCGATCCGGCACGTCGGCCCCGTCGCCGCCGAGGCACTGGCCCGCGAGTTCCGCTCCATCGACCGCATCGACCAGGCCACCGAGGAGGAGCTCGCCGCGACCGACGGGGTCGGCTCCATCATCGCCGCGTCCGTGAAGCAGTGGTTCGCCGAGGACTGGCACCGCGAGATCCTGCGCAAGTGGCGGGAGGCCGGGGTGCGCATGGAGGAGGAGGGCGCGGGCGAGGAGCAGGGGCCGCGGCCCCTCGAAGGGCTCACCGTCGTCGTCACCGGGACGCTCCAGAACTACACGCGCGACGGTGCCAAAGAGGCGCTCCAGACCAGAGGTGCCAAAGTGACCGGTTCCGTTTCCAAGAAGACGTCCTTCGTGGTCGTCGGGGAGAACCCGGGCTCCAAGTACGACAAGGCCATGCAGGTGAAGGTTCCGGTTCTGGACGAGGACGGATTCGTCGTCCTCCTCGACCAGGGCCCCGAAGCCGCCGCCGAAGTGGCACTTCCCGCCGAAGAACCGACCCCGGAGTAGCGGTTGAAGGCCACCCGTTCGGCGCATACCAGATGCATACGGATGGCCAGGTCGCATTCGGGCAACAGAGTTCGGGCGCGGTCGTCTGGTGCCCGTGGAAGCCTTCTGCGGCCTACTGTTGAGTGTGTGCGCCTGCCGTGTCCTGCTGCGGATGGGGCAATTTCCCTGGCTCTCGGAAAGGCCGGGGGAGCGGGCAGTGGACGTGGGCACCGCCGGCTGTGAGAGGGACGGGAATGGAACCGACCGAGAGCGCTGGCCCGAACTCACGGCTGCGTCCGCGCCGACGCGCGCGGCGCGGGACGGCGCACGGTGGCGGGGGCGACGGCAACGACAGCGGTCGCGGGGAGAACGAGCGCGGTGATGTGGTGAACTGGCGCACTTGGTGGCGTGAGGCGGGGCGCGGCTTCCGCCGCCCCGGCGGAGACCGGGCCCGTACGGGCTTCGGCAGGCCCCGCGGAAATGCGGGCTCCGAGGCCCCGGCGGCCGGGCCGGGCACCGGCGCGCCCGGCGCCGGGAAGCACCCGGCGGGCCCCTGGTCCACCAACGGATCGGCGCCGCTCACCGTGGTGCCCACCGGCATGCCCTCCGCGGGAGCCCCCGCGGGCGGCACCGTGGGCGTGGCCACCCCCGCCAGGAACCAGCTCACCGGCCAGCCCGACACCACCTCCAGGGCCGCGGCCCTGTCACTGTTGCCCGGCGCGATCGTCGCGCTCGCCGCGGTCGTCCTCGGCGCGGGGTTCTACCGCGCCTTCTCCGGCCACCACGCGCTCTTCCCGTCCGGCACGGCCGGCTGGTCCCTCGCCGTCCTGACCGGCATCATCGTCGGCCACCTCGTCGCGCTCGGCCGCGACCGCTGGTGGGGCGGCACCGGATCCGGCGCGGCCCTCACCCTCGCCGTGCTGCTCCTGTACGGCTGGGTGCCCGCCGGGATGGTCAGCCTCACCGTCGTCGTCCTCGTCGGCGCCGCCCGCCGCCACCGCTGGCGCCAGGGCGTGCTGCACGGCGCCATCGACATCCTCGGGATCGGCGTGGGCGCCCTCGTGCTCGCCGCGTTCGGCCGCGTACCGTCCGTCGAGGCCCCGTGGAAGCCGGAGACCTGGACGATCTCCGCCGTGCCCGAGATCGTCCTCGTGGCGGCCGCCTATCTGCTGGTCACCCGCGCCCTGCTCTGGTACGTCCACGCGCCGCGCCCCTCCGGCCTGCCGACCGTGGCGCGGACGGCGCTGATGCGGCAGGGCCTCGTCGGGATCGCGCTGCTCGGCATCGCGCCCCTGGTCTGCGTCGTCGCGATCGCCCTGCCGGTGCTGCTGCCGCTGTTCGCGATCCCGCTGGTCGCGCTCGACTCGACGCTGTGGATCGCGCGGGCCCGCGCCGAGGAGCAGTTGCGCGACCCCCTCACCGGTCTGCCGAACCGGCAGTGGCTCCTGGAGCGCACCTGGATGGCGCTCGACGACGCGGAGCGGATCGGGGCGCGCACCGCGCTCCTGCTGATCGACCTCGACCGTTTCCGGTCGGTCAACGACACACTGGGACACCTCGCCGGTGACCGGCTCCTGCTCCAGATCGCGGATCGGCTCAGAGCCGCCCTGCCGCGCGGGGCGGAGGCCGCACGGATCGGCGGCGACGAGTTCGCCGTGCTGCTGCCGGTCGCCGACTCCACGACGTCCGCCTCGCGCGTCGCCCGCAACCTCGTCGCCGCGCTCGGCTCACCGCTGGACCTGGACGGGCTGACCCTCGTCCTGGAGGCCAGCGCCGGGCTCGCCGTCTTCCCCGACCACGCGCTCGACGCGGAAGGGCTGCTGCGCCGCGCCGACGTCGCCATGTACCAGGCCAAGCGGGACCGTACGGGCGTGGAGGTGTACGAGTCGAAGCGGGACTCCAACACCCCGGACCGCCTCGGTCTGCTGGGCGATCTGCGGCTCGCGCTCGACGCCGGGGACGTGGAGCTGCACTACCAGCCGAAGGTGCGGTTCGACGGACAGGTCGCGGGTCTCGAAGCGCTCGTACGGTGGGCGCATCCGGAGCGCGGGAAGGTTCCGCCGGACGAGTTCATCGCCATCGCGGAGTCGTCCGGGCTCATGCCGCACCTGACCGAGTACGTCCTGGACACGGCGCTCGCCCAGGTCGCCCGGTGGCGCGCGCAGGGGTTGTACGTACCGGTCGCGGTCAATGTGTCGCCGCGCGACGTCCACACCCCCGGCTTCGCGGGCGCGGTCGCGGCGCGGCTCGCGCGCCACGGCGTCCCGGCCGGCTCCCTGCAACTGGAGATAACGGAGCACGTGCTCCTGGAGGACCCGCAGCGGGCCGCCGACACCCTCGCCGGACTCACCGGCCACGGCGTGAAGATGTCCCTGGACGACTTCGGCACCGGCTACTCCTCCCTCGTCCACCTGCGGCGCCTGCCGGTGAGCGAGCTGAAGATCGACCGCTCCTTCGTGGCCCGGCTCGCCATCGACAACGAGGACGCGGAGATCGTCCGCTGCACCGTCGACCTGGCCCATTCGCTCGGGCTGCTGGTCGTCGCCGAGGGCGTCGAGGACGACGAGACGTGGGAGCGGTTGCGCGACCTCGGCTGCGACGCGGTGCAGGGCTGGCTCGTCGCCGCCGCGATGCCGCCCGACGAGACGACGGCGTGGCTGCGCGCCCGCGGCTCCCGCGGCTGGCAGCGGGAGCCGGCCGCGCTGCCGGCGGCCACCGGGGACGAGCCCCGGCCGCTGAACTGAGGGCCCGGCCGGGCCCGGGTCCTGGCACGGCCTCGGGCCCCATAGGATTGAGGCCAAACCACACACTCCCACCCAGAGGATCGCTGCATGCCTGGCATCACGCGCGAGGAGGTCGCCCACCTCGCCCGGCTGGCGCGTCTGGAGCTGAAGCCCGAAGAGCTCGACCACTTCGCCGGCCAGCTCGACGACATCATCGGCGCGGTCGCCCGCGTCAGCGAGGTCGCCGACCAAGACGTACCCCCGACCTCCCACCCGCTGCCGCTGACCAACGTCATGCGCGCGGACGAGGTCCGTCCGTCGCTCACCCCCGAGCAGGCGCTCTCCGGCGCCCCGGCCCAGGAGCAGCAGCGTTTCAAGGTGCCGCAGATCCTGGGGGAGGACTAATCACCATGACGGACATCATCAAGCTCACCGCCGCCCAGACCGCCGAGAAGATCGCTTCCGGCGAGCTGACGGCCGTCGAGGTCACCGAGGCCCATCTGGCCCGGATCGAGGCCGTCGACGAGAAGGTGCACGCCTTCCTGCACGTCGACCGGGAGGGCGCTCTCGCGCAGGCCCGCGCCGTCGACGAGAAGCGCGCCAAGGGCGAGAAGCTCGGCCCGCTGGCCGGCGTCCCGCTCGCGCTGAAGGACATCTTCACCACCGAGGGCGTACCGACCACGGTCGGCTCCAAGATCCTCGAAGGCTGGATCCCGCCGTACGACGCCACGGTCACCAAGAAGCTGAAGGCCGCCGACGTCGTCATCCTCGGCAAGACCAACATGGACGAGTTCGCCATGGGGTCCTCCACCGAGAACAGCGCCTACGGTCCGACCGGCAACCCCTGGGACCTCACCCGCATCCCCGGCGGCTCCGGCGGCGGTTCGTCCGCGGCGCTCGCCGCCTTCGAGGCCCCGCTCGCCATCGGCACGGACACCGGCGGCTCGATCCGCCAGCCCGCCGCCGTCACCGGCACCGTCGGCGTCAAGCCCACGTACGGCGGCGTCTCGCGCTACGGCATGGTCGCGTTCTCCAGCTCGCTCGACCAGGGTGGGCCCTGCGCCCGTACGGTCCTGGACGCCGCGCTGCTGCACGAGGTCATCGCCGGGCACGACCCGCTCGACTCGACGTCCATCGACGCGCCGGTCCCGCCGGTCGTCGAGGCGGCCCGCAACGGCAGCGTGGCGGGCATGCGCGTCGGCGTCGTCAAGCAGTTCCGCGGCGAGGGCTACCAGGCCGGTGTCGTGCAGCGCTTCGACGAGTCGGTCGAGCTGCTGAGGTCGCTCGGCGCCGAGATCGTCGAGCTGGACTGCCCGACCTTCGACCTGGCCCTGTCGGCGTACTACCTGATCGCGCCGTCCGAGTGCTCCTCGAACCTCGCCCGGTTCGACGCCATGCGCTACGGCCTGCGCGTCGGCGACGACGGCACGAAGTCCGCCGAGGACGTCACCGCCCTGACCCGTGAGGCCGGTTTCGGTGACGAGGTCAAGCGCCGCATCATCCTGGGCACGTACGCGCTGAGCTCGGGCTACTACGACGCGTACTACGGCAGCGCCCAGAAGGTCCGCACCCTCATCACCCGCGAGTTCGAGACGGCGTTCGAGTCCGTGGACGTCATCGTCTCGCCGACGACGCCGACCACCGCCTTCCCGATCGGCGAGCGCGCCGACGACCCGATGGCGATGTACCTCGCGGACCTGTGCACCATCCCGACCAACCTGGCCGGCAACGCCGCCATGTCGCTGCCCTGCGGCCTGGCCCCCGAGGACGGCCTGCCGGTCGGCCTGCAGATCATCGCTCCCGCCATGAAGGACGACCGCCTGTACAAGGTGGGTGCCGCCGTCGAGGCCGCCTTCGTGGAAAAGTGGGGGCACCCGCTGCTCGAGGAGGCTCCGTCGCTGTGAGTGCATTCGGTAAGGCCAAGGGATTCAAGAAGTCCAAGTCCGGCACGTACCTGTCGATCGGGACGACCGCCTTCGGCGCCATCAGCGTCGTGAAGCAGGCCAGGAAGGCCCGCACGGAGAACGACACGCTCCGTCTCGTCGACGCCGTCGTCTCCGCCGCCGCCATCGCGACCGGTATCGCCCTGCTGCTGCGCGAGCTCAAGCGCATCGGCGACGACGACGTCCTGCTGGGCTGAGAGGGAAGTACCAACACCGTGACTGCCACGACCACCCCCGAGCTGCTCCCGTACGAGGACGCGCTCGCGTCGTACGACCCGGTCATGGGCCTTGAGGTCCATGTCGAGCTCGGCACCAAGACGAAGATGTTCTGCGGCTGCTCCACCGAGCTGAAGCAGGACGCCAACAGCCAGACCTGCCCGACCTGTCTCGGGCTGCCCGGCGCGCTGCCGGTGGTCAACGAGATCGGCGTCGAGTCCGCCATCAAGATCGGCCTCGCGCTGAACTGCGAGATCGCCGAATGGTGCCGGTTCGCCCGGAAGAACTACTTCTATCCGGACATGCCGAAGAACTTCCAGACCTCCCAGTACGACGAGCCCATCGCCTTCAACGGCTACCTCGACGTACAGCTGGAGGACGGCGAGGTCTTCCGCGTGGAGATCGAGCGCGCCCACATGGAGGAGGACACCGGCAAGTCGACGCACGTCGGCGGTGCCACCGGCCGTATCCACGGCGCCTCGCACTCGCTGCTCGACTACAACCGCGCCGGCATCCCCCTCATCGAGATCGTCACCAAGCCGATCGAGGGCGCCGGCCAGCGGGCCCCCGAGGTCGCCAAGGCGTACGTCGCCGAGCTGCGCGAGGTCATCAAGGCGCTCGGCGTCTCCGAGGCCCGCATGGACAAGGGCCAGATGCGCTGCGACGTCAACCTCTCCCTGCGGCCCCACGGCCGCGAGGAGTTCGGTACGCGCTCCGAGACGAAGAACGTGAACTCGCTGCGTTCCGTCGAGCGTGCCGCGCGCTACGAGATCCAGCGCCACGCCGCCGTCCTGTCCTCGGGCGGCACCATCGTGCAGGAGACCCGTCACTTCCACGAGGAGGACGGCTCCACCACGTCGGGCCGCATCAAGGACAACGCCGAGGACTACCGGTACTTCCCGGAGCCCGACCTGGTGCCCGTCGCCCCGTCCCGCGAATGGGTCGAGGCGCTGCGCGCCGAGCTTCCCGAGCTGCCGCTCGCCCAGCGCAACCGGCTGATCGAGGAGTGGGGCATCACCGCCCACGACATGCAGTCGATCCGCAACGCCGGGGCCATCGGCCCGATCGTCGCCACGATCAACGCCGGTGCGGACGCCACCTCCGCGCGCAAGTGGTGGATGGGCGAGCTGGCGCGCAACGCCAACGAGCAGGGCGTCGAGCTGGGCGAACTGCCCATCACGCCCGAGCATGTCGCGCGCGTCTCCGAGTTGGTCTCGAAGGGCGACCTGAACGACAAGCTGGCCCGCCAGGTCATCGACGGCGTCCTCAAGGGCGAGGGCACCCCGGACGAGGTCGTCGAGAAGCGCGGCCTGAAGGTCGTCTCCGACGAGGGCGCGCTGAACACGGCCGTGGACGAGGCGATCGCCGGGAACCCGGGCGTCGCCGACAAGATCCGCGGCGGCAAGGTCGCCGCCGCCGGTGCCCTCGTGGGCGCCGTCATGAAGGCGACCCGGGGCCAGGCCGACGCCGCCCGCGTCAAGGAGCTGATCCTGGAGAAGCTGGGCGTCTCCGACGGCTGAGCGGTTCCGCGCCGCCAGGTGATCCTGAGGGTGCGGGCAGCCTGCCCGCACCCTCACGGGGCCCCGCCCCGGACCCCGCTGCCTCTCGTTCGAAAAACGGGGCCTGCACGTGCTGATCTCCCTCGCTCTGCTTGCCGTCACCTTGGCTTTCGCCGTCCTACGGCCTCGCAACCTGCCCGAGGCCGTCGTCGCCGTACCCGCAGCCGCCCTCGCCGTCGGGACGGGGACCGTCACCGCCGCCCACGCCTGGGACGAGACGAAAGAACTGCTCCCCGTCGTCGGGTTCCTCGCCGCGATCCTGCTCCTGGCCCAACTCTGCGCCGACGACGGCCTGTTCAAAGCCGCAGGTGAAGCGGTCGGCCGGGCCTGCCACGGCAGCCCGAAGCGGATGCTCGGCGGTGTCTTCGCGGTCGCCGCCGCGGTCACCGCCGTGCTCAGCCTGGACGCCACCGTCGTCCTGCTCACCCCGGTCGTCTTCGCCACGGCGACCCGGATCGGCGCCCGCCCCCGCCCCCACCTCTACGCCGGCGCCCACCTCGCCAACTCGGCGTCCTTGCTGCTGCCCGTCTCCAACCTGACGAACCTGCTGGCGTTCACGGCGAGCGGCCTGACGTTCAGCCGGTTCGCGGGGCTGATGGCGCTGCCCTGGCTGGTCGCGATCGGCGTCGAGTACGCCGTGTTCCGCCGGTACTTCGCCGACGACCTCGCGGCCCCCGCACACGAGCCCGACCCCGGGGAGACGACGCGAGTCCCGGTGTTCACGCTCGTGGTGCTGGCGCTGACCCTCGCCGGGTTCGTCGTCACCTCCTTCGCGGGGATCGAGCCGCTGTGGGCGGCGTTCGCGGGCGCCGCCGTGCTCGGCGCCCGGTCGCTCGGACGGCGCCGCAGCACCCCCCTGGAACTGGCGAACGCCCTCAACGTGCCCTTCTGCCTCTTCGTCCTCGCCCTCGGCGTCGTGGTCAAGGCCGTCGTCGACAACGGGCTCGGCGACGGCATCGCGCACGTCCTGCCCGACGGCTCGTCACTGCCCACGCTGCTCGCGATCGCCGGTGTGGCCGCGGTGCTCGCGAACCTCATCAACAACCTGCCCGCGATCCTGGCCCTGCTGCCGGCCGTCGCCCCGGCGGGAGCGGGCCCGGTGCTCGCCGCGCTCATCGGCGTCAACCTCGGTCCGAACCTCACCTACGTGGGCTCCCTGGCGACCCTGCTGTGGCGCCGCATCGTCCACGCCCACGGCACGGAACCCGAGCTGGGCGACTTCACCCGCCTCGGACTGCTGACCGTGCCCGCGACGCTGCTCGCCTCGACGGTGGCCCTCTGGGCGGGGCTGGCGCTGCTCGGCTGACCGCCGGGAGCGGTTGGACCTTTGTACCGGATGCTTGGACGTTTACGTTTCGGCTGGTTCTCGTACTTCCCAGGGTCATCTGGCGTGGCTACCGTCCCCGCCGAACCAGTCAATGGGTCAGTCGCAGACCATTACGCGCTGCCCCTTATGCGCGGAGGTCCCGTGTCCTCGTCCTCAGAGTCCCCCGAGTTGTCCCGCAGACGCCTCATGGCCCTCGGCGGCGGCGCGCTGGGCGCCGCCGCGGCCGGCTCCTTCCTGCCGCCGTCCGTGCAGCAGGCCCTCGCCGCCCAGGCCGCGCACGGCACACCTCCGCGGGGTGGGCTCGACGCGATCGAGCACGTCGTGATCCTCATGCAGGAGAACCGGTCCTTCGACCACTACTTCGGGACCCTGCGCGGCGTGCGCGGCTTCGGCGACCGCAACGCGATCCGGCTGCCCGGCGGCACGAGCGTCTTCGAGCAACCGGGCGGGCCGCACACCGTCCTGCCGTTCCCCGTGCGGGAAGCGGCGGCGACGCAGAAGAAGGACCTCCAGTACATAGGCGCCCTCGACCACTCCTGGTCGGGCGGCGCCAAGGCGTGGCACGACGGCTGGCACGACGGGTGGGTCACCGCGAAGACCGCGGCCACGATGGCGTACTACACGCGCGAGGACATCCCGCTGCACTACGAACTCGCCGACACCTTCACCGTCTGCGACGCCTACCACTCCTCCATCCACTCCTCGACCAGCCCGAACCGCAACCACCTGTGGAGCGGCAGGACCGGCTACGAGGCCGGCGGCGAGCGGGCCGTCGGCAACGACGCCTACGACGAGGCCACCCACCCCGGCTACGACTGGGGCACGTACGCCGAGCGCCTGGAGAGGGCGGGCGTGAGCTGGCAGACGTACACGGAGTGGGAGAACTTCACCGACAACCAGATCGAGTTCTTCACCACCTTCAAGGCCATCGCCAGGAAGGTCCTGGCCAAGACCGGTCTCACGTACATGGAGGCCTTCTACGCGAAGGTGCGCGACGCCGCCGACGAGGCGGAGCGCGCGAAGCTGCTCGCCGTGCTCGACGAGGGGGTCGCGACGCTCGGCCGCCGCGAGCGGTCGCTGTTCGAGCGGGGCCTGCGGCGCGTGCCGACGGGGAAGCTGGCGGAGACGTTCGCGCGCGACGTCGCGCGCGGCACGCTGCCCCGCGTCTCCTACCTCGTGCCGTCCGCCGTCGACTCCGAGCACCCGTCCGTCTCCTCGCCGGCCCACAGCGCGACCATCGTCTACAAGGTGCTCGACGCGCTCGCCTCGCACCCCGAGGTGTGGCGCAGGACCGCCGTCTTCATCAACTACGACGAGAACGACGGATTCTTCGACCACGTGCCGCCGCCCGTGCCGGGACCGGACGTCACGCAGGAGCGGTGGCAGGGGCTGCCCACCGGGCTCGGCGTGCGGGTGCCGATGCTCGTCGTCTCGCCGTGGACGGTGGGCGGGTACGTGTGCTCGGAGGTCTTCGACCACACCTCGGTGATCCGCTTCCTGGAACAGTGGACAGGCGTCCGCGAACCCAACATCGGCACCTGGCGCCGCCAGGTCACCGGCGACCTGACCGGCGCCTTCGACTTCCGACGCGGCCACCGGCAGCCCGCGGTCGAACAGCCCGGTCCCATCCCCGAGTTCACCGGCCGCTGGGCCCCGCGACCGCCGGTGAAGCAGTCGATGCCCGAGCAGGAGCCCGGCACCCGGCCCGCCCGCGCCCTGCCCTACCAGCCCGACGCCCACGCGCGCGTGCACGAGGGAAAGCTGACGCTGAGCCTGGCCAACACCGGCCGCTCCAGCACGCACTTCGCGCTCTACCCGTACGCGGGGGAGTTCCCGGCGCCGCTCCACCTCGATGTCGTCCGGGACGCGACCGTGCCGGTGCGCGAGGGCACGTACGACTTCGTGGTGACCGGGCCGAACGGGTTCCGGCGCGAGTTCCGCGGGAGCACCGACTTCGGGGCCGACGTCACGACGAGCGTGGACGCACGCGCGCGTGCCCTGCGCATCCGGCTGCGCGGCACGGGGAAGACGCCGCGGACCTTCACCGTGGACGGGCGGACGGTCGTCGTGCGGCCCGGCAGGACCGTCACCGTGGTCCACGAGACGGAGAGGACGCACGGCTGGTACGACATCGAGATCACCTCCGGCGACGCCTTCCGCCGCCGTCTCATGGGCCACATCGAGAACGGGCGGCCCAGCGTGTCCGGCTGACGGCCACCTGTGTGAGTAACCCCACGAATGCGACAAAGGATCATTTCTGCCTGCAAGAGTGACTGACCCTTGCTCATGCGTTCTTTGCGGGCCGCTCCCGATAAAGATCCACAGAAACCCCAGGGAGCACATCCGTGGCCGCACTCGCACGGTGGTGTGTCAGGCACCGGCTCGTCGTCGTTCTGCTGTGGCTGCTCGCGCTCGGCGGCACGAGCGCGGCGGCCACGGCCGCCGGATCCGCCTACTCCAACGACTACGAGGCACCCGGCACCGAGTCGGGGCGGGCCACCCAGCTCCTGGACGCGGGCTTCTCCGGCCTCGGCGGCGACAGCGACACCGTCGTCTGGCACATCGACGGCTCCACCGTGCGGGCCGCCGACGTCGAGACGGCGATGAGCAACACGCTGGACCGCATCGGGGAACTGCCCGGCGTCTCCTCCGTCGGCTCCCCCTACGGAGCCCGGGGCGCCGCGCAGATCAGCGCCGACGGACACACCGCCTACGCCACGATCACCTTCCGGGAGCAGGCCGACGACATCCCGCGCAGCCAGGCGCAGGCCGTCGTCGACACCGCGCGCGACGCCGAGACCCATGGCCCCGACGGCCTCCAGGTGGAGCTCGGTGGCAGCGCCGTCGCCCTCACCGAGCCGACCTCCGCCCACCTCTCCGAGGTCATCGGCGTCGTCGTCGCGGCCGTCGTGCTCTTCCTGGCCTTCGGCTCGCTCGCCGCCGCCGCGCTGCCCATCGCCACCGCGCTGATCGGCGTCGGCACCGCCTACGCGGGCATCGGACTGCTCGGTCACGCCATGACCGTCGCGGACTTCGCGCCGATGCTCGGCATGCTCGTCGGGCTCGGCGTCGGCATCGACTACGCCCTGTTCATCGTGACCCGCCACCGGCGCGGACTGAAGCGCGGCCTGCCCGTCGCGGTCGCCGCCGAACAGGCCGTGGCCACCACCGGCCGGGCCGTCGTCTTCGCGGGCGCCACCGTCTGCATCGCCCTGCTCGGCATGCTCGTCCTGCGGCTCAGCTTCCTCAACGGCGTCGCCGTCGCCGCGTCCGTGACGGTGCTGCTCACCGTCGCCGCCTCCGTGACCCTGCTGCCCGGCCTGCTCTCCTTCATCGGGATGCGGGCCCTGTCCCGGCGCGAGCGGCGCCGCCTCGCCGAACGCGGACCCGAACCCGAGCTGCCGACCGGCCTCGCCGCCCGCTGGGCCGCCTTCGTCGAGCGCCACCCGAAACTGCTCGGCGGCATCGCCCTCGCCGTCATCACGGTCCTCGCGCTGCCCACCCTCTCCCTCCACCTCGGCACCTCCGACCAGGGCAACAACCCCAGAACCAGCACCACCCGGCAGGCCTACGACCTGCTCGCGAGCAGCTTCGGGCCCGGCGTGAACGGGCCGCTCACCCTGGTCAGCGGTGTGGACGGCGCCCAGGACAAGCGCGCGCTCGGACACCTGGCGGGCGAGCTGCGCCACACGGAGGGCGTCGCCGCCGTCTCCCCGGTGACGTACAACCACGACGACAGCACCGCCTACCTCACCGTCGTCCCGGACTCGGCGCCCCAGTCCGACCGGACCAGCGACCTCGTCGACCGACTGCGCGCCGACGTCGTCCCCGGCGCCGAGGAAGGCAGCTCGCTCGATGTCCAGGTCGGCGGCGTCACCGCGAGCTACGACGACTTCGCCGAGGTCGTCATCGGCAAGCTACCGCTGTTCGTGGGCGTCGTGGTCGGTCTCGGCTGCGTCCTGCTGCTGCTCGCGTTCCGCTCCCTCGGCATCCCGCTGAAGGCCGCCGCGATGAACGTCGCGGCCGTCGCCGCCGCCTTCGGGGTCGTCGTCGCGATCTTCCAGTGGGGCTGGGGGAGCGACCTTCTGGGCCTCGGCCGGTCCGGCCCGATCGAACCGTTCCTGCCGGTCATCATGGTCTCGGTGCTGTTCGGCCTGTCCATGGACTACCAGGTCTTCCTCGTCAGCCGGATGTACGAGGAGTGGCTGGAGACCGGCGACAACCGGCGGGCCGTGCGCGTCGGCCTGGCCGAGACCAGCCGCGTGATCAACTCAGCGGCCGTCATCATGATCTCGGTCTTCCTGGCCTTCGTGCTCAGCGGCGACCGGGTGATCGCCATGTTCGGCATCGCGCTGGCCGCCGCCGTCGCCGTCGACGCGTTCATCCTGCGTACGCTCCTCGTCCCCGCCCTGATGCACCTGCTCGGCGGTGCCAACTGGTGGCTGCCCGGCTGGCTGGAGCGCCGCCTGCCGCGCCTCAGCATCGAGCCGCCGGAGTGCCGTGCGGCGGCCGTCGGTGCGAAGATCCCCGGGCAGCGCGACGCGACAGGCGACGCGCGGGACGACGTACCGACGAAGGAGCCCGATGTACGCGATACCGCTGGGTGACGGCAGCGCCGAGCTGCGCCCCCTGGAGCCCTGGCACGCGGAGGAGTTTCTCCACCACCTCGACCGCGGCCGGGACTTCATCAACCAGTTCATCCCGTTCGGCTCCCAGGTCACCGACCTGGCCTCCGCGCGGGAGACCCTTCAGCGGTACGCCGACATGCGCGCCGCCGACAAGGCCGCCCACCACGGCATCTGGCTGGACGGGACGCTCGTCGGCGGCGTCCTCACGCTCAACTTCGACGCGGGCGCCGGCACCTGCGAGGTCGGCTGCTGGCTGGAGCCGGCCGCGGCGGGCCGCGGCCTCGTCACCCGCGCGATGCGGCCCCTGATCGACTGGGCCGTGGAGGAGCGCGGCATCCACCGCGTCGAATGGGTCGCCGCCTCCGGCAACACACCGAGCCTGAACGTCGCCAAGCGGCTCGGATTCACCAGGGACGGCGTCCTGCGCGAGGCGGACCTGTGGCGGGAGGTCCGCCACGACATCGAGGTCTGGTCGCTCCTGGCCCCGGAGTGGCGCGGCGCACGCGACGCGCACAGGGAACGTTAAGACACCTCTCAGACTCCGTCCGTACGGTGCGCAGCATGACTACGAAGACTGATGCGCAGCCCGACGCCGTCGAGCGGAAGGAGAACGAGGAGGCCGTCGAGGCGACCGACCAGCCCACCGAGGTCGAGGTCGAGGCCGAGGCCGACGTCGAGCAGGCGGAGGAGGACGCCGCCACCGCTCCGCGCCCGGCCGGGGCAGGACAGGGCGCGGGGGCCATCGTCTCCGCGGGCCTGGGCGTCATCGCCCTCAGCGGGAGCTGGCTCGGCACCGTCGCCTCGGCGCGCGAATCGCTCATCGGGCAGCTCAACACCGCGCAGTCCGCGAGCGTCGCCAAGCAGGTCTCCGAGGTCTACGGCGACTCCTGGCACGCCGCCGCCCTGGTCGGCGGCGCCTTCTCGCTGCTCGCCCTCCTCGTCGGCGCGTTCGTCCTGGTGAAGCCCGCCTTTGGCGTACCCGGCAGGGCCCAGGCGACCTGGATCAAGTCGGCCGCGTGGGCCGGCGTCTCGCTCGGCGTCCTCGGCCTGCTGCTCGCCGCGGCCAAGTACACGGACCTGCTCCTGGGCCTCCCCAGGACCAGCTAAGCATCCCCGGCCCCGCCTAAGGCACCCTGAGACCCCGCCTAAGGCACCCGAGCCGCCGAAGATGCGGCACTCTCCCGATGTGGCGCACCCCCCTGGGAAACGAGAGTTGAGGCATCGCGGAAAGCACTCCGCGAGAACCGCAGACCATCGTCACCAGGGGGACGACATGTTCGAGTACGAACTCCACCAGACCCGCTCCGCCGAACTCATCCGGCGTGCCGACGAGTACCGGCTGGCCCGCACGGCCCGCGCCGCCGCCAAGGCCCGCCGCGTGGTGGGCCACTCGGCCGGCCAGGAGACCGAGGGGCGGGTGAGTACGGGAGGCCCGCGCCGCCACCGCGCCCCGCGCACCGCGTGAACGCTCCGCCCCGCCGGGCGGGCCGCCCGCCCCGCGTCGAAAACACCGCCGAGCCGTCGTATCCGTGTGCGATGCTCGGCGGTGTGGAGACCAGGTCCGTCAGCCCGGTGTTCGTCGGCCGCGCCGATGAACTGGGCGTACTGAACACCGCCCTCGCGCGCGCCGCCGACGGTGCGCCCCAGGCGCTGCTGCTCGGCGGCGAGGCCGGGGTCGGCAAGACCCGGCTCGTCGAGGAGTTCGCCGCGGAGGCCCATCTGCACGGCGCGGTCGTCGTCACCGGCGGCTGCGTCGAGATCGGCGCCGACGGACTGCCCTTCGCGCCCTTCTCCGCGGCCCTGCGCGCGCTGCGCCGCAGGGTGCCCGACGCCTTCGACACCGCCGCCGCCGGCCGGGAGGACGAACTGGCGCGGCTGCTTCCCGAGTTGGGCGACATGACGCCCCACGGCCGCGGCCTCGACGGACGCGGCGACGAGAGCGCCATGGCCCGGCTCTTCGAACTCACCGCGCGGCTCCTGGAGCGCGTCGCCGCCGAACACACCGTCGTGGTCGTCCTGGAGGACCTGCACTGGGCGGACGCCTCCACCCGCCACCTCCTCTCCTACCTCTTCCGCACGCTGCGCAGCGGCCGTCTCGCCGTCGTCGCCACCTACCGCGCCGACGACGTGCACCGCCGCCACCCACTGCGCCCCCTGCTCGCCGAACTCGACCGGCTGCGCACCGTCACCCGCATCGAGCTCGGCCGCCTCAGCCGCGACGAGGTGGCCCGCCAGGTCGCCGGGATCATGGCCGCGGAACCCGGACGGGCCGTCGTCGACGACATCTTCCGCCGCTCCGACGGCAACGCCTTCTTCGTCGAGGAACTCGCCGTGGCCGCCACCGAGGGCTGCGCCACCGGGCTCACCGACTCCCTGCGCGACGTCCTCCTCGTCCGCGTCGAGTCGCTGCCCGAGTCCGCCCAGCGCGTCGCCCGGATCTGCGCGGAGGGCGGCTCCACCGTCGAGTACCCGCTGCTCGCCGCCGTCGCCCGGCTCGGCGAGGACGAACTCATCGAGGCCCTGCGCGCCGCTGTCGGCGCCAACATCCTCCTCGCCACCGAGGACGGCGACGGCTACCGCTTCCGCCACTCCCTGGTCCGCGAGGCCGTCAGCGACGACCTGCTGCCCGGCGAGCGCTCCCGCCTCAATCGCCGCTACGCCGAAGCCCTGGAGGCCGACCCGGCGCTCGTCCCCGCCGACGCCCGCGCCATGCGCCTGGCCACGTACTGGTACCACGCCCACGATCCGGCGAAGGCGCTGCCCGCCGTCCTCGACGCCTGCGCCGAGGCGCGCCGCCGGCACGCCTACTCCGAGCAACTGCGGCTCCTGGAGCGCGCGATGGAGCTCTGGGACGCGGCGCCGGAGGAGATCAGGGCCGCCCTGCGCCTCGGCGACGACTTCGAGTCCTACCCGGCCTACGGCGGCGACCCGGCCAACACCCCGCTCGGCTATCTCGACCTGATGGGGGAGGCCGCCGTCGCGGGCCGCCTGTGCGGGGAACGGGAGCGCGCGCTGAAGATCAGCAAGCGCGCGATCCGGATTCTCGACGAGGCCGCCGCCCAGGGCGAGGGCGACCCCCTGCGCGCCGCCTGGTTCTGGATCCAGCGCTCCCGGATCAGCTCGCACACCGGCCGCGGCAACGGCTGGGACGAGATAGCCACCGCCCAGGAACTCGTCCGCGGCCTGCCGCCCTCCGCGGTGCACGCCCAGGTCCTCACGCACGCCGCCGCCTGGGGCATGCTGCACAGCCCCGGCGCCGAGACCCTCGCCGCCGCCGAGCGCGCCGTCGAGTACGCGCACATGGTCGACGACGAGGAGACCGAGCTCCACGCCCGTGTCGTCCTCGGCAGCCTCCTCGTCGACGCGGGCTCCGTCGAGGAGGGCTTCGCCCAGATGCACGCGGTACGGGACCGCTCCATCGAACTCGGCCTGATCGCCCGGATCAACAACGTCAACGTCAACCTGCCGTCCTCACTCGAAGGCGTGGGCCGCTCCGAGGAAGCCGTCCGCATCTGCGACGAGGGCATCGCCCTGTGCCGCCGCTACGGCCTGACCGACACCAAGGGCTGGGTCCGCGCCAACAAGGCCGAGTCCCTGCTCTCCCTCGGACGCTGGGACGAGGCGGTCCGGGCCGCGGACTGGACCCGCCGCTCGTCCCTGAGCACCAAACCCCGCGGCACCTCCTGCGTGCACCTCGCGACCGTCTCGCTGGGCCGCGGCGACCTCGGGGAGGCGGCGGGACATCTCGCCGCCGCCCACGAGCACTACGGCACCCACGACCCGATGCCGCAGTACGCTCTGCCGCTCGCCCATCTCACCCTCGCGCTCGCCGCCGCGCAGGGCCGCGTCCTCGACGCCCGCGCCGCACTCGACCGCGTCGTCACCGCCGGACTGCCGCCCTCCATGCACCGCTACATCTGGCCGATGCTGCGCACCGCCGCGGCCGCGGAGGCGGACGCCCGCGGCCTGCCCGCCGCCGACACCGGCCGCGCCGAGGCCGTCGCCCGCATCCGGGACGCCGCCGAGCGCCAGGCCACCCCGGTCCCCGTCTGGCACGCGCACGAACGGTGGGTGCGGGCCGAACTCCGGCGCGCCGAGGGCCGCGACACCCCGGACGACTGGTCCGCCGTGGTCGACGCCCTCGAACCCCTCGCCCGCCCGCACGACCTGGCCCGCGCCCGACTCCGCCTCGCCGAGTCCCTGCTCGCCCCGGCCCCCACCGACGCCGACCGCGACCGCGCCACCGAACTGCTCCGCCTCGTCGGCGCCGTCGCCGACCGGCTCGGCGCCCGCCCCCTCACCGAGTACGTCGCCCTGCTCGCCCAGCGCGCCCGGCTCAGCCTCACCCGCGACGAGCCGCGCCGTGCGGCACCGGCCGACCCCGCCGAGGAGTTCGGCCTCACCAGCCGCGAGCGGGACGTCCTGCGCCTGGTCGCCGCGGGACGCAGCAACCGGAGCATCGCCGAGGAACTGTTCATCTCCCCGAAGACGGCCAGCGTCCACGTCTCCAACATCCTCGCCAAGCTCGACGTCGCGGGCCGGGGCGAGGCAGCCGCCCTCGTCCACCGCCTGCACCTCTTCCCGGAGCGGCCGGTCCTGGTACCGCCCGGCGGCACGGGCTGACCTCGGCGCCGGTCAGCTCACCCGCAGCTCCAGGATGCGGTCGTCGCCCTTCTTCGGCGTGCCCCGGGAGTCCGTCTCGCTGGTCACCAGCCACAGCTTGCCGCCGCCCGCGGAGAGGACCGTGCGCAGCCGCCCGTACTTCCCCTCCAGGAACGCCCGCGGCTCGTGCGCCGCCTTCGCACCGTGCAGCGGGATCCGCCACAGGCGCTCGCCCCGCAGGCCCGCCATCCAGATCGAGCCCTCGGCGTAGGCGATGCCGCTGGGGGAGGCCTCGTCGGTCCGCCACTGCGCGATCGGGTCGTGGTAGCCGCTCCGGCCGCTCCTGCCCTCGGCGTCGGGCCAGCCGTAGTCGTCACCCGCCACGATGTGGTTCAGCTCGTCCCAGGTGTCCTGACCGAACTCCGAGGCCCACAGCCGCCCACTCCCGTCCCAGGCCAGACCCTGCACATTGCGGTGGCCGTAGGAGTACACGGGCGAGTCGCCGAACGGGTTGCCCGGCGCGGGCTCGCCCTCCGGGGTGAGGCGCAGGATCTTGCCGCCCGTCGACTTCTTGTCCTGCGCCAGCTCGGTCCTGTACGTCTCGCCGGTCCCCACGTACAACATGCCGTCCGGGCCGAACGCGATCCGTCCGCCGTTGTGGTTCGTGCCCTTGGGGATGCCCTTGAACACCGTGTCCGGAGCGCCCAACTGCTCACCGGGGGGCTGCTTCGCGTCGTACCGCATCCGCGCGATCCGGTTGTCCGACTCCGTCGTGAAGTACGCGTAGACCATGTGGTCCGTGGCGTAGTCCGGGGAGAGCGCGATGCCCAGGAGGCCGCCCTCGCCGCCCGGGGCGACGCCGGGCACCGAGCCGAGCTCCGTCTTCTTCCGCGACTGCGGCTCGACGCGCGTGAGGGTGCCCTCGTCGCGCGAGGAGACCAGCAGGTCGTCGTCCGGCAGCAGGGCCAGGCCCCACGGCGACCTGAGGCCGGTGGCCGCCGTGCGCCCCACGGTCACGGTCCCTTCGGCGGGCGGCACGGCACCCGGCTTCGGCGATGTCGCCGACCCGTCCGCGCTCGTGCTCGGCGCGGACGTCCGCGCCTTGTCCGGCCGCCCGTCGTCACCGGAGGAGCACCCCGCCGTGAACAGGAGCGCGGCACAGACGGCCACGGCCAACGCGGGGCGCACAGCTAGATGTTGCACGATCAGGTCCCTTCGACGCGACGGTTCCACCGTTCATACACCGCGCGCGCCCTCAGTCCCAGGAGCCCTGTGCCCTCGGCAGTGCCGCGATCTCCGCCAAGTCGGCCGCGGACAGGTCCAGTTCGGCCGCCGCCGCGTTCTCCCGCGCCCATCGCTCGTGCTTGGCGCCGGGCACCGGCACCACGTTCCGTCCCTGCGCGAGCACCCACGCCAGTGCCACCTGCGCGGGCGTCACGTCCGTGCCGAGACGGGCCGCGACCCGGCGCAGCCCCACCACGATCGGCTGGTTCGCCGCCATCATCTCCGCGGTGAACCGGGGGTGCCGGGCCCGCACGTCGTCCGGCTCGAAACCCTGGCCCGGTGTCAGCGTGCCCGTCAGGAACCCGTTGCCCAGCGGCATCGCGGCGAGGAACCCGACGCCGCGCACCGCGCACCAGGGCAACAGCGACTCCAGCGCCTCCGGTGACCACACCGACAACTCGGCCATCACCGCGCTCACCGGGAAGATCTGCTGGATCCGCTCCAATTGGCGAATCGTTCCGGCGTGCATTCCGGCCCGGCCACCGCGGCGCGCGGCCCGCGCCCCCACCGCACACAGCCCCAGCGAGCGCACCTTGCCGGCGCTCACCAGCTCCGCCATCGCGCCCCAGGTCTCCTCGACCGGGACCTCCGGGTCCGCCCGATGCAGTTGGTACAGATCGATGACGTCCGTCTGGAGACGCCGCAGCGACGCGTCGCACGCCCGTTTCACATAACCGGGGCGGCCGTTGGCGACAACGTGCTGCTCCCCGACGAGCAGCCCCACCTTCGTCGACACGAACGCGTCCGCGCGCCGCTCCTTCAAGGCCCGGCCGAGAAGCAGCTCATTGGTGAACGGCCCGTACATGTCCGCCGTGTCGAGCAGACTGGAGCCACGGTCCAACGCCGCGTGCACGGTGCGCAGCGACTCCTCGCCACGCTGTCGTGAGCCGGTGTACGCCCAGTGCATCGGCATACAGCCGAGCCCGATCGCCCCCACCTCGAGCGCCGCCGCCCCGATCGCCTTGCGCTCCACCTGCTCGTGACCCTCCCTGTCTTTGGCCACCAACCTAACCTCTGCACGTCGGAGCGGCTGACATAGCCTCCTGACCATGACTGGTGATGTGTGGCTGCCCTTCCCCGCCGACGAGATCCCGGGCCTCCCCGACGGGCTCGACTACCGCTACTGGAACGGTGAGCCGGACTTTCCGGCCGATCCGGCCGACTGCGCGTACTACGTCGTCCCCTACATGAAGGGCGCCGAGGTCGCCGTGCGCCCCCTGCCGCGCATGACGTCCCTGCGCGCGGTGCAGACCCTCTCCGCGGGCGTCGACCACGTCCAGAGCGGGCTCGTCCACCTGCGCCCCGGCGTGCAGTTGTGCAACGCGCGCGGTGTGCACGACGCCAGCACCGCCGAACTCGCCCTCGCCCTGATCCTCGCCTCCCTGCGCGGCATCCCCGACTTCGTCCGCGCCCAGGAGCGCGGGGAGTGGCGCTCCGGATTCCGTCCGGCGCTCGCCGACAAGAACGTCCTGATTTTGGGTTACGGCGCGATCGGCTCCGCCGTCGAGGACCGGCTCGTCCCCTTCGAGGTCGCGCGGGTGGCACGCGTCGCACGCTCCGCACGCACGATGGAGCGCGGGCCCGTGCACGCCCTCGCCGACCTGCCGGGACTGCTCCCCGAGGCCGATGTCGTCGTGGTGGTCACGCCGCTCACCGAGGAGACCCGCGGCCTGGTGGACGCCGAGTTCCTGGCCCGCATGAAGGACGGGGCGCTCCTCGTCAACGTCAGCCGCGGCCCCGTCGTCGACACCAAGGCGCTCCTCGCGGAACTGGAGAGCGGTCGCCTCACCGCCGCCCTGGACGTCACCGACCCCGAACCGCTGCCCCGGGAACATCCGTTGTGGCAGGCCCCGGGGGTGCTCATCTCCCCGCACGTGGGCGGCCCGACCTCCGCCTTCCTGCCGCGCGCCAAGCGGCTGCTTGCCGCCCAGCTCACCCGTTTCGCGGCCGGGCAGCCCCTCGCCAACATCGTGCACACCGTGAGCTGACCGGCGGATCGGCGGCCCCGTACGCCCCTCGGGTGCGGTCGCCGGAGGCGCGGCGGGCACGCTCCGCGCCCGCCCGGATGCACCCTGTGTCTCCATCACCGCTGGTCGTCACGGAGAGTAGAGCGACTATGTCCCTGAGTGACGAGACTGGTGTATCGTCCCGACTGGGGCAGCGCCGTTCGGGTACGCGGCGCCGGGGATGAATGACGGACTGCGAGGGGGGCGACGGGCGATGCACGGCCTATGGGTGAACGATCCGACGCGGCGGGGCCGCCGACGGCGACCCTCACACGCACCGCTGCGCGGACGAAGTCCGGGCCGCCGCAGGAGCGGCGCGCACCGGATCGGGCCCCGCGGCGGACGCAGAAGGCATGCGCACACCGGGCGCGGCGAGCGGGACGCGGGAGCGGCTCGACGGACCGAGGCGGCGCGGTGACCGCCCAGCCGACGGAGACCGCCCCGCTGGCAGCACCCCGGCAGGCGCGCACCCCGGCCGGCCCGAGCGCCGCCCGGCGCGGCGCGGGCGCCGGACCACAGGTGATGCTCACCGTCCTGTGCGCGGGCTACGCCATGGGCTCCGCGCTCGGCTGGGGCAGCGAGGAAGTCGCCCTGTTCATGGGGGACTTCGGACTGAGCGTCGCCGCCGCCGTCGCCGCTGTCTCGAACTTCCTGTACGCGCGCAGCCGGCGCAGCCGCTTTCGACCCGCCTGGCTCCTGTTCGCGCTGTCCTCCCTGATGGCCGCGCTGGGCAACGGGGTGTGGGGCTGGTACGAAGTGGTGCTGCGGGTGCCCGTACCGACTCCGGGCCTCGCCGACGTGTTCTTCCTCTGCTTCGCGCCGCCCGCGATCATCGGCCTCCTCGTGCTGGCGAAGCGGCCCGTGACCAAAGCGGGCTGGATCTGCCTCGGGCTCGACTCCTGGCTGATCGCCGGGTCGCTCCTGACCCTGTCGTGGAGCCTGGCTCTCGCCCACACCGCCGAGTTCGAGGGACAGAGCGTCACCCGCACCGCGCTCTCCCTCGCCTACCCGCTGCTGGACATCGCGCTGGTCAGCATGGTCCTCGCCCTGCACTTCCGGCGCTCGCCCGGCAACCGCACGGCGGTGAACACCGCGATCGGCGCGCTCGCCCTGACCGTGATGTGCGACGCCCTGTTCACCTCACCGCTGCTGCACGCCAGTTACCGCTCGGGGGAGATCCTCGACGCGGGCTGGTTCGCCGGGTCGCTGCTGCTCGCCTACGCGCCGTGGGTCGGACCCGAGCACGAGACGACGTACGAGGAGCGGGCCCAGGGGCCCGGGGGGCGCTACCAGGTCAGTCACACCCGCCCCATCTCGGGTTCGCTGGCCGCGCTCACCCCGTACCTGGCCGCCGCCGTCTGCACGCTGGGCATTCTCTACAACGTGCTGAACGGGCACAGCGTGGACCGGGTCGTGCTGTTCACGGCCTGCACCGTGGTCCTCGCCCTCGTCGTGCGCCAGGGCATCATGCTCCTGGACAACATCACGCTCACCCAGGAACTGGCACAGAAGGAGAACCACTTCCGCTCCCTGGTGCAGGGCTCCAGCGACGTCATCATGATCGCCGCTCCGAACGGGATCCTGAGATACGTCAGCCCGGCCGCCGCCGGAGTCTACGGACGCGAGGCGGAGGAGCTGGTCGGGTCCGAACTGGCCTCGATCATCCACCCCGAGGACCTCGGGCGCGTGGTGCACGAGGTGCGCAGGTTCCTCGCCGCGAGCCAGGTGGAGGAGCCCACCACCCGCATCGAATGCCGCTTCCGGTCCGGCACCGGGGCCTGGCTGAACGTGGAGTCCACGATCAACCGCCACCACGGCGGACTGATCCTCAACAGCAGAGACGTCACCGAACGGGTGCGTCTCCAGGCGCAGTTGCAGCACAACGCCGAGCACGACCCGCTCACCGACCTGCCCAACCGGGCCCTGTTCACCAAGCGGGTCGGCCAGGCGCTGACCGGGCGGCGGGCCACCGACCGGGGCACCGCCGTACTCTTCATCGACCTGGACGGCTTCAAGCAGGTCAACGACACGATCGGCCACCAGGCGGGCGACGAACTGCTCGTGCAGGCGGCAAGAAGGCTGGCCGACTCCGTGAGATCCGGAGACACCGCGGCCCGTCTCGGTGGTGACGAGTTCGCGGCGCTCATCGTCGGCGACGGAGGTCGCGACCACACCGCCAGGGAACAGCAGATCTACGAGCTGGCCGACCGGCTCAGAATCACCCTGTCCCAGCCGTACACCATCGACGGCCACGACAACGTACGCGTCGCCGCCTCCATCGGCGTCTCCTTCGCCGAGCCCGACATCACGGCGGGCGAGCTGCTGCGCAACGCGGACCTGGCGATGTACCGCGCCAAGGCCGCCGGAAAGGGCCGCGTCGAGCTGTACGCGCCCCAGATGCAGGCCGATGTCGTGCGCAAGGCGGAGCTGGCCACCCGGCTGCGCTCCGCGCTGCACGACGGCGAGTTCGCGCTGCTGCACCAGCCGATCGTCTCGCTCGACGACGGCCGGATCACGGCGGTCGCCGCGCAGGCGCGCTGGCGCTCCTCCCAGGGCATCCTCTTCACCCCCGGCGAGTTCCTGCGCGTGGCCGACGACAGTGAGCGCACCGCGGAACTGGGCCGCTGGATCCTGGAGGAGGCCGTCGAACAGGCCGCCGAGCGCGGTCGCAGCGGACACGCGACGCCGGTCGCCGTGCGGATCAGCGCCCGCCGACTCCTGGACCGCGCCATGCCGCTCGGCTCCATCGAGGCGCTGCTGACCCGGCACGGGCTGCCGTCCGGGGCGCTCGTCATCGAACTCGCCGACAGCGACCCGCGGGTGCCCCTCGACGAGCTGGAGCGCCGTCTCACCGCGCTGCGCAGGCTCGGCGTCCGTATCGCCCTGGACGGGTTCGGCAGCGGCTATGCGGCCATCACCGCGCTGCGCCGCCTCCCCGTGGACGTACTGAAGCTGGACAGGTCACTGGTCGAGGGCGTCGTCGAGTCCGCACGGCTGCACAAGATCACCAGTGGGCTGCTGCGGATCGCGGGCGATCTCGGACTGGCGTCGGTGGCCGACGGCGTGGACCGGCCCGAGCAGGTCCTCGCGCTGCGGGCGATGGGGTGCACGCACGGGCAGGGCATGGCGTTCTCCGGTGCGCTGGACGAGTACCGGCTGCGGCGCGCGCTGGTCCTGGGGGCGTACCCCGTACCCCGGGAGAAGGGCGAACCGGTGTTCGCCGGAGCACCCGCTCGGCGCTCACATGATGAGACTCCCGTCCCACCCACTTGACACGCCATGCGTGCCGGGGGGAGGGTCAATGCCATGCGCACCCGAATTCTCGTACTTGGAAAGCGCGTCGGCTGAAGCTGGGACCCACTGATGTGACCATCAGAATCCCCAGCGACCGCACCCGGCGCGCTCCCCTCGCTTGCCTCCCGGCACGAGGGGTTTTTTGTTGCACCGGCACAGGACGCAACCCGTAAGACCCCTGCACAACCCTCGCAAAAACCCTCAGCATCGAGAAGAGAATGCCGATGACCGAGCAGGCCACCGGGGCCCACCATCCGCAGCCGCGGCCCCGTTCCGGAGGACAGCAGTCCGCCCCCGTCGAGCACGTCACGGGAGCGAAGTCCCTCATCCGCTCGCTCGAGGAGGTCGGGGCCGACACCGTATTCGGTATCCCCGGCGGTGCGATCCTTCCCGCGTACGACCCCATGATGGACTCGAGCCGGGTGCGCCACGTGCTCGTCCGTCACGAGCAGGGTGCGGGGCACGCGGCCACGGGCTACGCCCAGGCCACCGGCAAGGTCGGGGTCTGCATGGCCACTTCGGGCCCGGGCGCCACCAACCTGGTCACGCCGATCGCCGACGCGCACATGGACTCCGTGCCGCTCGTCGCGATCACCGGCCAGGTCGCCTCCAAGGCGATCGGCACCGACGCCTTCCAGGAGGCGGACATCGTCGGCATCTCCATGCCGATCACGAAGCACAACTTCCTGGTCACCAAGGCCGAGGACATCCCGAAGACGATCGCGGAGGCGTTCCACATCGCCTCCACCGGACGGCCGGGCCCGGTCCTCGTGGACATCGCGAAGGACGCGCTCCAGGCGCAGACGACGTTCTCCTGGCCGCCGCAGACGGACCTGCCCGGCTACCGCCCGGTGACCAAGCCGCACGCCAAGCAGATCCGCGAGGCCGCCAAGCTGATCACGAGCGCCAGGCGGCCCGTCCTGTACGTGGGCGGCGGCGTCCTCAAGGCGCACGCCACCGCCGAGCTCAAGGTCCTCGCCGAGCTCACCGGAGCGCCCGTCACCACCACCCTGATGGCGCTCGGCGCGTTCCCCGACAGCCACCCGCTGCACGTGGGAATGCCGGGCATGCACGGTTCGGTCACCGCCGTCACCGCGCTCCAGAAGGCCGACCTGATCGTCGCCCTCGGCGCCCGCTTCGACGACCGCGTCACCGGCAAGCTGGACAGCTTCGCCCCCTTCGCCAAGGTCGTACACGCCGACATCGACCCGGCCGAGATCGGCAAGAACCGGGCCGCGGACGTGCCGATCGTCGGCGACGCCCGCGAGGTCATCGCCGACCTCGTGCAGGCCGTGCAGAAGGAGCACAGCGAAGGCCACACCGGCGACTACGACGCCTGGTGGCGGGATCTGAACCGCTGGCGCGAGACGTACCCGCTCGGCTACGACCAGCCCGCCGACGGCTCGCTCTCCCCGCAGCAGGTCATCGAGCGCATCGGGCAACTCGCCCCGGAGAACACCATCTTCGCCGCGGGCGTCGGCCAGCACCAGATGTGGGCCGCGCACTTCATCCAGTACGAGAAGCCGGCGACCTGGCTGAACTCGGGCGGCGCCGGAACCATGGGCTACGCGGTGCCCGCCGCGATGGGCGCCAAGGCGGGCGCCCCGGACCAGCCGGTCTGGGCGATCGACGGCGACGGCTGCTTCCAGATGACCAATCAGGAACTCACCACCTGCGCCCTGAACAACATCCCGATCAAGGTCGCGATCATCAACAACGGCGCCCTCGGGATGGTCCGCCAGTGGCAGACGCTGTTCTACAACCAGCGCTACTCCAACACCGTGCTGCACGCGGGCCCCGACGGTGAGACCCCGCCCAACAAGGGCACGCGCGTCCCCGACTTCGTGAAGCTGTCCGAGGCCATGGGCTGCTACGCCATCCGCTGCGAGCGCCCCGAGGACCTCGACAAGTGCATCGAGGAGGCGAACTCGATCAACGACCGCCCGGTCGTGATCGACTTCATCGTCCACGAGGACGCCATGGTGTGGCCGATGGTCGCCGCCGGCACCTCCAACGACGAGGTCATGGCCGCGCGCGGCGTCCGCCCCGACTTCGGCGACAACGAAGACGACTGAGAGCTGTCAGGGAAGAGGGAACACGCACCATGTCCACCAAGCACACGCTCTCCGTCCTGGTCGAGAACAAGCCGGGCGTCCTCGCCCGTATCACCGCTCTGTTCTCCCGCCGCGGCTTCAACATCGACTCGCTCGCCGTCGGTATCACCGAGCACCCCGACATCTCACGCATCACCATCGTCGTGAACGTCGAGGGACTCCCGCTCGAACAGGTCACCAAGCAGCTCAACAAGCTGGTCAACGTCCTGAAGATCGTCGAACTGGAGCCGGGCGCCGCCGTCCAGCGCGAGCTGGTGCTCGCCAAGGTCCGCGCCGACAACGAGACGCGCTCCCAGATCGTCGAGATCGTCCAGTTGTTCCGCGCCAAGACCGTGGACGTCTCGCCCGAGGCCGTCACCATCGAGGCCACCGGCTCCAGCGACAAGCTGGAGGCGATGCTCAAGATGCTGGAGCCCTTCGGCATCAAGGAGCTCGTCCAGTCCGGGACCATCGCGATCGGCCGCGGCTCGCGCTCCATCACCGACCGGAGCCTGCGCGCGCTCGACCGCACGGCCTGAACCCCGGCTCCACCGCTCGCATAGCGAGACCTGAAAACTTTCCGCCCTTCGCCCGCCGTACGGTGGGAGCAACACCAGCACACCAAGGAGAACCCCAGTGGCCGAGCTGTTCTACGACGACGACGCCGACCTGTCCATCATCCAGAACCGCAAGGTCGCGGTGATCGGATACGGCAGCCAGGGCCACGCCCACGCGCTGTCCCTGCGCGACTCGGGCGTCGACGTGCGCGTCGGTCTGCACGAGGGCTCCAAGTCCAAGGCGAAGGCCGAGGAGCAGGGCCTGCGCGTGGTCACCCCCGCCGAGGCGGCGGCCGAGGCCGACGTCATCATGATCCTCGTGCCGGACCCGATCCAGGCGAAGGTCTACGAGGAGTCCATCAAGGACAACCTGAAGGACGGCGACGCGCTGTTCTTCGGCCACGGCCTCAACATCCGCTACGACTTCATCAAGCCGCCGGCCGGTGTCGACGTCTGCATGGTCGCCCCCAAGGGCCCCGGCCACCTGGTGCGCCGTCAGTACGAGGAGGGCCGCGGCGTCCCGTGTATCGCGGCCGTCGAGCAGGACGCCACCGGCAAGGCCTTCGAGCTGGCGCTGTCCTACGCGAAGGGCATCGGCGGCACCCGCGCCGGCGTCATCAAGACGACCTTCACCGAGGAGACCGAGACCGACCTGTTCGGTGAGCAGGCCGTGCTCTGCGGCGGTACCGCCGCGCTGGTCAAGGCGGGCTTCGAGACGCTGACCGAGGCCGGTTACCAGCCGGAGATCGCCTACTTCGAGTGCCTGCACGAGCTGAAGCTCATCGTGGACCTCATGTACGAGGGCGGCCTGGAGAAGATGCGCTGGTCGATCTCCGAGACCGCCGAGTGGGGCGACTACGTCACCGGCCCCCGGATCATCACGGACGCCACCAAGGCCGAGATGAAGAAGGTCCTCGCCGAGATCCAGGACGGCACGTTCGCCAAGAACTGGATGGACGAGTACCACTCGGGCCTGAAGAAGTACAACGAGTACAAGACCCAGGACGAGAACCACCTCCTGGAGACCACGGGCAAGGAGCTGCGCAAGCTCATGAGCTGGGTGGACAACGAGGAGGCGTAAGCCTTGGGACGACGGGCCGCGGCGGATGCCGCGGCCCGTTGTCCATCCCGTCCAGCCACGGACGAGTGATCCTTCCAGGGAGGCGCAAGAACACCTCCCGCCCGCCACTAGACTGCTGAACTAAATTCGCGTCGGGCCCACAGCGTCGTGCGTCTTCCACGCGGCTAGCCACCTCCACCGCTTGCGGCCGTCGGGACGGCCGTCCGCATTGGGACTTGTGAGGACTCACGTGAGCACTGCTGCCACCGGCAAACCCGTCGTACTCATCGCCGAAGAGCTGTCGCCCGCCACCGTCGACGCCCTGGGCCCGGACTTCGAGATCCGCCACTGCAACGGCGGGGACCGCGCCGAGCTGCTGCCCGCCATCGCCGACGTCGACGCGATCCTGATCCGCTCGGCCACCAAGGTCGACGCCGAGGCCGTCGCCGCCGCCAAGAAGCTGAAGGTCGTCGCACGAGCCGGCGTCGGCCTGGACAACGTCGACGTCTCCGCCGCCACCAAGGCCGGCGTGATGGTCGTCAACGCCCCGACGTCGAACATCGTGACCGCCGCCGAGCTGGCCTGCGGCCTCCTCATCGCCACCGCGCGCAACATCCCGCAGGGCAGCCAGGCCCTCAAGGGCGGCGAGTGGAAGCGCAGCAAGTACACCGGTGTGGAGCTGGCCGAGAAGACCCTCGGTGTCGTGGGCCTCGGCCGGATCGGCGCCCTCGTCGCCCAGCGCATGTCGGCCTTCGGCATGAAGGTCGTCGCCTACGACCCGTACGTGCAGCCCGCGCGCGCCGCGCAGATGGGCGTCAAGGTCCTCTCGCTCGACGAGCTGCTCGAGGTCTCCGACTTCATCACCGTGCACCTGCCGAAGACGCCCGAGACGATCGGCCTGATCGGCGACGAGGCGCTGCACAAGGTCAAGCCCTCGGTGCGGATCGTGAACGCCGCGCGCGGCGGGATCGTCGACGAGGAGGCGCTGTACTCGGCGCTCAAGGAGGGCCGCGTCGCCGGTGCGGGCCTCGACGTGTACGCGAAGGAGCCCTGCACGGACTCCCCGCTGTTCCAGTTCGACCAGGTCGTCTGCACCCCGCACCTCGGCGCCTCGACCGACGAGGCGCAGGAGAAGGCGGGCATCGCCGTCGCCCGTTCGGTGCGGCTCGCGCTCGCCGGTGAACTGGTGCCGGACGCGGTGAACGTGCAGGGCGGTGTCATCGCCGAGGACGTCAAGCCGGGCCTGCCGCTCGCCGAGCGCCTCGGCCGGATCTTCACCGCCCTCGCGGGCGAGGTCGCCGTCCGGCTCGATGTCGAGGTGTACGGCGAGATCACCCAGCACGACGTGAAGGTGCTCGAACTCTCCGCGCTCAAGGGCGTGTTCGAGGACGTCGTCGACGAGACGGTCTCCTATGTCAACGCCCCGCTGTTCGCGCAGGAGCGCGGTGTCGAGGTGCGTCTGACCACCAGCTCCGAGTCGCCCGACCACCGTAACGTCGTGACGGTGCGCGGCACCCTCGGTGACGGTCAGGAGGTCGCGGTCTCCGGTACGCTCGCCGGCCCCAAGAACCTCCAGAAGATCGTCGCCGTCGGCGAGTACGACGTGGACCTGGCGCTCGCCGACCACATGGTCGTCCTGCGCTACGAGGACCGTCCCGGCGTCGTCGGCACGGTCGGCCGCGTGCTCGGCGAGGCGGGCATCAACATCGGCGGCATGCAGGTCGCCCGCGCCGATGTCGGCGGCGAGGCGCTGGCCGTGCTGACGGTCGACGACTCGGTTCCGCAGAGCGTCCTGACCGAGGTCGCAGCGGAGATCGGCGCCACCTCGGCCCGCTCCGTCAACCTCGTCTGAGACCCGTCGCAAAGACGCGACCGAGGGCCGGGCCACCCCAGGGTGGCCCGGCCCTCATGCGTTCTCCGGCTCGATCAAGCCCTCGCGGTAAGCGATGCCGACGGCTTCGGTGCGGCTCGCGGCGCCCAACTTGGCCAGGATGTTCGAGACGTGGACGCTCGCCGTCTTGCCGCTGATGAACAGCTCCTCGCCGATCTGCCGGTTGGTCAGGCCCCGGCCGAGCAGCCGCAGCACGTCGCTCTCCCGGGCGGTCAGCGCCGCGATCCGCTCCCCGTCGGCCGGCGCGTCGGTGAGGCCGCCCCGCCGGACCAGCGCGTCCAGCGCCTCACGCAGCGGCTCGGCGCCGAGCCGCACCGCCGCCGACCGGGCCGCCCGCGCCTGTTCGGCGGCCTCCTCGCGGCGCCCCGCGACCAGCAGGGCCTGCGCGAGCCGCCGTCGGCACCGGGCCTGTTCGTACGGCTCGCCGTAGTCGAACGCTGTCACGGCCGACTCCCACGCGGCGACGGACGGGCCGCTCGCGGCGCGCTCCGCCTCGGCCTCGGCGCGGGCGAGCCAGGCCAGTCCCTCGGGGCCCTGCCCGGTGCCGCCCGCGCGCCGGGCCGCCGTGTCGCGGGCCAGCTCCACCAGCTCGGCGGCGGTCCGCGTCCAGCGGGCGACGCCCTCCGCGTCGCCGGTCAGGCGGGCCTCCTCCGCCGCGTCCGCGACCGCCGCGAGGGCGAGCGCGGCGAGCCGGACCAGGGCGTCCGGCCGGTCGTCGCCTGAGCCCTCCATCAGCGCCTCGACGGCGGTGCGCATCTGCCGTACGCAGTCCTCGGCGTCGCCGCGCAGCGCCGCCGAGTCGGTCAGCACGATGCTCGCGACGAGCGTCCCCATCCAGTCGGGGAAACCGGCGAGCAGCGCCCGCGCCCCGGCTCCGGCCGTCTCGAACTCGCCGCGGGCCAGGGCGACGTACAGCGCGGGCGCGGTCGTGAAGCCACCCGCGGTCGGCAGCAGGTCGGCGTCGGCGGCGGCTGCCCGCGCGCACTCGTCCCAGCGGCCCAGCGTGTACAGGAGCAGGGACTGGAGGTAGCGCAGTTCCAGGGCGTACGGCGAGGAGAGGAGTCCGGCGCGGCGGGCGCGGTCGAGTCCGTCGGCGGTCCAGGTCAGACACGCGTCCAGGTCCCCGGACTCGTAACAGCCGAGGGCGAGGCCGTACAGGGCCCGCATCTCGACCGGGAGGTTGTTGGCGGAGGCGGCGAGTTCACGGGCCCCGAGCAGCCGGTCCCGGCCCCGTGTCGTACGCCGGTCGTCCGGTTCCAGGCCGACCAGGGAGATGATCAGGTCTGCCTGGGCGTCGGCGAGCCCGAGCCGTTCGGCGACGTCGAGGGCCTGGCGGGCGACCCGTTCGGCGTCCGCGTTCCGTCCCACGTACCGCGCGGCCATGACATGGGTCGAGGCCGCCCACACCCAGGTGGCGGAGGGCGGCTGCGCGGGGATCAGCGCGAGCGCCTCGCTGCTGTAGGCGTACGCGGCCTCCAGGTGGTCGATCCGCATGAGGTTGCCGGCGAGGGTGTAGCGGACGCGTGCGGCGAGTTCGGAGTCGGTGTCCGAGCCGACCCGGGCGAGCGCGGAGCGGGTGAGCTGGACCGCGCGGTGGGGCTCGCCGGTGCGGGCGGCGGCGGCCGAGGCGCGCAGGGTGAGGGAGACCGTGTCGGTGTTGCCGGGGCGTGCGGAGGCGTCGACCACGGTCCACAGTTCGAGTGCGGTCTCCAGGTGGCGCAGTTCCTCGGCGGGGGCGCCGACGCGCTGGGCGTGGTCGGCGGCTTCGAGGGAGGCGGTCAGCGCGTCGGCCAGGTCATGGCTCTCGCGCGAGTGGTGGGCGCGCTCCGCCGCGCTCGTGGCCGACCGGCCCTCCGCGGCGAGGAGGCGGGCGAACAGGCCGTGCAGCCGGACCCGTTCGCCGGGCAGCAGGTCCGCGTAGACGGCCTCGCGGGTGAGGGCGTGCCGGAACGAGTACGTCGCGTCGTCCCCGGGCAGCAGCAGTTGGCGTTCGACCGCCTCGCGCAGCGCCGACTCCAGCTCCTCCTGGGGCAGTTGGACGGCGTCGCGCAGCAGGTCGTGTCCGACCCGGCGGCCCGCGACGGCGGCCGTGCGCAGGACCTGCTGGGCGGTCTCCGTCAGTTGCTCGACCCGGATGAGGAGAACATCGGCGAGCCCGCCGAGTTCGCCGGGTGCGGCCAGGGCGCCGGGTGCGGCGTCGCCGGGCAGCGCGGCGAGCAACTCCTCGGCGTAGAAGGCGTTCCCCTCGGCGCGGTCGACGATGCGGCGGACCGTGCTGTCGGGGACGGGGCCGGTGCGCTGGGCCCGCACGAGCCGGGCCACGTCCGCGTCGGCGAGCGGGCGCAGGTCGAGCCGGTCGACGGCGGAGAGCCTGATCAGCTCGGCGAGCAGGGGACGCAGGGGGTGGCGGCGGTGCAGGTCGTCCGCGCGGTAGGAGGCGAACAGCGCGAGGCGGTGCGGTGGGCCGCCGGGCGTGGGGCGCTGGAGGATGCCCCGGCTGAGCAGGAAGCGGAGCAGGTCGCGGGAGGAGCGGTCGGCCCAGTGCAGGTCCTCGATGACGAGGAGGAGCGGGGTCAGGGCGGCCAGGTCGGCGAGGAGCCCCGCGACGCCCTCGAAGAGCTGGAGGCGGCTGCCGGGGTCGGGCGCGGGGCCGCCGCCAGGGGCGGCGCCGATGAGGCGGTCCACCGCGGGGCGTCCGGCGAAGGCGGGGGCGAGCCGTTCGTCGGCGGCGGCCGCGGCGAGGATCTCGGTGAACGGCAGGTACGGCAGGCCGACGTCGCCGAGGTCCACGCAGTGGCCCATCAGGACGGTCATGCCGGTGGCGGCGGCGTGCGCGGCGGCCTCGGTCAGCGTGCGGGTCTTGCCGACACCGGCGTCCCCGGCGACCAGGACGGCGCGCGGGTCACCGGCCGCGGCCCGTTCCAGCACGCCTTTGAGCCCGGCGAGTTCGTCCGCCCGGCCGATGAACGGCGTATCGAATGTCTGTGCCACGGGCCCATCCTGGCACGCCCCGCCGGAGCCGCTCGTGGGCCGGGGCCCGGGGGTGGGCGGCGGCCCGGCGGGCCCGGTGTCAGACGGTCGCCGGGTCGGTGGTGACCGGCTCGGCCGGCTCCGGCGCGGGGTCGCGCAGTGCCACCTTGCCCAGGGTCACGACGGCGAGGACCGCGGCGGCCAGCAGCAGGATCGCTCCGGTGGCCGCCGCCGCCCGCATGCCGTGCGTGAAGGCCTCCCGTGCGACGGCGGTCAGAGCACGGCCCGCGTCGCCCGGCAGCCGGTCCGCGACCGCCAGCGCGCCGCCCAGCGTGTCGCGGGCCGCCGCGGGTGCGCCGGCCGGGATGTCGTGGCGGTAGACCGCGGTGCCGATGGAGCCGAGGACGGCCATGCCGAGGGCGCCGCCGAACTCGGTGCCCGTCTCCAGCAGGGACGCGGCGGAGCCCGCGTGGGAGACCGGGACGGTGCCGAGGGCCAGGTCCATCATCTGCGACATGACGGTGACGATCCCGGCGGCGAGGATGCCGGCGCCGATCAGGACGAGCCACAGCGAGCCGGTGCCGGCGAAGGCCAGCAGGGCGTATCCGCAGGCGCCGACGGTGAAGCCGCCGCCGACCACATGGGCGCGGTGCACGCCCCGTTCGACGAGTTGCGCGGCGACGGGCGCCGCCAGGCCGACCAGGAGCGTGGGGAGCAGCGACCAGAGCGCCGCCGACAGGGAGCTCTTGCCGAGCACGGACTGGATGTACTGGGTGGTGAAGAACGCGGAGCCCATCATCCCGAAGGCGGAGACGAGGTTCAGGGCGACGGCGGGGGAGAACCCGCGACCGCGGAACAGGGCGGGGGAGATCAGCGGGGACCTCGCGGTGCGCTGGCGGTGCACGAACAGAGCGGCGAACAGCAGGCCCACGGTGATCGAGACGACGTACCGCACGTTCCAGCCCTCGGACGGAATCTCCTTGATGCCGTAGATCACGGGCAGGACGGCCGCCATCGACAGGGGCACGCTCAGCAGGTCGAAGCGGCCGGGCTCCGGGTTCTTCGACTCGGGCAGCAGGACCGGGCCGAGGACCAGGAGCAGCACCATCGCGGGCAGGTTGACGAGGAAGACCGAGCCCCACCAGAAGTGCTCGACGAGGATGCCGCTCATCACCGAGCCCAGTGCGATGCCGCCGGTCATGACGCCCGACCACAGGCCGATCGCCTTCGCGCGCTGGCCGGGGTCGGTGAACATCGTGCGGACGATGCCCATGGTGGACGGCATGAGGGTCGCGCCGCCGACGCCGAGGAGCGCGCGGGCGGCGATCAGCGTCTCCGCGCTGTCCGCGTAGGCGGCGAGCGCGGAGGCGGTGCCGAAGGCGGCGGCGCCGATCAGGAGCAGTTTGCGGCGGCCGATGCGGTCGCCGAGCGATCCCATGGTCATGAGCAGGCCGGCGAGCACGAACGCGTAGATGTCGAAGATCCAGAGCTGCTGGGTGCCGGTCGGCGCCAGGTCCGCGTTGATCGCCGGGATCGCGAAGTAGAGGACCGAGACGTCCATGGAGACCAGGAGGAGCGGCAGCATCAGGACGCTCAGCGCGACCCATTCGCGGCGCCCCGCACGGGAGTCGGGGGTCGGGGCGGTGCCCGTCGGATTCGTCATGCCAGGAAATGTACGGGCGTATTAAACGCTTGTCTAGTACGGGCGTCTAATACGCTCGTCTGGACTCTGGGTAGGGTGGGCGCATGGGACATCGCGAGGATCTGCTCGAAGGCGCCAAGCGCTGCCTTCTGGAGAAGGGGTTCGTGCGCACGACCGCGCGCGACATCGTCAGGGAGTCGGGGACGAACCTGGCGTCCATCGGCTACCACTACGGCTCGAAGGACGCGTTGCTCGCGCAGGCGTACGTGGCCCTGGCCGAGGGTGCCGCGCAGGCGTGGGGCGAACCGCGCGAACTGCCCGGCGCCCCCGGCTCGTTGGAGCGCTTCCACGGCGTCATGGCCGGGCTCATCGACAGCCTCGGCAAACCGGGCTCCATCTGGCACCTGAGCATCGAGCTGGTGACGATGGGGGACAAGCTCCCGGCCGTGCGCGCCGACCTGGCGGTGGCTCAGCGCGAGGCGGGCCGCGGCCTGATCGGCATGATCATGGGGGACGAGGAGCCGCCCGCCGACCACCCGAGCGTGGACACCCTCGGCAAGTTCTTCTCGGTCCTGGTGCTCGGCCTGATCGCCCAGCACACCTTCGACCAGGAGTACTCGCCGAGCGCCGACCAACTCACCGAAGGGCTGAGGCAGTTGATGGAAACGGCCTGGCCGTCACAGGCGTGACGCCTTCAGCCCCATGTGCAGCAGCAGCCGGTCCTCGCCCTCGTCCAGGTCGAGGCCGGTGAGCTGCTCGACGCGCGACAGCCGGTAGTACAGCGTCTGGCGGTGGATGCCGAGCGCCGCCGCCGTACGGCCCGCCTGGCCCGCGCAGTCGAGGAAGACCTCGGCGGTGCGGGCCAGTTCCCGGTGGGCGGGGGCGAGCAGTGGCGCCACCACCGGGTCGTGGGCGGCCTCCGGGGGCAGCGCGGTCAGCAGCCGGTACGGGCCGATCGCCGACCACCGTGTGTCGGGCCCGAGCCGCGGTTCGGCCAGCGCCGCCCGGGCCGCCGCCGTCGCCTCCTGCCAGCCCGCGGCCAGCTCGGCGAGATCCGTGCGGGGCGCCCCGATGCCCGCCGCCGAGCCCGCGCCGGCCCGCGCCCGCAGCTTCGCCGCCGCGCCGAGGGCCGGGTCCAGGACCTCCGCCGACCGCAGCCGCACCAGCAGCGCCAGGCACTGGCCGGACACGCCCCAGGGCACCGTGCACAGCGCGTCCGCCGCCGGGATCGTACGGACGGACGGCGCGTTCAGCGGGTCGGCGGACTGCCAGGGCGCGACACACACCACCGTGTGCAGCCCCTCGGCGCGGCTGCCGAGCGCCGTGCGCAGCGCGGCCACCGCCATGTCCCGCTGCCAGCCGCGCTCCGCCGTCAGGACCGAGTGGAACTCGCGGGTCAGATCGGCGCCCGCCTGCGCCTCGTCCGCGAGCTGCGCACCGATCCGGCCCGCCACCTCCATCGCCGCGTCGAGCTGCTCCCGCGTCGGCCCCGGATCGTCGTCGAGCAGCCACACGTAGCCGAGGACGACGCCCCGATGGCGGACGGGCAGACAGATACGGCCGCGGTAGACCCCGGCCTCGGGCGTCGCGGGAATACGGACCGGTTCCGTCGCACGGGTGATGCCGAAGCCCTCGAACCAGGTGCGGACGGCCGCGGTGGAGCCGCGCGTCAGGATCGAACGCGTGCGAACGGGGTCCAGGGCCGAGGCGTCGAAGTCGCTCTCGGCGTCCGCGTCGCTGAGCTGCGCCCCGAAGGCGATCAGCCGGAAGTCGCGGTTCTCCAGGGTCGCGGGGGCGCCCAGCAGCGCCGAGATCTCGTCGACCAGTTCCTGGTAGTCGCCTTTCACCCCGCCATTCTCCCGCAGCCCGCGCCCTTCCTCATACAGATGTCTGAGGTGACGGCCACGGATGCGTGACAGGTGTCGATGGCACAGGATCGGGGGGATCCCTAGATTTCACGGTGGTTCCCCGTGCCGTTCCCGCCGCGTGCTGGTCCGGCCTCTCCGCAACTCTTGCTCCATGGAGGTGCCCCGTGCTGGCTCCCCTGATCCTCGCCGCGTCGCGCAGTGACAAGATGCGCGCCTTCGTGTCGGCGGCGCCGGGCACCAAGCAGGTCGTCGACCGGTTCATCGCCGGTGAGACCGTCGACCAGGTCGTGCCGGTCATCGAGGACGCCACCGCCAAGGGCCTCGAAGTCACCCTCGACGTCGTCGGCGAGGACATCACCACCGTCGAGCAGTCGCACGCCGCCCGCGACGCCTACCTGGAGCTGATCGGCCGCCTGGAGGAGCTGGGCCTCGGCGAGAAGGCCGAGATGTCCGTGAAGCTGTCGATGTTCGGTCAGTCGCTCGAAGGCGGCCACGAGCTGGCCCTCGCCAACGTGCGGCCCGTCGTCGAGGCCGCCGCCGCCATCGGCACCACCGTCACCCTGGACGCCGAGGACCACACCACCCTCGACTCGATGTTCGCCATCCACGAGGAGCTGCGGAAGGACTTCCCGCAGACCGGCTGCGTCATCCAGGCCTACCTGTTCCGCACCGAGGCGGACGCCCGCCGTCTCGCCGCCGCGGGCAGCCGCGTACGCATCGTGAAGGGCGCCTACAAGGAGCCCGCCGAGGTCGCGTACCAGGACAAGGCCGAGACCGACAAGGCGTACGTGCGGATCATGCGCATCCTCATGGAGGGCTCGGGCTACCCGATGATCGGGTCCCACGACCCGCGCCTCATCTCCATCGCGCAGGAGCTCGCCAGGACCGCGGGGCGCAAGCTGGACGAGTACGAGTTCCAGATGCTGTACGGCATCCGCAGCGACGAGCACCTGCGGCTCGCCGCCGAAGGACACCGGATGCGGGTGTACACCGCGTACGGCACCGACTGGTACGGATACTTCATGCGCCGCCTCGCGGAGAAGCCGGCCAACCTGCTCTTCTTCGCCCGCTCGGTCCTCACCAAGGGCTGATTCCCGCACCGGGCCCCCACGCTTTCCGACACCCCGACCCCCCGAAGGAGATACGGACCCATGACGCTGGACGCCGTGACCCGAGTCCCCGCCCCGGTCAACGAGCCGGTGCACGGCTACGCCCCCGGTTCGCCGGAGCGCGCCCGCCTGGAGGCCAAGCTCAAGGAGCTGGCCGAGAACCCGATCGAGCTGCCCTGCACCATCGGCGGCGTCCGTCGGATGGGCGGCGGCGAGCGCTTCGACGTCGTGCAGCCGCACAACCACAAGGCCGTCATCGGTACGTACGCCAACGCCACCGAGCAGGACGCCAAGGACGCGGTCGACGCCGCCCTGGCCGCCGCCCCCGCCTGGCGCGCGATGGCCTTCGACGACCGTGCCGCGATCATCCTGCGCGCCGCCGAGCTGCTCTCCACCACCTGGCGCGAGACGCTGGCCGCCTCCACGATGCTGGGCCAGTCCAAGACCGCGCAGCAGGCCGAGATCGACACGCCCTGCGAGCTCGTCGACTTCTGGCGCTTCAACGTCCACTACGCCCGCAACCTGCTCGCCGAGCAGCCGCCGGCCAACTCCACGGGCGTGTGGAACCGCATGGACCACCGCCCGCTCGAAGGCTTCGTCTACGCGATCACGCCGTTCAACTTCACGGCCATCGCGGGCAACCTGCCGACCGCCCCCGCCCTCATGGGCAACGTGGTCGTCTGGAAGCCGTCCCCGACGCAGACGCACGCCGCCGTGCTGCTCCTCCAGCTCCTGGAGGAGGCCGGTCTCCCCAAGGGCGTCATCAACCTCGTCACCGGCGACGGCCTCGCCGTCTCCGAGGTGGCCCTGAACCACCGCGACCTGGCCGGCATCCACTTCACGGGTTCGACCAAGACCTTCCAGCACCTGTGGAAGACGGTCGGCAACAACATCGAGAACTACCGCACCTACCCGCGCCTCGTCGGCGAGACCGGCGGCAAGGACTTCGTCGTCGCCCACCCGAGCGCCGACCGTGCCGTCCTCAAGACGGCGCTGACCCGCGGCTCCTTCGAGTACCAGGGCCAGAAGTGCTCGGCGTCCTCGCGCGCGTACATCCCGGCCTCGATCTGGAACTCCGGCTTCAAGGAGGAGTTCGCGGCCGAGGTCGACGGCATCGCCATGGGTGACGTCACCGACCTGTCGAACTTCATCGGCGCCGTCATCGACGAGCGCTCCTTCGCCAAGAACAAGGCGGCGATCGACCGCGCGAAGGAAGACCCGGCCTGCACGATCATCGCCGGTGGCACCTACGACGACTCCGTCGGCTACTTCGTGCGCCCGACCGTCATCGAGTGCACCGACCCGGCCAACGAGGTCTTCACGACCGAGTACTTCGGCCCCATCCTCGCCGTCCACGTCTACGAGGACGACCAGTACGACGCCATGCTGGAGCAGATGGAGTCGGCCTCCGACTACGCGCTGACGGGCTCGGTCATCGCCAACGACCGCGCCGCCGCCGCGTACACGATGGAGAAGCTCCGCTACGCCGCGGGCAACTTCTACATCAACGACAAGTCGACCGGCGCCGTCGTCGGCCAGCAGCCCTTCGGCGGCGGTCGCGCGTCCGGCACCAACGACAAGGCCGGCGCCCCGCAGAACCTGATGCGCTGGACGCTGACCCGCGCCATCAAGGAGACGCTGGTCCCGCCGACGGACTACACGTACCCGCACATGGGCTGACCCAGGCCCCGGCGGGCCTGACGCCCGCCCCCCGCACTCCGCCCCCGGCCACGGGCCCCACCCCGGCCGGGGGCGGTGTCATGTCCAAAAGGGGTGTCCTAAAGGGGTGTCCATAGGGGGAGTCCTAGAGGCCAGGCGCCCGGTCCTCCTCCGTCACCGTCAACACGATCTTGCCCTGCGTCCGGCCCGTCGCCCCCATCTCGTGCGCCTTGCCGGCCTCCTCCAGCGGCAGCACCGCGAGGACGTGCGGGCGCAGGCGGCCCGCCGCCATCAGCGCCGCGGCCTTGCCGAGGACGCTGCCCGACGGCCGCACCGCGACGGGCTCGAACCGGGCCCCGCGGACCGCCGCCTCGTCCGGCGAGAGGCCGAGATCGTCCAGGGCCGCCGAGACCAGCAGGCCGCCCGGGCGCAGGGTGGCCACGGAGCGCGGCCCGTAGTCGCCGCCGACCAGGTCGAAGGCGATGTCGACACCCCGGACGGTCAGCGCGAAGTCGGTCGTCGTGTAGTCGAGCGGTTCGTCGACGCCCAGCGTGCGCAGGAAGCCGTGCTTGTCGGCGCGGGCCGTGCCGATGACGTACGCGCCCTCCACCTTCGCGATCTGTACGGCGATGTGCCCGACGCCGCCCGCCGCCGCGTGGACCAGGACCCGGCTGCCGGGGCCGACCCGGCCGACGCCGACGAGCGCCTGCCACGCGAGAAGGCAGGCCGTGGGCGCCGCCGCCGCGTGGACGTGGTCGACGCTGGCCGGTTTCGGCGCCGCGTGGTCGGCGCGGACGGTGACGTACTCGGCGTAGCCGCCGCCCCCGGTCATCGCGAACACCTCGTCGCCCGGCCGGAACGCGGTGACGTCCCGGCCCGCCCGCACCACCACCCCGGAGACGTCCCGGCCGAGGACGAACGGCGGATCGCCGAAGAAGGGGGACGCGCCGGAGCGGGCGAGGCGGTCCACCGCGTTCACGCCCACCGCGTGCACCCGGACGAGCACCTCGTCCGCGCGCGGCCGGGGCCGCTCCACCTCCACCACCTCCAGCACCTCGGGTCCGCCGAGACGGCGCTGGCTGAGCACACGCATGGTGGGACTCCTCCCCAGGGGCCCGGCCGTCCCGAGGCGCCCGGCCGGTTCTGGCTCCATCGTCCAGGGCGGGCGCCGGGCGTCAACCACGCCTCGGACGAAGGGAGTTAGGGCCCGTTATCGTGTCCCGGTGACCACATTGCGCACCGCCCACACCGCCGACCTCACCGGATCCGAGCTCGCCGCCGCCCGTGCCCTGCTCGACGACGCCTTCGACGGGGACTTCTCCGACGCCGACTGGGCGCACAGCCTCGGCGGCGTCCACGCCCTCGTGCACGACGACTCCGGCGCGCTCCTCGCCCACGGCTCTGTCGCCCAGCGCCATGCCGTGCACGACGGGCGCACGCTGCGCGTCGGATACGTCGAGGCCGTCGCCGTCCGCGCCGACGCGCGCCGCACCGGCCTCGGCGGCCGGGTGATGGACGCCCTGGAACGGGTGATCGTCGGCGCCTACGACATCGGGGCGCTTGCGGCGTCGTCCGACGGCGAGCGGCTGTACCTGGGGCGCGGCTGGACCCGCTGGAGCGGCCCGTTCGCGGCGTACGGCCCGACGGGCACGGTCCGGCTGCCCGACGACGAGGGGCCGCCGTTCCTGTTCCCCGCGCCCGCCGCGCACGCCCTCGATCCGGCCCGTGACCTGCTCCTGGACTGGCGCGACGGCGACCTCCTCTGACCCCTGCGCGCACAGGCCGGGGCGTGAGGTCCGTCTCAGATAGTAGGAAGTCCGAGTAATTGTGGAGACAGGAGCAGCGACCTGTCCTAGCTTTGTAGGAGCCGAACGTATCGCTTACCTGGCGAATGGCGGCCGTGGGCCGGAGCACCTGGCAGGCAACCCCTGCAGCTCCTGGCCCCCCGCCCCTTCCGGCCCTCGAAATCCCCCGTGATCTCAAGGAGTCGATCCGTCATGGCCACTGCGACGCCCGTCCGCCGCCGAGTCCGTCACGTCTCCCCGTCGAGCGAGACTGACCGGCAGACCGCCAAGATCGCCGCCGCCGCCCTCCAGCGCGCTCTCGACCGCAGGGACAACGGCGGCGAGACCGGTCACTGAGGGCCCGGCCCGCTCCGGCCGGCCGTCCGCCGCACCTCGAAGTGGTCGATGCGGCGGCCGTCCCGGGCGAGGGCCGACACCGTCAGACGCGGCTGCGCACCGCTCACCGCCTCCACCTTGAGCAGGGAGAACCCGCGGTAGCGCACCCGTGACCACTCGACCGTCTCGGGCGTGGACCGCCGCCCCTTGCGCCACACCAGGCTGTCGATGGACTCGTGGTGGTGCTCGTGTCCCTCGTAGCTCTCCTTGCTGCCGGGACGGAAGCCGTACAGGTCGCGGCCGCCCCCGCCCGCGGTCACGTACACGATGCCGTCGCGCGTGGGGTCCGTCGTGCCGCCGACCGGCACCGCCCGGCCCACCGCGCCGTCCCTGACGGCGTCGGTGCGCTCGTAGACGTGGTTGTGCCCGTTGATCACCAGGTCCACCTGGTGGCGCGCGAACAACGGCAGCCATGCCGCCCGCACCCCGCCGTCCGAGCCGTGCGAGGACGTGGAGTACGCGCAGTGGTGGAAGAAGACGACGAGGAAGTCGACGCCCCGCGCGGCCCGCAGCGTGCGCAGGGTCCGGTCCAGCCAGGCCGTCTGCCGGCCGTCGCTGTGGCCGAGGTTGGCCGGGATCTCGTACGAGACGTCGTTGGCGTCCAGCGCCACGACGCCGACGTTGCCGTGGACGAAGGAGTACGCGCCCGGGACCGCGCGCGCGTCGAACCCGTTGTCCGGCAGCGACCAGCGGGCCAGTTGGCCGCCGTAGCCGTCGGGGGAGTACCAGGCCTCCATGTCGTGGTTGCCGGTGGTCACCATCCAGGGCACGGCTCGCGCGACCTGCTCGTTCTGGTGCAGGAACAGGTCCCAGGACCCCGGGTTGTAGGCGTCCGACGTCCTGCCGCGGCCGGACCCGTCGGCGTAGCAGAGATCGCCCGCGTGCAGATGGAAGGCCGGGTCCTGGCGCAGCACGAGACGGCCGCAGTCCGCCGCCGCGGCGCCGACCCCCTGGTCGCCGAAGGCGGTGAAGGTGAACGCGGCCGGGTGCGCGGGCGCCGTACGGAAGGCGGAGAGGGTCGAGCGGTGCGCGGGGGAGGCCGGGTCGAAGCCGTCGTGCCCGACGCCGTAGTAGTACGTCGTGCCGGGGCGCAGGCCGTCCAGGGCCGCGTGCGCGTAGAACTGGTCGAGGCCGAGGCGCACTCCGTCCACGCCGGGGGTGTGCAGGTCGCGGAGTTCGGCCTCGATCCTCCGGCTCAGGTCGCCGGGGGAGGTGCCGAGGCGCAGGTACGGCCCGCGCACCGCGACCGGCGTCTGCCAGGAGACCCGCATCTGGGTCTTCGGGTCGGCCCCGAAGGCGAGGTGGCGGCCGAAGGGCGGGGCGGCGGTGCGCCGGGCCACCGGCGCGGCGGAAGCCCGCGACGCGGCGGCGCCCTTCGCGTCCTGGGTCCCGCCCGGCGCGCAGCCGGTGAGCAGGCCGCCGGCCACCGCGCCCGCCGTCACCAGGGCGCGCCGCCGGGTCAGCCTGGTGCGCACGTACTCGTACTGCTCGGCCATGCTCATCCGGCGCGCGAGCCGCGGCGGGACGCCGAAGTCGGGGAGGTCCATGTCCTGGTCCCTTCCCGCCGCGGCCCAACGCCCGTGCGCCATAAGGGTGAACGCTCGCTGACAAGGCGGTACCGCGCGCGGAACCGACGTCCGCATTCTGGACATGACGTGTCATCCCATGGGACCGGGAGTACGGTGCTGTGCATGTCTCGCAGCATCAATCTCGCAGTGATCCCCGGTGACGGCATCGGCCAAGAGGTCGTGGCTCAGGGTCTCAAGGTCCTCTCCGCCGTCCTTCCGCAGGATGTGAAGCTGGAGACCGAGGAGTACGACTTCGGCGCCAAGCGGTACCTCGCGACCGGTGAGACGCTCACCGACGCCGACATCGACGCCCTCAAGAAGCACGACGCCATCCTGCTCGGCGCCATCGGCGACCCGAGCGTGCCCTCCGGCGTCCTGGAGCGCGGCTTCCTGCTGAAGCTCCGCTTCGCCTTCGACCACCACGTGAACCTGCGCCCGAGCAAGCTCCTGCCCGGGGTCGCGACGCCGCTGGCCGGCCAGCCGGAGATCGACTTCATCGTCATCCGCGAGGGCACCGAGGGCCCCTACACGGGCAACGGCGGCACGATCCGCCAGGGCACCGAGCACGAGGTCGCCACCGAGGTCTCCGTCAACACGGCCTTCGGTGTGGAGCGCGTGGTCCGGGACGCCTTCGCCCGCGCCCAGGCCCGCCCCCGCAAGAAGCTCACGCTGGTCCACAAGAACAACGTGCTGACCTTCGCGGGTCACCTGTGGACGAACATCTTCGCCAAGGTGGCCAAGGAGTTCCCCGAGGTCACCACCGACTACCTGCACGTCGACGCGGCGACGATCTTCCTCGTCACCGACCCGGCCCGCTTCGACGTCATCGTGACCGACAACCTCTTCGGCGACATCATCACCGACCTCGCCGCGGCCGTCTCCGGCGGCATCGGCGTCGCGGCCTCCGGGAACATCAACCCGAGCCGCGAGTTCCCGTCCATGTTCGAGCCCGTGCACGGCTCGGCCCCGGACATCGCGGGCCAGGGCAAGGCCGACCCCACCGCCACCGTCCTGTCCGTCGCGCTGCTTCTGCGCCACCTCGGCCACGAGTCCGAGGCCGTCCGCATCGAGGCGGCCGTCTCCGCCGACCTCGGCGAACGCGGCGACACGGTCCGCAGCACCGAGGAGATCGGCGACGCGCTCGCCGGCCGAGTAGCCGGCTGACCCCGGCGCTCGAAGACAGACTCTTACCGCAGAAGCCGCCGGGACGCATGACGCACCCGGCGGCTTCTCGTACGCGGCCCCGGGTGTCACCATCGACAACCCCGGGCCGCGCACACCACGGCACTCACCAGGCCCGTTCCGAGCACACCTCCCCACGCGCGATAATCGAACGTGGGCCGCGATGTACGTAGGGAAGCTCGGACGTCCTAGTACCAGGAGTGCAGGCGTGAACGCGGTCCGTCACAACCAACGGTGAAGGACACGCAACCATGACGACGCCCACGATCGAGCTCAAGCCCACCGCCACCCCGCTGGCCGCCGCGGAGCGCGAGGCGATCCTGGCCAATCCGGGATTCGGCCGCCACTTCACCGATCACATGGTGACGGTCCGCTGGACCGAGGGCCGCGGCTGGCACGACGGCCAGCTCGTGCCCTACGGCCCGCTCTCCCTCGACCCGGCGACGAACGTCCTGCACTACGCGCAGGAGATCTTCGAGGGGCTCAAGGCGTACCGCCAGCCCGACGGCACCGTGGCCACCTTCCGCCCCGACATGAACGCCAAGCGCTTCCAGCACTCGGCCTGGCGTCTCGGTATGCCCGAGCTGCCGGTCGAGACCTTCATCGAGGCCTGCGACGCGCTCGTCCGCCAGGACCGGGACTGGGTCCCCGCCCACGGTGGCGAGGAATCCCTCTACCTGCGCCCCTTCATGATCGCCACCGAGGTCGGCCTCGGCGTGAAGCCCGCCAACGAGTACCTGTTCATCGTCATCGCCTCCCCGGCCGGCGCCTACTTCCCCGGCGGCGTGCGGCCCGTCTCCATCTGGCTCTCCGAGGACCGCGTGCGCGCCGTCCCCGGCGGCGTCGGCGACGCCAAGACCGGTGGCAACTACGCGGCCTCGCTGCTCGCGCAGGCCGAGGCCGCCGCCAAGGGCTGCGATCAGGTCGCCTACCTCGACGCCGTCGAGCACAAGTGGGTCGAGGAACTGGGCGGCATGAACCTGTACTTCGTCTACGGGGACCGGATCGTCACGCCGACCCTCACCGGTTCGCTGCTCGCGGGCGTCACCCGCGACTCGCTCCTGTCGGTCGCCGAGGACCTCGGCTACAAGTCGGAGGAGTCCCGCGTCTCCATCGAGCAGTGGCAGGCCGACTCCGCCTCCGGTGAACTCACCGAGGTCTTCGCCTGCGGCACGGCCGCCGTCATCACACCCGTCGGTACGGTCAAGCGCGCGGGCGCCGAGTGGCAGCAGTCGGGCGGCGTGGCCGGCGAGGTCACGATGAAGCTGCGCAACGCGCTCCTGGACATCCAGCGCGGCACGGCGAAGGACCCGCACGGCTGGATGCACCAGCTCGGCTGAAAAGCCCGCTCCCACCCGCCCGCCTATAACTTCATAGAGCAGCGTTCTAACGAACAAAACCGCTGACCACCTCCCATGGCTTTGCTCGCGCCGCCTCAGTGTTTAGAGTGGCGTTCAAACCATGAGGAGGTGGGCGGCTGTGCGACTGACCCCGACGGAGCGCGACCGGCTGCTGCTGTTCGGCGCGGCCGAACTGGCCAGGTCCCGCAAGGCGCGCGGGCTGCGGCTCAACGTGCCCGAGGCGACGGCCCTGATCGCGGACACCGTCTGCGAGGCGGCCAGGGACGGAAAGCGGCTCGCCGAGGCGATCGAGGCGGCGCGGTCCGTCCTCGGCCCGGACGACGTCCTGCCCGGCGTCGCCGACATCGTCACCGAGGTACACGTCGAGGCGGTCTTCGAGGACGGCTCGCGGCTCGCGGTGGTCGGCGACCCGATCGGCGGCACGGCCGGGCAGGACGCCCCCGGCGCGCTGCTCCCCGGCCCCGAGCACGCCGACCCGGCACCGCACGTGACGCTCACCGTCACCAACACCGCGCCCGTGCCGGTCTCCGTGACCTCCCACTTCCACTTCTTCGAGGCCAATCCGCGCCTCGACTTCCCCCGCGCCGAGGCGTACGGCATGCGGCTCGCGGTCCCCGCCGGGTCGTCCGTGCGGTTCGGGCCGGGGGAGAGCCACGACGTGGGGCTCGTGCCGATCGGCGGGGCCCGGGTCGCCATCGGTTTCGCCGGGCTCGTGGACGGACCCCTCGACGCCCCCGGCGCCCGCGAAGAAGCCCTGCGCCGCGCCGCGGCCTGCGGGTATCTCGGCATCCGCGACGAGGACGAGGAGGCGGGCCGATGAGCCGCCCCGGAGGACACCCCGCAGAGGCCCGCCGCCTCACCCCGCACGAGTACGCCTCCACGCACGGCCCGCGCGCCGGTGACCGGGTCAGGCTCGGCGACTCGGGGCTGACCATCGAGGTGGAGACGGACGCCCAGGCGTACGGCGACGAGTTCCTGGCCGGGTTCGGGAAGACCGCGCGCGACGGACTGCACCTCAAGGCCGCCGCCGTCCGCGACACCTGCGACGTCGTCATCAGCAACGTCGTCGTCATCGACGCGGCGCTCGGCATCCGCAAGGTCTCCATCGGCATCCGCGAGGGCCGCGTCCACGCGATCGGCCGCGCCGGGAACCCGGACACGCTGGACGGCGTGGACGTGGTCGTCGGGACGGGCACCTCGATCGTCTCCGGCGAGGGGCTGATCGCCACCGCCGGGGCCGTCGACACCCACGTCCACCTGCTGTCGCCGCGCATCATGGAGGCCTCGCTCGCCTCCGGGGTCACCACGATCATCGGGCAGGAGTTCGGTCCGGTCTGGGGCGTCGGCGTCAACTCCCCGTGGGCGCTCAAGCACGCCTTCTCCGCCTTCGACGCCTGGCCCGTCAACATCGGCTTCCTGGGCCGTGGCTCCTCCTCCGACCAGGCACCCCTGGTGGAAGCGCTCGCGGAGGGCGGCGCCTGCGGGTTCAAGGTGCACGAGGACATGGGCGCGCACACCCGCGCCCTCGACACCGCACTGCGCGTCGCCGAGGAGCACGACGTCCAAGTGGCCCTGCACAGCGACGGGCTGAACGAATGCCTGTCCGTCGAGGACACCCTGAAGGTCCTTGAGGGGCGGACCATCCACGCCTTCCACATCGAGGGCTGCGGCGGCGGTCATGTACCGAACGTGCTGAAGATGGCGGGCGTCCCGAACGTCATCGGGTCCTCCACCAACCCCACCCTGCCCTTCGGCCGGGACGCCCTCGCCGAGCACTACGGCATGATCGTCTCCGTCCACGACCTGAAGACCGACCTGCCCGGCGACGCCGCCATGGCCCGCGACCGGATCCGCGCCGGGACGATGGGCGCCGAGGACGTCCTGCACGACCTGGGCGCCATCGGCATCACCTCGTCCGACGCGCAGGGCATGGGCCGCGCGGGCGAGACCGTGCGCCGTACGTTCGCGATGGCCGGGAAGATGAAGGCCGAGCTGGGCGACCCGGGCGTCGGCCACGACAACGAGCGCGTCCTGCGCTACATCGCCAAGCTCACCATCAACCCCGCCATCGCCCACGGCCTCTCGCACGAGATCGGGTCGATCGAGCCCGGCAAGATGGCCGACATCGTGCTGTGGCGCCCCGAGTTCTTCGGCGCGAAGCCGCAGCTCGTCCTCAAGTCCGGGTTCCCCGCGTACGGCGTCGTCGGCGACCCGAACGCGGCCACCGACACCTGCGAGCCCCTCGTCCTCGGGCCCCAGTTCGGCGCCCACGGGGCCACGGCCGCCGAGCTGTCCGTCGCCTTCGTCGCGCGGGCCGCCGTCGACCAGGGCAACGACGGGATGCCCACGCGCAGGCGCCGCGTCGCCGTGCGCGGCACCCGGGGCATCGGCCCGGCCGACCTGCGCCTCAACTCCCGCACCGGCGCGGTCGACGTGGACCAGCGCACCGGCCTGGTCACCCTCGACGGCGAACCGCTGCGCTCCGAGCCCGCCGACTCCGTCGCCCTGAACCGTCTCTACTTCCTCTGAGGACCTGCCATGACGTATCTGATGCCGCCCGAGTGGGCCCCGCACGAGCGCACCTGGATGGCGTGGCCGGGGCCCAACCCCACCTTCACCGACGAGCGGGAACTGGCCGAGGCGCGGACCGCCTGGGCCTCGGTCGCCCGCGCCGTACGCCGCTACGAGCCGCTGACCATGGTGGTCGGCACGGGCCGACTCGACTCGGCCCGCGACCTCCTCGCCGACGGCATCGAGCTGGTCGAGCGGGACCTCGACGACGCGTGGATGCGGGACATCGGCCCGACCTTCGTCAAGGACCGGGGCAGCGGTGAACTGGCCGCCGTGGACTGGACGTTCAACGGCTGGGGCGCGCAGGACTGGGCCCGCTGGGAACACGACTCCAAGATCGCCGGGCACGTCGCCGACCTCGTGGGCGTGCCCGTGCACTCCTCGCCCCTGGTCAACGAGGGCGGCGGCATCCATGTCGACGGCGCGGGCACGGTCCTGCTGACGGAGACGGTGCAGCTCGACCCCGACCGCAACCGGGGCTGGACGAAGGAGCAGGTCGAGGCCGAGATCCACGCCCGGGTCGGCACGACCGAGGCGATCTGGCTGCCCCGCGGGCTGACCGGCGACTACGGCGAGTTCGGCACGCGCGGGCACGTCGACATCGTCGCCGCGTTCGCCGCGCCCGGCGTGGTGATGGTGCACTCCCAGCGCGATCCCGCCCACCCCGACTTCGAGGTGAGCCGGGAGATCATCGGCCTGCTCTCCGGGCGCACCGACGCCCAGGGCCGCCCCCTGGAGATCGTCGAGGTCCCCGCCCCGACCGTGCTCGCGGACGACGAGGGCTGGGTGGACTACTCCTACATCAACCACTACCTGTGCAACGGCGGCGTCGTCCTGTGCGGCTTCGACGACCCGCGCGACGAGGAGGCCGCCGCGCTCTTCCGCCGCCTCTTCCCGTCCCGGGAGGTCACCCTCGTCGACGCCCGGGCGATCTTCGCGGGCGGTGGCGGCATCCACTGCATCACCCAGCAGCAGCCCGTGGCAGGCTTCTGACGTGACCCGTCGCCACAGCCGTACCCCCGCCCCGCCTCTGGACACCGTGCTGGCCGCGACCATGGCGATGATCGCCGAGAGCGGCATGGAACGACTCACCATGGCCGCGCTCGGCCGTGAGGTCGGCATGAGCAGCGGGCACCTCGCGTACCACTTCGGCTCCAAGGACGAGCTGCTGCTGCGGACCCTGGAGTGGAGCGAGGGCCGGCTCGGCGAGGAGCGGCGGCAGTTGCTCGTGCGGGAGGGCGGCGCGCGGGAACGCCTCGACGCGTACGTGGAGCTCTACGTGCCCGACGGGCACCGCGACCCGCACTGGACGCTCTGGCTCGAAGTGTGGAACCGCTCGCAGAACGCCGCCGCCGACACCTCGGCCCGCGCCCGGCAGTCCGCCATCGAGCGGGCCTGGCACCGCGATCTGGTGGCGCTGCTCGCCGAGGGGATCTCGGGCGGCGAGTTCCGCTCCGTCGACCCGGACCGGTTCGCGGCGCGGCTGCGGGCGCTGCTCGACGGGTTCGCCATCCATGTCGCGATCGGGCTGCGGGGCGCCGAACGGGCCCACGCCCTGGCGCACGTGCGGGAGTTCATCGACGAGGCGCTGGCCGTGCCCGAGGCGTGACGCCCTGCGGCGCCCGGGGGCTCAGCAGGGCGCGAAGCGCACCGCAGTGCCCGGGACGGCCTGCGCCGCGGCGGCCAGCGCCTCCTCGGCGACGACGGCGATCACCGGGTAGCCGCCGGTCGTCGGGTGGTCGTGCAGGAAGACCACCGGGCGGCCGTCCGGCGGCACCTGCACCGCGCCGAGCACCATGCCCTCGCTGGGCAGTTCGCCCGCCGACCTCCGCTTGAGGGCCGGCCCTTCCGTCCGCAGCCCGATGCGGTTGCTGTGCACCGAGACCGTGTACGTCGCGCTCAGGAAGGTCCGCAGGGCGGTGGCGGTGAACCAGTCGGCGCGGGGGCCGAGCCGGGCCGGCAGGACCAGTTCGGTCGGGGGCGCGGGCCAGGGCGCGGCGACGGGCAGCGCCCAGGGAGCGGTGTCGGCGGCCCGGCCGACGGGGAGCAGGTCGCCCTCGGCGAGCGGGGCGGGGCCGAGGCCCGAGAGGAGATCGGTGGAGCGGCTGCCCAGCACGGGCGGGACGGCGATGCCTCCGGCTGCCGCGACGTAGGTGCGCAGGCCGTGCGTGGCCGGGCCGATGTCGAGGGTGGCGCCCGCCGGGACCCGGACCGGGGCGCCCCAGGGCGCGGGGCGCCCGTCGACGGTGACCGCGCACGGGGCTCCGCCGACGACCAGGGTGAGATCGGTGTCGGGGCGCAGGGCGCAGCCGGTGAGGGTCGTCTCCAGGACGGCGGCGCCCTCCGGGTTTCCGGCCAGCCGGTTCGCCAGGCGCATGGCGGGGGCGTCCAGGGCGCCGGACCGGGGGACGCCGAGGTGGGCGTGGCCGGTGCGTCCCGCGTCCTGGACCGTGGTGAGGGCGCCGGGCCGGACGACGGTCAGTTTCGCGGTCATCGCCCGTCCGCCCCCGGCTGTCGTCCCGTGTGCCGGAACCGCTCGTCGGCACCGCCCCGCGCCTGTGCCGGGGCGAACCGGACGCGGGTCCCGGGGAACAGGAGGGCCGCCTGCTCCCTGGCCGGGTCCCACAGCCGGGACGGGTCCCGCATCGTGCCGATGATCTGCCAGCCGCCCGGGGTCGCCCTCGGGTACACCGCCGAGTACGGGCCCGCCAGGGCCACCGCGCCCGCCGGGACCCGGGTGCGCGGGGTGGCGCGGCGCGGCACGTGCAGCGCCCGCGGCAGGCCGGTCAGATAACCGAAGCCGGGCGCGAAGCCGCAGAACGCGACGCGGTAGGTGCACGCGGCGTGCCGCGCCGCCACCTCGTCCTCGGGCACGCCCCACAGCGCGGCCACGTCGGCGAGGTCGGGGCCGTCGTACGCGACGGGGAGGGTCACCACGTCACCGTCGGCCGGGGGCGCCGCCGGGACGGTCCAGGAGGTGAGGCGGCGGGCCAGCGCGGCGGGGTCGGGCACGCCGTCGAGCAGCACGGTGCACGCGCCGGGGACGATCTCGCCGACCGGGGGCAGGGTGCCCGCGGCCCGCCTTCGCAGCAGTTCCGCGTGGAGGGCGCCGGTGCGCTCGGCGTCCGGCAGCTCCACCAGGAGGGCGTGCCGTCCGGCGCGGTGGACGACGAGTCCGTGGTCCGCGCTCACGCGAACGCACCCACCGGGACCCCCGCGTCGGCGAGGGCGGCCCGCACCCGTGCGGCGGTCCTGGCCGCGCCCGGGGTGTCGCCGTGGACGCACAGCGAGCGGGCGGCGACCACGACGTGCGTACCGTCGACCGCCGTGACCCCGCCGTCCACGGCGAAGCCGACGGCCCGGCGCACCACCGCGTCCGGGTCCTCGACCACCGCGCCCGGTTCGCGGCGCGGCACGAGGGTGCCTTCGGGGGTGTAGGCGCGGTCGGCGAAGGCTTCCCGTACGGGGGTCAGACCGGCCTCCTGGGCCGCGGCGAGGAGGCGCGAGCCGGGCAGGCCGAGCACCGGGAGGGCGCCGCCCGCCAGCCGCACCCCGGCCACCACGGCGTGGGCCTGGGCGTCGTCGCGCACCGTGCGGTTGTAGAGCGCGCCGTGCGGTTTCACGTAGCTCACGTCGGCCCCGGCCGCCTGCGCGAACACCCTGAGCGCGCCGATCTGGTACGCGACTTCGGCCGCCAGCTCGTCCGGCGGTACGTCCATCGCGCGGCGCCCGAACCCGGCGAGGTCCCGGTAGGAGACCTGCGCCCCGATCCGCACGCCGCGCTCGGCGGCCAGGTCGCAGACGCGGCGCATCACGGACGGGTCGCCGGCGTGGAAGCCGCAGGCGACGTTGGCGCTGGTGACGACCGAGAGCAGGGCCTCGTCGTCGGTGAGGGTCCAGCGGCCGAAGCCTTCGCCGAGATCGGCGTTGAGGTCGATCACGCCGGGGTCGTCGGTCCCGCCTGGGCGGTGGTCCTGGGTCACCCGCTCAACGTAAGCGATCGTTCAACAATCCGACAAGGGGTCACTTTGATGGGTGATGGGCCACAACCTCTTGTTCGATCGTTCAACGATCACCTAGGGTCCGTGCAATCCCCACGGAGACGGACCGTCCGGTTCCGTGCCCTCCCCGTGCCCCTCGTCCCGAAGAAGGCGGCCGCATGATCGTGCTCCTCGGCGTGCTCGTGGTGATCCTCGGATTCGTCACGCGCCGCAATCCCGTCCTGGTGGTCGGCGTCGCCGGTATCGCCACCGGGCTGCTCGGCAAGATGAACCCGCGGGAGATCCTCGCCGCCTTCGGCCACGCGTTCGCCGACAGCCGGTCGGTCACCGTCTTCGCCATCGTGCTCCCCGTGATCGGCCTCCTGGAGCGCTACGGGCTGCGCGAGCAGGCCCGCACCCTCATCGGGAAGCTCGGCAAGCTCAGCGCCGGCCGCTTCCTCACCGTCTACCTGCTGGTCCGCCAGGTCACGGCCGCCTTCGGGCTCAACAACCTCGGCGGCCCCGCGCAGACCGTGCGGCCCCTCGTCGCGCCCATGGCCGAGGCCGCCGCCGAACGCACCGCCGGAGCCAGGCTCCCCGACAAGCTGCGCGAGAAGGTCCGCTCCTACTCGGCCTCCGCCGACACCGTCGGCCTCTTCTTCGGCGAGGACTGCTTCATCGCGATCGGCTCGATCCTGCTGATCACCGGGTTCGTGAACTCCACCTACCACCAGGAACTCGAACCGACCCAACTCGCCCTGTGGGCGGTGCCGTTGGCCGTCTGCGCCTTCGTCATCCACGGCTCCCGGCTCCTCCTGCTCGACAAGAAGCTGGAGCGCGAGATGGCCCTGGCCGCCGCCGAGAACGACCTGCCGCTGCCGCCGCAGGCATCGGGACAGTCCCGTGAGGAGTCCGCCAAGTGATCAAGGTCGAATGGCTCTACTGGCTCATCGGTCTCGTCTTCGTCGTCATGGCCCTCCAGATGGCGGCCGACCGCACCAACCCCAAGCGATGGACGTCCGCCGCCTTCTGGGGCCTGCTCGGACTGACCTTCCCCTACGGCACCGGAGTCGTCGAGGGCGGCGCGAGCTGGACCCTGCCCGCCGAACCGCTCGGCGTCGCCGTCCTCGCGCTCATCGTGCTCGCCGGGTTCAACTTCATCGGCAAGGGCGTCCCCGTCACGACCACGCAGGAGCAGCGCGAGGCGTCGGCGGCCCGCCTGGGCAACAAACTCTTCGTCCCGGCGCTCACCATCCCGCTCGTCGCCATCGTCTGCGCGTCCTTCCTCGACGACTCGGGCCTCTTCGAGACCGGCAAGGCCACACTGATCGGACTCGGCCTCGGCTGTATCGCGGCACTCGTCGTCGGCATGCTCGTCACGGGCGAGCGCAAGGTGTCCGTCCCGATCCACTCCGGCCGCTCGATGCTGGAGGCGATGGGCTCGGCCCTGCTGCTGCCCCAGCTCCTGTCCGTCCTCGGCTCGATCTTCGCCGTCGCCGGGGTCGGCACCCAGGTCGGCACCATCGTGAACGACCTCCTGCCGGACAACTCGAAGTACTTCGCCGTCATCGCCTACTGCGTCGGCATGTTCCTGTTCACCGTGATCATGGGCAACGCGTTCGCGGCGTTCCCCGTGATGACCGCGGCGATCGGCTGGCCGGTGCTCATCCAGCAGATGCACGGCAACGAGGCCGGGGTGCTCGCGATCGGCATGCTCGCCGGGTTCGCCGGAACGCTCTGCACCCCCATGGCGGCCAACTTCAACATCGTCCCCGCGTCGCTGCTCGAACTGAAGGACCAGTACGGGCCGATCAAGGCACAGGTGCCGACGGCGCTCGCGCTGCTCGTCTGCAACATCGTGATCATGGCGGTCTTCGCCGTCTGAAGGACGCTCGGAGGACGTTCCGCCCGTCCCGTCCCTACGCTCAGGAGGCATCTCCCATGACCCGGGTCCTGCTCACCGGATTCGAACCCTTCGGCGGGGAGTCCGTGAACCCGTCCTGGCAGGCGGCCGAACGCGTCGCCGCCGCGCCGCCGGACGGTCTCGCCGTCACCGCGGTCCAGCTCCCCTGTGTCTTCGGGGAGTCGCTGACCGCGCTGCGCTCCGCCCTCGACCGGGTCCGGCCCGAACTGGTGGTCTGCCTCGGCCAGGCGGGCGGCCGTCCCGGCGTCACCGTCGAACGGGTCGCGATCAACGTCGACGACGCGCGTATCCCCGACAACGCCGGGGCCCAGCCGGTCGACGAACCCGTCGTGCCCGGGGGGCCTGCCGCGTACTTCTCGTCCCTGCCGGTGAAGGCGTGCGTGGCGGCGGTGCGGGATGCCGGGGTGCCGGTGGCACTGTCCCATACGGCCGGTACGTTCGTCTGCAATCACGTCGCGTACGGGCTGGCGCACCTTCTTGCGACCGAACACCCCGGCGTCCGGGGCGGCTTCGTCCACGTTCCCTGGGCCCCGTCCCAGGTTCTGGACGGATCGGCGCCGTCGCTTCCCGCGGAGGTGGTGGCGGACGGTGTCCGGGCCCTCCTGGCCACCGCCGCCACCACCACCCAGGACCTCCGGTCCACGGAGGGCACCACCCACTAGCCGCCCTTCGCCCGCGACCAGCCACGACGAAGGGCGCACCGGACGATGAGCGAGCCCCGTCAGGGGCGCGGGGAACTGCGCGACCAGCATCCACCGGGCCCGCGCCCCGTACCCGACGCACCCCCCCGGAGAGGAACCATGCCGAGCCCGGAAAAGACCGCCGAACTAGCCGCAGCCAACGTCACCCGCGAGTTCCCCAACTTCCCCGCCCACCTCGTCACATCCCCCGCCGAGAACACCCGTCCCAGCGCCCTCCACCCGGCCTTCTACGGCGCCTACGACTGGCACTCCTCGGTGCACATGCACTGGCTGCTCATGCGGACCCTCCCCGAACTCCCCGCCGCCACCGCGACGCCGTACACCGACGTACTCGACCGGCATCTCACCCCCGCCCACCTCGCCCGCGAGGCCGCCTACCTCCTGGACCGGCCCGGGTTCGAGCGGCCGTACGGCTGGGCCTGGCTGATCGCGCTCGCCGCCGAGGCCCGCGGCACGCGCTGGGGCCCCGCGTTCGCCCCCGCCGTGGACGCGGTCGAGCGGCTGCTCACGGGCTGGCTGCCGAAGGCCACGTATCCCGTGCGCCACGGCGTCCACACCAACAGCGCCTTCTCCCTCGGCCTGATCCTGGACACCGGGAAGGCGGCGGGTCTCACGGACGCGACCCTCGACGGCGTCCGCGACCGCCTGCGCACCTGGTTCGCCGGTGACCACGACGCGCCCGCCCACTGGGAACCCTCCGGCCAGGACTTCCTGTCGCCCGCGCTCACGGAGGCCGACGCGATGCGCCGGGTCCTGACCGCGGCCGAGTTCCCCGAGTGGCTGGACCGGTTCCTGCCCGCGCTGCGCACCGGTGCGCCCTGTGCCGTGCTCGACGTCCCGGTCGTCTCCGACCACGCCGATCCGCACATCGGTCACCTCCTCGGCCTCACCCTCTCCCGGGCCGCCGCCCTGCGCGCCGTCGCGGGCGCGCTGGCCGGAGGCCCGGTACGGGCCCGTCTCACCGAGGCCGCCGACACCCACCTCGCGGCCGGTCTCCCCGCCGTCGGCAACGGCGACTTCACCACGGACCACTGGCTGGCCACGTTCGCGGAGCTCGCCCGCCGCGCCTGAACCCGCCGTGAACGAAATGAACGCAAGTACGCGCGATCGTTGCTTGGTACACCCTTGTCATGGGGCGCGGCGGTCCTCCATCGTGGCCCCCCATGGGACGAGAGCAATGGAAGAAAGTGCTGGTCGGATCGGCCGGGAACATGGTCGAGTGGTTCGACTGGTTCGTGTACGCGAGCTTCGCCACGTACTTCGCGGGGTCCTTCTTCCCGGACGGCAACCCGACCGCCCAGCTCATGAACACGGCCGGCATCTTCGCCGTCGGCTTCTTCATGCGCCCGGTGGGCGGCTGGCTGCTCGGCCGGGTCGGTGACCGCAAGGGCCGCAAGGCGGCGCTCACGCTGACGGTGTCGTTGATGTCGGCGTCCGCGGTGCTCATCGCCGTCGCGCCGACCTACGCCGTCGCCGGGTACGGCGGCGCCGTCGTCCTGCTCGTCGCCCGCCTCCTGCAAGGACTGTCGGTCGGCGGCGAGTACGCGGCCAGCGCCACCTACCTCACCGAGGCGTCCGACCCGAAGCGGCGCGGCTTCGCCTCCAGCTTCCAGTACGTGTCGATGACGGCGGGCCAGATCGTCGGCCTCGGCCTCCTGCTCATCCTCCAGCGCGCCTTGTCCGACGAGGCCCTGCACAGTTGGGGCTGGCGCCTGCCGTTCGTCGTCGGCGCGCTCGGCGCGGCCGTCATCTTCTACCTGCGCCGCAACATGCTGGAGACGGACGTCTACGAGGAGTCCGCCGACGAAGGCCAGGTGGCCGGCGACGACAAGGGCACCGTGAAGGCCCTGTGGGCGCACAAGCGCGAGGCGTTCCTCGTCATCGCGCTGACCATGGGCGGCACGGTGGCGTACTACACGTACACGACCTACCTCACCAAGTACCTCTCCAACTCGGCGGGTCTCAGCAAGCAGACGGCGACCCTCGTCTCGTTCTGCGCGCTGATCGTCTTCGCCTGCCTCCAGCCGCTCGCGGGCGCCCTCTCGGACCGGATCGGCCGCCGCCCGCTGCTGATCACCTTCGCCGTCGGCTCGACCTTCCTGACCGTCCCGATCATGACGCTGCTCCGGCACGCCGGTTCCTTCTGGCCCGCCCTCGGACTGTCGCTGCTGGCGCTCGTCGTCGTCACCGGCTACACGTCCATCAACGCGTGCGTGAAGGCCGAGCTGTTCCCGACCGGCATCCGCGCCCTCGGCGTCGCCCTCCCGTACGCCATCGCCAACGCCCTGTTCGGCGGCACCGCCGAGTACGTCGCCCTGTGGTTCAAGGACGGCGGCATGGAGTCCGGTTTCTACTGGTACGTCGCCGGGTGCGCGGCCGTGTCGCTCATCGTCTACCTGAGCATGCGCGAGACCCGCGACATCGACCTGAACCGGGTCAAGTCGGCGGAGACGGCCATGGAACCGGCGGCCTGAAGATCCTTCGCCCGCATCGTGAGACCACAGTCCGGACCCGTCCGGGCTGTGGCAGACTGCGGGCGTGCTCTCGTTCGCCATGATTATTGGCAGCAGGCGCGCCGGTCCGCAGTGACCGCCACGTACGACCACGTACGGGCGGACACCGTCGTCCTCGACCCGCGCGCAGACCTCTCGCACCCGCGAGGGGTTTTTCTGTTTCTGGCCCACCCGCAGCCAGGCGGAGAGCGCGCGGGATCATAGTCGGACGGTGGAGCCGGTCATTCCGGTAGACCGAGATCCCATACAGGAGCCAGATCAGCATGAACGAACTCGACGATTCCTTCCACGTCTTCGACACGACCCTGCGCGACGGAGCGCAGCGTGAGGGCATCAACCTCACGGTCGCGGACAAGCTGACCATCGCACGGCACCTGGACGACTTCGGCGTGGGCTTCATCGAGGGCGGCTGGCCCGGCGCCAACCCCCGTGACACGGAGTTCTTCGCCCGGGCACGCGAGGAGATCGACTTCCGGAACGCGCAGCTCGTCGCGTTCGGCGCGACCCGCCGCGCGGGCGCCCAGGCGGCGCAGGACCCGCAGGTCCAGGCGTTGCTCGACTCGGGGGCTCCGGTGATCTGCCTGGTCGCCAAGTCCCATGACCGGCATGTCGAACTGGCCCTGCGCACCACCCTGGAGGAGAACCTGGAGATGGTCCGCGACACCGTCTCCCACCTGGTGGCGCAGGGGCGGCGGGTCTTCGTCGACTGCGAGCACTTCTTCGACGGCTACCGCGCCAACCCCGGCTACGCGAAGTCGGTCGTACGCACCGCGCACGAGGCGGGCGCCTCCGTCGTCGTGCTCTGTGACACCAACGGCGGCATGCTGCCCGCCCAGGTGCAGGCGATCGTGCACACGGTCCTGGACGACACGGGGGCCCGCCTCGGCATCCACGCGCAGGACGACACGGGCTGCGCGGTCGCCAACACGCTGGCCGCCGTCGACGCGGGCGCCACCCATGTGCAGTGCACGGCCAACGGCTACGGCGAGCGGGTCGGCAACTCCAACCTGTTCCCCGTCGTCGCGGCCCTGGAGCTGAAGTACGGCAAGAAGGTGCTGCCCGAGGGCGCGCTGAGCGAGATGACGCGGATCTCGCACGCGATCGCCGAGGTCGTGAACCTGACCCCCTCCACGCACCAGCCCTATGTCGGTGTCTCCGCGTTCGCCCACAAGGCGGGCCTGCACGCCTCCGCGATCAAGGTCGACCCGGACCTGTACCAGCACATCGACCCGGACCTGGTCGGCAACCGCATCCGGATGCTGGTCTCCGACATGGCGGGCCGCGCCTCGATCGAGCTGAAGGGCAAGGAGCTGGGGGTCGACATCTCGGGCGACCGCGAACTGGTCGGCCGGGTCGTCGAGCGCGTCAAGGACCGCGAACTTCAGGGCTACACGTACGAGGCCGCCGACGCCTCCTTCGAACTCCTCCTGCGCGAGGAGGCCGAGGGCCGGGCCCGCCGCTACTTCGAGGTCGAGTCCTGGCGCGCCATCGTCGAGGACCGCCCCGACGGCAGCCACGCCAACGAGGCGACCGTGAAGCTGTGGGCCAAGGGCGAGCGCATCGTCGCCACCGCGGAGGGCAACGGCCCGGTCAACGCCCTCGACCGCGCCCTGCGCGTCGGCCTGGAGCAGATCTATCCGCAGCTCGCCAAGATGGAGCTGGTCGACTACAAGGTCCGCATCCTGGAGGGCAAGCACGGCACGTCCTCCACGACCCGCGTGCTGATCTCCACGACGGACGGCGCCGGTGAATGGTCCACGGTCGGTGTCGCGGAGAACGTGATCGCGGCGTCGTGGAACGCCCTGGAGGACGCGTACACGTACGGCCTGCTCCGCGCCGGGGTCGAGCCGGTCGAGTAGCCGCGTCGCATCGCCGGAGGGGCTGTGGATCAAGCCCCTCCGGCGATCGAGGTCCGGGGCAGAGCCCCGTGACGGCCACCTACGACAGGGCCCACTTCTGATTACCGGCCCCCGTGCACGACCAGATCTGCACAGCGGTCCCGTCCGCGCTGGAATTCCCGGTCACGTCGAGGCACTTGTCGGCGGCGGCATTGACCAGGTCCCCGGACGACGCCTCGTACCGCCACTGCTGCGCACCCGTGCCGTTGCAGTCGTAGAGCTGCACCTTCGCGCCGTCGGCGGTCGAGCCCCCACTCACGTCGAGGCACTTGCCGAGCGCTCGCACGGTGCCGTCGGCCTTCACGGTCCACGTCTGGTTCTGCGATCCGGTGACGCACGACCAGATCTGCGCGACGGCCCCGTTGGCCGTCGACCCGTCCCGCACGTCGAGGCACTTGCCGCCGAGCCCGTGGAAGGCCCCCACCCGGTCGGCGCCCCCGGCCTGCGTCCCGCTCCAGGTGAAGGTCGCCGACGTCCTGCCCGGCAGTGAGTAAGTGACGTGCTGGCCGCCCCAGTTCAGGGTGACGTCCTTCGCCGTCGAGGCGCCGTTGTAGGCGATGACGGCCTTCGAGCCGTCGGTGTTGCGCCAGGAGACGTTCGGCACGGTGCTCGAAGCGGTCGAGGCGATCCGCGAGGCGCCGGGCCGCACGAACTTCGTCAGGTGCCCCATCGTGTAGTACTCGATGGTGTAGTCGACCTGCCCGCTCCTCGCGTCCCCGTTGTGCACGGTGATCAGCCCGTCGCAGGTGCCGCAGCCACCGTTGTGCGGACCGCGGTTCTGGTCCACGGCCAGCGACCACTTGGTCACCGACTTCGCCCAGTTGCGGGTGTAGTCGATGATGTTCATCATGTCCTCGCGCTGCTGGTCGGCGATCCAGGTGCCGCCCGAGTGCTCGGTCTGGAAGGCGTCGAGCTGCGGGTACTTGGAGTGGATCTCGGTCTGCTTGGCGATGTCGCCGCCGTAGCCGTGCCAGGCGATCCCGCCGAAGTTCGGGTGGGCGCGCACCGCCGCGTCGTCCACGGTCGGCGCCGCGTAGGCGTCGTAGGTGTCCCAGTTCCAGTCGTGGGCGAGCACCTTGGTCCGCAGACCGGCGCCGGCCAGCTTCGGCAGCAGCTCGCTCTTGGTGAAGTACGCGAGCCCCGAGCCGTTCCAGCTCATCGAGGGGTAGCCGGAACAGCACGTCGGCTCGTTCTGCGCGGTGACGTAGTCGATGGGCACCCCGGCCGCCTGGTACGCCTGGAGGTACTTCACGAAGTAGTTCGCGTAGGCCCCGTAGTTCTCGGCCTTCAGCCAGCCGCCGTTGAGCTGCCCGCTGTCCTTCATCCAGGCGGGCGCGGTCCACGGCGAGGCCATCACGGTGGCGGCCGGGTTGAGCTGCTTGGCCTGCTTGGTCAGCGGCAGCACGTCGGCCTGGTCGTGCGCGATCGAGAACTTGGCCAGCGTCGGATCGCTCTGCCCGGCCGGTACGTCGTCGTACGTGTATCCGAAGCGGGCGAGGTCGGAGCCGCCCATGGGGTTGCGGACGAAGGAGAGCCCGATGCCCTCGGTCGGCGAGAACAGCTTCCTCATCGTCGCGTCACGGGTGGCCGTCGACAGGGCGCCACTGCTGTTCATCAGCCAGGCCGCGGTGTCCGTGAAGGAGGCGCCGCCGCCCGTGAACGTCTGGTAGCGGGTGTTCTCGTCGACGGTGATCACGGTGCCGCTGCCACCGGTGCCCGCCTGGAACGCCACCGGGGCCTGCTGTTGCAGCCCGCGCGTCACATGGCGACCGCCGCTGTCGTCGGTGGTGGTGAGATGGACGGTGACCTGCTCGCCCGCGGCGTGGGCCGTGCTCGCTCCCGCGCCTGCGAGGCCGACGGTGGTCAGCGCCCCGGCCAGCAGCAGCCGCATCAGGGTGGGGGGTCTTGAGAGGGTGCGCACGATGCCTCCTGTGTCCCGACAGTCAACGCTCATGGCTTAGTTCAAGACGTGAGTTAAAGATGCTTTCATGCTCACGTCAAGGCTTCAGGTCGCGAACCACCCCGACCCGTCATTCCCGCCCCGACTGGGTTAGCGTCAAGGTATGAGGCCCTCCATAGCAGCCGTCGCCGCCCCGCTGCTCGCCCTCGCCGCGATGCTGACCGCCGCGCCCGCCGCCTTCGCCGGGACGGACGTCTCCACCGTCGCGGACGCCCTGGAGAAGGGCCCGGTGTACGTCGATCCGGCCGTCTCCGGCGACTTGACCTCGCAGGACGTCGACGCGCTCGAGAAGAAGATCAAGGACGCGGACAAGCCGGTGATGGTGGTGGTGCTGCCCGCCGACTTCCCGAAGCGGGACCTGTTCAACGACCTCCGTACGAAGACGGGGGTCGTCGGCGTGTACGGCGTCCGGCTCGGTGACGCCTTCGACGCCCGCGCCGACCACCAGGTCATGTCGAACGACGCCGTTCGGAACCTGACGACGAGCGTGCGCGGCGAGCCGGCGCGGCAGCAGCTCGACGACTTCGTGGACACGGCCGTCCGCACGGCGCGCGGCACGGCCCCCTCGTCCTGGGGCGGCGGCGCGGACGCGGACAGCGGTGTCCCCGTCGGTGGGCTGATCGGCGTCGGCGCGGTCGTCCTGGCCGGTGGCGCGGGGGTCTACGCCCTCACCCGCCGCAACCGGCGCCGCCGCGAGGAGGAGCAGCGCGAGGCCCTGGACAAGCTGCGGGTCGTGGTCGACGAGGACATCACCGCGTTCGGCGAGGAACTGGACCGGCTCGACTTCCACCCGGCCGAGGCGGGCGCCGACGACGCGATGCGCGCCGACTACGAGCGGGCCCTCGACGCGTACGAGAAGGCCAAGCAGTACATGGCCGCGGCCCAGCGTCCCGAAGACGTACGCGGCGTCACCCAGGCTCTGGAGGACGGCCGCTTCTCCCTCGCCCTGCTGGCCGCCCGCCGCGAGGGCCGCCCCCTGCCCGAACGCCGCGCGCCCTGCTTCTTCGACCCGCGCCACGGACCCTCGGTCCAGGACGCGCGGTGGACGCCGCCGGGCGGAGCGCCCCGCGAGGTCCCGGTCTGCGCGGCGGACGCGACCCGGCTGCGGGACGGCGTAGAACCGCTGGTGCGCACGGTCGACGCCGGGGCGGGCGAGCGCCGCCCGTACTACGACGCGGGCCCGATGTACGGCCCCTGGGCCGGTGGCTACTTCGGCGGCGGCATCCTGCCCGGCCTGCTGGTCGGCACGATGCTCGGCTCCATGATGTCGGGCCCGGCGTACGGGGCGGACTACGGCACCGGATACGGCGACTTCGGCGGCGACCAGTTCGGCGGCGGCGACTACTCGGGGGCCGACTTCGACTCCTCGGACTTCGGCGGCGACTTCGGCGGCGGGTTCGGGGACGGGGGCGGCGGCGACTTCGGCGGCGGAGGCGGTGACTTCGGGGGCGGTTCCTGACGCGTCCCTGAGCGGCAACGCGCGCCGTGGCGGGCCGAGTTCGACCTCCCCCGCCGATGGGCGGCGGGCTGCTACCGTGATGCGGCCAGCACTGTGCGCACCGGCCGTGAACGGAGCAGACCGTGCCCGACGCAGACGTGATCCTCTTCGATCTCGGGGGCGTGCTCTTCTGCGACCCCTGGGAGACGCTGCTCCTCACGCCGGGACAGGGGCTCGCCGACCGGCTCGGGGTCCCGCGGCGCGAGGCCGAGGCCGTCGGCGAACAGCTCTGGGACTCCTTCTCCGTCGCGCCCGCCGAGGAGTCCGACTACTGGGAGCAGTGCGCGGCCGGACTCGGAGTGCCGCTGCCCGCGGAGCTGATCCGCCAGGTCGAGCGGGACCTGCTGGCCCCGAGCCCCTGGGCGCAGGACTTGATCGAGTCCGCCGCCGCGACCGGCGCTGACCTCGGCATCGCCTCGAACAACACGTCGTTCTGGTACGCGAGACAGGCCACGGCCCTGGACCTGGACAAGTGGATCGACCCGGCGCTCGTCTACGTGTCGCACGACCTCGGCGTGACGAAGGGGACCCCCGGGCGGGGTCTTCTCGACATCGCGGCCGAGGCGCTCGCCGGACGCCGGACCGGACTGGTCGAGGACCGCGAGGCCAATCTTCGCCGGGCGGCGGCTCTGGGCCTGCGCCCCCTACCGTACGCCTACGGACGTGACGGCGACCGTTTCCCGGACTTCTCCGCCTCCGGGGTGGGTGGATGACCGCGCTCGGGCCGCCGGGGCCGCGCCCACCGACACCGCCGCCGGAACCGGCCCCCGACCCGCCCCCCGCCGCGGTCCTCCCGGTCGCCGTACAAGCCTTGCTGACCGAGTACAACTCGCTGCGCCAGGAGAGCCTCCAGGCCATCAGCAACCGTATTCAGATCATGAACTTCGCGTTCACCTCCCTCGCCGTGATCATGGCGGCCATCCTCAGTACGTCCGTCTCCCCGCTGCTCATCGTGCCGATCTGCCTCGTGTTCATCCCGGTCAGCGCGAAGGCGAGCCTGTTGATATGGCTCGGCGAGTACCACCGCTCCCAGCGCGCGGGCCGGGGCGTCGCGGGGATCGAGACCCGGATCAACGAGCACCTCTCCGAGCCCGGCCTGCTGTCCTGGGAGTCCGGCCTCATCTCCACGCGTACGCACATGAGTTACCCGTACGCGGCCACAGCGGCCTACATGCTGTCGGCCGGGGTCCTGGCCCATGTCGTGGGGATCTACTTCCTCGCGGGAATCGTCGACGGACACGGCAGGACACCGACGCTGGTGGTGGTGGTCGCCGCGGCGGTCTACGCGCTGGCGCAGGAAGCGGTGTTCTTCCGGTTCTTCCTGCGCAGGTGGCGCGCGATCAGGGCGTTCTCGCACAGCCAGTGACACCCGGCCCGCAGCGCGCCTAATTACGGCTGAGGGCCCGGGTCACACCGGCGAGGACGGTCGTCGTCAGCACCCAGCCAAGGGCGATCAGTACGTACGCGAGCCCCTGGACGCCGCCTTCGGCCCAGTGCCAGCCGTCCCGTTGACCGAGCCCGCCCACCGGGATCAGCAGGTCGAGGGTGTACGCGACCGGGTTGAACGGCGCGCCCTCGCCCTTCTTGTTCGGCAGGGGAGTGTGGGTGTGGAAGACGAGCGAGCCGACCAGGGTGAGCACCACCAGCCAGATCCCGGCGATCCACGGCCGGTAGCCGTAGCCGACGGTCCCCTCCAGGAGCCAGCCCCACAGCCGCCCGAGGGGGCGCTGGGTGGCCCGCCGCCGCCGTTCCCGCACCAGAAGGACCCGCCGCGCCTCGTCCTCGTGCCCCAGCTTCCGGTAGTGCGACGCAAGCTGCTCGTAGGGCTGTGGGGTGAACCCGGACTGGAGGCGCAGCCACGCCAGCCGGTTCGCGGTGTCCTCGTGCTGCGTGGTGGCCGTCGACTCCATCCAGTCGTACACCAGCCCGTCCAGACCCAGCGGGGCACGCCAGGTGGACGGACGGTCCTGGAGGCGCGTCGCCCGCGCGTTGCGCAGGTCCACGCCGCCCGCCGGGGGCCGGGCGAACCGCAGGTCCAACGCCTCCACCTGCGCCCCGACCGCCATCAACGACGAGCCGACGCCCAGGAGTTCTGCCTCGTGGAACGACAACAGGTCCTCGATCCGCGCCCCGCGCAGCCGCACCCGTCCCTCCGCCCGGAACCCCTGGTGCAGCCGGACCGTCGACGCCCGCAGCGCGTCCCCGTTGAACGCGAGCTCCTCCGGTGCCTCCGCGACGATCCGCGCCCCCTGCATCCACAGCCCGCCGGGCAACTCGGCGCCGGGCAGCAGAACTTGGCCGTGCGCCACGAACCCGTTCTTGCAGAAGACACCGCCCTGCATGACCAGACCGCCCGCGTTCAGCGCGATCCCCTCGGTCGCCACCAAGTGGGCGCGGTCGAGCATCAGCCCACCCGCTATGTGCGCCAGGGTCACGTTCACGGCGCCCCGGGGCCCGCCGGTGATCGTGGACCCCCGCAGATCCAGCCGCCCCCCGATCTGCGCCGTCGGCGCCACGAACCCGGGCAGCACACAGTCCGCGACGGTGAACGCCAGCGTGCTCGCGCCCTCCAGCGTCATCGGCCCGTCGAACCGGCACCCCTCGAACCGCACGAGCCGCCTGATCTCGGCCCCGTCCAGCGCGAGCGCCCCGCGAATGTGGGCGCCGGTCAACGTGTACGGGTCCGACCCGGCGTCCGGATCGAGAATCTCCCGCCTGACCTGCTCGGCGTCGACGCTCCGCTCAGGGGCGGGCGACATGGGTACGGAGGAACGCGACCCAGGTCCCCGGGGTGACGGTGAGCACGGCTCCGGTGGCGGGGTCGTTCTTGGAGTCGCGGATGTGGATGGCGGTGGCGTGGGCGGCGACCTCCAGGCAGTTGCCGCCCTGGTCCGTGCTGTAACTGGATTTGACCCAGCCGAGTCCTGTGGTGGGTGCCGCGGTGTTCATGAGGCTCCTAGCAGTCCGTCCAGCAGACGCGCGCTCTCGTCGGGGGACAGCGCCTGTGACCGCAGCATTCCATACTTCAGGTGCAGGTTACTTACGTCTTCGGGGCTGTCCAGAACCGTGCTCACCCGGTGCCCCTCGACGAAGACGACAAAGTCGTGGTCAGGGTTTTCCAGCAGCACCATCGGACCGGCGAGCCCCGCGTGCGGCCACTGCTTGGTCAGCATGATCTGCACGCCAAGGCCGTGCAGTCGGCCCAACTCCAGGATGCGAAGGTACTGCCCGCGCATCACCTCGGGACCGCCGACCGGTTTGTGCAGCGCGGCTTCCTCGATGATGAAGTGCGCCCAGGGCGGATGCTCGCGCGTCCAGATCCGCTGCCGGTCCATATGTCCGTTGACCCAGTCCTCGGCTGTCTCGTCGCCGACGGGCGGATAACTGGAGTCGAAGACCGCCCGCATGTACTCCGGCGTCTGGAGCAGACCGGGCACCGTCTGCTGCTCGTACGTCAGGATCGTCAGGGCCTTCTCCTCGAACTCCACCAAGTCCGCGACGATCAGCGGGTACTTCTCCTTCTTCGGCACTTTGGCCACCGCGACGGCCAGAACCCCTTTGGTCTCCAGCAGATCGTCGATCCGGGCCGCCAGTGCCAGATCGACCGGGCGTCGGCCTTGCTCGATGGAGGCCATCTTGTCGTGGCTGACGCACAGCCGGTCGGCCAGACCCGTCTGCGTCAGCCCGGACCACTTACGGAAATGCGCGATCTGCGCCCCGACCGCATGCCACGAAGTCACTTGCTTCTTCATACGCGCACCGTTCCCATTCTCCACACACCCGGACCCGCCCGGACTCGTACAAACGCAGATGTACGACCTGCCGCGCTGCCCCGGCCACGGTCCCCGTACGACAGTCACCGCATGGAACAACTGCCGTACCGGCGCGAGGCGTTCTACCGGCGCGAAAGCAAATCGGTGCCTGCGGCCCGCGCGTTCACAGCCTGGGCTCTCGATGACTGGCATGCAATCGAACGCCTTGACGATGTACTCCTGTGCGTCAGCGAGCTGGCGACGAACGCGCTGCTGCATGGCGTGCCGCCGGGGAGAGGTTTCCGGCTGCACATCGCGATGTGTGCGCACCGGGTGATCCGGGTCGAGGTGCACGACAGCGGCGACGGCACGGTGGCGCCGAGCGCACCGCGGGCGGAGGAGGAACACGGCCGGGGACTGCTCCTGGTCGCGGCGCTCGCCGACAAGTGGGGCGTCGGCGAGCGGGACCCGGGAAAGAGCGTGTGGTGCGAGTTCGAGGCGGAGCCGGGGCCGGGCCCTCAGTGCTGACGTACGGGCGCCCGCTCCTCGCCGCTCTCGATCTCGTGCGGCCGGGCCTTGGGGATCCGGGACCCCTCCCCGTACATCCACCGGGACAGGGCGACCCGCACCCGTTGCGTGGCGCGCACGCGGCGCCGTACGCCGTGCTCGTCCGTGTCGGGCGGCGCTTCGAGCGCGGCGGGCTCCTCGTGCTGGGTGAGGAGATACAGCTCGCCCTGCGACAGGGGCTCGTGGACTTCGGCGTACTCCCCGTGCGGGAGGCGCTTGATGCGGCCCGTCTCCCGGCCGTGCAGGACCTTGTCGCGGTCCCGGCGCTGGAGACCGAGGCAGACCCGCTTCGTGACGACGTACGCGAGGACGGGACCGGCGATCAGCGCGACGCGGGCGCACCACGTGATGACGTTCACGGAGAGATGGAAGTGCGTGGCGATGAGATCGTTGCCACCGGCGCCGAGCGCCACGAAGAAGCCGGTCAGCCAGGCGACGCCGAGACCCGTGCGCACGGGCCGGTTGCGGGGCCGGTCCAGGAGATGGTGTTCGCGGCGGTCGCCGGTGATCCACGCCTCGACGAACGGCCAGATGCCGATGAGGACCAGCCACAGCGGGAACGCGACGAGCGGGACGAGGATGCCGAGGTTGAGGGTGTGGCCCCAGAAGGCGTACTCCCAGCCGGGCATCACACGGACCAGCCCCTCCGCGAAGCCGAGGTACCAGTCGGGCTGGGCGCCCGTCGAGACCTGGTCGGGGCGGTAGGGTCCGTAGACCCAGACCGGGTTGATCGACGCGACGGCCGCGATCGCCGCTACGACGCCGAAGACCAGGAAGAAGAAGCCGCCCGCCTTGGCCAGGTAGACGGGGAAGAACGGCTGGCCCACCACATTGCGTTCGGTCTTTCCGGGCCCGGGGAACTGGGTGTGCTTGTGGTAGAAGACGAGGATCAGGTGGGTCACGACGAGCGCCGCCATGATGCCCGGCAGCAGCAGGACGTGGATCGAGTAGAAGCGGGCCACGATGTCGTCACCCGGGAACTCGCCACCGAAGAGGAAGAACGTCAGATACGTCCCGACGACCGGGACGGACAGCGTCATCCCCTCGATGAGGCGCATGCCCGCGCCGGACAGCAGGTCGTCGGGGAGCGAGTACCCGAGCAGGCCCTCGAACAGGGCGAGGAACAGCAGGAGCCAGCCGAACAGCCAGTTCAGCTCGCGCGGCTTGCGGAACGAACCGGTGAAGAAGTGCCGCATCATGTGCACGAACATCGCCGCGACGAAGATCAACGCCGACCAGTGGTGGATCTGCCGGATGAGCAGTCCGCCGCGCACGTCGAAACTGATGTCGAGAGTCGAGGAGTACGCCTCCGACATCCGGACGCCGTTCAGCGGGACGTAGCCGCCGTGATATTCCACCTCGTTCATCGACGGATGGAAGAACAGCGTCAGATAGACGCCGGTGAGGACCAGGACGATGAACGTGTAGAGGCAGATCTCGCCCAGCAGGAACGACCAGTGGTCGGGGAAGACCTTGCGCAGATACTTGCGGCCCAGGCCGTGGATGCCGAGGCGGCCGTCGGCCCAGTCGGCGACGCGCTCGCCGGCCGTGGGTGCCTGCCGCGGTGTGGCATGGGTGGTGCTGTCGGACATGACTGCCTCCCGTCGGTGCTCACAGCCCTGACGGCCGGGGAGGGCCGGGATGTGACATCGGACGGGGCCGGTGTGAGGCAGGTCACGCGCGCGGGCGCCGGACACGACGAGTTGGCGGCCACGCGTCTCGTGGCCGCCTCAACTCGCTGGTCGCCCCGCAGGGGTCAGGCGTTCTTGATCGCCGAGATGTCGAAGCTCAGCTTGATCTTGTCGGAGATGAGGACGCCGCCGGTCTCCAGCGCCGCGTTCCATGTCAGGCCCCAGTCGGAGCGCAGGATCTCGGCCTTGCCCTCGAAGCCGACGCGCACGTTGCCGAACGGGTCCTTCGCGGAGCCGTTGTACTCCAGGTCGATGGTGAGCGGCCTGGTGGTGCCGAGGATCGACAGGTCGCCCGTGACGCGGTAGTCCGAGCCGCCCAGCGCCTCGGCGGACGTCGTACGGAACGTCATCGCCGGGAACTCGTCGATCTTGAAGAAGTCGGCGCTCTTGAGGTGAGCGTCGCGGTCGGCGTTGCCCGTGTCGATGCTCGCCATCTGTACGTCGAACGTCGCGGTGGACCTGCTCGGGTCCTCGCCGTCCAGGTGCAGCTCACCGGTGAAGTCGGTGAAGCCGCCCTTCACGTTCGTCACCATGGCGTGCCGGGCGACGAAACCGAGGGTCGTGTGCGCGGCGTCGACCGTGTAGTCGCCGGTGAGGGCGGCCAGGCCCGGGTCGACCGCGACGGCGGCGGGGGTGGTGGTGGCGGTCTCGCTCTTGCGGCCGAAGATGCCCATGACGTGCTCCTTGGGGACGGGCGGCACGACGGTGCCGCGTGATGTTGAAAGTTGAACTATCAACTGAGGACGACTGTAGCGCGATGATGTTCAACTTTCAACAGAAGCGCGGCGGCTCTTTTCCCCCACGTCCCGACGGGGTGCGTGCAGGCCCTCTTCCGGACGCGCGTAGAACCCGGGACCATCTCCTTGCCGCCCGCACCACGGCGCTCCACCTGCACCACAGCCGTTCCCAGCAGCAGGGAGGACCCCCTCATGCGCATCCGCTCCGCACTCACCGCGCTCGCCCTCGCCACCGGCGCCCTCGTGGCGCCGGGCTTCGGCGTCCTGACCACGGCGACGGACGCCTTCGCCGTCACCAAGATCAGTCACTCCACGGCGACCTCGATGTTCAGCTCGGTCGGCATCACCTGGTCCTCGTCAGGTGGCTGCTCGAACCGCGCCAACTCCACCTGTACGTCCTTCGACCAGCTCAACCTCGCCACCGCCCAGGGCGCCCAGACCCTCAAGCGCGCCACCGGCTGCGCCCTCAACATCACCGGCGGTACGGAGACCGGCCACGCGAGCGGCACGTACTCCCACTGGAACGGTTACAAGCTCGACTACGGCAAGAACACCTGCGTCACCAACTACATCAAGAACACCTTCACCTACATCGGGCTTCGTGGTGACGGCGCGCCCCAGTACCAGTCGGGCTCCGGCAACATCTACGCCGACGAGGGCAACCACTGGGACGTCCTCTACTACAACTGCGGCGGCTGCTGAGCCGGACGTCCGCGGACGCTAGCGCGCGGCCAGTCGCTCCATGAGGGCGGCGCCGCGCGCCAGCAACTCCCGCTCCTCGCCGGTGAGTTCGGCCTCGATGGCCTGGGCGAGCCAACCCGCCCGGCGGCCCCGCTCCGTCTCCAGCGCGACCCGTCCGGCGTCGGTGAGCTCGACGAGGGACTTACGGCCGTCCGTGGGGTGGGGGCGCCGGGTGATCAGACCCTGCTCCATCAGAAGACCCACGGCGCGGGCCATCGACTGGGGGCGTACGCGCTGATCGGTGGCGAGGTCGCTGGTGGTCATGGCGCCCTCGCGGTCCAGGGCGCCGAGCACGGCCACCTGCCCGAGCGGAATCTTGTCCTCGTGCTTCACGCGCCGCGTGAGCTTGCCCATCGCGGTACGCAGTTCGGCGGCGACGGCGGCGGATTCCGGGGTGGGCATACGGAACTTTAACCCGCGGGTAGCGGCCCCGCCGTGCCTGCGCAGCCAAACTGAACAGGGCCGCTGAACAGCATTACTGAACAGCAGAACTGAACAGCAATGCTGTAGAGTCCGGGTGTCGGGCTCAGCGCCAGCGTCGTCGCAGCCGGGGCCCGGCACGTGACAAGCGAGGGAACTCCCATGACCGTCACCGGCACCACCACCGCCATCCGTTCCGTCACCGCCCGCACCGTCCTCGACAGCCGCGGCAACCCCACCGTCGAGGTCGACGTGGTCCTCGCCGACGGGTCCCTGGGCCGCGCCGCCGTCCCCTCCGGCGCCTCCACCGGCGCCCGCGAAGCCGTCGAACTGCGCGACGGCGACTCGCGGCGCTGGCACGGCAAGGGGGTCGACCGGGCGGTCGAGCACGTGCGGGGCGAGATCGCGGCAGCGGTCACCGGCCGCGACGCCGACGACCAGGCGGGCCTGGACGCGGCCCTGGTCGCGCTCGACGGCACCCCCACCAAGTCCCGGCTCGGCGCCAACGCCCTGCTCGGCGTCTCCCTGGCCACCGCCAAGGCCGCCGCGACCGCCCACCGCCTGCCCCTCTACCGCTACCTCGGCGGCTCGGACGCCCGCGTCCTGCCGGTGCCGATGATGAACATCGTCAACGGCGGCGCCCACGCCGACAACCCGCTGGACTTCCAGGAGTTCATGATCTCGCCGGTCGGCGCCGCGACCTTCGCCGAGGCCGTCCGGATGGGCTCCGAGGTCTTCCACACCCTGCGCCGCGACCTGCTCGCCGCCGGCCACTCGACGGCCGTCGGCGACGAGGGCGGCTTCGCGCCCGCCTTGCGCACCGCCGAGGAAGCCCTCGACTTCGTCATGGCCGCCGTCGAACGCGCCGGATACCGCCCCGGCCAGGACATCGGCCTCGTCATGGACCCGGCGTCCTCGGAGTTCCACCGCGACGGCCTCTACGTCTACGAGGGCGAGGGCGTCCGGCGCACCACCGCCGAGCAGGTCGACCACCTGGCCAAACTGATCGACAGCTATCCGGTGCTCTCCGTCGAGGACCCCATGGCCGAGGACGACCTCGACGGCTGGCGCGCACTGACCGCCCGCGTCGGCGCCCGCTGCCAGCTCACCGGCGACGACGTGTTCTGCACGAACGAGACGCTCGTACGCGAGGGAATCCGCACCGGGGTCGGCAACGCGGTCCTGGTCAAGGTCAACCAGATCGGTACGCTGACCGAGGCGCTCGGTACCGTGTCCGCCGCGCGGCGGGCCGGCTGGGCGGCGGTCATCTCGCACCGCTCCGGCGAGACCGAGGACACGACGATCGCCGACCTGGCCGTCGCCACCGGCTGCGGCCAGATCAAGACGGGCTCCCTGTCCCGCTCCGACCGCACGGCCAAGTACAACCGGCTCATGCGGATCGAGGAGCAACTGGGCGACTCGGCCGTGTACGCGGGCGCCCTGTGAACGGCCCCCACCCGACCGACCCGGTGTGAGGCGCATCTCACCGACGGCCTTTGTATGACCTCCACAAGGCGGGAGGGTCCTGAGCAGTAGCTTCGCCTGCATGCGGGCCGGGTTCTGTCCGGGCCTACCAGGAAAACGGGCCGGAGACTGTTCGAAGTCGACGGCCCGTTTCCTTGGTCGGCTTCGTAAGGTCACTACATGACCGTTTTGGACGACACCGCCTCCGCCCCCGGGGACGAGCCCACCGACGCCCGTGGGCGCGTGGCCGAGCTGCACGCGATCCGTCAGCAGGCCCTGCGCGGACCGAGCGACAAGGCGACCGAGGCCCAGCACGCGAAGGGCAAGCTGACGGCGCGCGAGCGCATCGAGCTGCTTCTGGACGAGGGGTCGTTCAAGGAGGTCGAGCAGCTTCGTCGGCACCGCGCGGTCGGCTTCGGCCTGGAGGCCAAGAAGCCGTACACCGACGGTGTCATCACCGGCTGGGGCACGGTCGAGGGCCGCACGGTCTTCGTCTACGCGCACGACTTCCGGATCTTCGGCGGCGCCCTGGGCGAGGCCCACGCCACGAAGATCCACAAGATCATGGACATGGCCATCGCGGCCGGTGCGCCGCTCGTCTCGCTGAACGACGGCGCGGGCGCCCGTATCCAGGAGGGCGTCTCCGCGCTCGCCGGCTACGGCGGCATCTTCCAGCGCAACACCAAGGCGTCCGGTGTCATCCCGCAGATCAGCGTGATGCTCGGCCCGTGCGCGGGCGGCGCGGCCTACAGCCCCGCCCTCACCGACTTCGTCTTCATGGTCCGCGAGACCTCGCAAATGTTCATCACCGGGCCGGACGTGGTCAAGGCGGTGACGGGCGAGGAGATCACCCAGAACGGTCTGGGCGGCGCCGACGTCCACGCCGAGACCAGCGGCGTTTGCCACTTCGCCTACGACGACGAGGAGACCTGCATCGGCGAGGTCCGCTACCTCCTGTCGATGCTCCCGCAGAACAACCGCGAGAACCCGCCGACCACCCACTCGGACGACCCGGCGGACCGCCGCGGCGACGTCCTCCTCGACCTGGTCCCGGCCGACGGCAACCGCCCCTACGACATGGCCAAGGTCATCGAGGAGCTCGTCGACGACGGCGACTACCTGGAGGTCCACGAGCGCTGGGCGCGCAACATCATCTGCGCCCTGGCCCGCCTCGACGGCCAGGTCGTCGGCATCGTCGCCAACCAGCCGCAGGCGCTGGCCGGCGTCCTGGACATCGAGGCCAGCGAAAAAGCTGCCCGCTTCGTCCAGATGTGCGACGCTTTCAACATTCCCATCGTGACGCTCCTCGACGTGCCGGGCTTCCTCCCCGGCGTCGACCAGGAGCACGGCGGCATCATCCGCCACGGTGCGAAGCTGCTCTACGCGTACTGCAACGCCACCGTGCCGCGCATCTCGCTCATCCTGCGCAAGGCGTACGGAGGTGCCTACATCGTCATGGACTCGCAGTCCATCGGCGCCGACCTCACCTACGCCTGGCCCACCAACGAGATCGCGGTCATGGGCGCCGAGGGCGCGGCCAACGTCATCTTCCGCCGTCAGATCGCCGACGCCGAGGACCCCGAGGCCATGCGCACCCGCATGGTCAAGGAGTACAAGGCCGAACTCATGCATCCGTACTACGCGGCCGAGCGCGGCCTGGTCGACGACGTCATCGACCCCGCCGAGACGCGCGAGGTGCTCATCCGCTCCCTGGCGATGCTCCGCACCAAGCACGCCGACCTGCCCTCCCGCAAGCACGGCAACCCGCCCCAGTAACGGCGCCCTGTCGACCTAGCCGTAGGAGACCTGCCCATGTCCACACCTGACATCCGTGTCGAGAAGGGCCACGCCGAGCCCGAGGAGGTCGCGGCCATCACCGCGATCCTCCTCGCCCGCGCCGCCGCAACCCCCGAGGCCCCGGCCCACCGTGGCCGCCTGACCCGCGCGGGCTGGCGCCGCCTGGAGCGCGAGCCGGGCTTCCGCGCCCCGCACAGTTGGCGCTGAGCGCCCCACCCGACGCGACCTACGACGACGGCCCCGCCCTCCTTCGGGAGAGCGGGGCCGTCGTCGTACGTCGCGGGTACCTACCGCAGCCGCGCCATCAGCGCGTGCTCCACCAGCGTGATCAGCGAGGACTTCGCGTCGGCGCGGTGGCGGGCGTCCGTCGTGATGATCGGGGTGTCGGGGCCGATCTGAAGGGCCTCGCGCACCTCGTCGGGGCCGTAGGGCTGGTTGCCGTCGAAGCCGTTGAGGGCGATGACGAACGGCAGGCCGCTGTTCTCGAAGTAGTCGACGGCCGGGAAGCAGTCTGCGAGGCGGCGCGTGTCCACGAGGACGACGGCGCCGATGGCGCCGCGCACCAGGTCGTCCCACATGAACCAGAAACGGTCCTGGCCGGGCGTGCCGAACAGGTACAGGATCAGGTCCTGGTCGAGCGTGATGCGGCCGAAGTCCATGGCGACCGTCGTGGTCGTCTTGTCCCCGGTGTGGGTGAGGTCGTCGATACCCGCGGACGCGGACGTCATGACGGCCTCGGTACGCAGCGGATTGATCTCCGACACGGCGCCGACGAACGTCGTCTTGCCGACGCCGAAGCCGCCCGCCACCACGATCTTCGCGGACGTGGTGGAGCGACTCTGAGCAACCGGCCCTCCGCTAGAGCTTGCGAAGTCCACTGAGCACCCTTTCGAGCAGTGTCACGTCTGGCTGGCCGCCGGCGTTCTCGTCGCCGCCGGGCTGATGGATGGCGACCAGGCCCGCCTCCGCCAAGTCGGCGACGAGAATCCTGGCCACGCCGAGGGGGATGGTGAGCAGGGCCGAGATCTCGGCCACCGACTTGATCTCTCGGCAGAGGTTGCAGATCCGCTGGTGCTCGGGCAGTTGGCCCTGCAACTGGTGCGGCTGCGCGGTCGTGTGCACCAGCGCCTCGATGGCGAGCTGGTAGCGCGGCCTGGTGCGACCGCCCGTCATGGCGTACGGGCGCACCAGGGGGTTGTTCGCGGCGGGCGCGGTCCTCGCGTCGGGACGTGGCTGCGGCTGCACGGGCTGGATGCGGGGCGCCGACGGCTGGTCGTAGGGACCGGGCTGCCGGACCGGCCGGGCGTGGCTCGGCGTGGAAGGGAAGTTGTACCGGTTCTGCGACCCGTCGTCACGACCGACGCCGGGCTGACCCTGACCCTGGGCAGGGCCGTAGTGCGGCCAGTGGGCCGACGAACCGCTCGGCGGTGTTGCTGAACCAGACACGTACTCCTCCTCCGACTGCGCTGGGCACCATCACTGTGGAGCCGCGTCCCGAAACTTTACGGCCACGGGACGCGAAAACGCACCGTCTGTCTGCTAGTTGAGAAGGCTTCCCTGAAGCTCCGCGCGCAGGTCGGGCGTGAGAACCGTGCCCGCGCGGTCGACAAGAAGTGCCATCTCGTACCCAACGAGGCCAATGTCCGCCTCCGGGTGTGCAAGGACGGCAAGGGAAGAACCGTCGGAGATGGACATGATGAAGAGGAATCCTCGCTCCATCTCCACAACTGTCTGGTTCACCGCGCCGCCCTCGAAGATGCGGGACGCGCCCGCGGTCAACGAGGTCAGTCCCGACGCGACGGCCGCCAACTGGTCGGCGCGGTCGCGGGGGAACCCTTCGGACATCGCCAGAAGGAGTCCGTCGGCGGAGACCACCACCGTGTGGGACACCCCGGGGGTGTTGTCCACGAAGTTGGTGATCAACCAGTTCAGGTTCTGTGCCGCCTGGCTCATCGGGCTCACACTAACGCTCCTGGTTGTAGGTGCTGTCAGGGCCACCGGGAAACCCGCTGTCCTGGCCGTACTTCGTCACTACGGTCACTGCGTTCGCTACGGTCACTGCTGCTCGCTCCCGCCTTCACTGCGCCCACGCTGCACGCCGCGGCGCAGATTGCTCAGGCGGCCCCGTACGTCCTCGGGAGCGCGGGAGATCTGGGGACCGCCCTGCGGCGTCGACTCCGCGGTGCCCTCGACCAGGTTGGCCTTGGGTACCCGGCGCGGCAGTCCGGAGGCGGTGACGCCGCCCGCCTTGGGCTGCTTCAGCCGCTCCGCGCGCCCCCACCGCTCGTCGTTGGTCGAGCGCCAGCTCGGGTCGCCGGTGGTCTCCGCGGGCTGGTCCTCAGCCTGCTCCTGGGCCGGCTCGGGGGCCTGCTCCTGGCGCTGGGGGCCGCCGGCGCCGCGGCGCGGAAGGCCGGCGTCGGTCAGAGCGTGCGTCACGGAGGGGGAGGGGCCGGCCGGCATCCCCGGACCGGCGGAGGGACCGGAGTCGAAGCCTACGCTCTCCCGGTCCGCCGCGTCAGCGGTCTGCGCGGATTCCGCTTCAGGCGTGTACGGAGCCTGGAAGTCGCCCCGGTAACCGTCCTGGTAGCCGTCCTGCGCCTGCCAGTCGGGCTGCTGGGCGGGCTGGCGGACGGGCTGCTCGAAGGCGTTGTAGGACTCCCGGGGGGATTCCGCATAACCGTTCTGCGGGGCGTACTCCTGTTCGTAGCCGCCCGACTGGTGGTCGTAGCCGCCCGGCTGGTTCCCGTCGAGGGACGGCTGCGCGGGGGCGAACCCGTCATACCCGTTCTGCTGCCGGTTGTCGTACCCGACTTGCTGCCGGTCGTCGTAGACGCCCTGACCCTGATCGTCGTAGGAGATCTGCTGCTGCGGTTCATAGCCGAGCTGCTGACCGTCGTACGCGGACTGGTCGGGGTACGACGCCTGGTGCTGCTGGGTCTGCTGGTCGGGCCGCTGCGGCGCGACCTCGTCACGGAACAGCGGGCGGTCGGCCTCGCCCTCCTGGCCCTGCGTCTGCGCCTCCAGGGCCGCACGCCGCTCCTCGCGCATCAGGGAGCGGCCCACCGGGTCCAGCTCGCGCGCGTCGTCCGGGATGTCGTAGCGGCTGTCGTCGAAGCCGAGCTCGGCCGCGGTGCGCAGCGGCTCCTTCTCGAACGCCTGCTGCTGCGGAATCATCGTCGACACGGTGAACTCGGACAGCTCCGGGTCGCCCTGGTGCTGACCGCCGCCGCCGTGCGTGATCGCGTCCGGGAGCATGACCAGCGAGGTCGTGCCCGCCTGCTCGCCCGAGGGGCGCAACTGGACGCGGATGCCGTGCCGGTCGGCGAGGCGGCCGACCACGAACAGACCCATGCGCTGGGAGATCGCGGCGTCCACGGTCGGCGGGTTGGCCAGCTTGTGGTTGATGTCCGCGAAGTCCTCGGCGGTGAGGCCGATGCCCTTGTCGTGGATCTCGACCATGATGCGGCCGTCGGGGAGACGGGTCGCGGTGACGCGGACCTTGGTCTGCGGCGAGGAGAACGTCGTGGCGTTCTCGAGGAGCTCGGCGAGCGCGTGCACGAGGTCGGTGACCGCGCGGCCGTGGATGTCGGCCTCAGGGACGCCGGACAGCTCGATGCGCTCGTACTGCTCCACCTCGGAGGCGGCGGCGCGCAGGACGTCGACCAGCGGGACCGGCTGGTCCCAGCGGCGGCCCGGCTCCTCACCGGCGAGGACCAGCAGGTTCTCGCCGTTGCGGCGCATACGGGTCGCGAGGTGGTCCAGGCGGAAGAGGTTCTCCAACTGGTCCGGGTCGGCCTCGTTGTTCTCCAGGTCGGTGATGAGGGTGAGCTGGCCCTCGATCAGCGACTGGTTGCGGCGCGACAGGTTGGTGAAGATCGCGTTGATGTTGCCGCGCAGGAGGGCCTGCTCGGCGGCGAGCCGCACCGCCTCCCGGTGGACCTGGTCGAAGGCGCGGGCGACCTCGCCGATCTCGTCCGTGGTGGTGATCGGGATGGGCTGGACGCGGGTGTCCACGCGGCCCGGCTCGGTGCGCGAGAGCTGGTCGACCAGCATCGGCAGGCGCTGCTCTGCCACGTCGAAGGCGGCGGAGCGCAGGCGGCGCATGGCGCGGGACATCTGGCGGGCCATCATCCCGGCGATGATGAACGCGGCGAGCAGGGCGACCACGACGGCCGCACCGGTGATGATCGCCTGCTGCTTGGCGTCGTCGGCGATACCGGACGCCTCGCTCACGGCCTTGTCGGCGAGGTCCGACTCGATCGTGCGGTAGGCGTCGAACTTGGCGGTGTTGACCGCCCACCAGTTCTCGGCCGTCACGCCCTTCTGCGCGAGGGCGAGCCGGGCGCTGGGCTGCGTGCTGGGCAGCGCGACGATGTCACCGACCATCTCGGTGGTGTCGGCCGGCGGCGGGACGTAGCTGGGGTCCTTCGCCTTGGCGGCGGCGGCCTGCTCGGCGCCGTCCTTCTTGAGCTGCTCGATCGTCTCGTCGAGCCGCTTGAGGTCCTGGGGCGTACCGCCGCCCTTGTACTCCTCGAGGGCGATGCCTTCGAGGTAGGCGTAGCTGCCGAGCGCGGTGCGCTGCTTGGCGAAGGTCGTCATGGTCGGGCCGGGCTTCACCAGCAGGTGCATGCCGATGGAGCGCTCCAGGGAGAGCGCCGCCTTGGACAGCGAGATCGCGTAGACCGTACGGCCGTAGCTGGTGATGTTGCCGGTGCCGAGACCCAGCTCGTTGGCGAACTCCATCAGCGGGTGCTGGATGGCGACGTAGCCCTCTTCGGTCGAGACGCCGGGCAGCTTGGAGGTGTAGGAGGCGGCACGGAGCTTGTCCAGGCCGCCCTCGACCTGGGTGAACTGCGCCATGCGGCGCTCCAGGCCCTCCTTGTGCGGCATGTTCTTCGCCGCGGCGTGGAACGCGTCGGCGGCGGCGTCCGTCGCCGCGCGGGCCTTGACGACCTTCGGGTCGTTCTTCTTGCCCTGGAGCAGGGGAGCGGCGGAGATGTCGCGCTCCTCGACGAGGCGGTTGCCGTACGTCAGCGATGCCTGGACGAGCCGCGCGGTGCTCTCGGCGTCCTCGGCCTCGTGCCACGTGTCGATCGAGCCCTTCACCTGGAAGCCGCCCATGACCAGGCCCACCAGAACGGGGATGAGCAGGATCGCGTTCAGCTTCGTCGGCACGCGCCAGTTGCGCGGCGACATCCGGCCGCCCGACGGCTCGGGCGCCGCCGTCTCGGCCGGTGCGGCCTGCGCCGCTGTGCGCGGCGGCGGGGTGAAGTTGCCCCGTGCCGAAGCCGGCTCGGGACTGTTCTTGCTTCGCCTCACTCGACCAACAACCTCTCGGCGTCGGCACCTACGTTGTGCCGCGGTATGTCTCCAGGCCCGTTCTTACTGGGCAGTTCAGCGCATTCCAGCACGTCAGACGGCGCACTTCCAAACAGTCGGAAGCGGAAGCTCCCAGTGATGTATGCCCCAGATAAAACGGTCATAAAGAGCGAGCCCCGCCAAAAGGCGGGGCTCTTGTGAGCACAGTGGAGCCGGGTGTGCGCGACCTGTGTCTGCACCCCCGGAATTCTCTGTCGAAACGTTATGAACACAGCGGCCCCGCGTGTCAAAGGCCACAGGGGTCATCGAAGGGCCTTCAAAAGGCTTACGACAACTGCCGTACGGATTGAGCCACTTGATGGCCGACTTCCGACTGTTTCTGTCTACTTGAGACGAGCCATCAAGGCGTGCTCCACCAGCGTGATCAGCGCACTCTTCGCATCCGCACGGTGGCGGGCGTCCGTCGTGATGATCGGGGTGTCGGGCCCGATCTGCAACGCCTCGCGCACCTCCTCCGGGTTGTACGGCTGATGTCCGTCGAAGCCGTTGAGGGCGACGACGAACGGCAGGCCGCTGTTCTCGAAGTAGTCGACGGCCGGGAAGCAGTCGGCGAGGCGGCGCGTGTCCACGAGGACGACGGCGCCGATGGCGCCGCGCACCAGGTCGTCCCACATGAACCAGAAACGGTCCTGGCCGGGCGTGCCGAACAGGTACAGGATCAGGTCCTGGTCGAGCGTGATGCGGCCGAAGTCCATGGCGACCGTCGTGGTCGTCTTGTCCCCGGTGTGGGTGAGGTCGTCGATACCGGCGGACGCCGAGGTCATGACGGCCTCGGTCCGCAGCGGGTTGATCTCGGAGACAGCACCCACGAACGTGGTCTTGCCGACGCCGAAGCCACCGGCCACCACGATCTTCGCCGAGGTGGTCGAACGGGGAGCGGCCCCCGTCGCCCCGTCAGAGCTTCCGAAGTCCACTGAGCACCCTTTCGAGCAGAGTCACGTCCGGCGCACCGCCGTTGTTCTCGTCGCCACCCGGCTGATGGATCGCCACGAGCCCGGCCTCGGCCAGGTCGGCCACGAGGATCCGGGCCACGCCGAGCGGCATCGCCAGCAGAGCCGACACCTCGGCGACCGACTTCACCTCACGGCACAGATGGCATATGCGCTGGTGCTCGGGGAGCAGCGTCCCGAGGGCCGCCGGGTCGGCGGTCGTGCTGACGAGCGCCTCGATGGCGAGCTGGTAGCGCGGCCGGGTCCGGCCGCCGGTCATCGCGTACGGGCGGACCAGCGGCTGGTCGCCCTCAAAACCGTAGGCGTCGTGTGCGGCTGCACTGCCGTACGGATCGTGAGGAGCGGTGGGCGGGGTCATGGATCCTCCGGGCGGGACGGCGGGCCGGGGGCCTGCCGTCTGAGGGTGGGCCGGTGGGGGGATTGTGACGGCCATACGGTGACGGGACGCAGATCGGGAGGGGATTACGTGACTTCTCTGGATTCCGGGGCTGGTGATGCGCCAGACTTCAGGTGTGGCCGGGGTTACCGGTCGTCACCCCCGTCAGTGCAACAAGGTGCCCTGTAGCTCCGCGCGCAGGTCCGGGGTGAGCACGGCGCCCGCCCGGTCGACGAGGAGCGCCATCTCGTACCCCACGAGACCGATGTCGCAGTCCGGGTGCGCGAGCACGGCGAGCGATGATCCGTCGGAGACGGACATGATGAAAAGAAAGCCGCGCTCCATCTCCACGACCGTCTGATTGACCGGGCCGCCCTCGAAGATTCTCGAGGCCCCCGCCGTCAGCGAGGTCAGACCCGATGCCACGGCCGCCAGTTGGTCCGCGCGATCGCGCGGAAAGCCCTCGGACATCGCGAGCAGCAGCCCGTCCGCGGACACCACGACCGTGTGGGAGACCCCCGGCGTGTTGTCCACGAAGTTGGTGATCAACCAGTTCAGGTTCTGTGCCGCCTGGCTCATCTGGCTCAACTAACGCTCCTGCTGGTGAGTGGGGCGGGGGTAGCTGCCGGTCTGACCGGTGCCACCGGCCTGCCGGCCCTGCTGGATGCCCCTACGGAGATTGGTCAGCCGTCCGCGCACCTCGTCGGGTGCGCGCGAGACCTGCGGGCCGGTCTGGCTCTGCTGCTGTTCCTGGGCCGTGCCCGCCACGAGGTTGGCGCGGGGCACGCGGCGCGGCAGACCCGAGACGGTGACGCCGCCCGCGGCGGGCTTGCGCACCCGCTCGGCCTGACGCATCAGCTCGTCGTTCGGGGACTGCCGCCAACCGGCCTGGTTCTGGCCGGAGTCGGGGACCGCGGGAGCCTGTCCTTGCGGACGCCGCGCGGACTGCTGGGGAGCGGTGGGCTGAGCGCCGCGCTGCGGCAGGGCCCGGCCCGGCAGCCCCTGCGGCGCTTCCTGACCCTGGCTCTGCCCCTGCTGCTGACCGCTCTCGCCCTGGCCCTGGCCCTGCTGGCCGTGGAACCAGTTGGTCTCCAGCGTGTCGTACAGCGGCGTACGACCGTCGCCGGGCCCGGTGGCAGGCGGCAGGTACTCCTGCTGCGGCTGCACGGGCACACCCTGCTGACGCGGGGCGGCGGGACGCTCGTACTGCCCGGTGTTCGAGGGGTCCTGGGGCAGGCCGTTGTACTGCCCGGTGTCGTACTGGCCGGTGTCGTACTGCCCGGCACCGTACTGCCCGGTGTTCGAGGGGTCCTGGGGCCGCTGGTACTGACCGGTGGCGGAGACGTCCTGCGGACGCTCGTACTGGCCCGTGGTGGACGGGTCCTGGTGGGCCGGTCCGCCACCGAAGACATCGGAGCGGACGAACTGGCCCGAGTCCTGACCCTGACCCTGACCCTGACCCTGACCCTGACCCTGACCCTGGTCCTGGACGGGCCGGGGCGCGTCGTAGTCGGGGCGGGCGAACTCGGCCGTGGCCCCCGGACCCTGGTGCTCGTCCTGGATCCGCGGGAACTGCGACGTCGAGTCCGGCTCGTCGTGACCGCGCGGCGCGTCGAGCTGCGGCTGCGCGTTCTCGTCGCTCCAACTCGGCACGCGGGGCTGCGGGTTGCCGCCCGGCAGCTCGGCACGCGGCCCACCGCGCGGAGGCAGCACCGGACGGCGCCGGCCCTGCTTCTCGGCGGGGTCGCTGTGCGTGCGCTGCTGCGGCGGGACCGGGCCCTGCCCGACGCCGTTGAAGACACCGGTGCCTGCACCGGTCGGGGCCTGCGGGTTCTGCGGGTTCTGGCGGCCCTGGCCGTGCTGCGGGCTCTGCTGACCCTGCGGGTTCTGCTGCGCGCGGGCGGGCAGGGGGGCCTGCGGGCGCTGCGGTGCCTGCGGGCCGCGCTGCGGCCCGGCGTCACGCGGACCCGACGGGTGCTGCGGGTTCTGCGGACCCTGGGGAGCGAATCCCTGAGGGCCGGGCCCCTGGGGGCGCTGCGGACCCTGCGGACCCTGAGGTCCTTGCGGGTTCTGCTGACCCTGCGGGTTCTGCTGGTTCTGAGCGCCACCGTCCCGGCCGGGCAGCGCCGCCCGGCCGCCACCGGCACCCGCGCCGACCTGCGGTCGCGCCGCACCGGGCCCGGCACCGAGACGGCTCGCGGCGCCACCCGCGGCGCCCGGCGCGACACCACGCCGCGCACCGGCGACACCGGCCGCACCCTGCGCGGCGGCGGGACCACCGGGTCCGGCCGCGCCCGGGACCTTCTTGCCGCCCTGGGCGACGTCCACGGGCAGCATGACCAGCGCGGTCGTACCACCGGAGTCGGAGGGCCGGAGCTGGATGCGGATGCCGTGCCGCTGGGAGAGACGACCGACCACGAACAGACCCATGCGGCGCGAGACCGACACGTCCACGGTGGGCGGCGACGCGAGCCGCTCGTTGATCGCGGCGAGGTCCTCGGGGGACAGACCGATACCCGTGTCGTGAATCTCGATCAGCACCCGCCCGTCGGGCAGCGCGTGACCGGTCACCTTCACCTTGGTCTGCGGCGACGAGAACGAGGTCGCGTTCTCCAGCAGCTCGGCGAGCAGGTGCACGAGGTCGTTGACGACGCGGCCGGCGACCTCGGTCGCGGGCACCGCCGCCAGCTCGATGCGCTCGTACTGCTCCACCTCGGACGCGGCGGCACGCAGCACGTCGACGAGCGGCACGGGCCGCGTCCAGCGACGGCCGGGCTCCTCACCCGCGAGGACGAGCAGGTTCTCACCGTTACGACGCATGCGGGTCGCGAGGTGGTCGAGCTTGAACAGCGACGAGAGCTGGTCGGGGTCGGCCTCGCGGGACTCCAGCTCGGAGATGAGCGAGAGCTGACGCTGGATGAGGCCCTGGGAGCGGCGCGAGAGGTTGGTGAACATCGCGTTGACGTTGCCCCGGAGCAGGGCCTGCTCGGCGGCGAGCCGGACGGCCTCGCGGTGCACGTCGTCGAAGGCCGCGGCCACCTGGCCGATCTCGTCCCGGGAGTGCACACCGACCGACTCCACGGACGTGTCGACGTCCTGCGGGTCGGACTCGGAGAGCTGCTTGACCAGCTCGGGCAGCCGGTCCTGGGCGACCTTGGTCGCGGTGTCCTGGAGCCGGCGCAGCGAGCGGATCATGGAGCGGGCCACGACGAACGCGCCGACGAGGGAGACGCCGAGCACGATCAGGATCAGCGCACCGTTGATGATGGCCGACTGCTCGGAGGAGTTGCGCAGCTCGCGGGCCTGCTGCTCCATCTGGTTGAGCAGGGTCAGCTCGATCTTGGACATCTCCTGGATACGGGAGCTGTCCGCGTCGACCCAGTCCTTGTAGGAGCGCTTGTCCTGGGTCTTGATGCCGCCGGGCTTGGCCAGGACCCGCTCGGCGTAGTTGTCCGCCGCCTTGATGGTGGCGTTGTTCTCGTCGAGGGGCTTGAGGAGCTCCTGCACGGCGACGTCGCCGTAGACGCTGCGGAACGAGTCGAGCTGCGAGTCCTGGTTCTCGGCCGCGGCGAACCCGTACTGACGGTCCGTCTCGGAGATGCTGCCGAACGACGAGCTGTTGGGCGGCAGCGCGGCGGCGATGATGGCGCGCTGCTCGGAGGCGTACTCCTTGGCCGAGGAGAAGGCGGCCAGGGCACGGGTCCGCTGGATCATCTCGGGGCTGCTGGTCGCCTGTGCCATGTCGGTCGACAGGGACAGCAACTGCTCGATGATGCGGGCGTACGCCTCGACCGTCTGCGACGAGTTGGTCTTGCTGGCGTACGAGTTCTGCCGGATCTTGTTGAGGCTGATCAGCTCGTGGGCGATCTGCACGGCGTGCTCACGCACACCGTTGAGGCTGCTGCTGTCACCCTCGATGTCGGTCGTGCTCTGCAAGAAGGTGTCGCGGGCACGATTCGTCTTGGCCCGCGCCGCCTTGATGCTGAAGTCGTCGGTCGCCTTGGGGTTGTTGGACAGCGGCCCCGCCGACTGGTCGCGCTCCTCCTGGAGCGCCGACGCCAGGTCGGTGGCCTGCTTCGTCATCTCCGTCAGCAGCTTCATGTTGTCGAGCTGCTGGATGTCGTCCAGGGACTCCGAGATACGCAACGCGCCCAGCGAGGTCGCCGCGACCACGGGCAGCGTGAGCAGCGCGACCAGACGGGTCGAGATGCGCCAGTTGCGCAGGGCTATTCGCGGCCCGGGGCCCGTGGGTCCCTTGGCCGGGGTGGGCGCGGGCGTGGCCGAACCGCCGGGCGCGGCGGAGCGCCCGTCGCGCTCCCCGGCGTCGACAGACGCCGTGCGCCCCGGGTTCTGGGCGTGCGGGGGCTGGGAGCCGCCTGTTATCGGGCCGGTCCCGCCGCGCGGCTCCGGCTCCGCCGCAGCGCTGCCATCCCTGTTCTTACGTCCCTGCACTAGCGTCGCAACCTCTGGACCAGGCGTCCCACCCGCATACGAGGGCAGGACGGTGTCGGCGTAGTTCGAAGGGCGACCTGAAACGCCCCCCTGTGGTCGTGAGTGACCGGCGCTGGATTCCCCCTCGCCGCCGCAGCCCGGCGCTGAGTCGCGCTCTCGTGCGCCGGTCCGTCCCGCGGCGGTCCCGGGAATTTCAGCACAGTGCAGGATCTCCAACAAGGGCCGAGGGACGCACCGCATCCCCCGTGACGCCGTGTGAGGGCAGGGTCACGAGACGTAGAAAGTGATCTAGGAGAAACGGGGCATTCGCGGACGTTCTCCGTACGGCCGGGGGGTGTCCCAGTCGCGATGATCGGCAGCGGAATGATGGCTTCAGTGGGGCAATGTCCGTTTCGGGGAGGTGTAGCGCCGGTCCGAAGTGCCCGTTTTGGGTGGCCCCTCGTGAGCAAACTCACATACTAACGATCACAACTTCCCGGCTTTCGACGGGAATCAGATGTTTAGCCTGACGCTTTACACAGACGGATCTGCCGACAACCCGACCGACGACGAGAAGGTTCCCGAGCACAGCCATGAAGACGACGACGATGCTCCACCTCGCCAACCCGCGGCGCACCACCCTCGCGCACCTCAAGGACGCCGACGAGATCCAGGCCGCGCCGCTCGTGCCGGAGCACCCCCGCGAGCTGCCGACGAACACGGCCAACCCGAAGCGCACCATCCTGATGGAGAAGCCGCAGTAGGGGCGCCGCGTTAGCCTGGACCGGTCACATCCCACCCGGGCCCAACGCAAGAATGAGGGGCGCAGCCACCCGTGCGCATCGCCAGATTCTCCATCGACGGGAACGTCGCCTTCGGCGCGGTCGAGGGCGACAAGCCAGACGAGCTCGTCCTCGACATCATCAAGGGCATCCCCTTCGCGGACTTCGAGCTCTCCGGCACCAAGGTCCCGCTGAGCAAGGTCCGGCTGCTGCCGCCCGTGCTCCCCAACAAGGTGATCGCCTTCGGCCGCAACTACGCGGAGCACGCCAGGGAGCTGGGCAACGAGGTGCCCGACGCGCCCTTCGCCTTCTTCAAGCCGTCCACGTCCGTGATCGGACCCGGCGACGAGATCCAGTACCCCTCCTTCTCGCAGGAGCTGCACCACGAGGCCGAGCTGGCCGTGGTCATCGGCCGTATGTGCCGCGAGGTCCCGCCCGAGCGCGTCAACGACGTGATCCTCGGCTACACCGCCGCCAACGACGTGACCGCCCGCGACGTGCAGAAGCGCGAGAAGCAGTGGGCGCGCGCCAAGGGCTTCGACACCTCCTGCCCGCTCGGCCCCTGGGTGGAGACGGACCTCGACGTGGCCGCCGCCTCCGACCTCGGCATCCAGTGCACGGTCAACGGGCAGCAGCGGCAACTCGGCTCCACCTCCCAGATGATCACGTCCATCCCGGAACTGATCGCCAACATCTCCGAGGCAATGACCCTCCTCCCCGGCGACGTCATCCTCACGGGCACCCCGGAAGGGGTCGGCCCCTTGCAGGTCGGCGACGAGGTCGCCGTCAGCATCGAAGGCATCGGCACTCTCACCAACAAGGTTGTCAAGCGTGGCTAGCGCATCCGCCCCCACCGTCCGTGTCCGTTTCTGCCCTTCGCCCACCGGTAACCCGCACGTGGGTCTGGTCCGCACGGCCCTGTTCAACTGGGCCTTCGCGCGCCACAACCAGGGCACGCTGGTCTTCCGCATCGAGGACACCGACGCGGCCCGCGACAGCGAGGAGTCGTACAACCAGCTCCTCGACTCGATGCGCTGGCTCGGCTTCGACTGGGACGAGGGCCCCGAGGTCGGCGGCCCGCACGCCCCGTACCGGCAGTCGCAGCGCATGGACATCTACCAGGACGTCGCGGACAAGCTCCTCGCCGCGGGCCGCGCCTACCACTGCTACTGCTCGACGGAGGAGCTGGACGCCCGCCGCGACGCGGCCCGCGCCGCCGGCAAGCCCTCCGGCTACGACGGCCACTGCCGCGAGCTGACCGCCGAGCAGAAGCAGGCGTACGAGACCGAGGGCCGCAGGCCCATCGTGCGGTTCCGGATGCCCGACGAGACGATCACCTTCACCGACCTGGTGCGCGGCGACATCACGTACGAGCCGGAGAACGTGCCGGACTACGGCATCGTCCGCGCCAACGGCGCCCCGCTGTACACACTGGTCAACCCGGTCGACGACGCGCTCATGGAGATCACGCACGTCCTGCGCGGCGAGGACCTGCTCTCCTCGACCCCCCGCCAGATCGCCCTCTACGCGGCGCTCAAGGACCTGGGCATCGCCCGGCAGACGCCCGTCTTCGGCCACCTCCCGTACGTCATGGGCGAGGGCAACAAGAAGCTCAGCAAGCGCGACCCCCAGTCGTCGCTGAACCTCTACCGCGAGCGCGGCTTCCTCCCCGAGGGCCTGCTCAACTACCTCTCCCTGCTGGGCTGGTCCCTCTCCGCCGACCGGGACATCTTCTCGATCGAGGAGATGGTGGCGGCCTTCGACGTCGCGGACGTCCAGCCGAACCCGGCCCGCTTCGACCTCAAGAAGTGCGAGTCGATCAACGGCGACCACATCCGCATGCTCGACCCCAAGGACTTCGCGGCCCGCTGCGAGCCCTGGTTGAAGGCTCCGTTCGCGCCGTGGGCCCCCGAGGACTTCGACGAGTCCAAGTGGGCGGCGATCGCGCCCCACGCCCAGACCCGCCTCAAGGTCCTCTCCGAGATCACCGACAACGTCGACTTCCTCTTCCTGCCCGAGCCGGTCTTCGACGAGCCGAGCTGGACGAAGGCCATGAAGGAAGGCTCCGACGCCCTCCTCGTCACGGCCCGCGAAAAGCTGGAGTCGGCGGACTGGACGTCCCCGGAGTCCCTCAAGGAAGCGGTCCTGGCGGCCGGCGAGGCCCACGGCCTCAAGCTCGGCAAGGCCCAGGCCCCGGTCCGCGTGGCGGTCACCGGCCGCACGATCGGCCTCCCGCTCTTCGAGTCCCTGGAGATCCTGGGCAAGGAGAAGACGCTGACCCGCATCGACGCGGCGCTGGCGAAGCTGTCGAAGTGACCCTGCCGGTGGCGTCGGCCTCACACCAATTTTGAGGCAGCCCGTGGAGTTGTGGCTCCTGGCAGTACGGCTGCACCGGCTGAGCCTGCCGTCCGCATGAGCGGCCTGCCGGACGGGAACCCCCCGCCCGGCAGGCCGCTCGGCGTTAGGGTCGCCGCATGCCCCTCCGCGCCGTCGTCTGGGACATCGACGACACGATCTTCGACTACGCCACCGCCGACGCCACCGGCATGCGCGCCCACCTCACCGCCGAGGGCCTCCTCGACACCTTCGGGACCGTCGAGCACGCCCTCGCCCGCTGGAAGACCCTGACCCGTACGTACTGGGCCCGGTTCGAGGCCGGGGAGACCGACTGGGAGGGGCAGCGCAGGGAGCGGGTGCGGGCCTTCGTGGGGGAGGCGCTGGACGACGGGGCGGCCGACGCGTGGTTCGGCCGGTATCTCGGCCACTACGAGGCCGCCTGGAGCCTCTTCCCGGACACCGTGCCCGTCCTCGACGCCCTCGCCACCGGCTACCGGCACGCGGTGCTGTCCAACTCCTCGCTCCACAACCAGGACCGCAAACTCCGCGTCCTCGGCGTCCGGGACCGCTTCGAGGCCCTCCTCTGCGCGGCCGAGCTGGGCGTCGCCAAGCCCGCTGCCGCCGCCTTCCACGCCGTGTGCGACCAGCTCGGCCTCGCGCCGCACGAGGTCGCGTACGTGGGCGACCAGCCGGACACCGACGCGCGCGGCGCGGTCGAGGCGGGACTGGTGGGGATCTGGCTGGACCGCGCCGCGATCGGCGGCCGGCCCGAGCTGGTGCGCATCACGGGCCTCGACCAGCTCCCGCCGCTGCTGGCCCGCGATACCCGTTTTGGAGCGCCGGAGACCTTCGGGTAATGTTCTTCCTGCGCCGAGGGAAGCGAGCCGCAAGGCCGGGCCCCGGAAGCGCAAGCCGGACAGAGATCCCGCAGGGGATTGCGTCACGGTGGCCTATGGTGTAATTGGCAGCACGACGGTTTCTGGTTCCGTTAGTCTAGGTTCGAGTCCTGGTAGGCCAGCTCGCAGAGCTCATCTGCAACCGTGGATCCCAGGTCCACAAAGCCCCCGTTGTGTAGCGGCCTAGCACGCTGCCCTCTCAAGGCAGTAGCGCCGGTTCGAATCCGGTCGGGGGTACAGATCCTTCCCGCGAGGACGGCTATGGGTAGCTCCCGCCGACCACGATGCAGGATCGCTAGGGCCCCCGTTGTGTAGCGGCCTAGCACGCCGCCCTCTCAAGGCGGTAGCGCCGGTTCGAATCCGGTCGGGGGTACGGGTCGGATCGCAGGGTTCGACCACTCGGTATGGACCAATTGGTATATACCACCTTGGCCTATGGTGTAATTGGCAACACTACGGTTTCTGGTACCGTCATTCTAGGTTCGAGTCCTGGTAGGCCAGCTCGCAGAGCTCATCTGCAACCGCGGGTCACATCCGCAAGGCCCCCGTTGTGTAGCGGCCTAGCACGCCGCCCTCTCAAGGCGGTAGCGCCGGTTCGAATCCGGTCGGGGGTACGTAGACGAAGAGGCCCTTCCCCGTGCGGGAAGGGCCTCTTCGCGTACGGCGCGGGAGCCGACCAGGAGACAACTCCGGCCGGTCGCTGCGGCGTTGGAGCGACCGGCCGGAACTGGCGGAACTGGCGGAAGAAGAAGACGAGTTGGGACTCAGCCCGTGCGGCGCAGAGCTTCGGAGAGACGGCCCGCGGCGTCGATGACGGCCTGGGCGTGCATCCGCCCCGGGTGGCGCGTCAGACGCTCGATGGGGCCGGAGACCGACACGGCGGCCACCACACGGTTCGACGGTCCTCGCACCGGCGCGGAGACGGACGCGACGCCCGGCTCCCGCTCACCGATCGACTGGGCCCAGCCCCTGCGCCGTACACCCGACAGGGCCGTCGCCGTGAAGCGGGCGCCCTGGAGACCGCGGTGCAGGCGCTCCGGCTCCTCCCAGGCCATCAGGATCTGCGCGGACGAACCCGCCTTCATGGTCAGGGTCGAACCGACCGGCACCGTGTCCCGCAGGCCGGACAGGCGCTCCGCCGCGGCGACGCAGATACGCATGTCGCCCTGGCGGCGATAGAGCTGCGCGCTCTCGCCCGTGACGTCCCGCAGATGCGTGAGCACCGGGCCCGCGGTGGCCAGCAGGCGGTCCTCACCGGCCGCAGCCGAGAGCTCCGCGAGACGGGGGCCGAGAATGAAACGGCCCTGCATGTCCCGCGCCACCATGCGGTGATGTTCCAGGGCCACCGCCAGGCGGTGGGCCGTCGGTCTTGCCAGTCCGGTGGCCGCTACAAGTCCTGCGAGGGTCGCGGGCCCGGACTCCAGGGCGCCCAGGACAAGGGCTGCCTTGTCCAGAACGCCGACGCCGCTACTGTTGTCCATGCGTCGATACTCCCGTCTCACTCTGTGAAACGCAAGTTCAATTTTCCGTGGAACTTGCCACTCTGTACGGACACCGGCCCGCGGACCAACGGGCCCGGCAGCCGACGTCCGGTACGAGGGGTACGTGCGACGGCGATCCGAATCTCTAGTTGGGCCGGCGCACACGGTCGGTCGAAGGGAAAGCGATGGGTAGGACACTCGCGGAGAAGGTCTGGGACGACCACGTCGTCCGGCGCGCCGAGGGCGAGCCCGACCTCCTCTTCATCGATCTGCACCTGCTGCACGAGGTGACGAGCCCGCAGGCCTTCGACGGCCTCCGGCAGGCGGGCCGCCCGGTGCGCCGCCTGGACCTCACCATCGCCACCGAGGACCACAACACCCCGACCCTCGACATCGACAAGCCGATCGCCGACCCGGTCTCGCGCGCCCAGCTCGAGACGCTGCGCAAGAACTGCGCCGAGTTCGGTGTGCGCCTGCACTCGCTGGGCGACGTGGAGCAGGGCGTCGTCCACGTGGTGGGGCCGCAGCTCGGCCTGACCCAGCCGGGCACCACCGTGGTCTGCGGCGACTCGCACACCTCGACCCACGGCGCGTTCGGCGCGCTGGCGTTCGGCATCGGCACCTCGCAGGTCGAGCACGTGCTCGCCACCCAGACCCTGCCGATGGCCCGCCCGAAGACCATGGCCATCACGATCGACGGTGAACTGCCCGACGGCGTCACGGCCAAGGACCTGATCCTGGCGATCATCGCGAAGATCGGCACCGGCGGCGGCCAGGGCTACATCCTGGAGTACCGCGGCTCCGCCATCGAGAAGCTCTCGATGGAAGCCCGCATGACCATCTGCAACATGTCGATCGAGGCGGGCGCCCGCGCCGGCATGATCGCCCCCGACGCGACCACCTTCGAGTACCTCAAGGGCCGCGACCACGCGCCCGAGGGCGAGGACTGGGACGCCGCCGTCGCGTACTGGAAGACGCTGCGCACCGACGACGACGCGGTCTTCGACGCCGAGGTCTTCATCAAGGCCGAGGAACTCTCCCCGTTCGTCACCTGGGGCACCAACCCCGGCCAGGGTGCGCCGCTTTCGGCCCGCGTCCCCGACCCGGCTTCGTACGAAGACGCTTCGGAGCGCTTCGCCGCCGAGAAGGCCCTGGAGTACATGGGGCTCAGCGCCGGGCAGCCGCTGCGCGACATCAAGGTCGACACCGTCTTCGTGGGTTCGTGCACCAACGGCCGCATCGAGGACCTGCGCGCCGCCGCCGCGATCGTCGAGGGCCGCAAAGTCGCCGACGGCGTACGGATGCTGGTCGTGCCGGGCTCCGCGCGCGTGGGCCTCCAGGCCGTCTCCGAGGGCCTGGACAAGGTCTTCAAGGAGGCCGGCGCCGAATGGCGGCACGCGGGCTGCTCCATGTGCCTGGGCATGAACCCGGACCAACTCGCCCCCGGCGAGCGCTCCGCGTCCACCTCCAACCGCAACTTCGAGGGCCGGCAGGGCAAGGGCGGCCGTACGCACCTGGTCTCGCCCCAGGTCGCCGCCGCCACCGCCGTACTCGGCCATCTGGCCTCCCCGGCCGACCTGTCCGACGCCGACGCCCGTACGCCCGCTGGAGTCTGATCAGCCATGGAAGCATTCACCACGCACACCGGCCGGGCCGTCCCGCTGCGCCGCAGCAACGTCGACACCGACCAGATCATCCCTGCTCACTGGCTCAAGAAGGTGACACGGGACGGGTTCGAGGACGGGCTGTTCGAGGCCTGGCGCAAGGACCCCGAGTTCGTCCTCAACCAGCCGGAGCGCGCGGGTGCCACCGTGCTGGTGGCCGGTCCGGACTTCGGCACCGGATCGTCCCGTGAGCACGCGGTGTGGGCCCTGCAGAACTACGGGTTCAAGACCGTCATCTCCTCCCGGTTCGCCGACATCTTCCGGGGCAACTCCCTCAAGAACGGCCTGCTGACCGTGGTCCTGGACCAGAAGGTCGTGGACGCGCTGTGGGAGCTGGTCGAGAGCGACCCGCAGGCCGAGGTCACGGTCGACCTGGAGAAGCGGGAAGTCCGCGCCGAAGGCGTCACCGCCCCCTTCGAACTGGACGAGAACTCCCGCTGGCGACTGCTGAACGGGCTCGACGACATCAGCATCACGCTGAGCAACGAGAGCGACATCGCCGCCTACGAGGCGAACCGTCCCGCGCACAAGCCGCGGACGATCCAGGTCTGATCCGCCGCTGGGCAAGGCGCATTCAGGCCACATCCGAAAGGCCCGTACCCCCAATCGTGCATCGGTTGGGGGTACTTCCATGTCCGCCCCCGAAGGCGCCCGGCGGCTCCCGGAGCGTGGCCTCCGGGGCCTGCCAACTCCCTTGTATGACAGGGGTGTTCCCGGGGTAGGCGGCCATCGGTGCTGCTCTGGGCGGGCGTGCCGCGCAGGGGGCCAGAAGGCCCGTGCGGGGCGGGAGTTACCCCCTGCGGAGGCGACAACTCGCCCCAGATGGCACAATCTGTGCATGGAACACGACGGCCAACTCCAGCTCTACATGGCGGTCGCGAACCAGCTCAAGGAAGCGCACGCCCGAGTGCGCGCACTGCAAGTCCCGGAGGGCGTACGGATGGCGCTGACCCGGAAGCTGCTGGCCATTACGGCCGCGGCCAAACATGATCTCGCCGGCGCGGCCGGACGTCTGGAGCGATTCAGTGCGGACCTCGACGACTTCGAAGAGGGTTCCGGTACCGAAGAGGAACTCTGAGACGGCCGAGTTCGTTGCGGCACAAGGGTGATTAGCCCGTTTCATGTTTGATTTGCGGTATATATCTGCCTAACGTGCGAAAAAGCCGGGCCGAAAGAGATTCGTTCCGGCAATGTCTCCGAAGGGGAAGACGTGAACAAGGCGCAGCTCGTAGAAGCGATTGCCGACAAGGTCGGTGGCCGTCAGCAGGCCGCCGACGCCGTCGACGCGGTACTCGACGCCGTCGTCCGTGCCGTGGTCAACGGTGACCGCGTCTCGGTCACCGGCTTCGGTTCGTTCGAGAAGGTCGACCGTCCGGCCCGTTACGCCCGCAACCCGCAGACGGGTGAGCGCGTCCGGGTCAAGAAGACCTCGGTGCCGCGCTTCCGTGCGGGCCAGGGCTTCAAGGACCTCGTCGCGGGTTCGAAGAAGCTCCCCAAGAACGATGTCGCGGTCAAGAAGGCGCCCAAGGGCAGCCTGACGGGCGCCGCTTCGGCGACGGTCAAGAAGGCCGCGGCCAAGAAGACGACGGCGAAGAAGACCTCCGCCGCGAAGAAGGCGACGCCGGCGAAGAAGACCTCCGCCGCCAAGACCACGGCCGCGGCGAAGAAGACGACGGCCAAGAAGGCGTCCCCCGCGAAGAAGGCCACGGCGCAGAAGACCACGGCCGCCGCGAAGAAGGCGACCCCCGCCAAGAAGGCCACGGCGCAGAAGACCACCGCCAAGAAGACGGCGCCCGCCAAGAAGGCCACGGCCAAGAAGGCGCCCGCCAAGAAGTCGACGGCGCGCAAGACCACCGCCAAGAAGACCACCGCCCGCAAGAAGTAAGGGCGTACGCCACGGGCTGCTCACGCGCCGGGCCGGGCTCCCCTCGGGGGGCCCGGCCCGCGGCATGTCCGAGGCCGGGCGCTCAGAAGGTCTGGAGGGTCACGAGGGTGATCTGCCGCGCCTCGCCCGCACCGTGGACCTCGATCCGCACCCGCTGGCCGGGCCGCAGCAGGCGCAGTCCGCCCGCGTCGAAGGCGGCGGCGTCGAACGGCACCGGCGTGCCGTCGTCCAGAAGGACGCTGCCGGAGCGGGAGTCGGGGTCGTACGTGTACGCGGTGGCCTGCATACAGGCAGCGTACTCAGTCCACCGTCAGCAGCCCGGCCGCGGCCCGCACGGTGTACGCGCCCACGCCCAGGGCGAGCGCGGTGCGCAGATCGTCGCCGGTGTCGACGTCCTGGCGTACGGAGTCGACGCCGTCGAGGGTGAGTTCCGCGGCGCCGGACGCCGTGTGCCGGGCGCGTGACGCCGCGCCGAATACGGGCCGCAATTCCGCGCCGGGCGCCGCCGACAAGAGCGTGGTACCGATTCCGGCGGCATCCGGCAGAAATGCCCGGGGAAATGCGGTGGCCGCGCCGAGAACTCGGGCCAATTCGGCGGGACGCAGTGCGGGGAGATCCGCGTTCAGTGCCGCCACGGGTGCGGCGGGCCGACGCGCCCGTACGGCTGCCGCACCGTGTGCGAGAGCGGCGTTGAGACCCGCCCGGGGAGTGTCGGGGACGATACGGGCACCGAGAGCGGCCAGTTCAGCGCCCGCGCGCGCGTCGTCCGTGACGACCACCACATCGTTCACCGCCGCACAGGCCCGTGCGGCGGCCACGGTGTCCTGGGCGAATGCCAGCGCCAGGCCCGGACGCAGGCCCCCGGCCGCGGGCGCCAGCCTGCTCTTGGCCCGCACCAGCGGTTTCAGCGGTATCACCAGGGTCCACTGCACCCGCCTATTGTGACCTGTGCATGAGGTGGGCCGGTTCGGGCGGGCGTACGGTGTTCTCGACAGACCGGTGGCCTGGGGTGACACTTGTGCGGCCCGACGGGCCGACCTGCCAGGTCCTAGAGGAAGGTGTCCGAGTGTCCCGCCGCAGAATCGGCTTCTGGTACCGCTTCGCAGCGGTCCTGTGCAAACCGCCCCTGGTGGTTCTGTTCAAGCGGGACTGGCGCGGAATGGAGAACATTCCCGCTGACGGCGGATTTATCACCGCGGTGAACCACAATTCGCATCTGGACCCGTTCCTCTACGCCCACTTTCAGTACAACACCGGGCGGGTCCCGCGATTCCTCGCCAAGCACAGCCTCTTCCGCAAGGGCTTCGTCGGCGCCGCGATGCGCGGCACCGGCCAGATTCCCGTCTATCGCGAGACGACGAACGCGCTGAGCGCCTTCCGTGCCGCGATCGCCGCCGTGGAGCGCGGCGAGTGCGTCGCTTTCTATCCGGAGGGAACGCTCACCCGGGACCCGGATCTGTGGCCCATGGCCGGTAAGACCGGTGTCGCGCGCGTCGCCTTGCAGACGCAGTGTCCGGTCATTCCCGTCGGCCAGTGGGGCGCCACCGAGGCGCTCGCCCCCTATGCGAAGAAGCCGCATTTCTTTCCCCGTAAGACGCACCGTGTCCTCGCCGGTGAGCCCGTCGACCTGACGCGGTTCTACGACAAGGAGATGACCCCGGATCTGCTGAAGGAGGCGACCGAGGTCATCATGAGCGAGATCACCTCCCTGGTGGCCGAGCTGCGCGGTGAGAAGGCTCCGCAGAAGCGTTACGACCCGCGCGAGGCGCGTATCCAGCAGCGCCGCAAGTCGCAGACGCACAGCGGCAGTTCGGAGGAGAACAAGTGACCCGACCCGTGCGGACAGCCGTCTTCGGAACCGGTTCGTGGGGCACGGCCTTCGCCATGGTCCTCGCGGACGCGGGCTGCGAGGTCACGCTCTGGGGCCGGCGCGCCGAACTCGTCGACGCCATCAACTCGACCCACACCAACCCGGATTACCTGCCCGGCGTCGAACTTCCCGCGAGCGTGCGGGCGACGACCGACGTGGCGCGGGCCGCGGCGGACGCCGACTTCACCGTGCTCGCCGTGCCCTCGCAGACGCTGCGCGGCAACCTCACCGCGTGGGCGCCGCTGCTCGCCCCCGACACCGTGCTCGTCTCGCTGATGAAGGGCGTCGAGCTCGGGTCGGCGATGCGGATGAGCGAGGTCATCGAGGACGTCGCGCAGGTCGGGCCGGACCGTGTCGCGATCGTCACCGGGCCGAACCTCGCCCGGGAGATCGCCGCCCGCCAGCCCGCCGCCGCGGTCGTCGCCTGCCGGGCCGAGTCCGTCGCCCAGCGCCTCCAAGTCGCCTGCCACACCCCGTACTTCAGGCCGTACACCAACACCGACGTGGTCGGCTGCGAACTCGGCGGCGCCGTCAAGAACGTCATCGGGCTCGCCGTCGGCATCGCGGACGGCATGGGCCTCGGCGACAACACGAAGGGCTCGCTCATCACGCGCGGCCTCGCCGAGACGACCCGGCTCGGCCTCGCCATGGGCGCCGACCCGCTGACCTTCGCCGGACTCGCCGGGCTCGGCGACCTCGTCGCCACATGCTCCTCGCCGCTCTCCCGCAACCACACCTTCGGCACCAACCTCGGCAAGGGCATGACGCTGGCGGAGACCATCGCCGTCACCAAGCAGACCGCCGAGGGCGTCAAGTCCTGCGAGTCCGTGCTCGACCTGGCGCGCCGTCACGGAGTCGACATGCCGATCACCGAGACGGTCGTCGGCATCGTCCACGAGGGCAAGCCGCCGGTCGTCGCCGTCAAGGAGCTGATGTCGCGCTCCGCCAAGCCCGAACGACGCTGAGCCCCACCGGCGGCAAGGCTTCGCGGACGCTGACTCACGTACTACCAGCAGGTACGCTCAACGCGATATGAGCAGCGAAAACCTCCCCCAGAGCCCTGCGCCCGCCGCGCCTTCTGCCTCCGCGGAGGCCGGTGCGAGCGGGCAGAAGCCGCGTGTCGCCGTCGTCTTCGGTGGTCGTAGCTCCGAGCACGGCGTCTCCGTGGTCACCGCCGGTGCCGTCCTGCGCGCCATCGACCGCTCCACGTACGACGTGCTGCCCATCGGCATCACGCGCGAGGGGCGTTGGGCGCTGACCTCGGACGACCCCGAGCGAATGACCATCACCGACCGCAAGGTGCCGGACGTCGCCGACCTCGCGGATTCACTGGAGGGCGGCGTGGTGCTGCCCGTCGACCCGGCCTCGCGCGAGGTCGTCTACACCGAGCCCGGCTCCGTGCCCAAGGTGCTCGGCGACGTCGACGTCGTCTTCCCCGTGCTGCACGGCCCGTACGGCGAGGACGGCACGCTCCAGGGCCTCCTCGACCTGTCCGGCACGCCCTATGTCGGCTGCGGTGTGCTCTCCTCGGCCGTCGGCCAGGACAAGGAGTACATGAAGCGGATCTTCACGTCCTTCGGGCTGAAGGTCGGGCCGTACCTCGTCGTCCGCCCGCGCGAGTGGGAACGCGACCAGGAAGGCGCGCGGCGGCGTATCGCCGAGTTCGTGGGCGAGCAGGGCTGGCCGCTGTTCATCAAGCCCGCGCGCGCGGGATCGTCCATCGGCATCACCAAGGTCGAGTCCTTCGAGGGGCTCGACGAGGCCATGGAGACCGCCCGCGCCCACGACCCGAAGGTCATCGTCGAGGCGGCGATCGTCGGGCGCGAGATCGAGTGCGGTGTGCTCGAGTTCGAGGACGGGCCGCGCGCTTCCGTCCCGGCCGAGATCCCGCCCGTACAGGCCCACGACTTCTACGACTTCGAGGCCAAGTACATCGACTCCGCGGCCGGGATCGTGCCCGCGCCGCTCACCCCGGAGCAGACGGCGGAGGTCCAGCGGCTCGCCGTGGCCGCCTTCGAGGCCGTCTCCTGCGAGGGGATCGTCCGGGCGGACTTCTTCCTCGCGGAGGACGGCGAGTTCGTGATCAACGAGATCAACACGCTGCCCGGTTTCACGCCGATCTCGATGTACCCGCGCATGTGGCAGGAGAGCGGCGTCAGCTACCCGGAGCTGGTGGACCGCCTGCTCCAGGCGGCCCTGCGGCGCTCGACGGGCCTGCGTTAGCGCGGGCCGCGCACCGGTTCAGGAGGCGATCCCCTTCGGGATCGCCTTCTTCACGGCCGGTGCCAGGTCCACGAGGGGCCCGGAGCTGTCCCGCCCCTTCTCCGCGCTCACCTCGACATACGCCTCGCGGCCGGCGGTGGTGAAGCGGTACGACCCGTCGTCCTGCTCCTCCATCAACCAGTCGACACCGTTCACCCCGCCGGCCACGGCGTCGGGGTCGGCGCCCTCGGCCACCTTCGGATCGATCATCTTGGGGGGTTGCGGGACACCGCAGCGCAGTATGATCGCGGTGCCTCCCCAGCCCGCGGTCAACGTGGACGCAGGCTCGGGGTCCTCGCGGCTCAGGCCGTCGATCTTCGACGGCAGGACCTTGTCCAGGTTCTCGCACAGCTTCGTGGCCGTCGCGCCGGGACGGGGAACCGCGACCGACGCGCCACCGTCCGCCGGGGAACAGCCCGCTGCGCCGACCAGCAGGCAGAGCGCGGGCAGCCCGATGACAGTGCGGAGCCGGTGACGGAAAGAGTTCACCGGCACAGGGTAGACGGGGGCTACAGGTGGACGACCGGGCAGGTCAGAGTGCGCGTGATGCCGTCCACTTGCTGGACCCTCGCGACCACCATGCGACCCAGTTCGTCGACCGTGTCGGCCTGCGCGCGCACGATCACGTCGTAGGGGCCGGTGACGTCCTCGGCCTGGATCACTCCTGGAATCTTCGCGATCAGCTCGGCGACGGTCGACGCCTTGCCTACTTCGGTCTGGATCAGGATGTACGCCTGTACCACGGAACCTCCAGGGCGGCCACGAGGATCATGTGGGGAGAAGGGACGCCACGGTATCGCGTCGCCGCTCGTCGCGGGGAGACCCGGGGTGGCTGTGGCGTACCCGCCGTGTCCGCGGCGGACGCACGAGCGAGCGTAGAGGCAGGCCCATGAGGGAAGCAGAGGGCGGGCCCATGACAGAAACCGTACCCATGACAGAGACGGCCCGCGACCGCGAGCAGGCCGGGGCAGAAGGGGCAGTACGCGCATGAAGGGCACCGTCGGCGAGCTGGGGGAGTTCGGACTCATCCGAGAACTGACCTCACGGCTCACCACCACCCCGGCCGTACGGATCGGCCCCGGCGACGACGCCGCGGTGATCGCCGCGCCGGACCGCAGGGTCGTCGCCAGCACGGACGTCCTGCTGGAGAACCGGCACTTCCGGCGCGACTGGTCCACGGCGTACGACGTCGGGCGCAAGGCCGCCGCGCAGAACCTGGCCGACATCGCGGCCATGGGCGCCGTGCCCACCGCGCTGCTGCTCGGCCTGGTCGTACCCGCCGAACTGCCCGCGTCCTGGCCGTCCGAGCTGATGGACGGGTTGCGCGACGAGTGCCAGGTGGCGGGCGCCGCGGTGGTCGGTGGCGACGTCGTGCGCGGCGACACCATCACCATCGCCATCACCGCGCTCGGCGATCTGCGCAACCACGATCCCGTGACGCGCGCCGGCGCACGGCCCGGCGACGTCGTGGCCGTGACCGGGTGGCTGGGCTGGTCGGCGGCCGGGTACGCCGTGCTGTCCCGCGGCTTCCGCTCCCCGCGCGCCTTCGTCGAGGCACACCGCAGGCCCGAGCCGCCCTACCACGCGGGGCCCGCCGCGGCCGGACTCGGCGCGACCGCCATGTGCGACGTCAGCGACGGGCTCATCGCCGACCTGGGCCACATCGCCGAGGCCAGCAAGGTCCGCATCGACATCAAGTCGGGGAAGGTCGACGTGCCGTCCCAGATGAACGACATCGGCCAGGCCGTCGGCGTCGACCCACTGCAATGGGTGCTGACCGGGGGAGAGGACCACGCGATCGTGGCCACCTTCCCGCCGGACGTGAAACTGCCCGCCCGCTGGAAGGTCATCGGCGACGTGGTGCACCCCTCCGCCCTGCCGCAGGTCACCGTGGACGGGGCGCCCTGGACCAGCAAGGGCGGCTGGGACCACTTCGGGGACGACGTCCCCGGCGGGGAGATCGAGTCGTGACCGCCTCCACCGCCGCGCCCGCGCGGGTGCTGACCGTCGCCGGATCCGACTCCGGCGGCGGGGCCGGCATCCAGGCCGACCTCAAGACCATGCTCGCCCTGGGCACCCACGGTATGAGCGTGCTCACCGCCGTCACCGCGCAGAACTCCCTCGGCGTCCAGGGAGCCTGGGAGCTTCCCGTGGAGGCGGTACGCGCCCAGTACCGCAGCGTCGTCGACGACATCGGCGTCCAGGCCGTCAAGACGGGCATGCTGTCCTCACCCCGACTCGTCGAGTGCGTCGCCGAGTTGCTCACGGACACCGATGCCCCCGTCGTGATCGACCCGGTCGGCGTCTCCAAGCACGGGGACTCGCTGCTCGCCGCGTCCGCGCTGGACTCCGTCCGCACGAAACTGCTGCCGACGGCGACCGTCGCGACACCCAACCTCGACGAGGTGGCCCAGCTCACCGGCGTCCGCGTCGCGACGGAGGACGACATGCGCCGCGCCGCCGCCGCCGTGCTGGCGTACGGGCCGCGGTGGGTGGTCATCAAGGGCGGACATCTGGGCGCCGGTGGCGCGGGTGCCGTGCCCGGGGGCTCGGCCGAGGCGGTCGATCTGCTGACGGACGGCGCCGAGGAGCACTGGCTGCGCGCCCCGCGCCACGACAACCGCCACACGCACGGCACGGGCTGCACCCTCGCCTCCGCCATCGCGGCCCATCTGGCACAGGGGCGCACGGTGCCCGAGGCCGTGCGCGCGGCCAAGGACTACGTGACCGGAGCGATCGCCGCGGGGTTCGCCCTCGGCGGCGGGATCGGGCCCGTGGACCACGGCTGGCGGTTCAGGGCCGACGCCGGTACGCGGTGAGCCGCGTGCCGTCCCCGCGGACGGGCATACGAAAGAGCCGGCCCCCGAGGGGACCGGCTCTTTCAAGCAACCAGCGAGGTGGCCGCGCTACGCGAAACGTCAGCGCGAGACCTTGCCGGCCTTGATGCACGAGGTGCAGACGTTGAGCCGCTTCGGCGTCCGACCGACCACTGCACGCACACGCTGGATGTTCGGGTTCCAGCGACGGGACGTACGGCGGTGCGAGTGCGAAATGTTGTTGCCGAAGCCCGGCCCCTTGCCGCAGACGTCGCAGTTGGCAGCCACGGGTCACTCCAAAGACTTCAGATGCACTTACGGTTGATCCCGGCATGCCGGAATCAGGATCGAAGATCTGAGTGGCGGTGCCAGGGAGAGCCCGATGGATATCGGGCAACCGGAGCAGCATACAACGGCTGCTTCGGTTCAACGAAACTACCATGACTGCCCAGGCCACCGCCCCGGCAGCCGGACCGGGCCCCTTCCCCGGAGGTCACCCGCCGGGGTCTACTCTGCGAGGCCGGATCAGCCGCTCAAGGAGGCGCAGGTGCCGCAGGTGCTCGACGTCGTCGCCGTACGCGCCTGGTGCTCGCTGGCCCTCGACGCGCTCGGCCGCGATCGCGCGGAGATCGACGCGATCAACGTGTATCCCGTGGCCGACGGCGACACCGGTACCAACCTCTACCTGACCGTCGAGTCCGCGCAGCAGGCCGTCGAAGCGGTGTTCGCGGGCCTTGAGGCCGGTCTCCGCCCCGCCGTGCCCGCGCTGCCCGACGTGATGCGCGCGATGGCCCACGGCGCCCTCCTGGGCGCTCGCGGCAACTCGGGGACGATCCTCGCGCAGCTCCTGCGGGGCATGGCGCAGGTGCTCGCCGACGGCCGGGACGGTGACGCGAATCACAGCGCGGCGGACGCGGGCGCCCTGCGGCTCGCGCTGCGCCGGGCCGCCGAGTCCGCACGCGAGGCGGTCGCCCGCCCGGTGGAGGGCACGGTCCTGACCGTCGCGACCGCGGCGGCGGAAGCGGCGTCGGCCACCGTCGGCGGTGACTGCGCGGCAGTGCTGCGCGCCGCCTACGAAGGAGCCTGCGCGGCCCTGGACGCGACCCCGCGGCAGCTCGCCGTGCTGGGCCGGGCCGGCGTCGTGGACGCGGGCGGACGGGGCCTGGTCGTGGTGCTCGGCGCGCTGAGCGAGGCCGTCTCCGGGCAGGCCGCTCCGGTACGCGCCCGTACCGCCGCCCACGCGCGCGGGGACGCCGACTCCGCTGAACCTCCCCTCGACTGCCCGGAGGACGACGGCGCGGCCGGGCCCGCCTTCGAGGTCATCTACCTGCTGGAGGCCGACGACGCCGCCGTGGCCCGGCTGCGGGCCAGGCTCGACGCTCTGGGGGACTCCCTGGTCGTCGTGGGCGGGGACGGCCTGTGGAACGTCCACGTCCATGTGGACGACGCGGGCGCGGCCGTGGAGGCGGGCGTCGAGGCGGGCCGCCCGCACCGGATCCGCATTACGCACTTCGGCCTCGGCGACGCGCACGCCGCCCGCTCCTCGGCGCCGCCGCCCGAGCGGGTGCAGCGGGCCGTCGTGGCAGTCGTGCCGGGCGACGGGCTCGCGGGCCTGTACGCGCAGGCCGGGGCGACGACCGTGCCCGACCGGCCCGGCGAGCCGCCCGCCAGCGGGGAACTGGTCGACGCGATCCGGCGTGCCCACGCGCACGAGGTGGTGCTGCTGCCGAACGACCCGGAGCTGCGGCACACCGCGGCCGCCGCGGCCGAGCAGGCCAGGACCGAGGGAGTGCGCGTCGCCCTCATCCCCACCAGGTCCGCCGTGCAGGGCATCGCCGCGCTCGCCGTGCACGAGCCCGACCGGCGCTTCGACGAGGACGTCGTCGCGATGACCTCGGCCGCCGGGGCGACCAGGTACGCCGAGCTGGCCGTCGCCGAACGGCAGTCGTGGACGATGGCCGGCATCTGCCAGGCCGGTGACGTCCTCGGCCTCATCGACGGCGATGTCGCGGTCATCGGCGACGAGGTCCCGGCCACCGCCCGCACCGTGCTCGACCGGATGCTCGCGGCCGGCGGCGAACTCGTCACGCTCGTCCTGGGCGAGGAGATCCCCCAGGAGGTCGCGGACGGCCTCGAACAGCATGTGCGCGAGACCTACCTGGCCGTGGACACCGTGGTGTACCGGGGCGGGCGGCAGTCGGCGCCCCTGCTGATCGGCGTCGAGTAGCCGCTCGCCCCGAGGGCCTATCGCGCGAGCGCCGCGCGGGCCTCGTCCCGGCGCTCCGTGTCGCCCGCTCCGTCGAACGCGGCGACGGCCCGCTCCAGGTGGACCGTGCCCTCCTCGTCGTCGCGCCTGACCAGCAGCTCGGCGAACTGCCGGTGCGTGTGACCGAGTTCGGACAGCAGGGCCCGGCGGTCGGCGTCGTCGCGGGCCAACGCCTCCTCGCAGGCACGGATCGCCGCGCCCATCAGCTCCCGCTCGTCGTCCGCCGACGCGGAGTCCAGCCAGGCACGCGCGCGCAGGCACCGCACCACCGCGTACACCTGCCCGAGGGAGCCCCACAGCTCGCCCGCGCGCGCGTAGGCGCGATCCGCGTCCTCGGGCCGTCCGGCGCGGTCGAGGGCGTCCGCCGCCAGGTTGGCCAGCATCGCGTGGTCACGCTGCTCGGGCCAGTGCTGGGCGGTCTCCGCCGCCCTCAGCCACGCCTCGGCGGACCGAAGGTGCTCGCCGAGCGCGCGGGCGCAGTCACCGAGCCACCAGTGGGCCTGCACGATCGCCCCGTCGCCGTGGTCCTCCTCGGTCAGGTCGAGCAGCGCCGACTCCAGGACCTCGGCGGCTTCCGCCATCCGCTCCTCGCGCACCAGATGGCCGCCCAACTGGAAGCGCGCCCAGGCACCCAGCCCGGCGTCGCCGCCCGCCTCGTCGGCCCAGTGCGTGGCCTCCAGGGCGTGCGCGGACGCGGCCCCGTACTGCTCGGTGGCGGCCAGGACGTCGGCGAGCTGAAGGTGCAGCCGTGCCGCGCCGTGCGGGTCCAGGTGCGCCGCTCCGTGCTCCAGCGCCGCCCGCAGCGCCCGCTCGGCGCCCGCCACGTCGTCCCGCTCCCGCGCGAGCCCCGCGAGCCGCACCGAGCAGTCCACGGCCAGCCAGGGACGCCCCGCCGCCACGTGCGCGGCGGCGGCCTCCTCGTAGAGCGCCACGGCCGTCCCGGCATCCCCGCGATGCACCGCGATGTCCCCGAGCATCGACCGCGCCGACGCGGCCTGCGAGGCGAGCCGCGGGACGTCGCCGAACCGCTCCGTGAGGGCGAGCAGCCGGTGGACGCACTCCTCGGCCGCCGCGATCTCGGCGTCCCCCGAGTGGACGGCGAGCAGGATGCGCGCGCGGCACGCCAACACGGCGGCCGCCGGGCGGGCCCCCGTGGCGTCCAGGCCCTCCAGGATGCCGAGCACCTGCTCGTACGGCTCCTGGACGGCGGCGAAGGCCTCGTCGGTCCGCCCCGCGCGGGACAGCGCGTACGCACCCCGCGCGCGTGCCGCCCTCGCCTCGTCCGGGGCGCCTGCCGCCTCGTACAACTCGGCCGCGCGAGCGAAGAGTTCGGGCGCGTCCTCGGACTCCATGGCCGCGTAGTCGGTGATCTCCGCGCGGTCGTGGACGGTGAGCTCCAGGCCCTCCGCCTCGGCGGCCCGCGCCGCCGCCTGCCAGGCGCGGGCCGCGTCGGGGCCGCCCTCGGACTCCGACGTCCGCCGCGCCTCGGCCACCAGGGCCGCCGCGTCCAAGGCCGGCTCCGCGGGCACCGGGGCCGCAGGCTTCGCAGGGGCCGTCCGTACGACGCGTACGCCCAGGGGCAGTCGCTCCAGCACAGGCGGCTGGTCCATCCGGCGCCGGATCCGCGTGCTCACGCGGGCGGTGCCGTTGCGCTCGTCGAAGCGGGCGGCGAGGGACAACGCCTCCGCGCGCGCGTGGACGGCGAGTTCGGCGGCCGTCCACGCGCGGCCCACGGGCCCGGGAACCTCCTGCTCGCCCAGGCCGAGCACGACCAGCCGGTCCATGACGAGCGCCGTCACGGCGAGGAACTGCATCAGGGCCTGCGGGTTACCGCTGTCCGTGAAGTACGCGGGCCGCTCCGCCAGCAGCTCAAGGGCCCGTGCCTCGTTGCCGGTCAGGGCGCAGAACTCGACGTGCGCGGCGAAAGCGGTCCGCATGGACTCCATGGACCGTACGAGACGGTAGCCGCGCAGGTGGTTCGCGCGGGCCTCCTCGGGACGGCCCAGGCGCAACAGGGGAAGCAGCGACGCGGCGAGCGTGGCGTGCGGCTCGTGCGCGCAACGGTGCTCACCCTCCAGGACGGGCCGCCACAACTCAAGCGCCCGTTCGTCCCGCCGCAGGTCCGACTGGCGCTCACCCTGCCCGTTCAGCTCGCAGGCATGACAGTCCGCCATGTCGTCGCGGTCGGCCGCCAGCCACGCCTCGTACGCGCGCGTGGCCCGCTCCTCGTCGCCCACGTGGTCGGCGACGTAGAACTCGCTCATACGGACAGCCCGCTCGGAGTGACCGGCCACCTTGTAGCGGTGCTCCATCTCGCCGAGCCACTTCTCTACGGAGGCGAGCGGGATGTGCGGCTGGTTCAGCATGCCGCCGGACATCCACTTGAAGACCCAGTGCAGCGAATGCGTCTCGTAGGCGTCGAAGTCCTCGGGGCGCTCGTCCCACATGCGCAGCAGGCGCGCGAAGGGAACGAACATCTTGTCCTTCTCGGAGCTGTAGTTGTACATCTGGAGCTGGTGGCCGAGCGCCTCGATCACGGCGAGCGGTTCACCGACCTTCTCCGCCTCCACGAGCAACCGCTCCGCACGGGCGCCGCGGGCGGGCCCCTCGGGCTGCGCGGCGTTCTCCGCCATCGCGCGGCGCAGTGCGTCCAGGTCCATGGCCGTGTTCATCGGGCGTCGTCCTTTCCGGTGCCAGGGTGCGTGGCCCACTCCAGGAGGCCGATGAACGAGCGGTTCAGGAGCGCGGAGTCGGCGGGGCGCAGCGGGCGCTGCGCCATCAGGAGCGCCTGCCCGTACAGCGCCTCGGCCGCCGTGCCGATCAGCTCCGGGTCCGCGAGCGAACTCACCCGGCGGATCAGCGGGTTCAGGTGGTTGAGCACCAGCCGCGCGCGCGGGGCGCTGCCGCGCAGTGAGCCGAGGATGCCCGCCCACAGATCGTCGGCCTGCGCTTCGGCCTCCGCGCGCGCCTGCTCGTGCCGGGCCGCCCGGTCGTCCAGGTGCAGCGCGGGCACCGTCAGCGGATGAAAGGCGCGCAGGGCGACGTCGCAGCCCAACGGGTCGAGCCTGGCCCGCGCGGCGGCCAGGAAGGCGGACAGCGCCAGTTCTTCGGCCGGGTCGACGGCGTCCAGGTGCGCGGTCACCGTGTCCGCGTCGAGTTGCGAGACGGTCGTGCCGGGGCGCACCGAGGGCAGTGCCTCGACGAGATCGGCGTCATACGTATAACCGCCGTTGACGACCCCGATGCCCTGCGCGGAGGCGATCGGCGCGACCTGCCGGTACTCCTCGACGGTCCGTGTGAAGTGCACGACGGGGTGTCGCTGGGCGAACTCCTCCAAGGAGAGCCGCCCGTCCGTCGTCTCGAAGGGCAGCCAGGGAAGCATCGTGCGCAGCATCTCCTTGTCGTGCCGCGCAAGGGACTTGACGCCCAGGTGGTGCACCGACAAGAACGCCGCGAGCCGCTCGGGGTCACCGGCCGCGAGCGAGGTCAGCCAGTCACGGATCCGCTCACCCAGGGCCTCCCGTACGGCGGCCAGGGTCTCGTCCTCGTACAGCGACTCCCGTGAGGCGGTGGGGCGCAGGCTGTCCGTGTCGATCACGCAGCGCACGAAGAAGGCCCAGTCGGGCAGCAGATGCTCGGCCCGGTCGGTGAGCAGCATGCCCTTGAGGTGGACGCGATGCCCCGCGCGCTGCGCCGGGCTGACGGCCTGCGGCAGCACATGGGCGACGCCCCGGATCCCGGCGAGCGGCACGTCCAGGTCGATCGAGTCCAGCGGCGCGAAGCCGAACAACTCCTGGCAGTGGCGGGCCAGCGCCACGCGGCGCGCGGCCGGGCTGGGATACGCACGGCTCCAGGTGGCGGGCAGGTCGGTGACCTGCGCGTCCCCCACACGCACGTCGTACGGCAACAGCGAACCGAAGTTCCGTGCCAGCGACAGGACCCGCTCCCCGGCCAGCCAGTCGGCGGCGCCCGCGCGGGCCTCCAGGTGCACGGTCGTGCCGGGTTCCGCGCGGGCCGTGTCCGGGAGCGTACGGACCGTGTACGAGCCGTCGTCACGGGCCGTCCATTCGACCGGCGGCGCGTCGGGCGTACGCGCGCTGCGGCTGACCACCCGGATCCGTTCGGCGACGACGAAGCAGGCGAGCAGGCCGATGCCGAACTGGCCGAGGAAGTCGGCGCGGGCCGACTCCAGGCCGTCGCCGCGCTTGGAGCTGCGGCCGATCGTCGCCAGCAGGTTGTGCACGTCGGCCTCGGTCAGGCCGATGCCGGAGTCCTCGACCCGCAGCGACCCGCCCTCCGCGAACAGGCGCACCGTGGCGGGGGCGTCGGGCTGTTCGGCGCGCCGGGCCGTGATGGCGTCCACCGCGTTCTGGAGCAACTCGCGCAGATAGACCTTCGGGCTGGAGTACAGGTGGTGGGAGAGCAGGTCGACGAGGCCGCGCAGGTCGACCTGGAAGGTGTGCGGTGTCTGTGAGTTCATCGTCGCTGCGCCGGTGGGGGGACGGGCGACGGCGCGGGTCGGGCGGTCCCGTGGGAGGTGACCGCGATCAAGGGCCGGAGCCGGTCATCCTAGGGCTGGAGAGCCCCTTGTGACCAGCGGTTTTCAGGGACGTTCGCGGGATTGTCAGTGGCGTGGTGTGCAATGGATCTCGTGCCCGTGCTCGAAGAACCGCTGAAGAAAGTGCTCGGTCCCCCCACCGCGAAGGTGATGGCCGAGCACCTAGGCCTGCACACCGTGGGGGACCTGCTCCACCACTACCCGCGCAGATACGCGGAGCGCGGCGAGCTGACCCGCCTCGCGGAGCTGCCCCTCGACGAGCACGTCACGGTCGTCGCCCAGGTCGCGACCGCCCGCGTCCTGCGGTTCAACGGAGGGAGCGGGCAGCGCCTCGAAGTCACCATCACCGACGGCAGCGGCCAGCTCCAGCTCGTCTTCTTCGGCCGGGGCATCCACAAGCCGCACAAGGACCTGCTGCCGGGCACCCGCGCGATGTTCGCCGGCAAGGTCGGGGTGTTCAACCGGAAGATGCAGCTCGCGCATCCCGCGTACCAGTTGCTGAGCGCCGACTCGTCGGAGGAGGCGGCCGAGACCGTCGGCTCCTGGGCGGGTGCGCTGCTCCCGATCTACCCGGCCACCGCCAAGCTGGAGTCCTGGAAGATCGCCAAGGCCGTCGACCTGGTGCTGCCCAGCGCCCGGGAGGCCGTCGACCCGCTGCCGGAGTCACTGCGGGAGGGCCGGGGCCTGGTCCCGCTCCCGGAGGCGCTGCTCAAGATCCACCGGCCGCACACCAAGGCCGACGTCGCCGACGCGCGCGCCCGCCTCAAGTGGGACGAGGCGTTCGTCCTCCAGGTCGCCCTCGCCCGGCGCCGCTTCGCGGACACCCAACTGACCGCCGCCCCGCGCGCGGCGAAGCCCGACGGTCTCCTCGCGGCCTTCGACGCGAAGCTCCCGTTCACCCTCACCGACGGCCAGCAGAAGGTCTCCAAGGAGATCTTCGACGATCTGGCGACCGACCATCCGATGCACCGGCTGCTCCAGGGCGAAGTGGGCTCCGGCAAGACCATGGTCGCGCTCCGCGCCATGCTCACCGTCGTCGACGCGGGCGGTCAGGCCGCAATGCTCGCGCCCACCGAGGTCCTCGCCCAGCAGCACCACCGCTCGATCACCGAGATGATGGGCGAGTTGGCGCAGGGCGGCATGCTCGGCGGCTCCGAGCACTCCACCAAGGTCGTCCTGCTCACCGGCTCCATGGGCACCGCCGCGCGCCGTCAGGCCCTGCTCGACCTGGTCACCGGCGAGGCCGGCATCGTCATCGGCACGCACGCGCTGATCGAGGACAAGGTGCAGTTCCACGATCTCGGTCTGGTCGTCGTGGACGAACAGCACCGGTTCGGTGTGGAGCAGCGCGACGCCCTGCGCTCCAAGGGCAAGCAGCCCCCGCACCTCCTCGTCATGACCGCCACACCGATCCCGCGCACGGTCGCCATGACGGTCTTCGGCGACCTGGAGACCTCCGTCCTCGATCAGCTCCCGGCCGGACGCTCGCCCATCGCCAGCCATGTGGTGCCCGCCGCCGACAAGCCGCATTTCCTCTCCCGCGCGTGGGAGCGCGTGCGCGAGGAAGTGGGCAACGGACACCAGGCGTACGTGGTCTGCCCCCGCATCGGCGACGACGAGGACGACAAGCCCAAGAAGGGCAAGAAGAAGCAGTCCGCCGAGGACGAGGCCGAGAAGCGGCCGCCGCTCGCCGTGCTCGACGTGGCCCAGGAACTTTCGAGCGGGCCGCTCCACGGGCTCAGCGTCGAGGTGCTGCACGGCCGGATGCAGCCCGACGACAAGGACGCCGTGATGCGCCGCTTCGCCGCGGGCGAGACCGACGTCCTGGTGGCGACGACCGTCATCGAGGTCGGCGTGAACGTGCCGAACGCGACCGCCATGGTGATCATGGACGCCGACCGCTTCGGCGTCTCCCAGCTCCACCAGCTACGGGGCCGCGTCGGCCGCGGCTCGGCGCCCGGCCTGTGCCTCCTGGTCACCGAGATGCCCGAGGCCGCCCCGGCCCGCGCGCGCCTGGGCGCCGTCGCCGCCACGCTCGACGGCTTCGAGCTCTCCCGCATCGACCTGGAGCAGCGCCGGGAGGGCGACGTCCTCGGGCAGGCCCAGTCCGGTGTGCGGTCCTCCCTGCGGATGCTCACCGTCATCGAGGACGAGGAGATCATCGCCGAGGCGCGGGAGGAGGCGACCGGAGTGGTCGCCGCCGACCCGGACCTGGAGCGGCTGCCCGGCCTGCGCACCGCCCTCGACGCCCTCCTGGACGAGGAGCGGGAGCAGTACCTCGACAAGGGCTGAGACACTGATCAGGCGGGCCCCGACGGGTCCGCCCCGAGACACAGATGAGTCGACAAGCCGACAAGGACTGAGATGACCCGCGTGATCGCCGGGCGCGCCGGCGGACGCCGCCTGGCCGTGCCGCCGGGCAACGGCACCCGCCCCACCTCCGACCGCGCGCGCGAGGGCCTCTTCTCCACCTGGCAGGCGCTGCTCGGCACCCTCGACGGCACCCGCGTCGCCGACCTCTACGCGGGCTCGGGCGCCGTCGGCCTGGAGGCCCTCTCCCGGGGCGCGGCGCACGCCCTGCTCGTCGAGGCCGACGCCCGCGCCGCCCGCACCGTCCGCGAGAACATCGGCGCGCTCGGTCTGCCGGGGGCGGAGGCACGTACCGGAAAAGCGGAACAAGTCGTCGCGGGGCCGCCCCCGGCCACCCCCTACGACCTGGTCTTTCTCGACCCCCCGTACGCCGTCTCGGACGACGATCTTCGGGAGATCCTGCTCACACTCCGCACTCAGGGCTGGCTCACGGACGACGCGCTCGTCACCGTTGAACGCAGCACCAGAGGCGGCGATTTCCGGTGGCCCGACGGTTTCGAGGGACTGAGGTCCCGTCGCTACGGCGAGGGCACGTTTTGGTACGGTCGCGCCGCCTTGAACACCACCCTCACGTGCGACGACGCACGATGACCGGACCGGAGAGCGAGGGACTTCCCGTGCGCCGCGCAGTCTGTCCCGGGTCATTCGACCCCATCACCAACGGCCACCTCGACATCATCGCCCGAGCCTCCAAGCTGTACGACGTCGTGCACGTCGCGGTGATGATCAACCAGTCCAAGAAGGGCCTCTTCACGGTCGACGAGCGGATCGACCTGATCCGCGAGGTCACCGCCGAGTTCGGCAACGTGGAGGTGGAGTCCTTCCACGGCCTCCTCGTCGACTTCTGCAAGGAGCGCGACATCCCTGCCATCGTCAAGGGCCTGCGCGCGGTCAGCGACTTCGACTACGAGTTGCAGATGGCCCAGATGAACAACGGCCTCTCGGGCGTCGAGACCCTCTTCGTCCCCACCAACCCCACCTACAGCTTCCTGTCCTCCTCGCTCGTCAAGGAGGTCGCGGCCTGGGGCGGCGACGTCTCGCACCTGGTCCCGCCGCTGGTGCACCGGGCCCTGACCGAGCGCCTGCCCAAGAAGTGACACCCAGGCGCCGGTTGGGCATACAGTCGTCCCGTCCGTCTCCAAACCCCCTGTCAGCCCAGTAACGACAGTGACAAGACGAGAGAGTGGCGAGCACACGGTGGACGTGCAGAAGAAGCTCGACGAGATCGTCGCCACGGTCGGCAGTGCCCGGTCCATGCCCATGTCGGCCTCGTGCGTGGTCAACCGCGCCGAGCTGCTCGCGATGCTCGAAGAGGTGCGCCAGGCGCTGCCCGGCTCGCTCGCCCAGGCCCAGGAGCTCATCGGCGGCCGTGAGCAGATGGTCGAGCAGGCCCGGGCGGAGGCCGACCGGATCATCGAGACCGCGCACGCCGAGCGCGGCTCCCTGATCGCCGACACCGAGATCGCCCGCCGCTCGCAGGAGGAGGCCGACCGGATCCTCGCCGAGGCCCGCCAGGAGGCCGAGGAGGTCCGCGCGGAGGCCGACGACTACGTCGACTCCAAGCTGGCCAACTTCGAGGTCGTGCTCACCAAGACCCTCGGCTCGGTCGGCCGCGGCCGCGAGAAACTCCTCGGCACCGGCCCCGGCACGGATGCCCAGGGCTACGAGGACGAGGACGCCCCCGAGCGCAGCCACGACCCGGAGACGCTGCGCCGCGACGCCGACGCCTACGTCGACACCAAGCTGGGCGCCTTCGAGGCGGTGCTCGCCAAGACCCTGGAGGCCGTCGGCAAGGGCCGCCAGAAGCTGCACGGCCGGATCGCCAGCGACGACCTGGGCGCGCTGTCCATGGACGCCGAGGGCGGCGCCCAGGCGCACACCAGCGACGCCGACTATCTGGCGGGCCTGGCCGACATGAGCGGCCAGAGCCAGGGTCAGAGCCAGGCCCCGGAGCGGCAGCAGCCCGAACCCGTGGCCGCGCCGCAGATCCCCGCGCAGCAGCCGGCCGCGGCCTACGCGCAGCAGCAGGACCCCTACGCGTACCAGCAGCAGGATTACGGACAGCAGGACCCGTACGCCGCGTACCAGCAGGACGCGTACGGCTACCAGCAGCCGCAGCAGGACCCGTACGCCGCCTATCAGCAGCAGGATCCGTACGGGTACCAGCAGCACGAGCCGCAGCAGCACGAACAGCGCGAGCAGGGGCAGGACCAGTCGGGCGCGCTCGACGAGACCAGCCTCTTCGACACGAGCATGATCAGCCTGGAGCAGATGCGGCAGTACGAACAGGGCCGCTGACGCCGCCCCCACGGGGTGGCACCGGGGCGGCCGGGGCCGGATTGGGCCGAGAGCGAAAGGTCCAGTACCCTGGTTCTTCGGTCGCGCGTACACGTGTGATCTCAAGCTGCCCCGAAATCTCGCGGCGGCGATCCCCATGAGTTTCGAAGATCGAAAGCAGGAACAGCCCTGAGTACTCGCCTCGACCACCGCAACCCACTCGTGTTCGACACACACGAGCTGGGTCGGCGTCCTGGTGCCATGCAGCGGCTGTCCCGCACGGTCGACGCTCCCAAGGACCTCGGTATCCAGGGAGTCATCGGGGTGCCGGAAGGCGACCCGGTGGAGCTCGAACTCCGTCTTGAGTCGGTCATGGAAGGGGTGCTTGTCACAGGCACCGCCCGTGCACTGGCGAAGGGGGAGTGCGTAAGGTGTCTGGAGCCGATCGGCCTCGACGCCGAAGCGGACTTCCAGGAGATGTTCTCGTACCCTGACGCCGACGACCGGGGCCGTGTCCGCACGGAACCGGCCGACGACGCCGGGGAATCCCCAGAGGACGAGGACAGGCTCTTTCTCGAGGACGGCTTGTTCGACCTCGAGCCCGTGCTGCGTGATGCGGTGGTGCTCGCACTGCCGATGCAGCCGGTGTGCCAGGACGACTGCGAGGGACTGTGCTCCGAGTGTGGGGTGCGGCTCGCGGACGAACCGGGACATCATCATGACGCCGTCGACATCCGTTGGGCGGCTTTGCAGGGACTCGCTGGATCCATCCAGGACGGCGAGAAGGACGAGATGAGCGGCGACGCGCACCGATCAGCGCACGTCGACGAGAAGCAGGAGAAGTAGCCGTGGCTGTTCCGAAGCGGAAGATGTCGCGCAGCAACACGCGCCACCGCCGGTCGCAGTGGAAGGCTGCGGTCCCCACCTTGGTTTCGTGTGAGCGTTGCCAGGAGCCCAAGCTGCAGCACATCGCGTGCCCCGCTTGTGGCACCTACAACAAGCGCCAGGTCCTCGAGGTCTGAGCGGCTGGTGAGAGGCACAGTGGCTAGCCATAAACCGGCGGATGACGCCAAGAAAAAGGCCGACACCACAGCCTCGTCCCACACGCTTCTGGAAGGGCGGCTCGGGTACAAGCTCGAGTCCGCCCTTCTGGTGCGTGCGCTGACGCATCGCTCGTACGCGTACGAGAACGGCGGACTGCCCACGAACGAGCGCCTGGAGTTCCTCGGTGACTCCGTGCTCGGCCTCGTGGTCACCGACACGCTCTACCGCACCCACCCCGACCTGCCCGAGGGCCAACTGGCCAAGCTGCGGGCCGCGGTGGTCAATTCGCGTGCGCTGGCGGAGGTCAGTCGCGGTCTCGACCTGGGCTCCTTCATCCGGCTCGGCCGGGGCGAGGAAGGCACGGGCGGCCGGGACAAGGCGTCCATTCTGGCCGACACCCTTGAAGCGGTGATCGGCGCGGTCTATCTGGATCAGGGGCTGGACGCGGCCGGTGAGTTGGTGCACCGGTTGTTCGACCCGCTGATCGAGAAGTCCTCGAATCTCGGAGCCGGCCTGGACTGGAAGACCAGTCTCCAGGAGCTCACGGCGACCGAGGGGCTCGGCGTTCCCGAGTACCTGGTCTCCGAGACCGGCCCCGATCACGAGAAGACCTTCACTGCTGCCGCCCGCGTCGGAGGCGTCTCGTACGGCACCGGCACCGGCCGCAGCAAGAAGGAAGCGGAGCAACAGGCCGCTGAGTCCGCGTGGCGTGCGATTCGCGCCGCCGCGGACGAGCGGGCCGCGGCCGTGGCTTCGGCCACCGTCCCGGAGGAGGCGGCAGCCGAAACCGCCTCCGGCGCGTAACCGCTGCGCTTCCTGCGCCCGTCCCCACCGGCCCCGGCCGACGGGGACGGGCGTTTTTCACACCCCCACGACCCCGTCCGCCCCTCACACCGCCGTCCGGAGGAACCCGTGCCAGAGCTGCCCGAAGTGGAGGTCGTCCGGCGCGGGCTCGCCCGCTGGGTGGCGCACCGGACCGTCGCCGACGCGGAGGTCCTGCACCCGCGCTCCGTACGCCGCCACATCGCGGGCGGCGACGACTTCGCGCAGCGGCTCAAGGGGCAGCGCATCGGGGAGCCGAGCCGACGCGGCAAGTACCTCTGGCTCCCGCTGGAGACCGCGCACCTGTCCGTGCTCGCCCACCTCGGCATGAGCGGCCAGCTCCTGGTCCAGCCGCACGACGCCCCGGACGAGAAGCACCTGCGCATCCGCGTCCGCTTCGCCGACGACCTCGGCACCGAACTGCGCTTCGTCGACCAGCGCACCTTCGGCGGCCTCTCACTGCACGAGACCGCCGCCGACAGCCCGGACGGCCTGCCCGACGTCATCGCGCACATCGCCCGCGACCCCCTGGACCCGCTCTTCGGCGACGCGGCCTTCCATGAGGCGCTGCGCCGCAGGCGCACCACCATCAAGCGCGCGCTGCTCGACCAGTCGCTCATCAGCGGCGTCGGCAACATCTACGCGGACGAGGCCCTGTGGCGCGCGAAGCTGCACTACGAGCGCCCCACCGCCACCCTCACGCGCCCCCGCACGGCCGAACTCCTCGGCCACGTACGGGACGTGATGAACGCGGCGCTCGCCGTCGGCGGCACCAGCTTCGACTCCCTCTACGTCAACGTGAACGGGGAGTCGGGCTACTTCGACCGGTCCCTGGACGCGTACGGACGCGAGGGCCTGCCGTGCCGGCGGTGCGCCACACCCATGCGCCGCAGGCCCTGGATGAACCGGTCGAGCTACTACTGCCCGCGCTGTCAGCGCCCCCCGCGCCCGGCGTCGTAGCGCTCACGCGCCGCCAGGACGTCGTCCATCCGCCCCTCCACGAAGCGGATGAGGCCCAGCAGGCGCTCGGCCACGTCCTGGCCGAGCGGCGTCAGCTCGTAGTCCACGCGCGGCGGGTTCGTCGGCTGGGCCTCACGGTGGACCAGGCCGTCGCGCTCCAGCGCGTGCAGTGTCTGGGACAGCATCTTCTCGCTCACCCCGTCGACGCGGCGGCGCAGCTCGTTGAAGCGCAACGAGCCCTCGTGCAGCGCCCCGAGCGTGAGCGCGCCCCAGCGGCCGGTGACATGCTCCAGCGTGCCGCGGGAGGGGCACGCCCTGGAGAACACGTCGTAGGCGAGGTCAGTGGAGTCCATACGCCGAGAATACTGCGCCCAGCGCAACCTGTCGGGGTGCGCTATCCGACAGTTAGCGCGTTAGGCGCGACGGCCGCGTGTGCGGCCCTGCCCGACGGTGACTCCTCAATGACTCCTCAAGGACTCAGAAGCCGAAGTCCTGCGTCCACCAAGGTCCGCCGGAGCCGAAGTGCACGCCCACGCCGAGCGTCTTGTAGTCGCAGTTGAGGATGTTCGCTTTGTGGCCGGGGCTGTTCATCCAGGCCTCCATCACGGACTGGGCGGTGGCCTGGCCGCGGGCTATGTTCTCGCCGCCGAGGTCCGATATTCCGGCCTTCTCGGCGCGGTCCCAGGGGGTCGCGCCGTCCGGGTCCGTGTGGTCGAAGAAGTCCCGCGCGGCCATGTCCTCGCTGAAGGCGGTCGCCAGCGAGGCGAGGCCGCTGTCGGCGGTGACCGGGGCGCAGCCGACCTTGGCGCGCTCCTGGTTGACGAGGCTCAGCACCTGCGCCGCGGGCGTGCCCCGCGGCGGCGTGGCGGGGGCTTCGGCGGTGGGCGCCTTCGTCTTCGCGGGAGCCGCGGTCGACGGGGCCGCGCTCTTGGTCGTACCGCCCCCACCGCCGCCACCGCCCGCGGAGGGCGTCCTGGACGGCGCCGGTTCCTTCGAGGGCTTCGCGGACGGCTTGGCCGACGCGGACGTGGCAGGGGAGACCGACGGAGTGGCGCGTGCGGTGTCGCGGCTCGCGGCCGACGGGGCGCGGCCCTCGACCGTGCCGTCGGTGCCGCCCTGCGCCTCGACGGCGGGAGAGTCGGCGGCCTGCACCTTGTTCCCGTCGTGATCGCCGCCGAGCTTGTAGGTGTCGAGGCCCGGGATCAGTCCGGAGGCCACCGCGACCGCGCCCATGGCGACAGCGGCGGAGACGCCGAGCAGCCCGGTGCGGACGGGGGCGGCGGCGCGCTTCTTGCGCCGGTGGGAGCGGGCGGCCGACTCCTGGGGCGCGCCGCCGGCCGGGGATACGGAGCCGTACAGGCCGGTCACGGTGGCGTCGTCCGCGTACCCGTGCTCGTACGTGTGTCCGTATGTGTACGGGTCGCGAGGGGACGGCCGCTGCGGGGGCTCGGCCGCGTACCGACCCGCCTGAACCGCGCCGTACGTCTGGTCGTACGTCTCGCCGTGGTCTCCGGCCTCTTCGGCGTACGTTCCCCCGGGACAGGTCTCCGTGGTGCCCGCGGCGCGGCCGGCGGCGGAGCGTCGGTGGCGTCCCATGTGTTGGCCTTCCTCGTCCTCGCGGTCGCGGTCGACAATGTGGCTCACCCGTACGGGTGAGGCTCATCGGTCCGCGACGGTACCGCACGACGCAAGGGGGTGAAGTGCCCCGAGTGCAATTGGCCGGTTAGCGTGCAGTCATGAACGAAGACGTACGGCTCACCGCCTGGGTGCGAGGACGCGTCCAACGTGTGGGTTTCCGTTGGTTCACCCGGGCGCGGGCCCTGGAGATCGGCGGCCTGAGTGGTTTTGCTCTCAATCTGGAGGACGGCCGCGTCCAAGTGGTCGCCGAGGGGCAGCGGCAGGCGTGCCAACAACTGCTCGACTGGCTCCACGGCAGCGACACACCCGGCCGCGTCGATGGCGTCACTGAGATCTGGGACACGCCCCGCGGCGGCTACGACGGGTTCGCCATCCGCTGAGCCGTCGCCGCGAAGGAGCCCGCGCGCCCCCGGAAAAGGGTCCCTCCCGGAGCGGTGCGGGGGAGAAACGCCCTGGTGGTTGCCAACGCGGGGCGCTCATGGCAGGCTCCTGCGGGACGGATGATCAGTACGCCCCCAGGGCCCCGAAGGACAGGCCGCGCCGCAGGATCCATGGCGCGAAGCACCGGGTTGCCCGCCAATACGGGGCGTGATCGTGTTGACCGTCAAACTTTTTGGTGAGACTCTGGAATTCCCGCGCACCGCAGTCGTTTGGCATGTGAGAACGGCAGCAGGACACAATAAGTGCCAAGCACCGCGGGTGCGATTCCCTCACAACCCACACCGCTTCGTCGGTCACTCAGTGTGGAGGACCATCCATCATGGCAAAGGCGCTTCTCGGTTACGTCGGCGGCAGCGACCCGCGACTCCTCGCCGAGATGCGACGGCTCCAGCAGCGCGTTCAGGACCTCGAATCCGAGCTCGGCAGGATTCAGGCCGAGAACGACGCGCTCGCGGCTGCCGCTTCTCACGACTCTCTCATGGAGAGCATCGACGTACCCCAGGCGGAGCCGGCGCTCACCTGATCACGCCCAGAGACGCGCGTGAGCAGGCTGTTCGTAACCAGCCGCTCTAGAGAAATCTGCAAGGGACGCTTCGGCGTCCCTTCTTTCTTTTTCCTCCCGTGCCCCGCGGCCGGTGCCCTCGCTCCCCTCCGCACGCCCCGGCTCTTTCTTAACGTCTGATGTGCCCTGCACCCTCCTCGGCGAAACCGTTGGTTCATGCAGTGAGACACGGGCGCCCGGTAGAGTCCGACGGCGTGCATCTCAAGGCTCTGACCCTGCGCGGGTTCAAATCGTTCGCCTCGGCCACCACGCTGCGGTTCGAGCCGGGCATCACCTGCGTCGTGGGCCCCAACGGTTCCGGCAAGTCCAATGTCGTGGACGCCCTGAGCTGGGTCATGGGGGAGCAGGGCGCCAAGTCGCTGCGCGGCGGCAAGATGGAGGACGTCATCTTCGCCGGCACCACCGGGCGCCCCCCGCTGGGACGGGCCGAGGTCTCGCTCACCATCGACAACTCCGACGGCGCGCTGCCCATCGAGTACGCCGAGGTCACCATCACGCGGATCATGTTCCGCAACGGCGGCAGCGAGTACCAGATCAACGGGGACACCTGCCGGCTGCTCGACATCCAGGACCTGCTGTCCGACTCCGGCATCGGGCGGGAGATGCACGTCATCGTCGGACAGGGGCAGCTCGACGGCGTCCTGCACGCCGATCCCATGGGGCGCCGCGCCTTCATCGAGGAGGCCGCGGGCGTCCTCAAGCACCGTAAGCGCAAGGAGAAGGCGCTGCGGAAGCTGGACGCGATGCGGGCCAACCTCGCCCGCGTCCAGGACCTGACCGACGAACTGCGGCGGCAGTTGAAGCCGCTGGGCAGACAGGCCGCCGTCGCCCGCCGGGCCGCTGTCATCCAGGCCGACCTGCGCGACGCCCGGCTGCGGCTCCTCGCCGACGACCTCGTACGGCTCCAGGAAGCGCTCAGCACGGAGATCGCCGACGAGGCCGCGCTGAAGCAGCGCAAGGAAGCGGCCGAGGAGGAGCTGAAGAAGGCGCTGCTGCGCGAGGGGCAGTTGGAGGACCAGGTGCGGCAGTTGACGCCCCGGCTCCAGCGGGCGCAGCAGAGCTGGTACGAACTGTCGCAGTTGGCCGAGCGGGTCCGCGGCACGATCTCGCTGGCCGACGCGCGGGTCAAGAGCGCCACCTCCGTCCCGGTCGAGGAGCGGCGCGGACGCGAGCCCGAGGATCTGGAGCGGGAGGCCGCCCGGGTGCGGGAGCAGGAGGCCGAGCTGGCCGCGGCGCTCGAAGCCGCCCAGGTCGCGCTCGACGAGACCGTCGCCCACCGGGCCGACCTGGAGCGGGAGTTGGCGGTCGAGGAGCGTCGCCTCAGGGACGTGGCCCGCGCGGTCGCCGATCGCAGGGAAGGTCTGGCCCGGCTCCGTGGCCAGGTCGACGCCGCCCGTTCGCGCGCCGCGTCCGCGCAGGCCGAGATCGGCCGGCTCGCCGCCGCCCGGGACGGGGCACAGCAGCGGGCCGAGGCCGCGCAGGAGGAGTACGAGCAGCTCAAGGCCGAGGTCGACGGGCTCGACGCCGGGGACGAGGAGCTCGCGACCCGGCTGGAGGACGCCAAGGCCGCGCTCGCCGATGCCGAGTCCGCCCTGACCTCCGCCCGCGAGGCGGCGACGTCCGCGGAGCGCAGACGGGCCGCGGTCGCCGCGCGGCACGAGGCGCTCGCACTGGGGCTGCGCAGGAAGGACGGCACGGGGGCGCTGCTCGGGGCGAGGGAGCGGCTGACCGGGGTCCTCGGGCCCGCCGCCGAACTGCTGTCGGTGGTGCCGGGGTTCGAGGTGCCGGTGGCGGCGGCGTTCGGCGCGGCGGCCGACGCGATCGCCGTGACCACGCCCGCCTCGGCCGCGGAAGCGATTCGCCTGCTGCGCAAACAGGACGCGGGGCGCGCCGCCCTGCTCCTGGCCGGGGACCCGGCGGGGACCTACGAGGGGCTGTCGCCGAGCAATGCGCGCGAAGAGGGGTCCTTGAGCACCCTGTCCGCCGCGACCCTGACCGGACACGCGCAGAACGACCCGCCTCCCGCCCACCCCCCGGCCGCCGACCTGGTCCGCGGCCCCGCCGAGCTGATGCCCGCCGTGCGGCACCTGCTGCGCGGCATCGTGGTCGTGGGGACGTTGGAGGACGCCGAGGACCTGGTGTACGCGCGGCCCGAGCTGACCGCGGTGACCGCCGAAGGGGATCTGCTCGGGGCGCACTTCGCGCAGGGCGGTTCCGCCGGGGCGCCCAGCCTCCTTGAGGTGCGGGCGTCCGTCGACGAGGCCGCCGCCGAGCTGGAGCGGCTGGCCGCGCAGTGCGAGGAGCTGGCCGAGGCGCAGCACGCGGCGGCCGAGCGGCGCAAGGAGTGCGCGGGGCTCGTCGAGGAGCTGGGGCAGCGGCAGCGCGCCATAGAGCGGGAGCGTTCGGGGCGTGCCAAGGAGCTCGGGCGGCTCGCCGGGCAGGCGCGCGGCGCCGTGGGGGAGGCCGAGCGCAGCGCCGCCGCGGCGGCCAAGGCGCAGGACGCGCTGGAGCAGGCGGCCATGGACGCCCAGGAGCTGGCCGAGCGGCTCGCGGTGGCGGAGGAGCAGGCCCCCTTCGGGGACGGCGGGGACGAGGAACCGGACACCTCCGTGCGGGACCGGCTCTCGGCCGACGGGGCCAACGCCCGCCAGACCGAGATGGAGGCCCGCCTCCAGGTGCGTACGCACGAGGAGCGGGTGAAGGGGCTCGCCGGACGCGCCGACTCGCTCGACCGGGCGGCCCGCGCCGAACGCGAGGCACGCGCGCGTGCCGAGCGACAGCGCGCCCGCCTGGCGCACGAGGCCGCGGTCGCCGGCGCGGTCGCGGCCGGCGCCCGCCAGCTCCTCGCGCACGTCGAGGTGTCCCTCGCCCGGGCCGACGAGGAGCGGACCCTGGCGGAGCGGGCCAAGGCCGAGCGGGAGCGGGACCTGGTCGCCGAGCGGGCCCGCGGTCGCGATCTGAAGGCAGAACTCGACAAGCTGACTGATTCAGTTCACCGAGGCGAGGTACTAGGAGCCGAGAAGCGGCTGCGCATCGAGCAGCTCGAGACCAAGGCTCTGGAGGAACTGGGTGTCGAACCGGCCGGGCTCGTCGCGGACTACGGTCCCGGTCAGCCTGTGCCGCCCTCGCTCCCCGCCGAGGGCGAGGAACTGCCGGAGGACCCGGAGCATCCGCGCAACAGGCCGCGGCCCTTCGTCCGTTCGGAGCAGGAGAAGCGACTCAAGTCCGCGGAGCGCGCGTACCAGCAGCTCGGGAAGGTCAACCCGCTGGCCCTGGAGGAGTTCGCGGCGCTGGAAGAGCGCCACAAATTCCTCAGTGAGCAGTTGGAGGACCTGAAGAAGACCCGCACGGACCTCCTTCAGGTGGTGAAGGAGGTGGACGAGCGGGTCGAGCAGGTTTTCACCGAGGCCTACCGCGACACCGCACGCGAGTTCGAGGGCGTTTTCAGCCGCTTGTTCCCAGGTGGTGAAGGACGGCTGATCCTGACCGATCCCGACAACATGCTCACCACGGGCGTGGATGTCGAGGCCCGCCCGCCGGGCAAGAAGGTCAAGCGCCTGAGCCTGCTCTCGGGCGGCGAGCGGTCGCTGACGGCAGTGGCCCTGCTGGTCTCCATCTTCAAGGCGCGGCCCAGCCCGTTCTACGTGATGGACGAGGTGGAGGCCGCTCTCGACGACACGAATCTCCAGCGCCTCATCCGCATCATGCAGGAGTTGCAGGAAGCCTCGCAGCTCATCGTGATCACGCACCAGAAGCGGACGATGGAGGTGGCCGACGCACTGTACGGAGTCTCCATGCAGGGCGACGGGGTGTCGAAGGTGATCAGCCAGCGGCTGCGCTAGCCCCGCAGCACCGCAGCACCGGACACCCCTCCCGGGGTGACACTTCGGCAGCGGATAGCAGACTTCAATACTTGAACTCAAGGCGCCACGCCTATGCCTGAAAACTCACATCGATCGAAGTCTTGACTTCGTTACTTGAAGGCATAGTCTCTGCAACGTTGCTTTTACCTTCAGGTGGTGGGCGGCGTGCAGTTGTGCGCCACTGGAAGGGCTCGCCCCCACCCCCGGCAGCGAGGCCGGTGGCCCGAGGAGTACACGTGACCAGCACTGAGGCACCTTCGTCAGGAGCCAGGAACGCCCAGCCCGATCATCTCGGGCACGTCATCTTCATCACGGCGGCAGCCGCGATGGGCGGTTTCCTGTTCGGCTACGACAGCTCCGTGATCAACGGCGCGACCGTCGCCATCCAGCACAAGTTCGATGTCAGCGCCGACACCCTGGGCTGGATCATCGCGTCCGCGCTGCTCGGCTGCGCCGTCGGTGCCGCCATCGCCGGACGGATCGCCGACCGCATCGGTCGTATCCGCTGTATGCAGATCGCCGCCTTCCTCTTCGCGATCAGCGCCATCGGCTCCTCCCTGCCGTTCGCGGCCTGGGACCTGACGATGTGGCGTGTCATCGGCGGCCTCGGCATCGGCATGGCGTCGGTGATCGGCCCGGCCTACATCGCCGAGGTGGCCCCGCCCGCGTACCGCGGCCGGCTCGCCTCGTTCCAGCAGGCCGCCATCGTCATCGGCATCGCGATCTCCCAGCTCGTCAACTGGGGCATCCTCAACATGGCCGACGGCGACCAGCGCGGAAAGCTCGGCGGCCTCGAAGCCTGGCAGTGGATGCTCGGCGTCATGGTCATCCCGGCCCTGCTCTACGGCCTGCTCTCCTTCGCGATCCCCGAGTCGCCCCGCTTCCTGATCTCCGTCGGACGCAAGGACCAGGCCGCGAAGGTCCTCAGCGAGGTGGAGGGCGACGGCGTCGACGTCGACGCCCGTATCCACGAGATCGAAGTGGGTATGCACCGCGAGGACAAGTCGTCCTTCAAGGACCTGCTCGGTGGCAAGTTCGGCTTCCTGCCGATCGTCTGGATCGGCATCTTCCTGTCGATCTTCCAGCAGCTCGTCGGCATCAACGTCATCTTCTACTACTCGAACCAGCTCTGGCAGTCCATCGGCAAGGACCCCTCCAGCTCGTTCCTGTACTCGTTCGAGACGTCGATCGTGAACATCATCGGTACGGTCATCGCGATGGTCTTCGTCGACCGCATCGGCCGCAAGCCGCTCGCGATCATCGGCTCCACCGGTATGGCGCTCGCCCTGTTCACCTGCGCCTGGGCCTTCTCCTACCGGACCGGCACCGGTGACAACGTCTCCCTGCCGAACGCGCAGGGCCTGACCGCGATCATCGCCGCCAACGCCTTCGTGCTCTTCTTCGCCCTGTCCTGGGGCGTGGTGGTCTGGGTGCTGCTCGGCGAGATCTTCCCCAACCGGATCCGCGCCGCGGCGCTCGGTGTGGCGGCCTCGGCCCAGTGGCTGGCCAACTTCGCCATCACCAAGACCTTCCCGAGCATGTCGGAGTGGAGCCTGACCGGCTCGTACATCATCTACGGCGCCTTCGCCGCGATCTCCATCCCGTTCGTCATGAAGTTCGTGAAGGAGACCAAGGGCAAGGCCCTGGAGGAGATGGGCTGACCCCGGCCCCTCCCCGCGAGACCCGGGGAGATGGATCAAGTCCCCGCTGCCATCTCCCCGTTCACGTCACTGCCCCGGCTCACCGACCTGTGACAGGTCCTTGAGCCGGGGCAGTACGTTTTCGCAGAACAGGCGCAGACCGCGCCACCCCTCCTCGATGGGCATACCGCCCGACAGCGGGTGCAGGACGTAGGAGTCGAGGCCCAGAGCCAGGCACGCGTCGGGCGTGAGGATGCGGTAGACGCCCTCGGCGCGCAGCTCGTCCACCGTCGTCGCCGCCGACTTCACGGCGGACCGGATGTCCGCGGACTGCCAGGAGGCGTAGGTCCGCGCCTCGTGCAGGAAGTGCTTCCCGTACGCGGCCCAGGCGCGGTCGGGGTCCTCGGACAGGTGCAGCAGCGGCGTGGTCCGCGCGGGCATCATGGTCCAGCCCTCGGTGCCGTACTCGGCGAGCCGCTCCTTGTAGTACAGGTCGAGGTCCGGCAGATGCGCGCTCGGGAAGAACGGCAGTCCGAGCCGGGCCGCCCGGCGCGCCGCCGCCCGCGAGGAACCACCGACCAGGAGCAGCGGATGCGGCTGGGTGAGCGGGCGCGGAGTGACCCGCACCTGACGCCCGCGGAAGGTGAACTCCTCGCCCGACCAGGCAGCGAGCAGCGTTTCGAGCAGCTCGTCCTGGAGCTTGCCGCGCCGCTTCCACTCCACGTCGAACTGCGCGTACTCCTGTGGCCGGTAACCGATCCCGGCCACGGTCACCAGCCGGCCGCCACTGAGCAGATCCAGTACGGCGATGTCCTCGGCGAGGCGGAGCGGATCGTGCAGCGGGCCGATGATCGCGGAGACGGTGACCGCGATGCGGTGCGTGGCCCCGAAGACGGCGCCCGCGAAGGTGAACGGCGAGGGCAGCCAGTTGTTGTCGGCCCCGTGGTGCTCCTCGGTCTGCACCGTGTCGACGCCCCGCTCATCGGCGTACGCCGCCATCTCCACCGCCGCCCGGTAGCGGGCGCTCAGCGACTCGGGGGTACCGGCCGGGTCGACCAGATTGAACCGTACGACGGAGACGGGCATCGAAAAAGTCCCCCTTCACGCGGGCTCGGGCTCGTGTGAAGGGGGACGGTAGCTGACGAGGCGTCAGACAGCCAGGGCGGCGGCCTTCTCGCTCTCGTCCGCAGCCGTGGTGGTGTCGGCGGGCTTGGGCAGAGCCAGGTACAGCAGGCCCGAGACGACGATGGTGACGACCCAGCCGAGGCCGTAGCGGCCGAGGAAGTTGTTCGTGGCGAGCGGCCCGGTGAACCAGTCCGACGACGTGAACAGCAGCCCCGCGACGAGGCCGACGGCCCAGGCGGCGACGGCCGCGGGGGAGAAGCCGCCCTTGTACCAGTACGCGCTGGTGCGGCCGGTGTCGAGCAGGGCGGCGCCGTCGTAGTGCTTGCGCGTGAACATGTCCGCGCCGAAGACGCCGACCCAGGCCGAGAAGGCGACGGCGAGGAGCGAGAGGAAGGCGATGAACGACCCCATGAAGCTCGTCGCCACCAGCATCAGGACACCGCCGAAGACCAGCGAGATCAGCGCGTTCACCGAGACGGCCCAGTGGCGCGGGACCTTGAAGCCGAGCGTCTGCGCCGTGAAGCCCGCCGAGTACATCGACATGGCGTTGATCAGCAACATGCCGACCAGGGCGATCAGCAGATACGGCACCGCGATCCACATGGGCAGGATCTCGCCGAGGAAGGAGACCGGGTCGGCGGCCGACGCCAGGTCCGGCGTGGACACCGCCATGACGGCACCCATCAGGACCATGGGGAGTACGACGATGCCGGCGCCGCCGATCGAGTTGCGGACGATCGCCTTGGAGGAGGCGGTGCGCGGCAGGTAGCGGGTGAAGTCGGGCGAGGCCGGGATCCAGCTCACACCACCGGCGGCGATCAGTCCGATGCCCGCCACCATCAGGGACGTCTGACCCGCGGGCCGGTCGAAGACCTCCGACCAGTCGGTGTCGACGATGAGGAAGACCAGCACCAGGGCGGTGAAGAGGCCGAAGAGGTAGGTCGCGTACTTGTTGCACTTCTGCACGGCATTGATGCCGAGGCCCGAGATCGCGAACGTGGCGACCACGAAGACCAGCAGCGTGACGATGACCAGGACGTCGTTCTGCTTGATCCCGAACAGGATGTCCAGGACGGTGAGCACGGCGTACGCGCCCGTCACCGCGTTGATCGTCTCCCAGCCCCAGCGCGCCACCCAGATCAGCGAGCCGGGCAGCAGATTGCCGCGCTGGCCGAAGACCGCGCGGGACAGCGCCATGCCGGGGGCGCCGCCGCGTTTGCCCGCGATGCCGATGAGGCCGACCAGCCCGTACGACACGACGGGCGCCGCGATCGCGACGACGACGGCCTGCCAGAAGTTGAGTTTGTACGCCACGACGAGGCTCGCGCCCATCGTGAGCAGCAGCACGCTGATGTTGGCCGCGACCCACGTCGGGAACAGCTCGCGGGTCTTGGCGGTGCGCTCCGCGTCGGGGACGGGCTCGATGCCGCGCGTCTCCAGGGCGCCTTCGGATTCGGCGGTCTTGCTCATGCGGTGGGGTTCCGTGCCTCTGTGGGGTGGGGCGGGGGAGGAGGGATCGCGTGTGGGGTGGGGAGATTGCGATGGACTCTACGCGCGTTGATGCGACCTCTACCATCGTAGTTTAGTCCGAGTAATGCCTTCTGGAGACCTTTGTCCTTTGGAGGAAGGCACAGGAGCGGCCCCGGCGGAGCCTCATGACTGATACTGGACGCGTTATGGACATCGTCATCCTTGCTGTAGTCATCGCCGTGGTCGTGATCGGCGCGCTCGGCGGGCTCGTGGTCGGCAGCCGCAAGAAGAAGCAGTTGCCGCCCCCGCTGCCCTCGGCGCCCGACATCACCGCCGCCCCGCCCACCGAGCCGCACGTCGGCGACGAGGCCGAGACGCCGCGCGACGAAGCGCGGCGCACGATCGAGGAGGTCGACCTCCCGGTCGCCGAACCGGTCACCGAAGAGGAGCCGCCGGCGCCCGCGGCCCCCGAGGTCGAGGTGCCGGAGCCGACCGCCGGCCGCCTGGTGCGGCTGCGCACCCGGCTGTCCCGGTCGCAGAACGCGCTCGGCAAGGGGCTGCTCACGCTTCTGTCCCGCGAGCACCTCGACGAGGACACCTGGGAGGAGATCGAGGACACGCTGCTCACCGCCGATGTCGGCGTGCAGCCCACCCAGGAGCTGGTCGAGCGGCTGCGCGAGCGCGTACGGGTGCTCGGCACACGCACCCCGGAGGAGCTGCGCGCCCTGCTGCGCGAGGAGCTTCTCGCGCTGCTCGTCCCCGAGTTCGACCGCACCGTGAAGACGGAGGGGGTCGCCGGCGGCCAGACGCCGGGCATCGTGATGGTCGTCGGGGTCAACGGCACCGGCAAGACCACCACGACCGGCAAGCTCGCGCGCGTGCTCGTCGCCGACGGCAAGAACGTCCTGCTCGGCGCCGCGGACACCTTCCGCGCCGCCGCCGCCGACCAGTTGCAGACGTGGGGCGAGCGGGTCGGCGCCCGTACCGTGCGCGGGCCCGAGGGCGGCGACCCGGCGTCGATCGCCTTCGACGCCGTCAAGGAGGGCATCGCGGCGGGTGCGGACGTCGTGCTCATCGACACCGCGGGCCGGCTGCACACCAAGACCGGCCTGATGGACGAGCTCGGCAAGGTCAAGCGCGTCGTGGAGAAGCACGCGCCGCTCGACGAGGTCCTGCTGGTGCTCGACGCGACGACGGGGCAGAACGGGCTGGTCCAGGCCCGCGTGTTCGCCGAGGTCGTCGACATCACCGGCATCGTGCTGACCAAGCTGGACGGTACGGCCAAGGGCGGCATCGTCGTGGCCGTACAGCGTGAGCTGGGCGTGCCGGTGAAGCTGATCGGTCTCGGCGAGGGGCCGGACGATCTGGCGCCGTTCGAGCCCGAGGCGTTCGTCGACGCGCTGATCGGGGAGTAGCCGGTCCTCACGCGCGGGCGCCTGGGTGGCTGAGCGCTCGGGCGCTCGGGCGCTCGGGCGCTCGGGCGCGAAGAAGGTGCGGGGAGTCTCGAAGCCGGTCGAACCGGCTCGAAGACTCCCCGCATCTTTTGTGTGCGGTCCCTGTGGGGCTACGCGCAGGGCGAGCGGTGGGCGACGTAGGCCAGGGTCCCCAGCAGCAGCCGCGCCTGCGGCGGCTGCGTCGCCGTGTCCAGGGCGGGCGCGCGCAGCCAGATGGCCGGGCCGAGCCCCGCGCGGTCGGAGGGCGGGGCCGTGACGTACGAGCCCGGGCCGAGCGCGTGCAGGTCCAGGGTCGCGTCGTCCCAGCCCGTGCGGTAGAGCAGGGTGGGGAGCTGCACCGCGGCGCCAGGAGCCACGAAGAAGTGGGCGCGGCCCTCGGGGGTGGCGATCACCGGGCCGAGCGGCAGGCCCATCCGCTCCAGCCGGATCAGGGCGCGACGGCCCGCCGGCTCCGGGACGGAGATGATGTCGAAGGCGCGGCCGACCGGGAGCAGCACGGAGGCGCCGGGGAACCGGCCCCAGGCCTCGGTCACCTCGTCGAGCGTGGCGCCCGCGGGTACCACCGCCGCCGGGTCGAGAGGGTGGGCACCGGGCGCCGGGCAGTCCGCCTTGCCGCAGGAGCACTCCGGTCCCGCGGCACGCGCGCCGGGCACCACGTCCCAGCCCCACAGGCCGGTGAACTCCGCCACCGTGGTGCAGTCCGAAGCCCGCCCTGTGGTGCGGCCCCGGCGACGTGTCCCGGAACGGATCTCGCGAATGCCGCCGATCGTGAAGCCCATGCCCCCTCCAACGGGTCCTGCGCGCCGGTGGTCACGCGACGGAATCGGATCGTGACCCAGTGTGCTCGTTCCCCTCGACAGCGGCGGCGCCGCATCGCGTGGGGGGTGGTGCGCGCGGCGTCACGCGCCCCGGCGCGCACCGCTTCGCCTACTTCCGGCTGTCCTATGTCAAGTGAATCGCGTGTGGGGGCCCCTGAGTTCATTCGAAGGGGTGGCGAATGGTGGCGTTTCCAGGTTCGCCCTCGCCGGAGGGGTGATCGTAGGATTACTTTCAGTACACGGACCGCTGGAGTAAGTGCACTCGTGGGTATGCCGCAGGCAAGTCGGTTCCCTGTTCGAGGGGTGACAACTGCCGGACGCGGGTCCGTAGTTGACGGCATTCTGATAGGGCTTGCGGACAAGAGCGGCCGACAGAACGTGGCGCCGGTGGCGTCGAGCGTCTTGGGCGGGTCGAGGGATCTTGAGGGATGGGGGCGTTCCAGTGGGCGGCAGCGGCGGAAGCGTGACGAACGCTGAGAAGCGCCCGAACGAACTGCTCGGCTCGTGGTTCGGGCGCAGTGGCTGGTCGAAGGGCGAGCTGGCGCGCCAAGTGAACCGCAGGGCACGGCAGTTGGGTGCGAACCACATCTCCACCGACACCTCGCGGGTGCGGCGCTGGCTCGACGGGGAGAACCCGCGCGAGCCGATCCCGCGCATCCTCAGCGAGCTGTTCTCCGAGCGGTTCGGCTGCGTCGTCGCCGTGGAGGACCTAGGGCTGCGCGCCGCGCACCAGGCGCCCTCCGTGTCCGGTGTCGACCTGCCCTGGACGGGACCGCAGACGGTCGCGCTGATCGGCGAGTTCTCGCGCAGCGACCTGATGCTCGCGCGCCGCGGCTTCCTCGGCAGCTCGCTCGCGCTCGCCGCCGGGCCCTCCCTCATCGAGCCCATGCAGCGCTGGTTGGTACCGGGCCCCGGCGGCGCGGCGCCCGGGTCCGAGCCCGAGTCCGCCGCCCATCGCCGCGGGAACCGCCTCTCCAGGCCGGAGCTCGACCTGCTGGAGTCCACCACCGTCATGTTCCGCCAGTGGGACGCCCAGTGCGGCGGCGGTCTGCGCCGCAAGGCGGTCGTAGGACAACTCCACGAGGTCACCGACCTCCTCCAGGAGCCGCAGCCCGAGGCCACGACGAAGCGCCTGTTCAAGGTCGCGGCCGAACTGGCCGAGCTGGCGGGCTGGATGAGCTACGACGTGGGCCTGCAACCCACCGCGCAGAAGTACTTCGTGCTCGCCCTGCACGCCGCCAAGGAAGCGGGCGACAAGCCGCTCGGCTCCTACGTCCTGAGCAGCATGAGCCGTCAGATGATCCACCTCGGCCGCCCCGAGGACGCCCTGGAACTCATCCACCTCGCCCAGTACGGCAGCCGCGACTGCGCGAGCCCGCGCACCCAGGCCATGCTGTATGCGATGGAGGCCCGCGCCTACGCCAACATGGGCCAGCCCGGCAAGTGCAAGCGCGCCGTGCGGATGGCCGAGGACACCTTCTCCGACGCCGACGACTGGGACGACCCGGACCCCGACTGGATCCGCTTCTTCTCCGAGGCCGAACTGCACGGGGAGAACAGCCACTCCTTCCGCGACCTCGCCTACGTGGCCGGTCGCAGCCCCACGTACGCCTCGATGGCGGAGCCGTTGATGCGCAGGGCCGTCGAGCTGTTCGGCAAGGACGCCGAGCACCAGCGTTCGTACGCACTGAACCTGATCGGCATGGCCACGGTGCACCTGATCCAGAAGGAGCCCGAGCAGGCCACCGTCATGGCGGAGCAGGCGCTCGGCATCGCCAGGAAGGTGCGCTCCGAGCGGGTCAACACCCGTATCCGCAAGACGGTGGACACCGCCGTACGCGAATTCGGCGACGTCGCCGACGTCATCCAGCTCACCGAGCAGCTCGCCGTCCACCTGCCCGAGACCGTGGAAGCGGCGGTCTGACACCCCACAAGCACCGGCCACGGCCGACCGTCCCTCAACAGCCCGACTCGGCTCCCCTACGCCAGGTCAACGAGGACGGTGGGCCGTGGCCGGTCCTCGTAGCGGCGTCCGGTCGCGTCACGACAGCGATCGGACGCCGCCGCCATCCGGCACGTCATCCACGCGTAACACCCAGGACCTCTTCGTCACTGCGGCGAAACATCGAGGGGCCCCCACGGAAACCGCGCTGCGCCAATGTTCTGGCGCATAACCGGCCCACCCCTCATGACCGCATCAGGCTTCGCCCGCACGGGGCCGTACCAATGACGAGGAGACGCCGATGGCACCAGCCGCCATCACGCTCGCCGCAGAAGCACCCAAGCTCTCTGCCGCGAACACAGGCTTCATGCTGATCTGTTCCGCCCTGGTGATGCTCATGACGCCGGGCCTGGCCTTCTTCTACGGAGGCATGGTCCGCGTCAAGAGCACCCTGAACATGCTGATGATGAGCTTCATCAGCCTCGGGATCGTCACGATCCTGTGGGTGCTGTACGGCTTCTCCTTCGCGTTCGGCACCGACAAGGGGTCGCTGATCGGCTGGGACGGTGACTTCGTCGGTCTCAGCGGGATCGGCCTGACCCAGCTCTGGGACGGCTACACCGTCCCGGTCTACGTCTTCGCCGTCTTCCAGCTCATGTTCGCCATCATCACGCCCGCGCTGATCAGCGGCGCCCTCGCGGACCGCGTCAAGTTCACCGCGTGGGCCCTGTTCATCACCCTGTGGGCCACGATCGTCTACTTCCCGGTCGCGCACTGGGTCTGGGGGACCGGCGGCTGGGCCTTCGACCTCGGCGTGATCGACTTCGCCGGCGGTACGGCCGTGCACATCAACGCCGGTGCCGCCGCGCTCGGCGTCATCCTCGTCATCGGCAAGCGGGCGGGCTTCAAGAAGGACCCGATGCGGCCGCACTCACTGCCGTGGACGATGCTCGGCGCCGGTCTGCTGTGGTTCGGCTGGTTCGGGTTCAACGCCGGCTCCTGGCTCGGCAACGACGACGGCGTCGGCGCCCTGATGTTCGTCAACACCCAGGTCGCCACCGCCGCCGCCATGCTCGCCTGGCTCGCCTACGAGAAGCTGCGCCACGGCGCGTTCACCTCGCTGGGCGCCGCCTCCGGCGCGGTCGCCGGTCTCGTCGCCATCACCCCCTCCGGCGGTGCCGTCTCGCCGCTCGGCGCGATCGCCGTCGGCGCCATCGCCGGTGTGCTGTGCGCCATGGCCGTGGGCCTCAAGTACAAGCTCGGCTACGACGACTCCCTCGACGTCGTCGGCGTCCACCTCGTCGGCGGCATCGCCGGCTCCCTGCTCATCGGCTTCTTCGCCACCGGCGGCGGCCAGTCCGACGTGGCCGGTCTCTTCTACGGCGGCGGCCTCACCCAGTTCTGGAAGCAGTGCGCCGGCGTCGGCGGCGTCCTCGCCTACTCGCTCATCGCCTCCGCGCTCCTCGCCTTCGTCATCGACAAGACGATGGGCATGCGGGTCAGCGAGGACGTCGAGGTCGCCGGCATCGACCAGGCCGAGCACGCCGAGACCGCGTACGACTTCAGCGGCGCGGGCGGTGGCACCGCGGCCCGCACGGCCGTACCCGCCCCGGCCCCCACGGCTGCTCAGGACACGAAGAAGGTTGACGCATGAAGCTCATCACCGCGGTCGTCAAGCCGCACCGCCTCGACGAGATCAAGGAGGCCCTCCAGGCCTTCGGCATCCAGGGCCTGACCGTGACGGAGGCCAGCGGCTACGGCCGTCAGCGCGGCCACACCGAGGTCTACCGTGGAGCGGAGTACACCGTCGACCTGGTGCCGAAGATCCGTATCGAGGTGCTGGTCGAGGACGACGACGCCGAGCAGTTGATCGACGTCGTCGTCAAGGCCGCACGAACCGGCAAGATCGGCGACGGCAAGGTCTGGGCGGTCCCCGTCGAGACAGCCGTGCGGGTCAGGACCGGCGAGCGCGGCCCGGACGCGCTGTAACCGATTCGACCGACGGACGGGAGTCGCTGGGTGACGAGTGTGAACGACGGACAGACCGAAGCAACGGACGACAAACCCAGCGGCTACGCGGCGGCCCGGCTGCGCCTCCTCCAGGACGAGGCGCGGTCCGGGCCGCCGCGCCGTTCCGCCCTCGCCGAACTCACCGACGACTGGCTCGCCGACCTGTTCGGCGCCGGAACGCCGGGCCCTGGCGTCTCCCTGGTCGCCGTCGGCGGCTACGGACGGGGTGAACTCTCCCCGCGCAGCGACCTCGACCTGCTGCTCCTGCACGACGGCACCGCCGACCCCGCCGCGGTCGCCGCCCTCGCCGACCGCATCTGGTACCCCGTCTGGGACCTCGGCCTCGCCCTCGACCACTCCGTGCGCACCCCCGCCGAAGCACGGAAGACCGCGGGCGACGACCTCAAGGTGCACCTCGGGCTGCTCGACGCCCGCCACCTCGCGGGCGACCTCGGCCTCACCGCGGGGCTGCGCACCGCCGTCCTCGCGGACTGGCGCAACCAGGCACCCAAGCGCCTGCCGGAACTGCGCGAGCTGTGCGAGGAACGAGCCGCGCGCCAGGGCGAACTCCAGTACCTCCTCGAACCCGACCTCAAGGAAGCGCGCGGCGGCCTGCGGGACGCCACCGCCCTGCGCGCCGTCGCCGCCTCCTGGCTGGCCGACGCCCCGCGCGAAGGCCTCGCCGACGCCCGCCGCCGCCTCCTCGACGTACGCGACGCGCTGCACCTGGCGACCGGCCGCGCCACCGACCGGCTCGCCCTCCAGGAACAGGACCAGGTCGCCGCCGAACTCGGCCTGCTGGACGCCGACACGCTGCTGCGACAGGTCTACGAAGCGGCCCGCACCATCTCCTACGCGAGCGACGTGACCTGGCGCGAGGTGGGCCGGGTCCTCAAGTCCCGCTCCGTACGCCCCCGGCTGCGCGCCATGCTGGGCGGCAAGTCCGCGCCCGTGGAACGCTCGCCGCTCGCCGAGGGCGTCGTCGAGATGGACGGAGAGGTCGTCCTCGCGCGGGCGGCCCGGCCCGAACGGGACCCGGTGCTGCCGCTGCGCGCCGCCGCCGCCGCGGCCCAGGCCGGCCTCCCCCTGTCGCTGCACGCGGTCCGCAGGATGGCCGCGGCAGCCCGGCCGCTCCCCACGCCCTGGCCCGCCGAGGCACGCGAACAGCTCGTGACGCTGCTCGGCGCGGGCCGCACGACTGTCGAGGTGTGGGAAGCGCTGGAGGCCGAAGGGCTGATCACGCGCCTGCTGCCGGACTGGGAGCGGGTCAGGTGCCGCCCGCAGCGCAACGCCGTCCACACCTGGACCGTCGACCGCCACCTCGTCGAGACCGCCGTGCGCGCCTCCGAGCTGACCCGGCGCGTCGGCCGGCCCGACCTGCTGCTGGTGGCGGCCCTCCTGCACGACATCGGCAAGGGCTGGCCCGGCGACCACTCCGTCGCCGGTGAGGTCATCGCGCGGGACGTCGCGGCCCGGATCGGCTTCGACCGGGCCGACGTCGCCGTGCTCGCCTGCCTCGTCCGCCACCACCTGCTGCTCATCGAGACCGCCACCCGGCGCGATCTGGAGGACCCGGCGACCGTACGGGCCGTCGCCGACGCGGTCGGCTCACAGGGCACGCTGGAACTGCTGCACGCCCTGACGGAGGCGGACGCACTGGCCACCGGCCCCGCCGCGTGGTCGACCTGGCGCGGATCGCTCGTCGCCGACCTGGCCAAGCGGGTCTCCGCGGTCCTCGCGGGCGACGATCCCGCCGACCCCGACGCGCCCGACGCGGCCGAGCCCACCGCCGAGCAGGAGCGGCTCGCCGTCGAGGCGTTCCGCACGGGCGGCCCCGTGCTCTCGCTGCGCGCGCAGACGGAGGCGGTGCCCGGGGCGGAGGACGCCTCCGAGATCGCCGGGCCCGAGCCGCTGGGCGTCGAACTGCTGATCGCGGTGCCGGACCAGCCCGGGGTGCTCCCCGCGGTGGCCGGGGTCCTCGCGATGCACCGCCTGGCCGTGCGCACGGCGGAGCTGCGCTCCCTGACGCTGCCCGACGCCTGGGGCCAGGGCGCCCGCCCCGGCGGCCGGGACGGACGCTCGGTCCTGCTGCTGAACTGGCGGGTCTCCGCCGAGTACGGCTCCCTGCCCCAGGCCGCCCGGCTCCGCGCCGACCTCGTACGGGCCCTCGACGGGTCGCTCGACATCGCGGCGCGGCTCGCCGAGCGGGACGCGGCCTACCCGCGGCGCCGCGGCGTGGTGGCGCCACCGCCCCGGGTCACCGTCGCCTCGGCCGACTCCCGCCTCGCGACCGTCATCGAGGTACGGGCCCAGGACGCCCCCGGGCTGCTGCACCGGATCGGGCGGGCCCTTGAGGCCTCCGACGTACGGGTGCGCTCCGCACACGTCTCCACGCTGGGCGCCAACGCCGTGGACGCCTTCTACGTCACCGGCGACAAGGGAGCGCTCCTGCCCGCGGAGGAGGCGGTGTCGGTGGCGCGGTCGGTGGAGAAGGCCCTCCAGACGAGCCCCTCGGACGTCTGACGGGAAGGGGTCCGTCGCGGCCGGACACCCGGCGCCCCCGACGGGGCGCTGACCCATTCGGCCGCGACCGATACCCTGGAAGGCCACCCGTCCGTAGAGCCACCCGACCCGAGGATTCGCGACCGCCGTGTTCGACACTCTTTCCGATCGCCTCGCAGCGACATTCAAGAATCTCCGCGGCAAGGGTCGCCTCAGCGAGGCGGACATCGACGCCACGGCGCGCGAGATCCGGATCGCCCTGCTGGAAGCCGACGTGGCCCTGCCGGTCGTCCGCGCCTTCATCAAGCAGGTCAAGGAGCGCGCGGCAGGCGCCGAGGTCTCCCAGGCGCTCAATCCCGCCCAGCAGGTCATCAAGATCGTCAACGAGGAGCTCATCGGCATCCTCGGCGGCGAGACCCGGCGCCTGCGCTTCGCCAAGACCGCGCCGACCGTGATCATGCTCGCCGGTCTTCAGGGTGCCGGTAAGACGACCCTCGCGGGCAAGCTCGGCCACTGGCTCAAGTCCCAGGGCCACTCGCCGCTGCTCGTCGCCTGCGACCTCCAGCGCCCCAACGCGGTGAACCAGCTCAGCGTCGTCGCCGAGCGCGCCGGCGTCGGCATCTACGCCCCCGAGCCGGGCAACGGGGTGGGCGACCCGGTCAAGGTCGCCAAGGACTCCATCGAGTACGCGAAGTCCAAGGTCTTCGACGTCGTCATCGTCGACACCGCCGGCCGCCTGGGCATCGACCAGGAACTCATGCGGCAGGCCGCGGACATCCGCGACGCCGTCTCGCCGGACGAGGTCCTGTTCGTCGTCGACGCGATGATCGGTCAGGACGCGGTCAACACCGCCGAGGCGTTCCGCGACGGCGTCGGCTTCGACGGCGTCGTCCTGTCGAAGCTCGACGGTGACGCGCGCGGTGGTGCGGCGCTGTCGATCGCGCACGTCACCGGCCGCCAGATCATGTTCGCCTCCAACGGCGAGAAGCTGGACGACTTCGACGCGTTCCACCCGGACCGCATGGCGTCCCGCATCCTCGGCATGGGCGACATGCTCACGCTGATCGAGAAGGCCGAGCAGACCTTCTCGCAGCAAGAGGCCGAGAAGATGGCCTCGAAGCTGGCCTCCAAGAAGGGCCAGGACTTCACGCTCGACGACTTCCTGGCGCAGATGGAGCAGGTCAGGAAGATGGGCTCCATCTCCAAGCTGCTCGGCATGCTGCCGGGCATGGCCCAGATGAAGGACCAGATCGCCAACCTCGACGAGCGCGACGTCGACCGCACCGCCGCCATCATCAAGTCGATGACCCCGGCCGAGCGCGCCGACGCCACGATCATCAACGGCTCGCGCCGCGCCCGTATCGCCAAGGGTTCCGGTGTCGAGGTCAGCGCGGTCAAGAACCTCGTCGAGCGGTTCTTCGAGGCCCGCAAGATGATGTCCCGCATGGCCCAGGGCGGCGGCATGCCCGGGATGCCGGGCATCCCCGGGATGGGTGGCGGCCCCGGCCGGCAGAAGAAGCAGGCGAAGAAGGCCAAGGGCAAGCAGCGCTCCGGCAACCCGATGAAGCGCAAGCAGCAGGAGCAGGAGGAGGCCGCCAGGCGGGCCGCCGCCGCGGAGGCGGGCGGCGCGCTCGGCCTGCCCGGTGCCGACCAGGGCGGCAAGAACTTCGAACTGCCCGACGAGTTCAAGAAGTTCATGGGCTGATGCCATGAGCCGGTGACCCACCGGCCAGAAGTACGAGGGGCGCTCGCCGGTGCGGGCGCCCCTCACGCATGCGGCCCACCGGGAGAACCCCGAACTGGCGGGAGGACGGGATCTGTGCGGTCATGGGCCCAAGGCCCATGGACGGCGGCGGCAGCGCGCAGGAGGAGAACAGGCGTGGCGAACCCCGTACCCCCGCGCGACCGGACCGACCAGCCCTGGCGCTCCGAGGGCGCGCCGCCACCGCCCCCTCAGCAGACACCCAAGCGGAAGATGCCCGGAGGCTGGGGCGGACTCGTCCTGACAGCCCTGGTCGTCTACCTCATCGCCAACCTGGTGCTGTCGTTCTTCAATCAGGGCGACGAGCCGACGATCTCGTACACCGAGTTCAGCAAACAGGTCGCCGACGACAACGTCACCAAGATCTACGCCAAGGGCGACGCGATCCAGGGACAGCTCAAGAAGGAGCAGCCCACCCCGGACGAGAGCGACAGCCGCAGCAAGAACTACACGAAGTTCACGACACAGCGGCCCTCCTTCGCCGACGACGACCTCTGGGCCAACCTGGAGAAGCACGACGTCGTCGTGACGGCCGAACCGGTCGTCCAGGAGCGCAGCTTCCTCTCCAACCTGCTCATCTCGCTCGCCCCCATGCTGCTCCTGGTCGTCCTGTGGATCTTCATCGCGCGGCGCATGAGCCAGGGGATGGGCGGCGCCGGCGGGATGCTCGGCCGTAAGCAGCCGCCCAAACCGGTCGAGCTGGAACCCGGCAAGAAGCGCACCACGTTCGAGGACGTCGCCGGCATCGACGAGGTCGAGGGCGAACTCAACGACGTCGTCGACTTCCTCAAGAACCCCGACGCGTACCGCAGGATGGGCGCCAAGATGCCGCGCGGTGTCCTCCTCGCGGGCCCGCCCGGCACCGGAAAGACGCTGCTCGCGCGCGCGGTGGCGGGCGAGGCCGGAGTGCCGTTCTTCTCCGCCTCCGCCTCGGAGTTCATCGAGATGATCGTCGGCGTCGGCGCCTCCCGCGTCCGGGAACTCTTCGCCGAGGCGCGCAAGGTCGCCCCGTCCATCATCTTCATCGACGAGATCGACACCATCGGCCGCGCGCGCGGGGGCGGCAGCGGCATGGGCGGCCACGACGAGCGCGAGCAGACCCTGAACCAGATCCTCACCGAGATGGACGGGTTCACCGGCTCCGAGGGCGTCATCGTCATCGCCGCCACCAACCGCGCCGACGTCCTCGACCCCGCCCTCACCCGGCCCGGCCGCTTCGACCGCGTGGTCAACGTCTCGCCGCCCGACCGAGGCGGCCGCGAGGCCATCCTCAAGATCCACGCACGGGAGATCCCGCTCGCCCCCGACGTCGACCTCGCCCAGGTCGCGCGGACGACCCCGGGCATGACCGGCGCCGAACTCGCCAACCTCACCAACGAAGCCGCCCTCCTGGCCGTCAAGCGCAAGCAGGAGCAGGTCACCCAGAGCGACCTGTCCGAAGCGCTGGAGAAGGTCCAGCTCGGCGCCGAACGGCCCCTGGTGATGCCCGACGAGGAACGCCGCCGCACCGCCTACCACGAGAGCGGCCACGCCCTCCTGGGCATGCTCAGGCCCGGCGCCGACCCCGTCCGCAAGATCACGATCGTGCCGCGCGGCAGGGCCCTCGGCGTGACACTGTCCACCCCGGACGCCGACAAGTACGCGTACACGGAGGAGTACCTACGGGGCCGCATCATCGGCGCACTCGGTGGCATGGCGGCCGAACAGGTCGTCTACGGGGTCGTCACCACAGGCGCGGAGAACGACCTCGAACAGGTCACCAACATCGCCCGCGGCATGGTCGCCCGCTGGGGCATGAGCGAGAAGGTCGGCCGCCTGTCGGCCCTCCCCAACGACACCCAGCAGGCGTACGGGCTCGCGGCGGCCCCCGACACCCTCGACACGATCGACGGCGAGATGCGCCGCATCGTGGACGAGTGCTACGAGGAGGCGTGCGACAAGCTGCGCGAGAACCGCGACCGGCTCGACGCGCTGGCCGCCGCCCTGCTGGAGAACGAGACCCTCGAAGAGGCGGACGCCTACAGGGTCGCCGGCATCGCCCGCCTCGCCAAGGACTGACGCACGTCTCACCTGATACGGGCGATCAAGTACCGGAAGACGTTGGGCATCCACACGGTGCCGTCCGCGCGCACATAGGGCTGCAACGCCTCGGTCACCTCCTTGTCGACCTGCGCCGGGTCCGTCGCCTCCACCGCCGCGTCGAACAGCCCGGTGGACAGCAGCCCCCGCACCGCGCTCTCCGCGTCGGCGTAACCGAAGGGGCACGCCACCCGTCCCGAGCCGTCGGGCCGCAGCCCCGCCCGCTGGGCCACCTCCTCCAGGTCGTCCCGCAGCGCGGGCCGCCAACTCCCCGTACTGCGCAGCGGGTCGGCGAGTTTCCTGGCCACCCGCAGCACGGACGAGGTGGTGCAGCGCTCCGGCGGGCCCCAGCCGACGAGCACCACGGGGGCGCCGCGCTCCGCCAGCGGCGCCGCGCTCTCCAGCAGCGCGGACAGACCGGCCGAGTCCCCGGCCATGCAGCCGATCGGCTGGAAGGCCGTGATCACGTTGTACGGGCGCCCGTCGGCACCGGCCACCGCGATGCCGTCATCGCCGCCGTCCGTCAGCCGGACGGCCCGGGAACCGCGTTCGTCCCCGGCAGCGGGCAGCAACCGGTCCCGGGCGAGCGCAAGACGCTCGGGTTGCGTCGCTTCGACGCCCGTCACGGCGGCGCCGCGCGAGGCCGCCATGAGCAGAGCGAGTCCGGTGCCGCAGTCGAGTCCGAGGAGCCGGGAGCCCGAGCCGACCTCGAGCCGCTGGTACACCGCTTCATAGACAGGGACCAGCATCCGCTCCTGGATCTCTGACCAGTCACGCGCGCGTGCGCACAGGTCCACGCGCGGCACGGGGGCCGCGTGAGGAAGGTGTCGCCGCACGAGCGTAGGTGTCATCGAAAGTGCCCCAATCCGCCGAGAGATGCCGAGAGTTGTCGCAGTGGTTTTCGACCGTGTTCGCGCGCTGCTCGCACTCCCCCCGTAAGCCAGAGAACTCCGCATCGTCCGTCACGTCTAGGGGGTGTTTGGCCCGTGTGCCGACAATGCGCGCGTGCTCCGTCGTGCGCCCCCGGACCGGCCGCGCGGCCGGCGCGGGCATCCGGGCGAAAAGGGTTCCCGTGCGCCGCGGCCCGCGCCGTAGCATGCGCGCCATGGCCAAAGCACCTGTACTCACGCCCCAGGCGGATGACTTCCCGCGCTGGTACCAGGACCTCGTCTCCAAGGCCGAACTGGCCGAGAACGGACCGGTGCGCGGCACGATGGTCATCCGACCGTACGGCTACGGGCTGTGGGAGCGGATGCAGCAGGACATGGACGCCCGCATCAAGGAGACGGGCACGCAGAACGCGTACTTCCCGCTCCTGATCCCGCAGTCCTACCTGGCCAGGGAGGCCGACCACGTCGAGGGCTTCGCGCCCGAACTGGCCGTGGTCACCCACGGCGGCGGCAAGGAGCTGGAGGAGCCCGCCGTCGTGCGCCCCACCTCCGAGATGATCGTCAACGACTACTTCTCCAAGTGGGTCCAGAGCTACCGCGACCTGCCGCTCCTCATCAACCAGTGGGCCAACGTGGTGCGCTGGGAACTGCGCCCCCGGCTCTTCCTGCGGACGACCGAATTCCTGTGGCAGGAAGGCCACACGGCGCACGCGACATATGAGGAGGCGCGCGATTTCGCGGCACGCATCCACCGGCACGTTTACGCCGACTTCATGGAGGACGTGCTCGCCATGGATGTCGTCCTGGGGCGCAAGACGCCCAAGGAGCGCTTCGCGGGCGCCATCAACACCCTCACCCTCGAAGGGATGATGGGCGACGGCAAGGCCCTCCAGATGGGCACCAGCCACGAACTCGGCCAGAACTTCGCCAAGGCGTTCCAGACGCGCTACCTGTCCAAGGAAGGCAAGCAGGAACTCGTCTGGCAGACCTCCTGGGGCTCCACCACCCGCATGATCGGCGCCCTGGTGATGATGCACGGCGACGACAACGGGCTGCGCGTGCCGCCCCGGCTCGCCCCCGTCCAGGTCGTGGTCCTCGCCATCAAGGGCGACGAGGCCGTGCTCACCAAGGTGCGCGAGATCGGTGACGCCCTGAAGGCGGCCGGCGTCCGCGTCCGGATCGACGACCGCACCGACATCCCCTTCGGGCGTCGCGCGGTCGACTGGGAGCTGAAGGGCGTCCCCGTACGCGTCGAGGTCGGCCCCCGCGACCTGGAGAACGGCACCGCGATGCTCGCCCGCCGCATCCCCGGCGGCAAGGAGGCGGTGGCCGTCGACGCCCTGGCCGCCCTGCTGCCCACCCTCCTCGAAGAGGACCAGGCGCTGCTCCTGCGGCAGTCGCGGGAGCGCCGCGAGTCCCGTACCAGCGATGTCGCGACCATCCAGGAGGCCGTCGAGGCGACCGCCGCGGGCGGCTGGGCCCGGATCCCGTGGGCGACCCTCGGTGAGGAGGGCGAGGCGGCCCTCGCCGAGCACGCGGTCTCCGTACGGTGTCTGCTCGCCGCGGACGGGTCGGTGCCGGAGGCCGATGACGCACCCGGTAACGTCGCGGTCGTGGCACGCGCCTACTGAGCGACCTTCCGTCACGCGCAAGAGTCCGAAACGCCTCTTGCGCACCGGACAGATACGTACGCCCCGGCGCGAGCGGGCCGCTTGCACGCCGGGGCGTACGTGTGGCTACGCACCACCTTGATGCGAGCTGTGAGGCTTCTCCGCAGATCAGCGCACCCGCCCTCGTCCGGATGCATGAGCGGCAACTGACTGGTACGTGCAAAATATTTGGGATGCCCCGGAATAGGAACACAGAGGCACCCAGGCTCGTTGTCACGACGTGAGCACGACACCACCTGTTCTCGCCGCAGAGCTGGCAGGGGCGTGGGCCGACATTCAGCGGCACCACCCCGAACTGCCGGATCTCGCCGCGCCCGAATCCCTGATCGGGGAGTCGTCGTCCGCCTGCGGGCACGAGCTCTCCTTCGAGCGACTCCTCCATGAGGCAGTCCATGGCATCGCGGCAGCCCGCGGAATCCGCGACACGTCGCGCGCCGGCCGCTACCACAACCGCAGATTCCTGGCCATCGCCGAGGAGTTGGGCCTCGACCACCCCGAGGAACCCCACCCCAGCAGTGGTTTCTCACTGGTCACGCTCAACCCCGAGGCCAAGCAGCGCTACCGGCAGACGATCGAGCGGCTGCACCGCGCACTGAAGGCGCACACGGTCGCCACCGCGGCGGACACCAAGCGCAGCTTCCGCGGTCCGGCCGCCCGGCACGGCTCCTCCGGGGGCGGTGTCCGCGTCAAGGCCGTCTGCGACTGCGGCCGCAATGTGCGCGTCGTACCGTCGGTGCTCGCCCAGGCCCCGATCGTGTGCGGCGGATGCGGCAAGCCGTTCCGCATCCCGGAGGTCGTCGGGGCCGCCGTGGGCTGACGCCGGCAGGGGCGTGGGGGAGCGGTCGGCCGCCCTGACGAGGTATGGCACAATGGCTAGCTGTACTCGACAGTCGCATAGGACCCCTCTCTCCTCCGGCTGACGCGTCCATCGGGCACTCGGGTACCGCAACCCCACGCGGCAATCTCGCCGTGCCCACCCACGTCAAGACCAGGAGACACCACTTCCGTGGCAGTCAAGATCAAGCTGAAGCGTCTGGGCAAGATCCGCGCGCCTCACTACCGCATCGTCGTCGCCGACTCCCGTACCCGCCGTGACGGCCGGGCCATCGAGGAGATCGGCCTGTACCACCCGGTGCAGAACCCGTCGCGCATCGAGGTCGACTCGGAGCGCGCGCAGTACTGGCTGAGCGTCGGCGCGCAGCCGACCGAGCCCGTCATGGCCATCCTGAAGCTCACCGGCGACTGGCAGAAGCACAAGGGTCTGCCCGCCCCGGAGCCGCTGAAGGTCGCCGAGCCGAAGAAGGCCCGCCCCTCGTTCGAGGCGCTTGCCACGGCCGACGAGCCCAAGGGTGAGGCCATCACCCAGAAGAAGAAGGCTGAGAAGAAGGACGACACGGCCGAGGCCGCTGCGTCCGAGTCGACCGAGGCCTGAGCATGCTCGAGGAGGCTCTTGAGCACCTCGTGAAGGGCATTGTCGACAACCCCGACGACGTGCAGGTCGCCTCGCGCAACCTGCGGCGTGGGCGCGTACTCGAGGTCCGGGTCCACCCCGACGACCTCGGCAAGGTGATCGGCCGTAACGGCCGCACCGCGCGCGCTCTGCGTACTGTCGTGGGTGCCATCGGCGGCCGTGGTGTCCGCGTCGACCTCGTCGACGTCGACCAGGCTCGCTGAGCAAGTTGAACACCGGCTCGGGCCGGGGAGGGCTTACGAGCCGTCCCCGGCCCTAGTCGTATGTACGGACACCAGCCGTACGTACGGGCCCCCTCGTATGACAGGCATGAACAGGAGAGTCAGCGATCGTGCAGTTGGTAGTCGGGCGCATCGGCCGCGCCCACGGCATCAAGGGCGAGGTCACCATCGAGGTGCGGACCGATGAGCCCGAGCTGCGGCTCGGCCCCGGTGCCGTCCTCGCCACCGACCCCGCCTCCACCGGGCCCCTCACCATCGAGTCCGGCCGGGTCCACAGCGGCCGGCTGCTGCTGCGCTTCGAGGGCGTACGCGACCGGACCCAGGCGGAGGCGCTGCGCAACACGCTCCTGATCGCCGAGGTCGACCCGGAGGAGCTGCCGGAGGACCCGGAGGAGTTCTACGACCACCAGCTCATGGACCTCGACGTCGTCACGGCCGACGGCACCGAGGTCGGCCGCATCACGGAGATCTCGCACCTGCCCTCGCAGGACCTGTTCATCGTGGAGCGCCCTGACGGCAGCGAGGTCATGATCCCCTTCGTCGAGGAGATCGTCACCGAGATCGACCTCGAGGAGCAGAAGGCGGTCATCACGCCGCCGCCCGGCCTCATCGACGACCGCGCGGAGATCGTCTCCAGCCGTGACGCCGACGCCGACGCCGACGCCGACGCCGACGACGACGCGCGGGACGAGCCCGCATGAGGCTCGACGTCGTCACGATCTTCCCCGAGTACCTCGAACCGCTGAACGTCTCCCTCGTCGGCAAGGCACGCGCGCGTGGGCAACTCGATGTCCACCTGCACGACCTGCGGGAGTGGACGTACGACCGGCACAACACGGTCGACGACACCCCCTACGGCGGCGGCCCCGGCATGGTCATGAAGACCGAGCCCTGGGGCGCGGCCCTCGACGACGTCCTGGCCGACGGGTACGAGAACGGGGCCCAGGGGCCCGTCCTGGTCGTCCCCACGCCCAGCGGGCGCCCCTTCACCCAGGAGCTCGCCGTGGAGCTCTCCGAGCGCCCCTGGCTGGTCTTCACGCCCGCGCGCTACGAGGGCATCGACCGCCGCGTCATCGACGAGTACGCGACCCGGATGCCCGTCTACGAAGTCTCCATCGGCGACTACGTCCTCGCGGGCGGGGAAGCCGCGGTGCTCGTGATCACGGAGGCGGTCGCCCGCCTGCTGCCCGGCGTGCTCGGCAACGCCGCCTCGCACCAGGACGACTCCTTCGCGCCCGGCGCCATGGCCAACCTCCTGGAAGGCCCCGTCTACACCAAGCCGCCCGAGTGGCGCGGCCGGGACATCCCGGACGTGCTCCTCAGCGGCCACCACGGCAAGATCGCGCGCTGGCGCCGCGACGAGGCGCTGCGCCGCACCGTGCGCAACCGGCCCGACCTGATCGGCCGCACGGACCCGAAGGCCTTCGACAAGAAGGACCGGGAAATGCTCTCGATCCTCGGCTGGCGGCCTGGTCCCGACGGACGATTTGGGCCAACGCCCGAGGCCGTGGAAGAATAGGCCGCTGCTGTACGTCCAGCCCGCGCCCCTGCCACAGGGGGAACGACGCTCGGCCCGACGCGATCAGCTACCGAAACTCATCGCATACCTCCCGCCGATGACCTGTGGCATCGGCGAAGAAAGCAGACGATCATGTCTCACCTGCTCGACTCCGTCGACGCCGCGTCGCTGCGCAGCGACCTCCCGGCCTTCCGCCCGGGTGACACCGTCAACGTCCACGTCCGCGTCATCGAGGGCAACCGCTCCCGTGTGCAGCAGTTCAAGGGCGTAGTCATCCGTCGCCAGGGCGCCGGTGTCCGCGAGACCTTCACGGTCCGCAAGGTCTCCTTCTCCGTCGGCGTCGAGCGCACCTTCCCGGTGCACACGCCGATCGTCGAGAAGATCGAGCTCGTCACCAAGGGTGACGTCCGCCGCGCCAAGCTGTACTACCTGCGCGAGCTGCGCGGCAAGGCCGCGAAGATCAAGGAGAAGCGCGAGAACTGATCTCGCGCTCGCGGGAGCACCTCTCGCGGACGGCGTCACAGCGCGGCCGGATAGCATCTGGCTCCGATGGACACCGAAGCACAGCACAGGGAGCGCGACCGCTCCTCCCAGCCCTCGGAGAACACCTCGACGGGCGAGGAGGACCGGTCGCGCTCCTCTTTGCTGTCCGGGGTCGTCGCCTGGCTGCCCGGGGGCCGCGTCACGCTCACGCTGCTGGTGTGCCTGGCGCTGCTGCTGGCATGCAGCGTCTTCGTGATGCAGCCGTTCCAGATCCCCAGCGGCTCGATGGAGAGCACATTGAGGGTCGGGGACCGCGTTCTCGTAAATAAGTTGGCGTACCGTTTCGGTGCCGAACCGGGGCGAGGGGACGTGGTCGTCTTCGACGGCAGCGGGTACTTCGGTGACGCGGACTACGTCAAGCGCGTCGTCGGCACCGGGGGAGACCGCGTGGTCTGCTGCGACAGCAGGGGGAGGATCGAGGTGAACGGGCAGTCCGTGGACGAGCGCGCCGTGCTGCACGCCGGGGACGCTCCCTCGGAGGTGCCCTTCGACATCGAGGTCCCCGACGGCACACTCTTCCTGCTCGGTGACCACCGCAGCGACTCCCGCGACTCCCGCGACTACCTGGGCGCCCCCGGTGGCGGCTTCGTCCCCGTCGACCAGGTGATCGGCAAGGCGCAGTGGATCGCCTGGCCCGCCGGACACTGGCACTCCCTGTCGCGTACGGACGTCTACGCGCGCGTGCCCGCACCCGCCGGCGGTGTCCATGGGTAGGCGTGGCAAGGTCTCCGGCCACAGCTCCGACGACCAACTGCCCACCGGCAGCCGCCCCACGAGCGGCCGGCCGCTGCCCGGCCGCGCCGAGCGGCGCAAGCTCGCCCGCAAGGTGAAGCGTCGCCGACGGCGCTCCGCGATCAAGGAAATACCTCTGCTCATAGGGGTGGCCCTGCTGATCGCCCTCGTCCTGAAGACGTTCCTCGTGCAGGCCTTCGTGATCCCGTCGGGTTCCATGGAGCAGACGATCAAGATCGGTGACCGGGTGGTCGTCGACAAGCTCACCCCCTGGTTCGGTGCCGAGGTGCGGCGCGGCGACGTCGTCGTCTTCCAGGACCCCGGCAAGTGGCTGGAGCAGGAGACCGGGCAGAAGAAGGAAGCCCCCGTCGGGGTGAAGCAGATCAAGGCGGGACTGACCTGGATCGGACTGTTGCCGTCCGACAACGAACGCGACCTCATCAAGCGGGTCGTCGGGGTCGGCGGCGACACCGTGAAGTGCTGCGACAAGCAAGGCCGTGTCACGGTCAACGGGGTTCCGCTCAACGAGGCTTCGTACATCCATCCGGGCAACGCCCCCTCCTCGTTCGACTTCTCGGTGAAGGTGCCCGAGGGGCGGCTGTTCGTGATGGGGGACCACCGCGCCAATTCGGCGGACTCGCGCTACCACCTCACCGAGGCCTTCCACGGGACCGTCTCGGAGAAGTCGGTCGTGGGGCGCGCACGGTGGATCGTGTGGCCCGTCGGGCACTGGACGGGGCTCAGGGAGCCGGACACGTTCGCGGCGGTGACGGGTGCGCGTGGTGCCGGATCGACCGCGGCTTCCGGTACGTCGCATAGGCTGGCGACTGCGAACAGCGCCGTACCGAGTTCGAACGCACCGAATTCGGACGGATTGATCCCCCTCCCGAGCCCTGCGGAACTCCCGCTCGTTATGGGAATGGTGGGCCTGCATCGCGTAGGGATCAGGCAGCGGCACGGAGTGAGGAGTGGATGTGGGGGACTTGGCGGTCGGCGCACGGTCAGGGCATGGGCCCGAGGAGCAACCCGAGCAATCCGGCGACGCGGCGAGTCCGGCCGTGACGGACCGCGCTCCCGGGGACGGTGACGGCATGCACCAGGCGCCCGCGGGCGCGGCGGGAGCCGGTGGCGACAAGTCGGAGAGCAAGCAGAAGAAGCCCCGCTCCTTCTGGAAGGAGCTGCCGCTCCTCATCGTCATCGCGCTCGTCCTCGCGCTGGTGATCAAAACGTTCCTGGTCCAGGCGTTCTCGATCCCCTCGGCCTCGATGGAGAACACGCTCCAGATCGGCGACCGCGTGCTCGTCGACAAGCTCACGCCGTGGTTCGGCGCGGAGCCCGAGCGCGGCGAGGTCATCGTCTTCCATGATCCGGACGGGTGGCTGGAGGGCGAGCCCGTCGCGGAGCCGAACGCGGTGCAGCAGGTCCTGAGCTGGGTCGGCCTGATGCCGTCCGCCGACGAGAAGGACCTCATCAAGCGCGTCATCGGCGTCGGCGGAGACACCGTGGAGTGCAGCGGCACGGGGCCGCTCAAGGTCAATGGCAAGGCTCTCAACGAGCCGTACGTGTACGCGGGCAACACCCCGTGCACGCCTGACAACGCGGGCGGAACCTACAAGGTGAAGGTTCCGGAAGGCAAAGTTTGGGTCATGGGCGATCACCGCCAGGACTCCATGGACTCCCGCTACCACCAGAACGACAAGAACAACGGCTTCGTGCCGGTCGGCAACGTCGTGGGCCGCGCCATCGTCGTCGCCTGGCCGCCCACGCACTGGTCGACGCTGCCGGTGCCGGACACCTTCGACCAGTCGGGCATCAACGCCGCGGCGAGCGCGGCTCCGGGCGCGCTCGGCCTCGCGGGCGCGGTGCCGCTGGTCCTGTGGCGCAGGCGCAAGATCAACCAGCGCCTTACCGAGGGGAACACCAGGGTTTCTGGGACCGGTACCGCCGGGTAGGGTGCCGTCCCAGATCGCCGATCTTCCGAGGTCCGTGCCGCTTCGAGGCCACCGCGGGGATCGCATTCTCCGAAGCGGGGAGCAACTGGGATGAGCACGACACGTCGTACGGGTGAGGGCCACGGCCGGGTCGGCAGCGTGCTGTCGGGCATAGCCGTGGCCCTCGGCTGTGTGCTGTTCCTCGGCGGATTCATCTGGGGGGCCATCGTCTACCAGCCGTACACGGTGCCCACCGACTCGATGACGCCGACGATCGGCGCGGGCGACCGGGTCCTCGCGGAGCGCATCGACGGCAGCGAGATCAAGCGCGGTGACGTCGTCGTCTTCCAGGACAAGAGCTGGGGCGACCTGCCGATGGTCAAGCGCGTCGTCGGCATCGGCGGCGACCGGGTGGCCTGCTGCACCGACGGCAAGCTGACCGTCAACGGCAAGAAGATCGAAGAACCGTATCTTCAGGGGCGGCAGACCGCCTCCGTCACCGGCATCAAGTCCACGACCGTCCCCGCGGGTCGCCTGTTCTTCCTCGGCGACGAGCGCAGTGGCTCCCTCGACTCCACCGTGCACCTCGACGACATCGACCACGGCTCGGTGGCGCGCGATGCCGTGCGGGCCCGGGTCGACGCGGTGGCCTGGCCCATGGACGGGATGCTGCCCAAGCCCACCGGCTTCGAGGCGCTGCCCGGCGGGATCTCCCACCCGGGGCCGCTCAAGCTGATGCTGACGGCTGTGGTCGCGGGCGCGGTCCTCGTCCTCGCCGGGGCGGCCTACGGACCGCTCGCCAAGCGCGGACGGCGCCCCCGCCCCAAATCCGCGGAGCCGGTCCGTGCCTGAGCTGGGCCCCGCACTGCGCAAGGTGGCCCGCGTCGTCCTGCTCGATCCCGACCATCGCGTCCTGCTGCTGCACGGACACGAGCCCGGTGACGAGAAGGACGACTGGTGGTTCACGCCGGGCGGCGGCCTGGAGGGCGACGAGACGCGTGAACAGGCGGCGCTGCGGGAACTCGCGGAGGAGACCGGCATCACCGATGTGGAGCTGGGCCCCGTGCTGTGGCGGCGGATCTGCTCGTTCCCGTTCGACGGCCGACGCTGGGACCAGGACGAGTGGTACTTCCTGGCGCGTACGACGTCCATCGCGGCGGGCGCGGCGATCAATGAGGAGGGCCTGACCGACCTGGAACGACGCAGCGTGGCCGGAGCACGCTGGTGGACGTACCGGGAACTGGCCGAGGCGCATGAGACGGTGTACCCGACCAGACTCGCCGAGCTGCTGAACCGGCTGCTCGACGAAGGCCCCCCGCGCAGGCCGCTCGTCCTCGACACGGAAATCGTCTAGAGGTCCCAGGGGCTGGCGCACAATAGGGGGACGCACGGCTGAAGGGGAACATGCCATGAGCGCCGAGGACCTCGAGAAGTACGAGACCGAGATGGAGCTGAAGCTCTACCGGGAGTACCGCGACGTCGTCGGGCTGTTCAAATACGTGATCGAGACCGAGCGCCGCTTCTACCTCACCAACGACTACGAGATGCAGGTGCACTCGGTCCAGGGCGAGGTGTTCTTCGAGGTGTCGATGGCGGACGCGTGGGTCTGGGACATGTACCGGCCGGCGCGGTTCGTGAAGCAGGTACGCGTCCTGACGTTCAAGGACGTGAACATCGAGGAGCTGAACAAGAGCGACTTGGAGCTTCCGGGCAGTTGAGGCTGCCCCTCGCGGTAGCCGAGCTTCCCCCGAGCGATTCCCCCGAGCGGATCCCGCGGACGATTCCCTCGGACGTGTGACGGGGTTTTCCACAACCCGTGAGTAGTTCACCAAGATCCACTTCGGGCGGGCCCGTGCGTCAGCGTGGGCGTCGGAGGTGGTGCCGACGTGAACGCACGGGGCGCAATGGGCAAGTACGGCGAGGAACTGGCCGCGAGGCGGCTGACCGACGCCGGGATGACGGTGCTCGCGAGGAACTGGCGGGCGGGACGGACGGGCGAGCTCGACATCGTGGCGCGGGACGGCGACGCGATCGTCGTCTGCGAGGTCAAGACCCGTAGGGGCCGCGGCAGGGAGGGTGAGGCCTTCGAGCACCCCATGGCCGCGATCACCCCGGCAAAGGCCCGTCGGCTGCGGGAACTCGCGCAGCGATGGGTGCAGGAGCACGGAGGAGCGCCACCCGGCGGCGTCCGCATCGACCTGGTCGGTGTGCTGCTCCCGGGGTGCGGAGCCCCGCGCGTCGAGCACGTGCGGGGGGTGTCCTGATGGGGTTCGCGCGTACGTGCTCCGTGGCCCTGGTCGGTGTCGAGGGCGTCGTCGTCGAGGTGCAGGCGGATCTGGAACCGGGTATCGCCGCGTTCACGCTCGTGGGCCTGCCCGACAAGAGCCTCGTCGAGAGCCGGGACCGGGTCAGGGCCGCGGTGGTCAACTCCGGGGCGGACTGGCCGCAGAAGAAGCTCACCGTCGGGCTGAGCCCGGCGTCCGTCCCCAAGAGTGGCAGCGGGTTCGATCTCGCCGTGGCGTGTGCCGTGCTCGGTGCGGCCGAGCGGATCGACCCCCGGGTGCTCGCCGACATCGTGATGATCGGGGAGCTGGGACTCGACGGGCGGGTGCGACCGGTGCGAGGTGTACTGCCGGCCGTACTCGCCGCGGCGGACGCCGGGTACGAGCAGGTCGTCGTCCCCGAGTGCACGGCGGGCGAGGCGACTTTGGTACCGGGCGTCTCCGTCCTCGGCGTCCGCAGCCTGCGCCAGCTCATCGCCGTGCTCACGGACCAGCCGGTGCCGGACGAGCCCCCGGACGACCGGGGCCGTCCCGATCCCATGCTCGCGGGGCTCAGCGTGCCGGGAAGCGGCGCGGGCCTGGGGCTCGGCGGACCGTCGAACGACGGACACGCCATGGACCTCGCCGATGTCGTCGGGCAGACATCGGCCCGTACGGCGATCGAGGTCGCCGCCGCGGGCGGACACCACCTGATGCTCTCGGGCCCGCCGGGCGCGGGCAAGACCATGCTCGCCGAGCGGTTGCCGGCCGTCCTGCCGCCGCTCACCCGCGCCGAATCCCTGGAGGTCACGGCGATCCACTCGGTGGCGGGCATGCTGCCACCCGGCAAATCCATGATCGACACGGCTCCGTACTGCGCACCGCACCACTCGTCGACCATGCAGTCGCTCGTCGGCGGCGGGCCCGGTGTGGCGCGACCGGGAGCGGTGTCTTTGTCTCATAGAGGCGTACTTTTTCTGGACGAGGCGCCTGAATTCAGTCATCAGGCGCTCGACGCCCTGCGCCAGCCGCTCGAAGCGGGGCACGTGGTGATCGCCCGCAGCGCGGGCGTGGTGCGGCTGCCCGCGCGCTTCCTCATGGCGCTCGCCGCGAACCCCTGTCCCTGCGGGCAGTTCCGAGCCCTGGGCGGCGAATGCGACTGTCCACCGGCCTCGGTGCGGCGCTATCAGGCGCGGCTCTCCGGTCCGCTCCTCGACCGGGTCGACCTGCGGGTCGAGGTGGACGCCGTCACCCGCAGCGAACTGTCCGGGCACGCGCCGCGCGGCGAGTCCACCCAGGTCGTCGCCGACCGCGTGCGCGCGGCCAGGGAGCGGGCCGTGGCGCGGCTCGCGGACACTCCGTGGCGGACCAACAGCGAAGTGCCGGGGCACGCGCTGCGGACGCGATGGCCCGCCGCACCCGGCGCCCTGGACGAGGCCGAGATGGATCTGGAGCGCGGATTCCTGACCGCACGCGGGCTCGACCGGGTCCTGCGCGTGGCCTGGACCGTGGCCGACCTCTCGGGGCGCGACCGGCCGTTCGCCCAGGACGTGGCGCTCGCGTTGCAACTGCGGACCGGGATCTCCCGCGGCGTCCCCCTGATGATCGGAGCCGCCTCGTGACGGCGGCGCGGGCCCATGAAGAAGCGCGGCTTGCGCGGGTCCGGCTGACCCGGATCGTCGAACCGGGCTGGGAGGTGGCGGGTCGCTGGCTCAGGGAGTTCGGGCCGGTGGAGACCGTACGGCGGATCGACGAGGCCGACGCGGGAGCCGACGGGCCGATGCCGCTGCCGGGGGTGCGGGCGGAGCGCTGGGCCGGGCTCCTCGCCCGCGCCCGCGAATCGCCGCCCCCGGAGCGGGACTTGGCGCGGGTGGAGGACATCGGGGCGCGGTTCGTCTGCCCCGGGGACGCCGAGTGGCCCGGGCAGTTGGACGACCTGGGGGACGAGCGGCCCCTCGGGCTGTGGGTGCGGGGCGGGGCCGGCCTGCGGATGTGGGCGCTGCGCTCGGTGGCCGTGGTGGGCGCGCGGGCCTGCACGGACTACGGGGTGCGGATGGGCGCGAGCATCGGCGCCGGGCTGGCCGAGCGCGGCTGGGTCGTCGTCTCCGGGGGCGCCTACGGGGTCGACGCGGCGGCGCACCGGGGGGCGCTCGGCGCGGCCGGGGCCACGATCGCGGTGCTCGCCTGCGGGGTCGACCGGGCCTATCCGCGCGGGCACGCCCAGTTGATCGACAGGATCGCGGAACAGGGACTCGTGGTGGGCGAGTTGCCGCCCGGTGATCACCCGACACCGAGCCGTTTCATCCTGCGCAACCGTGTGATCGCCGCGCTCACCAGGGGCACGGTCGTCGTCGAGGCGGCCTACCGCAGCGGGGCGCTGGGCACGGCCCGCTGGGCACAGCGCCTCGGGCGGCACGCGATGGGTGTGCCGGGGCCGGTGACCAGCGCGGTCTCCGCCGGGGTGCACGAACTGCTCCGCAAGGAAGGAGTGCTGGTCACCGACGCCGAGGAAGTGGTCGAACTGGTCGGCGAGATGGGAGAGCTGGCGCCGGAGCGGCACGGGCCCGTGCTGCCGCGCGATCTGCTGCCGCGGGCCACGGCGCGGGTGCTCGCCGCATTGCCGGCGAGAGGCGTGCTCAGTGTCGCGGAGATCGCCTGCGGAGCCGGCACGAGTGCGGACGACACGATCGGGAGACTGTACGAACTGCGCTCTTTGGGGTTCGTCGAACGACACGGCGACGGCTGGCAGTTGACACGCCAGGCGATCCGCTCGGTGTTTTCGGACGGAGGGGCTTCCTGACGCAGAGTATTGCGCCGTCCGGATGATCCCCCGATGACCTTGGCAATTCGGGGAGTTGACGCCGCGGCCCGATCACGTACGGCGACGGAAGCGCTTGCGCAAGTCCCCCAACGGAACGTATCTGCGCGCGTACGATCCCATGCCCTTCGCGCACTGCGACACTCCAGTCACGCTACGCTCACCAGGATTCGGGTTCGTCCCCTCAATCCGGAATCAGGCAGGCGGTTCGGCACCAGTCACCATCCAGACGGGCAAGACTCCATCTTCACCAGCAAAGCGACACCGACGACCACATCAGCCTCGGCCACTCGCCCGGGTTCGCTCCCCGGCTCTCCCCCCGGCCCCCTCTCCGACTCCCTCGGTACGCAGCAGAACGGCACAAGGCGGCGCATGCCACAGCACACCTCCGGGTCCGACCGGGCGGCGGTACCTCCCGCCGCCCGCGGCTCCAGCGTGCGGCCTCCGGCTCCCTCCTCCCTAGAGGAGCTGTGGAGGTCGTACAAGGCGACCGGCGACGAGCGGCTGCGCGAGCAGTTGATCCTCCACTACTCGCCGCTGGTGAAATATGTCGCCGGCCGGGTCAGCGTCGGGCTGCCGCCCAACGTCGAGCAGGCCGACTTCGTCTCCTCCGGGGTCTTCGGCCTGATCGACGCGATCGAGAAGTTCGACATCGAGCGCGAGATCAAGTTCGAGACGTACGCGATCACCCGGATCCGGGGGGCGATGATCGACGAGCTGCGGGCCCTGGACTGGATCCCGCGCTCCGTGCGGCAGAAGGCGCGCAATGTGGAGCGGGCCTACGCGACGCTGGAGGCCCGACTGCGGCGCAGCCCCTCGGAGAGCGAGGTCGCCGCGGAGATGGGTGTCGCGCTGGAGGAACTGCACGCCGTTTTCAGCCAGTTGTCGCTGGCCAACGTGGTGGCGCTGGAGGAGTTGCTGCACGTCGGGGGCGAGGGCGGGGACCGGCTCAGCCTCATGGACACCCTTGAGGACCGCGCGGCGGACAATCCGGTGGAGGTCGCCGAGGACCGGGAGCTGCGACGGTTCCTGGCGCGGGCGATCAACACCTTGCCCGAGCGGGAGAAGACCGTGGTGACGCTCTACTACTACGAGGGCCTCACCCTCGCCGAGATCGGCAACGTGCTCGGGGTCACGGAGAGCCGGGTCAGTCAGATCCACACGAAGTCGGTGTTGCAGCTCAGGGCGAAGCTGGCCAGTTTCGGACGATGAACGGACGAAGGCCGGGCCGTTTCCGCTGGTGGGGAAGGGTGCCTGCCGGACCGGTGGCCGTTGAGGCTCCCCTGACGGGCGGCCCGTCCGTAAAGTGGAGCTGTGCCAAGGATTCGAGCGGCCTCTGTGGCCGAGCACCGGTCGATGCAGCGCGGCGCCCTTCTGGACGCCGCGCGTTCCCTCTTGTCCGAAGGGGGGACGGAAGCGCTGACGTTCCCCGCGCTGGCTGAGCGCACGGGGCTGGCGCGGTCGTCCGTGTACGAGTACTTCAAGTCCCGCGCGGCCGTGGTCGAGGAGCTGTGCGAGGTCGACTTCCCGGTGTGGGCCGCGGAGGTCGAGGACGGGATGGCGCGGGCCGCCACCCCCGAGGGCAAGGTCGAGGCGTATGTGCGGGTCCAGTTGGCCCTGGTGGGCGACCGGCGCCACCGCGCCGTGGTGGCCATCTCGGCGAGTGAGCTGGACGCGGGGGCGCGCGAGAAGATCCGGGCCGCGCACGGCGGCCTCGTCGCCATGATCGTCGAGGCGCTCGCGGAACTGGGGCACGAGCAGCCCCGGCTCGCCGCGATGCTGTTGCAGGGTGTGGTGGACGCGGCGGTGCGGCGGATCGAGCTCGGCGCCGCGGAGGAGCCGGACGTGATCGTGGACGCGGCTGTGGGGATGGCACTGCGGGGCGTTCGCGGCTGAGTGCGGACCCCGTCACGAGCCGGGCCGACTGAGGAACAGACGCGGCCACCCCCACACCGGCAGCAGCCTCGCGGGACCCTGGTCCCGCTGCGAAGGGTCCAGCAGGGACAGCGGGTCCAGGTATGTGGCCCCTCTCCGGAGACCCCAATGCAGGCACGACGGCGAAGAGGCCGGGCAGTGGCCCGTCGGCAGTTGCAGAACCCCGATCGGCTCGCCCGGCGCCACCCGCGCGCCCTTCTCGACCGTCGCCGTCACCGGCTCGTACGTCGTGCGCAAGGGCGGATCTCCCGTGTCCGCCAGCTCGACCGACACCACACCCCGGCCCGCCACCTCGCCCGCGAACGAGACCCGGCCCGCCGCGACCGCGCGGACCGGGGCGCCGATGGGCGCGGCCAGATCGGCGCCGCGGTGGCCCGGACCGTAGGGGGTCGTGGGCGGAGCCCAGGGGCGTACCACCGCGGGGTGGTCGCCCACCGGCCAGAACCGGGAGCCGGCCGCGACCGCGCCGTGCGGAAGGGACCAGACGAGAAGCAGCAGCGTCACGCAGAGTGTTTTTCGCATGGCTCAGACGATCCCCGTCCGCACCGGATCCGGGGGATCATGGCCGGGAAACGTGGACTACCGGGCGGTTGTGGACAGTGGCGTCACCCCCCACCTCGCGGGTCCCGTACACTTCATGTGGCGATCCGGGCCACCGGATCGACTTCGCACGCCCCGACACCGGGTCCCATGACCTCATGGGCTTCGTGTCAGGCGCCTATCGGTCCCGTACGGATACGTACGTGGCAGGCGCGCAGCGGGGCGTCAGGAAACAACCGAGAACACACAAGGAGTACGGCCATGGCCGTCGTCACGATGCGGGAGCTGCTGGAAAGCGGCGTCCACTTCGGTCACCAGACCCGTCGTTGGAACCCGAAGATGAAGCGATTCATCTTCACGGAGCGCAACGGCATCTACATCATCGACCTGCTCCAGTCGCTGTCGTACATCGACCGCGCCTACGAGTTCGTCAAGGAGACCGTCGCCCACGGCGGCACGGTCATGTTCGTCGGCACGAAGAAGCAGGCGCAGGAGGCGATCGCCGAGCAGGCGACCCGCGTCGGCATGCCCTACGTGAACCAGCGCTGGCTGGGCGGCATGCTCACCAACTTCTCGACCGTCTACAAGCGTCTGCAGCGCCTCAAGGAGCTCGAGCAGATCGACTTCGAGGACGTCGCCGCGTCGGGTCTCACCAAGAAGGAGCTTCTCGTGCTCTCGCGCGAGAAGGCCAAGCTGGAGAAGACCCTCGGTGGTATCCGCGAGATGTCCAAGGTGCCCAGCGCCGTCTGGATCGTGGACACCAAGAAGGAGCACATCGCGGTCGGTGAGGCCCGGAAGCTCAACATCCCGGTCGTCGCGATCCTCGACACCAACTGCGACCCCGACGAGGTCGACTACAAGATCCCGGGCAACGACGACGCGATCCGCTCCGTCACCCTGCTCACCCGCGTGATCGCCGACGCCGTCGCCGAGGGCCTCATCGCCCGTTCCGGCGCCGCGACCGGCGACCAGAAGCCGGGCGAGAAGGCCGCTGCCGAGCCGCTCGCCGAGTGGGAGCGCGACCTGCTCGAGGGCGAGAAGAAGGCTGACGACACGGCTGAGGCCCCGGCCGCCGACGCTGCTGCCGAGGCCCCCGCCGCCGAGGCTCCGGCCGCCGAGGCGCCCGCCGCCGACGCCCCCGCCACCGAGGCCCCGGCCGCGGACGCCGAGCAGGCCTGACCCCTACGGGTACCGGCATCAACACCGGTTTCATGAGGTGACGGCGGGGGCCGATCGTGGCCCCCGCCGTCGCCCGTGACCTTCGTCTCCAGACTTCGTAGAGAGAAAACCAGGATCATGGCGAACTACACCGCCGCTGACGTCAAGAAGCTCCGCGAGCTCACGGGCGCCGGCATGATGGACTGCAAGAAGGCGCTCGACGAGGCCGAGGGCAACGTCGACAAGGCCGTCGAGGCGCTCCGGATCAAGGGTCAGAAGGGCGTCGCGAAGCGCGAGGGCCGCTCCGCCGAGAACGGCGCCGTGGTCTCCCTCATCGCCGACGACAACACCTCCGGTGTCCTCGTCGAGCTGAAGTGCGAGACGGACTTCGTCGCCAAGGGTGACAAGTTCCAGTCGGTCGCCAACCAGCTCGCCGCGCACGTCGCCAAGACGAGCCCGGCTGACATCGACGCCCTGCTCTCCTCCGAGATCGAGGCCGGCAAGACCGTCCAGACGTTCGTCGACGAGGCCAACGCCTCCCTCGGCGAGAAGATCGTCCTGGACCGCTTCGCGCAGTTCTCCGGTGGTTACGTGACCGCGTACATGCACCGCACCATGCCCGACCTGCCCCCGCAGATCGGTGTTCTCGTCGAGCTCGACAAGGAGAACGCCGAGGTCGCCAAGGGCATCGCGCAGCACATCGCCGCCTTCGCGCCGAAGTACCTCTCCCGTGAGGACGTGCCGGCCGAGGTCGTCGAGTCCGAGCGTCGCGTCGCCGAGGAGACCACCCGCGCCGAGGGCAAGCCGGAGGCCGCGCTCCCGAAGATCGTCGAGGGTCGCGTCAACGGCTTCTTCAAGGAGGCGACGCTGCTCGGTCAGCCGTACGCCCTCGACAACAAGAAGTCCGTCGAGAAGGTCCTCCAGGAGGCCGGTGTCACCCTGAAGCGCTTCTCGCGCATCAAGGTCGGCATCTGAGTCCGTACGCGACAGCCGCGAGACCCCGCTAGGGTCGACAGCAGTCGCCGGGCCCGCACCGGCGACCGCAGATGTGACGAGGAGGCCATTGCCGCGCATGGGATGCGAACACCCCACCGGCAGTGGCCTTCTTCGTATGTGTGCCAAGTAAAAGAGGCGAGAACTCCATGACCACCACCCAGGCCGACAACGGTGACAAGAGCGACGACGGCAAAGGCGCGGGCCGCTTTCTGCTGAAGCTTTCCGGCGAGGCGTTCGCCGGGGGCGGGGGTCTGGGTGTCGACCCCGACGTGGTGCACGCCATCGCCCGGGAGATCGCTGCCGTGGTCCGTGGCGGGGCGCAGATCGCCGTCGTCATCGGCGGCGGCAACTTCTTCCGCGGCGCGGAACTCCAGCAGCGCGGCATGGACCGGGCCCGCTCCGACTACATGGGCATGCTCGGCACCGTCATGAACTGCCTGGCCCTCCAGGACTTCCTGGAGAAGGAAGGCATCGACAGCCGCGTACAGACCGCCATCACGATGGGCCAGGTCGCCGAGCCGTACATCCCGCTGCGCGCCGTACGTCACCTGGAGAAGGGCCGCGTCGTCATCTTCGGCGCCGGTATGGGCATGCCCTACTTCTCCACCGACACCACCGCCGCGCAGCGCGCCCTGGAGATCGACGCCGAGGCGCTGCTCATGGGCAAGAACGGGGTGGACGGCGTCTACGACTCGGACCCGAAGACGAACCCCGAGGCCGTGAAGTTCGACGCGCTCAGCTACAGCGAGGTCATCACCCGCGACCTGAAGGTCGCCGACATGACCGCTATCACCCTGTGCCGCGACAACAAGCTGCCCATTCTCGTCTTCGAGCTGCTGGCGTCGGGCAATATCGCCCGGGCCGTCAAGGGTGAGAAGATCGGGACGCTCGTGGGCGACCAGAGCACCCGCGCCTGACCCTCTCGTCCTTGACGCCCGCCAGGGCACCAGAGGGATGGACAATGTCCTGCCGGTCGGACACCGTGCAAGGACACCATGCAAGGACACCGCAGGAAACCGCGCGGGAAACAGACACGCGACGCAGCCGGCCGCCCCCGTGCAAGCCGGGCCTCACTCAAGACACGCAGGAGCAAGTGGTGATCGAAGAGACCCTCCTCGAGGCCGAGGAGAAGATGGAGAAGGCCGTCGTCGTGGCCAAGGAGGACTTCGCCGCGATCCGCACCGGTCGTGCGCACCCGGCGATGTTCAACAAGATCGTGGCCGACTACTACGGCGCGCTGACGCCGATCAACCAGCTCGCCTCGTTCTCGGTTCCCGAGCCGCGCATGGCCGTGGTGACCCCGTTCGACAAGAGCGCGCTGCGCAACATCGAGCAGGCCATCCGCGACTCCGACCTCGGCGTCAATCCGAGCAACGACGGCAGCATCATTCGAGTGACGTTCCCCGAGCTCACCGAGGAGCGTCGCCGCGACTACATCAAGGTCGCCAAGACCAAGGCGGAGGACAGCAAGGTCTCCATCCGCTCGGTGCGTCGCAAGGCCAAGGACGCCATCGACAAGGCGATCAAGGACGGCGACATCGGCGAGGACGAGGGCCGTCGCGGCGAGAAGGAACTGGACGACACCACCGCCAAGTACGTGACCCAGGTGGACGAGCTGCTCAAGCACAAGGAAGCCGAGCTGCTCGAAGTCTGAGCGAGCGCGGAACATCGAGGTTCGAGGAATCCGTGAACGACTCTTCCTGGGGAGCGCCGTCCGGGCCCGGGTACTGGGGGCCTTCCGGCCAGGGGCCCGCCTACGGTCAGGGCCCCACGTACGACCAGGGGCCCGCGTACGACCCGGGACACGCTCCGGCGGGTCCCGCGTACGAACGGCACGCGGTTGAGGAGACTCGGCCCATGCCCATCGTGCCCGAGATGCCTGACGTGCCCGCCGGTGGCGGGGACGGTGACCAGGACGTCGACCGGGGGGCCGCTCGGCCGAGCGGCCCCCCGGTCCGCGACGACACGCCGCAGGAGCCCATGCCCAGCGCAGCACCGCAGCCCGCACCGGCTCCCGCGTCGTCGCGGCCGCAACCCCAGCCGCAGCAGAAGAAGAGCGCGGGCCGGGACCTCGGGGCGGCCATAGGGGTCGGTGTCGGACTCGGCGCGGTGATCGTCGCGTCGCTCTTCATCGTCAAGGCCGTCTTCGTCGGCGTGATAGCGGTCGCCGTCGTCGTCGGCCTGTGGGAGCTGACGTCGCGGCTGGAGGAGCGCAAGAGCATCAAGGCGCCGCTGGTGCCGCTCGCCGTCGGTGGCGCGGCCATGGTCGTCGCCGGCTACGTCCGCGGCGCCGAGGGCGCCTGGGTGGCGATGGCGCTGACCGCGCTGGCCGTCCTGGTGTGGCGGATGACCGAGCCGCCCGAGGGCTACCTGAAGGACGTCACGGCGGGGGTCTTCGCCGCGTTCTACGTGCCGTTCCTCGCCACCTTCGTGGCCATGATGCTCACTGCGGACGACGGGGCGTGGCGCGTCCTGACGTTCCTGATCCTCACCGTGGTCAGCGACACCGGGGCGTACGCGATCGGCTGGCGCTTCGGCAAGCACAAGCTCGCGCCGCGCATCAGCCCCGGCAAGACCCGCGAGGGCCTGGTCGGCGCGGTGACGTTCGCCATGGCGGCCGGTGTGCTGTGCATGGAGTTCCTGGTCGACGACGGCACCTGGTGGCAGGGGCTGGTCCTCGGCGTCTGCGTCGCGGCCAGCGCGACCCTCGGCGACCTCGGCGAGTCCATGATCAAGCGGGACCTCGGCATCAAGGACATGGGCACGCTGCTCCCCGGGCACGGGGGCATCATGGACCGCCTGGACTCCCTGCTGCCGACCGCGCCGGTGGTCTGGCTGCTGCTGGTGCTGTTCGTGGGTTCGTAGCCCCCTCGCCCCTTCGCCGCTTCCGCTTCGACACGGGCCTTCACCTTCGGGTGGGGGCCCGCTGTCGTTGTCGTTGTCGTAGGGCCCGGTTCATGGGTGGACGGGGCGCGGGTCGACCTGGTGTTCGGCACGATTCTGGGGTGACGGGCGGCGCGTGCGACACTGGATGAGCCATGCCTAAGCCCGGAGAACTAGCAGTAGCCGGGCAGCAGAAGGGCCCCCGACCTGCGCGTTAAGCGCGGATCAGGGGCCCGTTGTGGGTTACTGGGCCGTCTCTGGGCCGTCAGTTGGTCCCGTCAGCGTCGCCGGGGGAACTTCCAGCCGTTCTGGCGCAGCTTGAAGAGGATGAACACACCACAGAGCGCCCACACACCTAGGAAGGCCCACTTGAACCACGGGGGGCCTTGCCAGCGTTCTGCCAGTTGAACCGACACCGCGTAGTAGGAAGTCATTGCTCGCGGGTACCCGACTGCTCGACTTGGAATACACGGTCGACGGCGTTGCGCGTGCGCTCCTGACTCGACGGCATGAGATGCGCGTACACCCGCAGTGTCAGCGCCGGATCGGTGTGACCGAGGTACTGACTCACGGCCTTGATGCTCTCCCTGGCGTCGAGGAGGACGGACGCGTAGAAGTGCCTCAGGGCGTGCATGCCGTGCTCGCGTGCCGATACGTACTTGCCGTCTGGTCCGGCAGCCGGAATGAGGCCAGCAACGGCGAGGGCGGGTTTCCAGTCCTGGACGTTGAAGTTGCTACGCCACACGATCCCGCTCGCGGCATTCGTGAACAGGAGGCGGGCCGACACCTTCGGGCCGTCCGGCTTCCGCCACGGCAACGTGGTCTCAACCGGCTTGTAGGTGTCCATGTGGACGCGCAGCGTCTCAGCGACCGAGGACGGTAGCGGTACGTCCCGCTCCTTGCCGCACTTGGGAGCGGCGAACACGGCCTTGCCGCGGATGAGCTTCACCTGACGGACCACGCGCAGGACGCCGCCCTTGAAGTCGATCGCGTCCTCAGCCAGACCGACGATTTCACCCTGACGGAGCCCGCACCCGGCACCCGTATCCACCATGGTCCGGTAGCGCTCGGGGAGAGCCGAACGAACGGCCTTCACCTGTGTGGGCAGCCAGGGCACAACACGTCGACGCGCGACCGTCGGCGGACGGACAGACTTCGCAGAGCAGGGGTGCCGGGACAGGAGACTATCGCCCACGGCCGCACTCAGCACAGCACGAACGTCGCCGTAGATGTTGCGTGCGTATGCGTCGCTCACCGCGGGGTTGGCCTCCAGGGTGCTCGTGAGTTGCCGGATGTGCTCAGGGCAGAACGAGTTCAGCGGGCGAGAACCGATGACGGGGAAGGCATGCAGGCGTAGCCGTTGTTCGGTGACGATCTGGCTTGACACGTTGGCAGTGTGGAACGAGGGCCTCATAACTACGGGGACGTGGGGGCTACAGGCGGGTTGCCAACCAGAGGGAAAAGACGCTTTGTGATACCGATCAGGCCGCATCATGGTGGAGGGGATCGACGGGCCAACGCTGCCAGGCAGCACCCTTGAGGATGGTGGAAACCCGTCGTGGCTGGGGCCGTTCGGCTCCACGGCTTTAGGCAGCCACCAAGGGGCGAGCCTCGAAGATCATGGCCCCAATGTCGTGTTTTACCGGGCAGCTCCACAAACTGCCCGACGCGCCATCAGCTTACGGGGCCATGATCACTCGCCCCATGGCAGCTCCCGCCCAAAGCCGCTCCACCGACCTCTGGTGATCTGCTCGCAGAAGATTGAAACAGTTCTAATATTCCTGTTCGACTCCTGCGTTGGCTCTTTTGATGAATTCGACGCATTCTCTCACCATTTTTCCCAGGTGCTCTCGTGGCGAGGGGGGAGTCGTCCACCTCTCGCAGACGAGGCGTGCAATTTTGGTTTTGTCGGGTGAAGCGACACCGCCTCGTCTCCCCACAAGCTGCAAGGGATTCGACCACTTGTCTCCGTCCCAGGCAAGGGGCGCGGCTTTGGGGTGCACTCTGCTCACAGCGTCTTTCAAGATTGCTGCTGGAACATAGTTTTCGATGGTGTACCCGTCGGTGATCCAGGCGAATCCTTGGACGCGATCTCCGTTGAACTCGTCTCGAACCCGCTTCTTTGTTTCATTTATACGTGCTCTTGCATGGTTCTTATCGCTATCGATTACGATAGCTAGGTGCCTATTAAGTCGCCGTAGGCGAATAAAGTCGGAAACCTCCGAATCTTCCGACGTGAGATGTTTAAGCAATCCCCCACCGTAAAACATAATGGAATAATGGATTCCTTCGATTAGGTCACTGTCGACCTGCTCGATCCAGTGTTTTAGATACACTCGATCCGATGGGCCTTCCACCCAAATTACTGAGTTCGTCTGCAATAGATCAGACGGTCTATATCCCAAGTCCGAGCAGATGTCAGAAAGCTCTGCTGGTGCGCAAGCTGAAGTCAATCGAGTGTGCTCTCCGTCATGCCAGACGTGCAGCACCGAAGCTCTTCGATAATCGAGAAGATGCGCCGAATGGGTAGCAATTACGTACTGGTTGCTCGTCTCATTCGCCAGGTAGCGGATAAATTTGCGCTGGAGTACAGGATGTAGATGCACCTCTGGTTCTTCGATGCAAACTACCGTGCCGTCCAGGACTGTTGCCGCGACAGCAAGGATCACGACCTGATGAATTCCAGTACCAAGGTGCTCCAGAGGGAGCACCTTACCAGCGTGATGCACATTCAACTTGGATGCATTGTGTTGCACTTCTAGGCGTGCGGTCGCATCGTCCAGCACGTTTTGCAGGAAGCGATTTACGGAGGAGAAACGTGCAGAGTCGCGCAGGTAATCTTCCGCGCTCGGATTCTGCAATTTTTGGAGCTTCCCAAGCAGCCCGACCCCTTCATGCGATTCGATCATAGAATCTTCCCGGGAAGGGAGGATCTGTCGAAAGGACTCAATACTGGCAATTGGGATTTTGGATGCGGCCTTGTTGAGAAGCCATTGTGACACCGCCTGCGCGTTTTTTCGGCCGGCATTCGGTCCCTCGTTCCATCCTCCCGTGACGGTTCGAGACATGTCGACCATTGGGCCGATATCATGCGCGATGGGCTTGAATTGGTCTAACGAAATTTGCTTATGCTCGTCATAAGTAAACCAAGCCAAGTCATCTTCGGTTTTCCGAAGTTCCGGGTGCGTGAGGAGTTTACGAACCTGTTCCTCTACGCGTTCCCCTTCCCTGGTGAGTGCCGCCAGCAGTTTCGGAACTGGTGTAGCAATCGAGTATTGACAAGGAACATCGCGCATACCCTGCGGGCGATCTAGAGCGGAGAGGTCGAGTTGTTGCTGCAAAAGAACTCCCTTCAGGAATCGCAGGAAGTTCGATTTCCCGGCGTTATTTTGACCAGCCAACAGAGTGACGGGCCCCATTGTCCCGCTGTGCTGCATCTCCGTCCCGAAGCTTCTGTATCCAGAAATGCCAAGGCCAGGGAAGATGAGACTGGGCATGTCGACTCCATCGGCTGTTGAACCAGGCTGTAGTAAGAATTTACTCCCGAAAGGGCTCGCATGTGCTCTGATTCAGCGGAGATGCGGGCACCCGTGTGATGATCCTGGTTTTGCCAACTCAGCCGCACAAGGCCCCGCGCCCTGCGTTAGACGAGGTGTTTGCTGGTCAGGCCGTCGTGAAGCCCCCACTTCGGGGCCGTCTGTGGGCCGTCCAGGGCCGCTCAACAGTGACCAACCGCGACCGCCAGCGACAGGCGGCCAACGCGACGACCCCAGGTCACCCCCGTTCATCTGCGACACTGGGAGTGCCATGCCTAAGCCCGGAGAACTCACATTCGTCGCCCCCCGCGGAGCCAAGAAGCCGCCGCGGCACCTTGCTGACCTCTCGCCTGCCGAGCGGAAGGAAGCCGTTGCCGCGATCGGTGAGAAGCCGTTTCGTGCCAAGCAGCTCTCGCAGCACTACTTCGCGCGGTTCGCGCACGATCCCGCGGAGTGGACCGACATCCCCGCCGGGTCGCGGGAGAAGCTGCGGGAGGCGTTGCTGCCCGAGCTGATGACGGTCGTGCGGCATCTGTCGACCGACCAGGACACCACCCGCAAGACGCTGTGGCGGCTGTTCGACGGGACGCTCGTCGAGTCGGTGCTGATGCGGTACCCGGACCGGGTGACGATGTGTATCTCGTCGCAGGCCGGGTGCGGGATGAACTGCCCGTTCTGTGCCACGGGGCAGGCGGGGCTCGACCGGAACCTGTCGACCGGTGAGATCGTGCACCAGATCGTCGACGGGATGCGGGCGCTGCGAGACGGGGAGATTCCTGGTGGGCCCGCCCGGCTGAGCAACATCGTGTTCATGGGGATGGGCGAGCCGCTCGCCAACTACAAGCGGGTCGTGCAGTCGATCCGGGCGCTCACCGACCCCGAGCCGGATGGGCTCGGGCTGTCGCAGCGTGGCATCACCGTGTCGACGGTCGGGCTCGTGCCCGCCATCCACCGGTTCGCCGACGAGGGCTTCAAGTGCCGTCTCGCCATCTCGCTGCACGCGCCCGACGACGAGCTGCGCGACACCCTCGTACCGGTCAACACGCGCTGGAAGGTGCGGGAAGTGCTGGACGCCGGGTGGGAGTACGCCGCGAAGTCGGGGCGGCGGCTCTCCATCGAGTACGCCCTCATCCGCGACATCAACGACCAGGCGTGGCGCGGCGACCGGCTCGGCCGCCTGCTGCGGGGCAAGCCGGTGCACGTCAATCTCATTCCGCTGAACCCGACTCCGGGGTCGAAGTGGACGGCGTCGCGGCCCGAGGACGAGAAGGCGTTCGTCGAGGCCGTCGCCGCGCACGGCGTACCGGTGACCGTCCGGGACACCCGTGGGCAGGAGATCGACGGGGCGTGTGGTCAGCTCGCCGCCACCGAACGGTAGCCTTACGCCAGTACCAGTACCCACATCTGCATATTCCGACAGGGGAGCGCCACAGCGCTGAGAGTGCGGCACCAGAGCAAGGCAGGCCGCAGACCCTCTGAACCTCGCCCGGGTCATTCCGGGTAGGAAGTTCGGTCACCACTCATGCTGTTGCGCCCTGCCCGGGATCTTCGAGGTCCCCGGGCAGGGCCGCGTCTTCTCCTGGTCATTCCAGGAGGAATTCGAATGCGAACGAGCAAGACGACGTACGGGGCCATCGCCGTGGCGGTGGGGCTCGGGTTCGTCACGTTGTCCGCGTGCGGGTCGTCCGGCGACACGGACTCCGCCGGCGGCTCCAAGACCGTCACCCTCGTCAGCCACGACTCGTGGGCGGTCTCCAAGAACGTACTGAAGGACTTCGAGAAGAAGTCCGGCTACACGGTGAAGGTCCTGGAGGACGGTGACGCCGGGCAGGCCGTCAACAAGGCGATCCTGTCCAAGGGCAATCCGCAGGGCGACGTCTTCTTCGGCGTCGACAACACCCTGCTGTCCCGGGCGCTCGACAACGGGATCTTCACCTCGTACGAGGCGAAGAACCTCGGTGCGGTCAAGGGCGCCTACCAGCTCGACGCCGGCAAACACCGCGTCACGCCCGTCGACACGGGCGCCATCTGCGTCAACTACGACAAGAAGTACTTCGCGCAGCACAAGCTGAAGCCGCCGTCCTCCTTCGCCGATCTCGCCGAGCCGCGGTACAAGAACCTGCTGGTCACCGAGAACGCGGCCACCTCGTCGCCGGGGCTCGGGTTCCTGCTGGGGTCCGCCGCGCGCTACGGCGACGACGCCTGGCAGGGCTACTGGAAGAAGCTCGTGGCCAACGGGGTCAAGGTCGTCGACGGCTGGGACCAGGCGTACAACGAGGAGTTCAGCGGCAGCGCCGGCGGCAAGAAGGCGGGGGGCGAGCGCCCGCTCGTCGTGTCGTACGCGTCCTCGCCGCCCGCCGAGGCGATCTACTCCGACCCGCAGCCCGCGACGGCGCCGGTCGGTGTCGCGACCGGGACCTGTTTCCGGCAGGTCGAGTTCGCCGGGCTGCTCGACGGCGCCAGGAACGAGAAGGGCGGGAAGGCGCTGCTCGACTTCCTGATCTCCAAGGAGTTCCAGCAGGACATGCCGCTCAACATGTTCGTCGACCCGGTGACCGACGACGCCACGGCGCCCGCCGACTACACGAAGTACGCCGTGAAGGTCGACGACCCCGAGACCATGAGCCCGCGCAAGATCGCGGACAACCGTGACAACTGGGTCAAGTCGTGGACCTCGCTCGTCAGGAAGTAGCGGCTGAGGCGAAGGCCCGCGCCGCCGGTGTCCGTCGGTCCGGGAGCCTGGTGCGGCTCGGGCTCATGGTCGTGCCCGTCGTGTTCTTCGCCGTCTTCTTCGCGTACCCGGTCGTCGCGATCGTCCGCCGGGGGCTGCTCGTCGGCGGCGTCTGGCAGACCGGGCGGATCGTGGACGTGCTGGGGGAGCCGGACATCCGGCACGTCCTGTGGTTCACGGGGTGGCAGGCGCTCGCCTCGACCGCGCTCACGTTGCTGATCGCGTTGCCGGGCGCGTATGTGTTCGCGCGGCTCGACTTCCCCGGCAAGCAGATCCTGCGGGCCGTCGTGACCGTGCCGTTCGTGCTGCCGACCGTCGTGGTCGGGACGGCGTTCCTGGCACTGGTCGGGCGGGGCGGGCTGCTCGACGCGCTGTGGGGCGTCCGGCTCGACACGACGGTGTGGGCGATCCTGGCCGCGCACGTCTTCTTCAACTACGCGGTCGTCGTACGGACCGTGGGCGGGCTGTGGGGGCAGCTCGACCCGCGGCAGGAGGAGGCCGCGCGGATGCTCGGTGCCTCCCGGTTCACGGCGTGGCGCACGGTGACACTGCCCGCGCTCGGACCCGCCGTGGCCGCCGCGGCACTCATGGTCTTCCTGTTCACGTTCACCTCGTTCGGGGTGGTGCAGATCCTCGGCGGGCCCGGCTACTCGACCCTCGAAGTCGAGATCTACCGGCAGACCGCCCAGATCTTCGACCTGTCGACCGCCGCCGTCCTCACGCTCGTGCAGTTCGCCGCCGTGGGGCTCATCCTCGCCGTGCACGCCTGGAGCGTGCGCCGGCGGGAGAGCGCGCTCCGGCTCGTCGACGCCGCGCACACCGCGCGCCGCCCGCGCGGGGCGGCCCAGTGGGCGCTCCTCGGTGCGGTGGCGGCGACCGTCGCCCTGCTGATCCTGCTGCCGCTCGGCGTGCTCGTGCAGCGCTCGCTCGACGCCCCGGGCGGCTACGGGTTCGCGTACTACCGCGCCCTCGGTGACGCCGACGGCGGAACCTTCCTGGTGCCGCCGATCAACGCCGTGTGGAACTCCCTGGAGTACGCGCTCGCCGCCACCGGGATCGCCCTCGTCGTCGGCGGACTCGCCGCCGCCGCGCTGACCCGGCGGGCGGGACGCCTGGTGCGCGGCTTCGACGCCCTGCTGATGCTGCCGCTCGGCGTGTCCGCGGTGACCGTCGGGTTCGGCTTCCTGATCACGCTCGACAAGCCGCCGCTGGATCTGCGGGCCTCCTGGATCCTGGTGCCGCTCGCCCAGGCGCTGGTCGGGGTGCCCTTCGTCGTCCGGACGATGCTGCCGGTGCTCCGCGCCGTCGACGGGCGGTTGCGGGAGGCCGCCGCCGTGCTCGGGGCGTCACCGCTGCGGGCCTGGCGGGAGGTCGACCTGCCGATGGTGCGGCGGGCGCTGCTGGTCGCGGCGGGGTTCGCGTTCGCCGTGTCGCTCGGCGAGTTCGGCGCCACCGTGTTCATCGCGCGCCCCGACAACCCGACCCTGCCGGTCGCCGTGGCGCGGCTGCTCGGCCGGGCCGGTGACCTCAACTACGGCCAGGCGATGGCCCTCTCGACGGTCCTCATGATCGTCTGTGCCGCCGCTCTGCTGCTGCTCGAACGCATGCGGCCCGCGCGGGCCTCGACCGGGGAGTTCTGATGGCGTCCATGCTCGCACTCGACGACGCGACCGTACGGTTCGGGGGGCGCGCCGCGCTCGACGCGCTGGACCTGGAGGTCGCCGAGCACGAGATCGTGTGCGTCCTCGGGCCCAGCGGCAGCGGCAAGTCGACGCTGCTGCGCGCAGTCGCCGGACTGCAACACCTGGACAGCGGACGGGTGTTGCTCGCCGGACGCGACCAGAGGGGCGTGCCCGCGCACAAGCGGGGCGTGGGCCTCATGTTCCAGGACCACCAGTTGTTCCCGCAGCGGGACGTCGGTGGCAACGTCGCCTTCGGGCTGCGGATGCACGGCGCCGGGCGCGCGGAACAGGCTTCCAGGGTCGGGGAGTTGCTGAAGCTCGTCGGGCTGCCCGGTGCCGAAGGCCGGGCCGTGACCGCGCTGTCCGGCGGCGAGCAGCAGCGTGTCGCGCTCGCCCGGGCGCTGGCCCCGAGCCCCCGGCTGCTGATGCTGGACGAACCCCTCGGTCAGCTCGACCGGTCGCTGCGTGAGCGGCTCGTCGTCGAACTGCGCGAACTCTTCGGCGAGTTGGGCACGACCGTCCTGGCCGTCACCCACGACCAAGGCGAGGCCTTCGCCCTCGCCGACCGGGTCGTCGTCATGCGCGACGGCCGCATCGCCCAGTCCGGCACCCCGCTCGATGTGTGGCGGCACCCCGCCGACGAGTTCGTGGCACGCTTCCTCGGCTTCGACAACGTCACCGAGGCGGCCGTGTCGGTCTCGGGCGACGCCGCCGACACCCCCTGGGGCAAGGTGCCGGTGCCGCCCGGCTCACCGCAGGGCCCCGCCAAGATCCTCGTACGGCCCGCGGGCGTACGCCTTGTCGCCGCCGCCGACGCCCAGTTGACCTGCACCGTCACCGCCCGCACCTTCCGCGGTACGCACGTCGCGCTGCGCCTGCAACCCGACGGCGCGCCCCGGCTCGAAGCGGCCTGCGCGCTGCGCGCCGCGCCGGAACAGGGCGCCGAGGTCGGTGTCGCCTTCGACGCGGCGGAAATCGTGCTGCTCGGCGAGGGGTCGACTCCGTAGGGTCGGCGCATGACGACCTCCGTGCCGCGACCGCCTGCCCCCCTCTCCCACGACCGGTTCTGCGACGAGATCACCGCCCAGACCGACCTGTTGAGAGCGCATCTCACCGACGCCGACCTGACCGCGACCGTGCCGACCTGCCCCGACTGGACCGTACGCGAACTCGCCGAGCACGTCGGCCGCGCGCACCGCTGGGCCGAGGCGGTCGTGCGTACCCGGGCGACGGAGGCGCTGCCCGACGACCAGGTGCCGGATCGCGCGCCGGCCGACGACGGTCCCGCCGCGCTCGACGCCTGGCTCGGCGACGGCGCCCGGCGCCTTGCCGACACGCTGCGCGCGGCGGGGCCCGACGCGGCCTGCTGGAGCTGGGGCTGGCGGCGGGACGCCGGGTTCTGGGCCCGCCGGATGACCCACGAGACGGTGATCCACCGGGCGGACGCGGCGCTCGCCCTGAAGACCGGTTACGACGTGGTGCCGGAGATCGCCGCCGACGCGATCGACGAGTGGCTGCGGATCGTGCGTTTCGTCCAGGACGTCGATGCCCGTGACGCGGTACAGCAGTTGCGGGCCGGTGGACGCACCCTGCATCTGCACGCCACCGACACCGCCCCGGAACTCGCCGCCGAGTGGCTGATCGAGCTGCGTGACGAGGGGGTCGTCTGGCGCCGCGACCACGCGAAGGCCGACGCCGCGCTGCGCGGCCCGCTGACGGCCGTGCTGCTCGCCTTCTACCGGCGTGAACCGGTCGACGGCGGGCGCGTCGAGGCGCTGGGCGACCGGGAACTGCTCGACCACTGGCTGACCCGGGCCAGCTTCGCCTGAGCGCGAGGGGGACCACGGACCACGAAACTCCGGAAACACAGAACCCCGGGACCCCGGGACCCCGTAAACACAGAGGGGCCGTACGAGGCGCCCGCCCGACTGTCCGGGTCAGGACACCTCGTACGGCCCCTCAAGCGGCTAGCGCTGGGCCGCACCACGCTTGCGCAGGGCGAACACCACACCGCCACCCGCGACGACGAGCGCCGCCGCGATGCCGGCGAAGAGGCCGGTGTTGCTGTTGGCGCCGGTCTCGGCGAGGTCCGAACCACCGGCCGGGGAGGCCGAGTTGCTCGGCGCCGGGGCCGGGGCCGCCGGGCTGGTGGACTCCGGCGCCGACGCGGTCGGCTCGGCCGTCTCGGTCGGCGTGGACGCGCTCGGTGCCGGGGAGGACGGCGCCGGGGAGGACGGCACCGGGGTGGCCGTCGGCTTCTCCGTGGCGCAGGCCGTCGCCGGGGTGGTGACGCCACCCTTGATGTCGTCGTCCACGTTGAACCTGTCGGTCTTCACGTGGACGCGGTAGTGCGCGTTGGGCGCCCAGTTCTCCTTGAACGTGACAGTGGCGCCTTCCTTGGTGCCCTTGACCACCCGGCTGCCGAGCTCCTTGCCCGACTCGTCGAAGAGCGTGATGGTGGCGGGCGTCCCAGAGGCGTCGACGTCCTTGACGGTGATGACGCCCTGGGCGCCGTCGCAGACGGCCTCGGCGCTGAACTCGCTGATGTTGCACGCCGAAGCGGTACCGGCGACGCCCAGCGTCAGCGCGGTGGCGGCGGCCGCCACGCCGGCGAAGCGCGCGGCGCGTGCGGATATACGGGGAGTTACGGACACAGTTGTCCTTCACGGGATCAAGTGCAGAGAAAATCGGGATGCCGCGAGGAACACGTGGCTCCTCGCCTCAGCGCCCTCACGGTCCCCTCACGTTTACAAGTGCCTATGACACAACGTCAATACGCGGCAGCCACCGGGAGTTGGGTCTTTACCGTTACTTGACCCGCCGCGGGTTTGAAACCATCCGCCCCAGCACCTCGCCCGCCTCCTCCACCGTGTCGACGAGCGCGATCCGCGCCTCCATCGACCGGCCCCGCGCGAGCGCCTGGAGCAACGGCCACGCCGGCAGCTTGCGCGTCCAGTGGTCCCGGTCGACCAGGACCATCGGCGTCGGCTCGCCGCGCGACTCGTAGTAGTTGGGCGTCGCGTTGTCGAAGATCTCCTGCACCGTGCCGGCCGCGCCCGGCAGGAAGATGACGCCCGCGTTCGAACGGGCGAGGAGGCCGTCCTCGCGGGTGGCGTTGGCGAAGTACTTGGCCAGGTGCGCGGCGAACGCGTTGGGCGGCTCGTGCCCGTAGAACCAGGTGGGGATGCCGACGGAGGCGCCGCCCCGCGGCCAGCGCGCGCGCACGTCGAACGCGGCGGCGGCCCAGTCGGTGACCGACGGCGTGAACGACGGTGCCTTGCCGAGGAGTTGCAGCGACTCGTCCAGCACGGCGTCGGCGTAGGGGGCGGTGTACGCGCCCAGGTTCGCGGCCTCCATGGCGCCCGGTCCGCCACCCGTCGCCACCGTGAACCCGGCCCGCGCCAGTGTCCGCCCGAGCCGGGCCGCGCCCGCGTACTCCTGCGTGCCGCGCGCCATCGCGTGGCCGCCCATGACGCCCACCACGCGCGCCCCGGCGAGGAGTTCGTCGAGGGCGTCGGAGACCGAGTCGTCGTGCACGGAACGCAGCATGGACGCGAACACGTCGCCGTCGGCCTTGGTCCGCTGGAACCAGGCGTACGCGCGGGCGTCCGGGGTCGCCTCGTAGCCGCCCGCGGACAGACCGTCGAACAGTTCGTCGGGCGTGTACAGATGACCGCGGTACGGGTCGAACGGGAGGCCGGGGACCGGCGGGAAGACCAGCGCTCCCGCCGCCCGGACGTGCGCGGCCGCCGCCGGTTCCATGGGGCAGCCGAGGAAGACGGCGCCCGCGACGTCGGCCGCGAGCAGCCGGTCCGTGCGCTGCGTCAGGTCGACGGCCTGCACCCGGTGACCGGCGAGCGTGCCGCGCGCGGCGACGGTCTCGTCGAACTCGGCGAGCGTCTCGATCTCACGGTCGACAGCGGTCTCGGGAAGGGCGGGCGCGAATGACTCTGGATCTTCTGATGTCGGCTGCACCCGCCCATGCTAGAAGCCCGCTCCCGAGCGCCTGTCGCTCAGCCCTGGATCGTCGACGGGTCCACCCAGGCGACCTCGAACGTGTGGCCGTCCAGGTCGTCGAAGGCGCGTCCGTACATGAAGCCGTGGTCCTGCTTCTCGCCGTGCTCGGTGCCGCCCGCCGCGATGGCCCGCTCGACCAGCTCGTCGACCTTCTCGCGGCTCTCCGCGCTCAGACACAGCAGCACCTCGCTGCTCGTGGTCGGGTCGACGATCGTCTTGTGGGTGAAGCCCGCGTACTTCTCCTTGGTCAGGAGCATGAGCACGATGGTGTCGCTGATCTCCACGGCGGAGCCGGTCTCGTCCGTGAACTGCTGGTTGATGGAGTAGCCCAGCTCCGTGAAGAACTTCTTGGCGACGTCCAGGTCGTTCACGGCCAGGTTCACGAAGATCATCTGCTGGTACATGGGAGGCCCGTCGCCTTCTGCAAAGGAGGTGTGGTGCTCGTACGCAGGATTAGACGGGGCCCGAGGGCAAAAGTCATCGGGAGATCAGAGGAATGGCCGAAAGTTCCGCGACGGTCCAGGTCAGCGGGGTGAAGAGAGCCAGCAGGGCGCCCGCCCGCAGGGCCGCGACGCCGCGCAGCCGCGTCGCCGGCGCGCCGATCCGCAGGAGCGCGGAGGTGGTGTGCCTGCGGGCGTGCCGGGCCTCGACGGCCGCGGTCGCCAGCGCGGCGAGGGCGCAGCCGACGACGAGCGAGGCGCCGAGCGCCGACAGCGGCCCGAGGCCCGCGTCCGCCTTACCGGCGCTGCCGTACATCACGTGCGCCGCGTACGCGCCCGAGGCCACCGCGCAGACGACGCCGAGGGGGCGCCCGATGCGCCGGGCCTCCTCCTGGAGCACGCGCCCGGCGAGCAGCCGCACGGCGCCCGGGCGTACGGCCTGGAGAGCCCGCCCGCACAGGTGGGTGAGACCGGGCCCGGCGAGCGCCAGGCCGAGCGCGGTCAGCGCCCAGCCGGCCAGCACCCCGGTGGGGCCGCCGCCGAGGCCGCCCGGCATCGCGGGACCCCTGCCGCCGGGGGTGTGCGCGGCGTACGTCTCCACGGCGAGCCCGGCGGCGAGGAGGGCGACGCCCCACGGCAGCCCCGTCGGCGCCGCGGACGGCGCGGCCGACGGTTCCTCCGGGTCGGTTCCGGCCGCCGCGCCGGGCCCCTGGGTCCTGGGGCGCAGTGCGACGGCCCCGGCGGCGGACGCGGTCAGCGGTACGACGGCGAGCAGGGTCAGGGCGGCGCCGAGCGGCAACGGCCGGTCGGCGGCGAGGAGTCCGCGCGCCGCGCCGTCGAACGGGAGCCCCGCGAGGTCGCCGCGCAGATGCAGGAAGAACAGCAGCGCCAGCATCGAGCCCAGCGTGCAGGCGACCGCTGTGGAGATCACGGCGAGCAGGGTGAGACGGGCCGGGCCGAGGCCCACCGCGGAGAGGCCGGGGCGTGGCACGGTGGCCGGGTCGGAGCGGGCCACGGCGACCGCGAGGTACACGGTGGCGGCGAGCGGTACGACGCACCAGGCGAGGCGGGTCAGGGAGGCCGTGGACGCTTCGGGGTGGCCCAGGGCGTGGCCGAGCGTGCACAGCAGCAGGAAGCCGGTGCCCGCGGAGGCGGCGGCCACCAGGAGCCGGCGGAGCTGTACCGCGGGCCGGGCGCCGCGGGCTAGACGGAGAGCGAGCACGCGGTGCGGCCTTCCGGGTCGGCGGCAGCGGTCGGCAGGTGCACGTTGGTGACGGGGCGTCCGTCGAGCAGCGACACCGTGCGGTCGGCCAGTGCGCTGACCTCCGGGTCGTGCGTGGCGAGGACGACGGTGACGGCGTGCGAGCGGGCCGCGGCCGTCAGCGTGCGCAGGACGTGCGCGCGGTCGGCGCGGTGGAGGGTCGCGGTCGGCTCGTCGGCGAAGACGACGTTCGGGGCGTGCACGAGGGCGCGGGCGATGGCGACGCGCTGCCGCTCGGCCATCCGCAGGGCGCCCGGCCGCTTGCGGGCGAGGTGGCCGACGTCGAGCCGCTCCAGCCATTCCTGGGCGGCGTTCTTCGCGGAATGTCGGCCGGTGCCGCGCAGCATCAGCGGCAGGGCCGTGTTCTCCCAGACGTTCAGCTCGGGGACGAGGGCGGGTTCGGGGTCGATCCAGCCGAACCGGTCGCGGCGCAGCCGCTCGCGCGTGAGCGCGCCCATGGTGTGCACGGGGCTGCTGTTGAACCACACCTCGCCCTGCTGCGGCAGGAGCTGGCCCGACAGCAGGTGCAGCAGAGTCGTTTTGCCGGCGCCGCGCGGGCCGCTGACCGCGAGGATCTCGCCCTCGCGGACACCGAGCGAGACGCCGGTGAGCGCGGGGGAGCCGTTGTGCGAGAAGTGCAGGGCGCGTGCCCAGAGCACATCGTTGTCCGGTGGGGCCACCATGGCGTACACCTCGGTTCGGATCAGTTGTGCCGGGAGAGTTCCCGTCCCCCGTACGGGGGAACGAAGGCAGGGCCGATCGGTCACACGGGCACGCTAGGTTTCCTGGGCCATGCGTCCACAAAAGACGCGGCCCGGCCGTACCCATCTCACTCGGATGGGTGCCGGCCGGGCCGTGGCGCGAGGCTGATCAGATCTTCGTCCAGGCCTCCGTGAGGACCTGGCGGACGATCCCCTCGATCTCGTCGAACGTCGACTGGTCCGCGATCAGCGGCGGCGAGAGCTGGATGACCGGGTCGCCACGGTCGTCGGCGCGGCAGTACAGGCCGTACTCGAAGAGCTTCTTGGAGACGAAGCCGTACAGGACGCGCTCCGACTCCTCGTCCGTGAAGGACTCCTTGGTGGCCTTGTCCTTCACGAGCTCGATGCCGTAGAAGAAGCCGTTGCCGCGGACGTCGCCGACGATCGGCAGGTCGTGCAGCTTCTGGAGCGTGGTGAGGAAGTTCGCCTCGTTGTCGAGCACGTGCTGGTTGAGGCCCTCGCGCTCGAAGATGTCGAGGTTGGCGAGGCCGACGGCGGCGGAGACCGGGTGGCCGCCGAAGGTGTAGCCGTGCAGGAACGTGTTGTCGCCCTTGTAGAAGGGCTCCGCGATGCGGTCGGACACGATGGCCGCGCCGATCGGGGAGTAGCCCGAGGTCATGCCCTTGGCGCAGGTGATGATGTCCGGGACGTAGCCGAACTTGTCACAGGCGAACATCGTGCCGAGGCGGCCGAAGGCGCAGATGACCTCGTCCGAGACGAGCAGCACGTCGTACTTGTCGCAGATCTCGCGCACGCGCTGGAAGTAGCCGGGCGGGGGCGGGAAGCAGCCGCCCGCGTTCTGCACGGGCTCCAGGAAGACGGCCGCGACCGTCTCCGGGCCCTCGAAGAGGATCTCCTGCTCGATCTGGTCGGCGGCCCAGCGGCCGAAGGCCTCGGGGTCGTCGCCATGGATCGGGGCGCGGTAGATGTTCGTGTTCGGCACCTTGTGCGCACCCGGGACGAGCGGCTCGAAGGGTGCCTTGAGCGCGGGCAGACCGGTGATGGACAGGGCGCCCTGCGGGGTGCCGTGGTAGGCGACCGCGCGGGATATGACCTTGTACTTCGTGTGGTTGCCGGTGAGCTTGTGGTACTGCTTCGCCAGCTTCCACGCGGTCTCGACGGCCTCGCCGCCGCCGGTGGTGAAGAAGACCTTGTTGAGGTCGCCCGGCGCGTGGTGGGCCAGGCGCTCCGCCAGCTCCACGGCCTTGGGGTGGGCGTACGACCAGATGGGGAAGAAGGCCAGCTCGGCGGCCTGCTTGGCGGCGACCTCGGCGAGCTCGCGGCGGCCGTGTCCCGCCTGGACCACGAAGAGGCCCGCGAGACCGTCGAGGTACTTCTTGCCCTTGTCGTCCCAGATGTAGGTGCCCTCGCCACGCACGATGGTGGGAACGGGCGCGTTCTCGTACGACGACATGCGGGTGAAGTGCATCCACAGGTGGTCGTACGCGGTTCGGCTGAGGTCCTTGCTCACGGCTATCGGGTTCCCCACATATAGGTCTGCTTCTTGAGCTTGAGGTAGACGAAGCTCTCGGTGGAGCGCACTCCGGGAAGGGCCCGGATGCGTTTGTTGATGACGTCCAGAAGGTGGTCGTCGTCCTCGCAGACGACCTCCACCATCAGGTCGAACGAGCCCGCCGTCATCACGACGTACTCGCACTCCGGCATGGCCGTCAGCGCGTCCGCCACGGGATCCAGGTCACCCTCGACGTTGATCCCGACCATCGCCTGCCGGCGGAAACCCACGGTGAGCGGGTCCGTGACGGCGACGATCTGCATGACGCCCTGGTCGAGCAGTTTCTGCACGCGCTGGCGCACCGCTGCCTCGGAGAGGCCGACGGCCTTGCCGATGGCGGCGTACGGGCGCCTGCCGTCCTCCTGGAGCTGTTCGATGATGGCGAGGGAGACGGCGTCCAGCGGCGGACTCCCGCCGCTTCTCGAACGGGGTCCCTTGGGATCTGCGCTGCGACTGGCCACGACTTCACTGTGCACGAGGACTCGTCGGTTCCGCAACCCCAGATCGATGTAATCCGTTGTCTGTGACTCCTATAGTCACGGATTTCGTAGGTGTGGCTGGGTGGGGGGTGTCGAAAACGTCGGTGCACGCCTTAGGGTGGGTGTCTCAAGCAGTGGACATCTGCCTTTTCGATCCGCAAGGAGGCCGGTCAGTGACCACCAGTGAGCTGCGTCAGCTCCGCACACTTCGGAACTACATCGCCGGCGAGTTCCGGGACGCCGCCGACGGACGGACCACCGAGGTGGTCAACCCGGTCACCGGCGAGGCGTACGCGACCGCACCGCTCTCCGGGCAGGCCGACATTGACGCCGCCATGGCCGCCGCCGAGGCCGCCTTCCCCGCCTGGCGCGACCAGACCCCCGCCGAGCGGCAGCGGGCCCTTCTGAAGATCGCGGACGCGTTCGAGGAGCGGGCCGAGGAGCTGATCGCGGCCGAGGTGGAGAACACCGGCAAGCCCATCGGCCTGACCCGCAGCGAAGAGATCCCGCCGATGGTCGACCAGATCCGCTTCTTCGCGGGCGCGGCCCGGATGCTCGAAGGCCGCTCCGCAGGCGAGTACATGGAGGGGCTGACCTCCATCGTGCGGCGCGAGCCGATCGGTGTCTGCGCGCAGGTCGCGCCGTGGAACTACCCGATGATGATGGCCGTGTGGAAGTTCGCGCCGGCCCTGGCCGCGGGCAACACGGTCGTACTGAAGCCCTCCGACACGACCCCGGCCTCCACGGTGCTGATCGCCGAGATCATCGGTTCGATCGTCCCCAAGGGCGTCTTCAACGTCGTGTGCGGCGACCGCGACACCGGCCGCCTCATGGTCGAGCACCCCACCCCGGCCATGGCGTCGATCACCGGCTCCGTGCGCGCGGGCATGGCCGTCGCCGAGTCGGCGTCCAAGGACCTCAAGCGGGTCCACCTGGAGCTGGGCGGCAAGGCGCCGGTCGTCGTCTTCGAGGACACCGATATCGCCAAGGCCGTCGAGGACATCGCGATGGCGGGCTTCTTCAACGCGGGCCAGGACTGTACGGCCGCCACCCGCGTCCTCGTCCAGGAGTCCATCCACGACGAGTTCGTCACCGCGCTCGCCAAGGCCGCCGCCGACACGAAGACCGGGCAGCCGGACGACGAGGACGTGCTCTACGGCCCGCTCAACAACCCCAACCAGCTCAAGCAGGTCTCCGGCTTCATCGAGCGCCTGCCCGCCCACGCCAAGGTCGAGGCGGGCGGCCACCGGGTCGGCGACAAGGGCTACTTCTACGCCCCGACCGTCGTCTCTGGCCTCAAGCAGGACGACGAGATCATCCAGAACGAGGTCTTCGGCCCGGTCATCACCGTCCAGTCCTTCACCGACGAGGCACAGGCCGTCGAGTGGGCCAACGGCGTCGACTACGCCCTCGCGTCCTCGGTGTGGACCAAGGACCACGCGCGCGCGATGCGCATGTCCAAGGTGCTCGACTTCGGCTGCGTCTGGATCAACACGCACATCCCGCTGGTCGCCGAGATGCCGCACGGCGGCTTCAAGAAGTCCGGCTACGGCAAGGACCTCTCCGGCTACGGCTTCGACGACTACACGCGCATCAAGCACGTGATGACGTCGCTGGACGCGTGAGCCTCACCTATACGGAGATCGGCGCGACCCTGGCGGCGAAACGACTCCCGCAGGGGTACGCCCACCTGGACCGCCGCGTCCGTCTCGGCTCGGGGCCGCAGTGCTTCGAGCGGGCGGGCGCGGCGGTCCTCGCGTGGGGCGCGCAGCGCGGCGCCGGGCTGCGCGTCACGCCGGGCGACGACGTGCGTGAGGGCGCCGATGTGGTGCTGCGCGCGCTCTGGCTCCGCATCCCCTGCCGGGTCGTGCGGGTCGTGCGTGACACCACGTGCGTCGGCTTCGCGTACGGGACGCTGCCCGGGCACCCGGAGTGCGGCGAGGAGGCGTTCCTCGTCGAGCGGGACGCGGACGGGTCCGTATGGTTCCGCATCCGCGCGTTCTCGCGCCCCGGGCGGTGGTACACGCGGGTCGCGGGGCCGGTGGGCCGGGTCGTGCAGGTGTGGGTGACGGGGCGGTATCTGCGCGCCGTCGAGCGGGCCGGTGGCGGCGTGTGAGAGGCGCCCCGAGCACTGGGTGTCGCGGTACGCCGCAGGTACGGGCCCGCCTGCGGTGCGCCGGACGGTCCCGGCCGGTACGAGGGCGGGCTCTCGGTTCGCCCTCGCACCGGTGGTGACGGGTCAGCCGGTCAGGGAGCGCTCCGAAACGCCCTTGCCCGGCGGGACCGCGCGCCGGCCACCGGGGTGCTTGCCGCCCCGGTGCTCGTCCGTGTGACCCTCACCCGGGTGCTTCGGCGGCGCCGGGAACGCACCGCGGTTCGGGGAAGGAGACACCGGCCTCCTCCAGCGGGCCCTTGCACGCGGCGAACGCCTTCTGGAAGGCGCGCGACGTCACGTCGGGCGCCTTGCCGTCGCGTTCCCGGATCTCCACCGTGAAGCGGATACCGCCCGTGGCGTCCTTGGTGGGGTGGAGGGCCGGGACGTTGTCCTGATCGTGGTCGCGCATGCACGCGGCGAACGCGTCGTCAGCGGCGTCGAGGTCGTCCGGGGCGTCGTCGGTGGGCTGGTAACCGATGGGCGGGCCGCCCTTCGGCGGGTTCGGCGTGTGGTGGTCGCCGGAGGCCGAGGCAGCGGTGACCGTGCCGAGGGTGACGGCCGAGATCAGCGCGCCGACCGCGAGGAGGCGGTGGTGGTGCGGGACTGCGGTGATGCGCATACGAGGTCGGTCCTTCCGGGAGGCGGGCCGGGGCCCGCTCGGTCGGTGGTGGGCCGGAACACGTTCGCCCGGCGACAACTCACCTCACCCGTACGGCGGTTACGGCACGGGAACGGCCGTCCCTATGGCCCGCGTGACCGCGCCGCGACCACACTGATGTCATGCGTGTGCTGGTGGTCGAGGACCACGAAGAACTCGCGGAGACCGTCGCCGCCGGACTGCGCCGTCAGGCATGGCGGTCGACGTGGTCTTCGACGGGGATACCGCCCTGGAGCGCACAGCGGTGCACGGGTACGACGTCGTCGTGCTCGACCGCGGCCTGCCGGGCGTCCACGGGGACCAGGTGTGCCGCGCCCTCGCGGACGGCGAGGGACGGGCACGGGTGCTGATGCTCACCGCGTCCGGCGCCGTCGCCGAACGGGTCGCCGGGCTCGGCATGGGTGCCGACGACTATCTGCCCAAACCCTTCGCGTTCACCGAACTCGTCGCACGCGTACGGTCATTGGGGCGCCGCGCCCGATCCTCCGCGGACAGTACGAGCTGTGCGGCCCCGCGCCCAGTCCGCCACCTGCCCGGGACCGCGCGCCCCGACGATCGCGCCGGTCACCCCGCGCCGGGCCGGCCGACAGCGGCCCGGGGCGCTGCGGCGAGTACACGATCACCCCCGCGGCATGGTCCGCGGCCCAGCCGATCTTCGGCTCGGCGGCGCGCCCCGACGACCCGGCGCTCGCCTCCCTCATCGCCACCCTCGCCATGCGGAGCGAGGAGTTCGGGGCGCTGTGGGCCCGGCAGGACGTCCATGACAAGGGGTCGGGGCGGTACACGCTCCGCCCCCGGCCGTCGGCCCGCTCGACCTCGACTTCGACTTCGGCTTCGGCTTCGGCTTCGGCTTCGGCTTCGGCTTCGGCTTCGAGACCCTGCACCTGCCCGCCACCGAACAGGTCCTGGTGACCTACCTGCCCGCGCCCCACACGGACGCCGCGGAGAACCTGGCGCCGCTCGCCAGTTGGACCGGCTGAGCCCTGCGGGGCCGGGATCGACAGGGTGTCGGCTGCGGCGGCCGGTGCTCGACGCAGCGTCCATTGCCCCCGGTCCGACCGCGACGGCATCCTGCGGGCGTGCGAGCCAACCGCGTCACTCCCCAGGTCACCCGTCGTTCCCTGCTGCGCGCCCTCGGTGGTGGTGCCGGGGCCGTGGCCGTCGGCGCCCTCACCGCCGGGTGCGGGGTGCCGGCCGCGTACGTCGCGCCCGGGGACCGCTCCGCCCAGGACCGCTCCGCCTCCGACAAGCGGCTGACCTGGGCGAACTGGCCGCTCTACATCGACGTGGACGACGACGATCCGGCGCGGCGGCCCACGCTCGACGCGTTCGAGAAGCGGACCGGCATCCAGGTCAGGTACACCGAGGAGATCAACGACAACGACGAGTTCTTCGGCAAGGTCAGCCCCTCGCTGATGAACCATCAGAAGACCGGCCGCGACCTCCTCGTCGTCTCCGACTGGATGTGCTCCCGCTTCGTACGCCTCGGCTGGGTCCAGGAGATGGACCGCGCGCGCCAGCCGAACGTCACCAGGTACCTGGACCCGCTGCTGCGTTCCCCCGCCTTCGACCCGGGCCGCGAGTACACCGTGCCGTGGCAGTCCGGCATCACCGGCATCGCCTACAACAAGCGCCGGCTGGGCCGCGAGATCCGGCACGTCTCCGACCTGTGGGCCGACGACCTCAAGGGGCGCGTCACCCTGCTCTCCGGGCTCGACGAGTCCTTCGCGCTGCTCATGCAGGGCAACGGCGTCGACATCACCCGGTGGACCGCCGACGACTTCCACCGGATCTGCGACCAGGTCGAGAAGCTGGTGAAGGAGCGGCACATCCGCCGTTTCACCGGCAACGACTACATCAAGGATCTGTCGAGCGGTGACGTCCTCGCGTGCCAGGCGTACAGCGGTGACATCATCCAGCTCCAGGCCGACGACCCCGACATCGAGTTCGTCGTCCCCGAGGAAGGCGCCGAGCTGTGGTCCGAGTCCCTGATGATCCCGAACCTCGCCGACCACAAGGCCAGCGCCGAGCGCCTGATCGACTACTACTACGAGCCCGAGGTCGCCGCCGAGCTGGCCGCCTGGGTCAACTACGTCTGTCCCGTCCCGGCCGCGCGCGACATCCTCGCCTCCGCCGAGGACCGGGAGACCGCCGAACTCGCCGAGGACCCGCTGATCTTCCCCGACGACGCGATGCGCTCGCGGCTCGCCGTCGCGCGGGACATCAGGTCGTCGGAGCGGACGGAGTTCGCGCAGCGGTGGAACGCGATCGCCGGGTTGTAGGGCACGCACGGCGGGGCGGAGGGCCGGGTGGAGACGGCCGCGGCGCTGGGCGCGGTCAGGCGTCGGCGGTGGCGGCCATGATGATGCGCTGGGCCACCGGGTTCGTGCCCTCCGCCTTGGCGTCCGTGGCGCCGACGCAGTAGACCACGGTCCTGGACAGGTCGCGGGTCGCCGCGAGCGCGCTCGCGTACCCGTAGCGCGCGCCGGACTTGCCCCAGTACACCGTGCCGTCGACCGTCAACCGCTCCAGGCCCGCGCTCATCGTCGCGCCCTCGACGCCGGGCGGCAGCCGGAACATCTCCCGCAACTGCGGCGCGGGCACGATCCGCCCGCGGAACAGCGAGGTCAGCAAGTGCTCCAGGTCGGCCGTCGTGGAGATCATGTCGCCCGCGGCCCACCGGTCGCTCTGCACCCACTCCGTGACGTCGACGAACTCGCCGCCCACGCGCTGGTACCCGCGGTTGTGCGGGCCGTGGATCAGTGGGTCGTCGCCGGGGAAGGACGTGTCGCGCATCCCGGCCGGGCGCAGCACCAGCCGCGTCGCGACCTCCTCGTACGGGCGTCCTGTCACGCGCTCGATCAGCATGCCGAGCAGCGTGTAGTTGATGTTGAGGTAGTGCTGCTGCCGGCCCGGACGGAACTCCGGGCCCTTGGCGAGCGCGGAGGCGACCACGCGCCGCACCGGGAAGACGTCGAAGCGGTGCGCGTACACCTCGGCGAACGACTCGCCCCAGCCGTCGCCGGGCTGGATGCCGCTCGTGTGGTCGAGCAACTGCCGCACCGAGACGGGGTGGTGGAAGGCGGTGCCGTGGAAGAGGCCGGAAAGGTAGCGCTGCACCGGGGCGTTCAGGTTCAGCCTGCCGTCCGCCGCGAGCCGGAGCACCGCCGCGGCCGTGACTACCTTGGTCGTCGATCCGGCCCGGAAACGGGCGTGCTCGTCGGCGGCCCGCCCCGAGTCCAGGTCGTGCACCCCGCCCGACCCGTGCCAGGACCCGCCGCTGCCGCCGACCCGGACCAGGGCCGAGGTGGCGTCGGCGCCGGGCAGCCCGGCGACGGCCGCGGCCAGCGCCTTGGCGTCGGGGGCGCCGGGCGCGGGAGCGGCGGTGGCGGCTGGCGCGGCCTGTGCCGGGGCCGCCGCGAGCGGCACGGCGACCGCGCCGAGGGCGGCCGACGCGGACAGGGCGAGAACAGCGCGGCGCTTCAAAGGGGCCTCCTGGTGAAGGAGTTGACCCGTGTGGCCAACACGCACCATCCTCGGCGGCGCCCGTCCCCGCCGACTCGTCGCCCGGGAGGAGCCGGACCCTGGTTCGCGCCGCGCCGGACCCCTAGGGGGTGCGGGTCACGCGGTGCGCAGAGCTGCCAGTACGTCGACGCGGTTGGTGGTGATCGAGTCCGCGCCCGCGTCGATCAGCCGGCGCATCGAGCGGCGGGTGTCCGGGGTCCAGGCGGAGACCAGGCAGCCGTCGCGGTGGACGCGGGCCGCCAGGTCCCGGCTGACCAGCGGGAAGCGGTAGTTGAGCCAGCGCGGGCGGATCGCGTCGAGCAGGGCGCGGCGGGGCGGGGCGAGTGACGTCCAGGTCAGGGCGATCTCGGCGGCCGGGTCCTCGGCCCGCACCCTGAGCATGGCCTTGGCGCCCGCGCAGTAGTAGACGCGCTCCTCGGCGCCGCAGTCCCGGACGGTGCCGATGACGGTGCGGACCGCTTCGGTGTCCGCGCCGGGCAGGTCGACCATCACCCGGGCCCCGGCGGTCCCGCCGAGGGCGTCGACGAGGGTGGGTACGCCGTCCGCCGTCAGTCCGCGCACCTCGTCGGCGGAGAGGGCCGACAACGGGCGTTCGTGCTCCCACAGGCGCTTGAGCGTGGAGTCGTGCAGGAGGACGGGGACGCCGTCGCGGGTCAGGCGGACGTCGATCTCCACCGCGTCCGCGCCCCTGTCCAGCGCCGAGCGCAGGGAGGGCAGGGTGTTCTCGCGGACGCGGTAGGGATCGCCCCGGTGGGCCACGACAGTCACAGTGCGCATGGCCACCATTGTGTGGTGGGCCACGGGTTCCGGGTGCGGTTACGCCTCGGAGAGCCAGTCCTGCGTGTACGTGTCGATCTCCGCGCTGATCCGGGCCTTGCCGGGCTCGTCGAGGAAGGAGGCGCGCACCGCGTTCTTCGCCAGCTCGGCCAGGCCCCGCTCGTCGAGGTCGAGGAGGCGGGCGGCGACCGCGTACTCGTTGTTGAGGTCCGTGGAGAACATCGGCGGGTCGTCCGAGTTGATCGTGACGGTCACGCCCGCGTCCACGAACCGCCGCAGCGGGTGCTCGTCGAGGCCGGCCACGGCGCGGGTCGCGACGTTCGAGGTCGGGCAGACCTCCAGCGGGATCCCGCGCTCGGCGAGGTGCGCGAGCAGCTTGGGGTCCTGGGCGCTGGACGTGCCGTGGCCGATGCGCTCGGCGCCCAGGTAGGTCAGCGCGTCCCACACGGTCTCCGGCCCGGTCGTCTCACCGGCGTGCGGCACGGAGCGCAGACCGGCCGCGAGCGCGCGGTCGAAGTAGGGCTTGAACTGGGGCCGGGGGACGCCGATCTCGGGGCCGCCGAGCCCGAACGAGACCAGGCCCTCGGGGCGCAGCGCGTCGTCGGTCGCGAGGCGCGTCGTCTCCTCGGCCGCCTCCAGGCCCGCCTCGCCGGGGATGTCGAAGCACCAGCGAAGGACCGTGCCGAACTCCGACTCGGCGGCCTTGCGGGCGTCCTCGATGGCGTCCATGAAGGCGCGGGCGTCGATGCCGCGGTGGGTGGAGGAGAAGGGGGTGAGGGTCAGCTCGGCGTAGCGCACGTTCTGCCGGGCCATGTCACGGGCCACCTCGTAGGTGAGCAGGCGCACGTCCTCCGGCGTACGGATCAGGTCGACCACGGACAGGTACACGGTGATGAAGTGCGCGAAGTCCTGGAAGGTGAAGAAGTCCGCGAGGGCCTCGGGGTCCGCGGGCACCTTGGAGTCGGGGTGCCGGGCGGCGAGCGCCGAGACGATCCTGGGGGAGGCGGAGCCCACGTGGTGCACGTGGAGTTCGGCTTTCGGCAGGCCGGCGATGAAGGTCTGGAGGCTCTGGCTCAACGGTTCCTCCCCAGGAACTCGGGTGATCGGCTGATCGGGTCCCCGGCATCGTATGCGGGGGCGTACCGGCCGCCGGTGGGCGGGACCGGGGCCGTGGGCGGGCCCCGTAGCATGTCGGGACGACGACCTAAGGGGGCGCTTCACATGGCAGGCGGCACCACACCACAGGGCAAGGGCCCCTGGGACGCGCCGCAGGACGCGGCGGCACAGCAGCCGAACGGGCCGGACGCCCGTGGCCTGCACGACAGCCAGACGGTGACGGCGATGCCCGCGCAGCAGGCGCCACGCCCCCCGCAGGCACCCCAGCCGCCGCAGGCTCCCCAGTCGCCCTACGCCCCGCAGGCTCCGCAGTCGCCCTACGCCCCGCAGGCGCCGCAGTCCCCGTACGCGGCGCCCCCGGCCCAGCACGGTGGCGGTCCGGTGCCGCCCCCGCCGGTCGCGCCCGGGGGGCCGGGCCTGCCGTCGTACGGGAGCTACCAGCAGGGCGCCCCGCAGTTCGGCTACCCGGGCCAGCAGCCCGCGCCGTACGGAGCGGCCCCTCAGTACGGCTGGCCCGGCGGGATGCCTGCGCAGCCGAGCAACGGCATCGGGGTCACCGCGATGGTGACCGGCATCGTCTCCGCCGTGCTGTGCATGATGTGGCCGGTCGCCATCATCCTGGGCATCCTCGGCATCGTCTTCGGCATCATCGGCCGGGGCAAGGCCAAGCGCGGCGAGGCGGCCAACCCGGGGCAGGCGCTGACCGGCATCATCTGCGGCTCGTTCGGGCTCGTCGTGGGCATCGGGTTCATCGTGCTGCTGATCGGGCTCAACGCCTAGGAGCAGCAGGACCGGCAGAACCGCAGGACCGGCAGAACCACAGGACCGAGGGGCGGGCTCGCGGGCGGGGACACCGCCCCGGGCCCGTCCGCGTGTCAGGCGCGCAGCCGCTGCCGCGCCGCCATCAGCGCGAACCCCAGCAGGTTCGGTCCTCTCCATGTCCGGGGGTCCTGCGCCGCCGTGTCGTCCGCCGCGAGGCCGATGCCCCAGATCCGGTCCACCGGGCTCGCCTCCACCAGCACCCGCTCGCCCGTGCCGAGCAGGAAGTCGCGCAGGTCCGCGTCGGCCGCGAACTTGTGGACGCTGCCCTCGACGACGGTGCGGAACCGCTCCCGCCGCCACACCGCGTCGTCGAAGCCGCGCACCAGGCGGCCCGCGTTCTTCGCCTGGGACGGGTGCTCCGCCGCCAGCACCGCCCGCTCGGCCTCCGCGTCACCGAACAGCCGCGCCTTCGCCGCCATCATCCAGTGCTCCGCCGTCGCGTACTCCACGCCGTCCACCGTGAACGGCGACGGCCACCACTGACTCAGGCAACTGGCGCCCAGCGCACCGTCCTTGCGCGGCGCATGCCCCCAGAAGTGCAGATACTTCACGCGTGCCCCCGCAGCGAGGGCCGCGACCAGCGATTCCCTGCTGTCGATCTCCATGCACGCGAGTCTGGCACGCACCACTGACACTCCGTCCTGGGTTTTTGAGGGGAACTCGACATCTGGTCGACAGATTCCGTCGCGTAACCAAAAGGCAACAACGGAATCACTTGTTGGAGTACGGGCCCTCTGTCAGGATCGGCACTCAAATCGAGCTGGAGCCACGTCGGTGCCTGCGGGACGGGACGCCGACGGAGGAGAGCGAGAGCGAGCACTCATGCACAACCCCACCTCGGCCCACGACCTCACCGCCGCGTCCGTCGCCGCCGCCGCGCGGGAACGCTTCGCCGACGGGGCGAACTTCGTCGCGGGACGCCTGGTCAAGGGCGCCTCGGGCCGGACCCACGCCGTCGTCGACCCCGCCACGGGCGAGGAGGTGTACCGCTACGAACTGGCGGGCGCGGGCGACGTGGACGCCGCCGTCGCCGCCGCCCGGGCCGCTTTCCCCGCGTGGTCGGGCGCGACGCCCGGCGAGCGCTCCGACGCCATGCACCGGTTCGCGGGCGTGCTGGCCGAGCGGGCCGAGGAGCTGGCGCGCCTGGAGTCGCTCCAGTGCGGAAAGCCCCTCAAGCTGAGCCGCGAGTTCGACGTCCCCGGGACCGTCGACAACACCGCGTTCTTCGCGGGCGCCGCCCGGCACCTGCAAGGCCAGTCGGCCGGTGAGTACAGCGCGGACCACACCTCGTACGTACGCCGCGAGGCCATCGGCGTCGTCGGGTCCGTCGCCCCCTGGAACTACCCGTTGCAGATGGCCGCCTGGAAGGTGCTGCCCGCCATCGCCGCGGGCAACACCGTCGTCCTCAAGCCCGCCGAGCTGACCCCCTTCACCTCGCTCCTCTTCGCGCGGGCCGCGACCGAGGCCGGGATCCCCGACGGCGTCGTCAACGTCGTCACCGGCGCGGGCCGGGACGCGGGCGAGCACCTGGTCGGCCATCCCGGCGTCGCCATGACCTCCTTCACCGGGTCCACCGGCGTCGGCAAGCGCGTCGCCGAGATCGCCACCGCCACCGTGAAGCGACTGCACCTGGAACTCGGCGGCAAGGCCCCCTTCGTCGTGTTCGACGACGCCGACCTGGAGGCCGCCGTGCACGGCGCCGTCGCGGGCGCCCTCATCAACACCGGGCAGGACTGCACCGCCGCCACGCGCGCGTACGTGCAACGCCCGCTCTACGACGCCTTCGTGTCCGGGGTCGCCGACCTCATGCGGACGGTCAGGACCGGCGACCCCTTCGCCGCCGACACCGACCTCGGGCCGCTCATCTCGCACGCCCACCGTGACCGCGTCGCCGGTTTCGTCGACCGGGCGCGCGGCTACGCGCGCGTGGTCACCGGCGGCGAGATCCCCGGGGGCACGCTCGCGCGCGGCGCCTACTACCTGCCCACCCTCGTCGCCGACGCCGCGCAGGACAGCGAGATCGTCCAGGCCGAGATCTTCGGGCCCGTCCTCGTCGTGCTGCCCTTCGACAGTGACGAGGAGGGGATCCGGCTCGCCAACGACACCCCCTACGGCCTCGCCGCCTCCGCCTGGACCCGGTCCGTGTTCCGCGCGAACCGCGCCACCCGCGAGATCGAGGCGGGCTGCGTATGGGTCAACGACCACATCCCGATCCTCAGCGAGATGCCGCACGGCGGCTACAAGGCGTCCGGCTTCGGCAAGGACATGTCCGCGTACTCCTTCGAGGAGTACACGCAGATCAAGCACGTCATGTTCGACAACACCGCGGTGGCCCGGAAGGACTGGCACCGCACCGTCTTCGGGGACCGACCGTAATCGACCTCCCGTCACCGGGGACGGGAGAGGCCGCCCGACCAACGGCCGCTCCGCCTCCGGCAAGGGCCTCCCGAAAGGGCACCACGCGCATGGAGCAGTACGAGCCCGACCGCCTGTCCCCAGCCCAAGTGGCCGCCGTACGGCGCAGCGTCAGGAACAGCCGTGCCAGGGCGGCGCTCTCCCGGCGCTCCCTGCTGCGCGGTTCGGCCGGTGGCGCGCTCGCCGTCGGCGGGATCGGGACGCTGAGCGCCTGCGGCATCCCGGCCGCGGGCAAGACGCAGGGCGGCGTCTCGTCCGAGGACCACTCGGCCAAGGAGAAACGACTCACCTTCTCCAACTGGACCGAGTACATCGACATGAGCGACGACGAGAAGCACCGGCCGAGCCTGGAGGCGTTCACCAGGCGGACCGGGATCGAGGTCAAGTACACCGAGGACATCAACGACAACGTCGAGTTCTTCGGCAAGATCAAGCCGCAGCTCGCGGCGGGCCAGGACACCGGCCGCGACCTCCTCGTCCTCACCGACTGGCTCGCCGCCCGTCTCATCCGCTACGGCTGGGTGCAAAGGCTCGACCCGGCGCATCTCCCGCACGCGTACACCAACCTGGCCGGACAGTTCCGCGACCCCGACTGGGACCCGGGCCGCGCCTACTCCTACCCGTGGCAGGGCATCGCCACGGTCATCGCGTACAACACGAAGGCCACGGGCGGGAAGAAGGTCACCTCGGTCGCGCAGCTCCTCGACGACCCGAAGCTGAAGGGCAGGGTCGGGCTGCTCTCCGAGATGCGCGACACCGTCGGCATGACCCTGCTCGACCTCGGCAAGGACCCGCGCGACTTCCGGGCGGACGACTTCGACGCGGCGATCGCCCGCCTCCAGAAGGCCGTCGACAAGAAGCAGGTCCGCCGCTTCACCGGCAACGACTACATCGCCGACCTCAGCAAGGGCGACCTGGCGGCCTGTCTCGCCTGGGCCGGTGACGTGGTGCAGCTCCAGGCGGACAACCCGCACATCGAGTTCGCGATCCCGGACGCCGGTTACCTCTCCTCGACCGACAACATGCTGGTCCCGAACAAGGCGCGGCACAAGACGAACGCCGAGAAGCTCATGGACTACTACTACGAGCCGGCTGTCGGCGCCCGCCTCGCCGCCTGGATCAACTACGTCACCCCGCTCGACGGGAGCGTCGTCAGGCCCGAACTCGCCAAGATCGACAAGGACGTCGCGAACGACCCCCTCATCGTCCCCGACAAGGCGATGGCGGCCAAGGCGCACAGCTTCCGCTCGCTGACCGCGAAGGAAGAGACGGCGTTCGAGGAGAAGTTCGCCCAGCTCTCCGGCGGCTGAGCCACCGGACCGGCCCGCGCCCCCTGCCCCCGTCCCCAGACTCCTTGGACTGCAACCATGACGACCGACCACGGCGGCGACGTCCGTCTCACCGGGATCAGCAAGACGTACGGCAACGGGTTCACCGCCGTCCGGCCGCTGGACCTCACCGTGCCGCAGGGCTCCTTCTTCGCGCTGCTCGGCGCCTCCGGCTGCGGCAAGACCACCACGCTGCGCATGATCGCCGGCCTGGAGGAACCGACCACGGGAACGGTGCACCTCGGCGACCAGGACGTCACCGCGCTCCCGCCCTACAAGCGGCCGGTGAACACCGTCTTCCAGTCCTACGCGCTCTTCCCGCACCTGGACATCTTCGAGAACGTCGCCTTCGGCCTGCGCCGGCGCGGCATCAAGTCGGTGAAGAAGCAGGTCGAGGAGATGCTCGACCTGGTGCAGCTCGGCGAGCACATCCGCAAGAAGCCGCAGCAGCTCTCCGGCGGCCAGCAGCAGCGTGTCGCCGTGGCCCGCGCCCTCATCAACCACCCCAAGGTGTTGCTGCTCGACGAGCCGCTCGGCGCCCTCGACCTCAAGCTGCGCCGCCAGATGCAACTGGAGCTCAAGCGCATCCAGACCGAGGTCGGCATCACCTTCGTCCACGTCACGCACGACCAGGAGGAGGCCATGACCATGGCCGACACCGTCGCCGTGATGAACCGGGGCCGCGTCGAACAGCTCGGCGCCCCCACCGACCTCTACGAGAACCCGGGCTCCACCTTCGTCGCCAACTTCCTCGGCACCTCGAACTTCATCGAGGCCGAGATCGCCGGTCGCTCGGGCGAGGACCTGACGCTGAAGGCGGGCGACGGCAAGCTCGTCCTGCCCGCCGCGCGATGTTCCGCCCCCACCACCACGGGCGGCAAGGTCCTGCTCGGCGTACGGCCCGAGAAGATCTCGCTCACCCACGCCGACGACGCGGGCGCGATCCCCGACGGCCGCAACCGCATCACCGGCCGCATCGCCGACTCCAGCTTCATCGGCGTCTCCACGCAGTACGTCGTCGACAGTCCGCTCTGCGACGCCTTCGAGGTGTACGCCCAGAACATCGAGCGGGACGCCCGGCTCGTGCCCGGCACCGAGGTCGTCCTGCACTGGAACCCGGCCCACACCTTCGGGCTCGACGCCGCGCAGGACGCCGCTGCGGGCGTCGAGAAGGTCGCGGAGGACACGGCCGCATGAGCACGCTCACCGACGCGCCCCCGGCGGCGCCCACCCAGACCCCGCGAGGGCCCCGGCGCCGTGGCCGCCTCGTCCCGTACTGGCTGCTGCTGCCCGGCATCCTCTGGCTGGTCGTCTTCTTCGCCCTGCCGATGGTCTACCAGGCCTCCACCTCCGTCCAGGAGGGTTCCCTGGAGGACGGCTTCAAGGTCACCTGGCACTTCGCCACGTACTGGGACGCGCTGGCCGACTACTACCCGCAGTTCCTGCGCTCCGTCCTCTACGCGGGCTGCGCCACGCTCCTGTGCCTGCTGCTCGGCTACCCGCTGGCCTACCTCATCGCGTTCCGCGCGGGCCGCTGGCGCAACGTCGTCCTGGTCCTGGTCGTCGCGCCGTTCTTCACCAGCTTCCTGATCCGTACGCTCGCCTGGAAGACGATCCTCGCGGACGGCGGGCCCGTCGTCGGAGCCCTCAACACCCTGCACCTGCTCGACGTCACGACCTGGCTCGGCATGACCGAGGGCGACCGGGTCCTCGCCACACCGCTCGCGGTGGTGTGCGGACTCACCTACAACTTCCTGCCGTTCATGATCCTGCCGCTCTACACCTCCCTGGAGCGCATCGACGGCCGGCTCCACGAAGCCGCCGGTGACCTGTACGCCTCACCCGCGACCACCTTCCGCAAGGTGACCTTCCCGCTGTCGATGCCCGGCGTCGTCTCCGGCACCCTGCTCACCTTCATCCCGGCGGCCGGCGACTACGTCAACGCGGACCTGCTCGGCTCCACCGACACCCGCATGGTCGGCAACGTCATCCAGACGCAGTTCCTGCGCATCCTCGACTACCCGACGGCGGCGGCCCTGTCCTTCATCCTCATGGCGGCCATTCTCGTCATGGTCACCGTCTACATCCGCCGGTCCGGAACGGAGGACCTCGTCTGATGCGCTGGCTGCGGAAGAACCTCGTGGTGATAGCGGGCCTGATCACGCTCGCCTATCTGCTCCTGCCGAACGTCGTCGTCACCGTCTTCTCCTTCAACAAACCAAGAGGCCGCTTCAATTACGAGTGGCAGCAGTTCTCGCTCGACGCCTGGAAGAATCCGTGCGGTGTCGCCGACATGTGCGGCTCGCTGTCGCTCAGCCTGCGGATCGCGGTCTGGGCGACCCTCGGCGCGACGGTCCTCGGCACGATGATCGCCTTCGCGCTCGTGCGGTACCGGTTCCGGGCGCGGGGCGCGGTCAACTCGCTGATCTTCCTGCCGATGGCGATGCCGGAGGTCGTGATGGCGGCCTCGCTGCTCACGCTCTTCCTCAACATGGGCGCCCAACTGGGCTTCTGGACCATCCTCATCGCCCACATCATGTTCTGCCTGAGCTTCGTGGTGACGGCCGTGAAGGCGCGCGTGATGTCGATGGACCCGCGCCTGGAGCAGGCCGCGCAGGATCTGTACGCCGGTCCCGTCCAGACCTTTCTCCGCGTGACGCTGCCGATCGCGGCACCGGGTATCGCGGCGGGCGCGCTGCTCGCCTTCGCGCTCTCCTTCGACGATTTCATCATCACGAATTTCAACGCGGGCTCGACGGTCACCTTCCCCATGTTCGTCTGGGGATCGGCGCAGCGCGGCACGCCCGTGCAGATCAATGTCATCGGTACGGCCATGTTCCTCGTCGCCGTACTGTGCGTGCTGACCGGAATGATGGTCGGCAGACGCAAGAACAGAACAGCGAACTAGTCACCAAGTATCGAGGGAGTTGGAATCATGGCCGCTGGAGCCATGAATCGCGTCAACCGCTGGACCGCGTCGCTCGCCGACGCCAAGCCCGTCCCGTACTGGCTGGACGACCCGGGCAGGCCGGAGGCCCGCCCCGCCCTCACCGGCGACGAGCGCTGCGACCTGCTGGTCGTCGGCGGCGGCTACAGCGGCCTGTGGACGGCGCTGCTCGCCAAGGAGCGCGACCCGGGCCGTGACGTCGTCCTCGTCGAGGGCCGCGAGATCGGCTGGGCCGCGTCCGGGCGCAACGGCGGTTTCTGCGCCGCCTCCCTCACCCACGGCACGGCGAACGGGCTCACCCGCTGGCCCGGCGAGATCAAGAAGCTGGAGGAGCTGGGCGCCGCCAACCTCGACGCCATCGAGGAGGCCGTCGCCCGCTACTCCCTCGACTGCGACTTCGAGCGCACCGGCGAGCTGGACGTGGCGACACAGCCGCACCAGGTCACCGAACTGCGCGATTACTACGCGGAGTTGAACGAGGCGGGGCTCGCCGGCGGGCTGGAGCTCCTGGGCGCGGACGAGGTACGCGAACAGGTCGCCTCGCCGACCTTCCTCGGCGCCCTGCACGACCGCACCGGCGTCGCCCTGCTCAACCCGGCGAAGCTCGCGTGGGGCCTCAAACGGGCCTGCGCCGACCTCGGCGTACGCATCTACGAGCACACGCCCGCCACCCGACTGGCCTCCCACGGCGCCGGGGTGGCGGTCCGCACCCCCTACGGCCGGGTCTTCGCCCGGCACGCGGCCCTCGGCACGAACGTCTTCCCCTCGCTGGTCAAGCGGGTGCGCGCGTACACGGTCCCGGTCTACGACTACGCGCTCATGACCGAACCCCTGACCGCGGAGCACCTGGCGTCGATCGGCTGGAAGAACCGGCAGGGGCTCGGGGACGCGGCCAACCAGTTCCACTACTTCCGGCTGTCGGCGGACAACCGGATCCTGTGGGGCGGCTACGACGCGATCTACCCGTACGGCGGTCGCGTCCGTGCGGAGCACGACCATCGCCCGGAGACGTACGCCAAGCTCGCGGAGCACTTCTTCACCTGCTTCCCGCAGTTGGCGGGGGTGCGCTTCACGCACGCGTGGGGCGGCGCCATCGACACGTGCTCCCGCTTCTCGGCGTTCTTCGGCACCGCCCACGGCGGGCGCGTCGCCTACGCCGCCGGGTACACCGGGCTCGGCGTCGGCGCGACCCGGTTCGGCGCGGACGTCATGCTCGACCTGCTGTCGGGCGAGCGCACGGAACGTACGGAGCTGGAGATGGTCCGCACGAAGCCGCTCCCGTTCCCGCCCGAGCCGTTCGCGTACACCGGCATCGCCCTCACCAAGTGGTCCCTGGCCCGCGCCGACGCCCGCGCCGGCCGCCGCAACCTGTGGCTGAGGGCGATGGACGGACTGGGCCTGGGCTTCGACAGTTGACCCGCCCGGCCCCGCCTCGCGCGTCGGCCGTCAAGAAGGAGCCCGAACCCGCGTAATGCCCGGCCCTGTGCCCCCTCTCCCTCGTGTCACGTTCGCGACGAAGTGGAGAGGGAGGTCCCCATGGCGGGCTCGGGGGACAAGGCGGCGGTCGAGTGGCTGGCGGCGGTGGCGCCGGATCCGCAGGCGTGCCGCTGGGAGTGGGAGCGCAATCCGCTCGGGGTGGCGCTGCTGCCCGCGGGAGTGCGGTGGGACGTGCTGATCCTCCCGGGGGAGCTGGGTTACCCCACGCTCGACGTCCTGACCCGGGTCATCGACCGCCCGGGCCCGGTGCTCGCGGACTTCGGCGATGCCCGTATGGGGTTCTTCGTACCGGCGGGCACGGCCGCCCGCTGGCTCGGTACGGGGGTGCGCACCGCGGGCAGCGGCACCTGGATCGTGGTGCCCTACCCGGGCCGGGCCCGCGGCGAGGTGCGCTGGCTGGTGCCGCCGGACGGCTCCGGCACGCTCACCGATCCCGGCGTGCTCGAACTCGCGATGCACGAGGCGGCGGCCCAACTGGGCCGGAGGCAGGGGGATTAGGGGCGACGGAGGGTCTTGACAAGCGGATTGGTCTGGACCAAGTTGGGCGCGCTGTCGGGCCCGTTTCCCACCGTGCCCGCTTCCCCGCCGTGCCCGTCCCCCGCCCTGCCCGGAGGCACCCATGAACCGTCCCAGACCCCGTATCCGCAGACGGCGCCCCCTGCTCACCGCGCTCACGGCCGCGGCCCTCGCCGCGACCTGCCTCACCGCCCTGTCGGCCACCCCGGCGGGCGCGGCCGACACCGACCTGGCCAGGAACGGCGGCTTCGAGTCGTCCCTCACCGGCTGGACCTGCTCGGCGAACAGCGGGACCACCGTCACCTCCCCGGTGCACAGCGGCACCTCGGCCCTCCGGGCCACCCCGACCGCCGCCGACAACGCCCAGTGCGCCCAGACCGTCACCGTGAAACCGGACGCCGCCTACACCCTGTCCGGCCACGTCCGCGGCTCCTACGTCTACCTCGGCGCGAGCGGCACCGGCACCACCGACGTGTCGACCTGGACCCCGTCGGCAGCCGACTGGCAGAAGCTGACGACGACGTTCCGCACCGGCCCGGCCACGACCAAGGTCACCATCTACACCCACGGCTGGTACGGCTCCCCGGCCTACTACGCCGACGACCTCACCCTGACCGGCCCGGGCACCGAGGCCCCCGTCCCGCCGACCGCGCCCACGGGCCTCAAGGCCGGTCCGGTCACCTCCACGAGCATCGCCCTGTCCTGGACGGCCGTCCCCGGCGCGACGAGCTACGCGCTCTACGCCGACGGCACCAGGTCCCGCACGGTGACCGGCACGTCCACGACCGTCACAGGGCTGACCCCCGCCACCGCGTACAGCTACCAGGTGACGGCGCTCAACGACGCGGGCGAGTCCCCGAGGTCCGCGACGGTCACGGCGACCACCGCCAAGGGCTCGGACAGCGGCGGCGGCTCCTCGGGCCTCCCCGCCCACGCCCTGGTCGGCTACCTCCACGCGAGCTTCGCCAACGGCGCCGGCTACACCCGCCTCGCCGACGTACCCGACAGTTGGGACGTCATCGACCTCGCGTTCGGCGAACCCACGTCGACGACCTCCGGCGACATCCGCTTCGACCGCTGCCCGGTCACCGAGTGCCCCACGGTCGAGTCGGACGCCGAGTTCAAGGCGGCTGTCAAGGCCAAGCAGGCGGCGGGCAAGAAGGTCCTCATCTCCATCGGAGGCCAGAACGGCCAGGTCCAGCTCACCACGACCGCGGCCCGCGACACCTTCGTCTCGTCCGTCTCGAAGATCATCGACACCTACGGCCTCGACGGTCTGGACATCGACTTCGAGGGCCACTCCCTCTCCCTGAACGCCGACGACACGGACTTCAGGAACCCGAGGACCCCGGTCATCGTGAACCTGATCTCGGCGCTCAAGACCCTCAAGGCCAAATACGGCGACCGGTTCGTCCTGACGATGGCCCCCGAGACGTTCTTCGTGCAGAACGGCTACCAGTTCTACGGCACCGGGAAATGGGGTGGCCAGGACCCGCGCTGCGGCGCCTACCTCCCGGTCATCCACGCGCTCCGCGACGACCTGACGCTCCTGCACGTCCAGGACTACAACTCCGGCCCGATCATGGGCCTCGACAACCAGTACCACTCCATGGGCGGCGCCGACTTCCACATCGCCATGACGGACATGCTCCTCACGGGCTTCCCGGTGGCCGGCGACGCGAACAACGTCTTCCCGCCGCTGCGCCCCGACCAGGTGGCCATCGGCATGCCCGCCTCGACCAACGCGGGCAACGGCCACGTCTCCCCGGCCGAGACGAACAAGGCCCTGAACTGCCTCACCAAGAAGACCGACTGCGGCGGGTACGCCCCGCACGGCACCTGGCCCGCGCTGCGGGGCCTCATGACGTGGTCGATCAACTGGGACCGCTACAACAACGGGGAGTTCCAGAAGAACTTCGACGCCTACTTCGGCTGAGGACGTAGGCGGCGCCGCACAGCAGCAGCACCGACAGGCACCAACTGCCGAGCACGTCCAGCGGCCAGTGATACCCCTGCCGGACAAGCCCCAGGCCCACGGCCGCGTTGACCACGACGACCCCGACGCGGCCGTGGGCCGCCGCGCGTCCCCGGTGCACCTGATACAGCAGCAGCGCGCAGAGCCCGTACGCGACCGCCGCCGTCGCCGTGTGCCCCGACGGGTAGAAGCCGGTCGCCGGGGCCATCGGCGGCGGGCCGGGGCGGGCGAGCCAGGCCTTGAGCGGGACGACGAGGGCCGGGACCAGCGCCATGGTGACGACCGCCGTGAGGGCGGGGAGCCGGTGCCGGGTGCGCCAGGTGACGTAGGCGAGCGTGGCGGCCAGGACCGGCAGCGCCACGGCCATGCTGCCGAGGTCGGCGAAGAATTCGGCCGGACCGGCCGGGATCGCGCTCGTGCGGATCGCGTCGCCGAGGCGCTCGTCGGGGGAGAGGAGCGGGCCGTCCACCGCCACCTGCCAGGTGATCCCGGTGAACAGGAGCAGGACGACGCCCGCGAGAAGGCCGGAGAAGAAGGTCGGCCGGCCCGGAACAGGGGGGGTGGTTCCGGGCCGGCCGAACTGACCGGCGTGCCGCGCGCCCCGGGGGGTGTGGGGCGGGCAGCCGTCCGATCGGTGAGGAGTTCCGGAGCCGGAAGCTCCGGGTGTGTGCGCGAGGGCACGACCAGGGCGGGGCTGGGGAGGCTCCGACCCGGCATCGCCCGCAGTCCCCTGTGGGCGAGGTGTTTCTCTCATCTGCGAAAACCGTACGGCAGGGGGCGGGGGCGCGACAGTCGGTCGGGCAACATCCCATCGGCCCCCCACACCTTCTTCACACGGCCCGACCGTCGCCGCAGGTCACGGAAGGGCCACCGGTGTGGTGGCCATGGACCGACGGCCCGTGGTCACAGGGCCGCGAGGGCGTTCTCGATGATGTCGAGGCCCTCGTTCAGCAGGTCCTGACCGATCACCAGCGGGGGCAGGAAGCGCAGCACGTTGCCGTAGGTGCCGCAGGTGAGGACGAGCAGTCCCTCCGCGTGGCACGCCTTGGCGAGCGCGGCCGTCGCCTCCGCGGCCGGCTCCTTGGTCTCCCGGTCCTTCACCAGCTCGACGGCGATCATGCCGCCCCGGCCGCGCACGTCGCCGATGACGGAGAACTTCTCCGCCATGGACGACAGCCGCGCCTTCATCGTCTGCTCGATCTCCTTCGCGCGTGCGTTGAGGTCGAGCTCCTTCATCGTCTCGATGGCGCCGAGCGCACCGGCGCAGGCCACCGGGTTACCGCCGTAGGTGCCGCCGAGGCCGCCCGCGTGCGCGGCGTCCATGATCTCGGCGCGGCCCGTGACGGCGGCGAGCGGGAGGCCGCCCGCGATGCCCTTGGCGGTGGTGATCAGGTCCGGGACGATGCCTTCGTCCTCGCAGGCGAACCACTGGCCGGTGCGGCAGAAGCCGGACTGGATCTCGTCGGCGACGAAGACGATGCCGTTGTCCGCGGCGAACCGGCGGATCGCGGGCAGGAAGCCCTTGGCGGGCTCGATGAAGCCGCCCTCGCCGAGCACCGGCTCGATGATGATGGCGGCTACGTTGTCCGCGCCGACCTGCTTGGTGATCTCGTCGATGGCCTGGGCGGCGGCCTCGGGTCCTGCGTTCTCCGGGCCGGTCGGCCAGCGGTAGCCGTAGGCCACCGGCACCCGGTAGACCTCGGGCGCGAACGGCCCGAAGCCCTGCTTGTACGGCATGTTCTTGCTGGTCAGCGCCATCGTCAGGTTCGTACGGCCGTGGTAGCCGTGGTCGAAGACGACGACCGCCTGGCGCTTGGTGTACGCACGGGCGATCTTGACGGCGTTCTCGACGGCCTCGGCGCCCGAGTTGAACAGCGCCGACTTCTTCGCGTGGTCACCGGGCGTCAGCTCGGCCAGCGCCTCGGCGACGGCGACGTAGCCCTCGTACGGCGTGACCATGAAACAGGTGTGGGTGAAGTCCTGGAGCTGGGCGGAGGCCCGGCGCACGACCGCCTCGGCGCTCGCGCCGACCGAGGTGACGGCGATACCGGAACCGAAGTCGATCAGACGGTTGCCGTCGACGTCCTCGATGATGCCGCGGTCCACCCGGGCGGTGAACACGGGCAGCGTGGAGCCCACGCCGGCCGCGACGGCCGCCACACGGCGGGCCTGCAACTCCTGCGACTTCGGGCCGGGGATGGCGGTGACGACGCGGCGCTCCTGCGGGATGTCGCTCATGCGGGGCTCCTGGTTCTGGTTCCGGTCTCGCCGGGTGGGATCAGGGGGGTGTTCTCGCAGGTTAGGTGGGGCGTCGCCGACCGGTCATGCTCCATTGGGGTGGGGTCGGAGCGCCGTGTTGTCCGAGATGGACACATGGGTGCGGCGGCGCGCGGGGCCCGCCGGGGCGCGTAAGCAGTGAACTCCCCTGGCGCGGGCACTAGATTGAGCCCCGATCCACGCGCTGAGTACGGACGGACCGGCAGGTCAGGGGGCAAGGCCATGAGCAGCGAGGGCATGCAGGGCACGGACGGCTTCGCCGCGGAACGCGGTCTTCCGCCCGGCGGGGCGGTGCCGCCGCCGCGCCCCGCCCACGCACCGGGCGAGCAGGGCGTCCCCGCGGGCGCCACGTTCCTGACCTGGCTGCGCACGCCGAGGCCCGCCGCCCCGCCGGGCGTCTGGCGGTTCGGACACAAGCCGCGGGCGGCCCAGGAACCCGAGCGGACCCCGACCCGGCAACTGCTCAGCGGGGCGCTCATCGCCTTCCTGGTGGGCTGGCTCGTCTGGTCGCTGCTGTGGAACGGCTACCTGGGCGGCTGGTGGCTGCTGCCGCTGTACGCGATGGTCCCGGACTCCTGGGCCTCCCCGCACTCGGTCGCCTCGGTGGTCGTCGTCTACCTCTACTACGCCGTCTTCGCGGTCGGGATCATGGTCGCGGTCGGCCGGCTCGGCCGCTGGGGCGAGGTCTGGCGCCGCTTCGGCCCGCCCGCCTGGCGCTCGGCCGCCCCCGCCCAGGCCGAGCGCGCGCCCGCCCCCGAGAAGGACCCCGCCCAGTGGCCCCAGCTCCGCGAGGCCGGGGCCGTCGAGGCCGCCGAACGACTCGGCGCCGACGCCCGCGCCGGGCTCATGCGCGACGTCGACCACGCCCGCATCACGCGCGCGTGGCAGGGCGTCAAGCGCGGCCGGCACTCCCTCGCCGCGTTCGCCGCCGCCGTCGTCAAGGACGGTGCCGCCGCCTGCCCGCACCCCTCCGGCACCCGCGACCTGCCCGCCCGCGCCGCCCGCCACGACCTCGCCACCGCCCAGGTCAGGATCGGCACCGCGGCCGACGACCCCCGCAACCCCTACGCGTACCGGGGCGTCGGCCTCGCCCTCGGCCCGGACCTGCTCGGCACCTCTCTGCTGGCCGTCGGCCCGCCCGGCGCCGGCAAGACAGGCGGTGTCGTGTGGCCGCTGGCGGAGTCGCTGTGCCTGGGCGCGCTCGCCGGACGGGCCGCCGTGGTCGTCGTCGGGGCCGCCGGAGCGGGCCTCGGCTCGCAGGAGACGTACGACGTCGTGGTCCGCGTCGGCCAGCCCGACTCCGTCTACGACCTCGACCTGTACGGCGGCAGCAAGGACCCGGACGAGGCCGCCGCCATGCTCGCCGAAGCGCTCGTCGGCGACCTCGCCGACCCGCACCCCGGTGGCGACAGCCGCCGCTCCACGACCGTCCTCGCCCAGCTCCTCGGCCCCTTCCACACCGTCCACGGGCGCTTCCCCTCCGTGCCCGAGCTGCGCCGCCTGCTCGACGGAACACCCGCGGCGCTCGACTCCCTGCGCACGGCGCTCACCGAGGCAGGACAGGACGCCATGCTGCGCGAACTCGACGCCCGCGAGCGCCAGTTGGGCCATCCCGGCGACGTCGGCGCGGTGCTCGCCGACCGGATCGCCCTGCTCGACCGGCCCGCCTTCGCCCCGTTCTTCGACACCTCGGGCGCCACCCGCCCCTTCTCGCTGCGCGCCCTCGACCACCCCGTCCGCGTCCGGATCGACCTGCCCGAACGCGGCCACGCGGACGCCTCCCGGATCCTGGCCCGGCTCGTGCTCGCCCAGTTCATGACGAGCGTCGCCGTGCGCGAGGACCGCTCGCTGTTCGCGTGCCTCGTCCTCGACGACGCCACCGGAGTCGTCACCCCGCACGCCGTCCGCTCCGTCCAGCGGCTGCGCTCCGCCAACGCGGGGGCCGTGCTGACCCTGCGCACCCTCGACGACGTGCCGCGCCCGCTGCGCGGGCCCCTGCTCGGCTCCGTCGGCTGCCGGATGGCACTGTCCGGGCTCACCCCGTGGGACGGGCAGGATTTCGCCGAGGTGTGGGGCAAGGAGTGGACCGAGGCCCGCGACGTCACCGACCGGCAGATCATCGCCGAGACCCCGGCGGGCAAGGCGCTGCACGCCGTGCGCCGCGTCATCACCGGGCGCGCGCCGACCGCCCGCGCCGTCACCGTCCGCCAGGTCGAACGCGAACGCTGGTCCGCCTCCGACCTGGCCCACGCCGTCCCGCCCGGCCATGCCGTGCTCTCGCTCACCACCGTGCGCGGGGAGCACGCGCCGCCCCTGCTGATGGAGCTGCGCACCTGAAGGTGGGCTGAGAATCGCGGGGGCGGGGCCCTGGAGTACGTACGGTGAGGCAGAATCGGCACTGGTCGTTCATACGGACCGGCCAAAAGCTTCACAGGACCCGCGCCCCCCACGTGCCCCAGCTCACCTGAAGGCCCCATGCCGCCCACGCTCGCCTCCCTCGTCCACCACTCGGCGCTCAAACTCACCGTGCGGGCGGGCGAGGACCATCTGGACACCGCCGTCCGCTGGGCCCACGTGAGCGAACTCGCCGACCCCGTCCCCTACATGGAGGGCGGCGAGCTGCTGCTGATCACCGCCCTGAAACTGGACGCTGAGGACTTCGAGGCGATGCGCCGGTACGTGAAGCGGCTGTCGGCCGCGGGCGTGGTCGGGCTCGGCTTCGCCGTCGGCGTCAACTACGACGACGTACCGGAAGCACTCGTCAAGGCGGCGAAGGACGAAGGTCTCCCGCTGCTCGAAGTGCCGCCCCGCACGCCCTTCATCGCCATCAGCAAAGCGGTCTCCGCGGCCATCGCCGCCGACCAGTACCGGGCCGTCACCTCCGGATTCGCCGCCCAGCGCGAGTTGACCAAGCAGGCCCTGAACGAAGGCCCCGAAGGGCTGCTCGCCGTCCTCGCGGCGCAGGTGGACGGCTGGGCCGCCCTGTACGACGCGTCGGGTGCCGTCGTCGCCACCGCCCCCGAATGGGCGGGCCGCAGGGCCGCCCGGCTGACCGCCGACGTCGAACGGCTGCGGGATCGCCCCGCCCCCGCCAGCGCCGTCGTCGCGGGCGGCGCCGACGACCGCGTCGAACTGCACTCGATCGGCACGGGGCGACGGCCGCGCGCCGCCCTCGCCGTGGGCACCGCGGCGGCCCTCGGCACCGCCGAGCGGTACGCCCTGCACTCCGCGATCGCCCTGCTGACCCTCACCACCGAACGGTCCCGCGCCCTGTACGCCGCCGAGCAGCGGATCGGCGCGGCGGTACTGCGGATGTTGCTCGCGGGCGAACCCGACCACGCGCGAGCCGTCGCCGGCGACCTGTACGGCGCGCTCCTCGACGCCCCGTTCCGCATGGTCGCCGCGGAGGTCGTGGCACCCCCGCCGACCGGTGTCGCCGCTCCCGCGGGCGCCTCAGGGGGGACCGGCACGGCGCTGCTCCTCGCGGAGGCGGTGACCGGCGCGGGCGGGGCGTCCGGCGGCCCGCTGTCCGTCCTCGCCGACGTCGTGGAGTCCGCCGCCGCGCGCGCGGGCGAGGCCGTCCTGGTCGTCCCGCACGGCGAGCGGACGGTGCTGCTGGTGGTCGACGGCGGAGCCGCCGCGGAGGCGTGCGTGCAGTACGCCGAGGTGCTGGAGGCGACGCGGGCGGAGGGCTCCGCCGACGACGAACTCGTCATCGGTTTCTCGGCGCCGTCCGGGCCGATCGCCGCCGCGACCGCGTTCAAGCAGGCCGAGCAGGCCCTGTCCGTCGCGCGGCGGCGCGGGCGGGTCCTCGTCGAGCACGAGGACGTCGTCGCCGGTTCGGTGCTGCCGCTGCTCGGCGACGACGCGGTGCGCGCTTTCGCCGACGGGCTGCTGCGGGCGCTGCGCGACCATGACGCGACCGGTCGCGGCGACCTCGTCGCGTCCCTGCGGGCCTGGTTGTCACGGCACGGACAGTGGGACGCCGCCGCCGCGGATCTGGGGGTGCACCGGCATACGTTGCGGTACCGGATGCGGCGGGTCGAGGAGATCCTGGGCCGGTCCCTGGACGACCCGGACGTCCGGATGGAGCTGTGGCTGGCACTGAAGGCGACCGGGGCGTAGCGCCGCGCGGCTTCGCCGCAGCCCCCCGAGGGCGCACGGAGTGCGCCTCTCAGGGGCGCGGGGCTGTGCCGATCAGCGGCTTCGCCGCGGGGCGCGACCGGCCACGACGGCGGCGCACCCGCCACCTCTAGGTCACCCCACGGCGCCTAGTCCATTCCGGCGAACCCAACCCCCCGAACACTCCACCCCGGCCAATCCGACACCCGGCCGGCGGAGCCTACCGTGGGGGCCGGAACACGCCTACGTACACGAAAGGCCGGTAGAGACACATGACCGCCGCCCACGCCTTCTGGCTCGCCGGCCGCCAGGCCACCGGGGACGCCACCTTCGACGTCACCAACTCCTACGACGGCCGTCTCGTCGGCACCGTCAGCGTGCCGACAAAGGCGCAGGTCGAGGAGGCCGTCGCCGCCGCGCACGCGGTCCGCGAGGAGTTCGCCGCGACCCCGGCGCACGTCCGCGCCAAGGCGCTGAACCACGTCGCCGACCGCCTCACCGAGCGCACCGAGGAGATCGCCCGGCTGATCTCCGCCGAGAACGGCAAGCCGATCAAGTGGGCCCGGGGCGAGGTCGGCCGCGCCGTGTCCGTGTTCCGGTTCGCCGCCGAGGAGGCCCGCCGCTGGAACAGCGGTGACGCCCAGCGTCTCGACACCGACCAGGGCGGCACCGGCCGCCTCGCCCTGACGCGCCGCATCCCCAAGGGCGTCGTCCTCGGCATCGCCCCGTTCAACTTCCCGCTGAACCTCAGCGCCCACAAGGTCGCCCCGGCCATCGCGGTCGGCGCCCCCATCATCCTCAAGCCCGCCCCGGCGACCCCGCTGTCGTCCCTGGTCCTGGGCGAGCTGCTGGCCGAGACGGAGCTGCCCGCCGGTTCCTGGTCGGTCCTCACCGTCCCGAACGACCGGATGCCCGCCCTCGTCCAGGACGAGCGCCTGCCCGTCATCTCCTTCACGGGTTCGGGCCCCGTCGGCTACGCGATCATGGACAGCGTGCCGCGCAAGCACTGCACGCTGGAGCTCGGCGGCAACGGCGCGGCCGTCGTCCTCGCCGACTACGCCTCCGAGGCGGACCTGGACTGGGCGGCCGGCCGCATCGCCACGTTCTCCAACTACCAGGGCGGCCAGTCCTGCATCTCCGTGCAGCGCGTGATCGCCGACGCCGCCGTGTACGACCGGCTGCTCCCGAAGATCGTCGCCGCCGTCGAGGCGCAGGTCACCGGCGACCCTGCCGACGACGCCACCGACGTGGGCCCGCTGGTCAGCGAGGACGCCGCCAAGCGCGTGGAGGCGTGGGTGAGCGAGGCCGTGGACGCCGGCGCGACCCTCCTCGCGGGCGGCGAGCGCGACGGCGCCACCTACGCGCCGACCGTCCTCGCCGACGTACCGGACGACGTGACCATCTCCTGCGAGGAGGTCTTCGGGCCGGTCCTCACCGTGAAGAAGGTGGACGGCGAGGCCGCCGCCTTCGACGAGGTCAACTCCTCCAAGTACGGCCTCCAGGCAGGCGTGTTCACGCACGACCTGCAGACCGCGTTCCGCGCCCACCGCGCCCTTGAGGTCGGCGGGGTCGTCGTCGGCGACGTGCCGTCCTACCGCGCCGACCAGATGCCGTACGGCGGCGCCAAGCAGTCCGGCGTCGGCCGCGAGGGCGTGCGCTACGCCATGGACGACTACACGTACGAGCGGGTCCTCGTCCTGACCGGGCTCGCCCTGTAGCGACGTCCGAAGCACCACGACGGCCGGAGCCCACTGTGCGGGGGCTCCGGCCGTCGTGGGTTCAGGCCCTCAGCCCGCGGCCAGCGTCGTGCGCAGCGTGGTGACGGCCAGGGCGATGGCCGTCCCGGCGGCGTGCGTCTCGCGCAGGGCGTTGAGCATGACGAAGTCGTGGATGACGCCCTGGAAGCGGACCGCGGTGACCGGGACGCCCGCCTGGCGGAGCTTGTTCGCGTACGCCTCGCCCTCGTCGCGCAGCACGTCCGCCTCGCCGGTGATGACCAGGGCGGGCGGCAGCCCGGTCAGTTGCTCGGTGGTGGCCCGCAGCGGCGACGCGGTGATCTGCGCGCGCTCGCCCTCGTCGGTCGTGTACTGGTCCCAGAACCACTGCATGCCGTCGCGGCGCAGGAAGTAGCCCTCCGCGAACTGGTGGTAGGAGCCCGTGTCGAAGCTCGCGTCGGTGACCGGGTAGAACAGCACCTGGCCCAGCAGCGCAACGTCCCCGCGCTCCTTGGCCATGAGCGTCAGGGCGGCGCTCATGTTGCCGCCCACCGAGTCACCGGCGACGGCGAGCCGCGCCCCGTCCAGACCGTGCGAGGCGCCTTCGGCGACGATCCACCGGGCCACCGCGTAGTTCTGCTCGATCGCCACCGGGTAGCGGGCCTCGGGGGAGAGGTCGTACTCGGGGAAGACCACGGCGGCGCGGACGCCCACGGCCAGTTCACGTACGAGGCGGTCGTGCGTGTGCGCGTTGCCGAACACCCAGCCCGCGCCGTGGATGTAGAGGATCACCGGCAGCGTCCCCGAGACGCCCGCGGGCCGCACGATCCGCGCCCGCACACTGCCCGTCGGACCACCGGAGACGGTCACCCACTCCTCGTCCACCTCCGGCAGTTCCACCGGGCCGGACTGCACCTCGTCGACGGCCTTGCGGCCCTCCTCGGGCGCCAGGTCGAACAAAAACGGGGGACGCGCCGTCGCCTCCGCGAACGCGGCAGCCGCCGGTTCCAGCACCGGCACGACCGGCTCGAATGCATCCGACATGGAGAACTCCTCAGGATTCGGCACCACTTGGCTCGGCCCGCGTGACCGGACTGTCCGGTGGGGCCGCCTCGCCAAGTTAGCGGCGCGGGAGCGGGGCGCCTTGTCTGCCCGCGCACCACACGTGGCCTGACAGCGCACTCCATCGCCCCAGGTCATCCACTGTCCCGGCGACAGTGTGCGCTCACGGGCATCCGGTCGTGCGCTCCCCGGCAACCCGCCCGGCCCCCAGCCGCCTAACGTCGCCGCTCCAGTCAGCGCACAGCACCAACGGAGGCGGAACATGACCAGCGACACCCAGCCCGTGCACGGCAGTCAGCCGTGGCTGCACCAGAAGGGCGAGGTCATCCAGGAGTTCGGGACCGTCAAGCAGTTCCCCCTCGGCCTGTCCTACGAGGCCCGGATGTACGCCTGCCAGCGCCTGAACAAGGTCCTGGCCGACACGCAGATCCTCTACGGCCTCTACAAGAAGCACCACTGGCTGATGCGCGGCGCGACCTTCTACCAACTGCACATCGTCCTCGACAAGCACGCCGGGGAACAGCTCGAACTCGTCGACACCCTCGCCGAACGCGTCCAGGCCCTCGGCGGCGTCGCGGTCGGCGACCCCCGGCACGTCGCGGAGCTCACCTCGATCCCGCGCCCCCCGGACGGCGTCGAGGAGGTACCGGCGATGCTGTCCCGCCTCCTGGAGGCCCACGAGGCGATCCTCATAGCCGCCCACGACGCCGCCGCCCGCACCGCGGAACTCGGCGACGACGGCACCAACGACCTCCTCGTCTCGCAGATCATCAGGACCGGCGAACGCCAGGCATGGTTCCTCGCGGAGCACCTGGTCGACACCCCGCTCGTCCGCGCCTGAGCCGCACCCACCGCGCGAGGGCTGGCCGGGACGGGCCGGATCGGGTACATACGATCGGGTAGCACCGATCGGTAACGGGCCGGCCCGGTGCACCCGACGCGCGGCGAGGTGAACCTCATGTCCGCAACACCCAAGCCCCGGGCCAAGGTCTCCGAACGGGAGGCCCGGCAGGTCGCCGAGGCGGCCAGGGAACAGGACTGGCGCAAGCCCAGCTTCGCCAAGGAACTGTTCCTCGGCCGGTTCCGGCTCGACCTCATCCACCCGCACCCGATGCCCCCCGCCGAGGACGCGCGGCGCGGCGAGGCGTTCCTCGCCCGGCTGCGCGACTTCTGCGACACGAAGATCGACTCGGCCCGCATCGAGCGCGAGGCGCGGATCCCCGACGAGACGATCAACGGGCTCAAGGAGCTCGGCGCCCTCGGCATGAAGATCGACACCAAGTACGGCGGTCTCGGCCTCACCCAGGTCTACTACAACAAGGCGCTCGCCCTGGCCGGCTCGGCGAGCCCCGCCATCGGGGCCCTGCTCTCGGCCCATCAGTCGATCGGCGTACCGCAGCCGCTGAAGATGTTCGGCACCCAGGAGCAGAAGGACGCGTTCCTGCCGCGGTGTGCGCGCACCGACATCAGCGCGTTCCTGCTGACCGAGCCCGACGTGGGCTCCGACCCCGCCCGCCTGGCCACGACGGCCGTCCCGGACGGCGACAGCTATGTCCTCGACGGGGTGAAGCTGTGGACGACCAACGGGGTGGTCGCGGACCTCCTCGTCGTCATGGCGCGCGTGCCGAGGTCCGAGGGGCACAAGGGCGGCATCACCGCGTTCGTCGTGGAGGCCGCCGCCGACGGCATCACGGTCGAGAACCGCAACGCCTTCATGGGCCTGCGCGGCCTGGAGAACGGCGTCACCCGCTTCCACCAGGTCCGGGTCCCCGCGGCCCACCGCATCGGCCCCGAGGGCGCGGGGCTCAAGATCGCCCTCACCACGCTCAACACCGGCCGCCTCTCCCTGCCCGCGATGTGCGTGGGCGCCGGGAAATGGTGTCTGAAGATCGCCCGCGAATGGTCGGCGGCGCGCGAGCAGTGGGGCAAGCCCGTCGCGTTCCACGAGGCGGTCGGCGCGAAGATCTCCTTCATCGCGGCCACCACCTTCGCCCTGGAGGCCGTGCTGGACCTGTCCTCCCAGATGGCCGACGAGGACCGCAACGACATCCGCATCGAGGCCGCCCTCGCCAAGCTGTACGGCTCCGAGATGGCCTGCCTCATGGCCGACGAACTCGTCCAGATCCGGGGCGGGCGCGGCTTCGAGACCGCCGACTCCCTCGCGGCCCGCGGCGAACGCGCCGTCCCCGCCGAACAGGTCCTGCGCGACCTGCGCATCAACCGCATCTTCGAGGGCTCGACCGAGATCATGCACCTGCTGATCGCCCGCGAGGCCGTCGACGCCCACCTGTCCGTGGCCGGCGACCTCATCGACCCGGACAAGTCCCTCACGGACAAGGCGAAGGCAGGCGCAAAAGCCGGTGGCTTTTACGCGAAGTGGCTGCCGAAGCTCGTCACAGGGCCGGGTCAACTCCCGCGCTCCTACGCCGAGTTCCACCCCGAGGGCCACCCGGACCTCTCCGGCCACCTGCGCTACGTCGAGCGCTCCGCCCGTAAACTCGCCCGCTCCACCTTCTACGCCATGTCCCGCTGGCAGGGCCGCATGGAGACCAAACAGGGCTTCCTCGGCCGCGTCGTCGACATCGGCGCCGAACTGTTCGCCATGAGCGCGGCCTGCGTACGCGCCGAACTCCTGCGCACCACCGAGGAGTACGGCCGCGAGGCCTACCAGCTCGCCGACGTCTTCTGCCGCCAGGCCCGCATCCGCGCCGACGAACTCTTCGACCGCCTGTGGACCAACACCGACGACCTCGACCACAAGGTCGTCAAGGGTGTCCTCAGCGGCACGTACACCTGGCTGGAGCAGGGCATCGTCGACCCGAGCGGCGAAGGGCCCTGGATCGCCGACGCGACCCCCGGCCCGAGCAAGCGGGAGAACGTCCACCGCCCGATCCGCTGACAGCCGCCCCCGCGCCGGAAGCCGGTGCGGGGGCATGGTGTCGGTCACACAGGGAGGCCAGGCAACAATAGGGGCATGACCGACAGCCCAGCGCCGCTCGCCGACCCCCACCTCGTCTTCGACCCCGCCCCGGGCGACGCCCCCAGGGACATCGCCGTCCTCGGCGCGACGGGCTCGATCGGCACCCAGGCCATCGACCTCGTGCTGCGCAACCCGGACCGTTTCCGCGTCACCGCGCTCAGCGCCGCGGGCGGCCGGGTCGCCCTCCTGGCCGAGCAGGCGTACCGGCTGCGCGTACGCACCGTCGCCGTCGCCCGCGAGGAGGCCGTGCCCGCGCTGCGCGAGGCGCTGGCCGACCGGTACGGGCCGGGGGAGGCGCTCCCGGAGATCCTCGCGGGCCCGGACGCCGCCACCGAGATCGCGGGCCGCGGCGACTGCCACACGGTCCTCAACGGCATCACCGGCTCCATCGGTCTGGCGCCCACCCTCGCCGCCCTGGAGGCGGGCCGCACCCTGGCCCTCGCCAACAAGGAGTCGCTGATCGTCGGCGGCCCCCTGGTCAAGGCGCTGGCCAAGCCGGGCCAGATCATCCCGGTCGACTCCGAGCACGCCGCCCTCTTCCAGGCCCTCGCCGCCGGGACCCGCGCCGACGTCCGCAAGCTCGTCGTCACCGCGTCCGGCGGCCCCTTCCGCGGACGCACGAAGGCCGACCTCGCCGACGTCACGGTCGAGGACGCGCTCGCCCACCCCACCTGGGCGATGGGCCCGGTCATCACGGTCAACTCGGCGACCCTGGTCAACAAGGGCCTGGAGGTCATCGAGGCGCACCTGCTCTACGACATCCCCTTCGACCGCATCGAGGTCGTCGTCCACCCGCAGTCCTACGTGCACTCCATGGTCGAGTACGTCGACGGCTCCTCGCTCCTCCAGGCGACCCCGCCCGACATGCGCGGCCCCATCGCGATCGGACTCGGCTGGCCCGAGCGCATCCCCGACGCGGCCCCCGCGTTCGACTGGACGAAGGCCGCGAGCTGGGAGTTCTTCCCGCTCGACAACGACGCGTTCCCGTCGGTGAACCTGGCCCGGCACGTGGGGGAGCTCGCGGGCACGGCCCCGGCGGTGTTCAATGCCGCCAACGAGGAATGTGTGGACGCCTTCCTGAAGGGCGCCCTGCCGTTCAACGGGATCATGGAGACCGTGACGAAGGTGGTCGAGGAACACGACGCCCCTTCGACGGCGGTACCGGGAACTTCTCTCACCGTCGCGGACGTCCTCGAAGCGGAGACCTGGGCGCGCGCCCGGGCCCGTGAACTGACGGCGACGAACCGGACGACGACCGCGGAGGCTCGTGCATGACGACCTTGATGATGATTCTCGGCGTAGTCGTCTTCGTGGTGGGCCTGCTCATCTCCATCGCCTGGCACGAACTCGGCCACCTGTCGACGGCGAAACTCTTCGGCATCCGCGTCCCGCAGTACATGGTCGGATTCGGACCCACGATCTTCTCGCGGAAGAAGGGCGAGACCGAGTACGGCGTCAAGGCGATCCCGCTCGGCGGCTACATCCGCATGATCGGCATGTTCCCGCCCGGCGAGGACGGCAAGATCGAGGCCCGTTCGACCTCCCCGTTCCGCTCCATGGTGGAGGACGCCCGCGCCGCCGCCTTCGAGGAGCTGAAGCCCGGCGACGAGACCCGCCTGTTCTACACGCGCAAGCCCTGGAAGCGCGTCATCGTGATGTTCGCGGGCCCCTTCATGAACCTGATCCTGGCGGTCGCCCTCTTCTTCGTGGTCCTCATGGGCTTCGGCATCACGCAGCAGACGAACACGGTCGAGTCGGTCTCGCCGTGCGTCATCCAGGCCAGCGCCCAGCGCGACACCTGCAAGGCCTCCGACCCGCGGTCCCCGGCCAAGGCCGCGGGCCTCAAGGCCAAGGACAAGATCGTCTCGTTCGACGGCGTTCCGACGGACAAGTGGAACACCCTGTCCGACAAGATCCGCGAGAGCGCGGGCCGGACCGTCCCGATCGTCGTGGAGCGCGACGGGCAGCGAAAGACGCTGACCGCGAAGATCGCCACGAACACGGTCGCGAAGAAGGACTCCAGCGGCCAGATCACCGACGGCTACGTCAAGGCAGGCTTCCTCGGCTTCACCGCGGCCACCGGCGTCGTCCACCAGGACTTCGGCGACTCCGTGACCTGGATGGGCGACCGGGTCGGCGACGCCGTCGACTCCATCGTCGCCCTCCCGGCGAAGATCCCCGCCCTGTGGGACGCGGCCTTCGGCGACGGCCCGCGCGAGCAGGACTCCCCGATGGGCGTGGTCGGCGCGGCCCGCGTCGGCGGCGACATCGCGGCGCTCGACATCCCCGCCACCCAGAAGGTGGCCATGTCGCTGATGCTGGTCGCCGGGTTCAACCTGTCGCTCTTCCTCTTCAACATGCTGCCCCTGCTCCCGCTGGACGGCGGGCACATCGCGGGCGCCCTGTGGGAGGCGCTGCGCCGCAACCTCGCCCGCGTCTTCCGGCGCCCCGACCCGGGCCCCTTCGACGTCGCCAAGCTCATGCCGGTCGCGTACGTGGTGGCCGGGATCTTCGTCTGCTTCACGGTCCTGGTACTGATCGCCGACGTGGTCAACCCTGTGAAGATCTCCTGATTGAGGATGATTCGCGGCGGCTGGGCATCCTGTGTGCCCGGCTGCCAACCTTCGAGTGGGTTTAAGGGGCGCGGTGTGCTCGGCCGCGCGCCGGTGACGTAATCTCGGATGCCTGGGACTCGATCCATACCTTGGGGTTGCACAGCAGATGACTGCGATTTCACTCGGCATGCCGGATGTACCGATCAAGCTCGCCGAGCGGCGCAAGAGCCGGCAGATCCAGGTCGGCACCGTGGCGGTCGGCGGCGACGCCCCGATCTCGGTGCAGTCGATGACGACGACGCGCACCTCCGACATCGGCGCCACGCTCCAGCAGATCGCCGAGCTGACCGCGTCCGGCTGCCAGATCGTGCGGGTGGCCTGCCCCACGCAGGACGACGCCGACGCGCTGCCGATCATCGCCAAGAAGTCGCAGATCCCGGTCATCGCCGACATCCACTTCCAGCCGAAGTACGTCTTCGCCGCCATCGAGGCGGGCTGCGCCGCGGTCCGGGTCAACCCGGGCAACATCAAGCAGTTCGACGACAAGGTCAAGGAGATCGCCAAGGCGGCCCGGGACCACGGCACCCCGATCCGCATCGGTGTGAACGCGGGCTCCCTCGACCGCCGCCTGCTCCAGAAGTACGGAAAGGCGACCCCCGAGGCCCTCGCCGAGTCGGCGCTGTGGGAGGCGTCCCTCTTCGAGGAGCACGACTTCCGCGACATCAAGATCTCGGTCAAGCACAACGACCCGGTCGTCATGGTCAACGCCTACCGGCTCCTCGCCGAGAAGTGCGACTACCCGCTGCACCTCGGCGTCACCGAGGCCGGCCCCGCCTTCCAGGGCACCATCAAGTCGGCCGTCGCGTTCGGCGCGCTGCTCTCCGAGGGCATCGGCGACACCATCCGCGTCTCGCTCTCCGCGCCCCCGGTCGAGGAGATCAAGGTCGGCAACCAGATCCTGGAGTCGCTGGGCCTGCGCCCGCGCCGCCTGGAGATCGTCTCCTGCCCCTCCTGCGGCCGCGCCCAGGTCGACGTCTACAAGCTCGCCGAAGAGGTCACCGCCGGCCTCGACGGCATGGAGGTCCCGCTGCGCGTGGCCGTCATGGGCTGCGTCGTCAACGGCCCCGGCGAGGCCCGCGAGGCCGACCTCGGCGTCGCCTCCGGCAACGGCAAGGGACAGATCTTCGTCAAGGGCGAGGTCATCAAGACCGTGCCCGAGTCGAAGATCGTGGAGACGCTGATCGAGGAGGCTATGAAGATCGCCGAGCAGATGGAGAAGGACGGCGTGGCCTCCGGCGAGCCGTCCGTCGCCGTCGCGGGCTGAGCCCCGGCGCTCCGCCCGTGCCCCACGGCCCGGGCGGAGGCGGCTCGAACCACCGGCAGGTACAGTGCGGAGATCAGCAGCCCACCCCGAAGGCCCCGCACGTGTTGACCCAGACCACCACACGGGTCCTCGAACCGAGTGACCTCGACGCCGCGCTCGCCGTGCTCGACCGCGAGCCGGTGACCAATGCCTTCGTCACGGCCCGCGTCCGGGTCGCGGGCCTCGACCCGTGGCGGCTCGGCGGCGAGATGTGGGGCTGGTACGAGGACGGCATGCTGGAGTCGCTCTGCTACGCGGGCGCCAATCTCGTGCCGATCTGCGCCACCGACCGCGCCGTCCGCGGCTTCGCCGACCGGGCCAGGCGCTCCGGCCGCCGCTGCTCCTCCATCGTCGGGCCCTCCGGGCCGACCGCCCTGCTGTGGCGGCTGCTCGAAGGGAGCTGGGGCCCCGCCCGCGACGTCCGCCCGCACCAGCCGCTGATGGTGACCGACCGGATGCCCGCCGACATCGCCCCGGACCCGTACGTGCGCCGGATCCGCAAGGACGAGATGGACGCGATCATGCCGGCGTGCGTGGCCATGTTCACCGAGGAGGTCGGCGTCTCCCCGCTGGCCGGTGACGGCGGCCTGCTCTACCAGGCGCGGGTGGCCGAACTGGTCGGCTCCGGGCGCTCGTTCGCCCGCCTCGACGAGCACGGCAAGGTCGTCTTCAAGGCCGAGATCGGCGCGGCCACCGACCAGGCCTGCCAGATCCAGGGCGTCTGGGTGGCGCCCGAGTACCGCGGTCGCGGCCTGGCCGCCCCCGGCATGGCCGCCGTGCTGCGCTACGCCCTCGCCGACGTCGCCCCCGTCGTCAGCCTCTACGTCAACGACTTCAACGCCCCGGCCCGCGCCACCTACCGGCGCGTGGGGTTCGAGGAGGTCGGGGAGTTCATGAGCGTCCTGTTCTAGGACGCTGTCCGCTCCTGCGGTGCCCGTCTCCTGTGGTGCCCGTCTCATCTTTTTGACGGCGTTTGACATTAGTGAGTCTTATGAACCATAAAGGGAGAACTTTGGTTTAAGGTTCACTGACTGTAGGTGCCACGCGATGTCTGTTTCCGGCCGAGCCGCCCCGTCCGACGACCCCCAGCGGGACTGGGAGGCGTGGCGTGCCGAGCGGCACCGCTCCGTCACCGCGCCGACCGGGAACCTGGCCCTCGTCGAGACCCGCTGGCTGCCCGCCGGTGAACTCCCCGACCTGGACACCGTCCGCGCCGAACAGCCCGACACCGTGACGGTCACCGCGCTGGACCGCACCGACCTGGTCACCGGCGAACCCGAGCACGGCCTGCGCCGCTGGGACGCGAACGCCCCCGCCCTGCGGGACTTCGAGCGCATCGACGCCTTCCCGTACGACCCGCGCTGGGTCCTCGACGCCACGTACACCCCCGTCGAGGGCGCCCGACTCGTCGCCTTCGAGCACCTTCGCGACAACGGCGGCACCCGCGAGAAGGTCGTCCCCGGCGACATCACCCTCACCGTCGACGGCACCGCCTACACGCTCTCCGCCTTCGACGACGACGGCACCCTGCTGCTCGTCTTCGGCGACCCGACCAACGGTGACTCGACGTACGGCGCCGGGCGCTTCCTCTTCGTGGAGCACACCGGCGAGGGCCGCGTACGCCTCGACTTCAACCGGGCCTTCGTGCCCCCGTGCGGCTTCTCCGATCAGTACAACTGTCCGATGCCGCCGCGGCAGAACCGTTTCCACCTGCCCGTCGAGGCGGGCGAAAAGCTTCCGGTCTTCCGCGGCGGCGCCGCCGGCACCGCCCACTGATCCTCCCCTCGCTTCCCCCGAAGCTCCGCGCGAAGGCACCTCCATGAACCTCCCCAAGAAGCCCCTCTCCGTCGGCGTGCTCACCGTCGCCCTCGCCGTCACCCTGGCCGCCTGCGGCGGTGGCGGCACCGGCTCCACGTCGGGCGGCGGGACCTACGACAAGAACGCCACGGTCGCCATAGGCTCGCTCTACGAACCGCAGAACCTCGACAACACCGGGGGCGGCGGCCAGGGCGTCACCGAAGCCCTCAACGGCAACGTCTACGAAGGTCTCTTCAAGCTCACCGACGACGGCAAGGTCGACAAACTCCTCGCCGAGGACTACAAGGTCTCCGGTGACGGCCTCAGCTACGCCTTCACCCTCCGCAAGGGCGTCAAGTTCCACAGCGGCAAGGCCTTGACCAGCAAGGACGTCAAGTACAGCCTGGAGAAGGTGCTCGCGAAGGACTCGCAGTCCGCGCGCAAGGCGAACCTCGAGGTCGTCAAGGACATCGCCACACCCGACGCGAGGACCGTCAAGGTCACGCTGAAGAAGAAGTCGATCTCCTTCGTCTACAACCTCTCCTACGTCTGGATCATCAACGCCGACGCGAAGAACCTGAAGACGACCGAGGACGGCACCGGCCCGTACACGCTGGACAAGTGGACGCGCGGCTCGGCGCTCAGCCTCGACCGCTTCACCGGCTACTGGGGTCCCGCCGCCAAGAACAAGCAGGTCGTCTTCCACTACTACAAGGACGCGACCGCCCTCAACAACGCGCTGCTCACGAACGCCGTGGACGTCGTCACCGGCGAGCAGTCGCCGGACGCCCTCGACCAGTTCAAGTCGAACCAGAACTACAAGGTCAACGACGGCGACTCGACCACCAAGCTGCTCCTCGCCTTCAACGACAAGGCCAAGCCGTTCACCGACGTCAAGGTGCGCCGGGCCGTCTCCGCCGCCATCGACGACAAGAAACTCCTCTCGTCCGTCTGGGGCGGCTACGGCAAGCAGATCGGGTCGATGGTGCCGCCCACCGACCCCTGGTACGAGGACCTGACGGACGTCGACGCGTACGACGTCACCAAGGCCAAGAAGCTGCTGAAGGACGCGGGATACGGCAAGGGGTTCAGCTTCACGCTCGACACCCCGAACTACGACCCGCACCCCACCGCCGCCACCTTCATCAAGTCGCAGCTCGCCAAGGTCGGCATCACCGTCGAGATCAACACGATCACACCCGACGAGTGGTACACGAAGGTCTACAAGAACCACGACTTCACGGCGACGCTCCAGGAGCACGTCAACGACCGCGACCTCGTCTGGTACGGCAACCCCGACTTCTACTGGGGCTACGACGACAAGCAGGTCCAGCAGTGGGTCGAGCAGGCCGAGGAGGCGTCGAGCACCGCGCGCCAGACCGAGCTGCTGAAGAAGGTCAACCGCAAGACCGCCGAGGACGCGGCCAGCGACTGGCTGTACCTGTATCCGCAGATCGTCGTCGCGAACACGAAGCTGTCGGGCTACCCGCTCAACGGCCTCAACTCCCAGTTCTTCGCGTACGGCATCAAGAAGAACCGCTGACCCCGCCATGGTCAGGTACCTCCTGCGGAGACTGGTGTTCCTGCTGGTCTCCCTCGTCCTCGCGTCCGTCGTGCTCTTCGTGCTCCTGCGGATGCTGCCCGGCGACCCGGCGAACGCGCTCACCTCGGTGGGCGCCTCGCCGCAGCAGATCGCCGCGGCCCGCCACGCCATCGGCTCCGACCGGCCGCTGCCGCAGCAGTTCACCCACTGGGTCGGACAACTGGCCGGTGGCGACCTCGGCACGTCGTTCGTCAGCTCGCTGCCCGTCGGACCCGAGGTCTCCCAGCGCCTGAACGTGACCGTGCCGCTGACCCTCTCCGCGTTCGTCCTCGCCGTGCTCGTCGCCGTTCCCGCCGGGTTCGTGGCCGCGTACAAGAAGCACACCTGGTACGGGGCGCTGCTCAGCGGCGTCTCCCAACTGGGCATCGCCGTACCGGTGTTCTGGCTCGGCATGATCCTCATCGCGGTCTTCGCGCTGAACGCGGGCTGGCTGCCCTCCGGCGGCTTCCCGCAGGACGGCTGGGACACCCCGGCCGAGGCGGTCCGCTCGCTCGTCCTGCCGGTGGTGACGGTGGCGCTGGTGATGTCCGCTTCCCTGATCCGGTACGTACGCTCGGCCACCCTCGACGTCCTCGACAGCGAGTACCTGCGCACGGCACGGGCCCTCGGCTCCTCCTTCGGCCGGGCCATGTGGCGCCACGGGCTGCGCAACGCCGCTGTGCCGGTCATCTCGGTCCTCGGCATCGAACTGGCCTCCACACTGCTCGGCGCCGTCGTCGTCGAGTCCGTGTACGCGCTGCCCGGCCTCGGCTCGATGCTCGCGACCGGCATCGCCCAGCACGACTACCCGGTCATCCAGGGCGTGCTGTTCGTGTCGACGTTCGCCGTGCTGATCATCGGGTTCGCCGCGGACCTCGTGCAGCGCGTCGTGGACCCGCGGCTGCGCGGCCGGCTGTCGGGCGGTGGCCTGCGATGAAACGCCGATCGTCCCTCACCCTGTGGACGGGCTCGGTGCTCGCGGGACTCGTCGTCCTGCTCGCCCTCGTCTCCCTCTTCTGGCTGCCCTACGACAGCGACGACACCTCCGGCGAACGGCTCTCGGGCCCCGGCGACGGACACCTGCTCGGCACCGACAAACTCGGCCGTGACCTGTTCACGCAGCTCATGACCGGCTCCCGGATCGCCCTGGAGTCCGGCCTCGGAGCGGTCGCCGTGGCCGCGCTGCTCGGCGTCTGCCTGGGCGTGCTCGCGGCCTTCGCCCAGGGCTGGTTCGACGACACCCTCTCCGCGCTGCTCGACATCCTCATCGCGTTCCCGACGCTGCTGCTCGCCATGCTGATCGTCGCCGCGCGCTCGGCGACGCTCGGCTCCGCGATCCTCGCCATCGGCCTCGCCCAGAGCGCCGTCGTGGCCCGGCTGACCCGGATCCTGGTCAAGCGCGTCCTCGCCCAGGACTACATCACCGCGTCCCGTACCTCGGGCACGTCCTGGCCCCGGGTCGTCGCCCGGCACGTCCTGCCCAACATCTGGCCGACGCTCGCGGTCAACCTGGCGCTCCAGTTCGGCCTCGCCGTGCTCGCCGAGGCGGGCCTGTCCTACCTGGGCCTCGGCGCACCGCCGCCGAACGCCTCGTGGGGCCGCATGCTCCAGGAGGCCCAGGCGACGTTCACGACGGCGCCGGCGGGCGCGCTCGCGCCGGGCGTGCTGCTCGTCCTCCTGGTGATCGGCGTCAACCTGATCGCGGACGGGCTCCGCGACGTCCTCGACCCGACGGCCCGCAAGGGAAGGGCAGCGCTGTGAACGACCCCCTGCTCGCGGTCTCCGGCCTGACGATCCGGACCGCCGAGGGCCGCCCGCTCGTCTCGGACCTGAGCCTCACGATCGCGCGCGGCGAACGGCTCGGCCTCATCGGCGAGTCCGGCTCGGGCAAGTCCCTGACGACGCTCGCCGCGCTCGGCCTGCTGCCCCCCGGCATGACGGCGACCGGCAGCGTCGAACTGGACGGCACCCAGATCGTCGGCGCGGCCGAACGGACCCTCGCCGGCGTGCGTGGCCGCGCCGCCGCCGTCGTCTTCCAGGAACCGCTGACCGCCCTGGACCCGCTGATGCGGGTGGGCCGCCAGATCGCCGGTCCGCTGCGCAGGCGGCGGCAGGTGAAGGGCGCGGCGCTGCGGAGTGCGGTGACCGCCCTGCTCGACCAGGTGCGGCTGCCGGACCCGGACCGCGTCGCCCGCGCCTTCCCGCACGAGATCTCCGGCGGCCAGCGCCAGCGCGTCGCGCTCGCCATGGCCCTGGCCTGCGACCCGGCGCTGCTCATCGCCGACGAACCGACGACGGCGCTCGACGTGACGGTGCAGGCCGAGATGCTCGACCTGATCGACGCACTCGTCCGCGACCGGGGCATGGCCGTGCTGTTCGTCAGCCACGACCTCGCCGTCGTCTCCCGCGTCACCGACCGGGTGCTCGTCATGAAGGACGGCCGCGCGGTCGAGACGGGCGCCGTCGCCGACGTCGTACGCGCTCCCCGCGAGCCCTACACCAAGGCGCTGGTCGACAGCGCACGTCAACTGGAATCGGCGCTCGACCTGAGAGGTGCGCGATGACCGCGATCCTGGAACTGGACGCGGTGTCGTACGCGTACCGCGGCAGCGAGGACCCGGTCGTCCGGGACGTGTCCGTGAGCGTCGAGGCCGGGCGGAGCCTCGCGCTCGTCGGCGAGTCGGGAGCCGGCAAGACGACGCTGCTGCGGATGCTGCTCGGTCTCGCCCGGCCCACCGCCGGAACGGTGCGCTTCGACGGCGATCCCCTGCGGCCGGGCGACCGGGCGCGGATGCGGAGCTTCAGGCGCACCGTCCAGTGCGTCTTCCAGGACCCGTACGCCTCCCTCGACCCGCGCCAGCGCGTGCGCCGCATCGTGGCCGAACCGCTCGGCTCGCTCGGCGTCGCCACCGGCGCGGACGCCGCCCGCCGCGTCGCCGACGCACTCGAACGGGTGGGCCTCCCGGCGGACGCGGGGGAGCGCTATCCGCACGAGTTCTCCGGCGGCCAGCGCCAGCGCATCGCCATCGCGCGGGCCACGGTCTGCGACCCCCGCGTCCTGCTCGCCGACGAACCGGTCTCCGCGCTCGACGTCACGACCCGCGTGAAGGTCGTCGACCTGCTGGCCGAGCTGAAGGAGACGGCGGGCCTCACGATCGTCATGGTCTCCCACGACCTGTCGGTGGTGGCCGCCCTGTGCGAACGCACCGCCGTACTGGAGCGCGGCCGGGTCGTCGAGTCCGGCGCCACCTCCACGGTCCTCGGCACGCCCGCACACGCCTACACCCGTCGCCTGCTCGCCAGCGTGCCCCGGCTGCCCGCCGAGGCCTGACCCCGGGTACTCTCCGGGCATGCCGCACCGGAACCGTACGGACGACGCCGCCGCCGTCACCATCGGCCCCCTCGATCTGCACGCCCGCGTCGACGAGGCGCTCGCCGTCCAGGCGCACGCCTTCGGCCTCAGCGACGACGAGATCGCCGTCCGCCGCCAGATCGTGCTGCGCCACATCACCTACGCGGGCGCCCGCGCCCTCGGCGCCACCACGGAGACCGGCCGCCTCGTCGGCTTCGTCTACGGCATGCCCAACGACCGCACCCACTGGTGGTCCACGGTCGTCGAGCCGTACCTGCGCGCGGCCGGCCACGACCACTGGCTCGACGACTCCTTCGTCATCACCGAGCTGCACGTCCACCCCGGCTACCAGAACCGCGGCATCGGCCGCACCCTCATCACCACCATCACCGACGCCGCCACCCAGCCCCGCTCGATCCTCTCCGCGATCGACTTCGACAGCCCGGCCCGCGGCCTCTACCACTCCCTCGGCTACGAGGACCTGTCCCGCCAGGTCCTGTTCCCGAGCGCCCCCAAGCCGTACGCGGTGATGGGCGCGCCCCTGCCGCTGCGCCGCTGACAGCCGCCGCGCGGGAACCGATTTCCGGCTCCGCCCACCGCCCGGCTAACCTCCTGGACACAACCCTTTCGTCGCAGGAGTCGAGAAATCATGGCCAAGGCCCAGGTCCAGCGCATGTCCCGCTTGATGGTGAAGACCCTGCGCGACGACCCGGCGGACGCCGAGGTGCTCAGCCACAAGCTGCTGGTCCGCGCCGGTTTCGTGCGCCGCACCGCCGCGGGCGTCTGGTCCTGGCTGCCGCTCGGCCGCAGGGTCTACGCCAACGTCGAGCGCGTCGTCCGCGAGGAGATGGACGCCATCGGCGCCCAGGAGGTCCTGCTCCCCGCGCTCCTGCCCAAGGAGCCCTACGAGGCGACCGGCCGCTGGGAGGAGTACGGCGCCGAGCTGTTCCGCCTCAACGACCGCAAGGGCGGCGACTACCTCCTCGGCCCGACCCACGAGGAGATCTTCACCCAACTGGTCAAGGACCAGTGCACGTCCTACAAGGACCTGCCGGTGATCCTCTACCAGATCCAGACCAAGTACCGCGACGAGGCCCGCCCCCGCGCCGGCATCCTGCGCGGCCGCGAGTTCCAGATGAAGGACTCGTACTCCTTCGACCTGACCGACGAGGGCCTCGCCGAGTCGTACGCCCTGCACCGCGCCGCCTACCAGCGCATCTTCGAGCGCCTCGGCCTCGACTACCGCATCTGCGCCGCCACCGCCGGCGCCATGGGCGGCTCCAAGTCCGAGGAGTTCCTGGCCCCCGCCGCGGCCGGCGAGGACACCTTCGCCGACTGCCCGAACTGCGACTACGCGGCCAACACCGAGGCCATCACGTACGCGCTGAAGCCGGTCGACGCGACCGACGCCCCCGCCCTGGAGGAGATCCCCACCCCCGACACCCCGACGATCGAGACGCTCGCCGCGTACCTCGACGTCCCGGCGTCGGCGACCCTGAAGAACCTCCTGGTCAAGGTCGACGGCGAGATCGTCGCCCTCGGTGTCCCCGGCGACCGCGAGGTCGACATGGACAAGGTCGAGGCCCACTTCGCGCCCGCCCCCGTCGAACTCGTGACCGCCGAGGACTTCGAGGGCCGCGAGGACCTGGTCCGCGGCTACGTCGGCCCGCAGGGCCTGGAGAAGGTCACCTACCTCGCCGACCCGCGCGTCGCCCCCGGCACCGCCTGGATCACCGGCGCCAACAAGGCGGGCGTGCACGCGAAGAACGTCGTCGCGGGCCGCGACTTCGAGGTCTCCGAGTACGTCGACGTCGTCGTCGTGCAGGAGGGCGACCCCTGCCCCAACTGCGGCACCGGCCTCAAGCTGGACCGCGCCATCGAGATCGGCCACATCTTCCAGCTCGGCCGCAAGTACGCCGACGCCTTCCAGCTCGACGTGCTCGGCCAGAACGGCAAGCCGGTCCGCGTCACCATGGGCTCCTACGGCATCGGCGTCTCCCGCGCCGTCGCCGCCCTCGCCGAGCAGCACGCCGACGACAAGGGCCTCGTCTGGCCCGAGGAGATCGCCCCGGCCGACGTGCACGTCGTCGCCGCCGGCAAGGCCCTCCAGACGGAGCTGGCCCTGGAGGTCTCCGACAAGCTGGCCGCCGCCGGCGTCCGCGTCCTGGTCGACGACCGCCCCGGCATCTCCCCGGGCGTGAAGTTCACCGACTCCGAGCTGATCGGTGTGCCGAAGATCCTCGTCGCCGGGCGGCGCAGCGCCGACGGCGTCGTGGAGCTGAAGGACCGCCGCACCGGCGAGCGCGAGGAGCTGACGGTCGAGGAGGCCGTCGCCCGCCTGACCGCCTGAGCACGTCCGGAGAACGCATGAGCCGCGGGCGTCGCCCGCGGCTCGTCGCGTTGTCGTCCAGGTGTCTCAGAGCCAGCCCGCGAACTCCAGCAGGTTCTCGCCGTCCCGCTCCCGGCCCACGCGCATCGCCCGCACCCCGGACTCCACGGCCCGGAACAGCGTCCAGCCCCGCAGCCGCTCCTGGTCCACATCGAGGGACTCGGCGAGGCGCTTGACCCGACGGCGCGTGATGGCCGGCCCGGACGGCGAGCCGATCAGGTCCTCGACCCGGTCGCGCACAAGGCGGGCCAGATCGAAGGCGCACTCACCGACGACCGGGTCGGGGCCGACCGCCAGCCACGGCATCCGTTCGCCCTGGAGCACCTTGCTCTGCCGGAACGTGCCGTGCAGCAGACGCGGTTCGGGCGGCGCGGCCACCAGCTCCGCACGGGCCTCCAGAGCCGCGTCGACCAGCGGCGCCACCTCCGGGAAGGCCGCCACGCTCGCCCGCATCACGGTCGCCTGCCGGCCCGTGCGCTCGGGCACCGTCTCGCAGTTGCGCCCGGCGGGCGGCTCCGTCCACAACCGCCGCAGCGTCCCCGCCGCCTCCAGGAGCGCCTTGGCCTCCGGCAGCGTCCGCACGGAGACCTCCGGGTGCAGCCGCTCCAGGAGCAGCGCCCCGTCGTTGATCCCGGGGTCGAGCAGGCGCACCGCGCCGAACCCGTCCCAGTGCGTCAGCGCCGCCCGCTCCGCCTCGGGACGGAACCGCTCCGGCGCCACCTTCAGCACCGCGGGAGCGCCGTCCGCCGTCCGGACATGGGCGACCAGACTGCTGCGCCCGCCGGGCACATGCACCCGTTCGACGGTCACCCGGCGCCGGGCCGCGGCCTCGTCGAGCAGATCACCGACCCGGGCGAGCCACGCCGACGCCCCGTCGTCGCGCACCTCGCCGAGCGCGTTCACCAGTCGCTGCGGCGGTTCGAGAGCCATGCGCGGGAGATCCCCTTCCAGAACTGCGCGGCCACCGGATCCGGCGACCGCTCACGTACGCGGGGACGCCGGGGACGACGCGGAAGGCACCGCGGCCCGTTCGGCGAGCCCAGGGAAGGCTACGCTCCCGCCGCGCCAGCGCACCGCACGGACCGCCGCCTCGCGCAGCGCGTCCGCCGCGCCCCGGCGCCGCTCACCGCTCGCCGCCCGCACCAGGTCCGCGTACACCCCGGCGACCTTGTCCTCGATGTCCGCCGCGAGCCGGGCCGCCGCCGCCGAGTCCGGCACCGGGAACGGCAGCGCGTACGCCCCCGCCGACTCCTCGGGGTCGCCGCCCAGGTCACGCACGGTGCGCCGCAGCTCGTCCCGGCGGGCGCGATGCGCGTCGTACGCGGCCCGCGCCTCCGCGCGGCGCCCCTCGCGGATCCGCCCGCCGACCACCCCGTACCCGTACACCGCCGCGTGCTCGGCGCGCAGTGCCGCCTGAACCGCCGCGAGCAGGTCGCTCTCGCTCATCCCGTCAGCCCTCCGTCAGCAGGTACGCGTGCCCGGCCCCGGCCGCCGCGACCGAGGCGAGCAGCCGCGCGTGTTCGGCGGGGGTGGCCGGATCGGCGAGGGTCGTCATGCGGCGGTCCGACAGCGCCCGCTCGGCCGCCGCCAGCGCCTTCAGCACGTCCTTCTCGGCGACCGGCGGCGTCGAAGTCGAGGGGGCGAGCGCGGACGGCGCGCCGGCCCCGCCGAACGCCTCCACGTGCCGCTGGATCTCCGCGCGCAGCGGGTCGAGCCGGGCCGCGAGCGAGGGGTGCGCGGCGAGCGCCTCGTCGTAACCGCCCAGGAGGTCCGCGCTCTCCCGGGCCGCCCGCGCCCTGAGCCGCTTCTCCCGCGTCGCGGCGGGCGCGCCCCGGCCGCCCCCGGCACTCTCGTCACCGCCCGCCGAACACCCGGTCAGCAGCGCGGCCCCGGCCAGCGAGGCGAGCAGACTCCTACGGCGTGGCCCGGAGCGGGCCTGGGGGGTGAGCGGCACGGGTGGTCGTCCTCGACAGACTCGGGAAGGGGTTTCGGCAAAGGCTTCGGCGCGACCGGGACGGAGCGGCCGGTGATCACCGTACAGTCGCCCCCCGCCCGGTGGACCGCAACACCCCCCTGGACCGGATACCCTTTGACCTGACACGCATGGAATGCCACACCACAACAGCACACGCGGCCGAGGAGTCACCCGGATGAGCACGACCCAGAACGAGAGGCTGCGGGAACTACTGGAACCGCTCGTCAGCTCGCAGGGGCTCGACCTCGAAGAGATCGAGATCGCCTCGGTAGGACGGAAGCGGGTGCTGCGTGTGGTCGTGGACTCCGACGAGGGAGCCGACCTCGACCGGATCGCCGATGTGAGCCGCGCGCTCTCGGCGAAGCTCGACGAGAGCGACGCCATGGGCGACGGCGAGTACGAGCTGGAGGTCGGGACGCCGGGCGCCGAGCGCGCCCTCACCGAGCACCGCCACTACGTCCGCGCCACGGACCGCCTCGTCAGGTTCCAGCTCACCGACGAGTCCGAGCTGGTCGCGCGCATTCTCAAGGTCGACGACGACGGCCTCGACCTCGAAGTACCGGGCGTGAAGGGCCGCAAGGCCACCGCCCGACGACTCGCCTTCTCCGACGTCGCCAAGGCGCGCGTGCAGGTCGAGTTCAACCGCAAGAACAAGAACGACGCATCAGAAGCAGAGGAGGCGTAGCCGTGGACATCGACATGAGTGCCCTGCGGGGTCTGGTCCGGGAGAAGGAGATCTCCTTCGATCTGCTGGTCGAGGCGATCGAGTCGGCCCTCCTCATCGCCTACCACCGCACCGAGGGGAGCTTCCGCCGCGCACGCGTGAAGCTGGACCGCGAGAGCGGCCACGTGACCGTGTGGGCGACGGAGGACCCGGCCGATCTTGAAGAGGGCCAGGAGGCCAAGGAGTTCGACGACACCCCGTCGGACTTCGGCCGCATCGCCGCCACCACCGCCAAGCAGGTCATCCTCCAGCGGCTGCGCGACGCCCAGGACGACGCGACGCTCGGCGAGTACGCCGGCCGTGAGGGCGACATCGTCATGGGCATGGTCCAGCAGGGCCGCGACCCGAAGAACGTGCTGGTCGACATCGGCAAGCTCGAGGCGATCCTGCCCGTGCAGGAGCAGGTGCCGGGCGAGGAGTACCAGCACGGCATGCGGCTGCGCTCGTACGTCGTCCGCGTCGCGAAGGGGGTGCGCGGCCCGTCCGTGACCCTGTCGCGCACGCACCCGAGCCTGGTGAAGAAGCTGTTCGCCCTGGAGGTGCCGGAGATCGCCGACGGCTCCGTGGAGATCACGGCCATCGCGCGCGAGGCCGGGCACCGCACGAAGATCGCCGTGCGCTCGACGCGCAGCGGGCTCAACCCCAAGGGCGCCTGCATCGGCCCCATGGGCGGTCGCGTGCGCAACGTGATGGCCGAGCTGAACGGTGAGAAGATCGACATCGTCGACTGGTCGGACGACCCGGCGGAGATGGTCGCCAACGCCCTCTCGCCCGCCCGTGTCTCCAAGGTCGAGATCGTCGACATGGCGGCCCGTTCGGCCCGCGTGACGGTCCCGGACTACCAGCTCTCCCTCGCCATCGGCAAGGAGGGGCAGAACGCCCGGCTCGCGGCCCGCCTCACCGGCTGGCGCATCGACATCCGTCCCGACACCGAGCAGGCCGGGGAATAAATCCCGGGCGCTCCGCGCTTGGATCACGACAGTATGTGACAAGAAACAGCCGTTCGATTTATGCCCCGGAGGGGTGAGGTCGGTACGGGGAGGTAGACTTAAGCGTGTCTGGCCGGACGCATGCCCGCGCATGCCCTGAGCGAACCTGTGTGGGATGCCGGGAGCGAGCGGCCAAGAGCGATCTGCTGCGGATCGTGGTGACCGAGGGCCGATGTGTCCCCGATGATCGCGGTACGCTGCCCGGCCGGGGTGCCTACGTGCACCCCGCCCTGGTCTGTCTCGACCTGGCGCTCCGCCGCCGGGCGTTCCAGCGGGCTTTCAAGGCCCCTGGACCGTTCGACACGGAGGCGTTGCGCCACCGGGTCGAGCAGGCGACACCGTAAGAAGCGCCGCACGGAACCCCTGTGCGGCCCTGGTACCCCGCGAGTTGGAAGTAGGTCGAGATTGCGATGAGCACTCGATGAGCACGCGATGAGTACGCCCATGAAGTAGCGACGGTCCGGCGTAACCCGGACCTAAAAGGAGCGAAGTGGCTAAGGTCCGGGTATACGAACTCGCCAAGGAGTTCGGCGTAGAGAGCAAGGTCGTCATGGCCAAGCTCCAAGAACTCGGTGAATTCGTACGTTCTGCGTCCTCGACGATCGAGGCGCCGGTTGTACGCAAATTGACTGACGCCCTCCAGCAGGGCAACGGCGGCAAGCCCGCCGCCAAGAAGGCCGCGCCCGCGAAGCCCGCGGCGCCGCGTCCCACCCCTTCCCCCGCGCAGGCCGCGAAGCCTGCCGCGCCTCGTCCGCCGGCCCCGAAGCCGGCCGCCGAGCAGGCGCCCGCCGCCCCGGCTCCGGCCGCGGCGACGCCGGGCCCGCGTCCCGCGCCCGCCAAGCCGGCTCCCAAGCCCGCTTCGCCGGCTCCGGCCGCACCCGAGTTCACGGCGCCCCCCGCCGCCCCGGCCGCCTCGTCGGCCCCGGCGCCGAGCGGCCCGCGTCCGGGCGCCCGCCCCGGTGCCCCCAAGCCCGGTGGCCGTCCGGCCCCCGGCCAGGGCGGTCAGCAGGGCCGTGACAACCGCGGCGACCGCGGTGACCGTCAGGGCGCTCCGCGCCAGGGCGGCCAGGGCCAGGGCGCTCCCCGGCCGGGCGGTGCCCGTCCCGCGGGTCCGCGTCCCGGCAACAACCCCTTCACCTCTGGTGGCTCCACCGGCATGGCGCGCCCGCAGGCGCCCCGTCCGGGCGGCGCCCCGCGTCCGGGTGGCCAGGGTGCCCCCGGCGGCCCGCGCCCGCAGGGTGCCGGCCAGGGTGGTCCCCGTCCGCAGGGTCAGGGCGGCGCCCGTCCGACCCCGGGCGGCATGCCTCGTCCGCAGGGCGGCGCGGCCGGTCCGCGTCCCGGCGGCGGCCCCGCCGGTAACCGTCCGAACCCGGGCATGATGCCGCAGCGTCCCGCCGCGGGCCCGCGTCCCGGTGGTGGCCCCGGCGGTGGCCGTGGTCCCGGCGGCGCCGGTCGTCCCGGTGGCGGTGGCGGCGGCGGTCGTCCCGGCTTCGCCGGTCGTCCCGGCGGTCCCGGTGGTGGTGGCGGCGGTTTCGCCGGTCGTCCCGGTGGCGGCGGCGGTGGCGGCGGCTTCGCCGGTCGCCCCGGTGGCGGCGGCGGTTTCGCCGGTCGTCCCGGTGGCGGTCGTCCCGGTGGTCCCGGTGGCCGCGGTGGCACGCAGGGTGCGTTCGGCCGTCCCGGCGGGCCCGCCCGTCGTGGCCGCAAGTCGAAGCGTCAGAGGCGCCAGGAGTACGAGGCCATGCAGGCCCCGTCGGTCGGCGGCGTCATGCTGCCTCGCGGCAACGGACAGACCGTCCGCCTGTCGCGCGGTGCCTCGCTCACCGACTTCGCGGAGAAGATCAACGCCAACCCGGCGTCGCTCGTCGCCGTGATGATGAACCTCGGCGAGATGGTCACTGCCACGCAGTCCGTCTCCGACGAGACCCTCCAGTTGCTCGCGGGCGAGATGAACTACGTCCTCGAGGTCGTCAGCCCGGAGGAGGAGGACCGCGAGCTGCTCGAGTCCTTCGACATCGAGTTCGGCGAGGACGAGGGCGGCGAAGAGGCCCTGGTCTCCCGTCCGCCGGTCGTGACCGTCATGGGCCACGTCGACCACGGTAAGACCCGCCTGCTCGACACCATCCGCAAGACGAACGTCATCGCGGGCGAGGCCGGCGGCATCACCCAGCACATCGGCGCGTACCAGATCGCGACCGAGGTGAACGACGAAGAGCGCAAGATCACCTTCATCGACACCCCGGGTCACGAGGCGTTCACCGCCATGCGTGCGCGTGGTGCGAAGTCGACCGACATCGCGATCCTCGTGGTCGCGGCCAACGACGGCGTCATGCCCCAGACGATCGAGGCGCTCAACCACGCCAAGGCCGCCGAGGTGCCGATCGTCGTCGCGGTCAACAAGATCGACGTCGAGGGCGCCGACCCGACCAAGGTGCGCGGTCAGCTCACCGAATACGGTCTGGTGGCCGAGGAGTACGGCGGCGACACCATGTTCGTCGACATCTCGGCGAAGCAGGGTCTCAACATCGACTCCCTGCTCGAGGCCGTGGTCCTGACCGCGGACGCCTCGCTCGACCTGCGGGCCAACCCGGAGCAGGACGCGCAGGGTATTGCGATCGAGTCGCACCTCGACCGTGGTCGCGGTGCCGTGGCGACCGTCCTCGTCCAGCGAGGCACGCTGCGGGTCGGCGACACGATGGTGGTCGGCGACGCGTACGGCCGTGTCCGCGCGATGCTCGACGACAAGGGCGAGAACGTGGAGGAGGCGGGTCCCTCGACCCCCGTCCTCGTGCTCGGTCTCACCAACGTCCCGGGCGCCGGCGACAACTTCCTGGTGGTGGACGAGGACCGTACGGCCCGTCAGATCGCCGAGAAGCGTGCCGCCCGCGAGCGCAACGCCAACTTCGCGCGCCGCGGCATCCGGTTCTCCCTGGAGAACCTGGACGAGGCCCTCAAGGCCGGTCTGGTGCAGGAGCTCAACCTCATCATCAAGGGCGACGCGTCCGGTTCGGTGGAGGCTCTCGAGTCCTCGCTGCTCCAGCTCGACGTCGGCGACGAGGTCGACATCCGCGTCCTGCACCGCGGTGTGGGTGCGGTCACCGAGTCCGACATCAACCTGGCGACCGGCTCCGACGCCATCGTCATCGGCTTCAACGTCCGGGCAGCCGGCCGTGCGCAGCAGATGGCGGAGCGCGAGGGTGTCGACGTCCGGTACTACTCGGTGATCTACCAGGCCATCGAGGAGATCGAGGCGGCCCTCAAGGGCATGCTCAAGCCGGAGTACGAAGAGGTCGAGCTCGGCACGGCGGAGATCCGCGAGGTCTTCAAGTCGTCCAAGCTGGGCAACATCGCCGGTGTGCTCGTCCGGTCCGGCGAGGTCAAGCGCAACACCAAGGCGCGCCTGCTGCGCGATGGCAAGGTCATCGCGGAGAGCCTCAACATCTCCGGTCTGCGTCGCTTCAAGGACGACGTCACCGAGATCCGCGAAGGGTTCGAGGGCGGTATCAACCTCGGCAACTTCAACGACATCAAGGTCGACGACGTCATCGCGACGTACGAGATGCGCGAGAAGCCGCGCGCCTGATCCTCACGGATCCACGCGGCAGCAGGTTCGGGGCCGGTCGGCGGAGCTTATTTCCGTCGATCGGCCCCGGCCGTTGCGTGTACGGTTCCTGTATCGGCGTACCGGAAGTGCGCCCATACGACCCCGAACCGGCGGGACATCCGGACACATACATGTATGTAGGGACTCTGTCCTTCGATCTGCTCCTCGGCGACGTCCACTCGCTGAAGGAGAAACGCTCCCTGGTCCGCCCGATCGTGGCCGAACTCGTCCGCAAGTACGCGGTGAGCGCGGCGGAGACGGGCAACCAGGACCTCCACCGCAGGGCCGAGATCGGGCTCGCGGTGGTCTCCGGGGACACGGGACACCTCACCGACGTACTGGACCGCTGCGAGCGTCTGGTCGCCGGGCGGCCCGAGGTGGAACTGCTCTCGGTTCGACGCAGGCTCCACAGCGACGAAGACTGAAGCAACAAGAGCGAGACAGTTACTAAGGAGACGGACCAGTGGCCGACAACGCGCGCGCCAAGAGGCTGGCGGACCTCATCCGAGAGGTGGTGGCCCAGAAGCTCCAGCGTGGGATCAAGGACCCGCGGCTCGGCACCCACGTCACCATCACGGACACCCGGGTCACGGGTGACCTGCGGGAGGCGACCGTCTTCTACACGGTGTACGGGGACGACGAGGAGCGGGCCGAGGCCGCGGCCGGTCTGGAGAGCGCCAAGGGCGTTCTGCGGTCCGCGGTCGGAGCGGCGGCCGGTGTGAAGTTCACGCCCAGCCTGACCTTCGTCGCGGACGCCCTGCCGGACAACGCCAAGACGATCGAGGACCTCCTCGACAAGGCGCGGCAGTCCGACGAGAAGGTGCGCGAGACGTCCGCGGGCGCCACGTTCGCCGGCGGCGCCGACCCGTACCGGAAGCCGGAAGACGCCGACGCAGCCGACGACGATGACGAGACGGACGACGCCTGAGCATGTCCGACCGCACCCCACCGCCCGACGGGCTTGTCATCGTCGACAAGCCGTCGGGCTTCACTTCGCACGACGTCGTGGCCAAGATGCGCGGGATCGCGAAGACCCGCCGCGTCGGCCACGCGGGCACCCTCGACCCGATGGCTACGGGTGTGCTCGTGCTCGGCGTCGAGCGTGCCACCAAGCTCCTCGGCCACCTCGCGCTGACCGAGAAGGAGTACCTGGGCACCATCCGCCTGGGACAGAACACCCTGACGGACGACGCGGAGGGCGAGATCACCTCGTCGGCCGACGCGTCCGGGGTCAGGCGCGAGGCCGTCGACGCGGGCATCGCCAAGCTGACCGGCGCCATCATGCAGGTGCCGTCGAAGGTCAGCGCCATCAAGATCAACGGCGTACGCAGCTACAAGCGGGCCAGGGACGGCGAGGACTTCGAGATCCCGGCGCGGCCGGTCACCGTCTCCTCCTTCACCGTGTACGACGTCAGGGACGGCGTCGCCGAGGACGGTACGCCGGTGCTCGACCTCGTCGTCTCCGTGGTGTGCTCGTCCGGCACCTACATCCGCGCGCTCGCCCGCGACCTGGGCGCGGACCTCGGCGTCGGCGGGCATCTGACCGCGCTGCGCCGCACGCGCGTGGGCCCCTACAAGCTCGACGCGGCGCGCACCCTCGACCAGCACCAGCAGGAGCTGTCCGTCCTGCCGGTGGCCGACGCCGCCGCTGCCGCGTTCCCCCGGTGGGACGTGGACGAGCGCCGGGCGAAGTTGCTCCTGAACGGTGTGCGGCTCGAGATGCCCGGCGAGTACGCCGGCCGGGGCCCGATCGGCGTGTTCGATCCCGCCGGTCAGTTCCTGGCGCTCGTCGAGGAGTCGAAGGGCAAGGCCAAGAGCCTCGCCGTGTTCGGCTGAGAGCACCGGACTTTTCGGTGGAGCGGCGGTTGTCCGGTCTCTGGGTGGCCGCCGCTCCACGTTCCCCCCTGTTCCCCCTTGTTCCCCCTCCAAGGGTCTCTCCGGCACACCCGATCGGTTCACCCCTTCGAGCAGGCGCTCGGAGTGATACGGGGGAGTGGAAGGGGGCGCGTTCGCTCCGGGGTCTGTCCCGCTGATCATCCCGCGCCTACGGTCGGACATACGGGGCGTAACGGAGAGCGGCAGGAGGGGCGCGGCATGGGGGATCCGCCTCTGGTACGGATCTGCGATCTGGCCGGGCGGCCACGCGGGACGGGGTTCGTCGCGGACGAGCGCGGCACCGTGCTGACCAGCCACGAGGTGGTGGACGGGCTGGAGGGCCTGGTGGTGCACGCGCCGGACGGGACGAGCGACCGGGTGGGGCCCGGATCGGTCGTCGAACTGCCCGGGGTCGACCTCGCCCTGGTGCGCACGCGGGGGCTCGGCGTGCCGCCGCTGCCCGTCGCGGGCGGCCCGGCCGGGCGCACCGGGGCGTATCTGCGGATCGCCGCCTGCGGTTGGCGCGAGGCCCGGGTGCTCGACCGCGCCGACGTCACCTACACCGCCGCGGGCCGCTCCCATCTGGTGCGCGACGCCATCGAGTTGGCGGTCGGGACGGCCGGCGCCGACGCGCTGCGACTCGGCGGCGGGGCCGCCGGTGGGCCCGTCCTCGACGCCCGCACCGGCGCCGTCGTCGCGGTCCTCGCAACCGCCCTGCGGGCCGGACGCCAGGCCGCCGGATTCGCGGTGCCGCTGCGCGCGGCAGCCGCCGCCGAACCCCGGCTGGCCGCGCTCCTCGCCCGCAACGACGCAGCCGTGCCCGTCTACGGCTCCGGGCTGAACCTGGCCGGGGTGCTCCATCTGACCGCCGTCTCCGTGGGCAGCGACGGCCCCGGCCCCGCACCCGTCGCGCCGGTCGAACGCCCGGACTTGCAAGGGGAGTTGACGGCTTTCGAGGCGGGCGGAGCGAGCGTGCTCGCCCTCGTCGGGGCGCCCGGCAGCGGTCGTACGACAGAACTCGCCGCCCTCGCCGCGCGACGGGCAGGACGAGAGGGCGCCGCGCCGACCCTGTGGCTGCGCGGCGCCGATCTGCGGGCCGACGACACCTCGGTCGCCGACGCCGTACGACGTGCGCTGGCGCGGGCCGGACGCATCGTCGCCGCCTCCCGGTCCGTCGAGCCCGGCGCGCTCGGGGACCTCTCGCCGGAGAGCGTCGCCGGTATCGCCCGCGCCGCGGGCCGGCCGCTGGTGCTGCTGCTCGACGGGCCCGAGGAGATGCCGCCCGTGCTCGCGCACCGGCTCGCCGGGTGGACCCGGGAGACCGAGCGATGGCTGACGGCCGCCGGGGTGCGGCTCGTCCTGGCGTGCCGCCCGGAGTACTGGGAGCAGGCCGGGCCCCTGTTCACCGGCGAAGCGCTGCACGGGCGGGCCGGGCGGCTGCCCGCGTGCGTACGCGTCGGGGAGCTGACCGCCGCGCAGGCCCGCCGGGCACGCCAGCGGTACGGGATCCCCGAGGGCGTGCTCGCACCGGCGGACGCGGGGCATCCGCTCGTGTTGCGGCTGCTCGGCGAGGTGCGGGCGGCGCTGCCCGACAGGACGCTCGGCCGCCCCGACCGCGAGGAGGTGTTCGCGGCCCACCTCGATCTGCTGTGCCTGCGGGTGGCCGTGCGGCTCGCGGCGGCCGACGGCGTGCGGGGCAGAGGGGTGCGGCGGCTCGCCGCGCGGGTCTCCGGGCGGCTGCACGAGGCGGCCCGGCGCAGCCTGGGACCCGGGCAGGGCGAACTGGACCGCGAGACGTTCGAGGAACTGTTCCCCTGGGGCGCGCGCGGCAGGGCGGGCGGCTGGGCGTCGGCCGTACTCGCGGAGGGCGCGCTGGTGCCCGCGGGCAGCGGATACCGGTTCGCGCACGAGGAGGTCGCCGACTGGATCCAGGGCATGCACCTGGACCTGGACGGGGCCCTCGACGCGCTCGTGCTGCGGCGGCGCAGCGGGGGATCGGTGCCGGTGCCGCGCCACCGGGCCGGGCCCGTGGTGCGCGCGCTGCTGCTGGTCGAGCGGCAGGGTGGAACGGATCAACTGGGTGCCCGGTTGCGAGAGTTGGCGCAGTGGTGCGGACCGCACGGGACAGCGGAGGAGGCGGGCTGGTGGGCCGGGCACCTCGCCAGCGAGGTGCTGCTGCGCGTCCGTGACGCCCGCCCCTACCGGCTCGTCCTCGAAGGGCTCGCCGACCGCGGGGCCTTCGGACCCTGGTTCTGGACCGCGCTGCCCGTGGACGAGGACCTGCGCTTCGAACTGCTGCGGCGGCTCGTCGTGCACGACGCGCGCGAGCCGGGCGGCCGGTATCTCGACGCCGTCGCCGCCTGTCTGGCAGCCGATCCGACGCGGGCGCAGCGGCGGCTCATCCGCTGGTTCGACGACGAGCGACCGCTGCCCGCGCTGCCCGACGCCACCGTGGCGACCGCCGCCCAGGCCCTGCTCCACACCCACCGGCACCGGGCCGTCGACGACCTCCTCGACGCGCTCGCCGACCGCGCCCACCCGCGCGCCGGCGAACTGCTCACCGCCCTCACCGACGAGGAGCCGTCCGCGCTGTGCCGGGCCGTCGCCCGGTGGGCCGAGGACGAGCGGCCCGCCCGGCACACGGCAGCCGCGACGCACGGGCCGCGGGTGGCCGCCCGCGTGACGGCCGACGCCGACCGGGAACCGCTGCGCCGCGCCGCGCGCGCCCTGCTGGACCGCCCCCTCGACCAGGCCCTGCACAGCGCCGCGCTCGCCGTGCTCGTACAGGATCCGCGGTCGCGGCCCGGATATCTGGAGCGGGCCCTGCGCCGGTTCGCCGAAGGGGATCCGCGGCTTCCCGCGTCGGCGCTGGCCCCGGCCCTCACCACGCACCCGGAGCAGGTCTTCGAGGCGTTCAGGACCCGGCTCACGGCGCCGGGGCCCGGCACGGCCGAGCTACCGCTGACCCTGGCCGACCTCACGACGCCCGCTCTCGCACGGCGCGCGGCCACCCTCATGGCGGAGCTGGCCCGGGTCGCGCCCCACACCGCGGCCGGGCACGTGGCGGCCTTCGTCGACCGGCGCCTGGAGCACGGCTCCGCCGCCCGCGGCGCCCTGTTCCCCCTCGTCGCGGAACTGCTGCGGACCGGACCCACCCCGGTCCGCGCCGCACTCGCGCCGGTCCTCGCCGCGCCCGGCACGGCCACCTCGCGCGGGACGCGGGCCGAACTGCTCGACGTCCTGCTCGGACGGGAACGCGACCTGGACGTCCTGGCCGCCGTGGTGCGCGCCGCCGCGCGCGGCGCGGTGCGGCTCGGACAGCCCCGGACGCGCGAACTGGTGCACCGCACGGGGACCCTCCTCGTCCGCACCCCGGAGGGCGCCGCCCGCTTCGACCGGACCCTGGTGGAACTCGCGCGGAGCGTCCCCGGGTTCGCCGCGCCGCTGGCGCACTGGCTCGCGGCCGCGCCCCGGGAGTGGGCGGCCCTGGTGGGGCCGAGCGCCCGGCGCGCCGTCGAGAGCGTGGCCGGGGTGCGGGTACCCGCCTGAGAGACCGCCCGGGAAGCGTCGGCGTACCCGCCCGATGACGGACGCGGGCGGTCGGCATGGCACTCTTAGACCTGCGTAATCGGTGGCGGACATCGGCAGGAGACGCGAGAGCCGTCGAGACCGTCGGGAGCGTCGGGCCACCGGGAGCGCAGAGACCGCAGAGACGGATTCGTCGTACACAGGTTTGCGAGGAGCAATCACCGTGCAGCGCTGGCGTGGCTTGGAGGACATCCCCCAGGACTGGGGGCGCAGCGTCGTCACCATCGGCTCCTACGACGGGGTGCACCGCGGACACCAGTTGATCATCGGGCGGGCCGTCGAGCGGGCGCGCGAGCTGGGCCTCCCGGCGGTCGTCGTCACCTTCGACCCGCACCCGAGCGAGGTCGTGCGCCCCGGCTCGCACCCGCCGCTGCTCGCCCCGCACCACCGGCGCGCCGAGCTGATGGCCGAGCTGGGCGTCGACGCCGTGCTGATCCTGCCCTTCACCACCGAGTTCTCGAAGCTGTCACCCGCCGAGTTCGTGGCGAAGGTGCTGGTCGACAGGTTGCACGCGCGCGTCGTCGTCGAGGGCCCCAACTTCCGCTTCGGGTACAAGGCCGCGGGCGACGTCGCCTTCCTCGCCGAGCAGGGCGGGACCTACGACTTCGAGGTCGAGGTCGTGGATCTGTACGTGAGCGGTACCGCGGGCGGCGGGCAGCCGTTCTCCTCCACACTGACGCGCCGGCTGGTCGCCGAGGGCGACATGGACGGGGCCCGGGAGATCCTGGGCCGCCCGCACCGCGTGGAGGGCGTGGTCGTCCGCGGCGCGCAGCGCGGACGCGAGCTGGGCTTCCCCACCGCGAACGTCGAGACGCTGCCGCACACGGCGATCCCGGCGGACGGCGTCTACGCCGGCTGGCTGCACGTGAACGATGAGGCGATGCCCGCGGCGATCTCCGTGGGCACCAACCCCCAGTTCGACGGCGTCGAGCGCACCGTCGAGGCGTACGCCATCGACCGGGTGGGGCTCGACCTGTACGGGCTGCACGTGGCCGTGGACTTCCTGGCGTTCGTGCGCGGCATGGCGAAGTTCGACTCGCTCGACCAGCTCATCGAGGCCATCGCGAACGACGTGAAGCGCTCCCGGGAACTCGTCGAGGCGTTCGGCGCCGACGACAGGCTCTGAAGGCGGACGCCAGCGGTGGCGCAGGTCACACCCGCGCCATGTCACGAACGGACCCCCCTGTCCCGTCCGGTTGGTGAAAGCACTCACCACGGCACAGGGAGTTCGTCATGGAAGCCCGTCTGAACATGTTCGCCAACAAGACCGCCATGAGCTTCGTGAAGCGGCTCGTGGCGGTCAACCAGCCGCTCTCGGACTCGACCCTGCCCGCCGCGACGCAGGAGCTCGTCAAGATCCGCGCCAGCCAGATCAACGGCTGCTCGGGCTGTCTCGACATGCACATCAAGGAGGCCGCCGCCGCGGGCGAGACCCCGCTGCGGCTCCACCTGATCGCGGCCTGGCGGGAGGCCACGGTGTTCACCGAGGCCGAGCGGGCCGCCCTGGAACTGACCGAGCAGGGGACCCGGATCGCCGACGCGGCCGGCGGCGTCACCGACGAGGCATGGGCCGACGCCGCCAAGCACTACGACGAGGACCAGCTCGGCGCGCTGGTGTGCCTGATCGCCGCCATCAACGCCTTCAACCGCCTGAACGTCATCACCCAGCAGCCCGCGGGCGGCTACGAGGTCGGTCAGGCGGCGGCGTTCCACAAGGGCTGAACCGCCCCGCTCCCGGGTGGGACCGCGCGCCGTCGGGCGCGCGGTCCCACCCGGGAGGGTTCCGCGGACGCTAAGGCGCGCCCTCGGCCACGCGTGCCCGCGCCCAATGGCAGGCCACCTGCGCCTCGCCCCCGCCCGACAGCACGGGCAGATCCACGGAGCGGCAGGAGTCGGCGACGCCCACCCGCTCGGCCTCCCCGCTCGCCAGGACCTGACAGCGCGCGTGGAACCGGCAGCCGCCCGGGATCCGTGACGGGTCCGGCGGCTCCCCGGTGAGGACGACCGGATCGCCGGGTGCCTCCGGCAGCACGGACAACAGGGCCTGCGTGTACGGGTGCTGCGGCGCGGTCAGCACCTCCTCGACCTTGCCCGTCTCCACGATCCGGCCCAGATACATCACCGCCACCCGGTCCGCGATGTTCCAGGCCAGGCCCAGGTCGTGCGTGACGACCAGCGCCGAGAGACCCAGCTCGTCGCGGAGCCTGAGCAGCAGCGCCAGGATCTCGCCGCGCACCGACGCGTCGAGGGACGCCACCGGTTCGTCCGCCACGATGAGTTCGGGCTCCAGGACCAGCGCGCCCGCGATGACGACACGCTGGCGCTGCCCGCCGGACAGCTCGTGCGGATAGCGCAGGAAGAACCGCTCGGGGGGCCGGAGCCCGGCCCGCGACAGGGCATGCCCGACGGCCTCGCGCTCGTCGCCCGCGTACCCGTGGATGCGCAGCCCCTCCGCCACCGCGTCGTACACGGTGTGCCGCGGGTTGAGCGAACCGCTCGGGTCCTGGAGCACCAACTGCACCCGCTTGCGGTACGCCTTCAGCGCGCGGGAGCCGTGGTCCAGCGGTTCACCCGCGAAGGTGACCCGCCCCGCCGTCGGCCGTTCGAGGCCGAGCAGTGTGCGCGCCAGGCTCGTCTTGCCGCAGCCGGACTCGCCGACCAGGGCCACGATCTCGCCCGGCGCGATGTCCAGGTCGACCCCGTCCACGGCCCGCGCCTCGGACGCGCCGCGCCGGCCCGGGAACGTCACCTTCAACTGCTCGGCCGACAAAAGATGCCGCGTACCCGTCATGCCGTGGTGCTCCTTGCCTCTACGTCGAGCGCCCCGATCCCGCCCGCCACGTGCACACAGGCCGCCCGGCGCCCGTCGCCCGCGTCCCGCAACGGCTGGTCCTCGACGGCGCACACCTCCAGCGCTCTGGGGCAGCGCGGGTGGAACGTGCAGCCCGAGGGCAGCGCGGCGGGGTCCGGCGGATCGCCGGGCAGACCGCGCGGCGCGAACCGGGACGCCGGGTCGCCGATGGTCGGGAACGCCGCCGACAGGGCGTTGCCGTAGGGGTGCAGCGCGTTCTCGTAGACCTGGGTCGCCGGTCCCTCCTCGACGACGCGGCCCGCGTACATCACCGCGAGCCGGTCACAGGTGTCGGAGAGGATCGCCAGGTCATGGCTGATCATGATGAGTCCGAGGTCCTGCTCCGCCACCAACTGCTCGATGAGGCGCAGGATCTGGGCCTGGATCATCACGTCCAGGGCCGTCGTCGGCTCGTCCGCGACGATCAGCTCGGGTTCGCAGGCGAGCGCCATCGCGATCATCACGCGCTGGCGCTGACCGCCGGACAGCTCGTGCGGATACGCGGACGCGCGCGCGGCGGGCAGTCCTACGTGGTCGAGCAGCTCGGCGACCTTCTTCTTCGCGCCCGCCTGCGTCGCCTTCTTGTGCAGCAGGATCGGCTCGGCGATCTGGTCGCCGACGCGGTGCACGGCGTTGAGCGAGTGCATCGCGCCCTGGAAGACGATGGAGGCACCGGCCCAGCGCACCGCGCGGACCCGGCCCCACTTCATCGTCAGGACGTCCTCGCCGTTGAGCAGGATCTCGCCGGTGACCTTCGTCCCGGCGGGCAGCAGGCGCAGCAGCGCGAGGGCGAGCGTCGACTTGCCGCAGCCCGACTCGCCCGCGATGCCGAGCTTGCTCCCCGCCTCCACGGACAGGTCCACGCCGCGCACGGCCCGCGCCCCGCTCGCGTACGTCACCGTCAGGTCGTTCACCTGGAGCAGTGTCATGACCGGGCCCCCAGTTTCGGGTTCAGGACGGCCTCGATCGCGCGTCCGCACAGGGTGAAGGCGAGGGCCACGACGGCGATGGCGATGCCGGGCGGGGCCAGGTACCACCAGTCGCCCGCGCTGACCGCGCCCGCCTCGCGCGCGTCCTGGAGCATGCCGCCCCACGAGGTGATCGTCGGGTCGGACAGGCCGAGGAAGGCGAGCGTCGCCTCCGTCAGGATCGCGGACGAGATGATCATGGTGGTCTGGGCGAGGACCAGCGGCATCACGTTGGGCAGCACATGCCGCGTCATGATGTGGCCGTGGCCGCCGCCGAGCGCGCGGGAGCGCTCGATGTACGGGCGCGACTCCACGGCCAGGGTCTGGGCGCGCACGAGGCGTGCCGTCGTCGGCCACGTCGTCACGCCGATCGCGATGATCACCGTCCACATGGAGCGGTCCATCACCGTGGCGAGCGCGATGGCCAGGACCAGCGTCGGCATCACCAGGAACCAGTCCGTGACGCGCATCAGCACGGTCGCGTACCAGCCGCGGAAGTGCCCGGCGACGATCCCGATGACCGTGCCGATCGCCACGCACAGGAACGCGGCGAGCAGGCCCACGGTGAGCGAGACGCGGGCCCCGTACACCAGCAGGGCGAGCACGCTGCGGCCGAACTGGTCGGTGCCGAGCGGGAAGGCGCCGCTCGGGCCTTCGAGGGGCCCGCCGGGCGCGTCCGTCACGTTCTGCGAGTCCGCGCCGACCAGGACCGGCGCGAGAACGGCGATGAGCGCGATCAGGATGAGCAGCCCGAGCCCCCACAGCCCACTGCGGTGCGCGCGGTACGAGCGCCAGAAGCGGGTCAGGGACTGGCGCTTGCGGGCCCGCGCCAGGGCCCGCGGATCGCCCGTCTCGGTGACGGGAGCGGTCTCGGTCGTCATCGGCCCACCCTCGGGTCGAGCAGCGGATAGAGAATGTCGGCGAGGGTGTTCGCGAGGATCACCGCGGTGGCGAAGACGAAGAACAGGCCCTGGACGAGCGGGAGATCGGGCACGGACAGAGCCGAGTAGAACAGACCGCCGAGACCCGGCCAGGAGAAGACCGTCTCGACGAGGATCTGCCCGGCGACCACATGCCCGAGGTTGACGAACATCAGCGTGAACGTGGGCAGCATCGCGTTCGGCACCGCGTGCTTGCGGCGCACCACGTCGTCGCGCAGCCCCTTGGCCCGCGCGGTCGTCAGATAGTCGCTGCCCATCTCGTCGAGGAGCGAGGAGCGCATGACGAGCAGCGTCTGCGCGTACCCGACCGCGACGAGCGTGATCACGGGGAGGACCAGATGGTGCGCGACATCGATGACGTACGCGAACCCGGTCTCACCACCCGATTCGAGGCCGCCGGTCGGGAACATGCCCGGGATCGGACCGATGCCGACCGCGAAGACGATGATCAGGAGCAGACCGAGCCAGAACGACGGGACCGAGTACAGGGTCAGCGCGAACGCCGTGTTGAAGCGGTCGCTGCGCGAACCGTTGCGCCAGGCCGTGCGCGTGCCCAGCCAGATGCCGAGCGCCGAGTACAGGACGTACGCCGTGCCGGTCAGCAGCAGCGTCGCCGGGAGCGCTTCGGTGATCTTGTCGATGACGGGGGTGTGGAACTGGTACGAGGTGCCGAAGTCCCCGGTGAGCGCGTCCCCGATGTACGACGTGAACTGCTGCCACATCGGCTGGTCGAGGCCGAACTGGTGGCGCAGGTTCTCCAGTTGCTGCTCGGAGACCCGCTTGCCGCCGGTCATCTGCTTGACCGGATCGCTCGGGATGAGACGGAAGAGGAAGAAGCTGGTGACGAGGACGGCGAAGAGGGAGACGATCGCGCCCGCGATCTTCGCCGCCGCGTACCGGAGGTACGCCGTGGTGTTACGGGCCCGTGGGCCGCGGGCGCCCGGCGACGCCCCGGCCGGGAAGGCCGGGTCGCCGTCGGCCGCGGCGGCGTCCCGCACGAGCGCGGGAGTGCTGTCAGCAGTCATGGTTCATGCGAACTCTCGTTACTCGTGCGGGTGTGAGCCGTTCGTGGTCCTCGAAAGGGACTACTCGCGGTCGTCCGCCGTGGTCCTTCGCCGCATGGCGAAGAAGACGCCGCCGCCGATGACGACGAGCGCGGCGATCACGATCCCGATCACGATGCCGGTGGAGGAACCGGAGGAGTCCGAGTCGCTGCTGGACGCGGACGCCGGCTCGGCCGACCACCAGCTCCAGTACCCGTCCTGGCCGTAGATGTTGCCGGCCGCGGTGGGCATGGTCTGGATGGACTTGATCTGGTCCGTGCGGTACGCCTCGACCGCGTTCGGGTAGGCCATGACATTCATGTACCCGGAGTCGTACAGCCACGACTCCATCTGCTTGACGTAACCGGCGCGCTTGGCCGGGTCGTACTCGGCGAGCTGCTTGTCGTAGAGGTCGTCGTACGTCTTGTCGCAGATGCCGTTGTCGGTCGCCGCCGTCTCCCGTGCCTTGGTGGGCAGGGCGGCGCAGGTGTGGATGCCGAGGACGAAGTCCGGGTCCGGGTTGACCGACCAGCCGTCGAAGGCGAGGTCGTACTCACCCGCGTACCAGGGCACGGACACGTCGTCGACGCAGTTGAGCTTGAGGCCGACGCCGATCTTGCCCCACCACTCCTTCAGGTACTTGCCGACCGCCTTGTCGTTCGGGTCGGTGGCGTGGCACAGCATGCGCAGGTCGAGCGGCTTGCCGTCCTTGCCGACGCGCTTGCCGTCCTTGAGCGGGTAGCCCGCCTCGTCGAGCATCTTGCCCGCGGCCGTCACGTCGTAGGTCAGCTTCTGGCTGTCCGAGGGCTGCCAGAAGTAGTCGGAGAAGCGCGGCGGGATATAGCCCGCGCCCTGCACGGCGTGGCCCTGGAAGACCTTGTCCACGATGGCCTTGGTGCCGACCGCACGGAACAGCGCCTGGCGCACCTTCTTGTCGAGCAGCGCCTTGTTGCCGTCACCGAACTTCTTGCCGTCCTTGGTCTTCCAGCCCGGGTTGACCGCGATCGCGTAGAAGCGGCGGCCCGGACCCTCGTTGACCTTGATGTTCTGCTCGCCCTTGAGCGACGCGGCCTGCGCGGGCGTCAGGGCGGGGGAACCGGCGACGAAGGAGACCTCGCCCTTGCGCAGGGCCGCGACCGCGGCGTCCTGGTCCTTGTACGTCTTGAAGACGATCTCGTCGAACTGCGGCGTCTTCGACTTGCGCCAGAAGTCCTTGTTGACCTCCAGTTTCACGTACTGGTCGGTCTTGTAGTCCGTCAGCACGAACGGGCCGTTGCCGACGATCGGGAACTTCTCGTCGTTGTTGAACTTCGCGTAGTCCTTGACGTCCTTCCAGATGTGCTCCGGCACGATCGGGATGTCGAGGGCCGTCATGGTCGCCTGCGGCTTCTTCAGCTCGATGACGAGCCGCGTGTCGCTGGGCGCGGTGACCTTCCTGAAGTTGCCGACGAACGAGCCGTTGGCCGTCGCCGCGCCCTCGTCGGTCATCATCTTGTTGAACGTGAACGCCACGTCCTTGGCGGTCGCCTTCCGGCCGTCGGACCACTTCGAGTTCGACCGAATGGTGTACGTCCACGTCAACTTGTCGGACGATGCTTCCCACTTCGTGGCGAAGCCCGGGACGACGTGGTTGTCCTTCGGGTCGTAGTTCGTCAGGAACTCGTTCGTCAGACGCAGGATGCTCGTACTGAGGAGGCGCTGCGCCAGGAACGGGCTCAGCGAGTCGACGCTCTGCGCGACCGCCACCGTGAGGGTCTTCTTACCGCTGTCGGCCTTGGCCTCGGCCTGCTGGGGGGCCGGGTTGAGCGGGGTCGCCAGGCCCGCCGTCAGGGTGAAGGCAGCGGCACCGGCCGCGAGGAGGAGCCGCACGCCGCGACGCCCGGCACGAGCCGTTCTGTGGTGCTGGTGTTGCTGAGCCGTTGTATCCATCGGTCGGGGACCTCACGCATCGCTCGCACAGCATGGCTGGACTTGGGTGTTCGGAACGTTGTGTTCGAAACGTTGTGTTCGGACGTTCGGGGGGAATGAAGTGTTGGTTTATCAGCGGCAGTTGACACACGTCAACGGCAGTTGAACCCCATGTGGCCTGCGGAAATAACGAGTTGACCCGCAATTCACGCACATTGGTCAAGACCTCTGACGCTTTGCAGGCCAGCGGGTGGCGCCCCGGTCGCGCCGGTACGGTCCAGTACACGCGAAAGACCCGCACCGGCCAAGGGTGCGGGTCTTTCGGAGAGTTGCCGCTACTGCTGCGGCGGCTGCTGCTGCCAGCCCGGAGGCGGGCCGGGCTGCTGGGGCTGCGGCGGCTGCTGCGCTTGGTGCGGCGGCGGGGCCTGCCAGCCGGGCTGCGGGCCGGGTGCCTGCGGCTGCGCGGGCGGCGGGCCCTGCGGCGGCGCCCCTTGCGGCGGGTAGGGCGCGGGCTGCTGCTGGCCCGGGTAGGGCTGGTAGGGCTGCTGCTGACCGGGGTACGGCTGCTGCCCGGGGTAGGGCTGCTGGCCGCCGGGCATCGGCGGGGCCATGGTGGGCGGCGGGTTGCCGTCCGAGGTCCACAGGCCCTGCTGCTGCTGGGCGCGCGAGAAGTCCTCGGCGACCATCGCGGAGAGGTTGAAGTACGCCTCCCGCACCTTCGGCCGCATCATGTCGAGGTCGACCTCGGCACCGGCCGCCAGGTGCTCGTCGAACGGCACCACGACGACACCGCGGCAACGCGTCTCGAAGTGGCTGACGATGTCCTCCACCTTGATCATCTTGCCGGTCTCGCGGACCCCGGAGATGACTGTGATCGAGCGCGCGACGAGATCCGCGTAGCCGTGCGCGGAGAGCCAGTCAAGCGTCGTGCTCGCGCTGCTCGCACCGTCCACGGACGGGGTCGAGATGATGATCAACTGGTCGGCGAGGTCGAGCACCCCGCGCATCGCGGAGTAGAGCAGGCCCGTACCGGAGTCGGTCAGGATGATCGGGTACTGCTTGCCGAGCACGTCGATGGCGCTGCGGTAGTCCTCGTCGTTGAACGTCGTCGAGACCGCCGGGTCCACGTCGTTGGCGATGATCTCCAGGCCGGACGGCGCCTGCGAGGTGAACCGCCTGATGTCCATGTACGAGTGCAGGTGCGGGATCGACTGCACCAGGTCGCGGATGGTCGCGCCGGTCTCGCGGCGTACGCGGCGGCCGAGCGTGCCCGCGTCCGGGTTGGCGTCGATCGCGAGGATCTTGTCCTGCCGCTCGGTGGCGAGGGTCGAACCGAGCGCCGTGGTGGTCGTCGTCTTGCCGACGCCGCCCTTCAGACTGATCACCGCGATCCGGTAGCAGGACAGGACCGGCGTACGGATCAGCTCCAGCTTCCGCTGCCGCTCGGCCTCCTCCTTCTTGCCGCCGAGCTTGAAACGGGCGTTGCCGCTGCCGGGGCGGGCGCTCTTCGCCTTCTGCTTCTTGTTGTTGAGCAGCCGGTCGGCGGAGAGCTCCACGGCGGCCGTGTAACCGAGCGGGGCGCCACCGACGTTCGTGGGCTGACGCTGGTCGTGCTGCACGGGCTGCGGCCAGGCGGCACCGGAGCGCGGGTCGGCGACGGGCGGCTGCTGAGCGCCGTACGGGGGCTGCGGGGCGGGCTGGGGCTGCTGCGGCGGGAAGCCGTAACCGGGCTGCGGCGGGGACTGCGGGGACTGGGGGGCCTGGTGCGGCTGGGGCTGCGGCTGGCCCTGCGCCGGGGGCTGCGCCTGCTGCGGGAAACCGTAGCCGGGCTGCGGGCCGGGGGCCGGGGGCTGCGCGTGCGGCTGCGGCTGCGGTTGGGGCAGGGGCTGGGGCTGTGCCTGCTGCGGGAAGCCGTAGCCGCTCTGCGGCGGGGCTTGCGGTGCCTGGTGCGGCTGCGGTTGGGGCTGGGGCTGCGGCTGTGCCGGTGGGGCGGGCGCCGCGGCGCCGGGCTGCGCGGGCCAGCCGGGCGGAGCGGCAGGCGGCTGCTGCGCCGCGGCCGGGTCGGTCCACTGCGGCGCGGCGGGCGGCGCGGCCGGCTGGAACGCCGGGGGCAGCGGCGGAACCCCACCGTCCGGCGCGGGCGGGGGAGTCCAGGCCGCGGCGGGGGCGGCTTCGGGGGCGGGGGCCGGGGCCGGTGCGGGGGCCGGCGTGGTGGCGGCGTCCGGGGCCGTCTCGGGGGCGGGGGTCGGGGCTGGGGCTGGGACAGGGGCCGGGGGCTCGGCGGCGATGTCGGGCTCGCCGTCGGCGGCGCCCTCCGGGGCGTCCTGGTTCCCCTGGTTCCCCTGGTCCGCCTGGACCTGAGTGTCGGGCTGACCCGGCTGGTCCGCGGTGGCCTCCGGCTCCGCGCCCGTCTCGTGGCCGGCACTCTCGCCGGCCGCGTCGTTCGCGTCGGCCAGGGGGAAGTCCGTGTCGCCCGAAGTGTCGGTGGAGGCGGCGGCTTGAGCGTTGTCCGCACCAGGCGCACCAGGCGCACCAGGCACACCGGAATCACCAGGCGTACCGGAGACTCCAGACGTACCGGAGGCACCGTGGGTGTCCACCCAGGACCGGGGCGACTCACCGGCACCGGCACCGGCACCGGCATTGGCACCGTCATCGGCGGCGGCGTCACCCTGCGCCGCGGCGGCGTCAGGCGTGTCGTTCCGCTCGCCGAGCGCGGCCAGCTCCTCGAACTCCCGCTTCAGCGAGGCCGCGGAGAACTTCATCGTCGCGCCGCTCTCCAGGTCCCCGTTGGCGGAACCGAGGTCCGGCTCCGGGGAGACAGGCGCCGGAGCGGCCGGAGCCGGGACCGGGGGGACGGAGGCGGGCGGGGGAGTGGGAGCCGCGGGCGCCGGGGGCGCGGGCGGCTCGGGTGCGGCGGCGGTCGCCGACGCGTTCTGCGTGTACCAGGCCGGAGGGGCGTAGTCGATGGTGAACTCGCCCGTCATCTCGACACTGGACTCCGCGTCGGACTGATCATCGACGGGTGAATCCCAGCCCCCGCGGATACCGTCCCGATCGCTGTTCACAATGCCTCCTGGTGTGGTCGAGCACCCTCGTGCCGTGCTGGGGGCCGACCGTTCCTGATCGATCCGCCGGGCTGACCCCCTGGCCCCCTGACGCCCGAGGCACCCGCACACGAGTGCTCACGAAACGTCCTGCCCCAGCCTAATCACGAAAACCATGCGCACGGCAGGTCCGTCCACCTCACCGCGGACGTCCGCTGCGTCACGTAGGGCCCGAAAGCACTCGCGCCCACGCCGGACGTACACCAAAACGTGACGAACAAACACGGTCCAACGCCGTCCATCGCCGTCCATCGCCGTCAAATGTCCGAAACGTTCGATCCGTGCGCCGCGTTCAATCCATGCGCCGCGCGGTTCCCAACAATCCGGTCTCGGCGTCCGTCGCCTGCGTCATCACATACTGCCGGTCGCGGTCGGTGCACCACAGGGTCACGCCGTCGGCGAGCGTCGGCAGGGACTCGTACTCCCCGCGGGGCAACCCGAGGACGCGCCCGATCTCCGTCGCCTCGTCCGGCGACACCCGCTGCACACCCACGAGCCGGGCCTGCCGCATCAGACGCGGCGCGACCGGGCTCAGGTACGGCAGCAGCGTCAGCACCGACTGCCAGGGCGCCGAGGCCACGCGCCCGCGCGGGGGCCGCATACCGCAGTCGCGGATGACGAGCACGGGGCCACCGGCCGAAGCACCCTGCGGCGGCACCCGCCCCACGTCGTGCACGGTCATCCCCGACTGCCCGCCGCCGACCGCCTGGACGAGCTGCGCCCACTGCTGCGCACGGCCCGTCTCCACGGCGACCCGCGCACCCGTCGCGGCGGCCCGCAACGCCAGTACCTGCGCCGTCCAGAGGCCACCGATGAGCACGATGTCGTACGGCGTCGGCCGGTTGATGCCCATCACGGCGGGCTGCCCCTCGGCGTCCACACCGACGACCACACCGTCGTCCCCGATGGGCAGCGACAGCGTGTCGAGCTGCTCCGGGGAGAGGGCGTGCCGCTGGTGTCTCGGCCCGAGCAGACCGAACCCGGTCCGCAACCGCTCACCGATACCGGGAATCTGGCTGGTCATGGCCATCAGCGGGCACCTCCGAGCGGCAGGGTGGCGAGAACGCCGGGCAGTTGCTCACGGTCGAGCCGGACGAGCCCGGTACGCGCCTGGCGTGCGGCTCGCTCCAGATCCCGCCGGGCGGTGGTCAGCTCGCTGTCGCTGCGTCCCGTGATCCGCATGTGCCCGGCCAGGGTGACATCCTGCTGGTCGCCCTTGGCCAGCGTCAGACTGAAGGTCGTCGCGAGCGCGGGCACCGTCGTCAACTGGGCGACGAGCTGCGGCAACGTGGCGTCGCCGGTGCCCAGTTGGGGCCAGCGTCGCACCCAGTACGTGGTGTGCCTGCGGTTGTCGCAGCGCCAACTGCGGCCGGACTCCTCGGTGCGCCGCTGCGGCGCCTCGCTCCGCCCGGCCTGCGCGGTCACCATCGGGTTGGCGCACGCCGACGTGGCGACCGCGGCGATCAGCTCCTCCTCGGTGAGCACGCTCGCCCGGAACCCGGCGCCGCTCAACCGGCTCGACAGATGCTCGGCGACCCGCGCCAGGCACTTCTGCGCACCGACCAGACCGCCGCCACGGGCGGCCACGGCCTCCGGGCACAGCTCAGGGTCGAGCTTCAACGCGATCCACGTGATGCGCACCGCGGGCGAACCGGTCTGCGCCTGCAACGGCGCATAGTTGCTGACGGCCACCGACTGCTGCGGCAGGTGCAGCGCGGGGGCGGGCTGCGTGTGCAGCACGACCTGCGCCGACTCCAGGCGGATGCCGTCCACCTCCAGGGCGTCCCGCACCAGACCGACCGGCAGCGGTCTGCGGCTGCGCTCGGCCCGCAGCGCGGTGGCGTCGGACTCGACCTGAAGTACTGCGGTCAGAAAGCCGCCGTCCCCGACCATGCCCACCGGGCGCTGGTCGCGGTCGTCCCCGCGGTGGTGGCTGTAGGTGCGCAGGCTCGGGTCGCACTCGACGGCGGGCGCGAGGCCGGGCTCGGTCCCCGGCGGCACCGGCGTGCCCGCCGCCACGCGCCGCCGGGCCCGCATCGCGAGCACGGTGCCCAGCCACTCCGGCAGGGAGCGCCCACGGCGACGTACGAGAGCGAGCAGCAGCAGAACGGCGGCGACGACACCCGTCGCGATCAGCGCCGCCATGTTGTCGGCGACCCAGCCGCAGACGACGAGGGCCGCGGCCAGCTCGATCATCACGAGCCGCTGCGCGCGGAACGAACCACCACGTCCGGTACGCGACTTCAGGTGCGGCGTCACCGGTCCGCGATGCGGGGCCGACGCCGGAGCACCGGGGCGCGTACGGGAATCAAGCGGGTCATGTGCAGGCATGTGTGCCATCGGTGAAGGAGAGGGGGAGCCCTGCGGTGAACCCTGCCCCGAACGGTCACCCGATCGTGACCTCGATTGCGACCGCGATCGAGCCCGCGTTGCGGAAGCCATCACTCCAAACCCCCCGAACTCTCCCGAAATCCCATGCGCAAAGGCTCCTCGTGAAGGACCCACGGGGCCCTGGAAAGGCCTCAGCACCCTACCCGTGCCACACGCACAACGTCGTAACAGGCATAGTAGGGGCCGGGTCTGACAGCCACGGCAGCCGCACGAAGCTCGCTCGGCGGCCCGAGGCACGCACAGTCGACACCGGTCGACCGAAGTCGGGGGAACGCGCCCCCACGGCTCCGCACGGGGAGAGAGCGGACACAGATGGCATCACGGCGGGACGAACTCAACGCCTACACCTTCGCGAAGCGCCGCACGCTCGCGGCCTTCGTGCAGCCCTCACCGTCGGGCTCGGAGGAGGGGGCTCCCAGGCCGCTGCGCGCGGTCCTGCCCGGCACCATCATGGGCGTGGTGATCCTGATGGTCTTCGGCGGCATCGGCCTGTTCAGCCCCACGGCGCCGAAGGGCTGGGACCAGACGGCGACGAACGTCATCGTCGCGAGCGACTCGACCACCCGCTACGTGGTCCTGAAGACGGGCAAGCAGCGCCAGCTCCACCCCGTCCTGAACATGGCCTCGGCCAAGCTCCTCCTCAAGGACTACACGGACAAGGTCGTCAACGTCGACGAAGGCGTCCTCGACAACGGCGACCTCCCGCACGGCGCCACTCTCGGCATCCCGTACGCCCCCGACCGGCTGCCCAGCGCCGAGGAGGCCCAGGAGGCCAAGCGCTGGATGGTCTGCGAACGCCCCAGCGACGGTGGCCGCGCCATACAGAAGGCCGCCTTCGTCTTCGCCCGGAAGGACTGGAAGAAGACCGAGGGCCGCAACCAGCTCAAGGGCGGCCGGCTCATGTACGTGAGCGACTCGGTCACGAAGAAGCAGTACGTCGTCGACGCGCAGGGCACCGCCTACGAGATCGCCGACCCCGCCCAGAGCGGCCTGCTCAGCGCGCTCGACACCCAGAACCGCCCCCCGCAGCGCGTCTCCTCCGAATGGCTGGCGACGCTGCACCAGGGCGCCCCCGTCGCGATCCCCGAGGTCCCCGGCACCCCCGGCCAGACCGCCAACGCCCTCACGGGCAACGGCTACGCGAAGTTCGACAAGGTCGGCACGGTCCTCAAGTCGCTCGACGGCACCAAGACGCAGTACTACGTGGTGTTGCAGGGCAAGGTCGCGCGGATCTCCGAGTTCACCTCGCAGCTCCTGCTGCACAGCGAGCAACTCGTCGACGTCAACCTGTCCCCGCAGGCCCAGGCGGTGAACCTCGCCGCGGTGGGGAACAGCGTGCCCTTCGAGGGCGAGAAGGCAGACTGGCCCACCCACCAGCCGGAGACCGTGAACGACGGCACGAGCGCCAGCAGCGGCCGCAACACCGTCTGCAACGTCCTGCGCAAGGTCGCCGCCGACGGCACGACGCTCTCCACCTGGGTCGGCACGGACTTCCCCGAGGACCTGCCGACGGGCTCCTCCAGCGCCTACGTCACGCCCGGCTCCGGCCAGGTCTTCCGCCAGGTCCAGGGCACGGAGACCAAGGCGGGCGGCATCTTCCTGGTCACCGACACGGGCCTGCGCTACGCCCTCCAGTCCAACGGCGACAGCACCACCAGCGACACCAGCGTCGGCATGACCGCCAAGGAGCGCAAGGAACTGGCCCAGGAGACGCAGACCACGCAGAAGCTGCTCGGCTACGACAAGGTGACGCCGCGGCCGGTCCCGGCGACCTGGTCCACGTTCCTGCCCACCGGTCCGCGCCTGTCGAAGCCGGACGCGGGTCAGCCGCAGGGTTCGTGAGCGGCGGGCGGGCGTGACGGGACAGGAACGGTAGAGGACACCAACCGATGCAGCGACTGGGGTCGAGAACACTGATGTCGAGAACGAGGAAGGCCCTGCGGCGCCCCGGCGCACTGCTCGCCGCCACGGCACTGACGGCCTCCGTCTCGGTGCTGGCCCTGCCGGCGGCGCCCGCCCTGGCGGACAGCGGGGAGTGCACGTTCGGCGGGAAGCAGTACAAGGGCCGACCCTGGGCGCTGCAACGCGTCAACCTCGACGCACTGTGGGCCGGCGCGACGGGCAAGGGCGTCCGGGTCGCGGTGATCGACACCGGCGTGGACCCGAGCCACCCCCAACTCGCCGACGCTGTCGACGCCTCGGCGGGCCGCAACTTCCTTCCGCCCAAGGACGACAAGGGCGAGAAGATCGAGGACCGCGGCAACGAGCACGGCACCACCGACACGGTCGGCCACGGCACGCGCGTCGCCGGAATCATCGCGGCCCGCAAGGCGGAGAAGACCACCGGGTTCGTGGGCCTCGCCCCCGACGCCACGATCATCCCGATCAAGCAGAACGACGCCGAGGGCCACGGCGACTCGAACGACCTGGCCGAGGCGATCAACTACGCGGTGCGGGCCAAGGCCGACGTCATCAACATCTCCCAGGACACGGAGAAGGCGCTGTCCGAGGACTCCAGGCTGGCACTGGCGGTCAAGAACGCCCTCGCGCACAAGGTCGTCGTCGTCGCCTCCGCGGGCAACGACGGCCTGGGCGGCAACCAGAAGGAGACCTTCCCCGCCTCCTACGACGGAGTCCTCGCGGTCGCGGCATCGGACCGCAACAACGAGCGGGCCCCCTTCTCCCAGTCGGGCGACTACGTGGGCGTGGCGGCCCCCGGCGTCGACATGATCTCCACCGTCCCCAAGGGCGGCCACTGCTCGGACAACGGCACGAGCTTCTCGGCCCCGTACGTGGCAGGCGTGGCGGCCCTCCTCAAGCAGCACCACAAGGACTGGTCGGCCCAGGAGATCGTCGCCCAGATCGAGCAGACCGCCGAACGCTCCATCCCCGGCCATGACAACCGGGTGGGCTGGGGCGTCGTCGACCCGGTCAGGGCGGTCACCGAGATCGCCGACCCCAAGAACCCCATCGAGTCCCCCAAGCCCGACGCGGCCGTCACCACCGTCGACCCGCCCGAACTCGCCCGCGTCCACTTCGGCGAGACCGCCGACGAACGCAACGCGCGCCTGGGCACCTACGCGGCGGTCGGCGCGGTCGTCATCGTCGTGGGCCTCGCCGGCGCGGCGGTGGCGGTACGGGACGCGCGGCGCAGGCGGGGCCGGGTGGAGCACGGCGCGTGACGGGCCCCCGTGCCGTCGTGCCGAGGGGCTGCGGGGGCGAGATCGTGAAGAGCCGGTGAGCGAGCGTTTCCTGGCTTGATCTCGTTGATAGCGTGCCTGAGTTCAGCGCTGACGCGCTTACGTGCACGTGCGGTTGAAGAGGGGGGAGACACCGTGGCCGGTGATCTCGGAGTGGGTCCGGGCGTCCTGAAAAAGGGTGCGAAGGACATCGTGAAAGTACTCGAACCGGTCAAGAAGGTGGACCTCGGAGACCCCGCGGAGGCGGCCTCCAAGGTCGGGGACGACGACGCGGCAGCAGCCCTCGTGACGTTCTGTGCCACGTGGGAGTCGGGCGCCTCATTCCTGGCCGACTGCGCGGCGGGCCTGGCGGGCGGACTCGACAAGGCCAACGGCGACTACGAGGACACCGACGAGGCCATCCGCGACGCGGTGAAGACCGTCAGGACGGCCCTGGCCTGACAGCGACCGTCCAGGTCCGCGCAGGCAGAGGAAGAAGAACGGGGACTCCGCAGCAATGGCAGCCACACTCGGGTCGACCGACGACCCGAAGGACCTCGTCCCGGGGGAAGCCGGAAAACTCGGCGAGATAGAGACCGCCCTCGACAAGTGGTCGGACACGTTCGAGAAGATCGGCGACGGCCTGCGCGACGTGCGCATCAAGGGCTGGATCGGCCAGGCCAGCGACGCCTTCTGGCCCACCTTGGCCGAAGAGAAGACCAACTGGTACTACGCGAGCGACGCGATGTCCGACGCCGCGAAGGCGGCGCACGCGTACTCCACGACATTGACCTGGGCACAGGGTCAGGCCGGGACCGCGATCGGGAAGTGGAAGGCCGGGGACCACGAGGGCGCCGAACAGTTGCTGAGCGGCGCGCGCAAGCAGCTCGAAGAAGAGGCCGAGAAGTTCACCAAGAAACTTCACAGCCTCGCGGGCGACGCCAAGGACAGCCCCGGCTGGCTGGCGGGGATCCGCAGCGGCGTCGACGCCAAGAAGTGGGCCGAGGACCACGGGGTCGGCAAGAGCGCCATCGCGCCCGAGGCCTGGGCCCGGGAGAAGAAGTCCTGGTTCGGCACCCCGGACAACCCGCGCCACAGGGAACGGGAATGGGGCAAGGGCGAGGACGGCAGTTGGTACCTGCGGGAGAAGACCGGTGACCCCGCGGCCGACGACGAGGCCACCCCCGGCAAGAAAGCCGAGTGGAGCATCAAGCTCGCCGAATGGTCCGGCAAGTCCAGCGTGTGGTCGGCCGGTGTCGACGGCGACGGCACCTGGAGCGGCACCAAGTACAAGTACGAGGCGGGCGTCCAGACGCTCGGCGTGGACGGCTCCGTCGGCGCGAGTGTCACCAACGGACAGTTCCAGGCCGGTGTCTCGGGCAGCGCCTACCTCGCCCAGGCGTCCGCGAGCGGCAGCCTCGAGTACGGCATCGTCGGAGCCCAGGCCGAGGGCAAGGCCTTCGTGGGCGCCGACGCGGCGACGAAGATCTCGGCCGGCAAGGACGGCCTGCACGCCGGTGCCGAAGCGTTCGCCGGAGCCAAGGCGACCGGTTCCGCCTCCGCCGACGTCGCCGGTGTCGGCGCCGGTGTGAACGGCGAGGCATGGGCCGGAGCGGGCGCGGAGGCCCACGCCGACCTCGGCATGAAGGACGGCAAGTTCACCATCGGAGGCGACGTCGGAGTGGGCTTGGGCGTCGGCGGCAAGGTCGGCTTCAATGTCACCGTCGACCCCGGCGAACTCGGCGACGCACTCGGCGACGGCGCCGACGCCGTGGGCGACGCCTGGGACAGCACCGTCGGAAGCTGGCTCTAGAGCCTTCCCGACGCGCAGCCGACGCATGGGCCGCAATACGCGCCGAAACACACCGAAGGATTGGATCCACCATGGCGGCCACATTGCCGGTCAAGATTTCCTTTTCGCTGCCGGACGGCTGGCGGGCGGCGCCGCCGGACGAGGTGGGAGCACCGAACGTGGCCTTCGTCGCGCTGCATCCCGCCTCGATCGACGACGGTTTCACCGCGAACATCACCATCTCCGGTGAGATGCGCAACGACAGCGCCACCATCTCGCAGATCGCCGACGAGGCGGTGCCCCGCCTCCAGCAGGGCGGCCCCGTACGCGTCCTCAAGAAGACCGAGATCGGTACGCCGGACCTCCCCGGCCTCACCGACGCCCCCGGGATCGCGCAGGACCTCGTGCTCTCCACCACGCTGCGCGGAGAACCGATCGAGCTGTGCCAGAGCCAGGTGTTCCTGGGCCTGGAGGACGTTCGGAACCCGGCGCAGCGCGCCGTACTGGAGATCGTCCTCACCGCGAAGCAGAACCAGATCGGCGAGGTCATCGGCGACTACAAGGACTTCCTGCGCACGGTGGGCCCGGGCGACCCGCAGTCGGCCCCCTGAGCGACCGCTCACATGCCTCGCCCTCAGGCGGCTGCCCATGTCCGCGCGGGAATCCGGTCCAGCACGTCGCACAGATAGTCCAGCCGCTCCTCCAGCGCCTGCGGCGACAGGGTGCCGGTGTACCAGGTGAAGAGTTCGTCGTGGCGTACACGGAGCGGGTTTTTCAGGGCGCGTTCATCGCCCAGTAGGAAAGCCCGCACCCCGTCGTCCAGGAAGGCACGGGCAAAAGCCTCGTCCTCCGTGTCGACGCGGAACTTCTCGTCGAACTCCGGCACGCCGAGCAGCGTCCTGGGGCCGCGCCCCATCACCGTGTCGAACGTGCCGACTCGCCCTAGCTGCAAGAAGGGCCCCGAGCCGGGCGCCGAGACGAGGAAGACGGACTCGAACGTGAGTTTCTTGCTCTCCCCGACCTGGCTGCTGCCCGACAACGGATTCGCGTACCGGTACTCGAAGCACGTGAAGGAACGGCCGCGGTGTTCGCCGGTGATGTAGTGCCAGGCGGTCAGATTGTCGCCGCTGCCCGGCATCGGACCGACACCGCAGTACTCGGTGGCTCGCCCGGCGGCACGCCGCTCATGCGTCCAACCACGCTCCGCGGCGACCCGCGCCAGCTCCTCCCAGCCTCTGCGAACCCTCTTGTCCTCCTGGCCGCTGCGGACGAACGCCCTGATGACAAGGGTGAACATCCCCGCAACGAAAACAAACAAAAGGACCTTCACGAGGATCCCACCGAGCTGTTCCATGGGGCGAGATTATTGCGGACGGTGTGTGCTGCTGTGAACCGAGGCTTTTTCGTGGGACAGCGTCGCGGGTGGGACGGCCACTCGAAGTGAAGATCATCGGTGGATGAGGCGAAGAGCCGATGAAGCCTCGCCGTTTGCCCGATTCCACAAGAAACACGTCAAGTGTCGGCTCTGGCGCGCCACCTATGCCGAGCCCGCCGAAAAAGCGGCATTTCGGCTGCTCCTTCCCCTCTTCGTGTGCCCTGAACGGAATTCGCCATGCCGAAGGCGCGCTTCTCTGTAGCAACGTGCGCCCTCTCGGCCCGGGCCGCGGGCGCGCTGCTCGCCGGCCGACGGGGTCGCCGAGAGGCTCGCCGCCACGACGGGGCAAGATCGAGCACGGCATCGAGGCGGACAAGCCGCTCACACCGGCGCAGAGCTGACCCACGACGCGCCCTGGAAGCCGCGACCGATGCGGCGGGTCAACTTGCCGCGTAGGTCGCGAGGTTGAACCGCCACAGCGCCGACGCCGACGGCACATTCCAGAACGGGCCCGGGGTGAAACGGACATATGGTCGCGCCTGATGCCGTCTCGTGACGGAGTTGCGGCATAGCTCGGTTGGAGTAGATGTACAGGGTGACTACAGTGGTAAGCGCGTTGTAGGAAGTGACGTGCTTTGCGATCGTTCGGCAGGCGGTGAGGCTGCCGCGGTCGAGTTGCATCACGGGGAAACGGGGAGGAAGGCGTCGTGCTTCCGGCAGACATGGTGGGAGGGCCGTCAGCGACCAGGGCGGCGAATCTGGAGGTCACCAACGAGGCGTTGACGGCCTTCCAAAAGCGGGTGGACGCGGTACTCCGGGACCTGGACGCCTCGGCGGGCAGTCCCGCGAAGGTGAGCGCGCAGAGCATCAAGAAGACATCTCTGCACAACACGGCGGCAGGCCGCGCGTTCCCTGAGGCCGACCAACTGTACGAGGCGTACAACTCGGTGCACAGCAACCTCGTCACGCTCTCCAAGACGCTCAGCCTTCAGATCGAGGCCATCAGCATCGCTGTACAAGGCGCGCACCGAGGCTTCGGAAATCTCGAGGAAGAGCAACGGCAGCGGTTCTGGGCGATCCAGACCGAGATCTCCGAGCTCCAGGCCGCCAAGGACACGGGTCACACCAACAACTCGAATCAGGCTGGGTTCTGACCATGACCGGACACGACCACGAGACGGACCGAGAGCGGGTCCATCAGCAGGCTCAGTTCACGGACTTCGCCCACGACGTGGAGGACAACCACGCGGGCGGCGGCTGGTTGAACAACCTCCTGCGTGCCACCGTCGGAGTCACCCCGGTGGGCCAGGCTCTCGACACGCGGCGGTCCGACTTCGAGAGCGACGACATCCGTCTCAACACGCTGCTCGACATGGTCGAGCAGACCGACCCGGCGGACCTCGAATCGTCCGGCACCGCCCTGTGGAACGCGCGCGACGCCATCAAGAAGGCCGCGTCGGAACTCGACGGACACGTGACCCGGGTGCACTGGGTCGGTGAGTCCGGCGACAGCTTCCGTGAGTTCGGCAAGGACCTGGTCGCGTACGGGGAGCAGCTCAGCACGTTCGCGGGCAGCGCCGGCGACCAACTCTCCGCGGCCTCCATGGGATTGGCGTCCGTGCGCGGCGCCATGCCGGAACGGGACACACGCCCGGCCGACAAGCAGGGCATGCTGCCCAAGGACTACCCGGCGCACAAGAAGGTCGACAGCGACCCCGACTACGCGGCAGCGGTCAAGGTTGAGAAGAACCGCCAAGAGGCGATCAACCAGATGAACCGGCTGTCCTCGTACTACGCCGTCTCCACGAAGCAGCTCAACACACTGAACGCCAATCCGCCGAAGCTGCGGACGATGCCGGATGTGGGGGTGCCGAAGCCGAAGATCGCCCGGCGCTGGGGTGAGACGACCGGTGGCGGCTCCGGTGTCGGCGCGGCAGGCGCCTCGAACAGTGACGGGCAGGTCACGGAGAGGGCCCGTCCTCAGATCGACGGTGCGCACGAGAGCGGCGGTGCTCACGTGGTAGCGCCTCCCACCGTCGACGCGCCCCCGGTCAAGGAGGTGGACGGCTCCATCACGAACCCGGACCGTCCTGTCGGTACGGAGATCGACAGCGTCGGCACACTGCCGTCGCCCACCGCGACGCCGCCGTCGACCGGACCTGCTCCGGTGTCGGGCGGGCCGAACCCCACGGCGCCCACGTCCCCCAGCTTCAGCAACGGTTACGTGCCTCCGATGCAGGGCGGCATGAACAGTCGCACCACGGGTCCCGCCGGATCACGAGCCCCCTTCTTGCCGCAGGGGCGGTCCGCAGGAGCGCCCGGCACCGCCGATGCCGGTACGACCCGTTCCGGGGGACGCGGCGGTGCGGGTGAGATGGGCAGGGCGGGCTCGACCGCCAAGGCCGGTGGCCCGGGCGGCAGGACGTTGCCCGGGGCGGGAGGCCAGGGCATCACGGGTGGCTCCCCGAGGGCCACCGGAGGGCAGATGCCCCGGACGGCCGGTGGGACGGGTGCCGGTCGGTCCAACGGCGTGGTCGGCGGTCGCCCGACGGCCTCGCCCACAGGACAGAGCGGTTCGCGTATTCCTCGTGGCTCGGTGATGGGCGTCGAGGGAGCCGCGGGCAACGGCCGGTCGAGTGCGGGACGCGTGGGCCAGCGAGGCGTCATCGGTGCACCCGGCTCTGCGGCCGGTCCGGCAGGACGTAACGCGTCCGGACCCCGGAACGGTGCCGCGGCTAGCGAGGCGGTCACCGGAAACCCGACCTCACGCGGTTCGGCGACGCGCGCCGAGCGCAACGGTATGACGCGCGGCGGTACGGGTCTGGTGCGTGGTCCCGGCCGGAACGGTGAGCCGCGTGAGGAAGAGACGGAGGCGGCGGAGCGCCCCGACTACGTCGTCGAGGACGTGAACACCCACCTGCCCGCCAACCGGCGCGACGTGCCGCCGGTCGTCAACTGAAGCCGAGCGAGGACACACAGCACCATGAAGTCAGGTACCAGCCGACGATCCGACCGGGCCACGCCGCACAAGGTCGGCCGTGGCAGACGCATGCGCGCGGTCGGGGCGGTGGTCGGCGCCCTGACAGTGGTGAGTGTGGGGTTCGCGCCGGGCGCTTCCGCCTATGACGCCCAGTCCAAGCAGTGGTATCTGGGTCCGATGCAGGCTGAGCAGATGTGGAAGGTCAGCACGGGCAAGGGCGTCAAGGTCGCTGTCATCGACTCCGGTGTGAACGACCGGACCCCGTCCCTCAAGGGGCAGGTGCTGACGAACGAGGTCTCCAAGTCCGTCTCGTACCACGTGACTCGGGACTTCTCCGGTCACGGCACGACGATGGCGGAGCTGATCGCCGGGACGGGCGCCGGTGGCGGCATCAAGGGTCTCGCGCCCGACGCGAAGATCATCCCTTATCGGGTCCAGATGGATGATCTCAAGGGCGCGGCGGAGCTGAACAAGACGCCGGAGCCCGCCGAAGCGATCAAGGCGGCGGCGGATTCGGACGCCAAGATCATCAGCATGTCGTTCGGTTCGGAAACCGTCGATCCCGACCAGAAGGCCGCACTCGAGTACGCGGCCTCCAAGGGCAAGCTGCTGATGGTCGCTGTCGGCAACGAAGGTGTCCGGTCGGGGCACATCGGATACCCGGCTGCCTACCCGTACGCGGTCGGCGTGGGCGCCGTGGACCAGAGCGGAACGGTCTCCAAGACCTCCTCGTACGGCCGATACGTGGATCTGGCGGCGCCCGGTATCGACATTCCCGGCTGGTGCGACACGTCTTTCCAGTCGTACTGCACGCGCGACGGCGGAACCAGTTCGGCAACCGCCATCGCCTCCGCCGCCGCCGCCCTGGTCTGGTCCGCCCACCCCGACTGGACGGCGAACCAGGTCCTGCGCGCGCTGATCGACACGGCCAGCCGCACGTGGAAGAAGAACGACCCGAGCAAGTACCTCGGGTACGGAACCGTCCGCCCGCGCAAGGTACTCGAGAACGCCGACTACGACGCCGGTCCCGCCGGGTCCGACCCGCTCGCCAAGGAGAACGGCGGCGCGGCGAAGACCGATGCGGGGAGCGAGACGCGGCCCTCCGCCGCCGCATCGGATTCTGCATCAGGCTCGTCACAGCCCACGCAGAAGGCTTCAGATGTCCCTACCGAAGCGGCAGGATCGGAAGCAGAATCGTCAAGTGACAGCAATACCTTGTGGATTGCGCTCGGTGCGGTCGCCGTGGTGATCGTGCTGGGTGGTGGCGGCTTCGCTGTGATGCGGGCGCGGCGCGGCCGGTGAGACTTTCAACCGTGGGGTTTCCTGCGCTTCTCAAGCGGGCCACGGGGGAGCGGTTCGGCCTCTAGCGGGGCGGAGCCGGAGTAATGGATCAAGAGGCAGACCGAAGAAGGGCAGGAGCGGCATGGCAACGCCACAGCAGAAGCTCGAAGACGCACAAGTAATCAAGCTCGAGAAGCAGATGTCGGAGAAGTACGACGGCATCCGGCAGCGCGTCCACAAGCTGCAGGGCGTCATCGACGGCCTTGAGGGCAAGTGGCAGGGCATCGGCCGTGCCGAGTTCGACAAGAAGCAGCTTGAGATCAACACCTCGTTGCAGAACATCGGCAAGATCCTGGCCGACGTCATCGACGCAATGAACCAGACGCGCAACATCAAGGACAGCACGGAAGACGACGTGCGTGCGTCGGTGTCCAAGATCTCCACGACGGACGGCGCGTCGTCCCTGAGCTCCTTCTGACGCCTTGAGCGCGTCGAAGTCTCAGAAGTCGGTCAATCCCAGGATTTAGTGAGGTAACGCAGATGGTCAGCAACGGCGACGGCCTGCTCGTCACATACGACGGTCTCGACATGGCGGCGACCCAGATCGGCAACGAGGCGAAGACCCTCGAGTCCGACCTGGCCGAGCTCAAGCAGCTCGTGGTGAAGAGCCGCGAGTACTGGGCCGGCTCCGCCCAGGACACCTTCGGCACCAAGCTCGCCAAGTGGGACAAGGAAGCCGCCGACATCCACGCGGCGCTCCAGAGCATCGGCCACGTGGTCGGTACCTCCGGTGGTACGTACATGGACGGCGACAAGAAGGCTGCCAGCTACTTCCAGTAGCAGAGCGGTTGTACAAGGAGTTCAGGTGGGCGCGCGCGGGAGGCGCCCACCTTCTTTTTTCCCAAAACGGCGAGTTTCCGGATTCTGGGTGTCGCCCGACGGTTCAGGAAGGTACAGACTGCCATGACGTTCGGGCCGCCGCCCTCAGAGTTCACGCAGTCGCGGCAGGAAGCCAGAGGGCGGGGTCGACGCCGTTCCTATGCGCTGGCCGTTTCTTTCGTGGCTGTTCTCGCCTTGCTCGCGGGCCTCTGGTTCCTCTGGTCCGAGATGTCGGGCTCCCCGGCGGAGCTGGACAGGAAGGCGACGCCGTCACCTGCCGCTGACGACATCAGGGAGAGCGTGGAGGCCCGTCCCAGAGGGGGAGCCGGGCACCTCGAGTCCGTGATGATGGCGCGGGGCGTGGCACCGGGTAAGGACCAGCTCACTTCAGGGACATGGGTGACCAAGGAAAACCTGGTCAAGGGGGTCGAAGATGCCCTCGTAGCTGTCAAGATCGGCACCTCTGAAGAGGATGCCTGGCGGACTCAGCTCCCGGGAACCATATGCGCGGCAGCCCCCTATGTGACGGTCGACGGCCGTACGGCTGTTGCCTACGAAGGTGAGCAGAAGGGCGCGCCGAAGGGCGAACAGGACGAGGACGCCTGCGATCACCTGACGATGTTCGATCTCGACACCGGAAAGAAGCTCTGGGACACCAAGATCCCGTGGAAGTCCTCCCTTTTTGATGAGCCCACCCGGGTCACCATGACGCGCGGTGTGGTGGTCGCGACGTGGTGGGAGGGCGCCGTGGGCGTGGATATGCGTACCGGAAAGACGCTTTGGGAGCGGAGTCGGACCAAGAAGTGTCATGACGCCCAGTTCCAGGGTGGAAAGGCGCTCGTCGTCAGCAACAATTGCTCGAATGGTACGGATTACCGGGATGTTCAGTACAAGGTGCAGAAACTCGATCCGCGTTCCGGTCGAGTGGTGTGGTCCTATCAGGCGGCTCGGTACGTTCACGCGTACGTCGTGTCGAGCAAGCCGACCGTCATCGCGGTCGAGGCAGGAGAAAACGAGATCACGGACCTGCTCTCCCTCGATGACCACGGAAAACTGCGCGCGACCATCCGCATGGAAGGGGACCACTACGAAGTGAACTGTGACCCCGAGCGAGGGGACGGTTGTGCGGGTGCCATCGTCACGGACGACCAGGTGTTTGTCGCGAGCGGAGCGGCGAGCGAGAGTCTCGGGAACGACACGAACTGGCTCGTCGGTTTCGACCTCGCGACCGGCAGATCGGGCGTGAAGTTCGAGGCGGGACCCGATCAGACATTGCATCCCATCCGGATGAGCGGTGGCCGGATTCTGGCCGTCAAGGAGGGCACGGACGAAGTGGCGCCCATGACCCTCGTCGAACTGGACCCTGCCACTGGTGGCGAGCGTCCGTATTTCAGCTTCAATCTCCCCGCCGGCGCTACCGATAAAAGCCTGGACAACACGACGACGGTCGTGATCGAGGACGCCAGGATCTACTTCGGCAATTCGGTCGTGACCGGGAGCGGTAAGAAGAGTCTGCCCGATTCCCAATGGATGGCTGTCGGTATCGGAAGGGCGGACTGATGGTGTGCCTGCGGAGGCCCGGGAGAACGCGAACATGAAGCGACGTACCAAGCGCACCCTGCTCTGGACCACCGTCGCCGCCACCGCCCTGGGAATCGGTGCGTACGTAGCCGAACCCACCGTCCGCGACGAACTCGTGGCCCGCGACGTGTGCGACGGAGCCGTCAGCGAGTCCGTGGTGAAACAACTCACCCCGGACGACCTGCACTTGAAGGAGGCGCGGGAACAGCGGTTGGCGCTGCTCGGCACCTACACCTGCACGCTCACCGCCCAGCAGCGTGAACGCGACGCCAAGGACTGGCCGCTGCTGCGCATGGAGGCGTACACGCGCGGCGACGACCAGGACCGTGTGATGTACGCGTCGTTCCCGCAATTCGGGACCGAGTACCACCAGATGTTGCCCGGTGAGCTGCCCGGGTTCGTGGACAGGGTCCAGAACATCGTGATGCGCGTCCCCTGCCGGGGCACGGCCACGCCGAACTCGATGCTCACCCGGGTCGCGGTGGCCCGAGACGCCCTGCATGGTGTGCCGGGCGCGGCGTACCGCGCGGCCGTCTCCTTCACCAACGCGGCGGCGCGAAGGGTGGGGTGTGAGGCCGCGCCGTTGAAGGTGCCCGGCGCGGCGGCCAGGGCGCCGCTCGCCGATCCCGGTGCCCGCGACGCCGATGAGTCGCGCGCCCCCAGTGTTTCCGTACCCGATGCGGGGCGCACCGCCTGCGGCTGGGTCTCCACGGTCCGGCTGCCGCACGCGCGGGACTGGTCGGTGTCCGCGAGCGGCGGGCCCGCGGCGATGCTCGCCTCCTGCACCCTCGACGGTCCGGACCCGGGCACCCAGGGGGTCACCCTCCACGCCACTTACGGGAATTGGGGCACTCGCTTCCTCAGCCGCGACTCCCACTCCGGCGTGCGCGACCCGATGACCGCGACCGCCCGCTGCGACGGCACCCGCGCCAACTTCTCGCTCACCACCGCCGAGGGCAGCGTCAGCAGTGCGACGCAGCGGCGACTCCTCCGCGCGTTCGTCGAGGACCAGATGCGCCGCGACGGGCGCTGCACGGGGGAGCCCGATTTCACGTTCTGAGCGACCGCCGCGACCGCCGCGACCGCTGCCTCACCGCTGTCTCACCACTGGACGGAAGCCGTCCAGAATCCCGTCATGTACTGCTCGTCGAGCAACTGACGCAGTTGCTCGGCCCGCCCCGCGGGGACGCCGCGCTCCCGCACCCACGTGTCGTACACGGAGTACAACTGCGCCCGACCGTCGAAGAGATCCCCACGCACCGCGCCGGACGCCGCCCTGGCAGCGATGGTGTTCATCGCCGGGAGTGTGGTCACGCGGCGTGCGCTCGGCCGGTACGTGCCACGGGTGTGCTCGCGGATCGCGCTGTCGAACGCGGACAGGTCCTCGATAGTGCCGTCCGTCGCAAGGGTTGTCCGCAGTCCCGTCAACATGCCGATCCGCTCCGCGATCGCGCCGAGATCCTGGTCGGGTGACGTGAGGTCGTAGCGCCACCGGTCCGAGTCGGCCTTGCGCGCCTCGGCCTCGTCCCGGGCGGTCGGGCGCGCCGCCGGGTCGCCGCCCCGGTTCGTCAGGCGCTCCAGGTAGTACGCGAAGTAGGCGCGTTCGGCGTCGTAGAGGACGGCGAACGCCTCGGGGTTCCGGGCCAGGCGGGAGATCAGGCCGTCGAAGGCGGCGCCCCGCGTGCGCCGCAGAGGATCCCTGTGGCCGAAGACGGCGTGCGCCTCGCGCGGGTTGAGGAAGCTGCCGAACGGCGTGCGCCCGGCCTCGTCCAGTGCCGTGGCGCCGGCGGCGGGCTCGGCCGGGCCCGTGACCTCGTGGTCATCGCTCAGCCACGGGGTACGGGCCACATCGACGACGTACTCGGCCATCACGCGCGCCACCGCGGGTTCGAGTCCGGGGGCGGGCACCCCGCTCCGGAAGGACAGCACGGACATCACCGCGTACGCGGTGCGGGCCTGCGCCTCGGTGTGCGGCTTGCCGGGAGCGGCCGACGCGGCGGCGACGATCGCGCGGCCGACGGCGCGGGCACCGTCACCGCAGTACGCCTCATGGTCGAGAAGCCCCTCGACGCGGCCCGTCCGGCTCGTGTCGTCCAGCGGGTCGAGGAACGAGGTGGCGGCTGCCGGGTCGTCGGCGAGCGCCCGCGTGCGCGCCGGAACGCTCCAACAGGGCGCCGCGTCGGCCGACCCGGCGAACGACACGGGCACGATCACACCCGCCGCGACGATCGCCACGCCCGCCACCCCGGCCATCACCCGGTGTCGCAGCACCCAACCCCGGCCGCGCCGCCACAGCCCATCAGGACCCCCAGCACCGGCAACTCCGTCGGCCTCGCTCATCCCGCCCGCCCCGTCGTCGACCCCGCTCCCCCCGACTACTCCTGGCCGTCTCCCACCACACCCCCATTGCGCGAAGTCGGCTCCAGGTCGAACTCCCCGTCCCTGGCCCCGAGGACGAACGCCGTCCACTCCGCTTCCGTGTACCGCAGCACGGTCTCCGGTTCGAGTGACGACCGCATCGCCACCGCGCCCTCCGGCAGGTACGCGATCTCCACGCGCTCCTCGTGCTGCTCCGTGCCCGGCGCGCTGTGCCACTCCACACCGGAGATGTCGAGCGCGTACAACTCGTTCTTCTCGCGCTCCTTGCGGGCCTTGATCTCCTCGGGGGTCTCGGGCTGCCGGGACTCCGGCGCGGTGGGCTGATTCTGTGCGTCCGCCATGGTCAATGGCCCCTTCCGGAGGTACGAACTGCCTGCTCGGCCACCCTACTTGGCGCACCCCCGCCGACCCACGGGTCCCGCCACAAAGCCCCCGTACGCAGGAAGAAGGGGGCCGCACCCAGTAGAGTGCGACCCCCTTCCCGCTCTCCCCGAGCCCCCTGGGGGATGGTCGGGTGCGCCTACTGCTCCAGACCGACCTGGATCAACGGCTTGCCGCGCTTGCGCGACACGAACACACCGCGCCCCGGCGGCATCGGCCGCGGCCGCACCCCGCCGAGCAGATCGCCCTCGGCCGGGTCACCGGCAAGGACGACGCCCTGCGCGCCGAGTTCCTTGATGCGCTGCATGAACGCCTCGTACCCGGCGCGGCCGGAACCGGCCGTGGAACGGGCGATGATGAAGCGCACACCGACGTCCCGGGCGAACGGCAGCAGTTCGGTCAGGCCCGAGAGCGGGTTGCCGCTGGACGTCGACACCAGGTCGTAGTCGTCGATGACGACGTAGACGGTCGGTCCGCGCCACCAACTGCGGTCGCGCAACTGCTGGGCCGTCACGTCCGCGGTCGGCGTGCGGCGCTGCATCAGGTCGGCCAGCGCGTCCATGTGGTGCGCCATCTGGTTCGACATGGGGATGTACTCGGCCAGGTGCGAGGCCGGTGTGACATCGAGCAGCGAGCGCCGGTTGTCGACCACGAACAGCTTGCAGACGTCGCCGCTGTAGCGCTGCGTGAGCTGCCGGATGATCAGCTTCAGCAGGTTGGACTTGCCGGACTCGCTCTCGCCGAAGATCAGGAAGAACGGGTCCTGGTCGAAGTCGACGAAGACCGGCTCCAGGTTGTCCTCGTCGAGCGCGAAGGAGATACCGCGCTCGGGGAACCGGTCGCCCGGCGGCAACTGGCGCGCCGGGAACTCGCGCGGCAGCAGCCGGACCTCGGGCGCGCCCGGCTGCGTCCAGTGCCGGGTGACCTCGGTGGCGAGCGCGGACGTGGCCTCGGCCAGGTCCGTGTCCGAGGAGAGGCCGTCGATGCGCGGGACCGCCGCCATGAAGTGCTGCTTCTGCGGGGTCTGACCACGACCGGGCACACCGGTCGGCACGTTGGCCGCGACCTTGCGGTCGAACTCGGAGTCCATCGTGTCGCCGAGCCGCAGCTCCAGGCGGTTCATGAGGTGGTCCTTCATGTTCGCCCGGACCTCCATGGACCGCGACGCCGTCAGGATCACGTGGATGCCGTAACCGAGACCGCGCGCCGCGATGTCCAGGACGAGCGGCTCCAGGGCCTCGTAGTCCGTGCGGAAGTTGCCCCAGCCGTCGATGACCAGGAACACGTCGCCCCACGGCTGGTCGGTCATCGAGATGTCACCGCGCGCGCGGCGGTTGCGGAAGTCGGCGATGGAGGCGATGCCCGCCGTGCGGAAGTACTCCTCACGACGCGTCAGCACGCCGTAGACCTCGGCCGCCGTACGCCGCACCTTCTCCGGGTCGAGGCGCGAGGCCACGCCGCCCACGTGCGGCAGACCGGCCACGGCCGCCATACCGCCACCACCGAAGTCGAGGCCGTAGAACTGCACTTCCTGCGGTGTGTGCGTCAGCGCGAACGACGCGATGATCGAACGCAGCAGCGTCGACTTCCCGGACTGCGGACCACCCAGGATCTGCATGTGACCGGCGGCGCCGCCGAAGTCGATCCACAGCGGGTCGCGCCGCTGCTCGTACGGCTTGTCGACGAGGCCGACCGGGACGACAAGGCGTCCGGCGCCCTCGTAGCCGGGCTGTGTGAGCCCACGGCCCTGCACGGGCGCGAGGCCGGGCAGCAGCGAGTCGAGCGACGGCGGGCTGTCCAGCGGCGGCAGCCACACCTGGTGCGCCGCGGGCCCCTGCGCCTCCAGGCGCCGCACGATCACGTCGAGCACGGTGTCGGCCAGCGCGTCGTCCTTCTCCTCGCGCGGCGACTCCTCGCGCTGCTGCGGCACGGGGCTGTACTGGACGGGCACCTCGGCCGCCGTGAACAGCGCCGGCCGCCGGTCCACCGGGAGCGGCCCACCGGGCGTCGCGGCCCGCACGGAACCGGTGCGGTACACCCCGGACACGTACGCCGCCTTGAAGCGCACCATCTCGTCGGTGCCGTACTTCAGGAAGCCGGAACCCGGCACGTTCGGCAGCTCGTAGGCGTCGGGGACACCGAGCGCGGCACGGGACTCGGCGGCGGAGAAGGTCCGCAGACCGATCCGGTAGGACAGGTACGTCTCCAGGCCGCGCAGACGGCCCTCCTCCAGGCGCTGCGAGGCCAGCAGCAGGTGCACGCCGAGGGACCGGCCGATCCGGCCGATCTGCACGAACATCTCGATGAAGTCCGGCTTCGCCGTCAACAGCTCGCTGAACTCGTCGATCACCAGGACGAGCGACGGGATCGGCTGGAGCGGCGCACCGGCCGCGCGCGCCTTCTCGTAGTCGTGGATGTTCGCGTAGTTGCCCGCGTCGCGGAGCATCTCCTGGCGGCGGTTGAGCTCACCGCGGATCGAGTCGCCCATACGGTCGACGAGGGTGAGGTCGTCGGCGAGGTTGGTGATCACGGCGGCGACGTGCGGCATCTGGGCCATGCCCGCGAACGTCGCACCACCCTTGAAGTCCGCGAGGACGAAGTTCAGCGTCTCGGAGGAGTGCGTCACCGCGAGACCGAGGACCAGGGTGCGCAGCAGCTCCGACTTGCCGGAACCGGTGGCGCCCACACACAGACCGTGCGGCCCCATGCCCTCCTGCGCGGCTTCCTTCAGGTCGAGCATCACGGGCCGGCCGTCGTCACCGACACCGATGGGCACGCGCAGCCGCTCGGCCTGCGAACGGGGGCGCCAGGTGCGCTTGGTGTCGACGGTCGCCGCGTCGCCCAGGTTCATCAGATCGGTGAACTCGAGGTTGGCGAGCAGCGGTTCGTCGTCGCTGTCGCCGCCCGTCGCCATGCGCAGCGGCGCGAGCTGCCGGGCGAGCGCCTCGGCGGCGGCGTACGAGAGCACGTCCGGGGTGCCCTCGTAGACCATGCCGTGCGCCGACTCCAGGCGCAGCACCTTCGGGTGGACGACGACGGAGAGGTCGCCGCGGCCCGCGGCGAGGTCGCCGGGCACGACCTCCAGGACCGTCACGCCTTGCAGGCCCTCGGGGCTGGCCAGCAGCGACGTGGGAGGCAGGGAGAGACCGTCGAGGACGACGACCACGTGCGGCTGCTCGGGGACGGGGGCGCCGCCGGGGTGGAAGCGCGGGCGGCCCTCCAGGCGGGTGCCGAGCAGGTCCTCCAGTTCACCGGCGTCGGTGGTGATGAGGCGGCGGCTGCCCGCACCGTCGGTCAGCCCGGGCACCTGGTTGTGGGGGAGCCACTTCGCCCACTCCCACTCCGGCGCGGTCTGGCGCCCGGCGGCGACCGCGATGACGAGGTCCTCGGGGGAGTGCATCGAGGCGAGGGAGGCGACCAGGGCGCGCGCGGAGCCGCGCACGGTCCCGGGCTCCCCGCTCACGGACACGTGGTAGAAGGCGCGCAGCGACACCGCCATCGGCAACTCTTCGAGCGTGCTGTGCGTGGCGAGGAAGCGTTGCATGGCGCCCGCCGTCAGCGGCTCCAGCTCGTCGACCGGGGCGGTCTGCGGCGGCACCAGGGGAGTGGCGAGGCTCTGCGGGCCGAGGCCCACCCGAACCTGCCCGAAGTCCTCGTCACCGCTGCGCCGCTCCCACACGCGGCTGCCCTCGGCGACCAGCGCCCACAGTTGCTCGGGCGAAGGGTGCAGGTAGTACTGCGCGTCGCGCTGCTTGCGGGCGGTGCCCAGGGCCTCCCGCCGGGTCTGCGACAGATAGCGCAGGTAGTCGCGGCGCATGTCCGCCATCTGACCCTGATTGCCCTTGCGGTAGCGGACGAGCATCGCGACACCCATCGCGATCGTCGACGCCACCATCACCATGCCCATGATCTTCATGAAGGGCTGGGCCTGCGGATTGAAGAAGAACACGACCGAGCCACCCATGCCGAGCATGGGCAGAATCTGCATCAGCGCGCCCTCCTGCTGCCCCCGCGGCAGCTCCGGCGGAGGTTGCAGCACCACCTCCTCCGTGGGCACCTCGGACGGCAGTGCCCGAGGTGGGCGCTTGACGACGATGTGGCTCACTCTGCACCAATTCCCTTGCCGGACCGAGCTTTTCCGTCCACCGCCCCGTGTCAGGCGGACGTCGATCGCGGTTCGCGATCCTACTGACAACCACTGACAACAGCGGGCGGTAGGGTGCCGGTGATACCCGTGAGCAGTTGCGAAGCCGCCCAGGCAAAACGGGCAATCCGCACGGTTCGGAACGTAGGCCGTCCCCGCGCCGCGGGTGGCGGAGCGCGTGTGACCGGCCCAGCGGGACGCGGAGCGCAATGTGCACAGGATCTTTACAGACAAACGGACGCGCCCGGTGCTCCACCGCGCGCGTTCCCGCACGACCGAGTCTTCGCAAAGAGCCTCACAAGAGCCAAAGAGCCTCACAAGAGTCTTCGCAAAAAGGGGGAACAGCAGGTGAGCATGACGGCCTCCGCGCCGACCGGCCGAGCCGGCGCAACGGGCACCGGAGCCCCTGCCACGGCGGGCACGGGCCTCGGCTTCTGCCGCGTCACCATCGTGGCGCCCGACAGTCGCATCGACGTGGCGCTGCCCGACGACGTACCGGTCGCCGACCTGTACCCCGAGATCCTGCGGCTCTCCCAGCAGAGCCCGGCCGAGGGCGCGCCCGTCGGCTACCACCTCGTACGCCGTGACGGCACGGTGCTCGACAGTGCCCGCTCGTTCGCCGCGCAGCGCATCCTGGACGGCGAACTGCTCACGCTGCGCCCGTTCGCCGAGTCGCTGCCGCCCGCCGTCTTCGACGACGTCTCCGAGGCCGTGGCCTCCGCCGTCACCAAGGACCGCACCCTGTGGAGCGGCGACCTCACGCGCGCGGCGGGCCTCGTGGCCGGCGGCATCCTGCCCGCGCTGATCGCCTTCGTGGCCTGGAACTCCCAGGTCCGCCACGACATGTACAGCCTCCAGGGCATCCTCGCCGGCGTGGCGGGACTCCTCCTGGTCACCCTGGCGTGCGTACGCGCGCGGGTCTACGCCGATCGCGGCTCGGCGGTCGCGCTCGGCCTCGGCGCCCTGCCGAACATCGCGGTGGCCGGCTCGGGACTGCTGCCGCTTTCCGCGGGCCAGGGCATCGGCCGCCTCCAGTTCCTGCTCGCCTGCGCGGCGGTCCTGGTCGCCTCCGTGATCCTCACCCTGGTGTCGCCCGGCGGTGACGGCCCCTTCGTGGCGTTCGTCTTCGCGTCCCTGATCGGTCTCCTGACCACCTTCATCGCGATCCTCACGCACTTGAAGCCCATCGAGACGGCCGCCGTCTGCGCCCCGCTCGCCGTGAGCGCCCTCGCGTTCCTGCCCGGCCTGTCGATGCGCTTCTCGCGCCTGCCCATCGGTTTCGCGCCGCCCAACCCCGCGCGCGCGGGCTACGACTCCACCACCGACCCCGCCGACCCGCACGAGGCCGTCGACGCGGAGCGCGTCGCCGCCCAGGCCCGCCGCGGCCACGAACTGCTCGTCGGCCTCGTCGGCGGCTGCGCCCTCGTCTCCGTGGGCGCGTCGATCGTCCTCGGCTTCTCCAGCAACGTATGGGGACAGCTCCTGGCCCTCGCCACCGGCATCGCGATGCTGATGCGCGCCCACCTGTTCCGCTACACCGCGCAGGTGGGAGCCACCCTCGCGGCGGGCCTCGCGGCCCTCGTCTTCCTCGGCCTCGGCCTCGCGCTGCACCCCCCGGTGGACTACCTGTACGAGGCCGCCAAGAACGACACCACGGCGCTCGACATCCGCACGGTGTGGATCGCCGCGGCCATCGGCGCGGCCACCGCCCTGGTCACCGCCATCGGCCTGATCACCCCGCGCCGCGGCGTCACCCCCTTCTGGGGCCGCTTCCTGGAGATCGCCGAGACGTTCGTCCTGCTCACCCTGATCCCGCTGGCCCTCGCGGTCTTCGACGTGTACGCGTCGGCGCGCGCCATGACCAGCTAGAACCGAGGTCCCGCACCCGGTCGGGGGCGCTCCCGGCGGCTGGTAGGCTGTGTGACGGACGTTTGTGTACGCGCCCCCACCCCGCACGTCGGGGGCAGCGCGCGACGTATCCCCGCCTCCGAGTTACGGAAGCTCCCCTGAGATGTAGACCAGGGGCGCTCGGTGGCCACGAAGAACACTATGAGGAGTACGCGTGTCGCTCGACGCCGCTACGAAGAAGCAGCTCATCTCGGAGTTCGGCCAGAAGGAGGGCGACACCGGCTCCCCCGAGGTCCAGGTCGCCATGCTCTCCCGCCGCATCTCCGACCTGACGGAGCACCTCAAGACGCACAAGCACGACCACCACTCGCGTCGTGGTCTGCTGATCCTGGTCGGCCAGCGTCGCCGCCTTCTGCAGTACCTGGCCAAGAAGGACATCCAGCGCTTCCGTGTGCTGGTCGAGCGCCTCGGCATCCGCCGCGGTGCGGCCGGCGCCCGCTAAGACGCCTTGAAGGGGAGCGGTTCCCACTCTTGAGGGGGCCGCTCCCTTTGCCGTACGTGCGCACTGTCACCGGCGCTTTGTACTCTGGTGACGTACGAAGAGGAGAAGCGCACCCTCGCCGCCGCCGGTCCTCGGTAGTGGCCCCCGGAGACGCACGAGGATCCCCGGGAGCTTCGATCGAAGACCGGCCCGCATTCACGGCGCGCTTCTCCGCCCGTCCCGCTGCCACACGGGCAGCAGTGGACAAAAGACGAATCAGACGAAAGTAACGGAGAATTTTTAGTGGAGAACGAGACCCACTACGCCGAGGCCGTCATCGACAACGGCTCCTTCGGCACCCGCACCATCCGCTTCGAGACGGGCCGCCTGGCCCGCCAGGCCGCCGGTTCCGCCGTCGCCTACCTCGACGACGACACCATGGTGCTCTCGGCCACCTCGGCCTCGAAGAACCCCAAGGACCAGCTCGACTTCTTCCCCCTCACGGTGGACGTCGAGGAGCGGCAGTACGCCGCGGGCAAGATCCCCGGCAGCTTCTTCCGCCGCGAGGGCCGCCCCTCCGAGGACGCCGTCCTCACCTGCCGCCTGATCGACCGCCCGCTGCGCCCGTCCTTCAAGAAGGGCCTGCGCAACGAGATCCAGGTCGTCGCCACGATCATGGCGCTCAACCCGGACCACCTGTACGACGTCGTCGCGATCAACGCCGCGTCCGCGTCCACGCAGCTCGCCGGTCTGCCCTTCTCCGGCCCGGTCGGCGGCGTCCGCGTCGCGCTGATCAACGGCCAGTGGGTCGCGTTCCCGACGCACACCGAGCTCGAGGACGCCGTCTTCGACATGGTGGTCGCCGGCCGCGTCCTGGAGGACGGCGACGTCGCGATCATGATGGTCGAGGCCGAGGCCACCGAGAAGACCATCCAGCTCATCAAGGGCGGCGCCGAGGCGCCCACCGAGGAGGTCGTCGCCGCCGGTCTCGAGGCCGCGAAGCCCTTCATCAAGGTGCTGTGCAAGGCCCAGGCCGACCTCGCCGCGAAGGCCGCGAAGCCGACCGCCGAGTTCCCGATCTTCCTGGACTACCAGGACGACGTGCTCGAGGCGCTGACCGCCGCGGTCAAGACCGAGCTGTCCGCCGCCCTCACCATCCCGGGCAAGCAGGACCGCGAGGCCGAGCTGGACCGCGTCAAGGGTCTGGCCGCCGAGAAGCTGCTCCCGCAGTTCGAGGGCCGCGAGAAGGAGATCTCCGCCGCGTACCGCTCGCTGACCAAGTCCCTGGTCCGTGAGCGCGTCATCAAGGAGAAGAAGCGCATCGACGGCCGCGGTGTCACCGACATCCGCACCCTGGCCGCCGAGGTCGAGGCCATCCCGCGCGTGCACGGCTCGGCCCTGTTCGAGCGCGGCGAGACCCAGATCCTGGGTGTCACCACGCTGAACATGCTGCGCATGGAGCAGCAGTTGGACACCCTCTCCCCGGTGACCCGCAAGCGCTACATGCACAACTACAACTTCCCGCCGTACTCCGTCGGTGAGACGGGCCGCGTCGGCTCCCCGAAGCGCCGCGAGATCGGCCACGGCGCGCTCGCCGAGCGCGCGATCGTGCCGGTCCTGCCGACGCGCGAGGAGTTCCCCTACGCGATCCGCCAGGTCTCCGAGGCTCTCGGTTCCAACGGCTCGACGTCGATGGGCTCGGTCTGCGCCTCCACCATGTCGCTGCTGAACGCCGGTGTGCCGCTGAAGGCCCCCGTCGCCGGTATCGCCATGGGTCTGATCTCCCAGGAGATCAAGGGCGAGACGCACTACGTCGCCCTCACCGACATCCTCGGTGCCGAGGACGCGTTCGGCGACATGGACTTCAAGGTCGCCGGCACCAAGGAGTTCGTGACGGCCCTCCAGCTCGACACGAAGCTCGACGGCATCCCGGCCTCCGTCCTGGCCGCCGCCCTCAAGCAGGCCCGCGACGCCCGCCTCCACATCCTCGACGTGATGATGGAAGCGATCGACGTCCCGGACGAGATGTCCCCGAACGCCCCGCGGATCATCACCGTCAAGATCCCGGTGGACAAGATCGGTGAGGTCATCGGCCCGAAGGGCAAGATGATCAACCAGATCCAGGAGGACACCGGCGCCGACATCACGATCGAGGACGACGGCACCATCTACATCGGTGCCGCCCAGGGCTCGCAGGCCGAGGCCGCCCGCGCCACGATCAACGGCATCGCCAACCCGACCATGCCGGAGGTCGGCGAGCGCTACCTGGGCACCGTCGTGAAGACGACGACCTTCGGCGCGTTCGTCTCCCTGCTCCCGGGCAAGGACGGTCTGCTGCACATCTCGCAGATCCGCAAGCTCGCCGGTGGCAAGCGCGTGGAGAACGTCGAGGACATTCTGGGCGTGGGCGCCAAGGTCCAGGTCGAGATCGCCGAGATCGACTCCCGTGGCAAGCTCTCCCTCATCCCCGTGGTCGAGGGCGAAGAGGGCGACGACGCGAAGGACGACACCGACAAGTGACGTCTCGTAACACCAAGGCGACGGCCCGCACCTCCTCGGAGGCGCGGGCCGTCGCCCGTACCCAAACACTGATCAAGGGCACCGGCGGCATCGGCACGGTCCGCAAGACCACCCTTCCGAGCGGCCTGCGCATCGTCACCGAGACGCTGCCCGCCGTCCGCTCGGCCACCTTCGGCATCTGGGCCCACGTCGGCTCGCGCGACGAGACGCCCACGCTGAACGGCGCGACGCACTACCTGGAGCACCTCCTCTTCAAGGGCACCTCCCGCAGGAGCGCCCTCGACATCTCCGCCGCGATCGAGGCGGTCGGCGGCGAGATGAACGCCTTCACGGCGAAGGAGTACACGTGCTACTACGCGCGCGTGCTCGACACCAACCTGCCGCTGGCCATAGACGTCGTCTGCGACATGCTGACCGGCTCCCTCATCGAGGAGGCGGACGTCGACGCGGAGCGCGGCGTGATCCTCGAAGAGATCGCCATGACCGAGGACGACGCGGGCGACTGCGTGCACGACCTGTTCGCGCACACGATGCTCGGCGACACGCCCCTCGGCCGCCCCGTCCTCGGCACGGTCGACACGATCAACGCCCTCGACCGCGGGCAGATCAGCCGCTTCTACAAGAAGCACTACGACCCGACGCACCTGGTCGTCGCCGCCGCGGGCAACGTCGACCACCACAAGGTCGTCCGCCAGGTCCGTGCGGCCTTCGAGCGGGCGGGCGCCCTGGACGGCCCGCCCGCCGCCCCTGTCGGCCCGCGCGGAGGCCGCAAGGCGCTGCGCACGGCAGGCCGGATGGAGGTCATCGGCCGCAAGACCGAGCAGGCCCACGTCATCCTCGGCATGCCGGGCCTGGCCCGCACCGACGAGCGCCGCTGGGCCATGGGCGTACTCAACACGGCGCTGGGCGGCGGCATGTCCTCCCGCCTCTTCCAGGAGGTCCGCGAGAAGCGCGGTCTGGCGTACAGCGTGTACTCGTACACCTCGGGCTTCGCGGACTGCGGCCTCTTCGGCATCTACGCGGGCTGCCGTCCCAGCCAGGTGCACGACGTGCTGAAGATCTGCCGCGACGAGTTGGACGAGGTCGTGCAGCACGGACTGAGCGACGACGAGATCCGCCGCGCCGTCGGACAGCTCGCCGGGTCCACGGTCCTCGGCCTGGAGGACACGGGCGCGCTGATGAACCGTATCGGCAAGAGCGAGCTGTGCTGGGGCGAGCAGATGTCGGTCGACGACATGCTGGAGCGCATCGCCGCCGTGACCCCGGACGAGGTGCGCGAGGTCGCACGCGACATCCTGGGTCAGCGCCCGTCCCTGTCGGTCATCGGCCCGCTCAAGGACAAGCAGGCCGCGCGCCTGCACGAAGCGGTCGCGTAACAGCCACCTACGTAAGGATCAGGGAAGACATGAGCAAGCTGCGCGTGGCGGTCCTCGGAGCCAAGGGCCGCATCGGCTCCGAGGCCGTACGAGCCGTCGAGGCCGCCGAGGACATGGAGCTGGTCGCGGCCCTCGGCCGCGGCGACGATCCGGCCGCCCTCGTCGAGTCCGGCGCCCAGGTCGCGGTCGAACTGACGACGCCCGACTCCGTGATGCGGAACCTGGAGTTCTGCGTACGCCACGGGATCCACGGCGTCGTCGGCACGACGGGCTGGACGGACGACCGCCTCGCGCAGCTCAGGGGATGGCTGGAAGCGTCCCCGGGGACCGGCGTGCTCATCGCCCCGAACTTCTCCATCGGCGCGGTCCTGACCATGAAGTTCGCCGAGGTGGCGGCCCCTTACTTCGAGTCCGTCGAAGTGATCGAGCTGCACCACCCGAAGAAGGTCGACGCCCCCTCCGGCACGGCCTCCCGCACGGCGCAGCTCATCGCCGCCGCACGGCAGAAGGCGGGCAGCGCCCCGCAGCCCGACGCGACCGCGACGGCGCTCGACGGAGCCCGGGGCGCGGACGTCGACGGCGTCCCGGTCCACTCGGTGCGGCTGCGCGGCCTCCTCGCCCACCAGGAGGTCCTCCTGGGCGGCGAGGGCGAGACGCTGACCCTCCGGCACGACTCGCTGCACCACAGCAGCTTCATGCCGGGCATCCTCCTGGGCGCCCGCAAGGTCTCCGCGGCCCCCGGGCTCACCTTCGGCCTGGAACACTTCCTCGACCTGAACGGCTGACGGCGGCGATGCGCGCGAAAATCACCTACGCGGTCACGGCCGCCGTCCTGGTCGTCTACTTCGTCCTGGCCGGCGACCGCGGCGTCCTGCTCATCCAGCAGGGAACGCTCCTGACGATCACCTTCGGCCTGGCCGTCCTGATCCTGCCCGTCATCGGCGTCTGGTTCCTGTGGGCCAACACCCAGTTCGTCCGCAAGGCCAACCGCCTCGCCGAACTCCTGGAGGCCGAGGGCGGGCTGCCCGTCGACGAGCTGCGCCGCGACCAGTACGGCCGCATCGACCGCGACTCCGCCGACGAGGTCTTCGGCCGGCGCAAGGCCGAGACGGAGGACAGCCCGGGGGACTGGCGCTGCTGGTTCCGGCTGGCCGTCGCCTACAAGGACGCGCGCGACACCCCGCGCGCGCGTAAGGCGATGCAGCGCGCCATCGCTCTCCAGGAAGGCCGTCCGGTCGACGCCTGAGGCACGACTGAAGGGGCCCGCGCCGTCAGACCGACGGCGCGGGCCCCTTCACCGTGTCCGTACGTCGCGAAGACAGGCGCTCAGCTCCGGGGCCGGTACTCGTCGACCCACACCTCGATGGTGTCCGTGGCCCGGTCGAACGCCGTGGCCCGGCCCAGGAAGTCACCGTTGTGGCTGGTCAGCAGCGCCGTCTGCTCACCCTGCCGGTCCCGTCGTACGAGGATCAGCGCCTGGCCCTGCACGGTGCGCGGCAGCCCCAGCCAGCGCACGGGCTGCTGCACCGTGCGGGCGGAGACGACCACGTCCCACGGTGCGGTGCGCGTCGTGAGGAAGCCGACCTGGCGCAGACCCCGCCCGCTGACCCAGGTCCCCATGCGCAACAGCCGCATCGCGGCCGCGATGACGAGAACGGCCAGCACCCCGCACACACCGGCCGCGGTGAGGCCTCCGGCCACCGCGATGATCACTCCGGCGAACAGCACGTACGACGCCAGGAGCAGCAGCAACGCGGCCGTCCCGACCCGGTAGGGGCCCGGGCGGTAGGGGCGGCGCCACTGGTCCCGGTCGTCGAAGGGCAGCGCAGTCTCCGCGACCTCGTCAAAAGCACGATCGGCCGTCAAGAAGGGCAGGGGCACGACAGGTCCTCACTCGATCCACGCTGGATGGGGGCTGTGCCCGGTGAGGCTACCCAGGCGTGCTTCGCCGCTCCACCCCAGGGGGTCCGGACGAGTGCGGCGGCTTCAGCGCCCGTCGGAGGCTTCGGACTGGTGGACGTGCCGGGTCGTCTGGTCGGCCGACAGGGCGGGCATCCCGAACAACAGGGAGCCCACGAGTCCGGCCACGACGGTCAACCCCACCAGTGTCCGGCCGGCGATCTGTCCCGCGGAGGGACGCTCACGCTCAGGCGGCTTGACGTTGCTGCGGAACCTGTCGGCTTCGGCGATGAAGGCGAACGGTACGGGCTCGCGCCGACGAAACATGGGCGGTGCTTCTCCTCAAGGGGTTCGAACGAAGTGTGTTCATCTACACAGACGAGTGAACACCTCAAAGGGTGCCCACTTTCGCCGAAATAACAGAAGTTTCCTGCCGTTCGCTCTCGTTCGCCGGAGATCGTCGCCAGAAGCGAGCGAATGACCCGTTGTCGGTGGCGGCCCGTAGAGTGGGCGCCGCCCGAGCGAAGTGATGGAAGGACCTCCTGAGTCGTGACCGAAACCCCTGCTGAAGACCGTAAGCCGACGTTCCGAGGCGATGTCACCGTCGAGTTGGTGAAGCACACCGCGAGCGACACGGACGTGCTGTTCGCGGCCCGTGTCTCCACGGTGGGCGAGCAGTCCCTGGACGAGATGTCGAAGGACCCCGAGCGCTCCAAGGGCCTCATCAACTACCTGATGCGGGACCGGCACGGCAGCCCGTTCGAGCACAACTCGATGACCTTCCTCATCAGCGCCCCGATCTTCGTCTTCCGCGAGTTCATGCGGCACCGCGTGGGCTGGTCGTACAACGAGGAGTCGGGCCGGTACAGGGAGCTCGAGTCGGTCTTCTACGTCCCCGACGCCGACCGCAAGCTCGTGCAGGAGGGCCGCCCGGGCAAGTACCGCTTCGTCGAGGGCACGCAGGCCCAGCAGGAGCTGACGGCCCGCACCATGGAGGCCTCCTACCTCCAGGCGTACGAGGCGTACCAGGAGATGCTGGCCGCGGGCGTCGCCCGCGAGGTGGCGCGCGCGGTGCTCCCGGTCGGCCTGTTCTCGTCGATGTACGCGACGTGCAACGCGCGCTCGTTGATGCACTTCCTGGGCCTGCGCACCCAGCACGAGCTGGCCAAGGTCCCGTCCTTCCCGCAGCGGGAGATCGAGATGGTCGGCGAGAAGATGGAGGCGGAGTGGGCCAAGCTCATGCCGCTGACGTACGCCGCGTTCAATGCCAACGGCCGCGTGGCGCCGTGATCCTGGGCCTGGCCATCCCTTGATCAATTCGGTGCGGTGACGGCACGAATGTGCGGATGGGCGGTTGAAGTGTCCGGATTGCGGCTTTTCAGAAAGTTCATCTAGCCTGATCAAACGGACCCGGCACTGCTTGAACCCCCGAGCAGGCAGTGCCGGGCTCCATCTTTGTCATGACTTGTCGCGTCCCCCTAGGGGGGACCAGGCACTGAGCAGCGAGTAGCGTGTTACCCATGGCTCCGACCTCGACTCCGCAGACCCCCTTCGGGAGGGTCCTCACCGCCATGGTCACGCCCTTCACGGCGGACGGCGCACTCGACCTCGACGGCGCGCAGCGGCTCGCCACCCACCTGGTGGACGCAGGCAACGACGGCCTGATCGTCAACGGCACCACGGGCGAGTCCCCCACCACCAGCGACGCGGAGAAGGCGGACCTCGTACGAGCCATTGTGGAAGCGGTCGGGGACCGTGCCCACGTCGTCGCCGGAGTCGGCACCAACGACACGCGCCACAGCATCGGCCTCGCCCGCGCCGCCCAGCAGGCCGGCGCCCACGGCCTCCTCACGGTCACGCCGTACTACAACAAGCCCCCGCAGGAGGGCCTGCTCCGCCACTTCACGGCGATCGCGGACTCGACCGACCTGCCCGTGATGCTCTACGACATCCCGGGCCGCAGCGGCGTACCGATCAACACGGACACGATCGTCCGGCTCGCCCAGCACCCGCGCATCGTCGCCAACAAGGACGCCAAGGGCGACCTCGGCCGTGCCAGTTGGGCCATAGCGCGTTCGGGCCTCGCCTGGTACTCCGGCGACGACATGCTGAACCTGCCGCTGCTCTCGGTCGGCGCGTGCGGCCTGGTCTCCGTCGTCGGCCACGTGGTCGCCCCCGAGCTGCGCGCGATGCTCGACGCGTACCTGTCGGGTGACGTGCACAAGGCCACCGAGATCCACCAGAAGCTGCTCCCCGTCTTCACCGGCATGTTCCGCACGCAGGGCGTCATCACGACGAAGGCGGCGCTCTCTCTCCAGGGGCTGCCGGCCGGGCCGCTGCGACTGCCGCTCGTCGAGCTCACCCCCGAGGAGACGGCCCAGCTCAAGATCGATCTTGCTGCCGGCGGGGTACAGCTCTAACCATCGACTTCGCACAGCTCCACAACTGAATCAACAGAACACGATCAAGACCGAAGAACACCGACAACTGCTACTGCACGAACGTCATGCGCGCCACGTGCCCACAGGTACGTGGCGCGCATGCTTAAGGGAGAGTCTTTTGAGTCATCCGCATCCTGAACTGGGCGCCCCGCCGAAGCTCCCCAAGGGTGGCCTGCGCGTCACCCCGCTGGGCGGTCTCGGCGAGATCGGGCGCAACATGACCGTCTTCGAGTTCGACGGCCGTCTGCTGATCGTCGACTGCGGAGTGCTCTTCCCGGAGGAGGAGCAGCCCGGAATCGACCTGATCCTGCCGGACTTCACGTCCATCCGTGACCGCCTCGACGACATCGAGGGCATCGTCCTCACGCACGGGCACGAGGACCACATCGGTGGTGTCCCGTATCTCCTGCGCGAGAAGCCGGACATCCCGCTGATCGGCTCCAAGCTGACCCTCGCCCTCATCGAGGCGAAGCTCCAGGAGCACCGCATCCGCCCGTACACCCTTGAGGTGTCCGAGGGTGACCGCGAGCGGCTCGGCCCCTTCGACTGCGAGTTCGTCGCGGTCAACCACTCGATCCCGGACGCGCTGGCCGTCGCCATCCGCACCCCGGCCGGCATGGTGGTCCACACCGGCGACTTCAAGATGGACCAGCTTCCGCTGGACCGCCGCCTCACGGACCTGCCGACGTTCGCGCGGCTCGGCGAGGAGGGCATGGACCTGCTCCTGTCCGACTCGACCAACGCCGAGGTCCCGGGCTTCGTACCGCCGGAGCGCGACATCTCGAACGTGATCCGGGGTGTCTTCGCCGGCGCCCAGAAGCGGATCATCGTCGCGTCGTTCGCCAGCCACGTGCACCGCATCCAGCAGATCCTGGACGCCGCGCACGAGTACGGGCGCCGGGTCGCCTTCGTCGGCCGCTCGATGGTCCGCAACATGGGTATCGCCCGCGACCTCGGCTACCTGCGCGTTCCGCCGGGCCTGGTCGTGGACGTCAAGACGCTCGACGACCTCCCGGACAGCCAGATCGTCCTGGTCTGCACGGGCTCCCAGGGCGAACCGATGGCCGCCCTCTCCCGGATGGCCAACCGCGATCACCAGATCCGCATCGTCTCCGGCGACACGGTGATCCTGGCGTCGTCCTTGATCCCGGGCAACGAGAACGCGGTGTACCGCGTCATCAACGGCCTGACCCGCTGGGGCGCGAACGTCGTCCACAAGGGCAACGCGAAGGTGCACGTCTCCGGCCACGCCTCGGCCGGCGAGCTCCTGTACTTCTACAACATCTGCAAGCCCAAGAACCTGATGCCGGTCCACGGCGAATGGCGCCACCTGCGCGCCAACGCCGAGCTCGGCGCCCTCACCGGCGTCCCGCACGACCGCATCGTCATCGCCGAGGACGGCGTCGTCGTCGACCTCGTCGAGGGCAAGGCGAAGATCGTCGGCAAGGTGCAGGCCGGTTACGTCTACGTGGACGGCCTCTCCGTCGGCGATGTCGGTGAGCCCGCGCTCAAGGACCGCAAGATCCTCGGGGACGAGGGCATCATCTCGGTCTTCGTGGTGGTGGACTCCAGCACGGGCAAGATCACCAGTGGCCCGAACATCCAGGCACGTGGCTCGGGTATCGAGGACTCGGCGTTCATCGCTGTCGTCCCGAAGATCCAGGACGTCCTGGAGAAGTCGGCCCAGGACGGCGTCGTCGAGCCCCACCAGCTCCAGCAGCTCATCCGCCGCACGCTGGGCAAGTGGGTCTCCGACACCTATCGTCGGCGCCCGATGATCCTCCCGGTCGTCGTCGAGGTCTGACGGCTGTACTGGAGCGAGGCGCCTCGATTTGCATCGAGGCGCCTCGCTCCAGTAGGTTTACGGCTCCGCCCGAGGGGGAAGCCCGCGCACTCGACGTGCTCGGAGAAGCCTCCACCGGGTCGGAAATTCCGACTCAGAATCTCTGATAAAGTCGGAATCGCCGGAAAGGAAAGCGCGAAAGCGAAATCCTGGAAAGCGGAGCAAGACCCCGAGGAAATCGGATCGAAAAGATCTGATAGAGTCGGAAACGCAAGACAGCAAGACCGAAGGGAAGCGCCCGGAGGAAAGCCTCAGACAGTGTCTGCGGGTGAGTACAAAGGAAGCGTCCGTTCCTTGAGAACTCAACAGCGTGCCAAAAGTCAACGCCAGATTGACAACCCTGTCCCGGCCGTCAGGTCGG